>CAWKMI010000009.1:0-94430 GCA_963850655.1 uncultured Gemmatimonadales bacterium
TGTGGACCACGCCGCCGATCGTCGGGAAGGCCCGGTAGAGCGCGAGGTGGGTGGCCAGGTCGGAGGACGGCCGGAGTGTGCCGTGAATGACGGTTCCGTCTAGATCGGTCACCACCAGATCCTCGGTCCGCAGCTCACCGTAGGCCACCCCGCTCGGCTTGATCACCACGTGCCCCGCGTCGCGGTCGATCGCGCTGGCGTTGCCGAAGGTGAAGGTGGCGAGCCCGGAACGGAACAGGGCCGTATTGGCCTCGAGGACGGCATGTCGCATCGCAGTCAGCATACCCATACCTTAGTCTCGGGGAAGACGTCCGCAAGAGGGTGGGCCATGACAGCCACGGTTCGGTGGGGCATTCTGGGGACCGCGTCGATTGCGATGCGACGCGTGGTGCCGGCCATCCATGCCTCGCCCAGCGGCGAGGTGGCCGCGATCGCATCACGAGAGCTCGCCATGGCTCGGAATGCTGCTGAGACCGCTGGCATCCCGCTGGCGTACGGCGGCTATCAGGCGCTGTTGGACGATCCCGGCATTGATGCCATCTACATCCCGCTGCCCAACCACCTGCACCTGCCCTGGACCATTCGCGCACTGGAGTCGGGGAAGCACGTCCTCTGCGAAAAGCCGCTCGGGCTCGCTGCCGAGGAAGTCCAGGCGATTGGTCGCACCGCGAGGCGCTTTCCCGGCCTGAAAGTGATGGAGGCGTTCATGTATCGCTTCCAGCCGCGTTGGCGGGCTGTTCACACCCTGATCAAGGACGGAACGCTGGGTGAACTGGCGACGGTTCATACCTTTTTCGGGTACCACAACACCGATCCTGGCGACATCCGCAACCAGCCAGGAACGGGGGGTGGGGCGCTGCTCGACATCGGGTGTTACGGCGTGTCGGTGTCCCGTTGGCTCTTCGGCCGGGAACCCAGAACGGTGCAGGGGAGTGTGCAGCATGATCCAGGATTCGGAACCGATCGCCTCACCTCGGCAGTGCTCGATTTCGATCCCGGTACCGCGACCTTCACTTGCGCCACGCAGCTGCCATGGCAGCAGCACGTGTCGATTGTCGGGAGTGCCGGACGGATCGAGGTCGAGCGCCCCTTCAATCCGCTGGCCGATCAACCGGCGGCCTTTCGTTGCTTCCTTGGTGATGATGTCGAGGAAGCTGTCTTCCCGGCCAGCGATCAGTACGCGCTCATGGTCGAGGAATTCGATCGGGCAGTCCTTCATGGCACCGCCGTGCCGATACCGCTCGACGATTCCCTGGCCAACATGGTGGTCCTCGACGCGGTGGCCCATGGCGGCAAGCCGCGCCGGAACTAGTTTTCGGCGTCCTCTCAGGGAGGGATCCGTGCAACATCGCCGGCTGCGCGACCTTGATGTCTCCGCCCTCGGCTTGGGCTGCATGGGCATGAGCGAGTTCTATGGCCCGGGCGATGAGGTCAGTGGCATCGCCACCATCCATCGCGCCATCGAGCTCGGAGTCACCTTCTTCGACACCGCCAACATGTATGGCAATGGCGCCAACGAGGCCCTGCTCGGGCGGGCGATCAAGGGGAAGCGGGACAAGGTCGTGATCGCCACCAAGTTCGGCATCGTCCGTGATCCGGCTGTGCCTACGTCGCGTGCGATCAATGGCGCCCCCGACTACGCCAGAGCCTGTTGCGAGACCTCGCTCAAGCGTCTCGGCGTCGACACCATCGATCTCTACTACCTCCACCGCGCCGACCCCAAGGTGCCGATCGAGGACACGGTCGGCGCGATGAGCGAGCTGGTGCAGGCCGGGAAGATCCGTACGCTCGGGCTCTCCGAAGTGGCCCCGGAGACGCTCAGGCGTGCTGCTGCGGTGCATCCCATCACGGCGCTGCAGAGCGAATACTCCCTCTGGACACGGGATCCCGAGGATGGCGTGCTCCCAACCTGTCGGGAGCTCGGCATCGGCTTCGTGCCGTTCTCGCCGCTCGGCCGCGGCTTCCTCACGGGTGCGCTCAAGCGTGAGGCCGAGTTGGCAGCGGACGATTTCCGCCGTACCAGCCCGCGATTCCAGGGCGAGAACTTCGACCGGAATCTCCGCCTGGTTGATGCGGTCAAGACAATGGCTGCGGAGAAGGGGTGCACGGCCGCGCAGCTGGCTCTGGCGTGGGTGCTCGCCCGGGACTCGAACTTTGTGCCGATTCCCGGTACGCGGCGGGTCGAGCGGCTGGAGGAGAATATCGGTGCGCTCGCGGTCGAGCTCACCCCGGCTGATCTTGCGCGGATCGAGGCACTCTTTCCCCGGGATGTCGCGGCCGGGGCGCGCTACGGTCCCGGGGCGCCGACGGCACCGACCACCGCGGCGAAGCGCTCCTAGACGATTCCCCGCTGCAACAACTCGCGCGCCACTTCGATCTGCTTGGTGGTCGGGAGTCCTGCCGTCTGGTTGCGCAGCAGGTGTGCCCGCTCCAGTGCCTTGGGATCGAGCAGCAACTCCTCGCGCCGCGTGCCGCTGGCGGAGACGTCGATCGCCGGGAAGACCCGCCGTTCCGCGAGTTCTCGGCTGAGCACGATCTCGGCGTTGCCGGTTCCCTTGAATTCCTCGAAGATCACTTCGTCACCCTTGCTGCCGGTGTCGATCAGTGCGGTGGCAATGATCGTGAGGGAGCCTGCGCCATGACGGGGGTCGACCGCGCGGGCACTGCCGAAGAACCGCTTCGGCCGTTCCATCGCCTCGGCGCCGATGCCGCCCGACAGCGTGCGACCCGATCCGCGATCGATGTTGTTGTAGGCCCTGGCCAGGCGGGTGAGCGAGTCGAGGATGATCACCACGTCCTCGCCGAGCTCCACTCGGCGGCGTGCCCGCTCCAGCGTCATTTCCGAGACCGCCACATGCCGTTCCGCGCCGTGGTCGAAGCTCGAAGCGATCACCTCGCCGACGTTGGCCATTTCCATTTCGGTCACTTCCTCCGGCCGCTCGTCGGCGAGGAGGATGTAAACCGTCGTCTCGGGATAGTTGGTGATGATCCCGCGGGCGATCGCCGTCAGCAGCGTGGTCTTGCCGGCCTTCGCCGGCGCCACCACGAGGGCTCGCTGTCCCCGGCCCAGGGGGCAAAGCAGGTCGATCAAGCCCGGTGTGATGTCGCCACCACGCTTGATGCCGTCGCGCGGGGCAAGCTTGAGCACCTGGGATGGGTGAATGGCAGGCAGACGGGCAAAATCGATCCGCGACTCTGTGACGCTGGGATCGCGACCGAAGAGTGACGTGATCGTCTCGAGCATCGGCCCCTTGCCCCCGCGCGCGGGCAGTGCCTCGCCGACGATCTCATCGCCTGCCCGGAGCTTGTACCGCTGGATGACGCCCTGTGGAACGAAGGTGTCGGAGCTGCTCGGAAGGTAGGAGGCCTCGCGCGAGCGGAGGAAACCACCGCCGCGATCATTCAGCTCAAGCACCCCGACGGCCTCGACCCGTGCCCCCGGCGCGGCCGGCTCGTAGGGAACCTGCACAGCCGCGGTGGTTCCACCGCCGCCGTTGCCTCCATTCCCGTTCCCGTTGCCAGGCCTGCCGGAGCCACCCCCCGGCCGCCGCCTCCCCCGGCCACCGCGACGCCGTGGGCGGCCCCCCTTTTCGTCGCTCATGCCGCCCCCTGGTGGCTGGTCGCGGCCGGCAGCACAGCTGCTCCGACGGGGAGGAGGGGGTCGCTCTTGGTGATCGGAAGCCGCTTGGCAGCGGCGGCGTGCTCGGGGGTATCGGCCACAGTATTCCTGAGAATGTGGCGGTGCTCAGCACCGCACAAAGGTAGAAAGGTCAGTGGGGTCGGCGGTGACGAGCGAAACCAAGCGCTCTAAGCCATACCGTCGGCATGTATCCAACAGGTCGTCGAGCAGCAATGCCGGGGTGGGGACCCGCCGCGGATCCATCGCCCCGAGGTGATCTGGGGCGTCGCGGCTGCCCTAAATCGAGCCTCCATCGCCCCCTTTTCGCCAGCCCCCCCCACCTCCGGGCCCTATTGCCCCGTAACTATCGGCAGCACCAGGTGGGTCGGGTAGGTGGCCGTCCGCTGCACCTGGTGAACCGCGGTGGCGAAATCCGCTGCCGTGGCCTGGAAGATGTTCGGCAGGTACTTCTGCGGATTCCGGTCGATCAGCGGAAACCAGGTACTCTGCACCTGCACCATGATCCGGTGTCCTGGCCGGAAAGTGTACTCCTGGGTGTGCAGGGCGATGGTGAACTTCTCGACCTTTCCCGGTACCAGCGCACGCGGCTTCGAGGAACGAATCGAGATACCGCCCACGAAGAACATCGTTCGCAACCATCAACTCATAGCCACCCATCACCGGGCCGTACGTGGGCGGGATCTCGGCGCGATAGTAGTCGCCAGTGTCGTGCTTCTCCATCGCGCGATGAATCCTTCGCCGCTTCTGTGCGGCTTGCCCTCTCCGATATGCCCGCTCCCGGCGACCGAGATTGCAGAATGCTGGAGTGGCCTGGGAGAACGACTCCTACTAGACGTGTCGGGATCCCGAGGTGTACCTGCGTCGATGTGTTGACGCAACGAGGCGTTCTCCGCTGCTGACAACGCTTAGGCGAAACACGTAAGGTCGATTAACGGTGGATTGACGCTCGTGGACTATTCTTGCGGTCGAGAAACTGAAAGGCAGTCTACCAAGAGCCAGATTCGCATGGTATCCATGATCTCCTTCGGCTTACCGCGGAGCAGCTAGCATGTGTTCTCCAAACCGGGTGCAACTCATTGCTCTCATCTGGGGACTCCTTCCAGGATACGCTGGGGCTCAGAGGCCTCCGACGTTCATCGCAACGCGCGACCTTCACATCGGCGCCGTGACCGCGGACATCAGCCGTGCTGGCTCCCTGCTCGTGGCCCGCAATGGGGACATCCTGGTCATCGACGACCAGGACAACATCTTCCGCAGGTTTGGTGTGTCCGGCTCGCTTGGCCAGATCGGTCGGGAAGGCGAGGGCCCGGGAGAGTTCCGGAACATTCGCAGCGCCGGTTGGTTCGGGGACTCCCTGTGGGTGCATGATCCGAGTCTGAAGCGCATCACCATTTTCGGCCCGAACTACGTCCTGGTGCGATCCTTCGCAGAGCCTACCACCGTGCGTCTCCCTGAGGCATCCCAGGACTCGACGCCGGTCCAGCTGTATGTCCAAGCCGTGCTGCCTGGTGGCGACCTGCGGGCGATGGCGACATTCCGTCCAAGACACAAACCGAGCTGGGCGACTGATGTTGATTCGGGGTACTCGGTGCTGCTTCGAACGAGCCGCACCGGTGTCCTCCGGAACCGCATCGGCGTCGTGCCGCCAAACCGGTGCGCCTTCAGCAAGTCGGCCGGCCGCGGCGGGACGTGGACGGCGTACATCCCGTTCTGCAACAGTTGGGTTGCTACGGACTGGGATCAGGCACCTACAGCGCTGATCGCCAGTGTCGAGCAAGGCCCGGGAAGGATACCATCGACGACTTATCGTTTGACGTTAGTCAACGAGCGTGGGCTGGTGCTGCTCGATCGCAGTTATTCCTTCGTCCCGGTCCCCGTGGCGCAGGCCGCCTTGGACAGCATGGTGGCCTTCCAGGAGACGCGGAACGCCCGGCTCGGCCCTGAGTACACGGCCTTCGCCAAGTCGTTACGGCCCGAGGCCAATTTCCCGGCGGTGCGGCGGGTGCAGGTTGGCCGGGACAGCACGGTATGGTTGGAGGAAAGTGCCGCCGGGCGGGGCCACCATTGGCGAGTATTGGATGCCCGAGGCACGGTGCTCGGTATGCTCACGCTGCCCGACAATGTCTCGCTTCAGGCAGCCGACCTGCACACGGTGTGGGGATATGAGAGCGACGCCGATGGCCTGCAGGGAATCGTGCGCTATCGACTTGAACGGCGTGGTTCACAATGAGATACGTCGCGCAAGTCATTTGATCAACGAACCGATCCAGAGCAACGCCACCGTCAGGTATTGGCGGCACCCGCCTGGATCCACCGGAGAGCTCGGTGTCATCGAATCCTGGTGCAGCACAAGCGCTCACGCGAGTATCCCGGAACGAACCCCGGGGCGAGGTCTCGATGACGCACCGAATCGACCTGCGGCTGCCCCTGATCCTGCCCCCACTCCTGTCCGACGATCAGCGACTCAGATCACTCGCCGAGCAACTCTCTCTGACTCCCTGTCAGGCGAAGGTGGTTCTGGCGGGGATTGGCGACCTTACCTATCGGGAGATCGGGGAGAACCTTGGGATGGCCGAGGGTACCGTCAAGGCGCACTACAGTCGAGTCTTCGAGAAGAGCGGGTGCAGCACCCGAAACGGGGCGACCGCCCTGGCCGTCGGGCTGCTCTGGCAGGCCGCACAATCCGGCTAGTCATTCCGGGGTAGCCCGAGTGGGATACACCAGAAAGCCAATTCCACCAGCGGACAGAACCTCGTAAGCTGCCACCGTTCACCTGCGCACTGCGGAGATCACGTGTCACTCCGGGAATCGGTCTCGACAATCCTCGTTTCTGTTGCCGTTTTGTGCGCCGTTGTGGTCGCCGTGACCACCGTCCATCGCGAGTTCTTTTCCGCCTCGGGCAATCGGTCTGGCGAGCCGAAGCCGGTTCCGGTTTCGAATTGGAAGAGCTATGCCGTCGGGCATTGGTTCGGTTCGACAGACGCCCCGGTCACGATCATCGAGTTTGCGGACTTCGAATGCCCTGTCTGTCGCACCTGCGCGATGGGTCCCCTGCAAGCCATTCGGGACAAGTATCCGACGCAGGTGGCGGTTGTCTTTCGCCATTGGCCGTTGAGCTACCATCGGTTTGCCTATGCCTCCGCCCGCGCGGCCGAGTGCGCCGGACTTCAAGGCAGGTTCGAGCAGTTTCACGACCTCGCCTACCTGAAGCAGGACTCGCTTGGGCTGAAGTCCTTCATCGACTATGCCCGTGATGCTGGGGTGCCGGACTTGCCGGCGTTCAACTCATGCAACACAGCCACTTCGCCCATACCAGGCATCGAAGCCGACAAAGTCGCCGCGAAAGCCGTCGGCGGCAGCGGCACCCCCACCATCCTCATCAATGGGCTTCGACTTCCCGGTGCGCCAGATACGACGCGCCTTGAAGAGTTCGTCCGTGCGGCCCTTCTGGCCTCCCATGCAGGGCCCTCCTAGTCGGTCGGAGGAGGGGCAAGTGCAGGCAGCAACAACGGCAGTGAAGTGACGACAATACCCTCAAGACGGAGAAGCACCATGACCACGAAGGCGAAGATTGCGCTCGGGCTGTCCCTGGTAGTTGTGATGTCTGGTGTTGCGACCCAGCGGGCAGAAGCTCGATCGGGCGGCGCGGAGTGCGGCAATGGTGGTTTCATAAGCATCGGCTGTCCGTGCGGCGAGGAGCAAGCCAATGAGTGCGAGATCTATGCTTGGAACCACCACTGCGGACATGTCAACTATCAGGGTTGCTTCAATGGTGAGGTTGTTTGCTCTTTTTGATTTGCATGGCAGACGGTTGGTGGGCCGACCCGCGTGATGACATGGCATCGCGGTCCTCGAGACCGGTGGCGTACGCACCGGCCTCGAGGGCCGTGCCAGCGTCCCTCCTTCAGGTTCCTCGGCTGACTCATCGGTACTATTGTGATGCTGACTTTCATGGGAGCATCCGAGATGCTGGTCGTGCTGTTCGGTCTGGTCGCGTCCGTCTCAGCCCAGCAACTGCCATCGGTTGCGCAAGGGGGCGGGCCGTATTTCGTCAATGGCTTCTTCCAGCAGGTCGATCGGCACGGAACCGCGGTGCCGCGCATTTACGCGCTCTGCGGCAGCGTCGCGCCACTCAGTGTCCGGTCGCTTGAAGATCTGCAGGATCGGCTGGCGAGTGCCGAGTCGCGCTCTCCGTCGGATAGCACCATGGCCACGTTGGGTTGCGTCCGAGCGACGCTCTTCGCCAAGGACGCCACGGGACGTGAGGGCCCGGGCATGTTGCCGGGCGTGTCCTGGGCAGCGGGCGCCGTCGCGGCACTCATGCAGCAGCTGGAACAGAAGCCAGACGATGCGCGCGCCGCCGAATTGCTCGGCGTCGTGACCCAGGAGGCCCTGCCTTCGCAACACCCGGCCTTCCATGAGCCGGCTCGCCTGCGCGGGCAATTGGGAATGACTGATCTTCCGGCGATCGCTGCAATGCTGTACCACGCGATCCAATTGGGATCTCGGTCTCCGGGCCTGTTGCGCTCCTGTGCCTCGTTGATGATGGATATGGGTGATCACGTGACCGCGCACGACTGCAGCATGCTGGCCTTGGCGGCCGGCCACGATTCCACTTGGCATTTCCTTCGCCTGGCGCGGCTAGCCTTCACCAGTGCCGATACCACCGCGGGCCTGGGGTTCATCGGGTGGGCTGGCCTTGCATCACACGATTCAGCGGCCCGGGCTGAGCTCGGGTGGCATCTTGAGCCGGGCGCGGCAGCAAACAGTGTGGCCATCGAGGCCGGTGCACTGAACCCAGCGGGCCGGGAAGGACACAACCCCGGTGATGTGATGACTCCTATCGAACGCGCGGAGTGGTTTGCGATCCCAAGCGCCGAGGTCTTCGGATGGATCAGCAAGGCGATGAAGGCTCGCCTCCCAATCCAGCATACCGAGGGCTACAATCGACTGCATCGCCTTGCCCCGCCGACGCTGACGGCCATGTGGCAACGGGGCAGCCTTATGACTCGCAATTTCCTTGAGCACTTCTGGTACACCTCGTATGCCGGTGGAACGTTCCGCCCCTGCAACCGGGATTTGGATCGGATCTCGTGTGCTACCCTGCCGAACCCCGACGAGAGCCACCACCTCAGGGTGGTGGCCCGAGTGGCCCACCTCTGGGACCCGCTGGCGGAACGGCCGATCGATCTGCTGACATTCGCTGTCCCAACAGCTGATCTCCTACCCACGAGCGACGGTCCCGACCGGTCGGCCACCGTGGCGGTCGATTTCCGCCGATGGACGATCGGTGTCGCATCGACCGATACCGTGTTCAACCGGCAGATCGCCCTGTCTCCAGGAGGCCAGGGTGGGGGCGCCTACCTCGGGTTCGAGGTGGTGCCCGGGTCCGGCTTCAGCTCGTGGAGCGTGATGGCGACCCAGGTGGGCTTGCTGCGACGCGGCGGCCTCTACGCCGACCGTCCGCCGGACCTGCCGGGCTCAACCTTGCAACTCTCCGATCTTGTCATCGGCGTTGGTGGCGGCCCCCTGGTCTGGAACAGTGGTACACTCGAGGTGCCGCTGACACCGATGCAGGTCCTCGGCCGAGAGGATCCCTTGCAGCTTTACTACCAGGTCAAGAATGATGGTGAGCAGGTGCCGGTGAAGGTGGGGATTGTGGTCCGACGCCTGGTGGACGGCGTGCCGGCCGAGGGCCAGGTGTCGCAGATGACGTTCGATGCGGAGTTCAAGTCAGGGATCACCGAGGCGCAGCGTGAGGTCGCATTGTCGAATCTGCCAAGCGGCAGCTACGAACTGGCCTTGGTCCTGTCGGATGCGCGGGGCGTCGTGGCCCGTCGTGCGATAACCCTGACGGTGCAATGACCCCCCCACCTCCGGCGCCCTATTGTCCCGTAACTATCGGCAGCATCAGGTGGGTCGGATAGGCGGCGGTCCGCTGCACCTGGTGAACCGCCGTCGCGAAATCCGCCGCCGTGGCCTGGAAGATGTTCGGCAGGTACTTCTGCGGGTTCCGGTCGATCAGCGGAAACCAGGTACTCTGCACCTGCACCATGATCCGGTGGCCCGGCTTGAAGGTGTACTCCTGGGTATGGAGGTCGATGGTGAACTTCTCGACCTTCCCCGGTACCAGCGCACGCGGTTTCGAGAATGATTCGAGATACCGCCCACGAAGAACATCGTTCGCAACCATCAACTCATAGCCACCCATCACCGGGCCGAGCGAGTCGGGGTAGACATCGATCAACTTGACCACCCAGTCAGCGTCACTCCCTGAGGTCGAGGCGAAGAGCACCGCGCTGATCTCGCCGCTGATGGTCACCGGCGTGGTGAGTGGTGCCGTTTGCCAGCTGGCGACGTCGGGCCGGTGCTCGACGATGCGCTGGTCCTCAGTGAGCCACGTGCGCCAGATCGAGCCGGGGCCGTACGTCGGCTGGATCGGCCGGTGCCGGTAGGGCACCGGGTTGGCCGGATCGGAAACGAAGAAGTCCGCTCCGACGGTGGCCGTGGGCTTGCTGAACGAGAGCGCGCCGTTCGCGGCGGTGTAGATCGCAGTCGGCGTGACGCCATCCTTGCGCGGGAAGGTGTTGCTGGTGACCCAGGTATTGTCGCCGCCACGAAACAGCGTCGCCTCCGCCGGACGACAACCGGTCGCGGCACCCTGCAGGTGGCACGCGAAAAACGCCCGCTGGATCTCGGCCCGATAGTAGTCACCAGTGTTCGAGCCGAAATCGATCGGCCCCAGCGTCTTTCCGGCACCGCCCCAGCCACCGTGGTTCCACGGGCCGACCACCAGGAAGTTCATGTTGCCGGTGTCGTGCTTCTCCATCGCGCGATAGATCGTCACCGGGCCGTAGAAATCCTCCTGGTCCCACCAGCCTGCCACGCTGAGGGTGGGCACCGACACCGCGCGGGTGAAGTACGGCGCCGCCGCCTGCTTCTGCCAGAAGGCGTCGTAGTCGGGGTGGGCGACATAATCGTTCCAGGTGGGGATGAGGGTCTTGAAGATCTCCTGGTTGACTCGCGACAGGCCGCCGAGGGCGAGGTACCAGCTGTACGTGTCGGCGCGATCGAACGGGAAGAGCTTGGTCTCCTTGCCCGCCTCCATCTCGTAGGCGTACTCGAAGCCATACGACAGCCGGAACGCCCCCTGGTGATGGAAGTCATCTCCCAGCCACATGTCCGCTGGCGAAGCCTGTGGCGACGCGGCCTTGAACGCCGGGTGCGGATCCATCAGCGCCTGCACCACCAGCCAGCCGTCGTACGACACGCCCAGCATGCCGATCCGGCCGTTGTTGTTGGGAACGTGCTTCACCAGCCAGTTCATCGTGTCCCAGGCGTCGGTGCCCTCGTCGATGGCCTTGGGATCGCTGCGGTCGCGCGGGGCGCGCTGCATCACGAAGGTCCCTTCGCTGCCATAGTGACCCCGGATGTCCTGGAAGGCGAAGGCGTAGCCGTCGGCCGCCAGCTCACGGAGACTTCCGGTGCTCATCCGCCCGCCGGCATTGGCGATCCCGTAGGGCGTGCGCAGCAGCACGATCGCCAGCGGCTTCGTCGCACCCTCGGGCAGGTACACCGCGGTGTGCATCCGCACGCCATCGCGCATCGGCACCATCGTGTCGATGGCCTTGACGTAGGTGTATGGGGAGGCAGGCGTCTGCGCGGGTGCATTCCATGCGCACAGCAGTGCCATCGCCGTCAGAAATGCGGCTCCTCGCATCTTTCCTCCGTAATCCATCAGACCGGCGCGTGGTGTGCGGGCGCAGCGCAGGGACGACTTCTCCCGCGAGCGCCCTCAAGGTTGTAGCGATTGCCGAACACGATTTCCGCGGTGACGCCTTGCCCCTGACGGTGGGGAGTGGTTGGCGCGGCACCGGTCGGAAATCGCGGGCGTGAGCGTAAGTCGTCCCGAGCAGCGTCCGCACACCACGGACAAAACGTCACTCTGTGGCGATCACGGCGGCACCAATCGGCGCCAGCTTCGCGGTGAAATGCCGCAACGCCGGCGGCTGCTCCACGATGCGCATCCCGCTGATCGTGGCCCGCCGATCGTTCACGTACAAGAGCACCTCGGCCAGGTAGTCGACATGGCTCTGGGTATAGACGCGCCGGGGAAAGGCCAGCCGTACCAGCTCCATGGCGGCCGGCGTTTCACTGCCGTCGGGGTGCTGTCCGAACATCATCGAGCCGATCTCCACCGAACGCACGCCACCGACCAGGTACAGCGCGCAGGAAAGCGCCCACGCCGGATACTGGTTCTGCGGAATGTGCGGCAGCATCGCCTTCGCATCGATGTAGAGTGCGTGCCCGCCGGGTGGCGTCACCATCGGCACGCCGGCCGCCGCCAGCTTGTCGGCGAGATACGACACGGAGGCGATGCGGTAGCGCAGGTAATCCTCGTCCAGTGCTTCTTCCAATCCCACGGCGATGGCCTCGAGATCATACCCGGCGAGCCCGCCGTAGGTCACGAACCCCTCGGTCAGGATCAGGTTGTCCTTGCAACGACGCGCGAGGTCGTCGTCGTTGATCGCCAGGAAGCCGCCGATGTTGGCCATGCCGTCCTTCTTGGCACTCATCGTCGCCCCGTCGACCAGGGCGAACATCGCCTGCGCAATCTCCAGCGGGCTTTCGTCTGCGTGCCCCGGCTCCCGCTGCTTGATGAACCACGAGTTCTCGGCAAAGCGGCAGGCATCGAGGAAGAACGGCACGCCATGCTTGCGACAGATGGCCGAGGCGCCGCGCAGGTTCTCGAGCGAGACCGGCTGGCCGCCCCCGGAGTTGTTGGTGACGGTCATCATCACCAGGGGAACGCGACCCCGCTCCTCGGTCAGCACGCGCTCGAGGGCGTCGAGGTCCATGTTGCCCTTGAAGGGATGCACCACCTCCGGGTGGCGTCCCTCTTCAATCGGAATGTCGAGCGCGATGCCGCCGCGGGCCTCGATGTTGGCTCGCGTGGTGTCGAAGTGCGTGTTGTTGGGGACGATGTCGCCCGCGTTCACCGCCGCGCCAAAGAGGATCCGCTCGGCCGCACGGCCCTGGTGCGTCGGGATGACGTGCTTCAGGCGGGTGATCTTCCGCACCGCCGCCTCGAACCGGTAGAACGACTCGGCGCCGGCGTACGACTCATCACCCATCATCATCCCGGCCCATTGCCGCGACGACATGGCCCCGGTGCCCGAGTCGGTGAGCAGGTCGATCAGGACGTCCCGCGCACGCAGGAGGAAGAGATTGTAGTGGGCGGCCTTGAGCGCGATGTCCCGCTCGCTCAGCGTGGTCTGCCGGATCGGCTCGACGCTCTTGATCCGGAATGGCTCGATGATGGTGCGTGGGGTGAACATTCAGCTCCGCGCGGCGCGCCTGCGCCAGAAAAGGAAGATCGGGATGCCCAGCAACAGCAGGCCGGCGCCGCGAACGGCATTCCCCGGATTCGAGATCACCGAGCCGAATACAACGTAGATCGCCGCCGCAATGAAGGCGAGCGTGCTCCAGGGATGGAGCGGCACCCGGAACGGAGTGTGCCGGTCGCCGTCGTGACGCCTGATGATGAACAGCGAGGCCGCGGTCAGGCCGAAGAAGATCCAGTCGCCGAACACCACGTAGTCGTTCAACTCACCGTACCTCTTGTAGTAGAGCAGTGTGAGCGCCCAGGCTCCCTGCAGCAGGATCGCCGCAACCGGCGTCTTCCAGGTCGGGTGCAGCCGGGCGAACGACGCGAAGAAGAGCCCGTCTCGAGCCATCGCCTGGTAGACCCGGGGCGAGACCAGGATCACCAGGTTGAGGAAGCCGAACGTCGAGGCGACGATGCCCGCGGCGATCAGCCGACGGCCCGTCTCGCCGCTGATCGCTGCCATCGTGTCCGCGGCGGGGGCGGTGCTTGCCGCCAGCGCCACCGGGCCCATGGCCCGCAGGTAGGCCACATTCACGAGCAGGTAGGCGGCCACGACCGCGAGCACGCCAAGGATTAGTGCCCGGGGGAGGGTCTTCTCCGGACGGATGATCTCCTCGGCCACGAAATTGGTTTGTTGCCACCCGCCGAAGGCAAAGAGGACCGGCACCAGCGCGGCTCCGAGCGCCAGGAAGACTGAATTCGGCGGGGTCGCTGGAACAACAAGCGCGGTCGCTGGATCGGTCAGGAAGAAGGCCGAAATCACCAGTCCCGCGATCGCGGACAGTTTGAGGATGGTGAAGAGGTTCTGGGTCCAGGCCGCCGGGCGGACGCCGAGAATGTTGACCAGCGTCAGCAACAGGATGGCGCCACCGGCAAGGTACGGCTGGGTCGACTCCGGCCAGCTGATGAGCGAGGCGAGATAGCTGGCGAAGATCATCGCCACCGCCGCGATCGCGCCCGTGGCCATCACCAGCAGGAGCGCCCAGGCGTACATGAATCCGGCCAGCGGCCCAAAGGCCTCGCGCAGGTAGGCATAACCCCCGCCGACCCGGGGGCGTCGCTGGCCCAGTTCGGCGAAGATGAACGCCCCGATCAGGGCGATCACCGCTCCCATGCCCCAGACCACCAGGATCAGGGTCGAGGTCTTGACCCGATTGGCCACCTCGGCCGGATTCCGGAAGATACCCGACCCGATGATCCCCCCAATGACCAGCATGGTGGCCGAGAAGAGGCCGATTCTGCGGGCATATTCCACGGTCTGCGGCGGTGCTGCTGCCATCGGGGGTCCGGTCAGAGGGTGGGGGGACGTCGCGCGTCGCCCGTCGCTCGTTCTGGTCTCTAGTCTCTAGTCTCCCGTCTCTCCACGCAAGCGCTACTTTTCCCGTCGCTGGCGCCACCCCCAGCCGGTGCACCACCTGATTTCTCTCTTGAGGCTCGGCCCTGCGATGATGCGCTCCACCCTCTTCTGGCTCTCCAAACGGCGTTCGATCTTCAATTTCGTCCGCAGCAACGGCCTCGCAAAGAAGTTCGCCTCACGATTCGTGGCGGGTGAAACGATCGAGACTGGGGTGGCCGCCGCCCTCGAAACCAAGGCGAAGGGAATCACCGCCTCGCTCGACTTGCTCGGCGAAAGTGTCCACCAGCCGAAAGAGGCCGAGGCCGCGCGCGACGCCTACATCGCCATTCTCCAGGCAATGGCGAAGGCGGGACTCGAAGCCAACGCGTCGCTCAAGCCGACCGCGCTCGGTCTCGATATCGACGAGGCACTCTGCGAGCGGAACATTCGCACGGTGCTTGAGGTGGCCAAGGCCTCCGGGGCGTTCGTCCGCCTCGACATGGAAGGGTCGGCGTACACGCAGCGCACGCTCGACTTCTTCACCAAGCGGGTTTTCCCGGACTTTGGCGAGCATACCGGCCTGGTGATCCAGGCGATGCTCCGCCGCTCCAGCGACGACATCGACTTGCTGATTCGGCTCGGCGCCCGCGTCCGTCTTTGCAAGGGCGCCTACCTCGAGCCGGCCAGCGTGGCCTTCCCCGACAAGAAGGATGTCGATGCCAACTACATCCGGTTGATGGAGCGATTGCTGGTCGATGGGAAGTATCCCGCCATTGCGACCCACGATGAGGCGATCATCGCGCACGCCAAGGCGTTCGTGACCGAGAAGGGCATCGCCCGCGATCGCTTCGAGTTCCAGATGCTCTTCGGCGTCCGTCGCGACCTGCAGGAAACGCTGGTGAAGGAAGGCTACCGCCTGCGGGTCTACATCCCGTTCGGCACCCAGTGGTATCCCTATCTCATGCGTCGCCTCGCCGAGCGTCCCGCCAACATCGTCTTCATCCTCGGTAACATCATGAAGGAAATCACACGGAAATCCTGACGGAGTTCACGCTCGGCGGGTACATGGCCAAGCACGACCGGGCGGCGGCCTTCTCCGGGGCTGACGGCCAGCCGTACTCCGTCGGGCTCTATGTGGACGACGATCCTGATGAGCGCGGCCGCTTCGGTGGCGCGCTGCTCTTTGTCCGCTGGTCGCCTGCCGGTGATTCCCCCGTGGGACACCTCGAAACCGACTACCTCGTCACCGGCGCCACACCGGATGAGGCGCGCGAACGCCTCGGTGCGCTCTCGCTCTACGACGTCAAGGCCATCCTCGATCAGCTGGTCGCGACCCGCGGGCCGGAGGACGCCTGAGCGCCTCGACCGGGGTGGTGCTGGCGCGTGAAGGCGGCAGCTATCGCGTGCTGGTCGACGGCGTCGAACGCACGGCGGTGTTGCGCGGCAAGGCAAAGCGGGAGGTCGACCGCGCGGTGGCGGGCGACCGTGTCCGGTTCGATCCGGCGACGCTCGCCGAAGATGTCCTCGGCATCGATGGCGTCGAAACGCGGCATTCGATCCTTGAGCGGCGGATCCCCGGCGGTCGCGGGACGCGCGCCGTGGCGGCCAATGTCGATCAGGTCGTCGTGGTCACCGCCGCGGCCGATCCGCTGCCGATCCCCCAACTGATCGACCGCCTCCTGATCGTCGCCGAGGCAAACGACATCCCGGCCCTGGTCGTCGTCAACAAGTGCGACCTCGCCCCGGCCGATCCGGTGATCGCCCACCTTGCCAAGGCCGGGTACGAAGTCGTCGCCACCGCGGCCAGGCGCGGCGAGGGCATCGACCTGTTGCGATCCCGGCTGGTGGGGAAGGAGTCGGTCCTCACCGGGCCCAGCGGGGCGGGGAAGTCCTCGCTCCTCAATGCGCTGGAACCCGGGCTGGGGCTTCGGGTGGGCGAGGTCTCCGCCAAGCTGCGCCGCGGCACCCACACCACGGTTACCGCGGCGATGATTCCACTGGCGGAGGGCGGCTTCGTTGCTGACACGCCAGGCTTCAGCGAGGTCGGCGTCTGGGCAATTGACCGTGCCCACCTTGATGAGTGCTTTCCGGAGTTCGTGCCGCACATCGGGACCTGCCGATTCGATGACTGCACCCACCGCACCGAACCGGGATGTGCCATTCGCGCCCTGCTCGACAGCGACGGGCTCGATCCCGAGCGCTATCAATCCTATCTCGTGATCTTCGACGAACTGGCGACCCTGCCACGGGACTGGGAATAGGGGGCGACGCACGCGTCGCCCCGGCACTATTCGTCCTTCTCCGGCAGCTGCGCTCCGATCCGGCACATCGCTTCGCCGTCTGCCCCGGCTTTCTCGCACGCCTTCTGCCGCTGGTCCGGGTCGCGAATCAGCACCGAGATCTCCTCGCCCACCGCGTTGTAGCAATGATCGCGGTTCGCCCCTTCCTCCACCTGGGTGCAAAAGGCGATGCCGTCGTCAGGATTGGCCGTCACGTCGACGTAGTTCTTGACCGCGCCCACGAAGCAGAAGGGCTGGTAGGCCGGGTCACCGTGCAGGCAGTCCTGGATCACGACCGGGGTATTCTGCGCCGTGCCGCCGCTCGCGTTGGTGCCGAGGCTCAGGTAGCACTGTGACCTGAGCAGTGGCGGACCGACCCGGTCGCATTCGGCCGCAGCCTTGGCGAAGTCACCCTTGACGCCGGTGAGGATCAACCCGCCCTGCATCTGGTAGCAGGTGAACTGGTAGGTCGTGTCGACAGCGGAACAGGGATAGAGCGGGTCGGTGGCATCGCGCATCTTGTACGTGACGCCCTTGAGGTCCGGTGTCCGGGGCATCGTCATCCCGGGCATGTCGTGAGCACCACCCGTCGCGGCGGCCGTGCCCGAGTCGAGCGTTCGCTCCGTGGCCAGGGCATGCATCGCGGTGTGATGTCCCCCGGGCATCGAGGCGATTGCGTTCTCCATGAAGGCCCCGCCGTAGCACGAACTCCTGTCCCACGGACTCGGCAGCCAGTCGCACTCCTTGAGTGCCGTCGGCAGCTCCCAGTTGTTGATCATCTCGAAGCCGTGGCCCAGCCCGTGGACGCACTGGAATCGCAACCACTTCTCGCTGCTGCCGGCGGCGATCTGGTCGCACAGCGTGACGGCGCGCGTCGAATCGAGCCGACCCTCCCCGCCAGCCAGCAGGTAGCCCTGGATCACGCCGTGATAACAGCCCGACTGGAACAGCCCGGTGCATCCCTTGAACACCGTCGCGACCTCGAGGCCGGGCTGCCACGCACGGATGCCGATCACGTGGGTATAGCCGTGGCCGTCCAGCGCGACGTCGGGGCGATCCTTGGCGAGTGCGGCGAGGGTCCCGAGCGCCAGGCGGACCCGGTCACTCCGCGCCACCGCGACAAAGTACTCCTCGTAGCAGTTCACCTTCTCGATGGCCGAGCCATGGCTGCACTGCCGTTCGGCCAGCCGCGCCAGTCCCAGCGAGTCGCCTGTTGCGGCGAGGGACTCCACCCGGCGGCGCATTTCGTCCTGGGGAAGGGGAGATCCCAATCCGCAGGCCGAGGCCGTCACGACGAGCGCGAAGAGGATCGGCCTCATGTCTTCAGGGTCCAGCGGGAGGTGTCACGGTGTTCGACCTTCGCCATCATCCGGTCGAAGGCCTCCTGCAGGTCGATCCCCTCCCGGTTGGCCATGCAGATGATCACGAACAGGATGTCCGCCATCTCCATGGCGACATCACCCTCGGCCTCGTCGGTCTTCTTCGTCTTCTCGCCGTAGCGGTGGTTGATCTCGCGGGCGAGTTCGCCCACCTCTTCGGCGAGGCGGGCGATGTTCGTCAACGGATGGAAGTAGCCCTCCTTGAACTGGGAGATCCAGGCGTCGACGCGGTGCTGGCTTTCAGAGAGGCTCATGGGATCGCTGGTGGTTGGTGGCTGGTGTCTCGGTCGCTCGACCCGACCGCTCCTGGTCGGTGCCCTTGAAGAGTAAGCGTCCGGCTCCCCGGGGGCCGGAATCGGCCGCCGGCCCAACGAATGAGTAGAATTATCGCACGTGCAGGACTGTCTCGATCATGACCCCTTCGAAGGACCGACCCGTGCGCTCCAGAGAGAAGATCCTCGCGAACCTCGAGCAGCTGTATCGCGAGTCCTACCAGCGGGCCGGCGCGGCCGGCGAAACCGACCGGATGATCGAGCTCGACAGCGCCTACACCCGCGACCAGCTGATGCTCGAGATCCTGCTCGACATCCGCGACCTTTTTGCCGTGGCGCCGGCGGCGCCGCCCTCCGGGTCGAGCGCCCTCGAAAAGCTCGAGTCGATTCGTCGACTCGCCCGTCGCTGATCGCTGACCATGAAAGCGCGCCGATTCCTGCCGTTTCTCCTGCTCCTTGCCGCGGCATGTGAGCCCGGCGCGGGTTCGGCCGATATTGCCATCTTCGGGGCAATCTGGACCGGGGATACCCTGCATCCGCTGGCGACCGCCATCGCCATTCGTGGCGACACCATCGCCGCCGTGGGTGACAGCGCGCGTGTCGTCCCGCTGCTGGGGCGGCAGACTCGCATCATCTCCACCGGCGCGGGGATGGCACTCCCGGCATTCATCGATGGACACGTCCACTTCTCTGACGGTGGTTTCCAGCTCGGCTTTGTCGACCTGCGCGACGCCGCATCCCCGGCCGAGTTCGTGCAGCGCATCAAGGCCTACGCGGCGAAGCTGCGCCCAGGAGAGTGGATCCTCGGCGGGACGTGGGATCACGAGCGCTGGCCGGGCGCACCGCTGCCCCGGCACGAATGGATCGATTCGGTCACGCCGAACAATCCGGTCTTCGTGCAGCGACTCGACGGCCACATGGGCATTGCCAACTCACGTGCGCTGGCCCTGGCGCAACTGACGAACGCTTCGCCTGACGTCCCGGGCGGCACCATCATTCGAGACCGGGCGGGCGCTCCCACCGGCCTCCTCAAGGATGCGGCGATGGATCGCGTCTTCGCGGCCGTTCCGCAGCCCACCGCCGAACAGGCCGACACTGCAGTCGCCCGTGCGATGCGATTTGCCAACTCCAAGGGACTTGCCGCAGTCTCGGCAGTCTCGGCGCCCTGGTACGAGGTGGCCGCGCTCCGCCGGCTGCGTGCCCATGGCGACCAGACCCTTCGCGTCTCGTTCTACCCGGCCCTGGCAGACTGGAAACAGGTGGCGGATAGCGTCACGGAGCATGGTCCCGGCGATGACTGGATCCGGCTCGCCGGGGTGA
Source organism: uncultured Gemmatimonadales bacterium (assembly GCA_963850655.1). GTDB lineage: Bacteria > Gemmatimonadota > Gemmatimonadetes > Gemmatimonadales > GWC2-71-9 > Palsa-1233. The sequence continues at coordinate 19,615 of CAWKMI010000009.1, forward strand.
AGGGGTTCGTCGACGGGTCGCTGGGCTCGACCACCGCCCTGATGTTCGATCCCTATCTCGACGATTCCACGTCTCGCGGCCTGATGATCACGCCGGAAGATTCTCTCCGGCGCTGGATCGGTGCCGCTGACTCGGCCGGCTTGCAGGTGGTGGTTCATGCGGTCGGCGATCGTGCCAACGCCTTGCTCCTCGACATCTACGACTCGGTTGCCAAGGCGCATGGCCCTCGCGATCGTCGCTTCCGCATCGAGCACGCGCAGCACCTGCGGCCCGCGGAACTTCCTCGCTTCGCGGCCGGGGGCGTGCTCGCGTCAATGCAGCCCTACCACGCGGCCGACGACGGGCGCTGGGCACAGAAGCGGATTCGCCCGGCCCTGGTCAGCGGCACGTATGCCTTCCGCTCGCTCCTCGATACCGGGGCGACGCTCCTGTTCGGCTCCGACTGGACCGTGGCGCCACTCGATCCGCTGCTCGGGATCTGGGCCGCCGTCACCCGACAGACCATCGATGGCGGCAATCCCGGTGGCTGGGTACCGCGCGAGAAGATCACCGTCGAAGAAGCGATCCGGGCCTACACGGCCGGCAATGCCTTTGGCGTCTTTGCCGAGGGCTCGCGTGGCGTGCTGAAACCGGGCCAACTCGCCGATGTCGTGCTTCTCGATCGCGATCTCAGGACGATTGCCCCAGACTCGATCCGCTTCGTGACGGTGCGGATGACCGTGGTCGGCGGGAAAGTCGTCTACCAGCCCCGATAGGATCCCGCCACAGCCGACGGCCGTTTTTCGGCCCCTGACTTCCGGGAGCCACCGGGTCCCGCCATCTTAGCACCCTATGGCGACGCGCCCCCAATCCCATCCGAAGTCCGCGAGCAAGCTCGAGAAGGGCGACCTGCTCGATTTCTATCGGCAGATGCTCCTCTCCCGCCGGCTCGACGACAAGGAGATCCAGCTCAAGCGGCAGAACCGCATCTTCTTCCAGATTTCCGGTGCCGGGCACGAGGCCATTCTGGTCGCCGCTGCCCGGGTCTTCCGGCCCGGTCACGACTGGTTCTTTCTCTACTACCGCGACCGCGCGCTCTGCCTCGGCCTTGGCATGACCGCCACGGAGCAGCTGCTCTCGGCCGTGGCCGCGGCCGACGATCCCAATTCGGGCGGCCGGCAGATGCCGTCGCACTGGGGGCAGAAGGACCTCAACATCGTCTCGGTGTCGAGTCCGACCGGAACCCAGTTTCTCCAGGCCGTCGGGGCCGCCGAGGCCGGCATGCGGTCGAGCGGAGACGAGCGCACGCGCAGCCTCTCCAGTGGCGATGAAGTCGTCCTCTGTACCGCCGGCGAAGGCACCACCAGCCAGGGAGAGTTCTGGGAGGCGCTCAACTCGGCCTGCAACCTCAAGTTGCCGGTCGTCTTCCTGATCGAGGACAACGGCTACGCGATCTCCGTCCCGGTCGAGGTGAACACGGCGGGGGGGTCGATTTCGCAGCTGATGCGGAACTTCCCCGGTCTCCTCGTCCAGGAAGTTGACGGCTGCGATCCGTTTGCCTCCTACGATGTCATGCAGAAAGCCCACGACTACGCCCGCCAGCGCAAGGGGCCGGCATTGGTGCATGCCAAGGTCATCCGGCCCTACTCGCACTCGCTGTCCGACGATGAGGTGCACTACCGCTCCGTGTCGGAACGCGACGCCGACGCGGCCCGTGATCCGCTCGTCACCTATCCACCGCTCCTGCTCGAGCGCGGTGTGGCCACCGAGGCCGAGCTCGACCTGATCCGTTCCCAGGTCGAGGAAGAAATCGCCGTGGCGACCGATGTCGCCCTCGCCGCGCCGCAGCCCGCGCCGGACACCATCTATCAGTACGTCTATTCCCCGGATGTCGATCCGACGTCCGGGCAATTCGACAGTGAGAACGATCCCCAGGCCACCGGCACGCCGACCACGATGGTCGATCTCCTCAACTCCTGCCTCAGGGACGAGATGGCGCGCGATCCGCGCATTGTCCTCTTCGGGCAGGATGTGGCCGACGTCTCGCGCGAGGAGAGTCTCGGCGACGTGAAGGGAAAGGGCGGTGTCTTCAAGGTGACCTGGGGGCTGCAGAAGCAATTCGGCGGGACCCGCGTCTTCAACTCCCCGCTCGCCGAGGCGAACATCGTCGGCCGGGCCATCGGCATGGCCCTGCGCGGCCTCAAGCCGGTCGTCGAGATCCAGTTCTTCGACTACATCTGGACAGCCTACATGCAACTGCGCAACGAACTCGCGCTGATGCGTTGGCGGTCGAACAACCATTTCTCCGCGCCCGTCGTCGTGCGGACTACCTACGGCGGGTATCTCAAGGGTGGTGCGGTGTACCACTCGCAGACCGGGGCCGCGATCTTCACCGGCATCCCGGGCCTGCGAGTGATTTGCCCTGCCAATGCCCTGGACGCCAACGGTCTCCTTCGCACCGCGCTGCGCTGCGACGATCCGGTGCTATTTCTCGAGCACAAGCATCTCTATCGCCAGACGTACAACAAGGCAGCCTACCCCGGTCCCGACTTCATGATCCCGTTCGGCAAGGCCCGCGTGGTCCGCGAAGGAACCGGTTGCACCGTGGTCACCTATGGGGCCGTGGTGCACCGGGCCGAGCAGGCGGCCCGGGACCTCGAAGCGGCGACTGGCCAGCGCGTCGAGGTGATCGACCTCCGCTCGCTGAATCCGGTCGACTGGGAGACGATCGCCACGTCCGTGCGCAAGACCAGCCGCGTCATCGTGGCCTACGAGGATTCGCGCTCCTGGGGCTATGGTTCGGAAATCGCTGCGCGGATAGCGGACGAGATGTTCGAGTGGCTCGATGCGCCCGTCCGTCGCGTGGCTTCCACGGACACCTTCGTTGCCTACGCACCGGAACTGGAAGACGCCATCCTGCCGCAGGTCGAGAGCCTCAAGGCGGCAATGGCAGAACTATTGGGGTATTAGCGCCCCAACTCCCTGACTTCTGCCGCGGCACCAATTGCATTTTCCACGTCCCGACTCAGCGCGCGTGCCTGCTGGGTTGCCTGGGTCAGGCCGTTGATTACTGCACCAATGCCGCTCTGCCGCAGTCGCATCAGGTCGAGCCGCACATTCTGCATCATCAGCACGCAGCTTTCGAAACGCTCCGAGAACTCGTCGCGTCGCTTGGCGATCTCGTTGCGTGACTGCAATTGCCGCTCGAGCAGGGCGATCTGGCGGTCACGCTCCTCGCCCGGGGAGCGGGTGGTCAGCTCGGCGATCCGCTCCGAGATCCGCGACGGCTCATCCATCCCCATCGTGTCCATCGAATGCAGGGTATCGGCCAGTTGCGATGCGCGGGCGTAGAGCCCCTCGGTCGTCTGCACGATTTCGGGAAGCATCTCCCGATCCGCCTGGCTCAAGCCGTCCATCAACTGCAGGATCTTGGTGCGGTCCTTGTGGACCTGCGTCATTCGGTCAAGGTAGCGGCCGAAGTCCTTGGCGGTCGGCGCCGAAATCAGCTTGGCACCAGCCCCCTTCTTGGGACTGATCGCATCAGGGGCCTCCGGACGATTCAGGACATCGCGCCACGAATATCCTGCCTGCCACAGCGCCGAGTACCGCTTGAAGAGCCCGATCGACATGAACCCCGCGACCACCAGCGACCACGGCGAGTGCATGCCGGTCATCACGTTGACCATGAAGAGACCGCCGCTGATGGCGGCCCACCGCGCGAATTCCGCCCGCGCCCGGCGGACGACCAGCGGCTCCCCGGTTTCCGGGAGATCGGTTGCATGGCGTTCCTGGCGGACAGCCTGCTTCGCCCGCCGCCGCTCCTCGCGCATCAGCGCACGGCCCCGGAGCCCCTCCGTCCCTGGCCGCGGTGGCCGCTCCAGCTGGGACCGCATCGAGCGCGAAATGGGCGGATTGGGCGGACGAGTCAGGGCCGGCCTCTCACCGATCGACCGAGTCGGCCGCGGCGAACGCGAGGTCCCCGGACGCGTTGGCAAGGGAGACGGTCGAGTCTGCGCCTTCCAGCCGAGGCCGGTCGGCCGATAGCCGCCCATGTTCCGACTTTCGAGGGCCCGGCGGAGTCCGTCAGCCGAAGGCCAGCGGTTGGCCGGGTCCTTCTCCAGGCAGCGTGCCACGGCCAGCGAAAGGTCTTCCGGAATGTCCGGCATCATCTCGTGCAGCAGCCGCGCCGGCTCGGTGATCTGCTTCATCAGGATGCCGGCCACCGTCGGGGCGCTGAAAGGCAACTCGCCCGAGAGCATCTGGAAGGCAACCACGCCGAGCGAGTACAGGTCGCTTCGGCCGTCGATTTCACGTTCACCGGCGGCCTGCTCCGGTGACATGTACGACGGCGTTCCGATGGCCATCCCCGCGCTCGTCAGGTTCGCCGACCCTGGCGACGACAGTGCCTTGGCGATGCCGAAGTCCGTCACGACCACCCGGCCGCGCGTACCCTCGAGCAGGATGTTGTCGGGCTTGATGTCGCGATGGATCACGGACATCGCATGGGCGGCGGACAGCGCGTCGGCAGTTTCCCGCATGATGCGGCGGGTCTCATCGCCCGGGACGCGCCCCCGTCGGCGGATCCGCGCGGCCAGCGACTCCCCCTCGATCAGTCCCATTACGAAATAGACGATCCCGTTTCCTTCGCCGACATCATGGATCGGGACGATGTGGGGATGAGACAGCCGCGCCGCCGTCTGGGCCTCGCGAGAGAACCGCTCGCGAATCTCCTGTGACATCGCCAGCTCCGGTGGCAGCACCTTGACCGCGACCCGACGCTGCAGCCGTTCGTCACGAGCCCGGTACACGACCCCCATGCCGCCGCGCCCGATCTCACCCTCGATGGTGTAGGCGTCGCCGAGAGCCTCCTTCAGGAGCGCTGGCAGACTGTACGGGGTGGCATCACTCATTCAGGTCCCTGGATGTGGGATGCGAGGGGCGGCAACTAACCCCTGAATCTGCACGGAGATGCATCAGCGAGCAACGTGCCGCCGCCACCTGCCGTTGCGACAGGTCCCGGTGGGTGCTTCCTGAGCCGGAGTGCCCCTCTGGCGGTCGACGGTCGTCCACTCGGCCAGTCGGGCAGGATTACCTTCCCAAGCGTTGGCACGCTGGATGCCATTCCTGCTCCACTGGCCATGCCCCGACTCGGCCTGATGAACCTGCCGGGTCAGCACGAGCAAAGGAGATCACCGTGTCCGACCAATTGACCATTCCCGTCCTCCCCCTGCGGGATGTCGTCCTCTTCCCCGGGGTAACCACCCCCATTGGTGCCGGCCGTCCGATGACGATCAAGGCCATCGAGGCCGCGCTGGCGTCGCCGGACAAGTTTGTCCTCGCGATCGCCCAGCGGGAGAACACCGAGGTCGTCACCGCCGAGGGGCTGCACCGTGTCGGGACCATTGCCCGGATCGGCCAGCTGCAGCGCGGCCTCTCCGGCATGCAGCTGCTGCTGCACGGCGAGCGCCGTGCCATGGTCATGCAGGTCAACGAGGAAAACGGCTATCTGGTCGCCACGGTCCAGACCCTCGAAGACCTCCCGCCCGTCGACGACAATGACCCATCCTTCGTCGCGCTGCATCGCGAGCTGCGCGCCCGCGCCGCCGAACTCGGCCAGAAGTCGGGGCTTCCCGAGGAGGTCGTGCAGCAGGTCCTCAACGGCATCGATGAGCCGGGCCGCTTCGCCGACCTCGTGGCCGGCTATCTCGAGCTCCAGACCCCGGCGCGCCAGGAACTGCTCGAGACGCTGGCGGTCGACGACCGGCTCCGGCGTGTCCTGGTGCACGTGCAGCGGCAGATCAGCGTGCTCGACGCGCAGGAAGACATCAAGAGCCGGGTGCAGGAAGAGCTCGGCGAACGCCAGCGCGAGATCTACCTGCGCGAACAGCTGAAGACGATTCGCCGGGAGCTCGGTGACGAGGACGAAGCGGGCGAGGTCGATGAACTCGAGCAGCACCTCGCGGAACTCGACCTGCCCGAGGAGGCGCGCAAGGAGGTCGATCGCGAACTGGGACGGCTTCGCCGGATCGGACGCGAGTCGATGGAGTCGCAGGTCATCCGCACCTACCTCGAGCATGTCGCCGAGCTGCCGTGGAGTGAGCGCACCGAAGAGCGACTCGATCTCCAGGTGGCAAGCAGGATCCTCGATGAGGACCACTACGCCCTCGGGGACGTCAAGGATCGCGTGCTGGAGTTCCTGGCGGTCCGTGCCATGCGTGCACAACTCGATGCCAAGGCGGCACCGAGTCCGGAAATCGACAAGGCGACCAGCAGCGAAGCCGCCGCCCCCGCCTCGGCCGCGACGCCGGAGGCACCCGATGCGGCCTGCTCCCCTCCCCAGCGAAAAGGACGAGGAAGCGGGGCGCAAGCACTCGCCAATTCTCCTCTTCGTCGGCCCGCCGGGCGTCGGCAAGACGTCGGTGGCCAAGAGCATCGCCCGCGCCATGGGCCGCAAGTACATCCGCATCTCGCTCGGTGGGGCGCGCGACGAGGCCGACATTCGCGGCCATCGCCGGACCTATGTCGGGGCCATGCCCGGCCGGATCATCCAGGGGATGAAGCAGGCCGGCACGCGCAATCCGGTCTTCCTCCTCGACGAAGTCGACAAGCTCGGCGTGTCGTTCCAGGGTGACCCCGCGGCCGCGCTGCTCGAGGTGCTCGATCCGGCGCAGAACGATTCGTTCGCCGACCACTATCTCGGCATCCCGTTCGACCTGAGCGAGGTGCTGTTCATCGCGACGGCCAACTTCGTCCAGAACATTCCGGGACCGTTGCTCGATCGGATGGAGATGGTCGAGTTCTCGGGATACATCGAGGCCGAGAAGGTCGCCATTGCCGAGAAGTATCTGGTGCCGCGCCAGATGGAGGAGAACGGACTGACAACGGAGCAGATCGACTTCTCGGGCCCGGCACTGCTCGAACTGGTGCAGCGCTACACTCGCGAGGCCGGCGTTCGCCAGCTCGAGCGCGAAATCGGCCGGGTGGCTCGCAAGGTCGGCTCGCCGCATCGCCGCTGGCGAAGCCGCGAAGATCGAGGTCAGTCCCGCCATGGTGGTCGCGATGCTTGGCCGGCCCAAGCTTCACCCGGAGGAGAAGTCCGCCGTCGACCAGGTCGGCGTCGCGACCGGCATGTACTACACCCCGATGGGTGGCGACATCATGTTCGTCGAGGCCTCCACCATGCGCGGCAAGGGAGAGCTTGTCCTCACCGGGCAGCTTGGCGACGTGATGAAGGAGTCAGCGCGTGCCGCATGGACCTACGCCCGGTCCCACGCCGCCGCTCTCCACATCCGCGATGAGATGTTCGACCGGGACGTCCACATCCACGTGCCCGCCGGCGCCATCCCCAAGGACGGGCCCAGTGCGGGCGTCACGATGGCCACGGCGCTCGTCTCCGCGCTTTCCGGTCGCGAGGTGCGTCACGACATTGCCATGACCGGCGAGATCACGCTGCGCGGCCGCGTGCTCCCGATCGGTGGCGTCAAGGAGAAGCTGCTCGGGGCCCTTCGCGCCGGCATCACCCGCGTCATCGTGCCGAAGGACAACGCCCCCGACCTCGACGACCTGCCGGAAGAGGCCCGCAACCGGCTCGAGGTGCACCCGGTCGAGGAGTTGGGTGAGGTGCTGGCGCTCGCCCTGCGCGATGCGCGCTATGCCGAAGGAAAGCTGATCTTCGGGGATGAAAACCCCCGCGATGTCGTGGCGCTGACGAGCCATTTTCCGCATTGAGGTGATTCGTGAATGGTGCACGGTGAATGGTGAATACCATGAGGAGGGTGGCTCCGAATCTCGGAATCACCCTCCTCGTCTTTCACCAATCACCGTGCACCATTCACCAGTCACTCGCTAGTCACGCCATCTCGATCCGGCCCCGGCCGGTGGACTTGGCCCGGTACATCGCCAGGTCTGCCGCTGCGGCCACGTCGTTCGCGGTCTTCCCCGATCCGGGAAAGGTGGCGATGCCAATGCTCACGCGCGGCTCGACCTTGTCGTCGGCGCTGACGTTGAACGGCTGCGCTTCCAGAGCCGCATGAATCTTCTCGGCGATCGCCCGGCCGTTCACCGGCGGGCAGCGGCGGAGGATGATTCCGAACTCCTCGCCACCGTAGCGGCCCAGCAGGTCGGAATTGCGGATCACCTTGCGAAACACTCCGGCGACATGCTGGAGCACCTGGTCGCCGACCAGGTGACCGTGGGTGTCGTTGACCCGCTTGAAGTGGTCAAGGTCGATCATCAGGAAGCAGAGTGGCTCGCCGTGCCGTCCCGAAAAGGTGATCGCATGGTCGAGCTCTGCCATGAGCGTGGCATGGTTGCTGGCGCCCGTCAGGCTGTCACGGTGCACCAGCTCGCGGATGCGACGGCCGCGTTCAGTCCTGGTCAGGACCACCTGCAGCAGCAGGCTCCGCTCGACCGGCTTGGCGAGAAAGTCGTCACCGCCGGCGCGCAGGCCCTCCATTTCATCTGCTGAGCGATCGATGCGCCGTCAGGAAGACGATCGGCACCAGCGCGAGTCGCGGATCCTGGCGCATCAGGCGGGCGACCGCGTAGCCATCAACATCGGGGAGTTCGATGTCGAGCAACACCAGGTCCGGGATCTCGGTCGCCAGCGTGTCGCAGGCGACCTGAGCGCTGCCGCAGATCCTCACCCGGGCATTGATCTGCTCGAGCCACATCGCCAGCAGCTGGGCCTGGGCGGGATCATCCTCGACGATGACCACGTTCGCGGGTGGCGCGCCGATCTGGGCGAGAGCCTTGGCATACTGCGCCAGCCCCTTCGGCAAGGACGAACTGCCGAACACCGCATCCACACCGGCCGCGGCGGTCCGCAACCGGTCAAGCCGGTCGCGCGGATCGGCAAGCACCACCGCGCGGGGCCGATCGGCCGTCGCCGATGACCAGAAGCGCACCCGCGCGAGCGGGTCGCTCGTCAGGTCGGTGTCGAGCACCACCAGGTCCGGCCGCTCCGAAGGCGCCAACTCCCAGGGGTCGATCTCGTGGTCGCGCAGGTCGATCACGAAACCCGCCTCTTCCAGCGCAGCGACCATCCTCGCGCGGAGCGGCGACGCTGCCATCATCAACAGGGTGCGATAGGCGAATCCCGGCACCTTGCCAAGCGGGACCGGTTCGGCAAAGTCGACGCCGGCCTGGTCAAAGGCCTCCTTCAGGTCCTGGATCGCCTGCTCAACCAGGTCGGCGTCGTTGACCGTCAGTGGTGGTGGGGTGAGGATCCGGTGCTCCATCGTGCGCCCGATCTCGGTCACCCGCGGAAAGCCGTACGATCCCCCGGAGCCGGCGAGCTGATGAAACCGTCGCCGCAGGGACTCCAGGGAATCCGGTTCTCCCGCGCGGAAGGCCGCCAGGTCTTTCCGCAGGTCGGCAAGGCGAGCCGGGGCGTCAGCGAGGTATTCCCGCTGCAGGACGACGAATACCGCGTCGACTGATGTGTCTTCGACTGGCTTCATCGGCCCTCCCGCAAGGCCGTCAGGGCATGCCGCACTGAGGCGACAAACGCCGGTGCGCTCCCCCAGTGCCCGGAAAAACGGTCGCCGTTTCGGGCCCCGCTCAACGCAGCGCGGTCATCGACCACCAGCAGCACCGGATCGCCCGGCCACGTTGGCGATGGGATGACGGCAACCTCGATGCTGCCAAGCGGAACCGACGCCGTCGAAGCCACATCGAGTGTCACGTTTGCCGCAGCGGCGCGGCGAAGGTGCGGAGCCAGCGTCAGGCAGCCGTCGGGTGGCGCCAGGAGGGTCACGCTGTGCTCCGCTCGGGCAATCTCATGACCCATCAACTGCACCGCGCCACGAGGAGAATGCATCTCGACCAGCGTCGGGGTTGTGGGGGCGGTCAGTGCCGCGAGCGCCGCGCTGAGGCGATCCATCGCGTCACCCTGGCGGTCGTGCAGTCGGGCGAGCAGCGTACTCGGCGGCTCCGGGCGGAACCGCCTCGGCCGGCCCTCTTCGACCCGAGCGGCGCCCTTGGTCACCAGCCCCTCGAGCGCCGCATACACATTGGCGCGAGCAATTCCCGCCGCCCGGGCGATGGTATAGCCCGTGCCCGGGCCGCCAGTGAGGAGGACTTCGTAGATCAGTCCTTCCGTCGGCGTGAAGCCGAACGGGGTCAGGTCGAAGCTTGCATCCATCGTCAGGCGTACTCGAGCTGCCAACCGAGCCGCTGGGCAATCCGTGCCAACCGGAACGTGATATCAGCCTGCCGGGACGCCAGTTCGCCATCGTCAGGGCTGATCGGCCAGCAGTGGTAGGTCAAGGGCGTGCTCGGTTTTGGCTGCGATCGCAGGTTCTTCGGGTGCCAGACGCCGTCAGCATCGAGGTCCTCGAGCAACCGCACAAAGCCCGCGCTGGCATTCGGAGCGGTCAACAGCTGCGGCATGCCCATGCCGGCCAGGAGCTCGATGAAGTGGAGGGCCAACGGGATGTCCTTCGGAAGCCCTTTGGCCTTGGGATCGAGTTCGATCGGGTCGCCGAACAGCAGGTAGATGGGTCGATGCGTCCGCTTGCCCACCGCCACCGAGAAAGAGCGGTTCACCACGGGCTGGGCGAGATACTGACACAGCCGGTCGACGAACCCCGCGCGCTCCCGCTGCAGCGAGGGCATGGCGGAGAGCGTGGCCAGGGAGAGCCAGCTCGGCGGTGCGGCCTCGGGATGCAGTTGCCACGACCCGCTCTTCTTGATGAACGGATCGGCCGACATGGGGGAGCGGAGAAAGGCCGAAACGGCGCTCATCGTCTTGTGGGCCGCCCCGCGAAGTCGGGGGTCATCCTCCCGCCCTCCTTCGGCCAGCGCCGCGCACACTCCGTCACGGATCAGGTTGCGATACGGCTCGGCAGTTTCTGGGTCCTCGTCGATGGCATCGGCAAATTCGCCGTTGAGGAGCGGATCCACGTCGCGGGACAACGACCGGAAAAGCACTCGGTCGGCCACCCGAAAGGGACGTGTCGCAGTGGGCACTCCAAGCTGCAGCAGGCGGCGATACTGCGCCACCGTGCCGATCTCCTCGATCCCTTCCTTCTCCGAGGGCTGGAAGGCAAGGAAGTTGCCTCCCCAGAGCCCGGTCTCCTCCTGCCGCGTAGTGATGGCGGAAACCTGGGGCGACTGGACCGCAGCGGTGAGCGCTTCGGCCATCACGGCCTGATCGAACATCCCCGGAGGAGCAAGCTCGGCCAGGGTGCGGTAACGAAGCGAGGGTCCGCCGTGCTCGATGAGCCACGTCAGGGGGATGCGGTGCGTGGTGGGGAGGTCCAGGGAGCGGCTCCTCGCGCGGCGAGGGAAGCGAAATTCAGGTGTGACGCGCGGCAAATCTACCAGCTTCGGCCCCCAAATACCAGCCATGATGGGCACGAGTTGTGGATCCTGCTACTTCTCTTGTGTAAATCCGACTAACCCATTGCCCGACAGCGTGTTATACGTAGTGGTATCCGGTGCAACTGATACAAATATTGTCCGCTTTCACCACTGGCACATTCTCGGCGCTTGGCTCGCCTGGACCCAATTCACTCCACCGAACATTCCAGGATGAACACTGTTCCAGCGTTGAACAACCCCCGCTCACTGGTCAGGACCAGCTGCCGGTCGTCCAGGAAGGTGATTCCCTCTCCCTGCGGCTCGAGGCCGAGGATGTCACAACTGGTTGGCTTGCCGAGGGGGTGCATCGTGCCGTTGGCTCGCACGGCAAAGGGGAAGATCTCCCGGTAGCTGCGTACCATCGCCCGCTGGCCGTCAGGGGAGATGGCCATCGCCGTGATCAGCTGTCCCGATCCCGCCGAGGCGCTGATCGCCAGCGAGTCGATCCGGTCGGCGGTGACGACGCCTGAACTCGCCCAGGCCGAGGGCGGGATCCGGAACTCGAGCACGCCGTGTGACCGCCCTTTGGTGACGAGGAGCACCTCGCCGGTCGCCGTCACGGCCATCGCCTCGACATCATGCGGTCCATCCGGATAGCGAAAGCGCAGCACTTCGAATGTCGGGGTGCTCGACCGCGCGAAACGCACATTCGAGGGATCGAGGGTCGGCTCCTCCAGGCGATAGAGCTGCACCTCCGGTCGGACCTCCTGGTTGTCCCCGGTGTCGGCGATGTAGACGCAACTCGACTGGTGGCACGGGCCAACAGCCACCTCTTCCCAGTCGGTGTTGGTCGCGCCCTCGAGCGAAATGGCGGCCCGGTACCGGCCAAGGGTGTCGGTCGCGATCAGGTCGGCCGGGTTTCCGGAGTCATCGATCGTCCAGATGATTCCGGAATTGCGTTCGCTCATTGCCGCGCCGCTCGTCTCTGCCATCCGGGGCTCGGTGATGGTGCCGGTTTGCCGGAGGAACCGGGGTGCGATCAGTTCCCAGCCAGGACCCCGTCCCGGTCCTGGCAGCAGCAACAACAGGAGCCCGGCAATCCAGCGCCGCATCTCCGGCCTACTGGTACTGGATGTAGAGGGGAATCGGCGTCAATCGAAGGATCTCACTCCGGGTCATCATCGGCCGGTCGTTCTTGAAGAAGAGCTTGATTCCCGTGAACTGGACCGGGCGACGACTGACAACCAGGTCGTAGATCCGCCTCTTGAGGGGAGGCGTGCCGAAACCGTCCATGTCGATCACGACCTGGACCCTCGGGTCGGTTCGGATGCCTCGGTAGTTGGTCAGCATGTTCTCGGTGAAACGGTGAATCACCAGGACCTTCGGCGGCAAGTGCTCCTCGTCGACCAGCCTTGCGAGCACGTCGATCGCTGCGTTGATCTGCCGTGCGTCGAGGGTGCCGATCTTCGATCCCGGCACCCGCCCGGCGGGCATCGCGAACTCCGGGTCGAGTGCGAGGTGGACCCAGGGCTTTTTGAGCCAGGGAATCAGGCGCGGCAACTCCGCGGCCACCGTACTCTGTCCCACCTGAATGTCGAGGAAGAGGAGCCATCCTCGCGTCTCGGCCCAGCGGGCGACCTCGGCGATCAGGCTGTCCGAGTGCCGCAAGCGGTACTTGGCATCCGTGCCGGGCTTCCCCTGTGCCACGGTCGCAATCAGGTGCAGGGCCGGCCGGACCGTCCTGGTGGTGTCGGCCTTCGCCCACTCCCCGGCGATGTCATGAAGCTTGGCGAGCATCTGCTCGGGTGGCAGTTCGCCGAGGATTCCCATCCGGGTCGACCGGGGATTGCCGTAGAATGCCACGACCCGGTTTGCCGGGAAGAGGGCGCCCGGCAGCACCGGGATCAGATGGTGCGACCACGGCGTGGCGTTGCTGTCCGTCTGAACGACGGGCCGTGCCGCCTTGGGGCTGGTCCCCTGGCTCGCGGGAGGCTTGACCGGACGCTGGGCCCACGCCGGCGTGGCGCAGAGCGTCGTCACGAGCATGAAGATCGTGGCCGGGTGTCGCAGTCTCATCATGTCGGGAAGCATAAGTGGTAGGCGGTCGGCGTTGTTCGCCTTGCCGGGGCTCGGTGTACATTGTTCCCGACGAGGCAATCACTCTCGAGGAGCCCGGATGCGAATCGACATCACCTATTGCGTGGTCTGAAACTACGAGCCACGGGCCTCCAGTCTGGCGGCCGAGCTGCACGTACTCTATCCCGAAGCCGAGGTGCGGATGCACCAGAGCAGCGGCGGTGTGTTTGAAGTTGCCCTCGATGGCAACATGGTCTACTCGAAGCGCGCCACCGGTCGTCACGCCGAGCCAGGTGAAGTGAAACGTCTCATACAGGAATTCATGGACCGCTCGTGAAAATTGCCATTTCAACCGGCGGCGGAGACGCTCCCGGACTCAACGCCGTCATCCGGGCCGTGGTCCTCTCGGCCGTCGATCGTGGCTGGCAGAGCATCGGCATCCGTCGTGGATTTCAAGGCCTTTTCGACGGTGACGGGCTCTTGCCGCTCGGGCCAGATGAGGTGCGCGGCATCACCCACCTTGGCGGCACCATTCTCGGTGCAGCGACCAAGGGCAATCCGCTCCGCTGGCCCAAGCTTCAGCCCGACGGCCGGGTCGTCGAGGTCGATCGCTGCTACGAGTTGATCGCCGCCTTCCAGCGTGAGCAGATCGACGCGCTCGTCTCGATCGGCGGCGAGGGGTCGCTCACCATCGCCGGCGAGCTCTGGCGTCGCGGACTGCCCGTCGTCGGCGTGCCCAAGACCATCGACAACGATGTGGTCGGAACCGAAACCACCTTCGGTTTCGACACCGCCGTTTCCACCGCCACCGAAGCACTCGACAAGCTGCACACCACCGCCGAATCGCATGATCGGGTCATGGTGGTGGAGTTGATGGGACGCAATGCCGGCTGGATCGCCCTGCACAGCGGCATTTCGGCCACGGCGGACGTGATCCTCATTCCCGAGATTCCCTTCGACATCGAGCGCGTCTGCGACAAGATCCGTGATCGAGAGCGCCATGGGCGTCACTTCTCGATTGTCGTCGTCGCCGAAGGTGCGGTTCCGATCGGCGGCAACGCCATGGTGCGGGTCGCCGGTGCTGCCGGCGAGATGGATCGCCTTGGCGGGATCGGGGAGCATGTTGCCCGGGGCATCATCGAGCGCACCGGCAAGGAGACCCGCACCCTGGTCCTCGGCCACCTGCAGCGCGGCGGTCCGCCGACCACCTTCGACCGCCTGCTGGCCCTGCGCTTCGGGTCCGCCGCGGTGCGATCGATCGCCGACGGCGAATTCGGCGTGATGGTCGCGTACAATCCGCCCAATCTCACGCGAGTGCCACTTGACCAGGTCGCCGGGAAGACCAAGCGGGTTCCGCTCGATTCCGGCGTGATCCTCACGGGCCGTCACCTCGGCATTTCCTTCGGCGACTGAGACGATGCCGCGACGCGATACGCTGCCGGCCGCGCAGGCGCTCGCGCTATTGCGTGTTGTGGCAGGAGTGCTGCTCATCGTCGGGGCAGCCGAAACCATGAAATTCTACGCCCTCGCGGGGTTCCTGCCGGTGCCCGTGACCGCGCTCTCCTGGCAGCTCGAATTGCCGATGCGACTTTCGGCCTGGCTCGCCACCCACCAGTCGGGCCTGCTCGGCGCCTTCGTCCGCGACCTGCTCCTCCCCAATGGCGCACTCGTTGCCGGCCTGCTCACCTGGGTTGAGGTGGCCACCGGGGTGCTGTTGGTGCTTGGTTTGCGGACTCGCCTGGCCGCCGCGCTCGCCGGGCTGGTGTCCGGGGCGCTCGTACTGGCCGCCGGTGGCGTGGCTTCGCCCGGCGGCCGCACCTATCTGCTCCTCATCATGGTCCTCCTGACCTGCGTCATTGGCAATGCGGGCCAGGTCGGCGGCATGGATGGCTGGCGTCGCCAGCGGAGCCGCGACCGCAACCTCTGAGCGTTGGCCCGCTCAGCCGCGATCTCCTTGCTGAATGAAGTTCTGCAGCAACTGATGCCCATGCTCGGTGCTCACCGACTCGGGATGGAACTGCACTCCCTCGACCGGATGCGTGCGGTGCCTCACGCCCATGATTTCGCCGTCGTCCGCAAAGGCCGTGAGTTCGAGCTCCGCCGGTACGCTGTCCGGAGCGATGGCGAGCGAGTGATAACGTGTGGCCCGGAATGGTGACGGCAGTCCGGTGAGCACCCCTCTTCCATCGTGAGAAATCGCCGAGGTCATGCCGTGTCGCGGCCGGCGGGCCCGCGTCACAACCGCCTGATACGCCTCGGCGATGCACTGATGCCCGAGGCAGACTCCGAGGATGGGCGTTGATGGTCCAAGCTCGCGAACGACGGCGATGGCCAGCGGGCAGTCATGCGGCGTGCCGGGGCCTGGCGAGAGTATGATCCGGCGGGGTCGCAACGCCATCACCGCCGCCAGGGAGAGGGAACTCGCGCGCACGACCCGGGCCTCTTCGCCGAGTTCCGCCACGTACCGGGCGAGGTTGAACACGAACGAATCGTCGTGATCAAGCAGGAGGATCATGTCGCTTCCGCCAGTGCGGCGATGAGCGCGCGTGCCTTGTCGAGTGTCTCCCGGTACTCCTCGTCCGGGTCGGACGGTGCGGTGACACCGCCTCCGACGTGGACCGCCGCCACGCCGTCCTTCACGATGATGGTCCGAATGGCGAGGTTGCAGTCGAGACCGCCATCGAGCCCGAGCCATCCGATCGCGCCACAGTAGGCGCCGCGCCGCACCCGCTCCAGTTCGGCCAGGATGGCCATCGCGCGAAGCTTCGGCGCCCCGGTCACCGATCCGCCCGGGAAGGTCGCCGCGAGCAGGTCCAGTGCATCCGCATCCGGCCGGAGCCGGCCGGTGACCGTGGAGACGAGGTGGTGGACCGTGGCATGTGACTCGAGGCGGCAGAGCGACTCGACCGCGACGCTTCCCGGCGCGCACACGCGCGACAGGTCGTTGCGCAACAGGTCGACGATCATCACGTTCTCGGCCCGGTCCTTTTCGCTTGCTGCCAACTCCCGGGCCAGCTCCGCGTCACGCTGCGAGTCCGCGTCGCGCGGCCTCGTTCCCTTGATCGGGCGCGTCTCCACCGTTCGCGTCCCGGGGTCGTACCGGAGGAATCGCTCCGGCGACGCGCTGAACAGTTGCACCGCGTCGTGCCGGACGTAGGCGCCAAGTGGCGCGGGTGCCAGCCGCTCGAGGGAAGCGAGCAGGGTGGCCGGTTCGCCCGTGAATGGTGCGGTGAAGCGCTGGGTCAGGTTGGCCTGGAAGATGTCGCCCGCGAGGATGTATGCGATCACCCTCGCCACGGCAGCGCGGTACTCTGCCGGGCTGAAATCGGCATGCAATCCTGGTGGCAGTCTCCCGAAGGCGGCGCCATCATCGCCGGGGCGTGGCTGGGGCGGGACAGCGGGCGGGGCGGCGACCAGCGCCATGACCGGCGCCGCCCTGGCGATCGCCCTGGACTGGTCGCGCGTTCCGATCGCGTCCACTCCAGTGCTGATCAGCCAGCAACCCGACTCGTGATGGTCCCAGGCAATCACCCAGTCATAGAGTCCCAGGGCGATGTCCGGGAGCCTGAACGGATCGGAACTGACGAGCGGCATGCGATCGAAGGCCCGGCCAAGTTCGTACGAGAACCATCCCATCCAGCCGCCCTGAAATGGCGGCAGTCCGGGCTCGCTGGGTGAGGTCGGGGTGAGCGTCGCGCGAAGTCGTGCACCCAGCGCATCCCATTCCGGCGCATCGCCGGTCAGGACGGACACCGGATCGGCGGCGAAATAGCTGTAGCGCCCAAGGGGGTGGGATGGGACCGTGCTGTGGAGGAGCACGGGCCGGGGCAGATGTCCCAGCCTGGCAAGGGCGCCGTTCGGCGAGAAGGGGAACTCGAGCGGGAGAATCACCGGCACGGAGATCAGCGCCCGGAGTTTGGTGTCAGCGCTTCACCCAGCCGGTGGCTTGTCCTTCGAGACCCGGGAAGTCGCCGGCTGGTTGCCAGGTGACCGTGGCCTCGATCCGCTCGGCGAGCTGAAGATCCTTGTCGGTCACTCCACCAGCCGAGTGAGTCTGCAGTCGTACCACGATCCGGTTCCAGTGCACCTCGAGATCCGGATGGTGGTTCGCCGCCTCCGCGAGGAAGGCGATGGCGTTTACCGCCATCATCGTCGTGCGCCATCCGTCGGTTGCGTATTCTCGCCGCAGCCAGCCGTCAGCCCCGCTCCAGAGGGACAAGGCGGTCAGCCTCGAGGCGAGGGCGTTGCCATCGTA
Source organism: uncultured Gemmatimonadales bacterium (assembly GCA_963850655.1). GTDB lineage: Bacteria > Gemmatimonadota > Gemmatimonadetes > Gemmatimonadales > GWC2-71-9 > Palsa-1233. The sequence continues at coordinate 37,229 of CAWKMI010000009.1, forward strand.
CACCGGTTCCTTGGCGCGCATCGATCACCTCAGTGCGGGGATGCGGTCAGTCCAGTCGTTCGCTGTAGGTCGCGGTCTGGCCGATCGACTCCTCGACCTCGATTTCGAGGAACGTCAGCTTCGCCCCTTCGGCCTCGAGGTCGGCGCGGAGACGAACCGCAAACCATTCGGCGATCATCTCTGCGGTGGTGTTGGCGATCGGCATCATCGCACAATCCCTGGTGGGGAAGTGATATGTCGGGATGCCGAAGTAGTCGACCCAGGTGTTTCCGTCTGCCTCGCGGAAGGCGAGCTTCGGGTTGCCGGTCGGCAGCAGGACCCGATGATCGATCTGCTCAACGTACTTCCTGGCCAGTCGCTTGAGAATGGCGAAATCAACCACGAAGAGGCACTCGGCGTCGATCGGTCCCTCGACCGTCAGGCCGATGCGATAGTTGTGTCCGTGCAATGACTCGCAGGTGTGGCCTCGAAGCGTGATGAAATGGGCCGACGAAAAGGCCAGGTAATCCTTGCTCACGCTCACGCGAAATGTGCCCACAGCTTTCCTCACGAATGATGCGAAGCGCCGTTCACTCCGCGGACGAACATACCATCACGATCACCGGGAGGAAACGCCGCCGTCCGGCGGGACAGGTGTCCACCAGGGAGGACGGAAGGCGTCCGGGCTCTGATGACCAACTGAAGCCGGGACAACGACTTACGAGCTGGCACGTGACTCGCACATGGTAGGGGCAGATCCGATGACTCGTCTCAGGAGGTCGTTATGCGCCCCACCATCCTCGCCACCATCCCCCTGCTCGCCACGCTGGCGGCACCCCCCGCGACGGCTCAGATCAATGCCCAGATCCGGGTCGGGATTCCGATCGGACGCCATGAGGTGGTAATCGGCTACCGGCCGGGACCGGCAAGGCGGGAAGTGAAAGTCCGTGACTATGATCGCCGCACCGTTGGCGACTGGAACCGCGCCCAGGACTACCGACGCTGGCAACCCGTGACGCTCTACTTCTATGCCGGACGCTACTACGAACGCCCGTTTCGCCAGGCCCGCCCGATTGTGGTCTTCCGCTACCGCGATCGCTACTTCTATCCGCCTCGCGATGCCGGCTGGGAACGGCAGCATGGTCGCGATCGTGACTGGGGCCGCGGGAGCGACCGGGACGACCGCGCCGCCCGGGATCGCGATGACCGCAACCAGAGGAACCCCGGGGTGCCACCGGTTCGAGGTGGACGGTCTCGCCCCTGAAGCCGGTGGCTTGCGGCGAGTCGAGCAGCAGAGCGGGGGCGCCGGACCGGCGCCCCCGCTCTGCGCTTCTGCCCGGATCGGTCGGGTCAGCGTTTCGCAGTCATCTCGTCCTTGGGCGTTGGCACCGTGCCGGTCAGCCGAGCGGAAACATCCCAGAGGCGCGAGGCGAGCGCGGCGTCGTGTGAGCGGGCCGACGACCGGGCCGGCTTCATGCTGCGGAAGTAGCCCCCGGTGATGCCGGCGAGCTCAGGCGCGGTCGCCAGGTACAGCACGGTCTGCGCGCCCTGCTCGGCCGTGATGGTCAGGTAGCGCTTCGTGATGGGGTAGAGCCAGCGCGACCACCAGCGATCGTAGATCCCTTCGAGCAACGGCGTACCGACGACACCGGGGTGACAGCTGTTGACCGTAATGCCGGTCCCGTCGAGCCGCCGGGCCAGGTCATATCCGAACAGGACGTTGCCGAGCTTGGAACGTGAGTAGGCGGTGTAGCCACCGTATCCTTCGATGCTCTGCCAGTCCTCCGGATTGGGCACCCGTCGATGTGCCTCCGAGGCGACCAGGACAATGCGGGCGGGGGCGGCGGCTCGCATCAGATCGAGCAGTTCAGTAATCAGGATGAAGCCGGCGAGATGATTGACGGCGAACGTCGCCTCGACACCGTCGGCAGTGCTCACGCGACGCTGATGGTAGGCACCGGCATTGCTGATGAGAACGTGAAGCTGCCGGTGCCGGGCGCGGAAGTCCGCCGCCGACGCGCGGACGTCGGCCTGCACTGCGAGGTCGGCGATGAGCAACTCGACCTGATCGTTTCCGGTTGCGGCGACGATCTCCTGCCGGGCCTGCTCCCCTGCCTCCCGATTCCGGCAGGCCATGATCACGGTGGCTCCCAGGCGCGCAAGTCCCTCGGCTGTTGCGCGGCCGATGCCGCGGTTGGCCCCGGTCACCAGGCAGACTCTCCCTCGCATCACCCCTCCCGGACTGGTGCCACGCCATGATCAGGCCGTCGCCGGGCGAATATACCCATCCTCAGCCCGGGCGCCGGCGGTTCCGGCGCGGTGTAACTTGCCGTGGTGAAGCCGATCCGCGATCACATCCTGCCCCCCGATCCCGACGCCTTCCGGCGGGCGGAACGGCCGCGTGGTCGGATCATCGTGATTGCGCCCACTCGCGCGGCCTGCGAGACAATCGAACTTGCCCTGCACACGCACGTCGATACCGTTCTGGAGCGCAGTCACGGCGAAGAAATTCGTCGCTGGGCATCGGAGGGGCGGGCGTTCGGCATCGTCGCCGGGACCGGCACCGGCAAGACCCTGGGGATTCGTTTGATGGCCGAGGCGATCCTTCAGGCACCACTGGTCGTCGGCGTGGTCAACCGGGAACGCGAGGCGACCGCCGAAACGCCGTCATGCAACGTCGTCGTGGTGACCACCGGCATTGCCCGCCGCTGGCTCACCGATGACTTGCTTGCCCCGGGCGACACGATCGTGGTCGATGAGATCCACCAGACGTCCGCCGAGCTCGAGCTCTGCCTGGCGCTCGGCCGCCGCCTCGGCTGTCGCTTCATCTGGCTCTCCGCGACCGTCGATCCGGCATTCTATCGCGACTACCTTCGCAGTGACGAGGTGCTCGAGACCTCGGCCTTCGATCCCGCGCGCAAGGCCCACGTCTCGGTGGTCGCCCGCAAGCCCGATGTCTTCCTCGATGAGCGCACCATGCGGCGCTTCATCAAGGAAGGTCGTGGCGTGGCGGTCTTCCTGCCGACCCGAGCCGAGGTGGAGCAACTCGGGCAGGGACTTGGGGAGCGCTATGCTCGGCTGGCGACCGCGTTCTATCACGGCGGGATGCCGATCCGGGTGATTCGTCCCTTCCTCGAAGGGGAGGTGAAAAAGCCCTACCTGCTGGCGATGACCGCTGCGGGGCAATCCGCGCTGAACCTGCCGGGGCTCGATACCGTCGTGATCTATGATGCCCGCTACAGCAACGTTGTCGAGCGGGGTCGCAACGTGCTGCATCGGCTCTATCTCGGCGCCAACGAGATCCTCCAGATGGCCGGGCGGGTGCATGGCCGGGTGCAGGATGGCGAGGTGGTCATCCTCTCCGACCGTGACCTCGACTTCGAATCCCTGACACCGCAGCCACCTGAGTTCCAGCTTGCCGGTGATGCCGAACGGGTGGCGCTGACCTGCGCGGCCATCGGCGTCGATGCGACGGGGCTCGACCTTCCGGTGCCGCTCGATCGCAACGCCTACCAGCGCGCGATGCGCAAGCTGACGGAGCGCGGGCTCATCGAGGATGGTCGGCTCACCAGGTATGGTCGCGAGGTCGAGGCGCTGCCGGTCGAACGTCCCTGGGCGGAACTGCTGGTGCATGCCGACACTGCCCTGCTGCCGGTGGTCGCGGGCGCGAGCGGCATTGACTCGCTGCATCGGATGACACGGGAGGAGCGCGACCTGCGCGGCGTGGTCGTGCCCGGCAGTGATCATCTCACGACGTATGCGCTGCTGGCCGAGGCGATCAACGAATGCGGGACGGTCGGCGAAGTGCACGGATTGCGACGCCACGTCTTCGCCGAGGAGCAGCTGGCGCAATGGGCTGACCGACGTGGCGTCCTGGTGAAGGCAGTCGAGGACGGCGCCCTTGGGCTCGCCTCAGCCTACCGCGCGCTCGATGTCGAATTGCCGCAGCGGTTGCCAGCCGCCGATCGCGAACTGCGCACGAAATTTGTCGACCTGCTGGCGCAGGTGGAACCGTTCGACCTCGCCATCAATGGTCTGACCGCCGATCGTCAGGAGGTCCGCATCTCGAAGACTTCCGTGGCGCAGGACTGGGGAGCAGTGGCGGGCAACCTCCGATACTTCGCCGATCGCTCCGGCGTGGCGCGGGCCAGCATTGAGGGCACTACCATCCCGCTCGACCTGGTCAGGCGCTATGCGGCCTGGGGTCCAGCGACCATCGTCCTTGCCGGGTATCGCCAGCGGCAAGGGCTCTCGATCTCGCGCCGGCTGCACTATTTCGGATTCGAGCTCGAGACGAAACTGGATCGGGTCGAAGGCGAGATCCCGGAAGGCCTCCGCCCTGCAGCGCGCGAGTTGCTGGTCGATGCGGTGCTGGGCGAGGAGATCGAGCATCCTTCGCGGACCCGACTGGGCCGGGCCATCTCTCGACTCGACGAGTATTGGCGCCGGTCTGGCGGCGCGTTGGTCGCGCTCGACCCGCTTGCGCTGCGGGCGATGATGCGTGCCCAGGTCGAGGATGTGGCGTCGTGGGAAGACTTTCAGCGCACGCCGCTGCTGCTCGATGTCGACGCGCTGGTGCCCGGCGCCGAGCGCGCTCACCTCGATGCGTTGCCGTCGAGCGTCCGCATCCACGGCGACGTGGTGCCGCTCGAATATGCGGTGCGTGATCGCCAGCCGGTGGTTCGGCTGATGCTGCGCGAGGGCCAGGCCCGGCGGCTGCGACTCGGCGACCTGCCCGAGCTGGACCGGCCCGTGGTCTTTGCGGTTCGCCGGGAAGGGACGGTGCTGAGCGCCGATTCCATCGCGGCGCTGCGCGAGCAGCTGGATCGGGCAAGCACCCGGAAGGCAGAGCGCCGGGGAAAGCGACCGGGCCGGAATGATCGCGACGATCGAGACCGGCCACGGCCCCGTGGCAGCGGTCGTGGCAAGCGGCGCTAGCGGCGCTCCCTCGGCCGGCTCCCCCCAGGTTGGGATGGAGTGCCGGGTTCTTCTTCCAGTCGTCGCAAGGCCAAACCCACCTTGGTGAGCGCATCGCGGTGGGACAGGAGAAGGCGCCCCATCGCGGCTCGCTCGGAGAGGAAGCGCTCCAGTGTGGCCGACAGGTGCTGGTCGCGTGCCGATCGCCGCTTGGCGACGGTGTTGGCCTCATCGACGGCTGGCCGCAGTGAATGGGCGGCAACTTCGAGCATCGTGGCGGTTTCGGCCAGCCGCCGTGAGCCTTCCTCGCTGATTTCGGCTTCATGGATCGCCGCTTCCAGGGTGCCGCGCACTTCAGCGATCGTCGAGAACAGGCGGGCGATCTCCTCGGTGAGTGCCGCCGTTTCGGTGCTGATCGCCGTCGACGTTCCGGCCGTCGTGTCGGCGAGTCGGCCAATTTCGGTGGCCAGCACCCCGAACGTCTTCCCGGCAGTGCCGGCACGGGTCGCCTCCAGCGCGGCGTTGTTCGCGAGCAGGTGAGTGCGGAACGCCACGCCGCTGACGGTTGCGTTGTTGGCGGCGATCTCGTCGCTTCGCTGGATCACGCGGCCGAGTTCGGCGTTCATCGCACTGATGGCATCGAGCGCCCGGGCGATCGCGTCACTGGCCGTTCGCGTGTGCGTTCGCACGTCGGTTGCCACCGACTCGAGCGCTTCGCCCTGTTGCGAGACATTCCTGATCCCCTCGCCCAGCTGCGAAAGCACCGCGCGCGCGTCGACGGTCGGCGGAACAGCCATGACATCGTCCGAGATGCGCGAGGGCAGGGCGCTCGCCGCCTCCGTCAGGCCATCGGCGGCCTGTGCAGCCCGCTGCCGCATCGTCGCCGTGCGCTGGTCATGGTTGAGGTCCCGCCATCTGGTCCGGATGACCGGTCCCATCGGGAGGAGGAACGCCATCAGCCAATCGCGCTCATGCTCGGTGAATGCGTTCGCGAACCGGCCTTCGATGAGCACGTCGCCCAACGGATCGCCGCTCCGGCCAATCGGGGCTACCATCGTGCGACCGTCGTCGACCAGTTCCGCTTCGGCCGCGATCCGGCCGGCCAGAGGTGGCGACTTGATGATTCCGGCCACGACCACCACCGGCGGGTTCGTCAATCGCACCGACACACCTTGGGCTTCCAGGGTCTCGAGCAGGGCCTCGGCAAAGTCCCGCAGTCCGCTGACCAGCTCCGGGGCGTCAAGGACCTGTTGCGCGATCCGGTATGCCGCGAGATCGCGCGTCATCGGGTCATGAAAGGGGACCGCCAGGATCCCGGCGAGCCCCAGGATCGGCAGCGCAACGAGTGCAAGGTGTGAGGTGGCGACGTTGCTGGGGCCGCCGATGTCGATGCCGGGGAAGAACGTCGCCGCGACAATCGGTGTTACCCCCAGCACGACCGCGCCCAGGGCCCACGCGATCGACCGACGGCGCGAGCGGCGTTGCTCCTCCGAGGCGAGGGCGAGAACCAGCACCAGGACTGCCGCCAGCAGCCCGGCCGGTTCCAGCAGCCTGGCACGGAATGTCTCGTCAATCGCCAGGAGCAGCGGCCGTTCGTCGGTGAAGAGGCCGCCGATCGCCGCCAGCAGCAGGCCGGCATGGAGCAGATACCAGGCCGCGACCAGTGCCGCCCAACTGCTGACCCGGTGGGGCCAGCCCATGGTGAACGCGAAGTGAACCACCAGTGGGGTCAGTGCGTATCGCCATGGGGCCACGAGCAGAAAGCCCCAGAGGGTATCCTGGGCAGCCCGTCGATCGAGCGGAGCCAAGGCCACCAACACCGAGACGGCCGCGGCTGTGGCGACTAACTGTGGAATTGACAACGACTTGGGCGATAGGACGAAGGCGATGATCCCGGCGACGCCCGCCAGCGTGGCGAGCACGGTCAGGATCGGTGCCGCCGTGATGGAAACTGTATCGCCTGTCAGACGGGGATCGAGCAGGTATCCGGCCAATCCGCACACGGCGGCCCAAGCCAGGATGACCACCCCGGCTGTGCGGGATCGTCTCAAGAGGGGGGTGACGACGTCATACGACAGGGAATCAGGCATGAATGGACGAGGAATATGCCCACTCCGGCCTTCCGGCGATACACCCAAGGCGTCACCTTTTGAAACCGCAACCCTCTATCCGGCGTATTCTCAACCATGACCCAGCCGATGCCCACCGTTTCGTTCCCATCGGTCTTCTCGCCTTTGGCCAAGGCCCTCCTCGACGAGTTCCACGAGGGAGTCGTGGTCTTCGATCCGCAGGGCCGCGTCATCTATCTGAATTCGGCCGCTCGCGCCGTGCTCACCGAGGTTGAGCTCGACGCGACGGGCGAAAAGGACGACCTGCTCCCCGAACTCGCCGGGCTTGGGGGCCGCCTCGCTGCGCTCAGGGTTGCCGGGCTGGACCTGGGCGAGGCGATTTTCATCCCTCGGCGAGAGGGACCGACGACCTTGGCCGCGCGGGAGAAGGACGCCATCGTCCGCTCGCTCGAGGCCCACGCGTGGCGGCTTGCCGATACCGCCAAGACGCTTGGCATTTCGCGCACCACGCTCTGGCGTCGCCTCCGCGCCTATGGCTTGCACCGCGACGGTCGGACCAAATGGGACCAGCACTCTCCCACCTCCTGACGCTTTCAGCGCTCCTCGCCGGGGCGCCCGCTTCCGACACCACCACCTATGCCGACCGAGCCACCAGGGAACTGGTGGCTCGCGCGATGCGGCGACACCAGGCCCAGGATTCGACCGTCCGTGACTACCAGGCGAAGCTGCGCTATCGCGTGTCGTTCGGGTTCGGCAAGCGCAAGTGGGCCAACGTCCCCTCAGTGGCCGTCGAGGAACTCGAGGCCCGGGTGGCGTGGCAGCTCCCCAATGACCTGCGCCTCGATATCGTCGGCCGTCGCAGCGCGACGAAACTCGAGGACGCCAACATCACGTCGGGGTTCTCGCGGCCCTGGTTTGTTCCCCGGACCCTCGGCGATTCCATTCGCCTGCTGGATGAGTCCGGTGGTGCCCGTGCCGCACCACATCCGCTCGCGCCCGGGGCCGACCAGTGGTACCGCTACGCTGCGGGCGATTCGGTGGTGATCGCCAGCGCCGGGCATCGGGTGACCATCCGCAGTGTGACGGTGACGCCGAAGCAGAACGGTCCGTCGTACGTTGCCGGCAAGCTCTGGCTCGATGTCGAGACCGGTGACCTCGCTCGCTTCACCTTCCGGCTGGTGGGGACCGAGGTCTGGAGTGTTCCGGATGCGCCGACCCACGCCGACAGCGTGACGGCTCGGCGCGAGAATTCACTGGTCTCGCGCATTCTGGAGATCAACGCGGATCTGGAGTACGCCCTGCAGGACAACACGTACTGGATGCCCTATCGCCAGATGCTCGCCGGCAAGGTGAGCGTCCCGCTCGGTGTCAACATCGTGGTGCCGTTCGAGGCGATCACCACGTTCGATGACTACAGCATCAATACGGGATCGCGCATCACCTTCACCGCCCGGTTTCCCGACTCGACGAGATCATCGCGTGCTGGAGGCTCCCGCGTGATGGTCGGTGGCGGCAACCGTCGTCCCCCGACGCCGCCACCTGCCGCGCGCGATTCCATGGTGCAGCGCGACTCCTCCGTCCGCGCGCCCTATGGGCGGCGCAGGCGCGATCGAACCGGGTACCTCCCCAACGGGGGCCGGTTCCAGATTCATCGTGCGCCGGCCGATTCACTCCAGGCCTACGCCGATTGGGGCGATTCCCTGGTCTTCGATGACAATCCGGCGGATCGCCAGCGCATCCGTGATGCCGGTGCCGATCTGGCCCGATTGGCCGAGAGCCTTCCCGGTGACATGACCGGCCGCTCCTACAAGGGAATTTCCTGGGAGAAGTTTGGCGAGGTGCTGCGCTACAACCGGGTCGAGGGCACGACGCTGTCGATGACGGGGCAGTTGCCGGCGCCACTCTCCTTTACCGATTTCTACGGGACCGGCCGTATCGGCCTGGGCGACGGCCGCGTGCTCGCGCGTGTTGCCGCGGTGCGCGATGCGCCAGGTGGACGAACAACGCTTGCCGTGCAGCGCGACCTGGTCGATGTCGATCCCTACGCCCACGGGCTGAATTTCGGCAACTCCTTGCGCGGGATCTTCGCGGGCCACGACGATGGTGCCTACCTGCTGGCGCAGGGTGCCCGGCTCGATTTCGAATCTTCGTGGGGTCTCGGCAACGAGTTCACGCTCGGCGTCCGCGCCGAGGACCACCAGAGTGTGGGCAACTCGGCACGAACGGCCATTCCACGGTTGTTCGGGACCAGCGGCTACTTCCCGCGGAATGATCCCGTTCGCGAGGGTTTCGCCCTGGGCGGCCTGGCGCGGCTGGATCACACCGGATCGTCGTTGCGCTGGTCGCTGCAGGGAGATGGCCTGGCCGTCGCAGGACGAGCGGCGGCTCGGCTCGCCGGCGAGCTCCGGTTGCCGAAACTTGCCGGTGGCTGGCTGACGGCGAGCATCAAGGGCGGTCTCGCCTCGGGCGTCGATTCCGTCCCGCAATTGCTGCTCCGGGCCGGCGGAAGCAACACCGTCCGCGGCTACGATTTCGGCGTGACGCAGGGCGATGCGCTGTGGTCGGCGCAGTTCGACCTCGGCCGCCCCGGCAAGGGTGCCGTGAAGAAGGTGTTCTTCGTCGATGCTGGTCAGGCCGGGAACCGGGCTAGCTTCGGGGATGCCCTTTTCCTCTCAGGTGCTGGCGCCGGCCTCTCGCTGTTTGGCGGTTTCATGCGTGCCGAGCTGAGTCATCCGCTGACCCATCGTGAAGGACGCGGAGTGCGCTTCGACCTGGTCTTCGGCGCGCCGCGATGACTCGACGCGTCACAGCCATCGGCCTGCTCGTGGTCGCCGCCGCGATGGTGGTCTTCGTCCTGTCGCGCCGGGCAGGACAGGGTGGAGCCCTACCGAAGCCGGGGATGATCGTGCTGGAACTCGCGGGACCCCATCCTGCCACCATGACGCTCCCGGCCACCGTCAACTGGTGCCCCGTCTCCCGCGTGGCCGAGCTCGAGGCGATCTCGGTCGACACCGGTTTTGCCATCGCCCTTCGCGAGAATGAGGCCATGACAAAGGGCCCTCACCCGGTCTTCGCGCCGACCGCGACCATAGCGCTGCCAAGGCCGAGCGCTGCAGCCGCGTTGCGGTGGTTGCGCACGGTGGATACCACGGTGACGGTGGCCGCGTACAGCGCGACCGGTGGTCATGTCGATCTCGACGAAGCCGGGGCCACCCTCTCAGGATCCCTGCTGCTCTACATGCGAGCCGCTGCCGGCACCGACTCGGTGGTGGTCACGGGCCGCTTCGCGCGGCTGAAAGTGGTCGCGATGGCCGCGGGATGTACCTGATGGAACCGACCTACTTTCGTCGGGGATTCGGCCTCAAGCCCGAGATCGAGGGCCAGCTCTCGGCGGACTATCACAGCACGGTGGTCGACGCCCTGCGAGCCAGCGGCAACCAGCTGGTCGCGGGAGGACTGACCTTTCGGCTCGCCAAGGAGTTCGGGTTCTGTTACGGCGTCGATCGGGCCGTCGATTATGCCTACGAGACGCGCCGCAAGTTCCCCGACCGGCGGATCTTTCTTGTCGGCGAGATCATCCACAACCCGCATGTCAACGCAAAGCTTGCGGCCATGGGCATCATCTTCCTGCATCGCTCGACCGATGCCGAGTTTGACTTCGCCGGGATCACGGCAGGCGACGTCGTGCTGATTCCGGCATTTGGCGTGACCATGAGGGACTTCGAGCGGTTGCGTGCCATCAATTGCATCCTGGTCGACACCACCTGCGGTTCGGTGCTGAACGTCTGGAAGCGGGTCGAGAGCTACGCGCGCGATGGCTTCACGTCGGTCATCCACGGCAAGCACTATCACGAAGAGACCAAGGCGACTGCGAGCCAGGTGGAACGTCACCCGGGCGGGAAGTATCTCGTCGTGTTCGACATGACCGAAGCCGCACTCGTCTGCGAGTGGATCGAGGGGCGCGGCGACGCCGAGGAGCTGGCCCGGCGATTCGGAAAGGCCGCCTCGCCGGGCTTTGACTTCACCTCGGACCTGGCGAAGGTCGGCGTGGCCAACCAGACCACGATGCTGTCAGGGGAGTCGCTGGCGATCGCCGAAAGGCTGCGCTCGTCCCTGGCGCGCCGCTACGGTGAGGACCGGTTGGCCGACCACTTCCGCTCCTTCGACACCATCTGTTCGGCCACCCAGGAACGGCAGGACGCAGTGGACGCCCTCCTGGCAAATCCACCCGACCTGATGCTGGTGATCGGCGGCTATAACTCGTCGAACACCTGCGCGCTTGCCGCCCTGGCAGAGGGGAAGGGGGTGCGGACCTACCACATCGAGGACGCTTCCGGCATCGATCCGGTGGCCGGGACCATCCGCTTTCAGCCGGTACGGACGAAATCAGAGCGGGTGGAAAGCGCCTGGCTCCCCGTTCCGGGTGTCATTGGCCTCACTGCTGGCGCCTCTACCCCAAACAACAAGATCGGCGAAACGGTTGTCCGTACGTGCGAAACGGCTGGTATTTCGCTCGAAAAGGCCATTTCTTGAGCTGAGTTTGGAAACGACCATTCGGGGGAATATTCAGTCCTTGATAATAAAGTAGGCTAATGCCTACTTTATTAAATGCCGAAGACCACGCCGTCCGCCACGCTTCATGAGCCCCTCTCTGCCATCCTTGGCACTCGCTCAAAGATCACGGTGCTCCGGATCCTCGGGCGCGCTGTCACGCCGCTTTCCGTGCGAGAGGTCGCCCGCCGTTCCGAGATGGCCTACCGCAGCATCGATCTCGCGCTTGCCGAGCTGATCGCCACGGGCGTGGTCGAAGATCTGGCGGGAGGCCGGGAGCGCCAGGTCCGGTTGTGCAGCGGGCATCGGCTCGCGGCGGTCGTCGCCGGTTTGCTGCGGGCCGAGGCTGACTTCTTTCCCTCCCTGCGAGCCGAACTCAGGGCGGTCGCAGCAGGGGGTGGCAAGGACGGGCTGCTCGCGCTGGCCATCGTGGGTGGCACCGCCCGCCGGGAAGAACGGCTGGGCGAAGCGGTGAAGGTGGTTCTCGTGGCTTCGGATCCGGCGGCCGTTACCCGCTGGCAGGAGCGCTTCGAATCGGCGGCGGAGCTGCTTGCCAACCGATTCGGGGTGGCCTTCCAGTTCGACGGCCATGACCGGGCCGGCCTTGGCGAGTTGTGGCATGGCCGGTCCGCCGCAGTCGTCGCGATGGTCGAGCGGGCGGAGCTCCTGGTTGGGGCACCGCTGCTCGAATTGGTGGAAGGGCAGTACCGGCAGGGAGTTGAGTCGTAATGTTGACAATGGTGACTTTATGTACACACTGTTATCTTTCCCGTTGTTCACCGTTCTCCGTTCACCGATAGCCGACCACCTACATGCCCCGATCCTCCTACCATCACGGCGACCTGCACGCCGCCCTCCTTGTGGCTGGGCGCCAGGCACTGCATGTGGGCCGACTCGAGTCGCTCTCTCTTCGCGAGATCAGCCGGACGGTCGGGGTCACCCCCACGGCGGTCTACCGTCATTTTCGCGACAAGGATGAACTGCTCGAGGCGCTCGCGATGGTGGGGTACGGAGAGCTTCGGGCGGCGCTCAGGGCCGGGCTCGCGGCAGCCCCCAGCAGGAAGGGGAGATTGGCGTCGCTAGTGACCGCCTACCGGGCCTTTGCTCAGGCACACCCCGACCTGATGAAGCTGATGTTCAGGCCGAGGGCGAAGGGAGGGAGAAGCCGCGCGAAGCTCGACGAAGCAGCAGGCGAGTGCCTGGCCGAATTCGTGGCTGCGGTCGCTGAAGATGACGCGGGAAGAGAGCCGGAGGCTGCGATTCGGGCGGCGGTGCTGGCCTGGTCGGCGGTCCATGGCTTGGCGATGCTGGTCGAAGCCAACGCGTTCGTCACGCTCGATCCGTGGATGCTGCCGAAAGCAGGTGATCTGGCCGCGATCGGGCGTCGAGATCGTCGCTGAGACGGGCTGGTCGGGTTCAGGCCGGTTGCTGGAGCAGGCGAGCGACCGCGGCGATTGTCAGTGGTGCCGATCCCTCGGCCCGGTTGTTGACCAGGATGTAGGCCGGGATCCGCAGGTCGATCGCGGCCTTGGCCAGTGCGGCAAGATCGGCGCGCAAGGTGGGATTCTCGTCCTGGATGTGGTCATAGGGCGCGAAGGCATCGACCGCCTGGGCATACGTCCGGCCACTTCTCAGGAGCGCCCGGGCGACGATGAACGGTGCGGTGATCGAATCGTGGAGCAGCAACTGCTCGCCGATGGCCGGCATCCTGGTCCAGGCGTTGAAGACGTGGGCCACGCCATGACTGCGCAATACGGCGAAGTACTCAGGCGCAAGAAACTCGGCGTTGCGCACCTCGACGGCGTACGGCATCCCCTTGGGGAGTGCCGCAAAGAAATGATCCAGGCGTCCGGCAAACTCCCCGGGGGTCAGCCCGTTCTTCCGGGCGATCGTCTGGAACTCGAAGACCATCGGGCCAACATGTCCGGCGAAGTACTCGCCCATCGGACCGACCACCTCGTTGATGAACAGCTCGGGATTGAGCCACTCGGGGTTCGCCTGGCCCCAGCGCGCCTGCTCCCTGGGATTCGCGAAGGTGTGCGCCGTGATCCGGTCCCACACCTTGCTCACGCATTCGAATCCGTCCGGCAGGGCCTCGGCGTAGCCACGGAGGGTCTTGGGATTGGGCGGCGCGTAGAAGAATGAGTCGATGCCCACGGTCCCGAACAGCGGCCACCGGGCGTATTCGGCCAGCATCCGCGCCCCGGCGCCTGAGGCCGGGTAAGGCTTCTCGTAGATCAGTCCGGTCCACCCGGGATATGTCCACGAGGAGGTTCCGAACCGAACCAGGGGTGAGAGCTGGTGCGCCAGGTCGGCGATCTCTTCGGTGCCTGGCCAGGAAGGATGGGACATGACGGGAAAGGTATTGGCCCGTGCCACGGTGGCGAAGGAGGGAGCAGGGGGGTAGCGTGAAGCATGCCCGGTTCGCGTCTTCTGCTGTCCGCCGCCGCGGTGTTCATGTTCGGGGCTGGCAGGGCACTCGCCCAGGGAGCGCCCGGAGGGGTGCGCTGGAGTGATTCCGGAATCGTCGCACGCTTTCCCCGGTCGATGTCCCCCGATTCGATCTCGCGCGAGATGCGCGTTGGCGATCAGTTCTCAGGCTATGAGTGGCGGGTGATCTTCATGGACGGCAACCGGGCGCTGTTGTCGGCATTCGTGGTCGCGCCTGATGATTCGCTCATGTTGCACCGGATTCCGACGATCGAGGAGGCTTACCGGGTAGGCGACCTGCGGCAGTGCTCCCGGGATCAGGCCGTTCTCGCGTGTGATCGTCCGGCCCGCGGGCTCGTTCGCGACGTCGATGGTCAGGTCGAAGTCGGCATCATGGACAGTCGCTGGATCTCGGCGGCACTTGGCGCCCGGGAGCCGAAGATGCGGCTCATCGTCAGGCGCAATCGTGAGGAGCTCTGGACCGGGGAGTTTCCGCTCACCGGGCACTAGGGCTTGGCCGTGGTGTCCCGGACGAAGTGAAAGTCGTATTCGAGCCTGAGGTTGTCCTCGAGTTTCATCACCATGAAGGCTGAGGGGACCGGCATCCCGAAGTCACCGAACTTGAACGCGGTCCGGGCGGTGCCGGTCCACTCGCCGTCGTTCACCGTTGCGGTCACATGCCAGGTGACCGGCCTGGTGACGGTACGAACGGTGAGGTTGCCAACCAGGTCGAAGGTGAGCGCTCCCGCGGCAGGCAGGACGGCGGGAAAGCCCCGCAAGGCGGTGATCGCCAGATTGACCGTTGGATACGTGTTGGTCTCGAGCGCAGCGGTCTTCAGGTAGCGGTCACGATTGGCGCGGTCACTCTTCAGCGTGGTGACGTCGACCGAGAACTTCGATTCGGCGGAGACCAAGGCCCCCTTGGCGTCGAGCACGATCGTGCCGGTGATCGCGCTGGTCTTGCCGACGGCGTCGTAAGGAAAGTCGATGCCGACCAGTTCCTCGCGGACGAGATACCGGGCCTCGTTCCCGTCGGCGGCCAGGACGTAGCGGATCGTCGGGGCGGCGGCCCTCGCCACCCCGGCAGGTGCGGGTGTCCTTCTGGCCGTCGTCTGGGCGCTCACCACGGCAGGGACCAGCAAAGCGGCGCCCATCACTCCGGCCAGCGTGCTTCGCATCAGCGGAACTCTCCTCGGGGCGTGGCTTCGACTCCCGGACGTATTCCGGGCGTAAGCATCGGGTATACGGACGCCCACCTGCCGGGGTTGATCCGGGAGGGTAACTTTGGTGCTGTCCCCCGTCCAGGAGAATCCCCTTGTCGCGACTCCCTTCGCTGCTCTCGCCTGCACTCAGTGCCGCCTTGATCGCCTTCCCGGCGACCCTCTCCGGGCAGGCCGGGGTGGTCGTCCAGCAGCATTTCACCTCCAACATGGCCAAGCTCGCTAGCGCCGACCTGCAGCAGACCGTCGCCATCCTGGGGACCGACCGAGCCAAGACGGTCACCACCGGCAAGGCCAAGGTGCTGATCATCTCCAGCGATGCGTCCGGCACTGACATCACTCGACTTGACCAGGACCAGACCATCAGGTTGAACGACAAGAAGAAGACCTACACCGTCCAGTCGCTCGCCGAAGAGCGGGCCATCCTGGAGCAGCAGCAGCAGCAGGTTGCCCAGTCCGCCCCGGAGGCCAAGGAGAAGGAGGACGTCCGCCTCTACGCCGAGGTCAATGAAGCGCGTCGCACCGGCGAGAAGCAGGTGATCAACGGTTTCTCCACCGAGCAGATGCTGATCAAGATCACGGTCCTTGCCGAGAACACCAAGACCCAGGAGAAGGCGGTCACTTTTCACATCACCGCCGACCTGTGGATCGATCCCAGTCAGGCCGAGGCAGCGAAGGTGAGCCAGGCCTTCTACACGGCCCGGGCCAAGGCGCTCGGCATCGATCCGGTCATGGCGAACAACCCATACGCCAAGTGGCTCGAGAACATCGCGGCCGAGATGAAGAAGATCTCGGGGTATCCGATTCGGACGACGATCACCTTCGAGGGGGTCGCCGACACGGCTGCCGTGAAGGAGCAGAAGAAGGACGATACTCCGCCCACCAGCATTGGCGGCGCCCTGGGCGGAATGTTCGGCAGGAAGAAGAGTGCGCCGGCACCCGCGAGCCCGAACGGCGGGCCGGTGTTGTTCACCATGATGACCGAAGTGCTCTCGATTTCGAACAAGGCGCCCGATGCGTCCGCGTTCGAGATCCCGGCGGGCTACGTCAAGAAATAGGCGTCATTGCACCACGAGTGTGGTGGCGCGTTTTCCGAGGATCGCGTTACCAGTCTCGTTCAGGAGCATCACTTGGAGCTGGTAGTTCCCAGGGGAGAGCTGCGAGATGGGGAAGGAGTGGAAGTACTGGTTGACGCCTCGGAGCGATGCCCCCTCGAAGGCGAGCTCCAGGTCGGGTGTCTTTTCGACCGAGTCGCCAATCATGTGGCGGATGGCCACGAAGAGCTTGAGCCGGGGATGGTCCTCGTCGCTCTGCGCCTGGAGATAGAACTGCAACAACTTGGAGCGGCTCACTTGACCAAGCGGAGCGAGGACGAACGCTGGTCCGTCGTCCTCGCCCGTGGAATACCGCGAATTGCTTCCCACCAGCAGGTCGGAGAGCCGCATCGAGCCTTCGCCGATCGGCGTGTGTCGGTCATCGGCGGCACGTCCGCGGCGGTCCGCCGACTGGAAAATGCGGATGGACCAGCTCGTCACGCCCAGTGGTGCGGGGATCGTCACCTGTCCGGTGGCGTAGGCATTCGCAGGAGTCGACGCCGGAAACCGGAGCTGCCGCTCAACGGTGGTGTCGTGCCAGCGTCGGGTCGCCTCCTCCCAGGTGCGAATCATGATCTTGAAGCTCGCGACGCGACTTGCCTGCTCCTTCTCGCTGGCGAGGTCGCCAACCAGGGCACTGAACGTGACTGCGGCAACTGGCGCGCCGGTCTTGAGATCCCAGAGCTGGTCGAACCGGGCCGTGGTCCTGATGACGGTCTCGCCCTTTGGGCTCGGTTCCGCGCAATCCGCTGAAATCTGGGGCACGCACCACCAGTAGAAGGAACGGCCGCCGCCCTGCTGGTCTCCCTTGAGCTGCAGTGCGAGGCGCGCTTCGTACCACTCGTTCCCACGAATGTGCTCGGGGAGGAGTGAATCCCTGAGCCACGCCTCACGTGTCGAGTCGGACAACATCACCCACGCCGCCCAATTCGCTTCGGCGAAGAAGGGGTACAGCAGCTCGTTGATCGAAGCCGAGTCGTGTGCGGCCAGCGCGGCGAGCTTGAACAGGGCGATGCCGCCTGGCACATCCCCATCGGACAGCCGGACCCTCGCCAGGCGGAGCAGGTGCCAGGTGGAGTCACGTCCCAGCGTGGTCGCCCGGTTGCTGCACTCCTGCGCCGTGGCCATGTCACCCACGGCAATCTGCAGGCGGGTGCAGGCGCGGAGCACCGACGGCGACGCCACGCCCGCTTCAACGGCTCGGTGGATCGCTTCGGCGAGATCGTCCAGCAACATTGGCCTCGCGCCAATCGGGTCGTCCGTGGCCTGCTGCGACAGCGCGGCAAGGAGTTCGGCCGCCTGGGCATCGTCGGGCCGGACGTCGAGCGCCTTGAACAGGGTGCTGATGGCAGCCTCGGCCTGCGGGATGCTGATGATCGGGGCCTGGATCTGATCGTCGCGATCGAGGGTGGCGTTCAGTGCCTGCAGGGCGCGGACGCACCCCAGGGCGTCCCAGATGTGGGGTGGCACCTGCTTCGCAGAGGCCGAGTCCGAAAGTCGGCGTTCCAGCCTGGCCAGTCGATCGCGATCTCGCGGGGACGCGACCGGGCAAAGCTGCCGGATCTGATAAACAGCGGTCTCGGGGCGCTCGATGGGAACGAGCACCTGGACTTGCGCCAGCAGGACCAGGCCGACGACCAGGTGCATAAACGCTCGACGATTGGGGTGGAATGCGGAGGAAGATCGTCGGTAACTCGTGAAAAGGTACTGAAACCCGGTGTCATTTGCATCTTCGGCTCCGCTTGCTCCGGGCGCGGGGCTGCCGTACCCTTGACCGACCGCGATCGAGATTCCTGGCCACCCCACTTCCTCGGCCCTCTTCATGAAGCAGGCACTTCAGCAGTACAAGCAGTATCTGTTGACGGGCGTGTCCTACGTCATTCCGATGATCGCGTGCGGCGGCATTCTCATCGCCTCGGCGATCGCCTTGTTGACGTTCCTCCATCCCGAGGCGATGACTGCCAGTGGGCCCGATTTTTCAGCGGCGCCCAACCTGCAGATGGTGCTCGACATCGGGGTCGCCGCATTCACCCTGGCGCTTCCCGTGCTCGCAGGATACATCGCGTATGCCATGGCCGGACGCCCGGGGCTCGTGCCGGGGTTGATCGGGGGCTACCTGGCCGGGACGACGAAGGCGGGGTTCCTCGGCGCGCTGCTCGCTGGCCTGCTGGCGGGACACGTGGTGAACCTCGTCAAGAAGATGCCGGTGCACCGGTTCGTCCGCCCGATCATGCCGATCATCATCATTCCGATCGTTTCGAGCCTGGTGGTGGGTGTCGTCATGCTCAAGGTTGTCGGTGTGCCGATCGCCGACTTCATGACGTTTCTGAGTGGCTGGCTCGCCACGATGGGGAAGGGGAACGAACTCGTGCTCGCCGCGATCCTCGGCGGCATGATTGCTTTCGACATGGGTGGCCCCGTGAACAAGGCCGCGTTCTTCTTTGGCGCGGCGATGATCAAGGAAGGCAATTTCGCGGTGATGGGCGCCTGCGCGGCGGCCATCTGCACGCCGCCGCTCGGCCTGGCGCTCGCGACGCTCACCGGGCGGCGGCTCTGGTCGGAGGAGCAACGGGAGTCGGGGCTCGCCGCGCTGGGGATGGGGATGGTCGGGATCACCGAGGGGGCGATTCCCTTCGCCGCGGCCGATCCGGTGCGGGTCATCCCGTCCATCATGGTCGGGTCGATCGTCGCGGCCTTCATTGCCATGCTCGGTGGCGTCGGCGATCATGCACCTCATGGCGGACCGATCGTCCTCCCGGTCGTCGACCATCGCTGGGCCTACGTGCTGGCGATCGTCGTCGGATCGGTGGTGACCGCGCTCGTCATCAACCTGCTCAAGAAGACCACCGACAAGGCCGTTGCGGAGACGGCGGGAGTGGCCCTGTGAAGATCGTCGCGGTGACCGCCTGTCCAACCGGCGTTGCCCACACCTACATGGCCGCCGAACAGCTGACGAAGACCGCGGCCAAGCTGGGTCATTCGATCAAGATCGAAACCCAGGGCTCGATGGGGATCGAGAACGAACTGAGCCAGGCCGACATCGATTCGGCGGACGCGGCGATTCTCGCGGCAGACATCATGATCGAACAGCCCGAACGCTTCGCCCGCATCCGCAAGATCGAAGTCCCCGTCCACGACGTGCTGAGGAACCCCGAGGAGCTGTTCGCGAGGTTGTGACCCGTGGGAGTCGACTGCGCCTTCACCTGTCCGCTGCCGAACGGGGTGCACGCCCGGCCGGCGAGCGCGCTGGAAGCGCTCACCCGGACATTTTCCTCCCGCATCACCCTGGTCAACGAGCGGACCGGCGCGTCGGCCAATGCCAAGAGCGTCCTTGACCTCGTCAGTCTCGGCATCCGGCTGGACGACCGCTGCCGCATCACGGCAGAGGGTCCGGATGAGCGGGACGCCGCCGCGTCGATCAGCCGGTTCCTGCAAGACGAGTTCGCGCACAGTGATGATGTGCTTTCACTGGCGCCAGCGGCGGCGGGGGGCGAGACACCGCTTCCGCCCCTGTTGCGGCAAGCCGGCACGGTGTTTCTCCGCGGAAGATGCGTGGTGCCAGGGATCGGACGGGGACGGGTCGTCAGGATCGACGCGCTGGTCATTCCGGACGCCCTGATCCACGAGCGGCCCGCCGATCCCGGCATCGTGATTTCGCAGCTCGAGCATGGCCTGCGCGCCCTGGATGCGCAATACGATGAACAGCTCGCTGCTGGTGGTGGCGGCGTCGCGGCTTCCGTCCTGGGCGCGCACCACGCCATCGCACGAGATCCGGCGCTCCGCGAATACCTCGTCGGCACCGCGCGCGAAACCGGGTGCTCGGCCGCCGGCGCCATTGCGGCCGCCGACGAGCACTTCAGCACCATGCTGGCCGCCTCGGGCAGCCTGCTGCTCCGCGAGCGCGCCCTGGACATCCGGGACGTCTGCGGCCAGCTGTTCCAGGTGATCTACGGCGGTGGCGGGCAGGGGGAACGCACTCGACTGACGGAAAATGCCATCTGCGTCGCCGACAACCTGACGCCGGGGGAGTTCCTCTCGCTCGACCGGGAGTTCCTGAAGGGACTGGTCCTGGCGCATTCCGCGTTCACCTCGCATACGATCGTGCTCGCGCGGTCGTTCGGCATCCCGACGATCACCGGCGTCACCGGAGTTGGCAACACGGCACTCGACGGCTGCGAGGTCGTCGTCGATGCCGATCTCGGCGTGCTGGTGACCACTGATTCGCCGGCGGTCCGCCGGTACTACGACATGGAAGACGCCCGGCTGGCCGGCCGCCGCGAGCGACTCAGGCGATCGGCCGGGACGCCGGCGCTGACCAGCGACGGGCACGGCGTGGAGATCGGCGCCAATATCGCCACCGCGGCCGAGGCGCCGCCGGCCTTTGCCGCGGGAGCTGACGGGGTCGGCCTGTTCCGCACGGAGATGCTCTTCGTCAATCGTGACGATCCGCCGGGCGAGGAGGAGCAGTTCGAGGAGTATCGGCAGGTGCTCGTCGCGGCGGCCGGCAAGCCCGTGATCATCCGCACGCTGGACATCGGCGGCGACAAGCCCGTCCCGTACCTTCGCCTGCCGCACGAGGACAATCCATTTCTTGGATATCGCGCGGTGCGAATGTATCCCGAATTTCAGGCCCTGGTCCGCACCCAGGTACGGGCGCTGGTGCGGGCCTCCGCGTTCGGGCCGCTGAAGGTGATGGTGCCGATGATCTCGCGCCTCGACGAAGCTCTGTGGGTGAAGCAGGTTATCGCCGAGGAACAGGCCAGGTGTGCCGGCGCCGGTATCGCGCATGACCCCGCGATGCCCATCGGGGCAATGGTCGAAGTGCCTTCGATGGTCTTCCAGCTCGATCACTACTGCCGGGTCCTGGACTTCTTCAGCGTCGGCACGAACGACCTGTTGCAATACTTCCTGGCGATCGACCGGACCAGCGAGAAGGTCGCACCCCTCTACGATCCGCTGTCACCGGCGTTTCTTCGCCTGCTCAAGAAGATCGTCGCTGACCTTCACCGGCACGGCAGCTGGGTGGGCGTGTGCGGCGAAATGGGGGGACAGTCGCGCGTCTTGCCGCTGCTCATTGGGCTTGGCTTCGACGAACTGAGCATGGCCGCGCCGGGCATCGCGAGCGCCAAGGCCGAGGTTCGTGCGCTGGCCGCGGCGTCGTGCCGGACCCTGCTCGATCAGGTTCTCGCCTGCGAATCCGGCTCTGACGTGGACCGCCTGATCGAGGCGTTCAGCAGCGGGCCGCCGGCACCGCTCGTTTCGCCGGACCTGATGGTCCTGGACGGCCAGTGCGCCACGCGCGAAGAGGCGATCAAGACCCTTGTCGACCAGCTGTATGTCGCCGGCCGAACCGACCACCCGCGTGAGGTCGAGGCAGCGATATGGCAACGGGAAGCGGTATACTCGACCGCCTTCGGCCACGGCTTCGCCATACCGCACTGCAAGTCTGACGCGGTGAAGGCCAATTCCCTCGCGATCCTGAGGCTGCGCCAGCCGGTCGCTTGGGAGTCCCTGGATGGGAAGCCGGTGTCGGTGCTGGTGCTCCTGGCCGTGCGGGAGTCGGATCAGGCCACGGCGCACCTGAAGATCCTGGCGACGCTCGCGCGCCAGGTGATGCATGAAGAGTTTCGCGAACGCGTGGAGCGAGAGGAGAATCCCGACTCGCTTTGTAGCTTTTTCCTGGAGCGCCTTGGTGGCTAGCATTCGACGATACCCACCTTGGACTTCATCCGGGAGAAGCAGGTCATGCAACGTTTTCCAAGATTGCTGGCGGTGGTGCTGCTGGCGCAGCTGGCAGTTCCGGCCGGTCTGATCGCGCAGGGCGCGCAACGCACTCCGCCTGACCTCGCGAGGCAACCCACCCTGTACGTCGTTCCCTATGCCCACCTCGACACCGAATGGCGCTGGGACTACCCGACCACCATCCGCGAGTATCTCCCGGCCACGCTGCGCGACAACTTCGCGCTGTTCGAGAAGTACCCCAACTACGTCTTCAATTTCAGCGGCGCCAACCGCTACCGGATGATCAAGGAGTACTACCCGGCCGACTACGCGACGATGAAGGAGTACATCGCGGCCGGGCGCTGGTTCCCCTCGGGGTCCTCGATGGAGGAGAACGACGTCAACTCTCCGTCAGCCGAATCGACGATGCGCCAGATCCTCTATGGCACGCAGTACTTCCGGAACGAGTTCGGCAGGACCAGCGCGGAGTACATGCTGCCGGACTGCTTCGGATTTCCCGCGTCGTTGCCGAGCATCCTCGCCCACATGGGGCTCAAGGGGTTCTCGACCCAGAAGCTGAGCTGGAATTCCGCGATGGGCATCCCGTTCAATGTCGGTTTCTGGGAGGGGCTCGACGGCAAGGGCGTTGTCGCGGCGCTCAACGCCATGACGTACAGCGGCAGCGTGACCCAGGACATCTCGAAGAGTCCGCCTCCGCCCGCCGAAGGACAGCGCAGCGCGCCGACGGACTGGCCAGCGCGCATCGCCGAGGACGCCCAGAAGGGCGGCCTGATGGCGGATTACTACTACTACGGCACGGGTGATGTCGGTGGCGCGCCGCGCGAGGCCTCGGTGGCGCTGATGGAAGCGATCGTGACCAAGGGGCTCGGGATCATCCCGGCACCACCGGGGCCACGCACACCAGGACAGCCCCCGGCTCCCGTCCCGACGCCAGCACCGGTGCGAGTTGGCGATGGTCCCGTGCACGTCGTGCAGGGGTCGGCAGAGCAGATGTTCCTCGATATCAAGCCGGATGAACTGCCCGGTCTGGAACACTACCAGGGCGATCTGTTGCTCACGCAGCATTCGGCCGGCTCGATCACGTCCCAGACGTACCTCAAGCGCTGGAATCGTCAGAACGAAGTGCTTGCGGATGCTGCAGAGCGCGCGTCGGTCGCGGCAGCATGGCTCGGTGGACGGCCCTATCCGATGAAGCGGCTGAACGATGCGTGGACGCTGGTCATGGGAGGGCAGTTCCACGACATCATTCCCGGCACCAGCATTCCGAAGGCATATGAGTATGCCTGGAACGATGAACTCCTTGCACTGAACCAGTTCTCGGGCATCCTGACCAGTGCGACCGACGCCGTGTCCTCGCTCCTGAACACGCAGACCAAGGGCGCCGCCCTCGTGGTGTTCAATCCGCTCAATATTGCGCGCGAAGATGTCGTCGAAGCGGACGTGGCATTCGCCGGTGGTGCACCGACATCGGTGCGCGTCACCGGGCCGGATGGCAAGGAGGTCCCCTCGCAGGTGACGGCGGCGGGGAAGGTGCTCTTCCTCGCGAAGGTCCCCTCGTCAGGCTACGTGGTGTTTGACGTGCAGGGTGCCGGCGCCGCGGGCGGCAAGAAGGCCGCATCGGCGCTTGCCGTGACGGCCTCGACACTCGAGAACGCCCGCTACCGCATCAAGCTGGACGAGAACGGTGATGTCGCCAGCCTGTTCGACAAGTCGATCAAGAAGGAACTGCTGGCGGCGCCGATTCGCCTGGCGATCAAGACCGACAAGCCGGTGGACTGGCCGGCCTGGAACATGGACTGGGCCGACCAGCAGAAGCCGCCGCGCGCCTTCGTGCAGGGACCGGCGAAGATCCGTGTCGTCGAGATTGGGCCGGCGCGCGTCGCCATCGAGGTCGTGCGGGAGACGGAAGGTTCCGTCTTCGCCCAGACAATCCGCCTTTCGGCCGGTGACGCGGGCAACCGGGTCGAATTCAGCAACGTCGTCGACTGGAAGACGGCCGAGGCCAACCTCAAGGCCACCTTCCCGCTGACCGCCTCGAATCCGCTGGCCACCTACAACTGGGACATCGGGACCCTCCAGCGCAGCAATGACGACGAGAAGAAGTTCGAGGTGCCGTCACATCAGTGGTTCGACCTGACCGACAAGTCGGGAACGTTCGGTGTGACCGTGCTGCAGGACAGCAAGAATGCCTCTGACAAGCCCGACGACAACACGCTGCGCCTGACGCTCATGCGCACGCCGGGGATCGGCACCGGCAACGGACGCTCGTACGCCGACCAGTCGAGCCAGGATTGGGGGCACCACGAGTTCGTGTTCGGCCTCGCGGCGCATGCCGGTGACTGGCGACAGGGGCAGACCGACTGGCAGGCGTGGCGGCTGAACCAGCCGTTGCTCGCCTTC
Source organism: uncultured Gemmatimonadales bacterium (assembly GCA_963850655.1). Classification (GTDB taxonomy): domain Bacteria; phylum Gemmatimonadota; class Gemmatimonadetes; order Gemmatimonadales; family GWC2-71-9; genus Palsa-1233. The sequence continues at coordinate 61,631 of CAWKMI010000009.1, forward strand.
GAGACGGCCAGGCATCCCGGCGCCCTCGGCAGCAGCTTCTCGCTGTTCCGGCTGAACACCAGCCGGATCCGCGTGCTGGCGGTCAAGCGCGCCGAGCAGAGCGACGAAATCGTCGTCAGGATGGTCGAACTCGACGGCAAGCCGGCCAAAGGAGTCAGTCTCGCCTTTGCCGGACCGATCACCAGCGCGCGCGAGATCACCGGCGCCGAACAGCCGCTCGGTACCGCGACGGTGACCGCGGGCGCCCTCGTGACGGATTTCACGCCCTATCAGATCCGCAGTTTCGCGCTCAAGCTGGGCTCGGCGCCGAACGCACTGACGCCGCCCCGGTGGCAAGCCGTGACGTTGCCCTACGACCGGAAGGTGGCCAGCAACGACCACTCGGTCAGTGGCGGCCAGTTCGACGGATCCGGGCGAAGCCTTCCGGCCGAGATGCTCCCCCGCGACCTGCCCTTCAAGGGGATTCACTTCACGCTCGCGAGTCCCGCGACATTCAACGCTGTCGTGGCGCAAGGCCAGACGATCGCGCTCCCGGCAGGCAGCTTCACCCGCGTCTACCTGCTCGCGGCTGCCGAAGGTGACCAGAAGGCGACATTCCGGGTTGGTGACATGCCCGTCGACCTCACCATCCAGGACTGGGGTGGTTACATCGGCCAATGGGACAACCGTCTCTGGACCTCCCGGGAGGAAGCCGTTCCGCCGCGCGCCGGTGCTGCCCCAGGGACACCGGTCCGCATGCGCACCGTCACCGAGTACGCCGGCCTGACGCCGGGCTTCGTGAAACACGCGCCGGTCGCGTGGTTTGCCTCGCATCGTCACCTGAGCGACGGGAGCAACGATCCCTACGCGTATTCCTACCTGTTCGCGTATTCGATCGATATCCCTGCTGGTGCCACGACGCTCACGCTTCCCGTCAACGGCAGGATTCGTGTGCTGGCCGTGACGGTGTCCGATGAAGCCGCGGCGGTGCGGGCGGTGTCACCGCTCTATGACGCCCTGATGCGGTAGCGTCTTGCCAGGCGGGCCGCTGCTTCGGCGGCGGCTGACGGTGGCGTCCGGCTGATCGGATGCCACCGTCGCTTTTGGGGGACCCCCCCTCGTGGCTTCCCCGGGCTTGCCAGTAAACCGTCCGATTGTTAACCTATCTTAACAAAGTTCAGGCCACCCCATTTCGTGCGATCGAACGAGAGCCAACCATGGATGTCTGGAAGCGATTCGGTGAGAAGGAAGTGTCCCATTCGATGGCCCACTATCTCCAGGCCGTGGCGACGCTGAAGGCCGAGAAGGGGCATGCCCGCGTGGTCGATATCGCCGACCACCTTGGCGTCTCGAAGAGCGGCGTCACTTCGATGCTGCACTCGCTGCAGACCCGGGAGTTGGTGACCCACGAGCGCTACGGCAACGTCGAGCTGACGGAGGCAGGCCAGCGCCTCGCGTCGCGCACGGAGTCGAGTCGCCGGGTCCTGACGCTCTTCCTCACCGAAATCCTCGGTGTCTCCGAAGCCGTTGCCAGCGAGGACGCTTGCATGATCGAGCACCTCGTGAGTCCCGAGGTGTCGGTCGAACTGCTTCGCCTGACCTCTTTCCTGCGGTCGCAGCACCCGGCCGCTACCCAGTTCCGCGAGCACTACCGGGCCAGTCCGCGCTCGTGTGCCGAACACGAGCCGGGCGGATGCGACATGTGCGGGGCGACCTGCTTACGCGACTCGCTGGTCAGCGAGATCGGCCGGATCAAGTCACCGGCATGAACCCGCCGGGGCAGGGCCGTGAACCCGCGAGTCGACCGCTCGACCGTCTTTCTCCGGGCGAGGGAGGCCGCATCGTGCATCTCGACGCCGAGCCCGGCATCAAGCGTCGCCTGATGGAACTGGGCCTGGTGCCCGGCACCGTCGTGGAGATGGTCCGGGCGGCGCCACTCGGCGATCCGATCGAGGTGGCCGTTCATGGAACTCACCTCTCGTTGCGTCGCTCGGAGGCCTGTCACATCCATGTTGCCTCGCGTTGAGCCGGCGGTGAGCACCGCTGTTCCGGTACCCGACCAGTCACCCCAGCGAACCGTTCGCTGGGCGGCACCGCGACGCATTGCCATCCTGGGCAATCCGAACTCGGGGAAGTCGACGCTCTTCAACGCGCTGACCGGGTTGCGGCAGAAGGTCGGCAACTACCCCGGCGTCACGGTCGAGAAGAAGACGGGCACCTGCGGGCTCCCCTCGGGCGGGCGGGCCGAGCTGATTGACCTGCCGGGCAGCTACGGCTTGCATCCCGCCTCACCTGACGAGCGAATCGTGCGCGATGTCCTGCTCGGGCTGCAGGCCGACACGCCGCCGCCGGACCTCATCGTGTTCGTGGTCGACGCGACGAATCTCGATCGCCACCTGAACCTGGCGCTGCAGGTCATCGGACTGGGCCGGCCACTGGTGCTGGTGCTCAACATGATGGACTCGGCTCGTGAGCAGGGCATCCGGGTCGACTTCACGGCGCTGGAACGACTCCTTGGTGTGCCGGTGCTCGGCACCGCGGCTTCGAAGGGGGAGGGGCTTGATGCGTTGCGTCGGCTGATGGAACGGGAGATCGAGCCCTCCACCCAGCACTTTCGCCAGCGTCCGGCGCACCTGCAGCGCGTGCTCGACCGGCTCGAGGCGCGACTGCCGCGTCACGAGAAGCTGCCCGAGCGGGCGCGCCACGACTTCGCGCATGCGCTCCTGCTCGACGATGGCGAGGATGACGTCCTCGCGCGCGCCATCGCGCCGGCGGTTCTCGACGATGCGCACACCCTGGCCCGGCGGCTCGACCAGTTCTCGCCCGACTGGCGTTCCGACGACGTCGAAGGGCGCTTCGAGACCATCCGCGAGATTCTCGATGCCGCGGTCGTGGCGCCCGGTGAGCACCTCGACAAGCGCCGCGACTCGATCGACCGCGTGCTCACCCACCGCATCTGGGGGCCGGTGCTCTTCGTCCTGCTCATGGGCGCGGTGTTCCAGTCGGTGTTCGCGTGGGCGCAACCGATCATGGACCTGATCGACGCGCTGGTCGGCACGTTCGGGCACGCGCTCGAGACGCGTCATGCCGCCGGGCCCGCTTCGCTCCCTCGTGGTTGATGGCGTCGTTGCCGGCGTGGGGACGACCCTCACCTTCGTGCCCCAGATCGCCATCCTCTTCTTCTTCCTTGGGGTGCTCGAGGACACCGGCTACATGTCGCGCGCGGCGTTCATCATGGATCGCATCATGGGCCGCGTCGGGCTTTCGGGCCGCGCGTTCATCCCCCTGCTCTCCTCGTTCGCCTGCGCGATTCCCGGCATCATGGCCACGCGCACCATCGACAACCGCCGCGATCGCATCACCACCATCGTCATCGCCCCGTTCATGTCGTGCAGCGCGCGGCTGCCGGTGTACGCGCTGCTGATCGGCGCGTTCATCCCCAATGTCTGGGTCGGCTTCATCACGCTGCCGGGCATCATGCTCTTCTCGATGTACTTTCTCGGCATCCTGGCGGCCATCGTCGTGGCGTCGGTGCTCAAGCGCACCGTGCTGAGCGGTGGCCGTCCGCTCTACGTGATGGAGTTGCCGCCCTACCGGATGCCTTCCTGGGGCTCGATCCTGCTCACCGTGCGCGAACGCTCGTGGCTCTTCATCAAGAACGCGGGCACGGTGATCCTCGCGATCACGGTCGTGCTCTGGTTCCTGGCGTCGTACCCGCGCGGGGGCGGCGAGGTACCGGCGCTCGAAGCCCAGCGCGCCGTGGCGGTTGCCGCCGGCGACGCTCCCGCAGGCCAGGCTGCTGGATGGCCGTATTGCGGGGATGTCGCTGCGAACACTCGTTCGCCGGCCGCGTCGGCCACTTCATCGAGCCCGCGATCGCGCCCGCTCGGATTCGACTGGCGCATCGGTGTCGCGCTGATCACGTCGTTCGCCGCGCGCGAGGTGATGATTTCGACCATGGCCACCATGTTCAACCTCGGCAACGCGAACGACGACGTCGTCCCGCTGCGGCAGAGCCTTCGCGACGCCACTGACCCGCACACCGGCCTGAGGGCGTACACGCCGCTCACGGCGCTGAGCCTGATGGTGTTCTTCGTGCTCGCCTGCCAGTGCATGTCCACGGTTGCCATCGTGCACCGCGAGACCAACTCGTGGCGCTGGCCGCATCTTCATGCTGGTGATGATGAACCTGATGGCGTGGCTGGCGTCGTTTGGCGTCTACCAGGGCGGCAGGATGCTGGGGTTCGGAGCATGAGCAGCGAACTGGTCCAGAACGCGCTTGTCGCCCTCATCGTGCTCGCCGCCGCGGGCTTTCTGGTGTGGCGGCGCGTGCGGGCGCGGCGGAAGCCGACGCCCTTCTGCGGCGACTGCCCGCGCTGCGCGACGGGTCACGCCGAATCGGCGGGGCCGGCGCTCGTGAACATCGCCAGGGCGCGGGCGGACCAGTCTACCGGCGTTCCGGGCCCGGACGCCTAGCGGCCGCTGCCTTCACCCCCATCCGTGCCAGCATCCGCTCGAGGCGCTCGAGCTGGGTGATGGTCACCGTGATGGCCCCGAACTCCTCCTCGACCTTGCCGCGGAAGATGAACGGTCCCTGGTCGAAGAGGACGTGGGAGCGCTCGCGGTAGACGTCGGGGAAGAGGACGCACTCGACCAGTCCTTCGCCATCGTCGAAGGTGGCGAATTGCATCGGTTCGTCGTTGGCGGTGTGGATCGGCTTGCCGGTGGTGTACATCCCGGCCATCAGGACACTGCGGCCGACATGTTCGGGCAGCCGCGCGCTCGGCACCAGCCGGAAGCGGCGCAGTGCCTCGGCATGGAGCGCCATCGGGTGCGCGTCAAGGCAGAAGGAGAGCAGGGCCCAGGCATCCTGTCGTTTGCGCTCGGGGGAGTAGTCGCGGAGCAGGGGAACGGCATGCGCCGCCGTGACTGGCAGCCTCTCATCCTCACCCGAGATTCCTCGCTTCGCTCGGGATGACACCTCTGAGTCGATGCTCCAGAGCAGCTGGGGACGGTTCAGCTTCCCGGCGATCGCGTCACCGGCCCCCACCTTCACGAGCAGGCGGAGATCATCAGTGGCGAGTGCGGTGCGCGCCCGCAGGTTCGCCAGGGACTGATAGGGCCCGCCCCGGCTGCGCTCGGCGAGCAGGCGTTCTGCGCCGCCGGCCGAGAGTCCCTTGATGAACTGCAGCCCGACCCGCAGCTCGTGCCCGGCGCCGGTGCAGCGCCACTCGCTGGCGTTGACGTCGGGTGAGAGGATGGTCACGCCCATCCGGCGCGCCTCGGCGACGTAGGCAAACGGGTGGTAGAAACCGCCGCCATTGGCCAGCACGGCGGCGATGAACTCAGCCGGATAGTTGGCGCGGAGATAGGCGCTCTGTTGTGCCACCTGGATGTAACTGCATGAGTGGCCCTTGCAGAACGAATAGCCGGCAAATGAGCTGACCATCTGCCACACCGTCTCGATGCTCGCGTCGCTGCGACCGAGCGCGCGGGCTCCCGCCACGAACTCCTCGAGGTAGGCCACCAGGTGCTTCTCGGGGCGCTTCTTGGAGAGTGCCTTGCGCAGCCCGTCGGCGGCCGACCAGGAAAAGCCGGCAAAGGCGTGCGACACCGTGACCACATCCTCCTGGTACACCATCACGCCGAACGTCTCGGCGAGGACTTCGCTCAGGCACGGATGCAACGGCTCGTACGGGGTGCCATGCAGCCGTTCGAGATAGCTGCGGATGAAGCGATTCGACGCCGGGCGGATGATGCTGGTGTTGAGCACCAGCAACTCGAAGGTGTCGGCCTTCGACTTGAGGTTGAGCTGCCGGGAGGCCGGCGACTCGGTGTAGAAGACGCCGAGCGTCTCGCCGGTGCGGAAGGCGCGGCGGGTGGCCGGATCGTCGCCTGCCTCTGACGAGGTGTAGTCGAGTTGGACCCCGGTGTTGACGCGCACCATGGCGATCGCGTCGCGGATCACGGCGAGCGAGCGGTTGCCGAGCAGGTCGATCTTCACGAGGCCGGCATCTTCGGCGCCGTCCTTCTCGAACTGGATCACCGGCACCGTGAGGTCCGGTGCGCCGTCGAGCTGCTTGGCCGCGCGCTCGATCGGCACCACGTCGGTGAGCGAGGTGGGGACGATCACCACCCCGCCCGGATGCAGCGAGAGATGGCGCGGCGTCCCGACCAGCGTCTCGGCGATGACGGCAAGGTCCTGCCACACCTTCGAGCAGCTTGAGGGCACGGAAGTTGGGGTGCGTGGCGAACAGTTCGCGGGCCGAGCCCTCGCTGCCGTACATCGGCACCCGGCGGGTGACCTCGCGGATCTCGGCGGCGGGGCGGCCGTGCACCTTGGCCACCTCGCGCAGGGCGCCCGCGAGGCGCAGGCAGTTGTGGTTGCTCACCATCGCCGCGCGCGGTTTGGGGTACTTGCGAAAGACCCACGCGAGAATCCGGTCGCGCTCGTCCCACGGAAAATCGAGGTCGATATCGGGCGGGTCCTTGCGCGCCGGGTTGAGGAAGCGCTCGAAGAGCAGGTTGGCGCCCAGCGGTTCGACGTGGGTGATGCCGAGGCAGTAGGAGACGATCGAATTGGCGACGGAGCCGCGGCCGCAGTGCGTGGGGCCGTGCTGCACGATGTCGTGCACCACGAGGAAGTAGTCGGCGAAGTGCTTGAGGGCAATGATCTCCAGTTCGTGCTCGAGCCGGTCGCGGGTGACCGGGGCGATGGTGCCGTAGCGGCGCACCGCGCCGTCGTACGCGAGGGTGCGCAGCCGGCCGATCGCATCGCTGGTGTCCGCAGCGCGGGGCGCGATGATCCGCCCCATCGGGATGCGATACCGGCACCGCTCGGCGATGTCGTGTGCGGCGGTGAAGGCCTCGGGCACATCGGGGAAGTGACGCTCGACATCGGGTGCGGGACGAAGCCAGGCCTCGCGCGGCCAGGCATCATCCACTTCCGACAGGGTGATGTTGCGGTGAATGGCGCGCAGCAGCCAGTGCCGGTTCCAGTCATCCGCGTGCGCGGCAATGACGCCGCCGGTCACGACCGAGGGAATGCCAAGGCGCCGTGCCGCCGCGAGGGTGGCATGACGTCCCGGGCCCGGGCGCAATTCGGCATGGAGCCCGGCCGGGCCGCTGGCGCGCACCAACTGTTCGAGCAGCACCACATCGCGACTCATCACGACCAGCCCGTCGCGATCCGCGGCGAGGTGTGCCACAAGGTCAAGGTCATCGTGCCAGTGGATCGCCGTGGCAGCGCGGCAGAGCGCGCCCCAGCCGTGATCGTCCTCGGCCAGCACCACCGCTTCGTGCCCGCCGGCCACGAGGTGACAGCCGAGAATCGGGCGCACGCCTGCTGCATCACAGGCGCGCTGGAACTCGATCGCGCCGTAGACGCCGTTGGTGTCGGTCATGGCGATGGCAGGAATGCCGCGCCGTGCCGCGGCCTGCGCCAGCGCCTCGGGCGAGGAGGTGCCGCTGCCGAAGGAGAACCAGGTGTGGACGTGCAGATGAGGGAACATGATGGACTCGAGAAGCGAGAGAGGAGAGACGAGAACAACGTCAATCGCCCCGCGCCTATGTAGTATTATCCCGAGCTCTTTTCGTCTCTCGTCTCTCGTCTCTCGGTTCTTCATGCGCGCCATCACCCATCCAGCCCCCGACATCATTGAGTTCGCCGACCGTCCCGATCCGGTGCCCGGCGAGCACCAGGTTCTCGTCGCCGTCAAGGCCGCCGGCCTCAATCGCGCCGACCTGCTGCAACGCACCGGCAAGTATCCGGCACCGCCGGGATGGCCGGCGGACATTCCCGGGCTGGAATACGCCGGCGAGGTGCGGCAACTCGGGGTGGGCGTGGCACGCTGGCGCACGGGCGACCGGGTCATGGGGTTGGTGGGGGGTGGTGCGCACGCCGAACTGGTGGTGGTGCATCAGGACGAGACGATGGCGATGCCCGCCGGGATGTCGTTCGCCGATGCCGCGGCGATTCCCGAGGCGTTCCTCACGGCATGGGACGCGCTGGTGCTGCGCGGCCGCGCCCAGCATGGCGACCGGGTGCTGGTGCATGCCATCGGCAGCGGTGTGGGGACGGCGGTCGCACAGCTTGGCCGATTGCTCGGCTTGACGATCGTCGGGACGTCGCGCACGCCCGAGAAGCTCGAGCGGTGCCGGGCGCTCGGCATGGCCCACGGCGTGTTGACCAGCGACGCCGACTGGCCCGCGCACGTCGGCGTGCCGATGCAGGTGATCGTCGATACGCTCGGTGCGCAGGCGCTGGCACAGAACCTCGGGCTGTTGAGCGTGCGCGGCCGGTTGGTCGTGCTCGGCACGATGACCGGTGGCCGTGCTCCGGGGCTCGACCTTTCGCTGGTGCTGCGGAAACGGTTGGAAATCATCGGCACGGCGATGCGCGGCCGGCCACTGCCCGAGCGCACCGAGCTGGTGGCGCGCTTCGTGGCGGAGGTGCTGCCGCACTTCGCTACCGGCGCGCTGGTGCCGGTGGTCGATCAGGTGATGCCGATGACGGCAATCAACGAAGCGCATCGATTGCTTGGCGCGAACGCCACGTTCGGGAAGGTGATCCTGGTCTGGTAGAAGCGTTGTTCGTCATCACGCTCCGCATGCCATCAATCGCGCGTTGCAGTGCGACGGCCTCCGGTCGTGCCTCGGCGATCGGATCGGGCCAGAGCTCGAGCTGGCCGCCGCCGTCGTTCAAGTCACTGGCGATGATGGTGATGCTGCGCACGGCAATGCGCCGCACCAGCGCCTGATCGAGGGCGCGGCAGGCGGCGCGCCAGAGATCGGCATCGAGGGCGTACAGCGGCAGGCGCACGGCGCGCTCGGCCGTGGCATCGTCGGCGTGACGCACCGTGACCACCAGGCGTCCGGCCGACAGCGACCGGGCGCGCAGCCGGCGACCGAGCCGTTCGGTGAGTGGCCGCAACAGCGCATGCAGTGCGCCGCGGTCATTGGTGTCGGTGGCGAGGGTATGCGCCACGCGACACTCGGCGCGCACTTCGGGGGAGAGCACCGGGCGCGGGTCGATGCCGCGGGTATGGGCGTAGAGCTGTCGCCCCTCGAAACCAAAGACCACACGGAGCGGCTGTTCGCCAACGGCGGCCACCTCGCCGATCCGCTCGAGGTGATAGTCGTCGAGCCGCTCGCGCACCCGGTCGGGCACTTCCGGCAGCAGCGCCACCAGCTCGGGGGCCAGGAACGCGGCCTCCATCCCCGCCAGCACCGACTGCACCTCCGCTCCGACCTCGCGCTTGATGATCGTCGCGGCCGTCTCGCTCACCAGCTTGCTGGTGGCGACCCCTACCGCGAGAGGAAGGCCCAGCCTCGAGAACGCCTCCTGCTCCAGAAGCCGGGCGACTTCCACCGCCGGACCGAAGAGCCGTTCGGTGCCGCTGATATCGAGGTAGGCATGCCCCCAACCGCGCGGTTCGATCACCGGGGCCACCCGGGCAAAGATCTCGTGGAGGGCGCGATGGGCCTGGGCATAGCGCCGCGGGTCGGGGGGAAGGACGATCACGTCCGGGCAGACGCGGCGGGCCAGGGCGACCGCCATTCCCCGGGCGAGGCCCGCGGCCCGGGCCTCGGCGCTTACGGCGAGAAGGACAGCCCGGTCGGCGCCGGGGGGCGAGACCACCACCGGTCGCAAGCGGAGCCGGGGGTCGTCCAGCGCGGCGATGGTGGTGCAGAAGGCGGGCGGGTCGATGAAGAGTATGGTACGCATCGGAAAACCGAACATACACCGAAACCACCCCAGGTCAAACGGCGCCGAAATCCGATGAAGAAAATCCCCTTGGCCGTCAACCTTTTGGGGGTCTCGCCCGTTTCTTCTTAGATAGCTCTCGTGTTCCGATTGTCATCCCCACCATTGTCCTGCAGGGAGTTCCCAGTGCGCATACCTCTTGCCCGTCCATCCGTCCTGCTCCTGTTCGCGACCGTCGTTGGCGCCGCCAGCGTCGCCGCACAGGGCGGCCTCAACAAGTACGGCAATCCGCAGACCCATCCGCCCAAGCCCACCACGGCCGCGATCACGGCCGAGGAGCTGCGCACCCGGCTCTACATCTTCTCCGACGATTCGATGGAGGGGAGAAGGATTGGCTACCTCGGCAACATGAAGGGGACGAACTACATCGCTGCGGAACTGAAGCGGCTTGGCGTCGAGCCGGCGGGCGACAACGGCACGTCCTATTTCCAGCGGCTGCCGTACGTGACGCGCAAGTTCTCCAACCGCTCGACGCTGAGCGTTGGTGGGGCGGCGCTTGCCTTCGACAATGATTTCGTGCCGATCCCGGGCACCGAGGCGCCGAAGGCGATCGCCAACGTGCCGGTGATCTACGGTGGTGTCGAGGGTGATACCACGATGCAGATCACGCCGGAGCAGGCGGCCGGGAAGTTCGTGATCATGTCGGCCGGGGCAGGGTGGTGGCCGCGGTGGCCGCGGGTGGTGGACGTGGTGGGCGCGGTGGTGCGCTGGTGCTCACGGCCGACAACGCCGCCAAGGTGCCGGTGCCGAATCCGGCCTTTCAGGGCGTTGCTGGCTGACGTCGTGGTCGGTCCAACGGCCGCGGCGCGTGTCGCGGTATATCCGCAACGGGCAGCTGATCGCCGGAGGACGCTTCCGGCTGGTCAGACGCCGGCCACGGTGCAGGCGAAGCTCGACGCCATGGCGGCCTATTCCAAGGACTCTTCTGCCCGCATTGTCGAGCGACACGACACCCTGGTGGCGGCGGCAAAGCGGTTCCTCACCAGCGGCTACAAGGGGACGGCGACGTTCGGTGGTGAGCGGGTCACGATGGACAGCGAGCAGGTCGTGGCCCTCGCCTGCGCTCCGGCAGGTGGCGGGCGTGGCGGGCGCGGTGGCGGCGGGCGCGGTGCTGCGGCTGGCGGTGCTGCCCCAGCTCCGGTCGCCCTCCCGGCCGGCTGTCCCGCGCCGGCGGCTGGTGGCCGCGGCAACGCATTTAATCGCGGCGCGTTCGGCGGTGGCGGCGGCGTTAATTCCATGACGCGATTCCCGGATGCAATCGCCATCGCCGTGGTGGATCTTGATGACCTTTCAATGGTGCAGCGCGTGGCGCTCAACACCCCGGACCAGGCTTCGAGTATCACTGCGCCGACGGCGCCGCCGACGGCCTCGCTTCGCATCACCTCAGCCGCTGCAGCGAAATTGCTCGGCAAGCCGCTGGCCGGACTGCAGGCCGGCGCCATGGGCGGGACGGTCACGGCCAACCTGCGCTTCATGGAGGAGCCGTCGGACTGGGCGCGCAACGTCATCGGCATCGTGCGCGGGAGTGACCCGAAGCTCAACGGTGAGTACGTCGCGATCGGCGGGCACAACGATCACAACGGCTTGTATGCCTTTCCGCCGGTCGATCACGATTCGCTCAAGGCGTATCGTGATGCCTTCCTGAAACTGCAGTTCGAGGTCGTGAAGGGCGACCTGCGCGCCGCCTCGCCGGCAGCGATTGCGGCGATCCATGTCAACATGGATTCGATCCGCAAGATTCATCCGGTGGCCCGGATGGACTCGGTGAACAACGGCGCCGATGACGACGGGTCGGGCTCGATGGCGGTGCTCGAGATCGCCGAGGCCATTGTCAAGATGCCGGTGAAGCCAAAGCGGTCGATCATCTTCGTCTTCCATACCGGGGAAGAGGGCGGCCTGCTGGGTTCGCGCTACTTCACCGACAACCCGACCGTGCCGATCGATTCGGTCGTGGCCCAGATCAACATCGACATGATCGGCCGTGGTCGCGCTGAAGATATGGTTGGCGGTGGCCCGACGTACGTGGGCGCACTCGGCTCGAAGCGCCTGTCGACGCAGCTCGACACGGACATGCACGCGGTCAACAACGCCGAGTCACCGGCCAACCGGGTGCGACTCGACAATCGCTTCGACGATGCGTCCCTCGGCACCAGCGTTGACGGCAAGCCGGTCAGCTGGCCGGGATACAACAATCTCTACGGCCGCAGTGATCACGCCAATTACGCCAACAAGTGTGTCCCGATCGTCTTCTTCTTCACCGGCCTGCACGGGGACTATCACCAGCTGACCGATGAGGCAGAGTACATCGACTATCCGCACTACTCGCTGATCACCAACTACATCCGCGACCTGTTGCTGAGGGTGGCGGACGATCCGACGCGACCGGCGCTGGATAATCCGTGTGTGAGGAGATAGCGAATCGCTGATCGATGATGGATGATCGATGGGAGTGAAACGCTGAAGGCCGGCATCCAATCGGATGCCGGCCTTCGGTGCTTCTCCCTGCTCCCTGCTCCCTATCTCTCCTCAGCCTCCTCACCCGCACTTTCCCCAACCGCAGACCAGGCACATCAGGCAGGCGGAGGCCTTCCGAACCGGGGCGCCGCATTCGGGGCACCGTGTCAACGTCTTGTCTGTCATGGGGTTAGAGCAAGACTCCCGGGTTGGATCGGGCGGCTGGATGGTGGGGTCAGGGATGCTCATGATGGTGTCCATATTCGGTGTTTATTCGGTACACCAGCCGAAGATACCCGAAAACCCGGCGCCGTCAAATCCCCCAGGCCGGGTCGTCCCGGACCAGATGACGCTACCGGATCAGTGAATTCCGAGTGATACTGACGGGAATTTTCCTGGGCACCGCTCGGTCATCAACCACTGGGGAGGGACTCCGAATGTCCGCGTTGCTCGTCGTCGCTCGTGTGATCCATATCAGCACCGGGGTTTTCTGGGGTGGTGCGGTACTCTTTGTCAATTTCCTTCTGGGGCCGAGTGTCATGGCGGTGGGACCAGACGGCGCGAAAGTGATGCAGGAGTTGGTCAAGCGCCGTTACTACGAGATCGTGATTGCGGCCGCCACGCTGACGGTTCTCTCCGGGTTCTACCTGATCTGGATTGATTCGAGTGGTTTTGCGGCGGAGTGGTTTGCCACGCGATTCGGGCAGGGAATCTCGACGGGGATGCTGGCCGCCGTCATCGCCTACATCCTCGGCGTGTTCATGGTGCGGCCGGCGCTCTACCGCGTACTCGCCCTGGGTGGCCAGATGGCTCAGGCATCGCCTGGCGACCGGCCGGCGATCGAGCAGCAGATGGTCGCGGCGCGCGCTCGCCTGGTCGGCGTTGGCGGAGTGGCGACGGTCTTTCTGTTGGTGGCGATCGTGGCGATGGCGGTGGCGCGGTACCTGTAGCCCGGCCTATTCCTCGACCAGCTGCTCGTGGATGGTGGTGAGGTGCGTCACCCGGAGCTTGCGGCGCGCGGTGGGGAGCTGGAGATGGACTTCCTCGCCGACCGAGCGATCCTTGAGCGCGCGTCCGAGCGGTGAGGCGAGGGAGATGTGGCCGGCGTCGAGGTCCATCATCTCGGCCAGTACCAGGGTGTACTCCTCGAGCTCGCCGGTATGGAGGTCTTCGACCTTTACGCGGGAGCCGAGGCCGACCTTGTTCATCGGGGCCTCGGTGTTCGCCAGTTCGCTCAGCTGGCTGAGCCGCTGATGGAGCTGGCCCAGGCGGGCCTGGACGAACTGCTGGCGCTCCAGGGCGGTCTTGTATTCCGAGTTCTCGCGCAGGTCGCCCATCTCCACCGCGGTCGCAATCGCCTGCGGCAGGATCACCGCGAGCTCGTGGGAGAGTGCGGCGATTTCGGTGCCCATTTTCTCCCGCATCTCCCTGATCATTGCGACCGCTTCCTTCCAGTAGGTCGAAAAAAGACTCACAGTCCACCCCGCCAAATGGCAGGGTGGACTGGCTACGTTGCCTGAACATACCCGCAAAGTGGCCCAAGGGGGAACTGGGGGTGGGGGAGAATTCCTTGACCCGCCCCGGCCGACCCGGTATGCTCCACCCGCGATTTTCTACGAAAATCGTCTCATTTGTCCGCACAACTGAAGCCGGGAAGCCTTATTGATGCGACATTCTTGTGCACCAAGGCGCTGGCGCTCCCCCTTCGGGGCTCCTCGCCGTTGTCCTGATCGGGCTCACCGCCTGCAGTGGACCGTTTCCGCAGTCGACCCTGTCGCCCAAGGGCGATTTCGCCGCGACGGTCGACCACGTCTTCATGACTGACCGTCTATCTGGCGGTCGGAGTGTTCATTCTGGTCGAGGGGGCGCTGCTCTGGGCGATCTTCAAGTTCCGTGGCAAGCCGGGCGACGCGGAGCCGAAGCAGATCCACGGCAGCACGCTGGTCGAGGTGATCTGGACGATCATTCCGGCGGTCGTCCTGGCGGTGGTCGCGGTGCCGACGGTGCAGGCGATCTTCAAGACCGCGCGAGGTGCCGACGGTCTCCGCCGACGGCCATGCGCCGCTCAAGGTCGAGGTGATCGGGCACCAATGGTGGTGGGAGTTCCGCTATCCCGAGCTGGGCATCACCACCGCCAACGAGTTCCATGTTCCGCTGAGCCGGACCGTCGATCTGCGGATGAAGTCGGTCGACGTCATCCACTCCTTCTGGATCCCGCAGTTCGCCGGCAAGCGCGACATCTTCCCGAATCGCGAAACGCGGATCTGGTTCACGCCGAAGTACGACCGGGCGCGTTCCCGGGTGCCTGCGCCGAGTTCTGCGGCGAGGAGCACGGCCGGATGGACTTCTACCTGATGGTCGACTCGCCCGAGGACTTCGCCGCCTGGACCGCGCGACGGCAGGCCGATTCGACGCTCGACAACTTCGGCTTCCCGACGCCTGCTGCCGCGCCGGTGCGACGGCAGCGACCAGGGCGCCGGCGGGCCCGGCGGTGGCGATGACGGACACGGCAGCGCTCGACCCGCTGGTTGCCGAGGGCAAGAAGCTGTTCACCGCGAAAGGGTGCGTCGGCTGTCACTCGTTCAACTCGATGCACCCGACCAAGGGGATCATCGGCCCGAACCTGAGCGGGATCGGCACGCGGAAGATGATCGCCGCCGGGTGGCTGGTGAACACCGACGAGAACCTGAAGCGCTGGCTGCAGCACACCAAGGAAGTAAAGCCGGGTGTCGCGATGGTCGTTCCACCGATCTCCGACACCGAAGCGGCGGCGCTGATCGCGTACCTCCGCACCAAGCGCTAGGGGACGGCGACTCATGGCTACTTCAGTACTCGAGCAGGGCCACGCGACGGCTGCCCGGCGCAGCGTCCTGGTGGAATGGCTGACGACGGTCGACCACAAGAAGGTCGGCATCATGTATGGCGCGTCGGCGTTCATCTTCTTCCTGATCGGCGGCCTGGAAGCGCTGGTGATCCGGACCCAGCTGATGAGGCCGGACAACCACCTGGTGTCGCCGGACTTCTACAACCAGCTGTTCACGATGCACGGCACGACGATGATCTTCCTGGCCGTCATGCCGATCAGCGCGATGTTCTTCAACTTCTTCGTGCCGCTGCTGATCGGTGCCCGCGACGTGGCGTTCCCGCGCCTCAATGCGATGTCGCTCTGGATCTTCATCCTGGGCGGCCTCTTCCTGAACTTCTCGTTCCTGCTCGGCGCCGCGCCCAACGGCGGCTGGTTCGGGTACGCGCCGCTGTCGTCGCGGATGTATGCCCCGGGCCACAACATGGATTTCTGGGTCATCGGCCTGCAGATCCTCGGCGTGGCGTCGCTGGCGGCGGGCGTGAACTTCTTCACGACCATCCTGAATATGCGCGCCCCCGGCATGACGCTGATGCGGATGCCGATGTTCGTGTGGGTCGATGCTGGTGACGCAGGTGCTGGTGCTGCTGTCCTTCCCGGTCATCACGGTGGCGTTGATCTTACCTGATGATCGACCGGACCTTCGGCACCTCGTTCTTCTACCTGGCGGCCAACGGCGACCCGATGCTGTGGCAGCACCTCTTCTGGGTGTTCGGGCACCCCGAGGTGTACATCCTCATCCTGCCGGCGTTCGGCATCGTCTCGGAGATCCTGCCGGTGTTCTCGCGGAAGCCGCTCTTCGGCTACAGCGCGATGGTCTTCTCGATGGCGTTGCATCGCCTTCCTCGGCTTCGGCGTCTGGTCGCACCACATGTTCGCCACCGGCATGGGGCCGCTGGCCGACTCGTTCTTCTCGCTGGCGACGATGCTGATCGCGATCCCGACCGGCGTGAAGATCTTCAACTGGATCGGGACGCTCTGGGGCGGCTCGCTGCAGTTCAAGACGCCGCTGCTATTTCGCGCTGGGCTTCATCGCGATGTTCATCATGGGCGGCCTCTCCGGCGTGATGCACTCGGTGGCGCCGGCCGACCTGCAGCAGACCGACAGCTATTTCGTGGTGGCGCACTTCCACTATGTGCTCTTCGGCGGCTCGATCTTCTCGCTCACGGCGGGCGCCTACTACTGGTGGCCGAAGATGTTCGGGAAGATGCTCGACGAAGGGCTCGGCAAGGCCCATTTCTGGGTGATGCTCGCGGGCTTCAACCTGACCTTCTTCCCGATGCACTTCGTCGGGCCTCCTCGGGCATGCCGCGCCGGATCTACTCCTACCCGGCCGGACTGGGCTTCGACACGCTGAACCTGATGTCGACGATCGGCTCGTTTCTGCTCGGGTCGTCGTTCCTGATCTTCATCTACAACGTGATCACGACCTGGCGCAACGGCCCCCAGGCACCGGCCGATCCGTGGAACGGCGCCACGCTGGAATGGTCGATTCCCTCGCCACCGCAGGAATGGAACTTCGCGGTCGAGCCGACGGTGACCGAGAGGGACCCGCTCTGGGGCCTCAAGCGCGCCGCCGGGGTGAAGGCGTTGCCCGAGCCGCCGCGGGTGAGCGGCCAGGGGATCCACCTGCCCTCGCCCTCCTGGTGGCCGCTGGTGGTGTCGGTCGGCTTCCTGATCTTCCTCTCGGGCATCATGGTGAAGCACTCGTATGCGTTTCCGTTCGGGCCGTTCTCGATCATCGGGTTCGCCATCGTGCTGTTCGGCATCTACAAGTGGGCGTACGAGCCGGTCGACGGCCACGCCCCGAACACCTGAGGACGCACGCGCGATGACGACTGCTGCTCTCGACCACTCCGCGCACGCCGCCGAGGCGCACCACACGTCGATGCCGGTGAACTCCCGGAAGCTGGCGATGTGGACGTTCATCGGCTCGGAGTGCATGTTCTTCGCGACGCTGATCTCGACGTTCGTGATCTATCGCGACAGCCACGCCAAGGGTCCCGGCCCCAAGGACGTCTTCGGGGTCCCGCTGGTCACTGCCGGCACGGCCGTCCTGCTCTTCTCGTCCTTCTTTGTCGTGATGGCGCTGAATGGTGCCCAGCAGGGCGACCGCAAGAAGCTGCTGACGCTGGCTCTCGCTCACGGTGCTCTGCGGCATGTTCTTCGTCGGCATGCAGGTGTACGAGTTCACCCACTTCGTGCACGAAAAGCACCTGGGGTACACCACCAACCTCTTCGCTTCGAGCTTCTACACGCTCACCGGCTTCCACGGCACCCACGTGGCGATCGGGACGCTCTGGCTGGCGACGCTGCTCAAGGATGCCTGGAAGGGGCGCATTCCCCCGGCCAAGGCGCTCAACCTCGAAATCGCCGCGCTGTACTGGCACTTCGTCGACGTGGTCTGGATCATCATCTTCCCCGTCGTGTACCTGATGAGCCTGGGACGCTGACCATATGAGTGATCATCACGCAGAAGGGGTGCACGGCCCACACCGCCTCGGCGGAGTACATCCAGATCGCCGTCGTCCTCTTCGTCCTGACGGCGATGGAGGTGCTGCTCTACGAAGCCTGCTTTGGCCACCTCAAGGCGTCGATGCCCGGCCTCTCGACTTCGCTGTCGCCCTGGTTCGTCGAGGTGCTCCTGCTCCTCTCGGCCTTCAAGTTCTGGCTGGTGGCGATGTTCTACATGCACCTCAAGTTCGACCTGAAGATCCTGCAGTGGCTGTTCGGCTTTTCCCTCGTCCTTGCCGTGGTCATCATCATGGCGCTGTTCACGCTGTTCACATACAATCGGACGCTCTGGTGGTGGGGCGGAACGCCGTGGTAGCAGCGGAGTGAACGGAGAATGGAGAACGGTGAACCAATCACCGTTCTCCGTTCTCCACTCACCAGATCATGGTCGGCCGATGGCGCCTGCCACCGTCGTGATCCCCCACCCCTCATCCATCGCCAGGTCGTCGCAGGCCTCGGCCTCGAACTCGAACATCTCCAGATCGAAGGGTACCGGCTCCAGCACGGCATACTCCGGAAAGTCACCCTGGATGGGGCAGGCGTTCTCGAGAACGCCGCCATCCTCATTGACCATCGGGAGACCGATCATCCGGCAGGTGGCAGGACGATCCGCATAGATGACACAGCCGCCATCCTCCGCCAGGGCCGGGCAGGGGAAAGCGGCGAGCGCCTCGACGAGTTCATCGAAGGTGTCGTCTTCCAGGGCGGTGACATCCCAGGGCGGTCCCCACGCGGGGATCAGCTCCCGGTAGCGGGCGAGCTGGGCTCCGGCGCGCTGCCGCACTGCCGCGCGGGTGGCTTCATCGAGTTCCGCAACGGCGCGCGCCACGAGGCGGGCGTCGGCGGGGGAGATGTCGAAGGGTCCCCGGCAGCAGGCAGTGCACCCAAGGCGACAGGGGACAATCCCGGGGCCGGCCTGGGCCGAGCCGGCCTTGAACCAGCGGTCGAGGATCGGGAGGAGAATGCGGTAGGTCACTCGGCCACCTCCGGTGGCGTGACTATGCCTCGAGCTTCACAGCGGCCAGCGCGAGCAGGACCCAGCCAACCAGGAACGCGGCGCCGCCGAGCGGCGTCACCGGACCGAGCCAACGCCATCCGGTCAGTGCCATCAGGTAAAGCGATCCCGAGAAGAGCAGTGTGCCAACCAGGAACGCCCAGCCGGCGCCCGAGGCGGCGGGGACGTTCCGGGAGAGAAGCCATGCCACGGCCAGCAGGGCAAAGGCATGGTACATCTGGTAGCGGACGCCGGTCTCGTAGATCTCGAGATTGCGCGGCTCGAGCCTGGTGCGGAGGGCGTGAGCCCCGAACGCTCCGAGGGCGACACCGATCCCGGCAAGCAGTGCCGCAGTCGTGGCGGCGAATCGAGCGGTCATTCGAAGGTTGCCGGATCGATCACGGCCATTCCCTCTGAGTGATAGCCATTGTCGACGTACACGGTGGAGCCGGTGATGGCGGTGGCGAGTGGCGATGCGAGAAAGGCGGCGGTGTGCCCGACGTCACTGGCGTCGATGTCGCGCATGATCGGCGAGTTGATCCGCGTGTAGTTGATCATCGTCCGGACGAAGCCGATCGCCGTGGCGGCGCGCGAGGCGAAGGGCCCTGCCGAGATGGTGTTGACGCGGACGCCGAAGCGTCGCCCTGCCTCGTGAGCGAGGGTCCGGGTGTCGGATTCGAGGGCGGCCTTGGCCGACGACATGCCGCCGCCATAGCCGGGGATGGCCCGCTGGCCGGCGATATAGCTCAGGGAAAGAAAGCTCCCGCCGGGACGCATCAGCGGCCCGAGTTCGCGAACGAACGCCAGGTTGCTGTAGGCGGAGATGCTGACGGCCTCGAGATAGCCGCGACGCGAAGTGTCGATCAAGGGCTTGCGAACTTCGGGGCCATTGGCGAGTGAATGCACCACGATGTCGAGCGGGTGTTCCCCGAAATCACTCCGGAGCGAGGCGACCAGACCCGCAATGGTGAAGTCTCCCCGGTCGCGATAGCGCTTGTGCGTGCGGATTTCGGCTGGCACATCGTCCAGGGTGTCGTAGGCGGCATCCAGCGGGTAGATCCGCTCGAAGGCCATCGAGGTTCCATCGGGCAGGAGGAGCGACTCGGCGATCTTCCCGCGCTCAAGCAGCGTCTGAAAGATTCCCATCGCCGGTGGCCACGTGCCCACGCATACGGTCGCGCCGGCCTGAAACATGGCCTTGGCGATGGCGAAGCCGAATCCGCCGTCGTCGCCGACCCCGGCGACGAGGGCACGCTTGCCGGTCAGGTCGATGGAAAGCATCCCGAGAAACTCCTCGTTCGAGTTTGATCGGGAAAGATAGCCCGGATCCGGGTCGGTCCGGCTACTCCGCCCGGAGGACTTCCAGGGGGGTCCGCCGCAGAACCTCGAGAGAGTTCAGCAGGCCGACACCCGTCGTGAGCGCCACCAATCCGAGGGCCAGCAACAGGACCGGTACGATCGGAAGGACAAAGCCGGCATCGAAGTACCACTTCGCGAGAGCCCATCCCGCTCCGCCGGCGAGGGCGGATGCCACCAGTGCCGCTCCGAGGCCGAGCGCCGCGTACTCGACGCAGAGAATGATCAACACCTGCGAGCGGGTAGCTCCCAATGTCCGGAGGAGGGTGCCCTCGCGAATCCGCTGCCAGCGGCTCGTCACGATCGCGCCGATCAGCACGACCGCACCCGTGGCCAGGGAGAAGAGTGCCATGAATCGTATCGCCAGGATGATCCGGTCGACGAGCGCCTGCACCGACCTGGCAATCTCCCCGAGATCGATCGAGGTGACATTCGAGGCATGTTCGGCGAGGTATCGCTGGATCTGTCCGCGCACCGCGGCGTCCGCTGCGCGCACCATCGTCACCGACGATTGGGGAGCCTTGTCGATCGCTCCGGGAGCAAACACGACGAAGAAGTTGGGCTCGAACCGCGCCCAGCTGACCCGGCGAAGCGACGTGATCCGGCTGTACACCGTCGCGCCCTGTACGTCCCAGGTGACCCGGTCGCCAACGGCGAGCCCGAGTTCGGTGGCGAGATCCACCTCCATCGAGATGGCGATCGGGTCTTCGGTCGTCCGGCCGGTACCCGGCGGTCCGGTGCCGAACCACGTGCCGGCTGTGATCCGTTCACCAGCGTTCTTCTCGCCACGATAGGTCGAACGATACTCACGCCGGAGTGCCCAGGATGGCGGGCCTTCGCCGCGCCGCTGACCAGTCGGCCGTGACGTGGCCAGCGAGTCGGTCGAGTCGCCTGCAGCTGCGGCTCGGCGGAGAAGGGTGGCAATCGAGTCGTCCTTCACCATCAGCAGTCGCATCGGTACGATCGGTGTGTAGCTGCCCGGCGTGACGCCACCGAGCCGGAGGGCCGAATCGACCAGGGCGCGCTGATCCGGCTGGATGTCGAAGAGCACCAGGTTGTCCTGGGTGCCGCCACTCTCGAATCGGAGCGTGCGCAACAGGTTGCTCTGGGCAGTGAAGAGCGTCGTCAGGAGAAAGGCGCCGAAACCGAGGACGATCACGACGGTGACGGTCTGGTTGGCCGGGCGGTGCAGGTTCGCCAGCCCCTGTCGCCAGAGGTAGGGGAGTGATCTCGGCGTCCATCGCCGGGCGATGACCGTCAGTGCGAGCGAGGACAGCCAGAGCACCAGCAGCGCGCACGCCGTCCCGGCCGCGAACCACGCACCCCGCTTCAGCGAAGCGACCTGGATTGCCGCGAGCGCGACGACGCTGGCGGCCAGTCCGACGCCAGCGAGCGCGCGCAGCAGATCCCAGCGCGGGCGTCCCGGCTCGACATCCCGACGAAGGGTGGCCAGCGGCGAGATCTCCCGGATGCGAATCAGGGGCAGCATGGCGAACATCGCCGCAGTCCAGAGACCGAGGCCGATCCCGGTGATCAGCGCGTGCGGCGAGGGCGCCACGTGGACGTTCACCGGAATGAAATCGGCCAGGACCAGCGGCATCAGCTGCTGCAACCCCACGCCGAGCATCGCTCCGAGGACTGACCCGAGGAGGCCCATGGCCAGCGACTGCAGCAGGTAGACGCCGACAATCTGGCCGGAGGTCGCCCCAAGGCAGCGCAGCACTGCGATGCTGTCGAGCTGTTGGCGAATGAAGACGTGGACCGCGCTCGCCACGCCGAGTCCGCCGAGCAGGAGGGCCGCCAGGGCGACCAACCCGAGATAGTTGCCCAGGCGCGTCAGTCCGCGGGTGAGCGCATCACGATCGTCCGCCACCGTGTGCAGGTTGACGCGCACCGCCTGCAATTCGGGGCGATGCGCCTTGGCAATCACCTGGGCGCTGATGGTGGCGGGAAGCCTGACATACGTGGTCCACCCGATCCGTGACCCGAAGCCCGTCAGCTGCGTCGAGGCCAGGGCCGTGGTCGCGATGAAGACCCGGGCCCCGAAGACTGCCTGCAACCCGACATCGCCCGGAATGTTGGTGAGGGTGCCGAGGATCGGGAATCGGCCTTCGCCGAAGGCAAGGGTGTCGCCAACCTTCGCGTTGATGGCGGTAAGGAGCGAGGGATCGACGATGGCACCGCCCTGCTGCAGCTTCGGCCAGATGCCGGCCGGCTCGGTGGTGACGGCGCCGTAGAACGGCCAGTCCACGTCGACGGTGTTGAGCTGGACGAGGCGCGTGCCGCCGCCGCGCGGCACGTAGGCCATCGCGCTGAGCTCGGCCCCGCTGGCGATCCGGACCGCGCCATTGCCGGCCTTGCGCAGCGAATCGAGCAACCGTCGCGCGGGAACAATGTCGGCCACCGGACGGCGACTCGTAAGCGACAGGTCGGCGCCCAGAAGCGCCTGCGCCTGGTCTGCCACCGAGACCGCCATGTTGTCGGTGAAGGAATTGATGGCCACCAGCGCACCGACTCCCGCCATGACCGAGGCGGTGAGGAGGGCGAGGCGTCGACGCGCGGCACGCGCTTCGCGCCAGGCGAGGCGCACTACAAAGCCCCAGGATGTCACGAGGAGGAATCCGACACAATCGCGCCGTCGGCGAGCCGGATGATCCGATGCGACAAGGCGGCGAGTTCGGGATCGTGGGTCACCAGCACGAGCGTGGTGTTGAACTCGGTGTTGAGCGCTGTCATGAGTTCGATGATGGTCGCCCCGTTGGCTGCGTCGAGGTTGCCGGTGGGCTCATCGGCGAAGAGGATCTTCGGCCGCGTGGAGAAGGCGCGCGCCACGGCAACCCGCTGCTGCTCGCCACCGGAGAGCTGGGCGGGATAGTGGTGGCCCCGTTCGCCAAGGCCGACTCGCGCCAGCAGTGCGTCGGCGCGTGCACCAGCGTCATCGGCGCCGGCCAGCTCGAGCGGAACCTGAACATTCTCCCGGGCCGTCAGGGTGGGGATGAGCTGGAAGGACTGGAAGACGAACCCGACCCGCTCACGCCGGAGCCGGGCCCTGGCGTCCTCGTCAAGCCCGGCCAGGTCGACGCCATCAAGCACCACGCGCCCGCTGGTGGGCCGGTCGAGGCCGGCGAGGAGGCCGAGGAGGGTGGTCTTGCCGCTGCCTGAAGGCCCGACGATCGCGAGAAACCCGCCAGCATCGAGCGAAAATGTGATATCCTTGAGGACCGTCAGGCGGCGGCCGCCCGAGAGGTATTCGTGGTGGAGGGCTTGGCAGGACAACATGCGGGCTCCGGCCCGGAGGCGCGGTCGGGTGCGAGTCTTGGTGCGACCAGGGTGCGTGGTCTTCCTGCTGTCGGCAGCCGTCGGCGGTTGCCGTTCAGGCGACCACCGCACGACACCGCCAGGCCCCGTGGCGCAGGCGACACCTGCGACGAAGGATAGCGGTGTCTCGCGCCGAACTCTGCTGTTCGTCGGCACGTCCATCACCGCCGGGTATGGTCTCGACCCGGCCGTCGCGTGGACGTCGCTGGTGCAGCGCAGGATCGACGCCGACGGCTTGCCATTTCGCGTGGTCAACGCCGGAGTCAGTGGCGAAAGTTCGGCCGGGACGCTCCGGCGAATTGACTGGCTGCTGGCCCAGGAGCAGAAGCCGAGCCTCGTCATGATCGAAACGGGAGCGAACGACGGATTGCGCGGGCAACCCGCGGATTCGGTACGGGCGAACCTGGAAGCCATCGTTGATCGCATCGAGGCGGCATCACCCAGGCCGGTGATCGTGATTGCCGGGATGGAGGCGCTGCCGAACCTGGGCCGGCGGTACGCCGAGCGTTTCCGGGTGATCTTTCCGGAGATTGCCCGGGCGCACGGCGCGGTGTATCTCCCGTTCCTGCTGGCGGGGGTGGCCGGGATCGACTCGCTCAACCAGGGCGATGGCATTCATCCCAATCCCGTCGGGTCAGTTCGGGTGGCCGAAAATGTCTGGCAGACGCTGAAGCCGATCCTCGATTCGCTGGCGCGGTCGGGGCACTAGAACGAGAGAGGCACCATGGCCGTCTTCGACACCCCGCATCAGCGCGCCAGTTGGCTGGTGGCGATTCTCGGGATTCTCCTCGCCATCGCCCTGGCGCCGTACGCCTCGGGGCTCCTCGCTGCGCCGGTGCTGTTCATCATTTTCCGGCCGATGCACGCCTGGCTGGTGCGCCACCTGAAGTACCGCGGCCTCGCCAGCGGCCTCGTCATTGTGGCCGTGCTGGTCACCATCGTCCTGCCGCTGGTCTGGATGGTGTCGTTGCTGGTGGGGCAGGCCCAGGACGCGGCGAACGCGATCGTCAAGTCGCCGATCCTGCAGCGACTCGACGAACTTCGCATCGGTTCGTTTGCCGTCGGCCCGCAGTTGCGGGAGATGAGCACCAAGGTGATCGACCTGCTCGGTGGGGGCGCCGTCTCGCTGGTGAGCACGGCGGCCCGGCTGACGCTCAATCTTGTGCTGACCCTCTTCGGCCTCTACTACATCCTGGCGGATCCGGGACGAGCATGGAGTACGGTTCGACCCTTCATTCCGTTCTCCGACGAGAATGTCGATCACCTGCTCCAGCGCTTCAGTGACGTCACCAAGTCCACCATCATCGGCTCCGGCCTTTCGGCCGTGGTTCAGGGCGCCCTGGTCGGCGTCGGTTTCGTCGTGGCCGGCTTGAACGAGCCGGTCTTCTGGGGAGCGGTCACGGTGGTGCTGGCGATCCTCCCGGTTGTCGGCAGCGGAATGGTGGTCGGGCCGGCCGCGCTCTTTCTCATGCTGACCCACCGGGTCCCCATGGGGATCGCGATGGTGGTGTGGGGGGTGGTTGCGGTCGGCGGCATCGACAACCTGATCCGGCCGTATGTTTCGAATCGGTATGCCCAGGTGCATCCGATGATTACGCTGGTCGGGGCACTGGCTGGGGTCGGTTACCTCGGCATCGTCGGCCTGCTGATCGGGCCGCTGGCGCTATCGTATTTCTTCGAGCTGGTGAGGATGTACAAGAAGGAGTATGTGGTCAATGGTCAGTAAACCGATCGTCCTCTGGGCACTGCTGCTGGGGCTACCCGTGATCGCGCTGGGTCAGGCGCTACCACGGTCGAATGCCACCAAGGCCGCGGTCGTGAAAACGGTGCTTTTCTATTCACCGTACTGCCCGCATTGCCAAGACCTGATCCAGAACGGACTGCCGCCGATTCGCCAGCGATTCGGTGAGCGGCTCCAGATTGCATCCATCAACGTGATGACGGAGGAAGGCGGTGCGCTCTACACTGCCACGCTCGACCACTTCAGCGTGCCACAGGAGGGGCGTGGCGTTCCTACGCTGGTGGTCGGCTCGAAGGTGCTGGTGGGATCCGACGAAATCCCGGAGAAGCTTCCCGGGATCGTGGAGCATGGCCTCGCGGCCGGCGGGATGGACTGGCCCGACGTCCCGCTGTTGAAGCAGGCGCTGGAAGAGTCGACCCGCCAGCCGGACACGCACGCGGAGAGCGCGGGGCGGCCGCAGACGCCGCCGGCGAACAGTGCTGTCGCGTCACCTGCCCGCACCGATTCTGCCGACACGGCTGCGCGGGGAAAGCTGCCGCCGCCCACGAACAGCCCTGCCGCACTGCAAGACACCGCCCCTGCGCCTGCCGTCGTGCCGATCGGCACGCCGGAGACTTTCGCGATCCCCACGCTCTCAGCCGGTGACCGGTTCCTCCTCGACCCGATCGGGAACTCGGTATCGGTGGTTGTCCTGCTGATCATGGTGGTCGTCCTGGCGGTGACCCTCGGAGCGATTCGCGGTCGCGGTATGTCGCTCCCGCACCTGCCAGACTGGATGGTGCCCGTGCTGGCGGTTCTCGGCGTTGGGGTGGCGGCGTACCTGGCGTTCGTCGAGCTCACGGGAGCGCACGCCGTGTGCGGCCCGGTCGGCGATTGCAACACGGTCCAGCAGAGCGAGTATGCGAGGCTGCTGGGCGTTCCGGTCGGACTGCTCGGCGTCGGCGGGTATCTCGCGATCATCGCGGCATGGACCGTCGGGGTACTGGGCCAGGTCCGGATGCGAGACCGGGCTTGGATCGTCATCTGGTCGATGGCGCTGGTCGCCGTACTCTTCTCGATCTACCTGACGTTTCTGGAGCCATTCGTGATCGGCGCCACCTGCGCCTGGTGCATCTCGTCCGCCGTGATCGTCACGCTCATCCTGCTCGTCGCGACGCCTGCGGCAGCACGGGTGCTTCGCCAGGCATGAACGCACTCGAAGTCGAGCACCTCACCGTGCGGCTGGGCGAGACGGAGATCCTGGAGGATCTTTCTTTCTCGGTCGCTTCGGGAGCGGGCCTTGCCGTCATCGGTCCGAACGGAGCGGGCAAGACCGTGCTGTTCCGGGCATTGGCCGGCACCATTCCCCATGAGGGGGTCGTGCGCTGGGCACCCGGGACCAGGCTGGGTTACGTGCCGCAGAAGCTCGATATCGAGCGCGATCTCCCGATCACCGGACGGGACCTGCTGAACGCTCGCGGCCGGCTCGGCAGATCGCCACCTGGTGCGACGCACGAGTCCCTTTCCCGCCTCAGTCTTGCGCCGGGGGTGCTGGACATGCCGATCGGCACGCTGTCGGGCGGTCAGTTTCAGCGCCTGCTCATGGCCTTCGCGTTGCTCGACAGTCCGACCGTGCTGCTGCTCGACGAGCCCACCGCCGGCGTGGATGAACCGGGCCAGGAACAGCTGACGCAGGCAGTGCACCGGCTTCAGCAGGAACAGGGAGTGACGGTGCTGATGATCTCGCACGACCTCACGGCCGTGTATCGCTACGCCGACACCGTGCTCTGCCTGAGCCACGAGTACACCTGTTTCGGTGTTCCCAGGAAGGTGTTGACGCCGGATTCCCTCACCCAGCTCTACGGCGCGCCGGTCGGGCTGCACACCCATGACGAACCCCGCCGCTAGCACGCTGCTGCTCTCGGCCGTCACCGCTGTTGCGGCGGGGTTGATGGGTTGCTATGCCCTGATGCGACGGATGACCCTTGCCGGTGACGCGCTCTCCCACGTGGCACTCCCCGGTATCGGGCTTGCCCTCCTGCTGGGATTCCATCCACTGGTCGGCGCCCTCGCGTCCCTGCTGGTTGGCGCCGTCTTCGTCTGGGTGCTGCAGCGGCGGACGCAGATCGCGACCGAAACAGTGATCGGCGTGGTGTTTTCCTCGGCGCTGGCGGTCGGGGCGCTGCTCACGACGGGCGAGGAGTTGATGGATGCCCTGTTCGGCGCACCGGCTGCACTCACTCCGTGGGAGCTGGCAGTGGGACTGGTCGGATCCGCGCTGGTGATCGCGTTCGCGATCCTCGCGAAGAACCGGCTCATCGTCACCCTCGTCTCGCCGGAGATCGCGCACACATCCGGCATCAACGTCCAGCGATTGAACCTGCTCTTTCTCGTGGCGTTCGCCGTCACGGTTGCGCTGGGGCTGCGCTACCTGGGAGTGCTGCTGATGGGGTCGCTCGTCATCATCCCGGCCGCCACGGCGCGTCGACTTGCCCGCAACCTGAACGGGATGTTCGCCATCTCGATTGCCGTGGCCGTTCTCTCAACGGTGGTGGGAACCTACGCTGCGGCTGGGCTGCACCGCGAAAGCGGGCCCGTGATCGTGACGATCGCCGCGGCCTGCTTCCTCCTGGCCGCACTCTTCAAGCCGCCCCGTTGACGCTGGCACCAACCGCTCGAGTGTCCCTGAACCCCGCCGCTCAGCGAGGCTGTGTCGGCGAGGGCTGGCGGGTGTAGTCGAGCTGGCTGCCGCGGACGCTGTGGGGCACCAGGTAGACGGCAACCATGAGCACCGTTGCGGAGAGGACCAGCCAGCGAGTGGCGCGCCATTGCCGCATCACGGCCACTCCGGCCACCGCCCAGCCAATCCACATCAGCAGGGTCTTGTTGTCGGTGAGGTCCCAGCCCCAGGGGACGCCGGTCCAGAACGCGCCGAAGGCATAGCGCTGCGTGATCGGACCCAGAATGAGGCCGCCCAGCGTGAGCCCGGCCAGGGTGATGAGCGCGAGTCTTCGATGCTCCGGGGCTGCGAACACCGCCGCGAGTCCGGCGCGGACGCCGACCAGCATGGCGAGGAACATCACCGCGATATGCGGGATCAGCACCGCCAGCGGTACCTCGCCGTGATAGCGGAGGATGACCGTCTCGCCAGCCTTGGCAGGCACTCGAACGGGTTCGGCACCAGCCTGGAGTTCGAGGTAGTACTCGACCTTGCCAGCCGCTGGCTGGGCTGGAAGTGTCGCCACCAGCTCGGTGCCCTCGGACTGCAGTGGCAGGGCCGCAAACGCTTCATCGGTCGGATAGCGCCGCCAGTACACCATGCCACCTGCGATGGCGGCAGCTGCCGGAACGGCTACTCGCGCACCACTCGACGTGGGATGGCTCCGGGAGAGCCGCACCGGCAGGGCGATGCCACCGGAGGAAACCACGGTCCTGTAGGGGTAGGACGGTCCCGTCCTTCGCTGCCACGCGGCGGCGGCCAACGTCAGGACGACGGCTGCGATCCACAGGCTGGAGCTTCGCGTCACGGAGCGTTTCCTCATTCATCTGGTGGGGGCCCCAAACTACCGCCGACTTCGGCCGGGCCCAACCCACGACCTTGACAATTATAAGCATATGTTCATAATTACAGTGACAAGCGCATGCTCACTGCATTGCTGGAGGTCCGGTCATGCCACGTCCGTTCACTGATCGTCGCATTCTCGGCCAGCCCGTCGCGCCCGTCTTCAAGCCCGTTGGCATCCCCATGGGACTGCTCGAGGAGGTCGTGATGACGCTCGACGAGTTCGAGGCCGTTCGGCTGGCCCATCTCGACAAACTGTATCACGAACAAGCCGCCGAACAGATGCATGTGTCGAGGCCGACATTCTCGCGCATCATCGATTCGGCGCAGACCAAGATCGCCGACGCGCTCGTGCACGGGAAAGCCCTCAGGATCGAGGGCGGCCCGGTGCAAGAGCGGACGGGCCCTCGGCACTGCTGCCAGGCGCACGATTCGTCCGACGGGTCACCCGAGCAGGCAGAGCATCAGCACAAGGGACTCGGCCACTGCAGGAACGGGGCCCGGCGAGGTTCCCGTTCTTCCGCCCACATGGACAAGGTCGCCGCCGGTGGGATCGAACAGGCTGCGTCTCCCTCGACCGATTCTCCTGATGACCGAACGCACACCACGGCGTCGGAAACGGCCGGACAGGAACAGGCCGGCTGACGATGGCTGCCGGGCGCATTCATGGAGGTGGAGAGATGTCGAATCCGGTTCGCCTTGGCATCATCATCTGCGACAGGTATCGGACATGCGCCGGGGGGAAATGCCTGCGGGCGCTGAGGGCTCGCGAGGGCGCGTTCAGCGCATACGACGGGCGCGACGTCGAACTCGTCGGCTTGACGACGTGTGCCGGGTGCCCCGGCGGCAACGTCGAGGCGGCGCCGGAGGAAATGAAGAAGAACAACGTCGACGTCATTCACCTGGCCACCGGCCTGCTCGTCGGGTATCCCCCGTGCCCGCACATCGACTACTTCAGGACATTCATCACCGAGAAGTTCGGCATTCCGGTCGTCATCGGCACTCATCCGATTCCCGAGAAGTACTACTGCACCCACCAGGCATGTGGGACATGGAAGTCGCCGGACTGGGCCGAGCGCCTGGCGCCGACCATGTGCGATGAGGACACGCGGATCGCGTACGACTGACCACGGACAACGGGCCACTCATTCCGGCAGGAGCAGCAATGAAGGCGAGACCGACGGGTATCAACAGCAGGCTCGTGCACGGCGGGCACCATGCCGACGCGACGGGAGCGGTCACGGTTCCCATCTACCAGACCTCCACCTTCGCCTTTCGGGATGCAGCGCACGGCGCGGCCCTCTTTGCGGGGAAGGAGCAGGGGTACATCTACACCCGCATCGGGAATCCCACCACCGCCGCCCTGGAAGAAAGCGTGGCCTCCCTCGAAGGCGGCTTCGGCGGCATCGCCACCAGTTCCGGTCTCGCGGCGGTGAACACCGTGTACATGGCCCTGCTTGGGCAGGGCGCCCACATGGTGAGCACCGCCTCGGTCTACGGCCCCAGTCGCGGGCTGCTGGAGAAGCATTTTCAACGCTTCGGGGTCGAGGCGGCGTTTGTTGACACCGCTGATCTGGAGAAGCTGCGCGGGGCAATGCAGCAGAACACGCGCCTTGTATATGTCGAATCTCCTTCCAATCCGGCGATGCAGGTGACCGACATTGCCGGCGCCGCGGCCATCGCGCATGAACACGGCAGCCTCCTCGTCGTCGACAACACCTTCGCCAGCCCGTACCTCCAGCGGCCCCTGGAGCTCGGCGCAGATGTGGTTCTGCACTCCGTCACGAAGTTCATCAACGGCCACGCAGACGTGGTCGGCGGTATCCTCGTGGCCAAGGAAGAACCGCTGGCACTCCGCCTGAGGGACGTCATGGTTCAGACGGGCTGCAACATGGATCCGCATCAGGCCTTCCTGGTGCATCGGGGCCTGAAGACGCTGGGGATTCGGGTGGAGCGAGCCCAGCAGAACGCCCTGGTCATCGCCCGCTGGCTGGAGGCTCATCCGCTGGTTGCGTGTGTGAGGTACATCGGACTGCCCTCCCATCCCCAGCACGAATTGGCGAAGCGGCAAATGAGCGGGTTTGGCTCGATGATCAGCTTCGAGCTGAAGGGAGGGCTCGACGCTGGACGGCGGCTGATGGACAACGTGCGCCTCGCGACGCTGGCCGTCTCGCTGGGAGGCGTGGAAAGCCTCATCGAGCATCCAGCCTCCATGACCCACGCGTCGATGTCCAGGGAGGCCAGGACGGCTGCCGGCTTCACCGATGGCCTCGTGCGATATTCGGTGGGCATTGAGGATGTGGCGGACCTGATCGCCGACCTGGAGCAGGCGCTGGCCACCGTCGCCAGCGGTCGCTGATCCAGGAACGCCGATCTTGCTGCAAGACAGTGAAGGGTGGTGCCCCAATCCGGGGCACCACCCTTCACTGTCTTCGTATTCACCGGCAGCCATCGATGATCGCTGTTCGATCATCGATCGCCGTCAGTTGTTCTGCTTGATCTCCGTCCGGCGATTCGCCGCGCGGCCTGCCACCGTGTTGTTATCCATGGCGGGTTCTTCCTCGCCGCGCCACTTGGCCGAAATCCGGCTGTCTGCGACACCTTCGGCGACCAGCAGCTTGCGCACCGTCTCGGCGCGCGCCTGCGACAGCTTCATGTTGTAGGCGTTGGTGCCGACCCAGTCGGTGTGGCCGGTGACGTCGACATTCACTTCAGGGTGTGCCTTCAGCGTGGCAGCCACTGCCTTGACCGAATCGATGCCACCCTGGGTCAGGTCGGCGTGATCAAAGCGGAAGTGCACGATGTTCAGCTCGAAGTTGTATCTCGGAGCCGGCGGCCGGGGCCGGGGCCGGAGCCGGACGCGGAGCCGGTGCCGGGGCTGGTGCCGCTGGTGGTGGTGGCGGCGGCGGCGTGCGAACCGTGACCGTGGCCGACGACATCAACTTGCCCTTGAGGCTGTGCGCCGTCACGGTCGCGGTGCCTTCGCCTGCGGCGGTGTAGCGGCCGGTCGCCGCATCGAGCGTGCCCGGACCGGTGAGCGTGTAGGTCACGGCGTCAGGATTGCCACAGTAGGTTGCATCGGAGGTGAAGTTCTGCGTTGCCGCCCGGGGCAAGCGTCACGGTCATCGGGCGAATGCCGATCATGTCCATCGCGTGATCGCAGCTCTTGCCGCCGAGCATGAGCGAGGCACCAAGTTGAAAGCCAAGATAGGTGTTGCTCACGTCGCCGAATCCGCTGGGAATGAAGTCGACGGTGGCTTGCGTGCGGAGGTGAATCCGCTGACTGAGCTGCCAGCGCAGTCCGGCCATCGCCGTGGGACCGAAATCGTCCCTCGTCTCGGCCCCACGAAGACGCGTGTAGTTGCCGCCGCCACCGAACATGAAGTTCCAGTGGTTGCCGATTGGCGCGTTGTAGATGAGCTGCAGATGGAACGGCGCGTAGCGCAACTCGCTGAGCGACATGTCAGGGCGGAAGCGACGGTCGGTTTCACCGTACGACCCATCGGCCTCGATCGTGAGGTTCTGCGCAATGAAGTAGCCAAGCCGGCCGCCCCAGTCGATCCGATCGCCGGGACGGTTGTTCTGGCCCGGGAAGCTGTCGGTGTCGAGAACCTTCGGATAGATCGTGGCCCGTACGAGCCCGCCGAGTTCCACCGTTCCCTTGCCGATGTTGGCGCCTTGGGCGGACAATCCGCTGGCCGCCAGGATCAAACCCATCAGTGCCAATCTTGCTCTACCCATCGTGTCCTCCTGAAGTTGTTCAGCCATCTCTCGTCGGCGCAGCCGACGGGTTCGCGCTCTGAATTCCTGCTGGTACAATCCGCCTGCAACGCCGTAAAGAAACCAAAAATGCCAGTCATGCGCAAGAGAGATTTTGTTCGCAAAATCGTGCTGCATCGCAGGAGTGATGCACAAAAGGAAAGTCGTAAATCGTTGGATGGAGGTCTGCTCATCCCGTGGATTGAGGTGATGGCAGCAGCATCGTTCACGAGTGCAAGGACCATGGTGTTGATCGCTTTCCGGTTCCATGTTCGCCGGGCGCCTGGAGCCAGCAAGTTTGGAACCGTGCGGTTCCCCGGCTAGCCCTTGCCTTCCAATTGCGTTGCTGCATAATTATGCAATATGCAGAAACCAACGCTCGCGCTCGCCTTCTCCGGCGGCCTCGATACCTCCTACTGCGTCCCCCGGCTGGCCGAACAGGGGTACGCGGTCCATACCGTCTACGTCAATACTGGCGGGGCCTCGGCGGCCCAGCAATACGATGGTTCAGGCC
>CAWKMI010000010.1:0-37978 GCA_963850655.1 uncultured Gemmatimonadales bacterium
GGCTCGAGATTGAGCTGGCACCCGCCGACCTGGTTGGGGCCACCGGCGCGACGGTGGCCAGCGTCGGCCGGGCCCCTTAGGTCCCTTAGGCCCCTTGGGCCCCTTAGGTCCCTTAGGCCCCTTAGGCATTACGGGACGGTGCGGCGGCGGAACAGCAGTGCGGCGGAGCCGATCGACGCGACGAGGATTCCGCCGCACCAGGCCAGGGCCAGCCATGGGCTGTCGCCGGACGGCTGGCCCAGCAGCAGACCCCGCAGCGTCTCGATGACCGGCGTGACGGGCTGGTTGCGGGCGAAGCCGTGCAGCCATGACGGCATGGTGTCGATCGGGACGAAGGCGCTGCTCGCGTACGGGACGAACATCATGAAGAACATCATCCCGCTGGCCGCCTCCGGGGTCCTGGCGAGCACGCCGAACGCCGCCGACAGCCAGGAGATCGCCAGGACGAAGAGCAGCAGCACTCCCAGCGCGGCCGCCCACGCCACCGCGCCGGCGTGCGGGCGGAAGCCGATGAGGAACGCCACGCCGAACACGAGCGCGGTGGAGGCCAGGTTGCGTACGGCGCTGGCGACGACGTGCCCGTTGAGTACGGCCGTGCCGCTGATGTCCATCGAGCGGAACCGGTCGATGATTCCGCCGGTCAGGTCGTTGCTCACGCTGACCGCCGTGGTCGCCGACCCGAACGCCGCGCACAGCAGGAGCACGCCGGGGACGACGTACGTGACGTATTGCGTCCCGGTGCTGGATCGCGCCGCCGAACAGGTACACGAACATGAACATCAGCAGGATCGGCAGCATCAGCGACGTCAGCAGCGCGTCGACCTGGCGGCTCGTGAGGCGGAGTGAGCGGGTCGCCATCGTCAGCGAGTCGAACAGCAGCGGCAGGGGGCGGGCGGCGGTGGTGAGGTCAGGCATCGCTGGTCTCCAGGTCGGTACGGGCCACGTGGCCGGTCAGGGCGAGGAAGACGTCGTCGAGGGTGGCCGTGTGCACCGCGAAGGCTCCGTCGGCCAGGCGTCCGCGGGTCGATCTCGTCGAGCAGTGTCCGTACGTGGGCGGCGCTGCCGTCGGTGGCGACGCTGACGGTCAGGGCGGCCGGGTCGGTGCGATGGCCCGTGGTCCGAGGGCCGTGCCACCTCGTCGTACGCGGACGCTGGACGACAGGATCAGGTCAAGCCGCTGTTCGGCGATGCGCTGCTTGAGTGAGGCGGCCGTCCCTTCGGCCACGACGCGCCCGCCGTCCAGCGAGGGCGATCCGGTCGGCCAGCCGGTCGGCCTCCTCCAGGTACTGCGTGGTCAGGAACACGGTCACCCCGGAGCCGGCCAGTCCGGTGATCACCTCCCACATCGCCTGGCGGCTGCGTGGGTCCAGGCCGGTGGTCGGCTCGTCCAGGAAGATCACCGACGGGTCGGCGACGAGGCCGGCCGCGAGGTCGAGCCGGCGCCGCATCCCGCCGGAGTACGTGCCGGCCGCGCCGCGCGCCGCCTCCGTCAGGTCGAACCGTTCGAGCAGCTCACGCGCCCGCCGGCCGCGGCCGGGGCAGCCCGGACAGCCGCGCCATCATCCGGAGGTTCTCCTCGCCGGTCTGCAACTCGTCCATCGCGGCGTACTGGCCGGTGAGGGTGATGCGGCGGCGTACGCGGTGCCGGTCGCGGACGACGTCGAGGCCCGCCACGCGGGCCTGACCGGCGTCGGGGCGGGTCAGTGTGGCCAGGATGCGCACGGTCGTGGTCTTGCCGGCGCCGTTCGGCCCGAGCAGGGCGAACACGCTGCCGCGCGCGACCGTCAGGTCGATGCCGGACAGGACCCGCAGGTCCCCGTAGGACTTGGTCAGGCCGATCGCCTCGATGGCCAGGTTGCTGGTTCTGATAGCCGGACCGGTGGCTCGGATAGCCAGGCCGCTGGCTTCCAGGGCCAGGTTGTCATTCATCTGCTTCAGCTCCCTCGTGGTACTGCGTATTACGTCGACGCAACCCGGCGCGGGAAGGGATCGTGACTCATCGCCTCGCTCAGGATCGAGAGTCGCGTCATTCCCGGCAAGATTGACCCCGTATCGCGGCGTCGACTCGTAGGTATCCCATCGCGTCGGTGTCGCGCCACCGGAGAAGTTCCCATAGGGGTAGGTCTCGAAGTGTTCACGCCCCCGCACCCGCGCGGCGGACCGACTCGAGGACGGTGTCCTGCACCCACGAATTGGTCGGCGTCCGGTTGGCATTCAGGCCGGGCGACCAGGTAAGCGCGTAGCCGTGGAAGCTGCCGTCGGTGGTATGCAGATCCATGAAGAGATCAGGGTCCCAGTGCGCGGATCAGGTCGAACGCATCCGCGAGTCTCGGGGGCCTCCTGCTTCACGTAGTCGCGGTTGAGGTCATATCCCTGGCCATTGGGGCGAAGCCCGACGAGTGCCGGATCCGGCCTGTTCACCACGGTTGCGCCATCCGGGCCCCATGCGTCATTGCCATCCGCGTTGTAGATCGGCACGAAGATCACGATCATGCTGTCGAGCATCGGCTTGAGCGCGCCGAGCGTCAGGTCGCGCATCAGCATCTGCACCGCCTCCTTCCCCTCCACTTCACCCGCGTGAATGTTCGCCTGGATGTAGTAGATCGGCTTGCCCGTGGCCTTCGCGGCGGCCGGAGTCGCGACCATCGGGCGTGCCAGGACCACGATACGGGAATCCGCTTCGCCCTTGCGGCGAGGTGCCGAGGGTGCCGACGTGCATCGGCGCCCCGCGATGGCGTCAGCGAGTCGAGAAGCGCGAGCACGTCGGCGTGGCTCGACGTCTGGGCGTCGCTGGTCCGTTCGGCCGTGGTCTGTTGGGCACGCAGTGGAGCCGCAAGGACCCCAGCGCGCCGAGCGCGACGGCGAGAAATCGACAACGAGAAAACATCAGTGCTCCAGCGGAGGAAGAGAGACACGGAAGCGGCGATGGACATCCAGTGCGGCGCCACCATCAACACGAAGGTCACTTCCGGGATCACCGCCGCGTTCACCGGCCTAACCAGTGCGAGCGGGCGGCAGGAGCCCTTCCCGCCAGGCCGGAGGCCCGGGCGAAGCCGCGCAGGTCGTGCAGGTAGCTGGGTCAGCCGATGCCGAACGAGTGCCGGGGTCACCGGCCCGCGCAGCCGCGGCACGAACTAAACGATAGCCAAGTGCGTGCGGATCGTCGCTGGTTCGGGTCTGGATCGCGAAACGGCGGGCCTGCGAGATGGCCAGCAGCACCGGGAGCCTGCTGGCGGCAAGGCGCCAGAATGACATCGGTGGCCCATTCGGCTGCTCCCTCAGCCAGCCAGGGATCTTCCTCGAGGAGGCGGATTTCGTCGGTGTTCTCGTGAACGCCGGGCGCCGTTCCCTGCAGTCGCCGCCCCGTCAGGATCAGGTGCTGCCACTCGTGGGTCAGCGTGGCAACGGCCAGCAGCGGTGGAATTCCTGGCTCGATGCGGATGCGATCGAACGTCCCGAGCAGGTCACCGCCATGACTGCGCGCCTCGACGGCCGGGGAAGTCAGGTACCGGGAACGACCGCTGACCACGACGCGGAATGGTTCGCCCCAGTCGAGGGTACGCCAGGCGGCGAGCTCGATCACGTCGTCGAGGCCGGCGTCGGCGGCCATCCGCTGCCGCAGCCAGTCCCCGGCGATCGCATTGGCCGGCCGGATGAGGCGGCCGAGAATGGGAGCCACCGAGGGCAAAGGCACCGCCTGGGCGCTGCCGAAATGCTCGAAGGAGATCCACGGCAGCGTCAGCCGTTCGCTGCCCCAGAAGGCTGAAACCAGCTGTTCCGGAGATCGATCGCCCGCCGGTGTCGCAATCCACCGTTCCGTCATCAGCCACTGCACCGCGTTGCGCCACCAGCCCGCCGCGTCGTCATATCCCCGCATCAGCAGGCGTGCCTCGGCGACGCCGCGCGGGATCGAGGGCCGTTCGAGCGAGTCGAACGGCTGGAGG
Source organism: uncultured Gemmatimonadales bacterium (assembly GCA_963850655.1). Lineage (GTDB taxonomy): Bacteria > Gemmatimonadota > Gemmatimonadetes > Gemmatimonadales > GWC2-71-9 > Palsa-1233. The sequence continues at coordinate 3,945 of CAWKMI010000010.1, forward strand.
CGAACGCCGAATCGCTCTTGAAGCCGCGACCAGAATCGCCAGGCGACTTCGAGCACGGCAGTGGAGTCGAGCGGCGGCGTGCTCCCGGGGGCGAGCTTCCAGATCGGCGCCATCGCGGCGTCGAGACGGAAGCGGGGATCGACCCGCAGGCCACCTCGATGGCCATGTCGTGCAGGTCGACGCGCCAACCTCGTGGACCCTGGAAGAGCTGCTCGAAGCCGTGCTTCGCTGCGTCGGTCGTCGCGATGGCCTCCAGCGCGCGCTTGGCGGACTCATGCACGGTGCGGTCCAGTCCGAGCTGCATCTGCTCCGGCGCGGCCTGCAACTGCACTCCACCCCAGGCGGCGAATCCCGCCGCCCGGCGAATCGTGTCGTACTCGGCCTGCAGCCGGAGCGTGTCGCGAAGGCCGCGCGCCAGGCCCCGGGCACGACGACGTGGCCCGGTCGCTTCCGGTTTCCAGCTGGCGGATGGTGAGACGCGGCGGTACCGGCCACCGATTCGCTCCTGCCGGGATGCGACTGGCATTCCAGGGAGGCGGGAGCCATCGAGATCGACCACCACGCCGGCGCATCTGGTCACGCGCGGATGGAGCCCGGAGAAGCGCCGGCGCGGTGCCACGAGGTCGAACGGGATGAGCGTGTCGGTGCGGATCAGATGGGCAAGCGGAAGGAGGATGCTATCGTCGCCTCTCGAGCACGAGGCGGCCGGCGTGCCGTCGAACCGGAATTCGCCGTGCTCGACGTGGTCCGGGCCGATGATCTCCAGCTCCCAGCGTTCGGCAACCGGCGGGCGGGCGGGCCCCGGCCTGACGGCGAGGAGAAGAGCCACCACGGCCCGCGGCGGATCATGGTTCGTGTACCCCTCGGCCGGCGGTTGACTTCGGTCGGCTTAACCGCCGCGCCTTCGACGAGCCGGTCCTGGCCGCCGATCACGACGGCGATCGCCGGCTCGATGCCGCTCCGGACTTCGACAAACCCCGGCATCCGTACGCCAAGTTCGACTTCGCGCCGCGTCGCCTTCCCATCGACGACCACCCAGACCCACGATGCCGATGGCGGTTGGCGAGATTGCCTCTTCAGGAATCACCATGGCGCGCGGGCGCATGCCGATCGCAAGCCGCGCCTCGATGAACATGCCGGGTCGCAAGGAGTGCGCACTGTTCGCGGTGATCGCCTTCACGGTGATGGTCCGCCCCGGCAGCGTGATGACGGGATCAACGAAGTCGACCCGCGCATCGAACCGTGCTCCGGCAGGGCTGCGACCTGGAATTCCACCCGTTCTCCCCGACTTCAGGTCGGCGGCGTAGCGTTCGGGCACCGAGAACGTCGCCCGCGCCGGGGCGATCGTCTGCAGCGTCAGCAACTGCGTGCTGGTGGTGACATAGTCGCCCAGGGAGATGCGGCGCTGTCCCACCACCCCAGCGAACGGCGCCCGCACGATGGTGCGGTCGAGACGCAACTGCAGCAGGTCGAGCGAGGCCTGCGAACTTCGGGCCGCCGCCTCGGCGCGTTCCAGATCGGCCGTCGCCGCCGCCTTCTCGGTGAGCAGTTGCCGCGTGCGGTCCAGGGCCTGCCGGGCGAGGTCGTGATCGGCTCGGGCACGCTCGACCTGCGCCTTGAGCTCGGCGTCATCGATCTTGATCAGCGGAGCGCCCTGCGCGACCATGGCGCCTTCTGGCGACCAGCAGCCCCACAATCCGTCCCTCGGCATCCGGACGGAGCGCGATCTGCTGGAGCGCCTCGATCTGTCCGGTGGCGACAATCGCGTCGACGACGGTATCGCTGAACGCCGTGCTCACCTCCACGGCGGTGCGGCGTGGCCTGCCGCCCCGCCCTCTCGTCCCCGCCGGCGCCGCGGAAGGTTCCGCCACAGGCAGCAACGCAGATCAGCAGGGCCGCCAGGCCAGCGACATTCGGATGAGCGATCACGGATTGCTCCGATCGGGGACGGGAAAGAGTCGATGGCCAAGGAGTACTTCCAGCGAGGCCAGCGCGAGCCGGACACCGTAGCGCGCCTGCACCACATCAGCCTGCGCCTGCACCAGTTGCGCCTGGGCATCGAGCAACTCGAGCACCGTAGCCGCCCCGGCGCGATAGCGGGCATCCTGCACCCGGTAGATTTCGTTGGCAACGGCCGACCCCGGTGAGCGTCACTGGCGAGCGAGCGCGAGCGACGCGTATCCGGTATACGCCTGGGTGACATCATGGCGATCGATCGCTCGAGGTTCTCGCGGTGGCCGTTGCCAGGGTGCGGTTGGATCGCAGCGCGCCAGCGCGAGTTCGCGTTGCGCGCCATCCCAGATCGGCAGGGAGATCGTGAACCCGACCGTGCGACGCGTCGTGAGCGAGGGGAAGAATTTCGAGTCGAACTTGCGAGGGACGCGGTGAGCGCGACCGTTGGAAAGTAGCTGCCGAGCCGCGCACGCAGTTGATGCTGCGGCGGCGCTTTCGTTGGCCCGCGCCTGCACCCAGGCCGGACCCTGCGTCGCCGCATACTGGAACGCTTCTTCCAGCGTGAGCGAAAGCGGCGGCGGCGGGAGCGTGTCGAGCGGTGCGGCATCGGCGCCACCGATCGCTGCCGGTCCGGCGCCCGAGTTCGAGCTGGCTGACCTGACCAGGTCCGCCTGCGCCGCTCGACTTCGGTCCCGGCGCGCTGCACTTCGAGCAGGACCTGCAGCGAATCGGACTGGACCGTGGCGCCGCTCACCACGCGAGCCCGAGCGGTCACCAGTTGCTCCTGCGCCCGGGCCAGGCGCTGTTGACCCGACTTCGAGAAGTTCGCGGGCGCCGAGCACATCGTAGTAGGCGCGCTCCACCTGCGCGGCGATCATGAAGCGCGCACCCACTTCTCCGGCCCGTGCCGCCTCAAGGCCGTCCGCGCTTCGCTTGGCTTCGGCGATGTTTCGGCCGCCATTGAAGAGTTCATAGCGCGCATCGAGCGACGCAGCTCGCGCTGGCCGATGCCGGCTGACCCGGTCCCGAGGTTGAACTGCTGCGTCGAGAGCTGGTGTAGCTCGTCGTCGCGTTGACGGTGGGCAGGAAGAACGCCAGATGCGCCGCTTCCGTGCGGCTTCGGCATTGTTGACCTGGGTCAGCGCCTGGACGTAGGCCGGATCGAGATGCACAGCGCGCTCAGCGCTTCGGCAAGGGTCACCACGGGCAGGTATCCCGCGGGCGCCAAGTGCGGCGAGCAGCAGCGCAAGCGGCGGGAGCGATCATGAGTGCCTCCACGGCGGCCAGCCGCCTCGGTGCCTGCGCCCGGCGGCGACCCGTGAGCCGCTCGAGCAGCAGCCAGACGCCGGGACCACAAACAGCGTCAGCAGCGTCGAGAAGAGGATGCCACCGACGATGGCGTAGCCCGAGCGGACGACGTGAGGTCGAACCGGCGCCGAGCCCGAGTGCGACCGGCATGCGCGCCCATGATGGTGGCGACCGAGGTCATCAGGATCGGGCGAAGCCTGAATCCGGCCCGCCTCGAGCATCGACTCCATCAGGTCGCGTCCGCCGGCCTTCAGCTTGTTGGCGGAGTCGACCAGCAGGATGGAGTTCTTGGTGACCAGCCCCACCAGCAGGATCATGCCGATCTGCGAATAGAGATTGATCGTGGCGCCGACCAGTTTGAGCGTGAAGATCGCTCCGATCACTGCGAGCGGGACCGCCATCAGCACGGTGAACGGATGGAGCACTGACTCGAACTGTGACGCGAGCACCATGAACACGACGAGGATCGCCAGGCCGAAGGCGAAGCAGCAGCTCGTTGCCGCTCTCGGAGAGCTCGCGGGACTCGCCGCCCAGCGCGATGGTGGTGCCGGGGGGGAGCGTGCTCTTCGCCAGGCCGTGAGCGTGTCGATCGCCTCGCCGAGGGTGTATCCCGGGGCGATCGCCGCGGTGATGGTGAAGCGCGGACCCGGTCGAAGTGGGAAATGGCGCGGGGGCCAGTCGTTTCGTGAATCGTGGCGAGGGCATCGAGGCGGACCAGGTTGTTGCTGCGTCCACGCACGAAGAGCGACGTCATGTCCTGTGGTGTGGCGCGACGGTCGCGATCAAGCTGCAGCAGGACATCGAAGAGATTGTCGGCCGCGCGTGAACGTGCCAGTCCGTGAACCACCGAGCATGGTCTGCAGCGTCGAGGCGACATCGGCCACCGGCACCCCGAGGTCCTCGGCGCGATTCCGGTCGAAGGCCACCGTGAGCTCCGGCTTGTTCACCTTCAGGTCGGTATCGACGTTGACCAGCCCCTGGAATGCCGCGCGCGCGGCTGAGCATCCGGTCGTTGCCCGCCAGGAGCGAGTCGTAGTCGGGGTTGCGGACGATGAACTGCACCGGCGACCCGCTCCCACCGATCGCGGTCGGCGAGGCCGCGAAGGCCATGACGCCGGAGATGGCGCCGAGCTTCGGACGCAGATCACCGAGCACGGCCTTCACGTCGCGCTTCCGGTCCTCCCACGGCTTCAGCAGCCCGACCACGAATCCGCCGTTGGTGGAAGGGCCTCGCCCGATGATCGAGAAGACGTGCGCGACCTCGGGCGTCGCGAATGGAACGTCGCCTCGACCTGCCGCTGATACCGTCGGTGTACGCCGAGCGTCGAGCCCTCCGGCGCGAGCACCTGCGTGAAGATCACGCCCCGATCATCCGCAGGGATGAACTCCCGCTTCAGCGAGCTGGTGAACACCAGCACCGCCGTGAGCCGAGCAGTCCGACGGTGAAGCCGAGGACCAGGCCGGGGTTGCCCAGCGCCTCGCGAGTGCCGCGCGGTACCCGCGCGCGAGTCCATCGAAGCCCCGTTCCAGCGCCTGGTACACTGCGCCATGGCTCGGTGGCACCCGCAGCATCCGGGCGCAGAGCATGGGCGTCAGCGTCAGGGCCACGAAGCCCGAAATGCAGCACCGACCCGGCCACCGCAATGCCGAACTCATTGAAGAGCCGGCCGGTGTTGCCTTGCAGGAACGCCAGCGGCACGAACACCGCCATCAGCGAAGCGGTCGTCGCAATGACCGCGAAGCCGATCTCGCTGGTGCCCCGCCGCGCGGCGGTCATCGGATCCTCGCCGAGTTCCTCCTGATGCCGATAGGCAGTTCTCCAGCACGATGATCGCGTCGTCGACCACGATCCCGATGGCGATCGTGAGCGCCAGCAGGGTGAAGTTGTTGATCGAGTATCCCATGACGAACATCACCGCGAATGTCGAGATGATCGACGTCGGGATGGCAAACGCCGGGATGAGCGTGGCGCGGAAGTTCCGCAGGAAAAGAAAGATGATCACCACGACCAGCAGGGCGGCTTCGACCAGGGTCCGCTCGGCGTCGGCGATCGAACGCTTCACGAAGACCGACTGGTCGAACGCCGTCGTCAGGTGCACCCCGGGCGGCAGCTCCGCTGCGATCTCGGGAAGGGCCTTGTGGATCGCGTTCGACACGTCGATCAGGTTGGCCTTGGATTGGCGGACCACCCCGATGCCCACCGAGGGATCGCCGTCGAAGCGGATCAGCGGAGCGATCATCCGCGGGTCCGAGCTCAACCCGTGCCACGTCGCGCAACTTGACGAGGACGCCGTTGCTGTTCGACACCACCAGGTCGGCGAACTCCTCCGGCGTACGGAGTTCGCCGAGCGAGCGGACCGTGAATTCGCGCTGCGTCGATTCGATCCGCCCGGCAGGAACCTCGACGTTGCGCGAGCGGATGGCCGCGGCCACGTCCTGCACCGTCAGGCCGCGTGAGGACAGGGCGTCGGGATCGAGCCAGACGCGCATGGAGTAGCGACGCTCGCCGATGATCTGGGCGCTGCCGACGCCCGGACACGGTCTGCAGCCGCTGCTTCACCACCCGGTCGGCCAGGTCACTGAGCTGCATCAGGTCCATCGGTCGGCGACGAAAGCGAGAGGTAGAAGAACGGCTGGGCGTCGGCGTCCTGCTTGGCGATGACCGGCTCGTCGACATCCACCGGCAGGCGCCCGCGCACCCGATTGACCTTGTCGCGGACGTCCTGGGCGGCCGACTCGACGTTCCGGCCCAGAATGAACTCCAGCACGATCGTGCTCGACTGCTCGGCGCTCGAGGAGGTGATGGTCCGCAGTCCCTGCAACGTGCTCAGCTCTTCCTCGAGGACGTCGGTGACCGAAGACTCCATCACGCGGGGGTTGGCCCCGCGCAGGGTGGTGGTCACCGAGATGATCGGCGGATCGACATCGGGGAGTTCCCGGACCGTCAGCCGCGCTGTAACCGAGGGCGCCAAACAGGACCAGCGCCAGCGAGATCATCGAGGCAAACACCGGCCGACTGATCGAAATGTCCGAGATGCGCATGAATGGCCCTATCTTCCCAGCGGGAAATCGGTCGCCCGGCTCCTCAAGCCGCCGAGGATCCACGGGACTCAGTCAGGAGGAGCACGACGTGGCCGCCAAGTTGTCATCCGCCCAGCAGGTCCGAATGGCCTGGCTGAACACCCTGCCACCCAAGTTCGCCCGGATCCGCAAGTGCTCGAGCTGATGTCGACCAACCACGTCGACGACCAGCCGATCCGGTCGCTGATCAAGCTGCTCGGCGAACTCAAGGCCCAGGCCAGCTGCACTGAGCGTCTCGTCCCTCGCCGAGACGTTCGGCTACATGGAGACGCTGCTGCGACGCGGGGGCGGCCATCAGACTCAAGGTCCGCGGCCTCGGCGAACTGCTGGGCAGCGCAACCATCAATTACGAGGGGGCGGTGCGAGAAGCCACCACCCCCGAAAACCGCAATGAGGCCGAGACCGACGAGCAGATCACTCCTTGAAGATCTTGTCCAGGATCGGGGCGGCCGGTGAAGGCGAACATCGACATGATCACGACGGTCAGCAGCAGCGTCACGTACGTGAGCGCACCGATCAGCACCCCCGCGCCGATCACCGCCATGATCATTCCGAAATAATAGAGCATGCTGGTCCTCCGGTAGGGCGAAAAAACTAGCAGGGCCGGGCCCGACGCCGCAACCGCGCTGGCGAGGTGATGGCAGGAGGTCCGGCAATGGCCATCGGTGGCCCGCGAGCCGTCGCGCTCCCGCCCCTAGCCACCGCGCATCGGTTGCGGCACGTTTCGCCGGATGCAGGGACCGATACCACTCGCCGCCGCCTCTGAACTTGCCCACGTCGTCTTCCAGGCGGTGGTAACGGCGGGGCTCGCCGGCTTCGCGCTGGTGCTCTATCGTCGCTTGCGCGAGCCGTGGCTGGCGGTGTGGGCCGCCGCCTGGGGGCTCTACACGCTGCGGCTGGGCGCGATCATTGCGCTGCTCGCCACCGGCAACCTGACCTGGCTCTTCTGGCATCAGGTCGCCACCGGCTGGGTCGCCCTGGCGATCCTCTGGGCCGCGCTGGTCTTCTCGAAGAATGCCTCCTGGCGACCGGCCTACGCCGCTCTCGCCCTGGTGCCGCTCCTCGGCGCGTGGCTCGCCGTCGCCTTCCTCGACCAGTTCATGCTGGTGGCCATCCCCATGGTCGCCCTGATCTCCGGCGCGACCCTCTGGACGGCCTGGGTGTTCTGGCGTCATGGCCGTCGCACCGGCTCCAACGGTGCCCGCTTTGTCGCGGTCGCCTTCGTCCTCTGGGGACTGCATCACCTCGACTACCCGTTCCTCCGCGCCCAGGGAGCCTGGACGCCGTGGGGCTACTACCTGGACATTCTCTTCGAACTCGCTGTTGGTGTCGGCTTCGGGTTGATGGTGCTGTCAGAACTGGCCACACGGCTGGAGGAGCGCACCAGCGAGCTGGCGCACCTCTCCACCCGGATGGTGCGACAGCACGAAGAGGAGCGCCGCCGCCTGCAGCGTGACCTGCACGACGAGACCGCCCAGACCTTCTCGGCCGTCAAGATGGAGGTCGGGATGCTGCGCGAGGGCGCCGACGATGTCGCCCGCGACCGGCTGGACCACGTGCTCGCCCTGGTGGACGGCGGCATCCGGGGCATCCGGCGCGTGATGCACGACCTGCGCCCGGCCCTGCTCGATGATCTCGGGCTCCTGCCGGCGATCCGGTCGCTGGCCGACGATGTGCGCGAACGCGGTCCCCTGACCGTCGATGTGGAACTTCCTGCCATGCCGCCGCGCCTCCTTGCCGAGGCGGAGCTGGCCCTCTTCCGGGCGGCTCAAGAGGCGCTGGCGAATGTCGTGCGCCATGCCGAAGCATCGCATGTCACCGTACATCTCCGGATTGACGGCCCGCGCCTGCGCCTTACTGTGCGCGACAATGGTCGTGGCCTGCCCAGCGGGGAAGGGCCCGCGAGAACGGGAGCAAACCATGTCGGCCTCGCCGGGATGCGGGAACGGATCATGGCGCTCGGCGGGAGCGTCGACGTCCATTCCGTTCTGCCGTCAGGAGTGCTGGTGACTGTCGAATTGCCCCTTGAGGAGGATGTGTGAACGAACCCACGATCGAATCCGCGATCCCGGTGCTCGGAGCCCCGATCCGCGTTGCCGTGGTCGACGATCACGCCGTGGTGCGTGAAGGCATCCGCCGCGTGCTGGAAAGCGATCCCCACCTGCTCGTGGTCGGCGAAGGAAAGGACGGGGATGAGGCGCTCGCCCTTGTGGCCCAGGAAGATCCCGACGTGCTGGTGATCGACGTCGCGATGCCTGGCCGGAACGGGCTCAAGGTTGCGGCGGAACTGGCCCGGCTTGGCGCACCGACCCGCGTGCTGGTGCTGTCGATGTACGACGAGCCCGAGTACATCCTGCAGAGCGTCACCGCTGGAGCTCGCGGCTACCTTCTCAAGGATTCCCTGCCCTCCGAGTTGCGCCGTGCCGTCCACGCGGTGCATCGCGGCGAACTCTTCTTCCCGCCGGAAATCGCTGCCCGGCTCGAACAGGCCCGCAATGCCCCGCCGCCGTCGTCACCCCTCGACGTGCTCACGCCGCGCGAACGGGACGTCCTGCTCGGCATCACCGGCGGCGAGACCAACAAGGAGATTGCGGCCCGGCTGGGAATCTCCCATCGCACCGTGGAAACGCACCGGGAGAGCCTGATGGACAAGCTGGAAATCCGCACCGTCGCTGGATTGACGAAGATGGTGCTGGAAGAAGCGAGAAAGTAGCGCCGAGCGACGAGAGCGGGCGTGTCGCTTTGTCCGGGTGTGAGCCGGTAATCGAACACTGGCCAGGACCCGATCCCCGAAGCGCAATCGGCTGCGCCGGATCGGCTCGCCCTACCGTCCGATCTTCCACACGACCAGATACTGCACCCCATCCCCATCCGCCACAAACCCCAGCATCCGGTCGTTCGTGATGATGAACGGCCGATAGGGCTGCAGCAACGGCGGCTCGTCGGCCTGCGCCAGCAGCACTCCGGCCGGCGAGAACACATCGAAACGCTTGTGGGTCGCGTCGGACCGGCGCTCGACCCAGAGCCGACTGCCACTGTCGAGGAACAGCGCGTCGAACGGCTGGTAGCTGCGCGGGATCTTGCTCAGGTCTGGGATCGGCGCGCCGTACTTCGCTGCATTCGTCTTCACCAGCTCCACCGCCGAGTCACGCACCGCAGTCGGGATCGGCACCCGCGCCTCCCGGAGCGCGACCGTCACATCCGGCTCGCACTGCCCCGCTGGGACGTGCCTGATGCTGTTGAACTCCGGCCACGCACTCCGCCACGACGACCCGTCCGGGGCACTCACCCCGGTGCGCCGCGGCGTCGCGTGCGGAATTCCCATGGTCATCCCGCCGCGCGAACTCTGGAATGAGTAGGAGAAGTCGGCCGAGGTCGGCTGCACGACCGCAGGGCAGGTCACTGGATAGACCGTGTCGACGGTGGCGAGGTCGGCCGACCAGAGACGTCTCCCCGCCACCCGCTCGTTGCCACGGCGGACCGGGACGTACTCGTTCACCCGCCCACTCCGGTCGACCCACGCATCCCAGGTGTAGGAGAAGCCCCACGGATTGGTGATCGGGACGCTCTCGAGGAGATCCCCAGTGAGACTCAGCACCGTCAGCCGGTTGTTGTCCGGGTCGTTCACGATCACCCGACCGTCGGGAGTCAGGACCAGGCCGTTCGCCCCCTGAAACTCGCCCGGCCCCTCCCCCTTCCGGCCCACCGTCCTCAACAGCCTCCCGCGCGCATCGAGGAAGTGCAGCTGCTGATCCTGATGATCCAGGATCACGATGTGGCCGTTGGGCAGGATCGCCATCCCGCGGATGTCCGTCAGCGAGTACGGACCGTCCACGTTACCCCCGACCCGCCACTCCTCCACCAGGTGCCACTTGGCTGGCGGCTCCGGAGCCACAACGCACACTGTCAGGGCCAGCGCGAAGAGGTGTCGCATGCAAGAGCCTGTGCTGAGGCAGGGTGAGGCGCCGAGACCGCACGGGCCCCGAGCGTTAGCAATGTCTTCGCCTATCAGTCAACAATGTCCCCGGCTGTTCAGTTGCGCTAGCGGTGCCCCGCTTCCGGCTCCAGCCGCATGTGAATGCCCACCCGGATGCTCGTCGCGCGAAGTGTGTGACAGAAGGGTATGGCGACATCGGTCACGCAGGCATCGAGCGCTTCCCCCACGAGGCGATGGATTTCGATCGAGGCACCGAAGCGGCCGGATTGATCGAGCCGCCGGTCAGCACCAACCCAGACTGCCTCGCCGTGACTGGAAGCCGTCAGCACGGCCGCCTCGGGTCGTCCCGATGTGAGGCCTGCTCCGGACCCGTGCAGCCAGGTCCAACCACTCCCCACCCCGAGGGCAAGTCGCCAGTTCTTGCCGAGCCGGGGATTGATGGCAACCCCCAGCTCGAGTCGTCGAACCGACGTCCGATGCGTGGCCGGTTCCTGGGTACAGTTGAGATAGAGAGGCCAGTATTCGTCACAAAAGAGCTGGGGATACTCGGCAGCCCCCCAAAGCTGCGTCCAGGTCACCCGCACGCTCGCCACCGGCACCGGGAACACCGTGAACCCGGCGGTCACGCCGGCCGGATTCAGGACGCGCTCGACGTTGGCCCATTGTTTGGTTGCAGCGATCGAGAGTTGCGACTCAACCTGGGCTGTAGCATGAGCGACGGGAAGAAACACTACCCCGACCAGTATTGAGGCTCCAATCGACGCGCACCGAACACGATCGCAGAATGACACGGAATGCTCCGGACAAGAGTACGCCACAGCCCAAGGCGCTGCCCTTCCGCAGCGGGGTCAGGCGGCACGGCCAGGACGTACGCCCGATCAATGGTACCGTCTCCGCCCCGGCTTGCGACTTGATGACCCGATCATTCCACCAAGCAGTCCGAGGATGCCGACCAGCTACAGGATGATCGCAGGGCTGACATCTGTGCCACTGCGTGCATAGTCGTCGCACCATATCCTCGGCGGCCTCCACCGAGATACCGCGACGAACTGCAACTGCCTCCGCTGATCCGCCAGCGCCCGGGTCGAGCACCGTCGGTGCTGGTGGCCTGGAAAGCAGGCGCTGTTCGGCAGGGCGCCCGAAGGATTCGTGCGGCGGCGGGGCTTGGCAAGCCCTGTCCTTGCAGGGGCACTCGTCGCTGGCCCGATCAGCCAATTCCGAGATGAACGCTCGGAGTTGTATCACTCACCCGAGGTTCTCCGCACTCCATTCGATCCGGTTCTCACCTCTTACATTTCCTCCGTGTACTCCACCTGCCTCCACTGCACGCGACACCTCGGCGCGAACGATGTCCTCGAAACGCTGCCGATCGGTCGGCGGGTGGCCTTTGACGCCGCACTGGGGCGCCTCTGGGTCGTTTGCCGGTCGTGTGGCAAGTGGAACCTGGTGCCCTTTGAAACCCGCCTCGAAACGATCGATGCGTGCGAGCGGCTCTTCCGCGATACTCGCACGCGGTACTCCACCGACCAGATCGGCCTCGCACGGGTCCGTGCAGGACTCGACCTGGTGCGGATCGGTGCACCACAGCGACCGGAGTTCGCCTCCTGGCGGTATGGTGCGCAATACAAGCGGCGACGGCGGCTCAATCTGACCCTTGGCGGTGCGGGGTTGGTTGCCACGGTGGCGGTCAACAACGGACTGAGTTCCCTGCTGATGCCTTCGTCACCGTCCTTCCTGATCGACGTACCGATCTCGATGGCGCTGATGTACGGTGTGGTGGGCGTTGGCTCTTATCTGCAGGGTTTGCGGGGCCGCGTGCTCACCACCGTGCCGGGCACCCCGGGCATCGTGAAGATCAGGGCGGAGACGGCAAACACGGCGCATCTGGCGCTGGTGAACGGCGAGATGGCCGTGTCCTGGTCACCGGGAGTCGTCGCGGCACTGCGGAAGCGCCACGTCACCGTCTCCGGGGCAGGTGCCCGGTTGCTCGTCCGCAAGGTGCTCGGATTGATCAATCGCAATGTCGGGTCAGCGAAGGAACTCGACCACGCCGTCGGCCGGATCGAGGCGGGCGGGATTGATCGGTGGCTCTCTCGACTCACCACCGAGACCGTCGGCCTCCGCCAGGCACCGGTCGGTCAGCGAATGCGCTTGGGCATGTCGCAAGTGAATCCCTGGGTCAGCGCGCCGGGTCAGCCACTGCGATCTGACGGCTTTGAGGAGCAGGGCTTCATGCTCGCCTCGCTCGAACGGGCTGACCGCCTCGCCCTCGAGATGTGGCTCAGCGAGGAGGAAGAGGCCCGGGCCCTCGCCGGAGAACTCGCGCTGCTGGAGCGGCAGTGGCAAGAAGCGGAACAACTGGCCAGGATCGCCGACGCACTGGCGTTGCCGGCGGCGCTGGATCCGGTGGTGGACAAGCGACCCCCGCCCTGAGGAGGTCGGGTCAAGGGCACAGCGGAATCCCGCGCCCGGCTGGAAATCAGCCGGTCAGGTGTCACGCCCCAGCACCTGCCGACGACAGTCACTGTCGGGATCTTCCGTTCACTGACCCAACCGCGAAGGTGTCAACCTGAGCGGCCCCGCTCTCGGGCACCAGCTCGTCAACGACGAAGACGTCATACCGGCCCACCTCCAAGCCACGCAGGGTGACCGTGTCCCGCGTTTCGGCAATCCACGCCAAGCACAGGCTCCCGCCATCGACCACCCTGGCGAGGATGGGGGTGATTGGGTGAGCGGCTGGCGGCCACTCAGCGCACCTCGATTCCCTTGAACATGCCCATCTTCGCGTGCACCGGCGCATCCGGGGTGTCCCTGAACTCGCAGAGGACCACGTACGAACGTCCCGCCATGAGGTCGATGCGGACCGCAAAGTCGTTTTGGTCACCGCCGTAGGCAGTGAGTATGGCCCCGTCATCGTCGTACAGAGAATCGACGTCGTTGCCGTTCAGGTACTCGGAAAAAAAGACGGCCGGCGTCGTCCCGGCCTTCAGGCGACTGAACGAGACCTCGTGACGCTGCACCCCGGAGTTCGTCATTACGAATTCCGTCTCGCCCGCTGGGAGTGTGTCCGCGACGCCGAAGGCGTAGTCACCGACGTCAACGACTACGCGACGTGCCAGCGAGCTAGCCGATGCCGCTCCGGACGACCCACCCACATGAATTTGCTTGAACATGCCCATCGCCGAGTGCACCGGCATCTCCTCGCCGTCTCGAAAGTTGCACCAGAGCACATAGTCCCGCCCCGGCTCGAGATCCACGCTCAAACGCCCGTCGCCGGTGGCCCCCGGTCGTGCAAAGAGCACCGCGTTGCCTCCATCGAGGCTCGGCCTGAAGGGCTCTCCGCTCTGCTGCGCCGCGAACAGGTCCGCCACTGAGGCACCTGGCCGGAGCCTCATGACGATCATTTCGTGCGGCACGCGGCCGTGGTTCGTGAGCCGAAGCACCGCCGGGCCCGGGGAGACTGTATCAGGCGCCACGAACGAGTAGTCGTTGGCGACGATCTCAATGACACGTTCGTGGGTGGACGACGGCGCGGCACAGGCCGAAGCACTGAGCAGGAGTACTGCGAGAACGGGCAGGCTGCGCATGACCAGGAGCCTCATGGAATAGGGGGGCACACTGTCGCTCACACGATGCCCGCGCGGAGTGCAGATGCCATCGCTTGACCCCGACTGCGTTTCCGCAAGACGACGCTGCGCTTCTGCCGCGAGGACAGGTGAGGCATCACTCGATTGGACCCCGAACGGCGCGCCCAGGAAAGGTATGCGGCTCAACCTCGCCGTTTCGTACGACTACGATGCCGTTCACGACCACATCTCGCAGCCCTCGCGGTGGCAGCGTCGGCTCCCGATACGTTGCACCGTCGATGATCGTGTTCGGATCGAAGAGGACAATATCCGCGTCGGCGCCTGCTTGCAGCCTGCCTTTGGCCGCCATCGCCGCCACGCGGTGTTCCAGACGGCGGGCGGGCCCGATCGTGATCTTGCGCAGCGCGTCCATCAGTGTGAGGGCGTGCTGTTCACGGACATAGCGGCCCAGGAGCCGCGCGAAGGTCCCGGCCACACGTGGATGCCCAACACCGTTGTCGAGGATGCCGTCACTGGCGATCATGGTCAGCGAGTCCGCCACCGCCGCGGCGACAATCTCCTCCGTGTTGTTGTAGTCGACGATGAGGCCGCCGATGGCACGGTAACGGGCGAACGACTCGCGAGTCAGCCTCTCGCCGGTGAGGGCCCATTCCATGCGCTGGAACTTCGACTCAGGCCATGACGTCCAGTCGTCGTTATCTGCGGCCTCAATCGACGACATCGATGCCGTGTACGGATAGACCTCAGTCGTGATGTCGAGGCCACGCGCCCGTGCTCCGCGAATCAGACCCAGCCCGCGGGGCGTGTCCTCTCCGAGTGAGCTCTGGATGTGCTCGATGTGTGCCGAGGCACCGGTCGCTGCCGACGCGGCGATCACCTCCTCGGTCTCGAAAAGTAGTATGGCTCGGCGAGAGTGCGCATGTGCACGTGCACCGTCGCACCATGCGTCGCCGCGACCCGAAACACCTCGACAATCTCCCAAGGGGTCGCAGCCGGCGTGAACTCGATCAGCATGCCCACCGCGACGGCCCCCCGACGCAAGCCGTGATCAATCGTCGCGAGCATCTCGGTCAATTCTCCAGGGGTACTGGCGCGAAGCTTCGCCGGGCCGATCGGCGTATCCTTGCCGGCATCGTGCATCACTTGCATTCGCACTTGATCGTGTCCGACACTCACACCGTAATTGACGAGGGAACTCCCGTTGCGTTCCGCGTACCAGCGGTCGACATCGACAGTGCCATCTTCGAGATCAAGCGCCGTGGTCGTGCCATCGAGCACCTCCACACGATACCCTGCGCTGTCTTGAGCGTGCTGGTGCAGATCGATGAACCCGGGGGCGACCACCATTCCGCCGGCGTCAATGGTGTCGCGACCGCTCAGGGGCTGATCCGTAATCACCCGGATGGTACTGCCCGCGATCCCCACGTTGCGAACAGCATCCAGGCCCGTGGCTGGGTCCATCACCCTGCCATTCACGATCACCAGGTCGTAGTCGGACATGGCCTGACTGCGCGACGATCCCCGGCAAGCGGAGACAGTCACCAGCATCCCGAGACACATCAGGTGACGCACCATCACGGCAGGTCCGCCGAATGGGGCCGAGGAGGCCGTTTGTGAGGTGTGCTGAGCCCTTGCGAGATTGAAAGGTAGCTCACAAGCCCGCCCGCCGGTGGCGGGCTCACGACCTTGCGCTCCTGTACTCGCCTGTGAATCTCGCATGCGCTACGTTGGGGCGTGCCCCAGCATTCCTGATGACCCCAATCCCTGGAAACGTCAATGCGCTATCCGAGGCGCGCGGCGGCGATGACCGGCCCCTGCCGCACAGCGTTGTTGCTCCTGCTGATGACCGAGCTGCATGGGGCACGGTTGCCCGGGCAACTCTCCGTGAAAGAGACCACTTGGCGGGCCGCGACCGTCCTCGCGTTCTCGACGGACTCCCTTACCATGACAAACGCGACCACCACCCAGGTCGTCGCTCGCTATCGGTTTGGGGAGCGCGCCGACACCCTGCTCTTCGATGACGTTCCCGGCGCCGGCCGCTGCGGCGCCGGCCCGGTGTCTATCTGGCCCGGTACAACCACTCCGGTCAGTGGATGATGCTCGGGGTGGTGCGCGATCCGTGCGGCAGCCGCGTCGCCTCGCTGACCGCTTCCACCCATTGGACCTCGTGACGCCGGAGGGTTCCGCCGCGCGTGACTGGTATGCCCGGGACCCCACGGCGGGATTGCGGGCATCAACCTGTACAGGGCCTACGAGCTGCTCGCGGGACGACCGTCCCGGCCCGTGATCGTCGCCGTGATCGACAACGGCGTGGATCTCGGGCACGAAGATCTGAACGGCGTGATCTGGACCAACACCCGGAGAGGTGCCGGACAACGGCATCGACGACGATCACAACGGCTACATCGACGATGTCCACGGCTGGAACTTTCGGGGCACCGCCGACGGTGGCGTCGTTGAGGACGAGCAGGCCGCAGCCACCCAGACCTACGTCGCGTGGAAGCAGCGCTACGACGAGGCGGACACCACTCGGCTGAGCCCGGCTGCACGGCGGGAGTGGGCGGTCTACATGCGTGCCAAGCGAAGAGTTCCTGGCGCACACCGGCGCCGATGCCGACACCAACGGCCTCAAGGTGCTCTACAACCCGATTCCGGTATCGAGTCAGCGCATCAATGGCGATGATCCGACCAACGTGCGGCAGCGATTCTACGGCAGCCCGAAGGCCAGGCTGAGCCCGAACTCTCAGCCATGGTACCCATGTCGCCGGGATCATCGCTGCGATGCGCGGCAATGGCATCGGCACGGATGGGGTTGCCGACAATGTCCGCATCATGCCTATCGTGGCCACCACCGCCGGGGGAGACGAGCGGGACAAGGACATCGCGAACGCGATTCGCTATGCGGTGGACAATGGCGCGCAGGTGATCAACATGAGCTTCTCGAAGCTCTATTCACCGGACAAGCAGGTGGTGGATGAGGCCGTGGCGTACGCCGGGCGGGCGCATGTGCTCATCATTCACGCGGCGGGGAACGATGGCAACGACATCGACTCCGTTCCCCACTATCCGACCGCGACCGACGCCGCCGGGAGGAAGGCTGCCAACGTCATCACCGTGGGATGGAGTCGGTCGCGCTTCGACCAGCGGTTGGCCCATCCGAACTCGGACTACAGCAAGACCGGCGTCGACCTCTTTGCGCCGGGCAGTGACATCTTCGGCCCCGTTCCCGACAACGGCTACGAGTTCCGTTCTGGCTCGAGCGATTCCGCGCCGATCGTGACCGGAGTGGTCGCCCTGTTGCTCTCCTACTTCCCGTCGCTGTCGAGCGATCAGGTCAAGGAGATCGTGCTGGCTTCGAGCTTCAGGCCCGACATCGTGGTGAATCGGCCGGGTTCCAAGGTACCGGTCCCGTTCTCGAGTCTCTCGGTGACCGGCGGGATCGTGAACGCCTACGACGCCGTGCAGATGGCGATTGCCACGACCGAAGGAAGCCCCACGTGTGGTGCGCACTAGCAGAGTGGCCTCGTGAACTCGGGTTGAAGCGATCTCAACCGATCGGACTCCCTGATGGGAACAGAGCATCGGGGCGTTGTGAGTTTGCTGTGAGCGGGGCACAACCAAGTTTCGGCTGTCACGCCGCGCCGTCTAACGAATTGGCGTTCTGCTGTGCGGCCCCGTAGACCGCGCGCGTTGATGCTGCCTGGCCTTGGCGGAAAGCGCAATCGCTGACGGAGCCCGAGCCGCACCGGCAGCACCGCCCCGGTCAGGCCGCGCCGGCACCTCGTTCCAACGCTCGTCAGGGCAACGCCTCCCGTGGCGTTGCCTCAACTTCGCCCAGTTATTGGCCGGAAGAGAGGCGTTGCCGAGACCACGCGCAGAGGGAATCCCTGTCGGACGCCGTCAGTCGAGCGTCGCGGTGCACGACAGCATACAGCTTCGGCGGCATGATGCCTCGGCGCACGTCCTGACACATCCATCGCAATTGCTGACTCGGCGTTGGCTCGCGATCCGGGTCTACGGACCAGCGTGAGAAATCCAGATCGGCGCGTCCGTGCCGGACATCCCTCATGATCAGCCATGACACCGGCGCGACCTGCGAATACCATGGCCAGCGGGTGTCATCGGAGTGACAGTCGTAGCAGGATCGCCGGAGGAGTGAATCGACGTTCGCAGGAACTACCACCAGGTCGTTCATCCTCCCGTCACCAGGTAGCTCGCCACGCGGGCGGGCGGGCCGTACAAACTGAATGCCGACCGCCACGCCTCCCATGGCCACGGCGATGACGCGGGTCAGCCGCTTCAACCTGGCACGGACCGGGCCGCGTGTCACGGGCGCCGTCGCCGTGCCTCGTCGTATCCCGGGACACCCGCGCCAAGCTGAATGTCGCGACGCACGTGCCACACGCCATCGGCGCTACGCACCGGGTGCGTGAGACCGCTGCCGCCGCGGCCGGCTTCGTCTTCGCGACGCGTCGCCTCGCTGAGCAACGGATCGTCGTCGAAATGAATCGACGCGATGTAGTACGTGCAGCAGCCCGGCTCAATCACGTGCATGTGCACGTGCTGCGGTGCGTTGCGTTGCGGGTAGTACCCCGGCCGGATCGTGATGAATCGATAGTGTCCGAGGGAATCCGTCCTCGCCCAGCCGCGAAGCTGCCCGTGCCGGCGTGCCGCGTCACCCGGCGCGGGGTCGAACGGGCGATAGACGCCGCTGGAGTCCGTGTGATAGGCGTACACGAGGATGCCGGCCGCCGGCGAGCCACGGCGGTCGCGAACGGTTCCGTCGATGATGAGCGGCTCACCCGGCTCCTGGGGCGCAGCGATTCTGGTCACGGAGGACAACGTCGCCGGGAGTCCTTCGAACACACCTTCACAACCCTCACACGGCCCGCCAATGATCGGTTCCCGCACGCGAGCGCCGGTTCGAGCCTGAGCGTGGGCCGCGATTGGGGCGTACCCGCAGATCGCGAAGGCAAGGGCAAACGGAGCCAAGCGAACCCGAGACAGTTCAAGGCGAGTTCTCATGGACCCTCACTCAACGGGCAGTTGCTCAAACAGGACGATTGCGGTAGATCGCGGCCTGGTATCTCTGAATCTGACTCTTGCGGTAACTTCTGGATAGGATGGTAACCCGACCGGCCTCGGTGCCTCGAGCCCGTTCGTTCGCTGGGTGCCACCCGTGGTGGATCGCCGAGAGCCCGAACAGTTGCCCGGGACGGGACCCCCAACATGCTTGACTTTCGAGATCGTTGCTAACGACCTGCGCTTCTGGCGCGAGGCCTGGCAAGGCCGCCGCCGTCCCTGACCTAGGTAAGCGCGGTGGCTCGCTCCGCAGCAACCGCGGGCCAGGCCATCCGGCGGCTGGAATGGCGCCCGCTAGCGGGTGCCTCGCGCCGCCGCGTCAACCTCGGCCACCCGACGGGCAGCTTCCTGCCAATCGATGGCGGGGGCGACATCTTCCGCGGCCAATGTCAGCGATTCCCGGGCGCGCTGCACCACGACGGCACCGTCAGGCAGGGCAACCCCGAAGTCGAGCTCGGCCCGGCGGCATAGCCGCTCTTCGCGAGCCCGGTGTTCCAGCGAGAGGGACCCGCACCAGCGCGCCACCCGGGCATGAGTAGCCTCGTGGACAATCGAGGCGGCAATCTCGGGAAGCCCGATTTGCGGATTCACCGTAAAGGTGAGCTCCACGAGACACTCCCGGGACCTAGGGAAGAAGGCGCCCCGGCACGCAAAACGCTCCACGATGAAGCCGGCGAGATCGGTGTGGAAGCGCCGGTAGCAGCGGGGCGCGTAGCTGGCGATCAGATCGAGTGCCGCGGCCAGTCGTCGGGCAACCTGTTCCGTGTCGATGTCTGGCCGCGTATTGACGATGCGAACGGGCAGGCCGTGCATCTCGCGCTGGTCCGTCTGCGACATCTTCCCACTCCACTGAAACTGCGAGGCGACTCCGCCCAGGAATCGACGGACCGTTCGCCAACGGTCAGTCCTTCACCACGAAGCTCACCTTCATGAGTACCCGGTACTCGACGATCTTGCCCTTCTCAATGACGACCTTCTGGCTCTTGATCCACGCTCCTCTGAGATCCCGAAGGGTCTTCTCCGCCTTGGCGATTCCCGATCGGATAGCGTCGTCAAAACTCTTCCTTGACGATGACTGAATCTCGGTGATCTTCGCGACGGACATAGTGCCCCCTTGCATGAGATGCCCCCTTGTATTGCCACCAAGCCTGATAACCAAGCTAGCCGGAATGCCGTCAGCAGCAACCTGTTGCCAGGCGTCGCGAATTCGTCCACCAGGTGCAATACGGCCAATCGACCTGCTCCAGGGTGCTCGACACGAGGGATTTCCTTGCCGCGTTGATCGTCTGTGCGAAGGGTTCAATCCATTCAGGTCTCGCTCCAGGCGGCACCGGCGGCCGCCTAGCGGATTCCATCATTTCGCAGGTCACCCGGCCAGGAAAAAGGGCATCGGCCTGGTTGAGCTGCTCGACCGCGTGACGATGCAGGTCTTCGTCCGCGGGGATTGCACGATGATCGCAGCACCCGTCCAATGTGACGTTGATGAAGTACCGAAGGGGTTGCACTACCGCCTTCCTCCTGAAGCGGGCTAACGACCTGCGGCTCTGCGGCGGCGCGCTCGCGGCGAAGCCGCACAATTGCGCGCGCTGCCAGCAGCGAGCGCTGGTGAGGTAGCAGCTACCAGCTCCTGCCGCTGCACTCGCTATCAGATCAGCTGGATTGCTACTCCCGCAACGTCGTGGCCATCACCCTCGCCCGCAGCGCCTGATACCGGGGATCGTCCCAGAGCGGCCGCAGCCATGGTTGATTCCAGCTGGTGAACGCGCGCAGACAAAAGGTCATCTCGTCGAACCCCTTCTGCAGCCATCGCAGCGCCGTATCGTGGTCACCGATCGCGGCGTACATCATGGCGAAAAAGGTCGGTTCCACCCACCCGTTCTTTTCGCGCGCTTCCATCGCGCGGATCACCTGCAGCGCCTCGGCGCGCTTCCCCATTTTCGCATAGGTCATCGCGAGGCCGAACATCGGCTGCCCGGACATCGCCTGCTTCGTCAGGAATTCCTGCGCCGCCTCATCATAACGCCCGAGTTCCCGCAGCGCGGTGCCCCGCGTGCTCTCGACGATTTCCACCATCGGGTCCAGCGTGCGCGCCCGCTGGTCCTGTTCCAGCGCCTCGGGATAGCGCTCGGCGAACGACAGCACCTCGGCGCGCAGTCGTGCCGCCAGGGGTGAAAGCGGGTCAACCTTGATCAGGCGATCGGCGCGGTCGAGCCCGCGCTCGTGGTCACCGTCCATGAAGTAGAAGAGACCGGCCATGAAGAGGGCGTCGGGATCCTTGGGGTCCAGCTCCAGGCCGCGCTCGATCTCCCGCCTGCCCGTCTCGAAATCCCAGTTGGCCGCCGCAATCTCGTAGCCGTACAACGTGCGCGCTGCCGCCAGCATGCTGTCCTTGGTCACCGCGCGCTTGGCGGCAGCGAGCGACTTCAGGTGATACTCGTGCGAGGGCGCGAACACGTCGGCGAGCATGTCGTACGCGAACGCCAACCCCGCGTAGGCCTGGGCGTAGTTGGAGTCGAGCGCGAGGGCCTGCGTGAAGTACTGGATGGCGTTCCGCAGTCCGGCTTCCGACACCTTGTTCTTCTCGAACTCGCCGCGCAGGTACAAGAGGTGCGCGTCGGGATTCACCGTACGACCGGCACGCGTGACGGCCAGCGTGGTCGGCGTGAGCACCAGGCGCAGCTCCCGCGCCACTGCCGCCGTGATGCTGTCCTGCATGGCGAAATTGTCCTTCGTTTCGGTGTTGTACGTGCCCGACCAGAGCGATGTGCCCGTCGAATCGGTCAGGTCCATCTGCAGCCGCACGCGGCCGACACCCGGCTGCAGCTTGCCGCTCAACAGGCGAACGACTCCCAGCTGCCTCGCCATCTCGGCCGGGGCGCGGTGCGTGCCCTTGAACCGGGCAGTCGACAGGTCACCGGCCACCTGAACGCCCGGCACGCTCTTGAGGGCGCGTGACAGTTCGCCGGTCAGACCGTCGGCGAGATAGTTCGCCGTGGAGTCCCCACCGATTATCTCGATGGGCAGGACCGCGAGTGTCAGCATCGCAGGCTTCGCCGTCGCCGCCTTCAAGCTGGCGTTGCGCGAACTCATGGCCCATGCGCCTGCGGCGACGAGTGCACCCACCGCCAACACACCCACCACAGCCTGCGCCGGGGAAATGCGCCGCGCAGGGTGTGCAGGTGCGAGACCGAATGACCCAATCGCGCCGCTCATGCCATCCAACGCACGAACCAGTTCCTCGGCACTCTGCGGGCGATCATCGGGGTTCTTGGCAATCGCCCGGGTCACCAGCGCGGCCAGCACCGGCGGCGTCGACGGACTGCGACTGGTCAGGTCGGCCGGGGTCTCGGTGACGTGCGCGGCGAGCATCGCCTGCGCCGAGCGTCCGGCAAAGGCCGTCTGACCCGCCAGCATCTCGTAGGCCAGCATGCCCCACGCATAGATGTCTGCACGATGATCCGTGCGCGGATCGGCGGTGGCCTGTTCAGGGGCCATGTACGCGGGGGTGCCGAGTGCCAGCCCGACCGACGTGATGCCTTCGGTGGCCATGGTGGCCGCCGCATCCACCGCCTTCGCGACACCGAAGTCGGTCACCATCGCGGCTCCGCCTGACAGCAACACGTTGTCGGGCTTGATGTCGCGATGCACGACATCGTGCGCATGCGCGTACGCCAGTGCGCTCGCGATTTCGCGAAGTATGCGCACGGCGTCGGTGAGGGGTAATCGCGGGCCCGCCTGCGCCAGGCGCTCACGCAGCGACTGGCCTTCGACAAAGGGCATGGTGAAGTACGGCAGGCCATCCACTTCGCCGGCCGTCAGCAGCGGCACCATGTGCGCGTGCTGCAGGCGCGCCGCGATCCCGATCTCGCGCTTGAACCGCTCGACGGCCAGCTGTCCCGACATCTCACCCGGCAGTACTTTCACGACCACGCGACGCTTGAGGGCGGTCTCCGTGGCCACGAAGACACGGGACATGCCCCCGCCACCGAGTTCGCGCTCGATGGTATAGGCAGCGCCGAGGGTGCGTTGGAGCTGGTCGCCGAGGGTCATGTCTGGGTGAATCTACGCGTCGATACGGCGACGCCCAATACCTTGCGCCCCTGCACCAGTCGCACCACGACGACGATCGGCGCGATTGCGAGTAGCTCATGAATGAGGCCGCCGGCGGTATCGGCCATCAGGTTACCGGCGAGCCGGAAAATGAGCAGGATGACTACAATGGTCCGGGGCAGGGTTTCTCCTGTCGAGTGACAAAGCGGCCGCTGCCCCAGCGTGCCGGAGCAACTCGTGCCTCCCGAACAACCCGCGTCTCAGTGGCGGGGCCCAGGCCCCGTCAACTGCAAACGCTTGGCAGGTTGCACTCAGCACGAGCCACACACCCGGCGCGCCAACCGCCGATCCCGCAAGCAGGCCAAATCGGGGTACGGATCGGCCGAGAAGCAGGCCCTCACCTGGGAGGGTCCTGAGTGAAGTTCCTATGCTTGCCCCGGCGGTCCGATCCCCCGGCCTTCAACCGGGGGCCGGGATCGGGCGTATACTTCTCCATGTCCGCCGGTCGGGATTCAGGCGGCCGTCCCCATACCGTCTGGTCCTGACCGCCCTCCCAGCCCGGAGATCCGCCGTCATGTCTCGCGTTCGCCTTGCCGCCGCCGTCTTTCCTGCCCTCTTCGTCCTGGCCGGAGGCGCGGGGCCGGTGGCAGCCCAGACCACCATCGACCCTGTCGCGGTGGCCCGCCAGGACTCGATCCGCCGCCCTTACACCCGGGCCGACATCGACTTCATGACCGGGATGATCGCCCACCATGCCCAGGCCGTGGTGATGGCGAAGGAGGCCGAAAGCCACGGAGCGAGCAAGTCGGTGGCGACCTACTGCGCTCGGGTGGCGCGGGCGCAGTCGGCGGAGATCGGGCTGATGCAGGCGTGGCTCAAGGCGCGCAACCAGAAGGTGCCCGACGCCAACCCGAACGGGATGACGATGGAGATGGGCGGCAAGACGATGACGATGCTGATGCCAGGGATGCTCACCGCGGATCAGATGAAGCTCCTCAACGACGCCCGCGGTCCGACCTGGGACCGGCTCTTCCTCACCTTCATGATTCAGCATCACCAGGGCGCCATCGATATGGTGGACAAGCTCTTCCACACCGACGGCGCCGCCCAGGACGAGTTCACCTTCAAGTTCGCCAACGACGTCCAGGCTGATCAGACCACCGAAATCAACCGGATGAAAGAGATGCTCTCGGCGATGGCCGGGGGCAATTGACGCACCAGCGACCCTTCCCGCGCCCCCGCGCACACCTGTTCCCTTTCCTGGATCCTGTCCATGCGACTGTTCACCAAGGTTGGTTTCGGTACCGTCGGGCTGCTCGTCGTGGCCCTGGCGGCGCCCGCCCAGGCCCAGTCCCGGTCGGTAGTCGGCAACATCAAGGCCCCTTCCCCCGATCCGCGCGTCGGCCTCTTGCCGGGGATCCAGGACGCCGGTGAGGCGATCTGGAACATGACGAAGATCGGGCACGCCCCGCCGCCCGCCGACTTCAACAACACCAACTCCGACCTGGCCTTCCACGGCCCCCACGTGATCCAGGGGAACTACAACGGCTTCCAGGTCTGGGACATCTCGAACCCGGCGCTGCCGAAGCTGGTGATCGGCAAGATCTGCCCGGCATCGCAGAGCGACGTCTCCGTCTACCAGCATCTCCTCTTCGTCTCGGCCGAGGCGCCGACGGCGCGGCTCGACTGCGGCACGCAGGCTCCGCGGGAGACGGTGAGCAACGAGCGGATCCGCGGCGTCCGCATTTTCGACATCAGTGACATCAGCAACCCGAAGTACCTCACCAACGTGCAGACCTGCCGCGGATCGCACACGCACACGGTGGTGACGGACCCGAAGGACAAGGCGAACGTCTACATCTACATCTCGGGGACGTCAGGAGTGCGCCCTGAGGCGGAGCTGCCCGGCTGCGCTCCCGACCCGCGCCAGCCCAACACGGCGCTCTTCAACATCGAGGTGATCAAGGTTCCCCTGGCGCATCCGGAGCAGGCGGCGGTCGTGAGCCATGCCCGGATCTTCCAGACGGCGACCGGCGAGCTGGTCAACACCGCCGGGTCGCACGGCGCTTCCCCTGCCGATACCGGCGCCGGCGGCCGCGGCGGTCGCGGGCGTGGCGGTGCCGGACGGGGCGGCTTCGGCGGCGGCTTCGCGGCCGCGCCGACCACCTTCCTCAAGCCGAATGCCGGCGGCATGTCGGGCGGGATCGCGATGGTCCCCGCGATCAACAACGCCTCCTCCGGCGCCGACTCGGCCGCCTACCACCGCGCGGCGGACTCGCTCACGCGGATGGGGTATGAGCCACTGGCGACGGGCGGCGGACGCGGCTTCGGCGGCCGGGGCGGCCGGGGCGGCGGTGGCGCCACCGATCCGTCACGGATGAGCGCCGAAGATTCGCTGGCGATCTGGGGCCGGTTTGCGATGTCGAAGGTGACGCCGCTCACCCCTACCTCGACCAAGGCCGACACGGCGTCGTGGGTGACGATGACGGACGGGCTCCGCGCCAAGGGGCTCCCCGGGATTCCGTTCCCGCCGACCCCGCGCGGCACGCTGACCCAGTGCCACGATATCACCGTCTATCCGGCGGTCGGCCTCGCCGGCGGCGCCTGCGCCGGGATGGGGCTGCTGCTCGACATCAGTGACGCCGCCAATCCGCGCCGGATCGACGCCTATGCCGACACCAATTTCTCCTTCTGGCACTCGGCGACGTTCAGCAACGACGGCAAAATGGTCCTCTTCTCCGATGAGTGGGGTGGTGGCGGCGCGGCATACTGCCGGGCGGAGGACCCGAAGGACTGGGGCGGCGACGCACTCTTCAAGATCGTCAATGGCAAGATGCTCTTCCAGAGCTACTACAAGATGCCGGCCCCACAGACGGCGCAGGAGAACTGTGTCGCGCACAACGGCTCGCTGATCCCGATCCCGGGGCGCACCGTGATGGTGCAGGCCTGGTACCAGGGCGGCCTCTCGGTGTTCGACTGGACCGACCCGAAGCACCCGACCGAGATCGCCTTCTTCGATCGCGGCCCGAACGACGGCGCTTCCCTGGTGAGCGGCGGCTTCTGGTCGACCTACTGGTACAACGGCCACATCATCGGCTCGGAGATCAAGCGCGGCCTCGACATCTTTGACCTCGCGCCGAGCCCGGCACTGTCGCAGAACGAGATCGACGCGGCCAGGACGGTGACGTTCGACTTCCTCAACGTGCAGGACCAGCCGAAGTTCGTCTGGCCGCCGTCGTTCGCGCTGGCCGGGGCGTACACCGACCAGCTCGAGCGCGAGAACGGCCTCGCCGGATCGCAGATCGCCGCAGTGCGGAGCGCGCTGAGCAGCGCGCAGGAGCTGTCGGGCGCCGGCCGTCGCACAGCGCTCACCAAGCTGGCGGGCCAGGTCTCCGGCTATGCCGGCAGCTCGTCGGACAAGGAGCGGGTGGCTTGGCTGGCGACGGCAGTGAAGGATCTTGCGGCGAGGTAGGTGCCAACGGCAGCACCAAGCTTCGAACGGGGGGGAGGGGAGCGCCACCGCCCTCCCGCCCTCTCACTCCGGATCCCTGATGCGCCTCCTTGCTGGCCTGGCGTCGCTCGCGCTCCTGCTCCTCGTCCTGCGCGACGCCTTCGAGACGATCATCCTCCCGCGCCGGGTGAGGCGGCAGTCGCTGCTCACCACCTTCTTCTATGGCGCCTCCTGGCGCAGCTGGCGGAGCGTGGCGCTCCACCTCCCGGGATCGCTGCGGGAGAATTCGCTCTCGTGGTTCGGGCCGTTCTCGCTGCTGGTGCTCCTCGCGGTCTGGGCGTTCGGAATCGTCCTGGCCTTCGCGGGGATGCACTGGTGGGCCGGGTCGGCGCTCACGATGCGCGGCACTCCCGGCTTCCTCGACGATCTCTATCTCTCCGGCACGACCTTCTTCACCCTCGGCATGGGCGACGTGGTGCCGCGCGTCGGCGTGGCGAAGGTGATCACGGTGCTGGAGTCGGGAGTCGGCTTCGCGTTCCTGGCGGTAGTGATCGGCTACCTCCCGGTGATCTACCAGGCGTTCTCCCGGCGGGAGATCAACATCTCCCTCCTCGATGCCCGTGCCGGGTCGCCGCCCTCGGCGGGGGAGCTGCTGCTCCGACTCGACAGCAGTGTCCGCGAGGAAGAGCTGTCACGGCTGCTCGCCGAATGGGAGCGCTGGTCGGCGGAGGTGCTGGAGAGCCACCTCTCCTATCCGGTGCTCGCCTACTTCCGCTCGCAGCATAGCAACCAGTCGTGGCTCGCCGCGCTCACGACGATCCTCGACACCAGTGCGCTCACGATCGTGGGATTCGAGGACTGGTGCGCCCGGCAGGCTCGGCTCACCTTCGCGATTGCGCGGCACGCGGTGGTCGACCTGGCGCAGGTCTTCGCTACCCACCAACCGGTGGGGCTCCCCGACCGGCTCCCCGACGCAGAATTCGCCGAGCTGGCGAAGCGACTCGATGGCGCGGGGATCCGCTTCAGCCGGCCGGATGCCCAGGCGGAGCTCGCCCATCTCCGGTCGCTGTACGAACCGTACGTTGCCGCACTGTCGCAGTACCTCTCACTCCGGCTGCCGGAGTGGCGGCATCCCCCAGACCACAAGGACAACTGGCAGGCGGCGCCATGGGATCCGCCGGTTCCGCACCAGCGTCCGCCGGAACATTTCTGACATGGCGACGATTCGCGACAATGCCGGGAAGTCCCGCTTTGAACTTGATACCGAGTCCGGGCCGGCGTTCCTCCGCTATCGCCGGAAGCAGCCGGGCATCGTGACCATGCTCCACACCGAGGTGCCGGTGGCACAGCGCGGAAGGGGGCTCGCCGACGAACTGGCGCACCACGCGCTGGAGCAGGCGAAGGCGGCGGGCGAGCGGGTGAAGATCATCTGCCCGTTCGTGGCGACGTACGTCGAACGCCACCCCGAGTACCAGGCACTGCTCGCCTGACGCGCGGGCGTTGGACAGCGCTGGGCCGCGGTGATTACGATGAGATGGCTGCGGTGCTGAGAGAGCGGTGACCCGCCGCACCGCAGCGTGGCGAGCAGACACGGAGCGACAATGGCGCGATCACGAGGTACACGGGCCACAGCGCCGACGAAGCGGGCGTATGGCTCGTTCGCAAGAATCCGGACGATCGTCCTGGCCATGGTCGGCGTTCCGATGATGGCCTTGGCGCAATCGCCAGCCACGGGCATGGCTGCCACCCTGCGCCAATTCCAGGGGCACTACCAGTACCGCGACGGTGGGGCGCTCGACTTGGTGGTCCAGGTTCGCCCGGTGGTCCGGCTGGTGGCGGTGATTGACGAGGCGAAATATCCGCTGCGGTACCTGGGCTCCGATCGATTCCTCAACGCCGTCGACGACACCGTCCCGTTCCGACGCGGACCGACTGGGCAGGTGACCGGGTTCGTGGAGGAGGGGACCGTCTATCGGCGCCTGGTGGACACGAGCGCCAGCCTCGTCCAGTCCCTGGTGATGCCTCGGAGACTCGACGCGCAGGGTAACGTCGAACTGTATCGGTATCGGGTGCCCCCCGACCTCGGCGACGGTATTCCGACCGGCTCGCTCGAATCCGACCGACTTTCACCGGAGCTCGCGGAGCGGATCGTCCGCGGTGTCGAGGACGACACCTATCCTGCGGTCGATGGCGTGCTGCTCTTCCATCGGAATCGCCTGGTGCTCGAGGAGTACTTCTACGGCTACGACCGTGACCGGCGTCATCAACTCCGCTCTGCCACCAAGAGCGTGGTGTCGGCACTGGTCGGCATCGCCATCGACCGGGGCATCCTTCCCACCGACACGGCCAGGGTCCTGACACAGCTCGGCATCGAGCCGCCGCCCGATGCCGACCCGCGCGAGGCGTCGCTCACGCTCGGCGACCTCCTCACCATGCGCGCGGGGCTCGCGTGCGACGACTGGGATCCCGACTCGCCCGGAAATGAGTCACGGATCTACCAGACCGGCGACTGGGTGCGGGCCGTGCTCGAGCTTCCGATGGTCTCGAAGCCCGGAACACTCGCCCGCTACTGTTCTGGTGGGGTGCTGGTGGCCGGGCGGATGGTGGAGCGCGCCACCGGCGAGTCGCTGCCCGCGTTCGCCCGGACGGCGTTGTTCGCCCCGCTCGGCGTGTCCGCCGATGCGGTCGCGTGGAACTTCACCCTGGCGCGGTCAAATGCCGGGACCTTCGGCGACCTCGCCCTCCGGCCGCGGGACATGCTCAAGTTCGGTCGACTCTTCCTCGATCATGGCCGAGCCGAAGGCCGGCAGGTTGTGTCGGCTGACTGGGTGGAGCATTCCACGACCCAGGTGACGACCCTGGGTTCGCGAGGATACGGTCGGCTCTGGTGGCACCAGTACTTCGACGTGCCCGGACCGCAAGGCATGGTCCGGATCGATGCGCTCAACGCCAGTGGCAACGGCGGGCAGAAGATCTACGTGCTGCCGACGCTCGACGCCGTCGTGGTGTTCACCGGCAGCAGCTACAACGGCACCACCGACTCGGCGCCGAACTTCATCATGGCCGATCAGATCCTGCCCGCGCTGCTGGTGGCGGGCGCTCGATGAGGAGGCGTTCGGTTGCCTCCCGTGACATCGAGCTCATTGGTCGCCAGCCCGCTCCGCGGCGTGACGCAGGTAGCGTTCGGCCACCTGGACGAGTCGATCGTCGGCATTGGTCTCGGCATCGGCCCGGATCGTCGCGACGAAGGGCACCAGTTCGGGGGCCGCCCAGGCGATACCCGTGGCGGCCTCGGCGCTCATCGTGTCGCCCACCCTGGCACCCTCAAGGAGCGCCCCGGCGGCAGCGGCAAGAAAGGCGGGATCGTCGCGGTCGGGAAGGTTGTAGCGCCGCGGCGGCGGATCGGAATCGTCTTCCTTGGTGAAGGCGCGGGACATCGGCGCACACCCTTGGCTCGGGACTCCGGAAAGGTAGCGCCGATCGCGACGCGCACACCGTGACCTACCACTCTGACAAGGCGAAGGGTCCCACCGCCGGCACCGAGACAGTCGACCCAAGACCCGAGCAGACACTCGGAACACCATGCCAGAACGGCCCGCGTGCTGGGGGCGGGGCGCGCAGAGCCGCACTACCTTCGCAGAGAATCGATTGAAATTCCTACCCAGCTAGGCATCGTTGCCGGTATGTTTTTCGGAGTTGTGGCCGCAGGTGCACTTGTTGCCGTGATCTTGTGAAAACATCTTGCACGAACAAAGCGAGCAACCGCTCGGATTGTTGTAGTCAACAACCAGCACTTGCTCATTGTCTTGCTGCGCTCGGTCGTTTGTAATGTCGTCCATCGAACCCTCCTTTGTTGGTTTTACTTCACATTGGCCATTCTGCGCACCCCAGCAACAGTATTCGTGCGGATATCCTCCGGAGACTTCCCTCCGATAGAATACGACCACAATGGATATATATAGTCAAGGAAGGAAATGAGTCATTGAAGATGGCGACTTCTTCGTCTTCTATCGCACTATCCATGATTCTGATGAATCGTGGGAGGATTGAGGTCTTCAGGAAACTAGTCGAGCCCCAGGAAGACCCGTGGCGATTCAGTGCCAGGCGTATCGTTTTCGCCCACACGCCGCCGATCGCGTACGCGAGTGCCTTGGGGTTGAGCTTCATGTTGCCCGCCATGGTTTCCCTCAGGGGGCTCGCCGCAAGACCCACTACCGCCCGAATCCGAAATCCACCCCCAGCGTCCAGAGTACCGACGGCTGGAGCCCGCCACGCACCACCGGGATCAGCACATTCGTCAGCACGATCGGCCCGGTTTCCGACGTGCGGAACTTGAAGCCGAGCGAACTGAAGACGCGATTGTCCTTGGTGTTGGGGATATTGGTCGGCTGGACATACCGGGTGAACGGTTCCACGTAGGTCACGGTCCCCGGCAGCTGGACCTTGTTGTCGCCCAGCTGCCACTCCGTCACCATCTCGGCGGCGAGGGTGGCCCAATCGCTCATCGGCTGATCGAAGCCGGCGGTCGCGACGATTTCGTTGTTGAAGTCCTGTCCACCGCGCAGCAAGTACCCGGCGTTCAGGTGGGTCGTCGTCTCGCCGAAGCGAGCCGACGCGACCATCTGGGCGCGCACGCTGGTCGCCCCCGCTCCGGCGAAGTTGTCCTTGTCTCCGCTCGGCACCCGCAGGTCGCCGAGGATGCCGAGGTTGAAGCGATCGTGCGAGACGAGGTTGGCCTTGGCGCGCACGGCGACGTCGCCGATGCCGGTATGCGAACCGAACGAGGCGGAATGGGCCTGCAACACCGGATGGTCGGGGGTGCCGCCGAAGAAGTGCACGGCGGTGGACCCGAACGGCCGGATTTCCGCGTCGGCACTGGCCTGCAGCGTGCTGTGCACCAGCGGTACCACCACGCTCAGGTCGAATCGGTCGCTCATGCCATACGTCAGGAAGACGCTGGTGACGCTGAGCCCGAGGTTGATCGCGAGCCGGGTCTTCGAGGACATCGTTTTCGAGCAGCGGGTCGCCGAGCCCGGCGGGCGCGACATCCTGGTGGGTGAAGTTGAGCTGGAGGTTGTCAATCGGCACGCCCCGCAGGGACTTGAAGGTGGCGGTCGAATACCGCGCGCCGATCAGCAGGTGTCCGCGCCCGAGCGTCTGCGCCCGTTCGGCGAAGATCGGACCCACCGAGCTCGACGTCTTGACCGGCAACCCGCCGACGAACTTGTAGGTCGCGCCGCCGGCACTCGCGGTCGCCGGCACGCTCGCCGTGCTCTCGCCGATGGCGCTGGTGATGAAGCCGAGGATGGCGGCGTTGCCGGCGGCGAGATCGGGCAGGAAGTGGTCGCCATGGCCGTTGGCGGCGTTCACCGATCCGTCGAGACAGAGCGGCTTGCCGCACACGCCGAAGGTGAAGAGTCCAGTCAGCCGCTCACTGAGCGTCGTGTTCTGGGCGGACAGCGGGGCGAGGACGGTCAGGCTCAGCACGCAACAACCGAACGCAAGGCGCTTCACGGAGACTCCTGTTTCAATGGGATCAGGGAGCGACTCAACTTTCCAGCGCTACCAGATGCCACCCATCCGCCCGCCGCTCGAGCCGGGCGCGGAGATTGACCGGCTGGTCGGTCGGGCGGTTGCGGGCGATGCGCACGGTGTTGGTGCCAACGACGTTCAGGGTGGCCGTCGAGCCGGAGATGACGAGGCTCTGCGTCCGCCAGCGCGTCTGCATCGTGCCGCCGTCGCGATAGAACGCCTCGAGCCCCTGCCGCTGGTCGGCGGGCATCGCCGGGAAGTGGCGCACCGCTTCGGTGACCTTGCCCGATTCCAGTGCCCTGGCGTACGCCTGGATGACCGAGTCGATCGCCACCTGCGGATCAACCACCGGTGCCGCGGGCGGCGGCGGGACGACCGGACGCGGTTGCGGTTCCACCTTGGGTGGCGCCGCGGAGGTGACCGGCGTCCGCTCGGGGACCTGCGAATCCCGCGTCGGGGGCGTCGCCTCGGTCTTGACCGGCGGCGGCGGTGGCGGCACCACGGTCGCGGGCACGCGCGCGGCGTCGTTGACGCGGTGCTTCTCGACCGTCACCGGCGGTGGTGGTGTCGCAGCCGGCTGACGTGAAGGGGGCGGCGGCGTGGCGCTCGTGCTGGTCGCTGTCGGGGCCGTGTCCGGCGAGGTGGAATTGCCGGCAACGGCATTGTCGGGCGTCGGGGGATTCGCCGGTGCGGTCGGCGACCGCTGCAGCGCCATCACCACGAGGGCGGTGAGCGCCACACCGGTGGCGATGACACCGCCGACCATCAGCATGCCCCTCCGCTTCGGCGCGGACGCCCCCTGCCGCTGTTCCCCCGAACGATGCAAGAGCGGCACCGGGCTGCGTGGCGTGCGCACCTGCGCGACGAATTCGTTGCTGTGGCCGTGCCGCGCCAGCGAGACCAGGGTGTTCCTGGTCGAGTCGTCTGGCGCCATCGGCCGGGCTCCGGCGGCCAGCACGGCATCCTCGAGGGTCGCGAACCGGTCAGCGGGGTCCTTCGCCAGCATCCGCTCAACTGCGGCCCGCAATGTTGCCGGACAATCGGGTCGCACTTCGACGATGGCGGGGGGTGTCTTGGTGGTGTGCCCGATCATCAGCGCCGGGATGCTCTGGTCCACGAACGGCGGCCGGCCGGTGAGCATCTCGTAGGTCACGATGCCGAGCGAGTACTGGTCCGAGGCGCCGGTGATAATGTCGCCGGCGCACTGCTCGGGGCTCATGTAGGTCGGGGTGCCGACGGCGACGCCGGTCATGGTGAGCGCGCTCGATTCGGCCACCTTGGCGATGCCGAAGTCGGTGACGACGACCCAGCCCTCGTTGTCGAGCAGGATGTTGGCCGGCTTGACGTCGCGATGGACCACACCGCGGCGATGGGCGTAGCCGAGGGCGCCAGCGGCCTGGGCGAAGAGGGCCTCGACCATCGGCAGCGGCATCGGGCCGACTTCCTTGATCACGGCGTCGAGCGAGGTCCCTTCCACCACCTTCATCACGAAGAAGAGGAGCCCGTCCACTTCGCGGACGGCATAGATCGGGATGATGTTCGGATGACTGAGCGCGGCGGCGGTCTTGGCCTCGAGCCGGAAGCGCTCGACCAGGCCGGGGCCGTACACCATGGCCGGCGACATCACCTTGATGGCGACGCGCCGGTCGAGCGCCAGATCCTGGGCGAGGTAGACGCTGGCCATGCCACCGAAGCCGAGCTGGCCGAGGATGTCGTACTCGCCGACGGTCGCCTCCCGCAGCCGCCGCTCGAGGTCCGCCTGCGGATCGATCAGGCCACCCTTGGTGGGCCTGGGATCTCGGGCAGGTGGGGGGGTCTGGGGCATGGCTGGCGGTTCCTGGCGTGACGGGGGCAGCAGTTCAGGAACTCCTATCCTACTCGGCGCTCCGGGTAGGCACCAGTCGGCGGGGCGATGCGGCCTCCCGCGGCTTCACCCCTTCCCGCCTCTCGACGTACCCGACCGGTGTCGGCGCGTCCGGCGCCTTCGATGACATCGCTTCCGAGAAACCCAACGCGGAGGCGCACATCGGTTCCTTGGCCTTCTTGGGCCATG
>CAWKMI010000011.1:0-126178 GCA_963850655.1 uncultured Gemmatimonadales bacterium
GACACTGCCATTGTAAGCTCTCGATTCGCGCCGCAAACGACCCCGCTCACCTCCTGAACAAGGTTTCCCTCCGGTAGGGGGACTTGCCGATCACTCTCGGGTTCGCCCTCCTTGTCGAACAGACGGTATCCCACGAAGGGATCGTAGGCATCGATGGTCTGGAGGCCCTGCCATGCAACCACGAACTCCCCGTCCGGCCAAAAGCACGACTCCGGCCGAAGGTTGTAGCCGCCGTCTGGTCCGATCTGGAATGAGGACGTGGGATGATCTGGCTTCAGAAGTTTCCCGTGTACCGTGAGCGTTATCTCATCGTCCCAGGTCACCAGCACCTCTCCGCCCGGCCCAGGCTCGAGATCCGGCTGCTGCTGGAAGTTGAACGACTCCACCGGATCTACGACAAAGGCGCTACCGAGCGCACCCTCAGGGAGATCGTCAGGCCGTGCAACAGAACGCGATCGTAGGGAAGAGTTTCGTCGAGATCGTTCCACACCACGACGTACTGTCCCGTGTCCATCGCCGTTGCGGCAATCTCACCATTCCAGTCCGTCGGGTTCTCGTTCAGGCGAATTGCGTCGCTGGTCGGCGAGCCGGTGGAGTCGAACAGGCGCGCCATGACGGTGCGGTCTTCCGAGCGCCACGCGATCAGCACCTCGCCGTCCGACGTTGCGGCAACACTCGCCGAGGAAAACTGACCCACGTTGAAGGCATTCACCACGACCGGCGCGCTGATAGGAATCCCCTCGTCGGAGAACCAGGCAGCGACGACGTTTCTCTCGCCCGGGAATATCCCGGCACGGCCTCCCCGCTGCCCGGTGCGACGGCGCGCGGCTCGGTCCAGACGGAGACGAATCCTCCGCCGGGAAGCAGTGCAAGACCATCGTTTTGGATGCCGGGCACGGCGCGGATCTGGATCTCATCCCCCTGACGGCCGAAAGCCCCTCGAGCAGCCGACGACGATAAGCCGAGCCAGGCGAGCACGGCAACAACTAACAAAATCTCATGGTGAATATTCCCGAAGAACGCACCCATCACGGCAGCCAATGAGTCTCAGCAGCCGCTGGCGCTCTGGACGCTGACGAATCCGCCGGTGACCGTCATGTCGACAGGGTACCCGAGGAAGTCCGAGCCGAGAGCCTCGATGACCGGGAGCAGATAGTTTCCGACCGGCGCGTCGGCGGGGCTCACGTTGCACGAAAACAGCTGGATGTCCTGAGGTAAGGGCGAGAGGTCGTCAGTCGACAAACCACCGCCCTGATGCTCGCGCAGCCCGATCCCGAGCACCCGTTCGGCAAGAAGTTGAAGGACATGTCCTTCCCAGTCGCTGGGTTCGGCGTGCAGTCCGGCGTTCCGTCGGCCTTTGCCGCCACCGGGGTAAACTGGCTGTCGTACCCGACGTCGACCTGCACCCCGGTGGTAAAGGCGATGATGGAATCCGAGTAGAAGGAGACGTCGAAGCTACCCACGCCGCCGGGGTTCACATAAGCGACCCCTACGACGATGGACTCCTCCGCCCTTCCTGCAACAGACAAAAGACAAGAGAGCGCCACTGTGCATAGGCCGATGCCGGCCGCGCGCCCGAAGGAGAACCTCATTTTCTCACACTCCTCTCATTTGCTCTCTGGGATCAGCGTCCCCTGCCAGGTCCCACTCGTCCCGTCGGGAGTCACCAGCGTGCCGGACAGGTTCTGTCCGTCGATGACGGCCGTGAAGTCGGCGACGGTGGGATTCTCGTTCCGGGTGCGACTCTTCGCGAGCACGCCAAACTTCAGTTCCGTGCCTACGAGCGTTCCGCTCAGCGTTCCGCGCGTGGCGCCGGGAAGACCTTCGATGGTGAAGTCGCCGTTCACGTCCGAGCCCGCCACGACGAAGGCAGCGGACCACGATCCCGAAAGCGCCTTCTCCTTCGCCTCCCATTTGCCGGAGGCCGAGTAGTTGCGGCCCAGAGCCAGCGAGGCGCTGAGAAGAAGCGCCCCGAAGCACGTGGCCGACAGAAGGCGTCGCCGCCAGTAGATTGTCCGCCGATGCCCCAGCCATCCTTTTCTCAATGCGACCATACTCTCGACTCTCCACTTCTGAGAACGATCCATAGGACGATAGTCACGACAAAAGCCCCACCGCAGACCCATGCATTGAGCCTGTACGGAGGCGCCTGGAAGTCTCCAGTATCGCCTCCCCGCCGAAGTAGCCTGCGCTGAAGCGCGCCAGGATTTCTCCGGGCGGAAGCCCGCGCTTCTGCCAGCGGATGCCGGCGATGAAGAGCACGCCGCCAAGCGCGGCGTAGAAGAGCTTGAAGGGGAATCACCGGGAGGCTCGGCCCCAGCTCCGTGAGCAAGCCCTGCTTGACCTGCCATTGAAACACCCGTGACAGCGGGGGAAAACGCATCGCGAAAAACGAATCGGGGCGGATGGCGCCAAAGCAGCATCCATTGGAGAAGCAGCCGAACGAAACCAGACGATCGCGAGGCCCACCGCAGGAATCACGGCGTCTGCGAAGCTCAGAGTCGGGAGGCCCATCGCCGTGGACACGAACGGCAGGGAGCCGATCAAGAGGATGATGCCGCCCGGGTTCCGAAATCCATGCGACACGAGCCCCCAGAGCTGCCCCTGCGGGGCCGGGAAAGGGTCGTCGGACGGGAAGACCTTCGCTTCGATCAGGAAGAGAAGCTTCGAGCCGATGATCAGAGCCAGCGCGAGGACGGTGACTGCGAGCAACGCGCGGCGCCAGGGGAATCCCCCTCGCACCGCAAGGCGCACGGCAACCGGAACCGCGATCCGGCTGCAACTCCCCACATGAGGAAGTAGGTGCGGACGCTACCGATGTACGGCAACATTTGCCGATGCCGTCTGCGTCCCGCGGCTGCGGGTCGTCCCGGGAGCGGGGGCAGATCGAAGAAACGGAAGGGGAGCGCGTGCCGCAACCCGATCGTTCGTGTCTCTTCTCGATCCCGAAACAACGCGTTGAACCCAAGACCCATTACACGCGCCCGCCTACCTTTTGAGTCCCGTACCCTTTTAGTCCCGATACTGAATCGATAGTACGGAATGAAGCTGAACGTCAAGGATGAAATACGGCGGGAGGAAATTGGTCGGGGGGCAGTGTCGCTTGCAGCATTCCGAAGCTTTTATTCCGATTCATTCGGTTGCGGAGCGGGCCCGCTGCGTCAATGAAACGAAACAGACCTGTTCCTCGTGATCGAAGGGGCGGCAGGAGGCTTCGCGCTGAAACGAACGTTGCGCCGATTCCCTCACGGTCTCGAAGGCTCCGACACCTTCACCATCAGCTTGCCGATGTTGCTGCCGTCGAACAGCCGGTTGATGGCGACCGGCGCGTTCTCCAACCCCTCGACGATCGTCTCGCGGTGCACCAGCTTGCCCTCCATCATCCACTGGGCGAGCTGCATCACGCCCTCGGCGAAGCGATCGAGGAAGTCGAGGATGATGAAGCCCTGCACGCGCAGGCGCTTCGTCAGGATCTGGTCGAACGGCCCGCGCATCGGCTCGTCGGAATTGTAGCCCGAGATCAGGCCGCACAGGACGACGCGCCCGTTCAGGTTCATGCGTGAGATCACCGTCTCCATGATCTCGCCGCCGACGTTCTCGAAGTTTACGTCGATGCCGTCCGGGCAGGCCGCGGCGAGCCGCTCCTTCCAGTCGGGCTTCTTGTAGTTGACCGCGGCGTCGAACCCCAGGTCGCCGGTGAGCCAGCTGCACTTCTCGTCGCTGCCGGCGATGCGACGGCCCGGCAACCCTTGATCTTGGCGATCTGGCCGACGACGGATCCTCGGCTCCCGCCGCCGCCGACACGACCACGGTCTCGCCGGCCTGCGGCTTGCCGATGTCGAGCAGACCGAAGTAGGCGGTGATACCGGTTACGCCCAGCGCCCCCATCATCGCGGTCAGCGGCACGGGAAGACCCTTGGGCAGAGGCGTCAGACCGCGGGCGCCGGTGCCGTCCGTCACGGTGTAGTCCTGCCATCCGGTCAGGCCGGTGACGATGTCGCCGACCTGGTACGCGGGGTTGTTGGACTCGACGATCTCCGCCAGCCCGCCGCCGCGCATCACCTCGCCGAGGGCGACCGGGGGCATGTACTGCTCGCGGTCCGTCATCCAGACGCGGTTGGTGGGATCGAGGCTGAGGTAGAGCACCCGCGCCACCGCCTGGTTCGGCTCCGCCTTCGGCACCGGGCCTTCGACGAGGTCGAAATCGGTGGGCTCGATGCGGCCGACGGGACGAGACTTGAGCAGGAAGCGGCGATTGACGGGTCGAGCCATGCGAACCTCCTACGGAAGGGTCCGCGCATCCTAAGACCACGGCGCGACGGCGACAAGCACGCGGCCGGTTGAGTCGGCGGCGCCGCTTTCGGATATAAGGGCGGCATGGAGTATCTCGAGGTCGAGGAAGCAATCGAACGTCCGGGGCTGCGGCTGGTGTTGACCGCCGGCGTTCCAGGGCCGTGGGGAGAGTCCGCCAAGTACATCCTGCGCGTGAAGAACATTCCCTACGCGCCGGTCCGCCAGCTCGGCGGGCTGCCGAACGACGCGCTGCAGCGCTGGACGGGCATGGACAACGCGCCCATCGCCGTCTACGAGGACGAGCGCCCGCGCGCCGGCTGGGGGAGATCCTGCTGCTGGCGGAGCGCCTGGCGCCGCAGCCGAGCCTGGTGCCCGCGGACGCGCGCGAGCGGGCGCTCCTGTTCGGCCTGACGCACGAGATCTGCGGTGAACAGGGCCTCGGCTGGACGCGCCGGCTGACCATGGTGCACGACATGTTGAGCGTCGAACCGCCGCTGCCCGAGCCCATCCGGCAGATCGCCGAGACGTTGGGACGCAAGTACGGCTACTCGCCCGAGGCGGCCGCCGGCGCGAACGATCGCGTCGCCGCGATCCTCGCCATGCTCGCCGCGCAGCTGCGCGAGCAGAGCGCGCGCGGCAACCGCTACTTCCTCGGCGAGCGGCTGTCCGCCCTCGACCTGTACTGGGCGGCCTTTGCCAATCTGGTCGATCCGCTGCCGCAGGAGATCTGCCGGTTGTCCGGGGCGCTGCGCCGCGCCTATACGCTTCGCGACGCGAGGGCGAAGGCGGCGCTCGATCCGGTGCTGCTCGAGCACCGCGAGTTCGTCTTCCGCCAGCACCTGGACCTGCCGCTCGACTTCTGACCAGAGTGAGGCAGGACCAATCGAGCTGAGCAACGGAGGGACGCCGTCGACCTGAAGCGCGCCCACGTGACCCGTCTTGATGATCTCTACGCGGCGTGGCGGGCCTCGGAGCTGGAGCAGCGGGGAATTCCCACCCACCTCGCCGTCTTCGGGGCCAACGGGCAGGCTCGGGAGAATGTCGCCCTGGACGAATTGAGCGTCACCTGGGAACAGGACCTGATCCCGATGGTGCGGGCTGGTGGCGACACGGCACGCCGGGTTGGGGTGCCGCGCGGTTACGGCCACCATGAGGTGCTGATCGTGCCAGTGGCGCCGGACACGATCCTGACGGTCGCCATCGGGCCCCAGTCGCGTCTGATCGCCCCGAGCCGGTTCGGGCGGCTCGTCGGCTGGCGGAGTCCGGCGCAACCCCAGTACCGCGAATCCGTTGTGAGCGACGATCCGGGCCGGGTCGATACCACCGTGCGTCGCGCCGGCCGCTTTGTCCGACAGCAACGGCTGGTGAGTGCCGGCAACGTTCCTCGCGTGGTGCGGGCCGAAATCGAAATATCCAGGCCGGAACCCTTCGCCGTTCGTGCCGCGCTCCTGGTGCTGCTCGACATGGCGGCGATCCTGGCGCTCTGGCTTGCCATTCTCTACTGGCTTGGCGACTCGCTGCGCCTCTCGCCCAAGGTACTGCGCCGGTCGTACCGTCGCTCGCTGGCAACGACACTGGCCGCGTTCTTCATTGTTCCGGCGACGCTCTTCACGCTCTGGTCGGTGGTCTGGGTGCGACAGGACGCGACTCAGGAGCGGCTCGGTGAAGTGCGCCGCACGCTGGCCGAGGTCGCCGATGTCGGCAACGGTTTCGGGATCGTCGGCGCCGGCAGTCCGAGTCGAGACTCGCTCTCGCTGACCGCAGACAGTGTCGACGCCGAGGTGGCCATCTACCGCCGCGGTCGGCTCCTGGCGGCCAGTACTGGCCTGCTCGCGGAGCTGGGCATCCTTCCGCCGGTACTCGATCCCGCGGTGCGGCCGGTGATCGGTGCCGCTGCCGCGGCGCTGCCGGCAAGCTTCCCGGACATCGGTGTGCGCCTGGGGATCGAGGCCGCCACCCCGAATGGGACCATGGTGGTTGCGGCACTGCCGGGCAGCGATAGCGCGCTGGCGCTCGAGCAGGTGGACTCGCGCTGCTCCTGCTCCTGGCCGTGGTCGGTGGTACGGCGGCTGCGGTGGTTGTGGCCGATGCCGTGGCCCGCGCCCTCGGCTATCCGATCGACATGCTGCGCCGCACCGCGCTCGCGATCGGTCGCCGGGAACCGGTGCCTGAAGCAGCCGAGGTGCCGGCGGAATTCGAGCCGGTGTTCAGCGCCATCCACCAGATGGAGCGTGACCTGCGCGAGAGCACCGCCGAACTCGAGGCGGGACGCTTGCGAACGGCGGCCATCCTCTCGACGGTCGCGACTGGCGTGATCGGTGTCGATGCGACCGGCGCGGTGATTCATGCCAACCCGCGCGCCTGCGCCATCCTTGGCCAGGCGATCACCGTCGGGATGCCGGCGACCGCGCAATTGCCGCCGTCGTGGGAGTCGGTCGGGGCGGGAATTGTCCGGCTGCTCGGTGCGAACACCCGGACGCCGGAGAGCCGGGAGGTCGAGGTCGGCCAGCGGCTCTTTGCCGTGACGCTTGCGCCGCTCGGTGACGGCGGCCTGGTGCTCGCCATCACCGACATCACCGAGGCCTCGCGCGCGGCTCGGGTGCTCGCGTGGGGAGAGATGGCTCGGCAGGTCGCCCATGAGATCAAGAACCCGCTCACGCCGATGCGCCTGGGCCTCCAGCATCTCCGCCGCCTGCGAGCCGACAACAACCCCGAATTTCCCGCGCTGGTCGAGGAGACCACTCAGCGGCTGCTCACCGAGATCGACCGCCTCGACCGGATTGCCCGCTCGTTCGCGCGGTATGGGACACCACCGGCAGGCGAGGAGTCGCCGCTCGAAGCGATCGACCTCCGCGCCATCGGCGACGAGATCGCCGGGCTCTTCCAGCTCTCGGCCGAGCGCCCGATGATCGAAGTCGTCGGAAAGGGTCCCAGGATGGTCTCCGCCAGGAAGGAGGAACTCGTCCAGGTCCTGCTCAACCTGCTCGACAACGCTCGGCAGGCAGGGGCATCGAAGGTCCGGCTGTTGATCGGCGATTCTCTTCTTCAGGTGGAGGACGACGGCCAGGGAGTTCCGGCCGACCAGCTGGGGCGGATCTTCGAGCCCAGCTTTTCCACGAATACGAGTGGGACGGGACTGGGCCTGGCGATCGTCCGCCGACTGGTGGAGGGGTGGGGGGGGAGCATTGAGGTGGCGAGCATGTCGCCCAGACGGGGAGCGACCTTCACCATCCGGTTCACCCGCGGGGGGTAGCGCCGAGCCCCGACTCGGGTCGGGGGCCCAACCCGCCGCGGTCGGTTCGCGTATCATTCAACTGAGCCCTACTGGGCCGCCGATCCCCGGTGCCCTCCGCAGGGTCAACCCGAATACTTGGAGTTCCCGCTATGAAGTCACGTTTTGCACTGATGGCAATGATGGTGATTGCTGCGGCCCCTCTTGCTGCCCAGGGCGGCGGTGGTGGCGGTGGCGGCGGAATGGGCGGGATGCGCATGGCCCGTGGCATCAACAATGACTCGACCATGGCAGCGGTCCTCGGCCTTTCGGCCGACCAGCACACCAAGTACAAGGCAACGCTGGACGCTTTCAACACCGCGAACATGAGCCTGTCGACCTACATGCGTGCTCAGCGCACGGCGGGGGAAGCGCCCTCGGCCGATTCGACTGCGAAGCAGGCCGCGTTGCGCACCAAGCTGACCGCCGACCTGAAGGCCCTCCTGACGGCTGACCAGGCGAAGCTGTTCGACTCGGTTGTGGCAGCCACTCCGCAGCGAGGCGGGCGTGGTGGTGGTGGCGGCGGGGGCGGCGGCATCTGATTCGTCGCACCCTCGTAGTTGCCCTGCTCTTGTCGGCCGGGTGTCGGGGCAGCAATGCCCCGGCTCCGGCCGCAAGTGATTTCCCCCCGGCCGACGAGGCGGGGCTCGGCTCCTTCTCACAGGTGACGCCAGGGGACACGGCGGACGTCATTGCCCTGATGCGTCGAACCATGAGCGACATCGATGCGCGGCTCGACAGCCTCGAGCGGCGCGACACGGCGCTCTCGGTCGACACCGCCAAGGTGAGTGACTCCCTGGCAGCTTCAGATTCCACGGTACCCCGCCGCCGGATCACCCTCTGGCTGGACCAGGGCACGCCGATGAAGCTGCTGGTGAGCGAGCCCGGGAAGTTCGGCGAGGGGATGCTCGAGACGGCCTACTGGTTCCATGGTGGGGAGCTCGCGGTGGAATACGGGCCTGACGATGCCTGTGCGGTGGATGGCGGGCGCATCATCTTCTGGGCCGATCGGGCGCTGATGCCGCTCGGCGAGTTCAACGGGTCGGACCGGATCGGCCGAGAGACCGAGCTGGCGCAGCAGACGCGACGGTGGCTGGGGGTGTTTGGCATCGTAATTCAATAGACGAGAGACGAGAGACGAGAGGGCCGACTGGGCCGCTGTCATCCTGAGCGGAGCAGCCCGGAGAGCTGCGGAGTCGGAGGACCTCGGCCCCCGGCTGCATCAGATCCACCCCGCCGTGCGGGAATTCCAACCCCTGACACACATCGAGTTTGCTAGCCTCGGAGACGGTCTTCCCCGAGGTCTCACTGCTTTCCAGAATCCGATCTGCCGCCGTGCTCGGCGTCGAGGCGTTTGCCGTCGATGTCGAGGTGGACATCACCAACGGCCTGCCGTCGTTCACCACGGTGGGGTTGCCGCTCGGCGCGGTGAAGGAGGGGCGCGAGCGCGTGGCCGCTGCGCTCGGCAACGCCGAGTTCGTGGTGCCGCTGCGACGGATCACGGTGAACCTGGCGCCGGCCGACATTCCCAAGCGTGGTGCCGCGTTTGACCTCGCCATTGCCATCGGCATCCTGGCGGCGAGTGAGCAGATCACCAATGCGGGTTTTGAGCGGGTGCTATTCCTGGGGGAGCTCGGCCTCGAGGGTGACCTCCGCCCGATTCGCGGCGCGCTGCCG
The DNA here is from genome assembly GCA_963850655.1 of uncultured Gemmatimonadales bacterium. Classification (GTDB taxonomy): domain Bacteria; phylum Gemmatimonadota; class Gemmatimonadetes; order Gemmatimonadales; family GWC2-71-9; genus Palsa-1233. The sequence continues at coordinate 9,242 of CAWKMI010000011.1, forward strand.
ATTGCCCTGGCTGCCAAGGCGATTGGTTGCGACGAACTGATCCTCCCCGAAGCGAATGTCGCCGAGGCGGCGGTGGTGGAAGGGATCACGGTGCGCGGGGCGGCTCTTTGCTGGCCGTCTGTCGGCATCTGGCCGGGCAGGAACTTCTCCCGGTGGTGCGGACCGATCCGACCGCGCTGATGCGGGAACCGCCGCGGGTCGATGTTGACTTCGCCGAGGTCAAGGCGCAGGGGGCGGCGAAGAGGGCGCTCGAAGTGGCGGCTGCTGGAGCCCATAATGTCCTCATGATCGGACCTCCCGGGGCGGGGAAAACAATGCTGGCGCGGCGACTGCCCAGCATCCTGCCATCGCTCACGCTGGCCGAGGCGCTCGACGTCACCCGGATTCACAGCGTGGCGGGGCTGCTGCCAGCGGGGCGCGCGCTGGTCACCCGGCGGCCGTTCCGGGCGCCGCATCACACCATCTCCTATGCTGGACTGATTGGTGGCGGTGCGGTGCCGCGGCCGGGCGAGGTGTCGCTGGCGCATCATGGCGTGCTCTTCTCGATGAGGTGGCCGAGCTGCCGTCGAATGTCCTCGAGGTGCTGCGGCAGCCGCTCGAAGATGGTCATGTCACCATTTCGCGCGCCGCGATGACGCTTGGTTACCCCGCGCGTGTCCTCCTCGTTGCGGCAATGAATCCCTGTCCTTGTGGCCATGCTGGTGATCCGACGAGGCAGTGCATCTGTCCGCCGCTGGCGGTGCAGAAGTATCTCGCGCGGCTTTCCGGGCCGTTACTCGATCGGGTCGACATACATCTCTCGGTACCACCGGTGGCCTATGAGGATCTCGCGACGCGGGTACCTGCGGAATCGAGTGCGGCGGTGCGTGCGCGCGTCGAGGCCGCGCGGGCTCGACAACTTGAGCGATTCAAGGGATCACCGGGGATCTATGCTAACGCGCATATGGGGCCGCGAGAGCTGGCGCGTTTCGTGAAAACCGATGGCGCGACCGACGCGGTGCTCAAGCGCGCGATCGTGCGGCTGGGTCTCTCGGCGCGTGCGTATCATCGCGTGCTGAAGCTGGCGCGAACGCTGGCAGATCTCGAAGGCACCGATGAGATCACGCCGGGGAATGTGGCGGAGGCTATCCAATACCGAGTCCTGGATCGTGGGGAAGGGTGAACAATGAACGGTGAACGGTGACTAGTGAACGGTGACTGGGGAGCGGCGAGATGACTTAACAAGGGGAGGGAGTCAGCGGCGCAATCGAACGCAGCATCTACACGATCCGTGGCGAGCGGGTGATGCTGGATGCGGATCTGGCCGCTCTGTATGGTGTGGAAACCAAGGCGCTCAACAGAGCTGTGATGCGAAATCTGGATCGATTTCCGTCGGATTTCGCATTTCAGCTCACGGAGGAAGAGGCTGCCATCTTGAGGTACCAATCTGGCACTTCAAGTCCGTCGCATGGGGGGCGGCGCTACCTCCCCTATGCGTTCACGGAGCAGGGCGTTGCCATGCTCTCTTCGGTGCTGCACAGCCCGCGCGCCGTGGCGGTGAACGTCGAGATCATGCGCGCCTTTGTCCGGCTACGGGTGTTGCTGGCGACCCACGCCGACCTGGCTCGAAAGCTTGAGGTCTTGGAGCAGAAGTACGACGGCCAGTTCCGGGTGGTGTTCGACGCGATTCGGCTCTTGATGGCGCCGGGCGTGGCCACGGAGCGGAAGCGGATCGGGTTCTAATCCGAGCGATTGAGTTGGGTTTGACAAATTCGGAGGGGGGGGCAGATACTGTGACATACGCCATGACCGGCCACGCTCGCAACACACTCGCTGGGGCCGGTGTCAGTGGCACCAAAGACAGTTCCTTGAGCAATCATGAATCCGCTGATAGATCCGCCAGCCAGACCGCTGACCGCACCAAGTCCATGTCCGGTCGGTTGTCATGCAGATTCATGTCGAGACCCAGCCTTCGAAGCCCGAATCCGACCCGAACTCGAACCGTACTTACAACGGCATGGTCTGACTTGGCAGGAGGAAGTCCATTTGGCAGGTTCTTGGCGGTGAACCGGAGCGGTACAATGACAACAAATGCCTGCCAACCCCGGCCGCGACCAACAGGAGACGGGGTCCCAGCTAGTGAGCTCTCTGGAAGGGCCGGGGCGGTTCAATTTGTTCTTGATGTGATGCATGGCTTCGCGGTGAAACGTTCAATGAGGAACATGCCAAAATGAAGACAATGCTTGTTGCTGGTGCCGTGGCGATACTCGCCGGTTGTTCCGGCTCTGCGACCGATGCAATCGTAGGCCACCCGGAATCGCGCTTGGGGAAGGATGGTGGTGGAATCCAACCGATGTGCGTCGAGGGATGCCATGACCCCGACCCGGCCCCCGACTCGGCCGGATATTACCTCGCTGGGACGAAGTTCACCGAAGCCGGGTGCTTGACCCCGGACAGCGATCCTGACGAGGATGGTCTCTCGGATGACTGTGAAACTCAATTAGCACTCTCCTTCCGTCCCCAACTCTCAATTTACGATTACGACCAGGTCGAGAGGGAGTCGCGATATGCAGTTCAGTATTATCCGGGCATTCAAAGATACCGGATCCTCTATCTTCTTGGGTACTACTATGATGTCGGCACTCTTGGAAACAGCTATCGGAATGTATGCGAACTCTACCTGACTATCACACCTGTCCACGCGTTTCTTCGTCTGTTTAAGACCGAGGAGGAGCTGGAGAGTTGTCGAGGCCACTTCGGTGACTCTGAGTGGATTGCTCTCGACGTTCGATACAACCCGGATACGCACCATTGGGTCTTGAGAGACGCAGAGTTGAGCAACCACAATTCGCCGCAATATGTCGGTTCGACCGGCAATGGATACAGCTATCCGGGCGCATTTACTTACGTCGATGTACCAGGCGGGCGGCCCATTGTCTGGGTGGCAGATGGCAAGCACGCCAACTATACGTCCGACGCGAACTGCGATAGTGGTGGTACATCGGGCTCTGATGAGTGCTGGCCAGACAGGCACATGGAGGAGATCAACGTTGCATCTAACGGCGGCAACATCGGTAGTGATCAGGTTCGACTTGTGGATTGCGTCTCTGCTGAGAACCCGAATCATCCCGCATATCTGCTCGGAATGCCTACGAGGCAAGAATGTTACTGGAGTCCAACATCCTCCTTCAGGGGCTGGTATGGTGATTCATTTGAGGGCTGGTCCGCCGGGCCATACTCCGCGACACTTTGGTTGCACTTCCCCCACCTCGACTAAGAAGAAGATGCGGATATCGATCTTCCCAGGTCGGGCGCTGATCCACCTCGTCGTGGTTGCCTTCCTCCTGCGGACGGGTGGAGTTTCGGTCGCGAGCCTTTCGGCGCAAGGCCCGACACCCACCGGTGGACGAATCGGTCTGAGCAATTCAACTGACGGACAAGTTTCTCCACAGACCGCGTCAGCTCTTCGATCGTCTCTCGCGCGATCAGTGCCGAAGTCCCAATGGAAAAGAGGGGCATTGCTGGGATGGATCGCCGGATCCGTCGCGTCGTACTTCTTTGTTAGTCACTACTGTCCTGGGGACAAGGCGGGAGGGTGTCAGTTCGAGGCGATCGTGACAGCACCTGTACTGGGTGTATTCGGGGCACTCCCAGGCGGTTTCATCGGATCGTTCTTTCCTCCTTCACTACCGCCGACAGCTGGGCGCGACTCAACTGAGACCACGGGCGGTTCGCTTCGCGCGAGGACGCACCCGGACGAATAGGCAAGCGTTCAGTGGTTTCGTACCTGATCAGCATTTGCGGCTCGACAGAGGACCTGACTTGTGTCTCTTCGGCGGAAGTAGAGGCATGATGGATGCGGCAAGGTGGATCGCCTCTGGCCTCTCTAACAGCTCGTTCCATGAGTGCCGCTGCCCCAATCCGCTCGAATAGACCTTGGTCTCGACGCGGATGCCAGTCGAGGGGTTGAGCGACGCCGTGTCGGCAGCTCATAGGCAAATGGGGCTCATCGGCTATCGGGCAACTGTGTGATTTCAGGCTGGGCTTGGCGTTTCAGACCCGTGCTCTTCAGCCGGATTCCGAGCACACGCGCTATCGCCGCCACCTGGCTCCCAGCCATCACCGCGGAATCCCTCTCGAGCCGTGAGATCGTAGCCGGATCCACCCCTGCCTCCTTGGCCAGCCGCGCGATTGACCAGCCCCGACTGATTCGCTCCCGCCTTACCGCCTGCCCGAAGGTCTTCGGTTCGGGAAGCGGGTTGTAGCCGAGGAATTCGATGAGGGCGGGGCAGAACCTCACCTCGGGCTCAGCGTGGCCCCTCTCCCAGTTGTGAATCGCCTCCTTGCTGACCCCTACCCGAGTCGCCACTTCCCTCTGCAGCAGCCCAAAATCGATCCGCCTGGCTTTGATATGATCGCCTAAGTGCTTGAATTGCTTGGGGTAATGTGGCTTCGGGGTGGGTGCCGTGAGTCGCCACGGCATTTGGGCAACGAAACCCTGTCCCTGCGGCCACGCCGGCGACCCGACCAGGCAGTGCATCTGTCCGCCGCTGGCGGTGCAGAAGTACCTCGCGCGACTCTCGGGGCCGTTGCTCGATCGGGTCGACATACATCTCTCCGTGCCGCCGGTGGCGTATGACGATCTCGCGACACGCGTGCCGGCCGAATCGAGTGCGGCGGTGCGGGCGCGCGTGGAAGCTGCGAGGGCAAGGCAGCTGGAGCGGTTCAAGGGATCGCCTGGGATCTATGCCAATGCGCACATGGGGCCGCGAGAACTGGCGCGTTTCGTGAAAACCGATGCCGCGACCGACGCGGTGCTCAAGCGGGCGATCGTGCGGCTGGGATTGTCAGCGCGGGCGTATCATCGCGTCTTGAAGCTGGCGCGGACGCTGGCGGACCTCGAGGCCGTCGACGAGATCACGCCGGGGCATGTGGCGGAGGCGATTCAGTACCGGGTGCTGGATAGGGGGGAAGGGTGACCGGTGACCGGTGACTGGGGAGGGGCGAGATGGCTGAGCAAGCTGAAGGAGTCAGTGGCGCAATCGAACGCAGCATCTATACCATCTGCGGCGAGCGGGTGATGCTCGATGCTGATCTGGCGGCGCTGTACGGGGTGACTACCGGTCGTCTCAATGAACAGGTTCAGCGAAACCTCGATCGCTTTCCGCCGGACTTTGCGTTCGTATTGACTCCTTCAGAGGTCGCAAACTTGATATCGCAAATTGCGATTTCAAGTTCGGGCCATGGTGGCAGGCGGAAGCTGCCTCGGGCATTCACCGAACAAGGGGTCGCCATGCTCTCCTCGGTGCTGCGCAGCCCGCGCGCGGTGGCGGTGAACGTCGAGATCATGCGCGCGTTTGTCCGGCTGCGGGCGCTGCTGGCGACCCACGCCGAACTGGCTCGGAAGCTCGATGTGCTGGAACAGAAGTACGACAGCAAATTCCGCGTGGTGTTCGACGCGATCCGGCTGTTGATGGCGCCAGGAGTCGCGGCGGAGCGAAAGCGGATCGGGTTCCGCGACCGCTAGGCGGCTCCCCCGTCCAGCCGTTCGAGAATCCGCTCCATCTTCTCCAGCAGCTGCACCTGCCGATCCTGGATCTGCAGCAAGGTCGGGAACTCTCCCTGCCGGAGCTCGTCGACCTTCGCGTGCAGCGCCACGACTTCCATCTCCGCCCGCAGGTTCACTTCGTAGTCCTGCTGGGCTTCCAGCCGGTCCTTGGCCGCCTGGCGGTTCTGGCTCATCATGATGATCGGGGCCTGCAGCGCGGCGAGGCACGACAGGATCAGGTTGAGGAGGATGAACGGGAATGGGTCGAAGTGCTGGTCGTGCTCGGTGTTGAAGAGCATCCAGATCATCATGAACAGCAGGAAGAGCCCGATGAAGGTCCAGCTGCCGCCGAAGGTCGCCACCTTGTCGGCGATCCCGCTGGCCGAAGGTCAGCTGGGCATCGAAGACCTGGTTGGCGTTCTCCGCGAGCGGCTGCCGCCCGAGCACCTTGGTGACGACCTTCTGTTCGAGAGTGCCCGAGCCGCTTGACCTGGGTCTCGAGGTCGAGGATCGCCGCCTGACCGCCCGGCTCCCGCCGATAGAGCCCGGTGCGCTTCGAGAAGCGCAGGAGCAGCCGCAGCGACCCGATGAGCGCGACGGCGCCGATCAGGGCGACGGCGAAGTTCTGCCAGTACGTCGGCGATGGGGCGGCCCCGAAGGAGCGCAGGATCGCGCCGCCCACCAGGCCGCCGAGGGAGCCGAGGATGAGATCGGCGACGACGCCGTAGGTGCGGGACTTCATGGCGAGTCGGGACAGCCAGCCCGCGAGGAGTCCGGTGAGCAGGAAGACCAGGATGCGCATGAGAACTCCTTGCGGGGGAGATCCGAAAGTCTATACCTGTCTGCGGATGGACGGAACGAGCCCTCGGCTCGGCTTGCCCGCGGCCCGTGCCGCCGCACGGCGAGACTCAGGGACTTGGTCGGGAAATCCTCGGGTCGCGGCACGAGATTACACCGTCGAGCGAGTCGCCGCGGCCAATCTGCACCGCGCACTCTGCCGGCCCCGATGGCAGCGTCGCGTTGGCAACGGTGGCGGTCCAACCAGTCCTGGTGGCCCGGATCACCATCGTGTTGCTGTCCGACAGCGTGAAGCCTTCCTTCTGCAGCTGATCGAACGAGCCGTAGGTGTGCATGCCGGTGAAGTACATCTCTTCAGCGGTCATGGCCCCGCGAAGGTCGCGTTTCATGGACGAGATGACGCTGCTGTCCCGTGACGCCACCGCAGCAGCGGCGGCTTCCTTGGCTCGGGCGGCAATCTCTTCCGGCGTGGGGCGTGTCGTGCGGTAGACAATCAACCCGAACGCCACGAGTACGGCGGCGATCAGGAGATTGCGTGGCGTGAGGATGCGGAAGAGGAGGCTGTTGCGAATCGTGACGAACGCCCGTTGGGAACTGCTCGCGGCGGAGTCGAATCGCACGCCGGGGCGCAATGCGCCACAATCCGGACAGGAGGGCGCCAGCGAGTCAGACAAACTGCCACATTCTCGGCACTTGACCATGAGCATCGGGACACTCCGCTCCTGCGACTGACTTGCTACCGGTTCGGGGCGAGTCGCTTGATGATGGTGTACCCGGAAACAAACTGCGTTCCGTTGGGCAGGGACGTCCAGATCCAGCTGACGTCCTCATCATCGGCGAGGATCACGCTCTGCACGCGGTTGTAGGCGCCGGGACCGAACGCCGAGGGAGCGTCGACGGTGCGCAGAAAAGGGGGCTGCGCTGGCAGGAAAGAGTCAGACATGGTCGCGTCCTGGCATGATGGTGGGAACCACCTGCCGTCGATTGCGGCGGTACACCCGGAAGTCGCTATCCAGCGTGACGATCACACTCTGCGGGTCGAGTTCGGTCATCCGGACAAGACACGCATCGGCCAGGGACATGGGGACCGCCGCAAATTTCCGCATCAGTCCCTGGAGCACGTCGATCTCAGAATGCACCCGAAAGTCGATTCTTACAATGCCCTTCGCGAGCAGTTCGAGGACGGCGTCCGCTCCGTCGGGGATTCGTCCCAGCAGAAAGCAGGCCTCGGAGATCACGCCTTCGCAGGTGTAGATCGGCGGTTCGACCGTGTCGAGCACCTCCCGAATCCAGGCATGGTGGCGATCCCGCCGGTTGAGAAGGGCGACGATTGGACCCGTATCAATGACAATCCGCGTCACTTCCCATACCCAGTCATGTGTTTGGGATTGGTGGACAGGTCCGCCGGGCCGTCAATGGTCCCGACAAGCTCGTCAGCGATGGCCGTCACGGATCGTCGCTGGCCCGTGGCCAGCGTTTCGAGGGCTTCCCGGACGAGGGTAGACCGCCCCACGTTGCGACGACGAGCCAGCTCGCTGAGGGCGTCGTCGAGTCGCTCGGGGAGCTTGACGGACACGGTACGCATCGGGGGTGGCATGGTATGACCTCCTGAGCAAAAAGGTAATACGCAGTGGGTTACCCCGCCAGTCCGCCAGTCCGCCAGTCCGCCCGTCGGCTCGCGGACTGGACGGGCAAATGGATCAATCATCAGGACGAGCTCCTTTGATGGAGGCGATTGCAGCAGCCTCGGAACCATTTCACTAGCTTCCCCCGCAGCGCACGATCGAGCCGCGAGGTGCACGGTTCGACGGCCAGGGGTGATTACGGATGCAGCTCCCGCAGTGGATTGCCCGGTGGTTACGCAGGACCTCGCTCGCCATGGTACTCCTCGCCGCGAGCACGGTCTGGGTCCCCGCTCAACAGCTCGAACCGTCAGGACGTGTTGCGATCGCCGGCAGCGTCCGTGATACCGTCTCGGGCTCACCCATTCGACTCGCGACGGTGCGAGTGGTCGGGACCTCCATTTCAGTACTCACCGACGACGCCGGCCACTTCCGGATCGCGGCCCCGCTCGGCCAGGTCGCGCTCGAAGTGCGACAGATAGGCTTCCTGCCGGAGCGACGGAGCATGGTGGTGACCACCGGTGCGGATTCGATGACCTTCTACTTGCACCCCGTTGCGGTACAGCTCCAGCCGATCACGGTCGTCGACGATCCTGCCGAGCGCCTCATCCGGGGTGCGATTGCCCGCAAGCGCGCGATGTTCGCCACCATCCACGACTACAGCTACCGGGCATACGTCAAGCTGGCGGTGCGGGATCTCGCCAAGCCGCCGGATTCATCCGCGTCGATCCTGCTGATCACGGAGACGCTGAGCGAGACGTATTGGGAACCACCCAATCGGTATCAGCAGACGATTCTCTCGCGCCGGCAGACCACCAACGGGAATGCCCTCTGGAGCCTGGTGACCGTCGGCGAGATCGCCAACTTCCATCGGGAACGCATCGAGCTGCGGCAGTACTCCGTGGTCTCGCCGATCGCCGATGACGCGCCAGGCCACTACCGCTACCGGGTGCTGGACACTCTCGAGATCGGCCAGCGCCGGGTGATTCGCCTCGCGATTGAGCCGAAGACCGAGGCCACGCCGCTCTTTGCCGGCACGATCGATATCGCCGACTCCACCTTCGACCTGGTCGGGGTCGATCTCGGCTTCAACGACGCGGTGCAGTTCACCGGATTGAGAAGCCTGCGCTATCGCCAGCGCTATCGGGAGGTGTCGCCCGTGCGGTGGATGCCTTACGAAATCGAGTTCACGGGCAACCTGCACCTGACGATCCCGGTGCCACGCATGCCAAGGGATCTGGCGTTCCAGCACCTGGCGGAACTGAGCGACTTCCGGTTCGATCGAGGCGACCGCCCCGCCGACCTGGCCGAGGTCCGGGTTGTCATCGACCCGGCGGTCGACCGACCGGACAGCGCCCGTTGGGCCGAGGCGTCGCGGGCCTTCCCGCTGACGGCGGCGGAGGCGGCAGCGTGGCCCCGGATTGATTCGGCCCGCCAGCGGAGGCCCGGCTTCTTTACCGTGGCGCGACGGGGCATCGGACTGGGGACGCGCGTGCTGAACAACCCGGATCTCTTCCACTTCAACCGGGTCGAAGGGGCGTATGCCGGCGTCGGCGGTACCTGGCGAAGCAGTCCGGACTTCAATGTCCGGGCCCGAGTGGGCTACGCCACCGGTAGCGATGCGCTGGAGTATCTGGTCGGCGGACATGTGCGACTCTCTGAATACCAACGAGTCTGGCTCGGTGTCGAGGTTCACGACGCGGTGGTGACGCGACCGACGTTCGTGTCGGGATCATACAACGCCACGGTTCGCGCGCTCCTGTTCCGGGTCGATCCGCTCGACTACTACACCGAACGCGGCGCCACCCTGTCGGCGACCACCAGACTCTTCAACTTCACCGACCTTGGCCTCCGGTATGACGACTACCTCCAGTCCAGTGTGCCGGCCGTTTCCAACTATTCGGTGTTTCGTGCGCAGCGGGCACAGCGCTCCAACGCGCCAATCACCCCCGGGTATCTGCGGACAGTGTCCGCGACGGTGAGCTTCGACTCTCGGCCCCTCCGCCGCTCCCAACTTCGTGACGAGCGCATTCCGCGTGACACGTGGACGACACTGAGCCTCTCGGTTGAGGTCGCTGCACCGGAGATCATCCCCGGCGACTTCAGCTATCGCCGATATACCATGAAGTTCCAGAATCGGAGCCGGGAGCTCGGCCTCGGGATCACCACCCTGAATATCGTGGCCGGATTGTCCACCGGTGAACTTCCGCCGCAACGGTATTTCACCGTCGATTTCGGGCCGAAGGCGTTGACCTATCAGGGGACCAGCATCAACACCCTGGGCGACACGAACTTCGCGGGGAACCGCGCCGCGATGTTCGCCGTGGAACACGACTTCGACCGAAGGCTGTTCGCCATGAGCCACCTGCCCCTGATCAGGAAGTTGCCGTTCACCTTCAGCGTCCACGCGGGCGCGTTCTGGACGGCCTTTGTCGATCATCTGCCGCAACCGGCGGACTCGCTGTTGCGCACGGCGCCGCGGGGTTTCGGCGAGGTGGGCTTCGGGCTGGGCAACCTGACGCCGTTCCTGGCGCCGTTCAACCTCGCCACTCATTTCAGCTGGTCGACCTCCTCACACCTTCCGCCGGGCCGTCGATTCCGCTTCGGGGTGGTCGTGTTCGAGCGGTGACACCGTGGGATGGTTCGGTCGGGGCTCCGGTCGCCACCGAAATCATGCCCGCTGGATGGACGTCTCATCCGAAAGATTGAGTTGCTGCCGAGCGTGACTCGCTCCGGAGTCGGCAGTCCGCCTGAATTGCAGGGCATCGATGTACCTTCCTAGTTGCGGGCTTCGCAGATGTGGCGAGCAGGATAACGTGGTCGCCTTGACTGTATGTGACCGGAAGGTGGGCAGCGATGCAATTAGGGATGATTGGGCTGGGGCGCATGGGCGCCAACATGGTGCGCCGCCTCATGAAGGGCGGCCACACCTGTGTGGTGTACGACATGGCAGCTGCCGCCGTGCAGGCCATGTCGGCGGAAGGCGCCATCGGGGCGAAGTCGCTGGACGATTTCGTGGCGCGACTAGACCAGCCCCGTGCGATGTGGCTGATGGTGCCTGCCGGCGTCGTTGACAGCACGCTCGATGCCCTGCTTCCGAAGCTCAGCGCAGGGGACATCGTGATCGACGGCGGGAACTCCTACTATCGCGACGATCTGGTTCGGGCCAAGCGGCTCGCCGACTTGGGGATGCACTATGTGGATTGCGGCACGAGCGGTGGGATCGTTGGCCTCGAGCGTGGCTACTGCCTGATGATCGGCGGCGAGGCCGAGGTAGTGCGCCAGCTCGACCCGATCTTCGCCACCCTCGCCCCGGGTGCGGGCTCCACCTCCAGGACGCCTGGGCGTGAGGCACGTGGTGGGACCGCGGAGCGCGGCTACCTGCACTGCGGCCCCAGCGGCGCCGGGCATTTCGTGAAGATGGTCCACAACGGTATCGAGTACGGGATGATGGCGGCATACGCCGAGGGCCTCAACATCCTCAAGCATGCCGCGGTGGGGAAGGCGACGGCGGCTGCCGATGCGGAGACAACGCCGCTCCGCGATCCCGCCGCCTATCAGTACGATCTCGATCTTACTGACATTGCCGAAGTCTGGCGTCGCGGTAGCGTCATCTCCTCATGGCTGCTTGACCTCACGGCCGCAGCACTCGCCGCTGATCCGGACCTCGAGCACTTCGAGGGACGCGTCTCGGATTCAGGTGAGGGGCGTTGGACCCTTGAAGCGGCAATTGACGAGGGGGTACCAGCGAACATCCTCGCCGCGGCCCTGTTCGGTCGATTTGCCTCGCGCGGTGCGGCAGACTTTCAGGACCGTGTTCTCTCGGCCATGCGGGCGGAGTTTGGCGGTCACGCCGAAAAGCGCGCCCCCAAGAGATCGGGATCCGGTCGACTGCGTGAATAGCACCATTCGCCCCGGTCATGCGGAGTCGCGACTACTCGGCGCCCTTCAGCGCGAGGCGTTCAGTTATTTCATGCACGAGACGAACTGCGCCAACGGGCTGGTGGCTGACACCTCGAGTGGAGTTGCACCCGCGAGCATCGCGGCGGTGGGACTGGCGCTCACCTCCTATCCGGTCGCCGTGGAGCGGGGGATGATCAACCGCGCCGAGGCCGCGCAGCGGACTGTTGCCACCCTGCGATTCTTCTGGGGGAGCCCTCAGGGGCCGGAACCCGACGCTACCGGTTACCGGGGCTTCTACTATCACTTTCTCGACATGCGCACGGGCTCGCGCGTATGGCAGTGCGAACTCTCGACCGTCGACTCCGCTCTCCTGCTTGGCGGGGTGTTGGTGGCGGCGGCGTATTTCGACGAGGATCGGCCTGTCGAGCAGCGAGATCCGCGACCTCGCGGATCGATTGTACGCCCGGGTCGAGTGGGCATGGGCACAGAATGGCGGGGTGACAGTGAGACACGGCTGGACGCCGGAAGCGGGATTCCTGCCGTACCGTTGGCAGGGTTATGACGAAGCGCTGCTGCTCTATGTGCTCGGGCTCGGCTCCAGCACCCATCCCCTCCCCCCCGCGAGCTATCTCGCCTGGGCGACCACGTATGACTGGAGGACGGTCTACGACACATCCTTCCTGTATGCCGGACCGCTTTTCACTCACCAGCTTTCCCATATCTGGATCGACTTCCGCCGGATTCAGGACGCGTTCATGCGGGAGCAGGGCAGCGACTATTTCGAGAACAGCCGGCGCGCCACGCTGGTGCAGCAGCAGTACGCGGTCCGGAACCCGAACGGGTATGCCCGATATGGGGCGCGGTGCTGGGGAATCACGGCGAGCCTCGGGCCGGGTAACCTCACCCGCGAGGTTGCCGGTGTCACCCGACAGTTCTTCGGTTACCTCGCACGCGGTGTGCCCGATGGCCCCGACGACGGCACCATCGCGCCGTGGGGCGTTGCGGCGTCGTTGCCGTTCGCACCGGAGATCGTCCTGCCGACCCTCAGCGCCCTCCGGGAACTGCGCCTCGGCGGCGAGCACCGCTACGGCTACCGGACGACGTTCAATCCCACCTTTCCCGATCCAGCCGGGTCGCCCGCGGGGTGGGTCTCGCCGGTGTTCTGCGGACTGAACCAGGGGCCCATTGTGATCATGATCGAGAACTATCTTTCCGGATTGGTGTGGCAACTGATGCGGAGCTGCCGTCCGATCGTTGCCGGACTTCGTGCCGCCGGATTCACCGGCGGCTGGCTTGCGACTGTCGTCCAGAAGTGAAAGCCAGGTGATGCCACGAACTTCCTGATTGCCGCTCCAGAAGACACTTGCCACCACCGCAGACCCGGACGGGTTCACCGCACGCACCCGAACCTGTCCTGTGCGGGGGGGGGCTGACCGGTGCGCGTGTCGCTGCCGCTGTTCTTCCCGTCGCTCCCTCCGCTCGAAGAGCCGATCCGCGCCGAGCTGTTCGGCATCGAGCGGCTCGAGGAGCACGCCGAGAGTCTCGCTGCCGCCCAAGCGGTGACGAGCGGGCTGGCGCCACAGCGTCTGCTGCTGCCGCAGGTGGATGTCAATGGCCGAGTGCTGCGCGAGGCGAACCGGATCCTCGCTGAGGCGGTCCGCGAGGAGCAGTGGATCACGCCGGCCTCCGAGTGGCTGGTCGACAATTTCTTCGTGGTTGACGAGCAACTGCGCGAGATCCGCGACGACCTGCCCGAGGGCTTCTACCGCGAACTGCCGGCGCTCGCAGACGGCCCGCTGGTCGGCTACCCGCGCGTGTATGGCATCGCCTGGGCGTTCGTGGCGCATACCGACAGCCGATTCGACCCGGAGATGCTGCGCCGGTTCGTAAACGCGTACCAGCGCGTGCAACCGCTCACGATCGGCGAGCTGTGGGCCGTGACCATCTCGTTGCGGGTGGTCCTGGTGGAAAACCTGCGCCGGCTGGCGGATGCGATCGTCGGCGGCCGCGCCGTCCGGCTGCAGGCTGACGCGCTCGCTGACGAGACCCTCGGCGTCGATGAGCACGGGGTGCAGGTGATCGCGGCGGTGATGTCCCGGACGGACAGTCCCCGGCTGGTCACGGCGTTCGCGGTCGAGCTGGTGCAGCGACTGCGCGACCGTGATCCGGCAGTGACACCAGCGCTTGCCTGGTTGCACCAGCGGCTGGCAGCCATGGGCACCACCGCAGAGGAACTCACCCTCGTGGAGCACCGGCGCCAGGCTGCCATGACGGTGACGGTTCGCAATATCATCACCAGCATGCGGCTGATGTCCGCCTTTGATTGGACGGTGTTCTTCGAGAGCGTGAGCCTGGTCGACGAGGCACTGCGGAGCGGCAGCGCGTTTTCGGCGATGGACTTCAAGAGCCGCGACAGCTATCGCCATGCGATTGAAGCGCTGGCACGCGGGGCGAAGCGCACCGAGCTCGACGTCGCGCGCCAGGCGCTTGCTCACGTCGCGCGGGCGGGCGACGCACGCGAGGCAGACCCGGGGTTCTACCTGGTGGGTGGCGGGCGGCGGACCTTCGAGCGGGCGATCGGCTTCCGCCCGAAGATTCGCCTCCGGCTGCGGCGAGCATTCGAGGAAGCGGCGACGCCGGGATACCTGGGCACCCTGCTCGTGGTCACGGCCGCGATGCTCGCGGTGCCGCTCACCATCGCCGCCCGAACCGGGATGCCCACAACGGGGCTGCTCGTGATGGGCATTCTCGCGCTGATTCCGGCATCGGATATCGCCATCGCGCTGTTCAATCGCCTCATCACCAGTACCGTCGAGCCGGGTATTTTGCCCCGGCTGGAGCTGACCGCCGGTATCCCCGCGGACCTCCGGACCCTGGTTGCCGTCCCGACGGTCTTCGCCGGACCAGCCGATGTCGAGGAGCAGGTCGAGCGGCTCGAGGTGCACTTCCTCGCGAACGCCGACGGCGACCTCCGGTTCGCGCTGATCTCCGATTGGCCGGACGCACCGGTCGAGCATCGCCCCGGGGACGAGGAGATTCTCGCGGCGGCACGGGACGGCATTGCACGACTCAACCGGCGCCACGGGCCCGCGCCCGGAGGCGGGGACCGCTTCCTGGTCTGTCACCGTCGCCGACTCTGGAATGCGAGCGAAGCGGCCTGGATGGGATGGGAGCGCAAGCGCGGCAAGCTGCATGAGCTGAATCGCCTGCTGCGCGGTGCCACGGACACGTCGTTCCTTCCGGCGGTCGACGGGTCTCCGGGGGTTCCCGCCGGCGTGCGCTACGTGGTGACCCTCGATGCCGACACCCGCCTGCCGATGGGGGCCGTCAGGCGGCTGGTGGGCACGATGGCCCATCCGCTCAATCGGCCACGGATCGATCCGGCCACGCGCCGCGTCGTCGAGGGATATGGCATCCTGCAACCGCGGGTCACGCCGCCGTTGCCGGGCCGACCGGGATCGGTGTTCCAGCGCCTCGCCTCCGGGGCATCCGGAATCGACCCGTACGCCGCCGCCATATCGGATGTCTACCAGGATCTGTTTGGCGAGGGCTCCTATACCGGCAAGGGTATCTACGACATCGACGCCTTCGAGACGGCGCTGGCCGGACGCGTGCCCGAAAATTCGTTGCTGAGCCACGACCTGTTCGAAGGGCTGTTCGCTCGCGCCGGTTTGGTGACCGACGTTGAACTGTTCGAGGGCGCCCCGGCGAACCTCCTGACGGCCGCGGCTCGCCAGCATCGCTGGGCGCGCGGCGATTGGCAGCTGCTCCCCTGGATCGTGCGCGAGCGCCTGTCGGTGGTGGCGCGCTGGAAGATGATCGACAACCTCCGGCGCACGCTGTCGATGCCGGCGGCGTTCCTCACGCTGGCCGTCGGGTGGGTCCTGTCGGGCGCGTGGCCGTTGCTGTGGACGGTCTTCATCGCGATAAGCCTCGCGGTTTCCCCGCTGCTTCCGGCGTTTGCCGGGGTGTGGCCGCGCGTCCCGGGCATCTCGAAGCGAAGCCACGTGCGTGCGGTGGTGCGCGATTTCCGGCTGGCGCTGGGCCAGATCGCGCTGACCCTCACCACGATTCCGTATCAGGCGTGGTTGATGACCGATGCGATCGTGCGAACGCTGACCCGCCTCCACGTCACCCGGCGTCAGATGCTGGAATGGACCACGATGGCGCACGCGGCATCGGACGCGCCGACCACGGTTACCGGTTTCTACCGGCGCATGACGGGGGGCCTGGTCGTCACGGCGATCGCTGGCGTCGTGGTGGGATGGCAGCACCCCGGCGCGCTGCCCGTGGCACTGCCGATCCTGCTGCTCTGGGGCAGTGCCCCCGTGATCGGCTGGTGGGTAAGCCATCCGGGCACGGCGGTCCCTGCCGTGTACGTCCCGCCGGACGACGTGCGCGCGCTCCGCCTGATCGCCCGGCGCACCTGGGAGTACTTCGCGACCTTCGTGACCGCCGAGCGCCAGGGGCTGCCGCCCGACAACTTCCAGGAAACGCCGGAGCCGGTGGTCGCCGAGCGCACCTCGCCAACGAACATCGGGCTGTATCTGCTTTCGGTCGTCTCGGCCCGTGACTTCGGGTGGATTGGCACCGTCGATGCTGTCGACCGGATCGAGGCGACAATGCGCACCATGCAGCGCATGGAGCATCATCGCGGTCACCTCTTCAACTGGTACGATACGCGGGACGGGAGCGCACTCGAACCGAAGTACGTCTCTTCGGTGGACAGCGGCAATCTGGCTGGCAGCCTCCTGGCGCTGGCCAACGCGTGCGAGGAGATGATTGATGCCCCCGCGCGAGTTCCGGCGGCCGTGTCCGGAATTGTCGATGCCGCCCTGCTCGTGCGGCAGGCGGCGCGTGTGGCCAAGGGGAGTTGGAGCGCTGGGCCGGTCGACGGCCGGCGTCTCGACGATGCGCTCGACGTCTTCCTGAACGTCATTGCCCAGCAGCCGGTCACCACGGTCGGATGGGGCGCACGGCTGGCCGAACTCGATGCCGCGGCCCGAACCGTGGTCAACTGTGCCCGCGACGTCGCCGGCACGCCGGTCGCGAGCGCACCAGCACCGGTGCTGGCCGCGGTTGACGGGCTGCAAGCAGCCGTAGAAACACACCTCCATGACCTTGTGACGCTGATGCCCTGGGCGCGACTCCGCCTCGACGAAGCTGCCGCTCCGCTTATCGCCAGACTGGTCCCGACCCCGGTGCTCGCAACGCTGCCCGGCCGCTGCGAAGAGGCGCTCGAGGACCTCGCGGCGGTCCGCATGACCGTCATCGAGGCCGGTGCCGCGAACGGCACGCGACTCCGGAACATCGACGCGCTCGTCGCGGGGCTGGAGCATTCCACTGCCGCCGCGGCCGTCCTCGTGCAGCGGCTCACGCAGCTCGCCACCGATGCTCGCGAGATGGTCGCCGCGATGGAGTTCGGCTTTCTCTTCGACCAGACGCGGATGTTGTTCGCCATCGGATACCGCATGGCCGACGGCACCCTCGACACCGGCCGGTACGATCTCCTCGCTTCCGAGGCGAGGCTCCTCAGCTTCGTCGCGATCGCGAAGGGGGACGTGCCGTTGCGGCACTGGTTCCGACTGGGCCGACTGCTGACGCCGGTGGGCAGAGGTTCGGTTCTGCTCTCGTGGTCCGGGTCGATGTTCGAATATCTGATGCCTGCGCTGGTGATGCGCACGCCGGTGGGAAGTCTCCTCCAGCAGACCTGCCAGCTCGCGGTGCGCCGCCAGATCACCTACGCGAATGAGCGGGGGGTGCCGTGGGGGATGTCGGAGTCCGGGTACTTCATGCGTGATCGCGCGATGACCTTCCAGTATTCGAACTTCGGCGTGCCCGAACTGGGCCTCCGCCGCGGCCTGAGCGATGACATTGTGGTGGCGCCCTATGCCACGGCTCTCGCCGCGATGATTGACCCGGCGCGCGCGGTGCGGAACTTCCAGGCTCTCGCCGAAGCGGGCGCCGACGGGCGGTACGGCTTCTACGAGTCGCTGGATTACACGCCCACGCGGCTTCCGGCCGGTGCGACCCGCGAGGTCGTGCGCTGTTACATGGCACACCATCAGGGCATGACGATCGTGGCGATCGGCAATGTGGTCCACGGCGCCGCCATGCGACGGCGGTTCCACGCTGAGCCGATTGTCCGGGCCAGCGAGCTTTTGCTGCAGGAGCGGACCCCGCGCGACGTCGCGGTCGCCCGGCCACAGACCAGCTTGGCCGTCATCACCAGCGACGTGCGCGAGATGGTGCCGCCGCTCGCTCGCCACTTCGCATCCCCCTTCGTCGGCGCCACGCCGCGCACCCAGTTCCTGTCCAACGGTCGCTATGCCGTGATGATCACGGCCGCGGGATCGGGCTACAGTCGCTGGCAAGATCTTGCGGTCACGCGATGGCGTGAAGACGTCGACCACCGACGATACCGGGTCCTACATCCTGCTGCGCGACGTGGCCAGCGGCGAGCGCTGGTCGGCTGGCTTCCAGCCCAGTGGTGAGGTGCCGGAGAGCTATGATGTCTCCTTCGCCGAGGACCGTGCGGAATTCGTCCGCCGCGACGGCGCGATCACGACCCGTCTCGAAGTCGTCGTGTCGCCGGAGGATGACGCCGAGGTTCGTCGCGTCTCCATCACGAACTCGGGGTCGCGCACGCGCGAAATCGAGGTCACCTCATATGCGGAGGTCGTGCTTGCGCCGGCAGCGGCCGACGCCGCCCATCCCGCCTTTTCGAACTTGTTCGTCCAGACCGAGAGCATTGCCGACCGTGACGCGCTGCTCGCCACGCGCCGACGTGCGCGCGCCGGAGGATCCCGAGGTCTGGCTGGCGCACGTGATCGCTGTTGAGGGTGAGACGATCGGAGACCTGGAGTGGGAGACCGACCGGGGCCTGTTCCTCGGGCGGGGCCGCCAAGTGCGGGAGCCGTACGCGGAACTCGACGATCACCGGCTCTCGAACACCGTCGGTTCCGTCCTTGATCCGATCATCAGCCTGCGGCGGCGCATCCGCATCCGGCCCGGCAAGACCGTGCGGGTGGCATTCTCGACGCTCGTCGCGTCCTCACGCGAGCACGGTGCTCGACCTCGCCGACAAGTATCGCGACGTCACCACGTTCGAGCGGGTCGCCACCCTCGCCTGGACGCAGGCTCAGGTGCAGCTGCACTACCTCGGCATTGCCCCGACGAGGCTCACCTGTTCCAGACGCTCGGCGGGGCGATTGTCTTCCCCGATCGGGCGGTCCGCGCCGCCGCCGAGGTTCTGTCACGCGCGTACCGAGGGGGTCGCGGCGCTCTGGGCGCACGGGATTTCGGGCGACCTGCCGATCGTCCTCGTGGAGATCGACGAAGCCGACGACGTCGGCATCGTGCGGCAGTTGCTGCGCGCCCACGCCTACTGGCGGACAAAGCGACTTGCCGTCGATCTCGTGATCCTGAACGATCGCGCGCCATCCTACCTCAGGACCTGCAGATCCTGCTCGAGACGCTGGTCCGGTCGAGCCAGTCGATGGATGGGGGCCGAGGCCCACGGACAGGTCTTCACGCTCCGGGCCGACCTCCTGACGCCGCGCAGCGCGACGTGCTGGAAAGCGTGGCGCGGGTCGGACTCTCGAGCCGACGCGGCACGCTCGCCGAACAGGTCGACGCGCAGCGCAACGCGCCGACAGCGGGCCGATGATCGCGCGGCGTCGCCGGACGTTGCCATCAACCGCCATGCTCGCGCCGATGACGCCGCGTCCCGACCTCGAATTCTACAACGGCCTCGGCGGTTTCGACGCCGGCCGCACGAGAGTACGTGATCATCCTGGCCGCGGGACAGTGGACGCCGGCGCCATGGATCAACGTGATCGCCAACGCTGAGTTCGGCTGCCTGGTGTCCGAGGCCGGCTCGGGCTGCACCTGGTCGATCAACAGCCAGGAGAACCTGCTCACCCCCTGGTCGAACGATCCGGTCAGCGATCCGCCCAGCGAGATGTTCTACATCCGCGACGAGGACTCCGGTGAATTGTGGAGTCCCACGCCACTCCCCATCCGTGAGGAAGACGGCGAGTACGTCGTGCGCCACGGTCACGGATACACCCGGTTCACGCACGACGCCCACGGCGTGGCGAGCGAGCTGCTGACCTTCGTGCCCGGTCGACGATCCGGTCAAGATCTCCCGCCTGACGCTGACGAATCATTCCGCCGGACCGCGCCGCCTGTCGGTGACGGCGTACCTCGAGTGGGTGCTCGGTGCGACGCGGAGCAGCTTCGGCGCCATTCGTCATCACCGAAATGGATGACGCGACCGGGGCGATGTTCGCGCGCAATTCCTGGAGCCGGGACTTCGGCACCCGGATCGCCTTCGCCGATCTCGGCGGCGGCGCAAACCGCCTGGACCGGCGACCGCACCGAATTCCTGGGCCGGAACGGCACCGCCCGACGACCGGCCGCTCTCGGCCGCCGCGAGCCGCTCTCCGGCCGCACCGGCGCCGGCGCTCGACCCCTGCTGCGCCCTGCAGACCGTGCTCGAAGATCCCCGCCGGAGGCTCCGCGTCGGTCGTCCTGCTGCTCGGCCAGGCCGGGACACGCGAACAGGCGCGTGCGCTGGTCGCGCGCTACCGAGCCGACGATCTCGAAGCCCGGCTCAAGGCGGTCACGGACGGCTGGGACGACATGCTGGGCACGATCCAGGTGAAGACTCCCGATCGCGCGCTCGACCTGATGTTGAACCAATGGCTCCTCTATCAGACGCTTGCCTGCCGCGTCTGGGCGCGAACGGCGTTCTACCAGGCCAGCGGCGCCTATCGGCTTTCGCGACCAGCTGCAGGACGTCATGGCGCTCGCCGTGTCGCGGCCCGATCTGACGCGCGCGCAAATCCTGAAGGCCGCGTCGCGCCAGTTCGTGGAAGGGCGACGTCCAGCACTGGTGGCACGAGCCGGCTGGGCCGCGGGGTGCGGACCCGCATCTCCGACGACCTGCTCTGGCTGCCGTACGTGGCAGGCCACTATCTCGACGTTACCGGCGACCGGGCGATCCTGGACGAGACCATCCCGTTCCTCGACGGGCCGGTGCTGGCCGCTGGCCAGATGGAGTCGTACTTCGAGCCGCGCGTCGCGCCGAGCGCGGGACGCTGTTCGAGCACTGCGCGCGCGGTCGCATCGACCGCAGCCTCGGCGTCGGCAGCGCACGGCCTTCCGCTGATGGGCACAGGCGACTGGAACGACGGCATGAATCGCGTCGGCATCGCAGGGCACGGGGGAGAGCGTGTGGCTCGCGTGGTTCCTGCACACGGTCCTGACCACCTGGGCTCCGATCGCGGCGGCCCGCGGCGAGGCGACGCGCGCGCGCGAGCTTGGGCTGCCCATGCCGCGGCGCTCAAGGCGGCGGTCGAGCGAGAGGCGTGGGACGGCAGCTGGTACCGCCGCGCCTACTTCGACGACGGCACGCCGCTCGGCACCGCCGGCGGCGATGCCTGCGCGCATCGATGCGATCGCGCAGTCGTGGGCGGTGATCTCTGGCGCCGCCGATCCCGGCCGCGCGCGCCGCGCCATGGCTGTCGGTCGACGAGCATCTCGTCCGGCGCGAATGACGACTTGGTCCTGCTGCTCACGCCGCCCTTCGACCACACGGCGCTGGACCCCGGCTACATCAAGGGATATGTGCCCGGGGTTCGCGAAAACGGCGGCCAGTACACGCATGCCGCGGTCTGGACGGTGATCGCGTTCGCCGCGCTCGGCGACGGCGACCGGGCCGGCCGAGCTGTTCGCGATGCTCAACCCGATCACGCATGCGCCGCACGCCGCGCAGGCGTCGCAGCAGTACCGTGTCGAACCGTACGTCGTCGGCGGCGGACGTCTACTCCGAGGCCCCGCACGTCGGCCGCGGCGGCTGGACCTGGTACACCGGGTCGGCGGGGTGGATGTATCGCGCCGGGGTCGAATGGCTGCTCGGGATCCGAGTGCAGGGAACGCGGCTGGTCATCAACCCGTGCATTCCTGCCGGGTGGCCCGGGTTCAGCGTGTCGTTGCGGATTCGCTCAACGCAGTATGACATCACCGTGGACAATCCGAGCGGCGTGTGTCGCGGTATCGTGGCACTTGAACTCGACGGCGTGACGCTCGACAACCGGGCTGGCGTCCCGCTGGCCGACGACCAGAAGCGCCACGAGATCCGGGCGGTGATGGGAGTTGTCGTGCCACCTGTGACCGCGTTTCCCGAACGGCGGCAACCGTGAAGATCAGTCCCCTCGCAGGCCATCCGCCTCCCCCGTCGATGCTGCTCGACGTCTCCCGGCTGATCACCGCCTACTACACCGGGCGTCCCGATCCGGCGATGCCGGCGCAGCGCGTCGCGTTCGGCACGTCGGGGCACCGGGGGTCGGCGTTCGACACCAGCTTCAACGAATGCGCACGTCCTCGCCATCAGCGAGGCCATCTGCCGCTACCGCCGGCATCAGGGCATCGACGGCCCGCTCTTTCTCGGCATCGACACCCACGCCCTCTCGGTGCCGGCATGCGCCACCGCGCTCGAGGTGCTGGCGGCCCACGGGGTCGACGTCATGCTCGCCGAGCACGACGAGTTACACCCCGACGCCGGTGGTGTCGCACGCCATCCTCTGCTACAACCGCGGGCGCACCGCCGGGCTGGCCGACGGCATCGTGATCACCCCGTCGCACAACCCGCCGGACGACGGCGGGTTCAAGTACAACCCGCCCAACGGCGGGCCGGCCGATACCGGCGGTCACCAAGTGGATCGAGAGCGCGGCCAACGAGCTGCTGGAGGCCGGCCTCGACGGGCGTGCAAGCGCATCCCGTACGAGCGGGCGCTGCGCGCCGCCACGACCCATCGGCACGACTATCTCGGACCCTACGTGCGCGATCTCGGGCAACGTCATCGACATGGACGCGATCCGCGCCGCGGGCATCCGCCTGGGCGTCGACCCGCTCGGCGGCGCGGGCGTGCACTACTGGGCGCCGATCGCCGAGCACTACCGGCTCGACCTGACCGTCGTGAGCGAGGTCGTGGATCAGACCTTCCGGTTCATGACGGTGGATTGGGACGGGCGGATCCGGATGGATCCGTCGTCGCCCTACGCCATGCAGCGCCTGATCGGCCTCAAGGACCGGTTCGACATCGCCTTCGCCTGCGATACCGACCACGACCGGCACGGGATCGTCACCCCGAGCGCCGGCCTGCTGCCGCCCAACCACTATCTCACCGTCGCGATCCATCACCTCTTCCGGCATCGGCCCGAGTGGCGCCCGGCGGCCGGCGTGGGGAAGACGGTGGTGAGCAGCGCCATGATCGACCGGGTGACCGCGAGGCTCGGCCGGCCGCTCCACGAGGTGCCGGTCGGCTTCAAGTGGTTCGTCGACGGTCTCGGCGACGGCTCGCTCGGTTTCGGCGGCGAGGAGAGCGCCGGGGCCTCGTTCCTGCGCCGCGACGGCACGGTGTGGACCACCGACAAGGACGGCATCGTTCCGGCGCTGCTCGCGGCGGAGATCACGGCGCGCGCCGGCCGCGATCCCGGGCAGAGATCTATGCGCGACCTGACCCGCGAGATCGGCGAGCCGGTCGTACGATCGGGTCGAGGCGCCGGCGACCGCCGAGCAGAAGCGGCGACTCGCGGCGCTCTCGCCGGAGCAGGTGCAGTGCACCGAGCTCGCCGGCGAAAAGGTCGAGAGCATCATCAGTGAGGCCCCGGGCAACCACGCGCCGATCGGCGGGGTGAAGGTCACGGCCGCGACCGGCTGGTTCGCCGCCCGGCCGTCGGGCACCGAAGACATCTACAAGATCTACGCCGAGAGCTTCCGTGGCAGGGATCACCTGGACCGCATCGTCAGCCGAGGCGCAGGCGATCGTCGACAAGACGCCTCGCCGCGCGGGCCGCCGAAGGCCGCCGGCCGATGAGGAAGCGGTTCGTTTACATGGAGAGCACGCGATGGCTGCGATGACGAACCCGCGCCGAGCCGTCCGACGCGCTGGTGCTGTTCGGGGTCACGGGCGACCTGCCTCACAAGATGATCTTTCCCGGCGCTCTACGCGATGGTCGAAGCAGGGCGCGCTCACCGTCCCCGTGATCGGCGTCGCCTTCCCGCCGTGGACGCGTGGCGCAGCTCCGCCAGCGCGCGACCGACAGCATCCGGCAGTCCGGCGTCAAGGTCGACCGCCGGACGCTCAGCCGTCTGCTGGCGCTGCTCCGCTACGTGTCCGGCGACTACAACGACGCCGGCGACCTTCGCGGCGCTCAAGAGCGCGCTGGGCAAGGCCGAAGCGTCCGCGCGCACTATCTCGCCATTCCGCCGGCGCTGTTCGCCACGGTGATCCAGGGGCTCGGCGCCGCCGGCCTGGCGCACCAGGCGCGCGTCATCGTCGAGAAGCCGTTCGGGCGCGATCTGGCCTCCGCGCGCCAGCTCAACGCCGTCGCGCGGGCGGTGTTTCCCGAGGATGCGATCTTCCGGATCGACCACTATCTCGGGAAGGAGGCGATCATGAACATCCTCTACTTCCGCTTCGCCAATTCCTTCCTCGAGCCGATCTGGAACCGCAACTACGTCGCCAGCGTGCAGATCACCCTGGCCGAGCAGTTCGGCGTCGAACGGCCGCGGCGCGTTCTACGAAACGGCCGGCTGCCTGCGCGACGTGATCCAGAACCACGTCTTCCAGATCGTCGCCCTGCTGGCCATGGAGCCGCCGGTCTACCGCGGATTACGGCGCGGTCCACACCGAGAAGGCCAAGGTCTTCGAGGCGATGCGGCCGCTCACGGCCGCGCGACCTGGTGCGCGGCCAGTACGCCGGCTACCGGCAAGGAGCCGCACGTCGCCGCGCGACTCCGACGTCGAGACGTATCTGCGCCGTGCGCCTCTTCATCGACTCCTGGCGCTGGGAGGGCGTGCCCGTGGTACCTGCGCTCCGGGAAGTGCCTCCCCGAGACCGCCGCCGAGGTGGTGGTCGAGCTGAAGGCGCCGCCGGCGCGGCTGTTCGCCGACTCGGTGCCGCGAGGCTGGCCCGGCCAACTACCTGCGCTTCCGGCTCTCCCCCAACGCCGCGATCGCGCTGGCCGCCCGCGTCAAGCGCCCCGGCAAGGAGTTCGTCGGCGACCAGCGGGAGCTGTATCTGGTGGAGGAGCTGCCGGGCGCGGAACCGCCCTACGAGCGCCTGCTGAGCGATGCCATGATCGGCGACGGCGCGCTCTTCACGCCGCGAGGACGCGGTCGAGGCGGCCTGGGCGGCCGTCGACCCCGTGCTCGAAGCGCCATCCGCGGGCGCTTCCGTACCGGCGCGGCACATGGGGACCCAGGCAGGCGGACGCGCTCGATCGCGGCGCACGGCGGCTGGCACAACCCGACGCCCGACGAGAGCGGTCTGCGTGACTGGCCGGGCGACGTCGTGTTCCTGCTCGACTGCGACAACACGCTGCTCGACAACGATCTCGTCACGGACGATCTCGCGATCATCTGACGCGGGAGTTCGGGCCGCGAACGCGCGACCGGTACTGGGCGATCTTCGAAGCAGCTGCGGCGCGGAGCTCGGCTACGCCGACTACCTGGGCGCGCTGCAGCGCTACCGGCTGCGAGCGCGTCAAGCGATACGCGGCTGCTCCTGATGTCGTCGTTCCTGGTCGACTACCCGTTCGCCGAGCCGGCTGTATCCCGGCGCGCTCGACGTCCTCCGCCATCTGCGCACGCTGGGACTGACGGTCATCCTGTCGGACGGCGACGTGGTGTTCCAGCCGCGCAAGATCCAGCGCTCCGGGCTCTGGGCGGCGGTCGAAGGCCGCGTGCTGATCTATATCCACAAGGAGCAGATGCTCGACGAGGTGGCGGCGCGTTATCCGGCTCGGCACTACGTCATGATCGACGACAAGCTGCGGATCCTCGCGATGATCAAGAAGATCTGGGGCGACCGCGTGACGACCGTGTTTCCGCGCCAGGGACACTACGCCCACGACGCCGACAACCTTCGCCGCCTATCCCGCCGCCGACGTCACCGTCGAGCGGATCGGCGATCTGGTCGACTGGGACGCCGCCACCCTGTGCGGGGGGCATGCCACGGGGCGCCAGAAGACGGTGCCGAGATGAAGGATGCGCCATGCCTTCTGACGATCAATGGTGGCTCGTCGAGCATCCGGTTTGCGGTGTTCGAGATCGGGAATGTGCCGCGGCGACGGCTGGCCGGGAGGATCGATCGTATCGGGTTGAGCCGGACCACCCTGACCGTCGATGAGGCTTCCGGCCCGCCGCATCCCCCCCGCCGCCTGACGGGTGCTGACCACCGCTCTGCGGTGGGCTTTCTCCTTGACTGGCTCGCAACTCAGGCTGTCTTCGCGTCGGTCGCAGCCGTGGGACACCGCGTCGTATGCGGTACGCGACATGATGCCCCCGAACGGATCACGCGAAGGCTCCTGGCGGAGTTGCGCCGGATCGCGCCGTATGATGCCGATCACCTGCCGCGCGAAATTGGCCTGATCGAGGAGATCGCGAGGCGAAAGCCCACGCTGCCCCAGGTGGCGTGCTTCGACACCGCCTTCCACCGCACCATGCCGCGGGTGGCCAGGATACTGCCCATCCCCAG
Organism: uncultured Gemmatimonadales bacterium; assembly: GCA_963850655.1. Lineage (GTDB taxonomy): Bacteria > Gemmatimonadota > Gemmatimonadetes > Gemmatimonadales > GWC2-71-9 > Palsa-1233. The sequence continues at coordinate 35,642 of CAWKMI010000011.1, forward strand.
GCGCTATGGGGCCAAGGGCATCGAGCGCTATGGTTTCCACGGACTGTCCTACACCTACCTGATGGAGGAGCTCGGTCGCCTCGATCCCGCCGCGGCACGAGGCCGGGTGATCCTCGCCCATCTTGGCAGTGGCGCCTCCCTGGCTGCCGTACTCGACGGCAAGAGCGTCGATACCAGCATGGGGTTCACACCAACGTCGGGGCTGGTGATGAGTACCCGGACCGGTGACCTGGATCCGGGGCTGGTGTACTATCTCGCGCGCACCGAGCAGATGACCGCGTATCAATTCCAGCAGATGGTGACCAAGGAGTCCGGGTTGCTCGGCATGTCCGGGACCAGCTCCGATCTTCGTGATCTGCTGGCTCGCGAGGGAAGCGACGCGCGTGCAGCGGAAGCCGTGGCGCTGTTCTGCTACCAGGCAAAGAAATGGATCGGCTCGTTTGCGGCGGTCCTCGGCGGGGTGGACAGCCTCGTCTTCGCTGGCGGCATCGGCGAAAATGCTCCGGTCATAAGGGAGCGGATCTGCGATGGGCTCGCGTTTCTCGGGATCACGCTCCACCGGCGGCGGAATGCCGCGAATGCCCCCCTGATTTCTCGGGATGCCGGTCCTGTGAAGGTGCGGATCATCCGGACAGACGAGGACCTGATGATCGCGCGATCTGTCATCCGGATTCTCCACCTCGATTCGCCCCGGCGCTGACGAAGCGCCTGGCTCCCAACCGTCAGGTCGGTCGGCACCTCGGCGAGATCAAGTGCAGGCTCCTCGCCGGGGGAGCGATCTCATTCCCGGATCATTCTTTGGATCGATTGGGATCGGTCGCAGACGTGAGTAGCATCCTCTGCAGGCCGGTGAGTGACTCGGCTGCCCGCCGTCGAGGGCATCACGATCATTGGAGTGCCAACGAACGGAAGCCCCAGATGTTCGACAAGGCCCGCATTCTGACGAGTTACACCCTGAACGGCCTCGACGGCCCCATTGGGTCCGTCAAGGAGTTCTACTTCGACGACCAGCATTGGACGATCCGCTATCTCGTCGCCGACACCGGGACCTGGCTCGCCGAGCGGCAGGTGCTGATTTCCCCATATGCGCTGGGCGTCGTGGATCGTGCGGCCCGGCAGATTGCCGTCCGTTTGACCAGGCAGCAGATCGAGGACAGCCCGTCAGTCGGCACGGACATTCCGGTTTCGCGGCAGTTTCAGGATGCCTATTTCGGTTTCTTCGGATGGCCGATGTACTGGACTGGCCCGTACATGTGGGGATCATATCCCTATATCGCTCGTGACCTCGACCCCGCGGCACGGGCCGGCACAAGCGAGCACGAATGGGATCCGCATTTGCGGAGCACGCGCGATGTTGAGGGGCACCACCTCCAGGCGACCGATGGCGAGATCGGCCACGTCGAGGACTTCATCATCGATGAGGAGACGTGGGCGATTCGCTATCTCGTGGTCGCGACGCGAAACTGGTGGCCCGGCAAGAAGGTCCTCGTCTCGCCACACTGGATCGAACGCGTCAGCTGGGACGAGTCGAAGGTCTTCGTCACGCTGTCCCGGGAGACCATCCAGGCGGCTCCGGAATACTCGGATGAGGTGGTGCTCGACCGTGACTATGAGACCCGGTTGCATCGCCCCTATGACCGCCAAGGCTACTGGGTTGATGAGTTGTTGGCGGCCGCCGACACCAGGTGAGGCTCTGATCCCCGCCCTGCGGGTGCGGTACATCGACGACCGGGTGAAACTGCTGGCGCCTCGGATGCCGGATCCTGCCCGGGTCGCACCACCAATCGGCGGCGTCGGCGCGGCACAACCCTCCGCGGTCTGAGACCTCCGGTCAGTTGGCTGGCCGGATGCGAATCGCCTGGCCGCCGCCCGGCGCCATCGACGATGCGCAGCCGCGTTGCCGAGGTCACCGTGCGCCGCGGTGATCGTGACCGGCAGCGGATTGTCGAGCCAGTTCGCCTTCGGGCCATCGGCGTAGATCTCGGCGACGTACTGCTTGCCCGGCGTGAGGAACGAGAGCGGCACCTCGAGCGTGCGGCGCTGACTCGTCGGTGATGGCGCCGATGAACCAGTTCTGGCCGCCCCGCTCGCGGCGCGCCACCGCCACGTAGTCGCCGATCCTGCCGTCGAGCACCCGCGTCGTGTCCCAATCGACCGCGACGTCGCGAATGAACTGGAACGCGGGCTGGTTGGCGTAGTTCTCGGGCAGGTCGGCCGCCATCTGGAGCGGTGAGTAGAGCACGACATACAGCGCGAGTTGCTTCGCCAGCGTGGTGCGCACCCGCGGCTCGTCGAGGCGCCGCGGCCGACCGGTGCCCGCGCTTCGACCAGGAGATCGAAGATGCCGGGCGTGAAATCCATCGGTCCGGCGAGCAGGCGCGTGAAGAAGAGAATGGTTTCGTGCTCCGGCGGGTTGCCGCCGTCGCCGCTCCAGGCGTTGTACTCCTGACCGCGCGCACCCTCGCGGCTCATCATGTTCGGGATACGTGCGCCGCTCGCCGGTGTCGTGCATCGGCTCGTGGACGTCCAGCATGATGCTGTCGCGCGCGGCCGAGCTCGAGCACCCGGCGATAGTGATTCACCATGGACTGCGAGTAGTGCGAGTCGCCCGCAGCTGGTGAGGTCGGTGACGTAGCCGGTCTTGATCGCGTCGATGCCCGAGCGAGCGATACAGCGCGAAGGCGCTGTCGATCTGGCGCTCGTAGTTCTCGATGCCGCCCGACGTCTCGTTGTGCACGATGAGCCGCACGCCCTTCTGCTTGGCGTAGGCGGCGACCGCCGGCAGGTCGTAGTCGGGATAGGCCTTGGTGAAGGAGAACGCGTCGCGATTCGCGATCCAGTCGCCGTCCCAGCCGATGTTCCACCCCTCGACCAGCACGCCGCCGAAGCCGTTCGCGGCCGCGAAGTCGATGTACCGTCGGGCATTCGCCGTCGTCGCGCCATGCTTCGGGCCGGAGGCCCATGTCATCGTTCCGATGTGCATGCCCCACCAGATGCCGACGTACTTCATCGGATGGATCCAGTCGGTGCTCGCCAGCACGTTTGGTGGATTGAGGTTCAGGCCGAGCAGCGAGGGCGCGAGATCCGTCGACGCGGTCGGCCAGCTGGATCGTCCGCCACGGCGTGACGAACGGGGTGTGGCCCCGCACCTTGACGCCGTCGGCAAGCGGGGCAAGTGCGGCGTGCAGCGTGCGGCTCTCCATGCGCGGTCCCCGCAGGAACATCCGGGCGTAGTCCACCAGGTTGGCTTCGTGGATCACCATGAAGGTGCGGCCGTCTCGCATCTCCATGCGTCAGCGGCGTCTGCACGCTGTCGAGCGTGCTTACCGGGCCCGACGAATAGAGCTCCTCGGAGCGGTCCTTCCGCGGACAGTTGGACGGAATCCACCAGGCGCGGGCATTGTCGGCCAAGCGCGAACTCGGTCAGCTCGTCGCTGATCTCGAACGCGCCGAGCCCGGGCTGCGTCGGGAACCTCGTAGCGGAAGGCCGACGCCGTCGTCGAAGGCGCGCACCCGCAGGGTGAACCGGCGGGTCGGCGAGGCGGTCTCCGGCACCCCGACAGCCAGCTCGTTGTGGTGGTCATGCACGCGCGCCACCTCGCCCCACGGCTGGGTCCACCACTCATCGTGCGTCTGTCCGGGCGAGTCCGTGATGCGGAGCCCGTCGCTGAGCGCGCGGCGCTCCCCTGAACTCGAAACCGAGCAGCGATGGCAGGATCAGCGGCCGCCCGTCGCGGGTCACGCTGTAGTACAGCCGGCCGTCCCGAGTCGCGACGGTGACCGCGTTGCGGCCGTCGGGGGAGGCGACACTGAGCTGGCCGTGGATCGGAGCGGGTGCTGCGGCGACGGCGAAGACAGCGAGACCGAAGGCCAGGATCCCGAGGCGAGGAATCATGGTCAAATAGTACGGTGTCAGGTGCGTTCCAGCCAGCCCAACGCGACTCTCGAGTGGGTTTGCCTGACGGTCCGCCCGCCCTTACGCCATCCCCCGCACCCGCACCGGCAAGGTCACCATGGTGCGCCCGGCCCACTGCAGCCGTTTCTGTATCGCGAACGCTGTCTCGTTGTGCAGGACCCGATGCCACCAGCGTTCCCGCTTGAAGATCATCTTTCCCGCAAAGAAGGTGGCGAGCGGAAATTCCTTTCCCACCTGAAGGCAGAGCGTTTCGGCGTCAGCCAGCACGTCGGTGCCCACCATCATGCGAGAGGTTGCCGGGAATCCGAGCCCCTGGGCCAGGGTCACGTACTGGGCAAGCATCGACTCGGTCCGTTCCTTGAGGTTCGCCACGGCATGCTCTCCCTTGAACTCCCCGGAATTCACCACGCCGACGGAGACGAAAACCACATTCCGGTAAAAGCCCGGGAAGAGTCGAAAGACATTCAGCAGCGTGTGGATGCCGACGCCACCATACGACTCGACCAGGACAACGGCGGTCGGCTTGGTGGCATCAAGTCCGGGCACCACCTTGCCGCACCGCGTCGTCTGCGGCAAGTCACCCAGCTCGGCAAAGAGGCGATCCATGACACGTCGGGCATTGTCGTAGTGCCGGTGGATCACCAGGCAAAGCGCGATCAGCAAGGTCGTCACCACCAGTGTGACCCAGCCGCCCTCGGCGAACTTTTCATAGGACGTGATGACGAGGATCGTGGCGCAGAGGAGGAATCCCGCGGCGAAGAGCAGGGAACGGCGTCGCCATTCGGGGCGATCGCCGCGCGCCCGAAGCCAGAATCGGAGCATGGCAAACATCGAGAGCGAAAAGGTCAGGAAGACGTTGATGCTGTACATGACAATGAGGTGCCCCACGCTGCCCCGGGTATACAGGCGGGCAACCAGCGCGGCCCCACCCATGAGCAGGATGCCGTTCTGCGTCGTCAACCGATCGGACAGTGATGCAAAGCGATGCGGCACCCACCGGTCCACGGCCATGTTCGCCAGCACTCGCGGTCCGTCGAGAAACCCGGCTTGCGCTGCGACGATCAACAGGGCCGCGGCCGCAAAGAGCGTCGCCACGACCAGGCTGCGCGAGAAAGGCAGCGGCCGGAGCACCGTCTCGGCCAGCACGGCATTCATGGTCTTGCCCGGCACGGGCTCGATACGCCAGAGGAGGTAACACAGCAACAGGCCGCTCGCAGTGAAGGCCAGGGAGGATGCCATGTAGATCATCGTTCGTCGTCCGGTCTTCACGCGGGGCTCGCGCATGATCGGCAGGCCATTGGACACCGCCTCGATGCCGGTGTAGGTGCCGCCACCCAGGCTGTATCCTCTCAGCAGGAGCATCAGCAGTCCTGTGGCACCGAGCGCCGCGGTTCCCTGGTGGAAGTCGGCGGTGAGCCGATGCGCGGTCGCGGCCACTTGCGGCAGGTGTCCGAACAGCCCGAGACCGATCAGCAGCGCGTGGGTCACGACAAAGAGGAGGAACACCGGGACCAGCATCAAGACCGACTCGCGCACGCCGCGGATGTTGATCGTGGTCAGGAAGAGAATGAGGCACACTTCGGTCGCGAACTTGACGCCCTGCCATTCGAACGGCAGGAACGAGAAGAGCGAATCGCCTGCGGCGGCAATCGACGTGGTGATAGTGAGGACGTAATCGACCAGGAGCGCACATCCCGAGATGACCCCGATCTTCGGTCCGAGCAGCTTGCTGCCGACGATATATCCGCCACCGCCGCTCGGAAACTCCTCGATGATCCGGGCGTAGGCCGCGGAGATCAGCAGGACCGTGCCAGCCATGATGGCCGCCAGGCCGAGCGCGAGGAAGGGATACTGTCCCAACGCCTTGAAGGCCTCCTCCGGGCCATAGGCGGAGGACGACAATCCGTCGGCGCCGAGTCCCACCCAGGCAAGGAACGGGATCAGGGCCAGCCGGTGGGCCAGGCCGCTATCGGCGAGGTCCCGGGGCGCTCCAAAGACGATCCGGCGGAGCCGGCGTCCCAACGAGGGCGATTCCATGGCGAGGAACCTCGCCGAACAGGGCATTGAGGTCAGCCCTGGGCGCGAAATCCATATGGAATCTTGATGTCCTGCCGCAGTAGCTTGCGGCATGACCGAAACGTTCGAAGTCCGTCCCACGGTCCGGCCGCTCGACTATGCCATGGCGGCCGCGGTCATTGGTGCTGTGGCGGTGGTGTGCTTCGCATTCCGCAGCCGCCTGGCTGCGATCGACGTTGCCATGCTCTTCTTGCTGGGCGTGGTGGTGGTGGCGTCGCGACTGGCGCGGGGGCCGGCGTTACTGGCATCGGTCCTGAGCATCGCGTGCTTTGATGTTCTGTTCGTTCCACCCTACTACACGTTCGGTGTGCACGACACCGCGTACGTGCTCACCTTCGCGATGATGTTCGTCGTGGCGCTGACCATGAGTCGCCTCACCGCAGAGGCGCGCGAGCAGGCCGCTGTCGCCACCACCCGCGAGCGCCGCATGTCGGCACTGTACGCCATGAACCGCGAGCTCGCGGCCGCGACAGGCCGTGACTCGGTGGCCGCCATTGTCGCCCGCCATGCGGGGCGGGCAGCGGGGGGGGTGCGAAGGTCATCCTCAGCGAGTCCGCGAGTGAAATCGAGGCATGGGACGACGACGCCCTGACCCTGCCGCTGCAGTCTCCCTCGCAGCGGTTCGGGCTCATCAGCCTGCGCGAAGCCGAAATCCGGCATCCGATGACGGATGACGATCGACACCTGCTGGAACTGCTGGCCGACCAGGCGGGACGGACCCTCGAGCGGATCACGCTCGCCGAGCGGCACGAAGCGTCCCGTGTCGAAATCGAGGCGGAGCGCCTCCGGACGGCACTGCTCAGCTCGCTTTCCCATGACCTGCGCACTCCACTCGCGACCATCGAAGGGGCCGGGACAACGCTGACGCAGGATGGCGATACACTCACGGCCGCGGCCCGCCGGGACCTGGCCGAAACGATCGTCGAGGAAGTGCGCCGGATGGCTCGGCTGGTCGCCGAACTTGCTCGACATGATGCGCCTGGAGACCGGAACGCTTGCCGTGCATCGCTCGTGGCAACCGATCGACGAATCCCTCGGTGTGGCACTGATCCGTCTCGACGAGCGCCTGCAAGGACGGTCCGTTGACGTCCAGGTGCCCGCGGATCTGCCACTCGTGTGCGTCGATGACATCCTCCTGGAACAGGTGTTCCTCAATTTGCTCGACAACGCGCTGAAGTACACCGATCCTGGAACACCGATCACCGTCCGGGCATGGCTGGAGGATTTTCAGGTGATGGTCGAGGTCGCGGACCGCGGCCCCGGCATTCCGCCAGGTGAGGAACGCGCCGTATTCCGCAAGTTCCATCGTGCGCCCCTGCGGGAGGGGCGGACAGCGCCAGTGGGTTCCGGGCTCGGACTCACCATCTGTGAGGGGATCGTCGCGGCGCACGGCGGACGAATCTGGGTTGTGGGGTGCGAAGGGGGTGGGGCGGCGTTCCGGTTTGCGTTGCCATTGGAAGCCGCACCACCGCCCGTCCCCGTGGCGGTGTCCTCCGGCACGAGTCACTGAACATGGCCGCTCCGAGTCCCGTGGTGTTGGTGATCGAGGATGATCTGCAGATGCGGCGTGTCCTCCGCGCGGCATTGCTCAACCGCGGCTTCCACGTGGTCGAATCGGGTACCGCGCGCGAGGGCCTGGCCCAGGCCGCCGGGCGAAATCCGGACGTCATCCTGCTGGATCTTGGGTTGCCTGATGGTGATGGCCTGAACGTGACTCGCAAACTTCGCGAGCACAGCCGTGTTCCGATCATCGTCATCTCGGCCCGCGGGCAGGAACGGGACAAGCTTGCCGCGTTCGACCTCGGAGCCGACGATTACCTCACCAAGCCGTTCAGCCTGAACGAGCTGCTGGCTCGCATCCGGGTCGCGATGCGCCATGCGGTGGCCCCACTCGGCGCCGAGGACGCGGTCTTCTCGGTCGGTGAACTGCGAGTGGATCTTGGCTTGCGCCGGGTGTTCCGTGGCCCGGGCGAAGTCCATCTGACACCCACGGAATACAAGCTGCTGACGACCCTCGTCCGACAGGCAGGACGCGTCTTTACGCATCGACAGCTGCTCGAGACGGTGTGGGGGACGAACCATGCTGAGCAGACCCACTACCTCAGGGTCTACATGGCGCAGCTGCGGCAGAAACTGGAGCCCGATCCGGCTCGGCCTCGCCTGCTCATCACCGAACCCGGCGTGGGATACCGCCCGCGCGACGAATAGCTCGGACGCGTTCGGTGGTCAACTGCGCGGCACCGACCGACTCGAGAACAACCGGAGCAGGTACCAGAGCGAAGGGATGAGCAAGAGTGCCCCGGCACCGATCGCCACCAGCATCGTCTCCAGTGTCGCGGCTGGCGCAGCGGCGGAGCGAATGGTGATCGTGGCGGGCACGACGTAGGGAAACTGGCCGAAAGCCCAGAGCCAGAGAATCAGTGACACTTCCATGCCGCCCGCAGCGCGCGCCAGCCGGAAAGAGCGGCGCCAGAGTGCCGAGATCGCGACCGCGGCAGCGATGCCCGTCAGCGTTACGCCGACCAGCGCTGCCCACCTCGGCAGCATCACCGGCGTGGCGAACTCCCACACGCCGGGCGATTGCGTGGCGGCCACGGCGGCGACCAGCACGCCACCGATGGCACTGCCGAGCGCCCGGCGACGGAAATCCCCGCGAAGCGCCGGGTCGTCGGTGACCAGCGTCAAGATAGGTCGCCGCCAGTTGAGCGAAGAGCAGCAGCGCCAGCGCGCCGATCAATAGCGGAAACGGTGCCAGCCACGGGTGCAGAGGAAGGTCGCCGCAAGATGCTGGCCGACCGAGCTGCTGTCGCGCGGTGCCGACGTCGGCCGGTCGCAATCGACCCGATCAGGATCCCGAAGCAGGACGGGTGTCATGCGCTGCCGATCGCGAACATCCTCCCCCAGCGTTCGCGCGCACGGCCGGTGGTCGCGCCGCCATAGCTGCGGAAGACGAACGCCGAGCCGCGCAGCACGATACCGACCAGCATCAGCGTGAGCGGGATGTGAAGCACCGTTGCCAGGGCCGCGAACACCGGCGGGAAACGCGGTGAAGCAGATCACCACCGCGATGATCAGCCAGACGTGATTCGCCTCCCAGATCGGGCCGATCGCCGACGCGATGAGCGTACGCTGTGCCTCGCGGCGTGGTCCGCTGGCGAGGAGGTCCCAGACCCCGCCGCCGAAGTCGGCGCCGCCCATCAGCACATAGGCGTTGAGCGACGAGCATCAGAATCGCCGCGCGATCACTCTCGGGCAGGCCGAAGGTCCGGTCGGTAGCCGTCATGCGGCGCCCGTCTCGCGCACCTGGCGTGCGGCACCAGGATGACCACCACCGCTGCCAAGCCCGAGGTAGAGCAGCGTGAAGAGCGCCGAACGGCACGACGATGCCCGGCATCGGCGTCACGGCATCGGCGGTCCGCATCAGCGCCCTGGATCATCCACGGCTGGCGCCCGACCTCGGTCACGACCCAGCCGGCCTCGGTCGCGATGAAGCCGAACGGGGCGACGATCACCAGCGCCGCGGAGCAGCCGCCGACGCGTCGCGATACCTCGCCCCGCGCGCACCGTGCCCAGCCCCCCAGAGCGCCGACCAGCGGCCATCGCCGATGCCCAGCGCCACCATCAACTGGAAGGCCAGGTGCACGGGAGCGACCGGCGGCCAGTCGCTCGCGCGGGAACGCGGTCGAGACCCCGCGACCTCGGCGTTGGGATCATCGTACGCCAGCAGCGAGAGCAGCCCGGGGATCTCGATGGCGTAACGGGTCCTGCCGGCGGCCACGTCGGGCCACCCGCCGATGCGCAGCGGCGCGCCGCGCTCGGTCGCGAACTGTCCCTCCAGCGCCGCGAGCTTGACCGGCTGCGTGCTGCGCCGACGACGCGCGCCTCATAGTCGCCGGCAGACGGCTGCAGGATCGCCGCCGGCGCGCCCACCAGGAGGGCGACCGCCAGCGCGCGCGGTGAAACGGGCTCGGCCGAGCCGCGCAGGAGCATCAGCGCATGAATGCCCGCCACCGCGAGCCCGGTCGCGGCATAGGCGGCGAGCAGCATGTGCAGGACCTGCGCCAGTGCCGCCGGGCTCCGCATCGCCGGCGAGCGGGTTGACGTCCGACGATCTGTCGCCGTCGACGATCGGCGACGCCGGTGGGCGCGTTCATCCAGGCGTTCACCATCACCACGAACACCGCCGACGCTGCGCCGCTGAGCGGCCACGATCACCCCGGCGCATGATGCGCGCCCGCGCGGGATGCGATCCCAGCCGTAGAGGTAGACGCCGAGGAAGATCGCCTCGGTGAAGAAGGCGAAGCCCTCGAGCGAGAACGGCATGCCGATGATCGCGCCGGCGTACTGCATGAAGCGGGGCCACAGCAGGCCCAGCTCGAACGACAGCACCGTGCCCGATACCGCGCCGACGGCAAACAGGATCGCCACGCCCTTGGCCCACCGCTGGGCCAGTGTCCAGATAGCCAGCGTCGCCGGTGCGCGAGCCAGCCATTCGGCGACCACCATCAGTGACCGGCATGGCAATGCCGATCGCGGCGAAGATGATGTGGAAGCCGAGCGACATCGCCATCTGGGCGCGCGCGGCGAGCAGGTCGGTCATGGGTGCTCCATTACCGCTGGTCGATCACCTCGACCTTCCTGATCCGGTCGCCCTCCAGGATTCCCGAGGCGACGTCGAGTCCCGAGATGATCTTCCCGAAGACCGTGTACTCATGATCGAGGAGCGGGTTGTCGGCCACGTTGATGAACCACTGTGCGTCGCCGGTATCGCGGCCGCGCGAGGAAATGCCGAGGGTTCCGAGATCATGGCTCCGCAGAGCGAGCTCGTCCCGCATGAAGGCGGCGTCGCCGACGTATTCCGACGCATCCGGGCCGCCACCCTGCACGACAAAGTTCGGTTCCACGCGCTGGAAGAGGTGGCCGTCGTAGTAGTGCTCCTGCGCCAAGCGGATGATACGTGCCACTGTGGCCGGTGCATCATCGGAATAGAGCAGGACAGCGAACACTCCACCACCGCTTGACGGGGCCATGGTCACACGTAACTGGAGCCCGCGCGAGAGATAGGTCTGCGCCAGCCGCTCTTCCCTGATGGGCAGTGGCATCGGGTGAGCCACGACGGTGCTTCCCGACCACTTCGACATCGTGGTGGCCACGGTCGTCGCGACCAGGGTGTCGAAATCCGTCAGGTAGCGCTGGAGTCGTGGCGCCGTGGCGCTCGTCCCCGCTTCGCTGATTCGCTTGAGCAGGGCCATCCGCGGGTCGCGCGCGTTCTCGATCTTCAGTGCGCTCAGGCGGTCAAAGGCATCCAGCGCAGCGGGCAGCATTCCCGGGTGGGTCGAGCCGGCGAGCGCCGTCGCGGCGGCCAGCACCACCTGATAGCCGGGCGAGGCGAGCGCGGCGATGTAGCTGCTGTCAGCGTCATGCTTGCGAGTCTTCGCCAGCCCGGCGATCGCGGCTTCGCGAACGTTGTGATCCTGGTCGCCCGAGAGGCGCATCAGGATCACGATGTCACGGGAGTCGGCCGCGGCTGTGGCAGCCGCAAGCCGTTGCTGCCATGCACTGGACGCGGCGTATCGTGCCAGGAATGGGGCTGCCATGGCCGAGTCGATGCGCGCGAGGGACAGAAGCGCATGCGCGCCCGGCTGCCAGCGGTGATCGGCCGGACCAGCAAACGTCGGGAGTGAACCATCAAGGACGTGGGTGAGCGCGCTGGTGCTGGTGGCCGGTTCGGCGCACGGTGACCCGAGGGCGTCGATCGCCGTCAGGGCGACGTAGGGCTCGGGGTCGGCGATGGCGCCGATGATCATGGCGCAGTTCGGCCGCGGGCTCCCGACGCGGGCTGCCGCAATTGCCCCCACGCGCACGATCGGACTCTCATCCATCAGGGCCCGCTCCACCAGGAGCAACCGGCGCTCCGGGGAGAGTCCTGCGGCTCCCGCGAGCGCGAGGCGGCGGACCTGCGGATCCCGGTCAGTACTTGCCACCAAGGTCGTGCCGCTGTCGAGCGCGCCCGCGCCACTCAGCGTCAGCGTGGCGAGTCGGCGCACATCGGCTGCGTTCGATTGCCTGACCGCGGTCTTGATGATGCCAACCGTTCGTGGCGAGAGCCCGAACGGCAGCCGACGGCGCACACTCAAGGTGTAGAACGCGTGCACCATGTTGTAGGTCAAATTGCTTCCGGCCCGATCGAGAATCGCTGCTTCGATTGCTCTCACGTTCACGCTATCCAGCACCGGCAGGCGGCCGAGTGCCTCAGCGATCGCACCGGCGACACTGACGTCGCCCTCGGACCGAAGCGCGCTGAGCAGTGCCACCTGGGCGCGTGCCACCGAGAGTTGAATGGCATCCGTCGTCGCGGCACCAGGACGTACTCGCTTCAATGACTGGGCAATCCCGTTTGCCGCCTCCAACCGGACGGCAGGGAGTGGATCGTGGAGCAGATCGAGCAGCTTCGTTCCGAGCTCGGGCCGCTGAAGCCGGCCAATGCCGCGGACGGCCACCCGGCGGAGCAGCGTGTCGCTCGAGTGCAGGTTGTCGAGCAGTGGCGCCATGCCGGTGCTTCCGGTCCCTCTGGCATCCTCGGCGACCAGCAGCCGCTGCAGGCCCGCGGTGTCGACACGCGCAGGTTGCTGTGCGACCGAACGGGTGGCGCCGACCAGGACAATCGAACCGGCAGCAAGCCAGATGGTCGCGATGCGGATTCGTGCGAGATGCATCAGGGTGCTTTCCAGAGTGGGGGATGATATCGACTGAAAGATAGAGCCAACCCTGTGTAGGGGATTTCCTTACATACGGGACTCCTCCAAATGGAATTGGCTGGTTTGGGGCTCGGTCTGGTCTCGCGGGACGGTTCGCCCCTGCAACCCAACTGCCAACAGCGTTGCAGCGTGATGGCCGAGCGGTCGGGGAACGTACGGCAGCCTTGCGGGACCTCCGCAAATGGGCATTTGGGGGTTCCCATTGCTAAGTTTCAACCGATAGACCAGAGGCCTCGGCATTCCGCCAGGTCTGGCAGAAGTTCTTGCCGTGGAAAGGCGAGCTGATGACCGAGATGGCACTGCCAGCATGGGAACTTCCCCTGATCATTCAGGGAGGGATGGGGATCGCCGTTTCCGACTGGCGATTGGCCCGTGCGGTATCGTCGCGTGGCCAGCTTGGCGTGGTATCCGGCACATGTATCGACACGGTCCTCGTTCGCCGGCTGCAGGATGGCGACCTGGGCGGACATATCCGCCGTGCAATGGCGGCGTTTCCGATTCCGGGAATCGCCGAGGATGCCTTGAAGCGGTTCTTCCGCCCCGAAGGTCGTAACGACGGGACGCCTTACGAGCTCCTGCCGATGTACCGTCAGGTTGTCAGCAAGGCACGCGAAGCAATCACGATGATGGCCTCCTTCGTCGAAGTGTACCTCGCCAAGGAGGGGCATGGCGGCCAGGTCGGCATCAATCTCCTGACCAAGGTCCAGCGCCCTAATCTTGCGGCGCTCTACGGGGCGGTGCTGGCCGAGAGTGGATGTGGTGCTCATGGGTGCCGGGATTCCCCGTGAGATTCCTGCTGTGCTGCGCAACCTGGCCGATCATCAGCCGGCATCGATCCGCTTCGAGGTGCTGGAGCTCGCGCCCAATGTGGTCGAGCACATCGTCTTCGATCCGTCACCCTACTACGAGACCCCGCCAGCCGCACTCCGGGTGCCGAAGTTCCTGCCGATCATCGCGAGCAACTCGCTGGCGACGATGCTCGCGCGCAAGACCGTCGGCATCGATGGCTTCATGGTCGAGGGCTCCACGGCAGGCGGCCACAACGCACCGCCGCGGGGCATCGCGACATTCAACGATCGCGGCGAGCCGATCTATGGCGAGCGCGACATGGTGAACTTGTCAGCAGCTCGCCGAGCTTGGCTTGCCGTTCTGGCTCGCAGGAGGGCTCGGCTCACCAGCGCGGCTGCAGCAGGCCCGCCGAGATGGCGCCGCCGGAATTCAGGTGGGTACCCTCTTCGCGTACAGCAATGAGTCGGGGTTCACTGCCGAGCTGAAACGTGAAGTGCTCGAGAGCGCGAACCGTCACGGGGTCGGATGTCATCACCGACCCGCTGGCCTCGCCCACCGGGTATCCGTTCAAGGTGGTGACCTGGAAGGGCCGAAGGATGCCGCGCCGGAGCGTGATAGGCTCTGTGATCTCGGCTATCTCCGGACCGCGTTCCGCGATCCGAGAGCAATCGATCAACTACCGCTGTCCGAGCGAGCCGATCGACACCTTCCTCAAGAAGGGCGGCACGCTCGAGGAAACCGTCGGGCGGCAGTGCCTCTGCAATGCGCTGTTGGCCAATATCGGCCTTGCCCAGTCGCATAAGGACGGCACGGTCGAGCCGCCACTGCTCACCAGCGGTGACGACCTGAAGAAATCGCCACCTTCCTCAAGGGCCGCACGTCCTACATCGGCCGGCGACGTGCTCGACTACCTGCTCGGCGAGCCGGCTGCGTCCTGAGGCTGTCCCGGCGGGTGCGGGGCGGGGTCATGTTCATGAAAATCCGGTTGCGTCCCCCCTGCGAGTCGAGCCGAGCGTCCTGACACTGACCGTCGAAGGCGGGTCCCCCGCGCCGTGACAGTCGGCAGAGGAGAAAACTCCCCTGGCCCATGGCCCATGAGAAGGTGAGGACATCGTCCTTGATTCTGACGTCGCTCATGCCGTAGTCAGGGTTGTTCGGTGACCGCAACACGATGGTGATCTTCTTCCCCTTCTGCTCGACCTGGAACGAGACCTTCAGGCTGTCCTCGTCCGGCTGGACGACCCAGCCGTGCCACACGCCAGCGATCATCGTCGCCGAAGCCGGCAGCTGCGCCACCTGCGCGCGCCACCGGCAACCCGGCCAGTGCGCCCAGGAGAATGCCTTGAAATCGACGCATGAGTTGCTCCTGGTGAAAGGCGGCAATGTGGATTCGTGTCGGCCGGACTGGGAGCCAGGCTGGGTGACGACTATTCATCATCTTTCCGCTGCCGCTCCTTCTTGAGCGCCGCACGCCGTCTCTTGTCATCCAGGCGGGCTCGTTTCGCCGCCTGGCTCGGCTTGGTCGCCTTCCGGGTCTTGGGGATGACCATCGCCCGGGCAACGACTTCCCGGAAGCGGGTCGAGCACCGTCTCGCGATTGCGCAACTGGCTCCGTTCCTCCTGGGCCACCAATCGCAGCTGCCCGGACGTGTCCAGGCGAGCCGCCAGTCGCTTCAGCAGCCAGGCACGCGTCTCGTCAGGGAGGGAGAGTGAGCCGGCGACGTCCCAGGTCAACTCGATCCGGGTCGAGGAGGTGTTGACATGCTGCCCGCCCGGCCCGCCGCTCCGGGTTGCGCGAAGCACGAGCTCGCTGCGAGGGATTCGCAACGAGGGTATCACCTCGATCCAGTCGTCGTCGGCCATCCTTCGACGCTAATCGCCCGCCGGCAGGGGCGATAGAGGCCACCCCTTGTTACGTTTGGACCGATGCGTTGCCTTGGCCGACTGGTGCTGTCGATCGTACTGCTCCTGCTGCTCGCGGCGGGCTGGCTCTATCGCGACGAATTGACGCGCTGGGTTCGGCGACGCCTGAACCCGGCAGCGGAAGCAACCCGGGTCGGGCATCCTTCCGAGCCGGCGCTGACGTCGGCAACCCGCAAGGCTGATTCACTGGTTCGCTTCCGGCCGGATTCCATCCTCCTCTCGCCTGATGAGCTGGCCGCGCTGGTGGCGGCGGGAGCCCGTTTCCTCCCCGCAGGCGTCCTGGATTCGATTTCGGTCGAGCCTGGCGACCGGACCATCCGGGTGCGGACGCTGGTCCGGACTGCCCGCCTGCCGAAGCGACTGCTCGACCTGATCCCGGTCACCCCCGATTCGCTTGAGGAAGTGATCGCCACGGGAACGCTGACGCCGGTGCGGTCCGGCATCGCCGAGCTGGCCCTCACGCGGGTTCTCGTCCGTGGCCTTCCCGTCCCGAGCCAGATCGGGTCGCGCATGATCGGTCGCATTACCGGCCGGATGGACGACGGCAGGCTCGAGATCCTGATACCGCAGGGCATCAGCGGTTTCCGGGTGCGGCCGGCCGGGGTGACGATCTATCGCGGTGGAGGCCGCCCGTGAGGGGCCGGATTCTGGTGGTCGACGACGAGCGTTCGATTCGCGACATCCTGGCGCAGGTGCTCGGCTACGAGGGCTACGACGTCGCGACGGCCGGTTCGGGCGGCGAGGCGCTCGCGGCTGTTCCGACTCCGGCCCTTCGATCTGGTCCTGCTTGACGTCAAGATGCAGGGGATCGATGGGATCGAGACGCTGCAGCAGCTGCAGCAGCAGGATCCTGACCTACGTGTGGTCATGATTTCCGGCCACGGCACCATTGCCACGGCGGTCCAATCGGTGAAGGACGGGGCGTTCGATTTTCTGGAGAAACCCCTCGATTCCGATCGCCTGCTGGTGACGGTCGAGCGGGCGCTGCGAGCATCGGCGCCTGGCGGACGAGAACATCCGGCTGCGGGAGGGCCTCGCCAAGGCCACCGACGCTCGCTTCGCCATGGTCGGCGACAGCGCGGAGCTGCAGAAGATCCGCGAACTGGTGCGAACGGGTCGGACCGACCAACGCCCGCGTGTTGATCACCGGCGAGAACGGCAGCGGCAAGGAACTGGTGGCGCGAGCCATCCACGAGGCCTCCGCCCGCAAGACTCGCCCCTTTGTCGAGGTGAACTGCGCCGCCATTCCCAGCGAACTGGTGGAGAGCGAGCTCTTCGGCCACGTGAAGGGCTCCTTTACGGGTGCGACCGCCGACCAGCCGGGGCGGTTCGAGGCGGCTGACGGGGGTACCCTCTTTCTTGATGAGATCGGCGATCTCGCGTTGCCGGCACAGGCGAAGATTCTTCGTGCGCTGCAGGAAGGAGTGATTGTGCGGGTCGGGGACAACAGGACGATCGCCGTCGACGTGCGGGTGATCGCAGCCACCAATCGCGACCTCGCCGACGAGATCGCGGCGGGACGGTTCCGCGAGGATCTCTACTTCCGACTCAACGTGATGCCGATTCATGTTCCGCCGCTGCGCGAGCGTCGTGAGGATATCCCTGCGCTGGTTTCGCACTTCGTCAGCGCGCTCGGGCACCGGCCCCGGCATGATGCCGAAGCCGTTCAGCGGACGCCGCCTTGCGGCTGCTGCAGCGTCGGCAGCTGGCCGGGGAACGTGCGCGAGCTGCGCAATGCCGTGGAGCGGCTGCTGATCCTGGCTGCAGGCGCGGAGGTTGGCGAGGAAGATATCGAGGCGGTCCTGGCTCACGAGAGCGGGCCGCCGATCGAGCCCGAGCAGTTGGCGGCGGATGCCGGGGACCGGAACCTTCCAGGAATTTCGCGAGGATGCCGAGCGGGCGTTTCTCCTCGCCCGGCTGCGCGAGCATCACTGGAATGTGGCCGAAGCCGCCCGCATGCTGGGAATGCCCCGCTCGAATCTGTACAACAAGATCGAGAAGTACGACATCGAGAGGGAGCACCCATGACCGACCCTCGCAACTGGGACAAGGAACTCGCGGAGATCGACAAGCTGATGGCCGCCGACCGGGCGCCCTCGGCCCGCGAACGTCCGCCTGCCAAGGCGCGCGGCGGCGACCGGGACCTCAGCCCCGGCTCGCTCGGCCGCACCAACCGGCACCGTGACCCGCGGCGCGCGACACCATCGGCATCTGGCTGCGGGCGATGCTTGGCACGCTCGGCGCCGGCGGCGCTGGCGATCTGGCCCTACCCCAAGTCCTGCGGCAGCATGCTCTACCTCTACCTCGGTGGGGTCGCCGCCGTCATCCTCGGCTCGGCAGCTACACCATGCGGTACGCCTGGACGCACCGGCGCGGCGTGGCGCACATCGTCGGGCTCCTCGATCCTGCTTGCCGGGCTCACCCTGGCGGCCGCAGAAATTCTTCCGCGCACCGGCTATGCCGCCGTGGCGCATTCCTGGACCTGTCCTTGACCCACGGTTTTCCTCATGCCTAAGACCTTCAAGAATTTCATCGGTGGCCAATGGGTTGCCCCGCAAGCGGGCCACTACACCATCAACCGCAACCCGGCGGATACCTCCGATATCATCGGGCGCTTCCCGGATTCCCGCGTGCCCGATGTCGCCCAGGCGATTCGCTCCGCGCGGGAGGGCTTCGCCCTCTGGTCGCGGACGCCCGCGCCGCTGCGTGGCGACGTGTTGCGGCGGGTCGGTGATCTCATGACCGCGCACAAGGAAGAAATTGCCAACGCGATGACGCGGGAGATGGGCAAGGTGCTCGCCGAGACGCGCGGCGACGTCCAGGAAGGGATCGACACTGCCTACTATGCCGCGACCGAAGGACGTCGCCTCTTCGGCAAGACCGTGCCCTCGGAACTCCGCCACAAGTGGGCGATGAGCCTGCGGCGCCCGATCGGGGTCGCGGGCCTGATCACGCCGTTCAACTTCCCGATGGCCATCCCGACCTGGAAAGCCTTTCCGGCCCTCCTCTGCGGCAACGCCGTGATATTCAAGCCATCGGACGACGTGCCGCACACGGGCACGCTCCTGGTCGAGATCCTGCTCGAGGCCGGACTCCCCCCGAACGTGATCCAGCTGGTGCATGGTGGCGACATCGTGGGCAATGCGATGGTCACCAGCGAGGCGGTGCCGGTGATCTCCTTCACCGGATCGACCGAGACGGGTTCGCGCATCGGTGAGGTCTGTGGCCGGATGCACAAGCGCCTCTCGCTCGAGATGGGTGGCAAGAATGCGATGATCGTGATGGACGATGCCGATCTCGACCTCGCCGTCGACGGGGTCCTCTGGGGGGCGTTCGGGACGACCGGGCAGCGCTGCACGGCGACCTCGCGGCTGATCCTCCATCGCAAGGTGCACGATCGGTTCATGGCCAAGCTGGTGGACGCCACCGAGCGGCTCGTCCTCGGCGACGGCCGTGCTCCTCGCACCCAGGTCGGGCCAATGATTCACGAGGCGGCTCGCGAGAACGTCGAGCGCTACGTCGAAATCGGGCTTGCCCAGGGCGCGGAGCTGGTCACCGGCGGCAGCCGCCCCAAGGGGGCCCGAAGTTCGCCAACGGCTGGTTCTACCGGCCCACCATCTTCACCAACGTCAAGCCGAGATCGCGCCTGGCGATGGAGGAGATCTTCGGCCCGGTCCTCAGCGTCATCCAGGTCAGTTCCTTCGACCAGGCCGTCAAGGTCAACAACGAGGTGCAGTACGGGCTGTCGAGCTCGCTCTATACCCAGCGACGTGAACCTCGCCTTCCGGGCCATGGAAGAACTGCAGAACGGCATTACCTACATCAACGCCCCGACCATCGGCGCCGAGGCGCACCTGCCGTTCGGCGGCGTCAAGCAGACCGGCAATGGCCATCGCGAGGGCGGCTGGGAAGTCTACGACTTCTACTCGGAGACCAAGGTCTGCTATGTGGATTACTCCGGGTCGCTGCAGCGGGCGCAGATCGATACGTACGACGGTTGACCAGATGAAGGAGACGACAGGAACGTCATCCTGAGCGACGCGAAGGATGGGCGAGGTGGCCCCCGGCCGAAGTCCGACCACGCATGCCCTTCGCTCCGCTCAGGGTGACTCCGTGGCTGTTCCGGTCTGCTGCTTGCGCTTGCCGCCCGGCTCCTTGTACGCTTCACTCGTCTCCCCAAACAGCCGAAGCTTGGTGTGACGGCAATCCACGCACGAGGTGTGTGTCATGCGACCATTGCGAGTCGGCATTGGTAGTCGCGGGAACCGGTCCGATGAGGGCTCACTCGACATCTACCTGCGCGACATCTCGCGATATCCGCTCATCTCCCAGGCCGAAGAGGTGCGCCTCGCGCAGCGGATTCGCCAGGGTGACGAGGAGGCGCTCGACACGCTGGTCCGCAGCAATCTTCGATTCGTCGTTTCCGTGGCCAAGAAGTACCAGAACCAGGGCGTTTCGCTCGCCGACCTGATCAACGAGGGCAACCTCGGCCTGATCCGAGCGGCGCACAAGTTCGACGAAACCAGGAACATCAAGTTCATCTCCTACGCGGTCTGGTGGATTCGCCAGGCGATCCTGCAGGCGCTGGCCGAGCAGTCGCGCATCGTCCGGGTGCCGCTCAACCGGGCCGGCGCCCTGCACCGGATCAGCAAGCGTACCTCGACCCTGCAGCAGGAGCTCGGCCGCGATCCGACGGCGGGGGAGATCGCCGAGGGGATGGATCTCGAGGTCGAGGAGGTCGAGCGGACGATGGCGATCTCCCAGGTCCATCTCTCGCTCGACTCGCCGATGTCCGCTGGCGAGGAGAACCACCTGATCGATCACCTCGCCGACGCGCTCGATCGTGGTTCCGATGCCGAGGCGATGGACCACGCCCTCACCGAGAGCATCGAAACGGTCTTCAAGGGACTCCGGGATCGCGAGGTCCGGATCCTCCGGCTCTATTTCGGGCTCGACAGTTCCGAGCCCCTCACCCTCGAGGAGATCGGCGAGATCATGGGCATCACTCGCGAGCGCGTTCGCCAGATCAAGGAGCGGGCGCTCGTGCAACTGCGGCATGCCGGAGACGTGCATGCCCTGGAGGCGTTTCTCGGCTGATGGCCTCGAATTCCTCGTTCGACATCTCGACCGGCGTCGATCTCCAGGAGGTCGATAACGCGGTCAACCAGGCGCTCAAGGAGATCGGGCAGCGCTACGACTTCAAGGGCAGCCAGTGCACGATCGAATTCGACCGTGCCCAGGGCAACGATCGCCTTGCACGCCGACACCGACTTCCGGATGGAGCCGTTGCTGGATGTCGTTCGCGCCCGGCTGATCAAGCGCGGCGTGCCGGTGAAGAACCTGAAGATCGGCGATCCGGTCCCGGGAACGGGCAGCTCAGTGCGTCGCGTGCTCACGTTGACCCAGGGAATCCCCACCGAGACCGCCAAGACCATCCAGAAGGCGATCAAGGAAGGGGGCTTCAAGAAGGTCCAGGCCAGTATTCAGGGCGACGAACTCCGGGTCAGCTCGCCATCGAAGGACGAACTCCAGGCGGTCATGGCCTTTCTCCGCAGGAGAGGACTTCGAGGTGGAGCTGTCCTTCGGAAACTACCGCGGGTGACCACCAGGCCCACCGCCGCCTGGGCGATCCTGCTCGCGGCGGCGTCGGGCTCATGCGTGCCGCAGGAACCGATCGAGCCGGTCCTCCCGTGGCGGCGCCCGCCGCCGATCCGGAGGTCCGGATTGGCCTGGTGGTCGAGGGCGCGCGCGCGACGCTCGGTGGCGGCGGCGCGCTTCGTGTCTCCGATCCCGACGAGGGCCCCCTGCTCGACATTCCCGCACAATCGACCGTCGACGTCGTGTCCCAACCCAGTGCCGTGGGCCTGACCGGCGTGCGTCCCACGATCGTCCGGCCGCGGTTGCTGATCGAGCCGGTGGACAGCGGGACCCCTGTTCGCGTCAACGGCCGCGATTATCGCGGCACGGTCGAAGTGCGCCGCGGGGTCACCGGGATCGTGGTGATCAACCGCCTCGGCCTCGAAGCCTACGTCACCGGGGTGGTCGGCAGCCGAGATGGGCCAACGCGCACCGGGTGAGGAGGAAGCGCTCAAGGCCCAGGCCGTGGTGTCGCGGACCTACGTGCTGCGCAACCAGGGACGGCATGCCGATCAGGGCTTCGACCTCCTCGCCGACGTCAGCGACCAGGCCTACGCCGGGATTGCCAGTGAGAACCCGATGGCCACCGCCGCCGTCCTCGCCACCCGCGGCGAGATCCTGACCTACGACGGCGCCCCGATCGACGCCTTCTACTTCTCGACCTGCGCCGGGCGCACCGAGGATGGCACGGCCGCGTTCGCCGGAGCCGACCGACCCTACCTCCGTTCGGTTGACGATCACGATCCCGCCGGGATCGCGTGGTGCGCCAGCTCGCCGCGGTTCCGCTGGAGCGAGAGCTGGACCCGCGCCGAATTGACCGCGATCCTCAAACGAACCCTGCCGGCCAACGGCCTGCCGGTCACGGTCGCCACCGATTTGACCGAGATGCGGGTGCTCGCCCGCACGGCCAGCGGTCGGATCGCCACTCTCGAGCTCTCGGGCCAGGCCGTCCGAACAGCCGTGCGGGGGCAGGCCATCCGGCGGGTGCTGGCCCCGACCGCTGGCGGGATACTCCGGAGCAACGATTTTACGGTGCGCCTGTCGCGAGTCGGCGGCAAGATCGAGCGAATCGACATCGATGGCCGTGGCAACGGGCATGGCGTGGGGATGTGCCAATGGGGCGCCGTGGGTCGGTCGCGGGCAGGGGAGATCTATCCCCATATCCTGCGCAGCTATTTTCCGGGCACGGAATTGGGGCGCGTGTTCCCGACAGGAAAGGACGGGTGAGATGGCGGAACGAATGCGGCTGGGAATTGTCGGTGCGGGTGCCGCCACACAGGTGGGGCACCTTCCGGCGCTGAAGCGCCTCAAGCAGATCGAGGTCATCGGCATCTGCGACAACGACCTCGCCAAGGCGCGCACCCTTGCCGATCGCTTCGGCATCCCCGATGCCTATCAGGACATCGAGGAGCTGGTCGAGTTCGGGGAGCTCGATGCGCTGCTGGTCTGTACGCCGAGTCACCTGCACGAGTCGCATGCGTTGGCGGGACTGAGCGCCAAGCTCCACGTTTTCGTCGAGCGGCCGCTGGCGCTCACGGTGCCGCGGGCGCGCAGAAACTGCTGAAGGCGGCGCAACGCCACGACCGGGTGGTCATGGTCGGGGCCAATCACCGCTATCGTCCCGACGTCCAGCAGATCCGTTCCTGCGTGCAGAATGGTGAACTCGGCGACCTCGAGTCGATCCGGGCCTGGTGGTTCATCGCCCGGGCGGGCAGGGCCCCGATGGGATGGCGCCAGAAGGCGGAACTGGCCGGCGGCGGCGCGATGCTCGATCTTGGCCTCGGCCTGCTCGACCTCTCGCTCTGGCTCACCGGATTCGCGCCGGTGACCAGCGTATCGGCGGTCTATCCCTCGCACGGTCGCGAGAAGGGCGTCGAGCCGTCCGGCACGGCGATGATCGCCCTGGAGGGCGGAGCCGCGATCATCTCGATGTCTCGTGGCGTTTCGTCGGTCCGGGCGAGAGGCTACGGGCTGGCGATTCGTGGCTGCGCGGGGGTCGGCCCGTATCAATCCGCTGGCGATCTGGAAGGATTTTCACGGGGTGGCGCAGGACGTTGCGCCGTCCGGAGCACATTCTCGTGAGACACCGTTTGCCCTTGGGCGCGCGGGCGCAGTGGGCGCACTTCGCCGCCATCGTGCGTGGTGAGGTCGACCCGCCGGAGCTGGCCGAGCAGGTGACGGTGCTGAAGGTGATGGAAGCGATCTACGGGTCGGCCGAGCAGGGGAAGGATGTCGTGCCGTGACACGAATGGCGTCGGTTGCTCCTCGTACTGCTGGTGCTGCCACTCTCGCGCGCAGGACAATCGGGCTCCGCCGGCACGAATCTGCAGGTCTTCCTCCTGACCATGGGACCGGGTGAGCACGTCGACGCTCGCTTCGGCCACAACGCCATCTGGATTCACGACAGCGTCACCAGGCAGGACCTGGTGTACAACTACGGCACGTTCGACCCTGGTGAGGGTGCGGCGGCCGCGCTGAAGTTCGTCGGTCGATTCGCCATGGGAGGGCCCCGCTATTGGCTTGGTGTCCTCGACATGCAGGCCACGCTCTCCGTCTACACCTACTGGCAGCGGAACCTCGACGAGCAGGAACTCGATCTGCTGCCGGCACAGCGCGCCGACCTGGCGCAGCGCCTCGCCACCAACGCGCTCGAGGCCAATCGCTACTACAGCTACGACTATTACCGCGACAATTGCTCAACGCGGGTGCGCGACATTCTTGACACCGTACTCGCCGGGGCGTTGCGGCGCGCCACGGTCGGGCAACCGGCCGAAGGGACGTTGCGCTTCCATTCGCTCCGCTCGGTCACCAACAGCAAGCTGCTCTTCCTTGGCATCGATGCCGGCCTGGGCACGCCGGTGGATGGCGCGCTCGACCAGTGGGACGAGATGTTCCTCCCCGAGAAGGTCCAGGAGCGGGTGCGGGAAATCCGTATCCCGGGCGCCGACGGCCGGGAGGTGCCGCTGGTGAAGGCGGAAGGCCGGATGCTTGCATTCAACCGCTTCCACGTTGACCCCGCGCCCCCCGATTGGGGGGCACTCTGGCTTGGCGCTGGCGCGCTGCTGGCACTGTTGATTTCGACGGGGCGCCGGTCGGGACGGCTGGGGGTGCCGGGCCGGTTGGTGGCAACCGCGTGGGCGCTGGCCACCGGCCTTGGCGGCCTGCTGCTCTGTTTTCTCTGGTTCATTTCCCACCATGTGGCCACGGCGTGGAACCTCAACCTCTTCTACTGCTCGCCACTGGCGCTGGTGCTGCTGTTCGGGATCTGGGGCCGCAGGTTGCGCCGCCCGCAGCGCATGGTGGGGTGGGCGGTGGCGTGTGTGATGCTCTCGGTGGCAATCGGCCTGGTGATGACGCTGATCGGCACCCAGCAGAATCAGGTGATCGCCGAACTTACCGCGCTGCCGACCCTGGCCCTCGGGGCAATGGTCGGCGAGCCATTCATCCGCCGACGCGACGGAGCGCTGCCGCCGCCTCGGTGAGAGCGGGGGAGCGCTGTAGGGCTGCCCGGTAAGCTGCCGCGGCCTTGCTCCGATCGCCCGCCTCTTCGAACCGGACTCCCTGCCCGAAGCTCACCATGGCTTCGATCGATATTTTGCCGCGTTCGGGTGCCGTCCGGGCGCCACCAAGTTCCGCACGGCCACCAAAGCCGATCGCGAGATCGGTGATCGATTCGATCAACTCTTCGCGTTCGGTGTGCCCCTTGTCGGCGCGGATCACCGCGACCGGATCACCGGTGGCGGCACCGAGCAGGCGTGCCTCCACGCGGAGGTCGCCGTACTGGTCGAGGATCGTGCCCACGATCAGGTACTTCGCTCCCAGCTGCGTGGCCGCCGCCCGGGCCTTGGTGACATCGATCCGGCCCATCCTCATGCCAGCAGGGGTCTGGATCTCCACCACCTTCCCCGTGGTGTGGCTGCGGAGCTCCGTGCCGAGAAGACCGTCGCTGCCCGCGCGATGGCGTCATAGTCTTCGCGCGAGAGCCCAACCGAGCCGTCGGTTTCGAAACCGGCGATCGCCACCCCGCCCTGTGCCGCCGCGGGCGCAACCACGGGAGCCAGGGGCGCCGAGGCAAGTGCAATGGCGGCAATGAGTTGCGTGACCTTTTTCATGCCAGCTCCTGAGTCGGGAGAACTCCTGCCTGCCTTGGAGACGTTTCAGGGGGCGTGGGTTGGACGGTGCAACCCCTCGCCTCTATATTGCAAGGCTATCGTGGATCCTATTCGTGGACCACGGCTTACGGAAGAGGAAACTGTGAAGCCCAATCTGCATCCGATGTACCAGACGATCACCGCCCACTGCCAATGTGGCAACACCTTCGAGACCCGCAGCACGGCCTCGTCGCATCAGCGTGGAAGTCTGCGCCCAGTGTCACCCGTATTTCACCGGTAAGCAGCGGCTGATGGATACCGCCGGTCGCGTCGATCGTTTCCGTCGCAAGTACGCCACGGGCGCCAGCGAACCCGTCGCGAAGTCCTGACGCATGGATGCCCGACTCCGCCAGGCGCTCGTCGCGGGCGGAGGAGGTGGCACAGCAGCTCGCTGATCCGGAGCTGTCCCGGGACCCCGCCCGCCTGAAGTCGCTCGGCCGCGAACACGCCCGATTCGTGCCGATCGTGCGCGCGGCCGAACGGTTGGCGAGGGCGGAGCGCGAACTCGGCGAGGCTCGCGAGGCCGCGACCTCCAACGACCCGGAACTGGTCGCGATGGCGAAGGAAGATCTCGACCGCCTGCCGGGCGAGATCGCGGCGTTGCACGCCGATCTGCGGTCCTTGCTGCTGCCAACCGATCCGCACGACGCGCGCGACGTCATCGTCGAGATCCGCGCCGGCACCGGTGGCGACGAGGCCGGGCTCTTCGCTGCCGAGCTGCTCCGCATGTACACCCGATTTGCCGAGCGTCACGGACTCACCGTCGAGCCGATCGAAATTCACGAAGGAACGCTCGGCGGGATCAAGGAAGCGATCGTCGCCATCCGGGGCAGTGGGGCCTACGGCCTGCTGCGCCACGAAAGCGGCGTCCACCGGGTGCAGCGGGTGCCGGCAACCGAGACGCAGGGGCGGATTCACACCTCGGCCGCCACCGTTGCGGTCCTGCCGGAAGCCGAGGAGGTCGACGTGAAGATCGATCCCGCCGACCTCCGGATCGACGTCTTCCGGTCGTCCGGTCCCGGTGGCCAGAGCGTCAATACCACCGACTCGGCGGTGCGCATCACCCACATTCCCACGGGAATCGTGGTGTCGCAGCAGGACCAGAAGTCGCAGCTGCAGAACAAGCTGAAGGGGATGGAAGTACTCCGGGCCCGGATGCTCGACCGGATGATCTCCGAACAGGAAGCCGCGCGATCCGCCAAGCGCCGGGCGATGGTCGGCACCGGCGATCGCTCGGGGAAGATCCGCACCTACAATTTTCCTCAGAGCCGGGTCACTGACCACCGCGTGAACCTGTCGGTGCACAACCTCGCCGACGTGATGGATGGCAAGATTGATTCGCTCGTTGCCGCACTCCGGGTGGCGGCGCAACAGGAAGATGAGGGCGACTGACCTGGTGGGGACGGTGCGCGGCGTGCTCATGGAGGCCGGTGAGGCGTTACGCGATGCCGGCGTCGCTGACGCTCGTCGTGAGTCGCTTCAGCTTTGGGCGCGCGGTCACCGGGCGCGATCCCGGCGCCGACTTGCTGGCGAACGACATCCCGGTCGATCCGGCGACCGCGGCTCACCTGCGTGAGCTGGTTGACCGCCGAACCGCCGGTGAGCCGTTGGCCTACGTGACCGGGACCATCGGCTTCCGCCACCTCAGTCTGCTGTCGGATCGGCGGGCCTTGATTCCGCGTCCCGAGACCGAGGGGCTGGTCGAGGTGGCGCTCGAACGTGTCCGGGGCGGGGTCGCCGCCGATGTTGGCACCGGCACGGGGGCGATTGCCCTCGCCCTGCGGCAGGAAGGCCTATTCTCCGGGGTGATCGGGATCGATCTGTCCCCAGCAGCGCTCGACCTGGCACGGCTCAATGCCGGCCGCACCGGATTGGCGGTCACCTGGCTTGAAGGCGACCTGCTCGCCCCGCTGGGCGAGCTTCAGGTCGATCTGCTGGTGTCGAATCCGCCGTACCTGACCGGGCGGAGTATCTCGCGTGCGATCGATCGGTGCGAGATTATGAGCCGGAGATGGCGCTGGTCTCCGGCAGCGATGGGATGCGGGCAACGCGGGCGTCTGCTGACTGATGGACGCCAGGCGGTGGTACCTGGCGGCTGGATCGCGCTGGAGGTCGATTGTCGGTCGCGCCGACGTGGCGGCGTGCCTTGCCGAGCGAGCTGGGCTGGCATGAGGTCCAGGTGCTCGACGACCTCTTTGGGCGCGCGCGGTATGTCCGGGCGCAGCAGAGGAGCACGCAATGATTGATGAGAAGGCGCAGGAGCTGGGTCGACTGATCGGCCAGGCCAGCGAGTATCAGGCGCTCCGCCGCGCCGAACAGTCGCTGCGCGACGATCCCGAGGCCCAAAAGCGACTGGAGACGATTTCGCGGCTCACCCGCGAGTTCGACGAGCTGGTCGCCGCAGGGGCAGACGCCGGCCGATGCCGACGCGCAGCGATACGAGACGACGCTGCACGAGTTCGAGCTCTCGCCGGTCGGGCCAGGGCTACCTCGTGGCGCGCGCCAACGTCGACAAGCTGATGACCCGCGTCAATCAGGCGATCGCCGAGGGGATGGAGCGCGGCGCCACCAGCGGGATCATCACGCTCTGATGCCGCGCGGCTTCTTCGTGGTGCTCGAGGGGCCTGAAGGGGCCGGGAAGACGACGCTGGCCGCGGCGCTGGTGGCCCGGATGCGGGAGCATGGCGTCGAGCCGGTGACCGTCCGTGAACCGGGTGGCACCGACGGTGGCCGAGACGCTGCGCAACGAATTGCTCGATCCCGACCGGAAATGGACCGCCGAGATGGAGCTGCTCTACATGACGGCAGCCCGGGCAGACCTCGTCACCCAGGTGATCCGCCCGGCGCTGGAGCAGGGAAGGGTGGTCCTCTCCGATCGCTACGACCTGTCGACACTGGCTTATCAGGGGGCCGGTCGGGGCCTGCCGATGGAACATGTCCGCTGGGTCAACCGTTGCTGCCACTGGTGGGCTGGTGCCCGACCTCACGCTGGTCCTCGATATCGCCCCCGAACTGGGGCGGCAGCGGCAGCGGGATGCCGGCAAGGGCGCCGACCGGATGGAGCAGCGAGGGGGCGGCGTTTCACGACCGGGTGGCGGCGGCCTACTGGGCCGCGACCGGGGCAGGGGTGCATCATTTGGGAGCCGGGGCGTCCCCGGAGAGGGTGCTGGACGCCGGCGTGGCGACTGTCTCAGGGCCGCACGTCCGGAAACGTTTCGGCCGCGACCAGAGTAGGGTAGTATCTGTGGTGGACTGTCAATTCGCTGGTGAATTCCAGGGGGCGTGATGAAAAAGCGCTGGGGCTTGATCGTATTTGTCGCCGTCATTTCCTTCTTCAGCGGGGGCTGGCTGCTGCGCGGGCGCCAGCGCGAAGAGCAACGCCATGGCTGGCCCGGAACTCCTCGGACGCGTCCTGCAGTTCGTCAGCGAGTACTACGTCGACTCGATTCCCGCAGGACTCCGTTTATCACATGGCCGCCGCCGGCGTGCTCGATCAACTCAACGATCCCTACTCCGGGCTCGAGGAGGGGGACGACTATCGTCAGCTGACCGAGGTGACCTCCGGCAACTACGGTGGCCTCGGCATGCAGATCGACGTTCGCGACGGCTGGATCACCATCGTGGCGCCGCTGCCGGAGACGCCGGCCGCAGCGCGCCGGCATCGAGGCCGGGGACCAGATCGTCGAGGTCGACGGCAAGTCGACCCAGGGCCTCAGCCAGGATGCGAGCGGTCAAGACGCTGCGGGGGACGCCGGGCACCAAGGTCGAGCTCAAGGTGCATCGGCCCGGCCTGGCGATGCTGCTGCCCTTCTCGCTGACCCGCGGAGCTGATCCACAACCGCTCGGTGCAGCCGGGCACCATGCTCGAGAACGGGATCGGGTACATCTCGCTGCTGACCGTCAGCGATACCTCGGCGCGCGAACTCAGCCGGGAAATCGACGAGCTGAAGACCAAGGGCATGAAGGGGCTGATCCTGGATCTGCGGGGCAATCCCGGTGGCCTGCTCGACCAGGGCGCGGCGGTCTCCGACGTCTTCCTCGATCCGGGGCGAAGATCGTCTCGACGCATGGTCGATTTCCGGAAATGAACAAGGAGTTCACCGACCACGCCGCCGCAGCAGTATGCCGGACCTGCCGGTCGTCGGTGCTCGTCAACGAGTTCTCGGCAAGCGCGGCGGAGATTATCGCCGGTGCGCTGCAGGACAACGACCGCGCCGTCGTGGTCGGCGTGCCGACCTTCGGCAAGGGGTTGGTGCAGTCATTCTGGACGCTCGGCCAGGGCACCGGGCTGAAGCTGACGACCGGGCGCTGGTTTACGCCGAGCGGGCGCACCATCCAGCGCACGGCGAAGAGCCAGGAAGATCAGATCCGGCAGGCCACCCTGCAGGCCAGCGGGAAGGACACGACGGCCAAGGCCCTGCCGACGTTCAAGACCATCAGCGGCAGCGAGGTCAGGGGTGGCGGCGGGATCGTGCCGGACCGCATCGTCCGCAGTGACACCCTGACCGATGGGGAGAAGGCGTTCGCCAAGGCCATCGGCACCAATGTCACGGCCTATCGCGACGCGCTGACGGCCACGGCGCTCGACCTGAAGGAGAAGAAATCCGTCACCAGCGAGAGCTTCAAGGTCACCCCGGCCATGCGGCAGGAACTCGTCGACCGGCTGCGGACCAAGGGGGTGACGCTCTCCCCTGAGGAAGTGCAGCAGGGGGCGACGTTGATCGATGACCAGCTCTCCTACGAGATCGCCCGGTACACGTTCGGGCGCGAAGCCGAACTTCGCCGTCGTGATGCCGATGATCCGCAGGTGCACGCGGCGCTGGAGTTGCTGCGCAAGGCCACCACTCCGCAATCGTTGCTGGCGGAAGTCGCCGGGCAGTGACCGGAGCAGTTGCGATCGTTGGCGCGGGGCGCGTCGGGCTTACGCTCGCACGCGCCCTGCTGCCGTTGGAGCGCCCCGTCCGCCTCCTGGTGCGCGAGGCCCGGCGGCTGCCACCGGGACTGCCGGCGCCGGAGTCGTCCTGGCAGGCTGCCCTCGCGGCCGCTGACCTGGTGATCGTGGCGGTGCCGGACGATGCCATCGCCATGGCGGCGGCGCAGCTGGTCAAGTCGGGTGGCGTCGTGGCCCGGCATGTGGTGCTCCACACCTCCGGCCTCCACGGCGCCGACGCGCTGGCACCGCTGAAGGCCACCGGCGCCGCTCTGGGCTCGTTCCATCCGCTGCAGACCTTTGCCGACGCGCAGGGTGACCCTGATGCGCTTGCCGGGACCCCCGCGGTGGTGGAGGGCTCACCGGAGGCGGTTCGGGCCGCTCGCGGCCTGGCAGAGTCCCTGGAGATGACCCCGATTCTCGAGCTGTCGGCCGAGCGCAAACCGCTCTACCACGCGGCCGCCGTCTTCTCGTCCAATTATGTCGTGACCCTCGCCGCGATGGCCGAGCGCCTGGCGCGCGAGGCCGGCGCCGGCGACGCATCGGGACGGCTGTTCGGCGCCCTGCTCGCCAACACGGTGCAGCATCTGTCCCGGGAGGATCCTGCGACGGCGCTCACCGGCCCGATTCGCCGGGGCGACGCCGGGACCGTCGCGGCCCACCTGCGCGCGCTCAGCGGCTCGGACCGGAGCTTGTACGTGGCCCTCGCGCGGGAGGCGCTCCGCCTGGCCCGCGCGAGCGGTCTCGAGGAAAGCGAGGCGCGGCGGATGGAACGGGTGTTGGAGGGCTGAGGCGTGGCTGGTGGCGCCGGACTACTGCACCTTGATACTGACCCCCGGCGGCACCACGAACTTGAACTTGTCCGGCGCGATGCTGACATTGGGCTGGACGCGGGAAAGCGTCAGCACGCGAGTCTGCAGCGGTTCGACGATCTGGAGCTTGTGGGGCAGGTTGTCGGTCCGCGCAAACCAGAGGGTGGCACGGCGGAAGTTCATGTCCTTGCCGGTCGGTTCGAGCAGCACGGCATCGCACTGTACCCCGTCGATTGCCTCGGCCTTCACGTACGAGATCCGGTAGCGGTCTTCGGCGTCTTCCAGGAAGTACCCCATGAAATTTGCGCCATAGACCGGCCCGGTGGGCATGGGATACTTCGACACCTGCTTGGGGTAGTCGGAGACGTAGACCCAGAGGTTCTGCCCATCGATGACCATGGCGTCACCGGCCGGATCACTCCAGCGCATGGCGAACTTGTTGTTCGCCCGACTGGTAGATCGTGCCCGTGAATCCCGGGTTCCCATGCCCGGAGCCTCGTCGATCAATCGCTGGCGGAAATCCGCCTGGAGCCCGGTGAGATTCCGGTAGACGCGCGCGGCCCGCAGTGACGATCGCCGATGGCGTTGTCGTTATTGACGACCTGCGGCGGAGGCCGGCATCGGCAGCCCCGCCACGAGGGCGAGCGAGGCGAGGGTTGGTGCGATCACGCGGTTCACACCGCACTCCCGACCGGCGTGGCGACCGAGCGGCCGATCACTTCGGCGATGGCCGCGACCTCCCGCATCATCCGCTCGAACTGCTCGGGGATACAGGCTCTGGGCGCCGTCGGAGAGTGCGCGCTCGGGATTGGGGTGCACCTCGATCAGCAGCCCGTCGGCGCCGGCGGCGACCGCCGCGCGGGCCATGGCAGGCACCATGTCGCGGTGGCCGGTGCCGTGGCTCGGGTCGGCAACGATCGGCAGGTGCGACAGGCCGTGCACCACGGCGATGGCCGCGAGATCGAAGAGGTTGCGGGTCGTCGGTGTCGAAGGAGCGGATGCCGCGCTCGCAGAGGATGACGTTGGGGTTGCCCTCGGCCAGGATGTACTCGGCCGAGAGCAGCAGCTCGACGATGGTGGCCGCGAGCCCGCGCTTGAGCAGGATCGGCTTGCGCAGCCGGCCGCATTCCTTGAGCAGCGGGTAGTTCTGCATGCTGCGGGCACCGATCTGGATGATGTCGGCGACTTCGGCGACGGACTCGAGCCCTTCGGCGTCCATGGCTTCGGTGACGATCAGCAGCCCGGTTTCCGCACGCGCCTGGGCGAGCAGCTCGAGTCCGCGGCGCCCATGCCCTGGAAGGAGTACGGCGAGGACCGGGGCTTGAACGCGCCGGCCCGGCAGCACGGTGGCGCCGGCGGCCTTGACCTGCCGGGCGGCGAGGAGGATCTGTTCCTCGCTCTCGACCGAGCAGGGCCCGGCCATGACCACGACCTCGCGGCCGCCGACGGTCGAGCCATCGGGGAGGGGGACCCGGGTGGGCTCGGGCTTCCACTCGCGGGAGACCTGCTTGTACGGCTTGGAGACGTGGATGATCTCGGCCACCCCGGCGAGTGCCGGCGACCAGGGAGGAATCGACCCGGCCATCGTTGCCCGACCAGGCCGACGGTGGTGCGCTGGCGGCCGGGCATGGGGCGGGCCTCGTAGCCCATGGCGGCGATGACGCTCGACCACGCCGGCGATGTCGGCCGGTGTCGCATCCGGCTTCATGACGATCAACATGCGTCGGAGTCTAACCGGGGAAGTGGTCGAAAGTCAGGCGGCGGCGGTCTGGTCGCCGTGTTCGCTCAGCCGGACCCCGACGATGGTGGAGACGCCCGGCTCCTGCATGGTCACGCCGTAGACGCTGTCGGCCGACTGCATGGTCCGGGGGTTGTGGGTGATGACCAGGAACTGGGTGTCCTGCTTGAACTCGTCGAGCAGGAGCAGGAACCGGCCGACATTGGCGTCGTCGAGCGGCGCGTCGACTTCGTCCATGAGGCAGAACGGGCTCGGCTTGGTGAGGTAGATCGAGAACAGCAGCGAGACCGCGACCAGCGTCCGCTCGCCCGACGAGAGCAGGTGGATGCGCTGGGTCCGCTTGCCGCGCGGTGCGGCGTGGATCTCGATCTCCGACTTCGAGCGGATCATCGGGGTCGCTCAGGCGCAGCTCGCACTCGCCGCCGCCGAAGAGCGTCTGGAAGACGTTGACGAAGTTGTCGCGCACCGAGTTGAAGGTCTCGAGGAAGAGCGCCTTGCGCGGTGCCGTCGATCTCGTGGATGGCCTGCAGCAGCGACTGGCGCGCGGCGACGAGGTCGTCGCGCTGCGCCTGGAGGAAGGCGAGCCGCTTGCTCTCCTCGGCGTGCTCCTCGATGGCGAGCGGATTGACGGGGCCGATCGCCTCGAGGGCGTTGGCGATCCGTTCGGCCTCGACCTCGAGCGTCTCGAGGTCGAGGTCGAGCAGCGGCGCCGTGTCCACGAGCGCCTCGAACGGCTGCTTCCACTCGGTTTCGACCCGCTCGACAATGCGCCGGCGCTGCGCCTTGGCCTCGGCCACGCCGAGCTCAAGGCGATGGTGCTCCTCGGCCAGCCCGTCGACGTTCGACGCCGCAGCTCCGCGAGGGTCGCCTCGTGCTCCGCCAGCTGCTGCTCGGCCGCCTGCTGGGCCGCCTCCGCCTCGGCATTGGCCGCCTGCAGCGCCGCCACGTGGCGTCGCGCGCTCCTCGCGCGCTGCCTGCCACTGCGGCGCGCTGCGGCTTCGAGCGCCGAGGCGTCGGCAAGGAGCCGATCGATCTCCTCGGTCGCGTGCGCGGCCGGAGGCCTCCGCCTCGGCGATCACCTGGCTGGTGCGGGCCATCGCCTCGGTGGCCGCGCGCAGCCGCGCGCTGATGTGCGCTTCCTGCACCTGCCACTGGGCCCGCTCGTCGCGCGCCCGCTCCTGTTCGGCGTCGAGCGCGGAGAGGGTCGCGCGACGCGGCGACGAGCGCTTCGTCGAGGCAGCGTCCGCTGGCGGGTCGCCTTCGGTGAGCGGCGGTGTCGACCTCGCCGCAGGCGCTGCTCGGCCCGGGCGAGCCGTTCGCCGAGCCGATCGAGCTGGGTGGTCGAGCTCGGCGATCTCGCGGTCGAAGTTGGCGACTCGGCGGGCGAGATCGTCTCGCGGCCGCGATCGCCTGCCGCTCGGTCTCGCGCAGCCGTTCCGCCGCCTGCTGCGCCTGCTCGGCCGCCGCCTCGAGCTGGGCCAGTTCGGCCGCGGTCGTCGGTCGCGGCGGGCATCGGCGCCGCGCCAGGTCGCCGTGTCGCGCTCTCGACGTCACTGGCGAGCGACTTGAGCTCGGCCCGGCGACGAATCGGTCCGGTGGCCGCCGCGGGGCCGGTGAGGTAGATCACGCCGTTGGGCCGGCGCAGCGCGTGACCTGCGGCGTCGAGCACTTCCGAGCCGCCGACCAGCGCGCCGACCCACGGCGCCGCGAGCGGATCGACGCGCAGACGGCTGTCGACCGACCGCATTCGCGACGTGCGGGGCCCGGGGCGACCGGCAGGAGGATCAGCGTGCCGGGGCGTTCGTCGGCGTGCCAGGACTGGATGGCCTCGACCGTGGCGTCGTCGCGCACCAGCACGGCATTGCAGGAAGTCACCGAGCAGCTGCTCGGCGAGTTCGGCCTGGTCGCCCTCGGTGGAGATGAAGTCGGCCGAGCGGGCCAAGGACGCCGTCGCCGAATCGGTCGCCGCTGGGCGAGCAGGGCGGCGGCCGCGGGAGCCAGTCCCACGCGGTCGCGCTCGAGCGCCTCCAGCGCGGCGCGCCGAGCGGCGAGCTTGGCGAGGTCTTCCTCGAGCGCGCGGCGCTCGGCGAGCTCGCGCGCTTCGCGGTCACGCGTCTCGCGCAGCCGGAGTCGGGCCTGCTCGGAGGCTGCTGGTGCCGTGACGCGCGGCATCTGCTTCCCGCTCGGCCGTCGCGCGCGCGTCTGTGAGTCGTTCGCCGGCGGCCTGGCGCTCCTGGCTCGAGCTGGGCGCGGCGCGCTGTCTTCCTGCGGCAATCCGGTCGCGCAGCGAGGCGAGCTCGCCTTCGAGCGCGGTGCGCTCACCTTCGAGCGAGCGGAGCTGCTGCGCCGCCTGCTGCAGCTGCCTGCTCGAGGCTGCGGACAGCTTCGCGCTGTGCGGCGAGGCGCGTGCGACCCGACTCCTCGTTCGCGGCGCGGCCGGCGAGCTCCCCTGCACCCGGCGGTGCTCGACCGCCGCGCCTTCGTGCTCCTCGCTGGCGCCGATCGACTCGCGACGTGCCTGCTGCAGCCGGATCTCCAGTTCACTGCGCTCGGCAGCGGCTCGCTCGCGGCGTTCGGCTGCGTTGGCCAGCCGCTCGGCGGCGAGGGCGAGGTCGCCCTCGAGGCGTCCCGAGTTCGACCCGTGATGCGGCCAGATCCTCCGCCACGGTCGTGCGGTGCCGCTCGCGCCGTGTTGCGCGCCTGGGCGGCCTTCTCGCGACGCCACCTCGGCCGTCGGCAAGCCGAGTACGCGACGGTCGGCAGCAGATCCGCCAGCTGCGCATGGCGGCGCTCGAACGTCTCGGCATCCTCGGCCAACTGATCCAGCCGGCGCCGGGCCAGCGTGATGGTGACGGAGAACTCTCTCCTCGGTCAGCGCGGTGTGCCGTTCTGTCTTTCCCTTCTGGCGCGCGAGCGAGCGGAGCTGCGATTGCACCTCGGCGATGAGATCCTCGAGCCGCTGAAGGTCGCCCGCGGTGTCCTCGAGGCGCCGGGCGGTGGTGTGCCGTCGATCGCGATAGAGCCCGATCCCAGCGGCTTCTTCGAACAGCGATCGGCGTTCATCGGCGCGATCGGAGAGGAGCAGGTCGATCATCTTCGCTTCGATGACCACGCCGGCGTCACTGCCGAGACCGGTGCCCCGCAGCAAGTCCTGGATATCGCGAAGCCGCACCGGCGCCTTGTTCAGCAGGTAGTCGCTCTGGCCCGACCGGGAGAGCCGCCGGGTCACCACGACTTCGGTGTATGGCGTCGGCAGGTCACCGGCGGAGTTGTCCAGGTAGAGCGAGACCTCGGTGACGTTCACGGGCCGGCGGGTGGCGGCACCCTGGAAAATCACGTCCTCCATCTTGCCACCACGCAGCAGCCGTGCCGATTGCTCGCCCGAGCACCCAGCGGACCGCATCAGAAACGTTCGACTTGCCGCAGCCATTGGGGCCGACGATCGCGGTGACGCCATCTTCGAAGGAGAGCGACACGGTGTCGGCAAATGACTTGAAGCCGGTCAGTTCGAGCCGGGTAAGCTTCATTGCATCACAGGTATGGGGTTAACGCAAGCGGCGCCACCTGGCCCTGTCAGGGGGGTGGTCCGGACGGCGCAAAGATAGCGCGTACCGCCCCGAATCGCAGGGGCCGATCAGTTGCCGTCGGTGCCCGTGGACAGGATGAAATACGACCGTCCGAGGCGCTTCCCCGCCGAGTCAGCCTCATCGCGAGAGGGGTAGGGACCCACGACGACTCGATAGCCCTGATCCGGGGCATCAGGGCCGAGAACCCTGGCGGGGTAGCCGCCGTCCTTCAGCTGCTGGGCAAGGGCCTTGGCCCAGTCCTCATTCTGCGACGAGGAAATCTGGATCAGGAAGCCCGGACCGGCGCCTGCGGTGGGGTTCGGCTCCTTCCGCAGCGGTGCTGCACCGCTGTCAGGGGACTGGGCGGTGGCTGCGGTCGTCGCCACCTGGGGCGCGGCGTCAGGCAAGGTGTTCTTGGGGACCCAGGCGAGCGGCAGGAAGAGGTCGGCAGCCGCTCCAGCCAGCCTGGCGATCTCGCTGTGCTGGGGCGTGGAAAGGTCGAGGGTCACGACGTCCTTGCCGCGGCGGATGAGCAGGTTCTTTCCGGCCGTGATGGCTGGAAGGTCGTCGCCCCAGGGAGCCTGGACGGTGGTTGCGAGCTTCCAGCTGGTGGCATCGATCACCCAGATCGAGTCGCCGGTTCCGGCGCGTGCCAGGAGCCAGCGACCGGTGCGATCCGCTCGCAGGGCGGATGCCACGCCGGGCAGGGGGATCGAACCGAGGTCGGTGCCGGTGAAGCGATCGAGTTGTACCAGGTCGCCGCGTTGCCGGGCGACGTAGATCCGGTGGCCCGAGGGTGAAAAGGCGCTGTGGAGCGGAGTGCCACGCATCGCGATCACTTGCGGCGGCCTCTTGCCGGTGGGATCGAACAGCTCGAGTCCCGAAGGAGTAACGACGGCAAACAGGTCGCCATACCAGGTCCCACTCAACTCGCCGTCGGGAATCTTGAGGCGGCGAAGCTCGCCGTCATCGCCAATCACCTGCGCGGTGCCGACGTTGCGCGCGAGGACGATCACCTGGCTCCCCGGTCCGCGCAGCAGCGCAACCTCCCCGGCGATCAATGGCGTGCGGTAGGTCTTGAGGGTGCGATTGCTCAGCCGGATTGCCCGGCGGGTCGAATCGAAGCCGAAGACTTCGCCACTGGCCGACCCGGTGAAGCCATGGGCCCGGACAGTGAGGGTGCAGCATCGCCCGGCAAGCAGGTCGAGGTTGATCAGTCGCCCGAGCGTGTCGAGGGCGTACACCGTCTTGTCCTCGAGGCTCGCCACCAGGGTGCGCCGGATCGCGGGGACACCAGAGATCCGGTAGTCGATGTTGGCACTCAGGTCGGCCCGGAGCAGGGTGGCGGTGCCGCCGCCGTGCGCCAGGCGAAGCACGGACTCGCCGGTGAGAGGGGTGGCCGCGAGCAGCGTCGCCTTCGGACTGGGCCCGCTACACGAGGACAGCGAAGCGGCAAGCCCGATCAGCAGGGCGAGGTGGCGCGACACGTCCCGAATCAGAACACCGGCCCGAAGGAGATGGTCCAGTATGGCCTCACGCCCGGGCGACGAAGCGGCTTGGCGTAATCGAAGCGAAGAATCACGAAACCGAAGAGGTTGATTCGGGCCGAGGCGCCGACTGACTGCAACGGCACGCGGACGGCCGCGAGGGAAGCACCGGCTGGGCGCGACCACCTGACGCTGCTGCTGTCGTCCCATGCCACGCCCGCGTCGTAGAAGGCGGCGACCTCGAGCGGTGGCACGGCCGCCGGCCAGATACCCCGGCCCGGGGTGATGACCCGGGCGCGGATCTCGGCGTTCGCCACGGCGATCGAGCTGCCGACGAGCTGATCGAGCGCGTTGCATCCGGTGGCCGAATTGGGGTCGACCTGTGCCGACTGCACACTCGTTGCGCGAGTACGATCCACTGGTATGGCCGCGGAGCAGGTCGGGATAGCCGAGAAACATCTGGAACTGCTGCGCGTCACGCCCGCTGCGACCGTAATACAGGAGGCGGGTGGCCAGCGTGAACGGTCCGGCGATCTTGTCATATCGCCGGTAGTCGCCGACCAGTTGCAGGTAGCGCCATCCGCCCACGGTGGGCGAGATCTCGAAACGCGAACGCCGCCCGAGCATGGGGCCGACGTAGCCGCTGAGCGAGTTGTCGAAGACCATCGCCAGCGACGGCTGGACCATGCCGACATTCTGCAGTCCATGGCGGACGGTGTAGGGGTCCTGGGTCAGCAGCCCGCTGACTGGGGATCGAACGGCTCGAGCGATCTGCATGATCGCGTCATCGAGATCGGTCACGCTGAGGCCCGCCTCGACCCTTTGGAACCGGGAGAGCGGATACGCCCCCTGGGCGAACGCCGAGCGCAGTACGAGCCGGCGATACTCCTGGATGTACGTCTGCTCGAAGGCACTCGGTCCGTCGACAATCCCGCTGCCCTGGTAGAAATAGTATGGTGTCTGCGAGACACCGACGGCGTAGTTGAAGCGGTGCGACAGGTTGGCATAGGCGGCCAGCACCTGCGCCTCGTCGATCCGGCCGTTGACGTAGCCGCTGAACACCATCTGGTGTCCGCCGAGCATGTCGGAAAGGGACACCGTCGTGCCACCGAAGAAGCCGCGACCAAAATTGTCGCGGGCGTAGCCGATGCTGGGTCGGGCGACGTAGTCGGGCGTGAAGTGGACGTGGTAATCGCTCTGGGTGAACGTACTGGTGTCGGGGAGCCCGAGCGTCGTCGAGTCCATCAGCTTGCGCATCGAGATGGGGGCGTAGGCGCGCTGGGCCGCCGTGAGCAGCGACACCGAGTCGGCCCGCCGGAAGCCCAGGGCCGAGCGATAGATGGCGCTGTTGGCGCCGAGCGCGCTGTCAGCGGCCGCCGGCGCCTGGCTGGCGACGGAGTCGGCGGTCGCGACGGCGACCGGAGCCGGGCGCCAGGGCTCCTTCTTCAGGCTGCGCGGATTGTCGAGCACGTAGACGTCGAAGTTCCCCTGCTCGTAATACACGTACGCCAGCTTGTCCGACTTCGCTGCCCAGGACAAGATCGGCGACAGTGGCGTGATCCCTTGCGCCCCGGTGAACAGGTTGGTGATCTGGTAGGATTCGCCACTGCCCAGATCGTAGAGGTAGAGGTCACTCACGCCGCCACGGTCGGAGACGTAGGCAATGGACTGGCCGTCCGGTGCCCACTGCGGGTCGGTGTTCTTGCCGTACTCCATGCCCTGCAGCACGTCGATCCGGCCGCTGTCGAGGTGATAGAGTGCCAGCCGGAAATTGCCGATCTTGAGGTCGGTGAAGTCGGTCTCGGGGCCGCGATCCGTCGTGAAGGCGATGGTCGAACCGTCCGGCGACCACTGGGGGTGGAAGTCGGCGTACTTGTCCTCGGTGAGGCGGGTGAGGTTCTTCCCGTCGCGGTCGATGACGAAGAGGTCGGACAGCCCACCATCGTACCCGGTGAACACCAGTCGCTGGCCGTCGGGGCTCCACGACGGCGTGGTGACCCCGCTGAGCTGCAGCGTGATGTGGTTGACCTCCTTGTTGCGCTTCACGTCGAGGATGACGATGTCATCCTTCGGGCCGCGCTTGGCGGCGAAGGCCAGGTACTGGCCGTCAGGTGACCAGCTCGCCGAGGAGTTGATGAAGCGAAAGGTTTCGTAGTTGGAGCTCCAGCTCGACTTGAGCAGCCGGCGGATCGGCTTGCCGCTGGCCACGTCGGCGAGCCAGAGGTCGACGAAGTAGAAATTCTTCTCGGAGAAGTAGGCCACCTGCTTCCCGTCAGGCGAAAGCGCCGGGGCGAGGTGCAGCGTGCCCTCGCTGCGGGCCTTGGTCAGCACGGGCTGGGAGATGGCGGAAGCCTTGACCCGGGTGGTGAGCTCGGGCAGGTACTCCTTCTGCACGGCGTCGCGCCACTGGTCGCCCAACTGGCGGAAGTCGAGGCCGATCACCCGGCGAAACGCGGCCTCGAGCGAGCCGGTGCGTGAATTCTGCAGGATGGTGGCGATGGCCTCATCGCCCCAGCGCTGGCCGATGTAGGTCACGATCGCCTGGCCGAACCGATACGGAAAGATCCTTGGATCCGTCTCCAGCTGATGAATGGTGGGCAGCTTCCCCTGGGCGGCCGCGTCGCGGAGCCACATCGCCGTGTTGGCGTCGATCGAGCCGATCGAGAAGTATTCCGCCATGCCCTCGACAAACCAGAGCGGTGGATTGATCGCGGTGATGGTGGCCATCCCGCCGCCCGCCCGCCCGCCCGACCAGACATCGTACTGGAACTGGTGGGTCATCTCGTGCTGCAGCACGTGCTCGATGTCGGCGTATGAGCCGGTCAGCGGGATCACGTTGCGGTGCTTCAGGAAGTCGGTGAACCCGCCCGTGCCTTCGCCCACCTCCTCCTGCGAGATATTGGTCTGCACGAAGTCGGAGTGCGACGCATAGAGGACGATCGGCTTGCGCTCCGTGAACTGGTGGCGCAACACCGTCGAGAGCCGGGCATAGCTCCGCTCGGCCATCCGGGCCACGTCATACACCGCTTCCCGCTCGACCGGGTAGTAGTACACGTCGAAGTGCTCGGTCTGGAGCACCTTGAAGTCAAAGTTGCTGTACTGGATCTTGTTCTGGCCGAAGTACTGCGCCTCCGCCACCCGGGGGGTGAGGAGGATGGCAGCCAGGGGAAGCCAGGCGAGTCGGCGCATGGTCGGTGCCTCCCGTCCGCGGCGGACGGTCACGGTTCGGAGAGGAGCGCTGGTGCGTCCTGCCACAGGCGTTCGAGCTGATAGAACGCCCGGGTCTCCGGGTGGAACAGGTGAACTACAACATCGACGAAATCGAGCAACACCCAGTGGCCGGTCGTCAATCC
The DNA here is from genome assembly GCA_963850655.1 of uncultured Gemmatimonadales bacterium. Lineage (GTDB taxonomy): Bacteria > Gemmatimonadota > Gemmatimonadetes > Gemmatimonadales > GWC2-71-9 > Palsa-1233. The sequence continues at coordinate 76,778 of CAWKMI010000011.1, forward strand.
CTCGACATGGTGCGGCGACTGACCCCGCTTGGCCATCATCTGTATCACGCCGTCGGCCAGGCCGCGGACGTGAGCCGAGGATGTTCCCGAGGCAATGACAAAGAAGTCGGTCGCATCACACAATCCACGAAGGTCCAGCACCAGCAGCCCGGTTCCTTTCCGATCCTCGACCGCGGTCACCACCGCCCGGACCAGACGTGGCAGCCGACCATCAGCCATGGCTGGGAACCTGGCCAGCCGTCGTCGGGAGATTGGGTGTCCCTGACCGCCAGACCCGGGCCCGACGGCTCCACAGAGGGAACGTCCAAGCCGGGCAAAATCGGACACGGGGGGGATTGCAGGGTGAGACATCTCGCCCCCCCGCGAACCGCCTGCTGGACAACGCCGGGCTCAGCTCTCGGCCGTGATGTTCACCTTGACGTCGGCCTGCACGTCCTGGTGGAGTCGCACCATCACGTTGTGAAAGCCCAACTGCTTGAGGGGGTGCTCCAGGTCGATCTTCCGCTTGTCCACCGTCAGGCCCTTGTTGAGGAGGGCTTCGGCGATGTCGCCGCTGGTGATCGAACCGAACAACTTGCCATCCTCGCCCGCCTTGGCCGAAAAGGACAGCGAGACCGCGCCAAGCTGAAGCGCGAACGCCTCGGCCTCGTTGCGCTCCGCGGTCGCCTGGGCATCCCGGGCCTTGGTCTCGGCCGCGATGCGCTTCTTGTTGCCCTCGGTCGCCTCGAAGGCGAGGCCGCGGGGGAGGAGGAAGTTCCGGGCGTAGCCGGGCTTCACCCGGACCAGGTCACCGGCCTGCCCCAGCGAGGGGACGTTCTGGCGAAGAATGAGTTCCATCATGGTAGTGCTCCTTGAGGCGGCTGCAGGCGCCGCCGGATGTCAAGCCAGGTGTCCGCCACTCCGATCAGCAGCCAGCCACCGAAGGCCAATGGTAATACCAGCAAAGCGGTCACGGCGACCTTGAAAAGCGGCGGTGCAGGAAGCCTCGCCATCACGTACCGGGTGATCGCCAGACCGCGCGCCCAGTAGAGCGCTCCCAGCACGAAGAGCAGGTTCGAGGCGACCAGTTCGATCGTCCCGGACACGTTCATCACCGTCAGTGCCAGCGCGCCGATCAGCGCCCAGATCAGCTGATCGTTGAACCGGAGTTCGCCGATCGGCCGGGGACCCACCCCAAGCGGCCGAGCGGCGATCCGGTGGTACCACCCCCAGGCCAGCCAACCGCCAACGAGGGCGGTGATCACCAGGATTCCCGGGTAGAGGTCACCCATCGCCTGGACGTTTGCCGACAACCCCGCCGGCAACGCACCCCTGGCAGCCTCTGACAGGCCGGCCAGCTCGGCCCGGTCGAGCGGTGCTGGTGGTAGCTCCGGGAACATCACCCGGTAGCTGCTCCACATCTCCGTCACCAGCGCGATCCGAAGTCCGCGGAAGCGGATTCCGAGGTGCAGGAACCAGGTGACCGTCGCCGCGCTCGCTGCTCCGGCCGACAGGAGCAGGCGGCTCGACAGCGACTCGATCCCCAGGAGCGTGCTCACCGCCAGGGCCCCGGAAAAGAACGCCGCGGCTGAGCGACTGGTCTGCTCGGTCAGCGAAGACGTTCCCGGAAGATCAGCCCGACACCCAAGGCGGCCGCAATCATCCAGAACCACTCGTCCCGCTGACTCGGCCGCGACAGAGCCAGCAGCAAGAGCACCGGGCCGAGCAGAAAGAGCGACGCATCGGGCGGCCCACCGATAACGAACCCTGCCGTCAGCAGCAGGGTTGGCCACTGCGAACGGCGTCCGGCAGCGTGGCCTGGCGCCGCTGTTGCCATGGTCAGCCGGCAAATCCCTTGATGTAGGGGAGGAGCGCCATCTGGCGCGCCCGCTTGATTGCGGTGCTCAACTGCCGCTGATGCCTGGCACAGGTGCCGGACAGGCGGCTCGGGAGAATCTTGCCCCGCTCGGTCAGGAAGCGGCTGAGCAGTCGCTCATCCTTGAAGTCGACGATGTGCACGCCGGACTCGCAGATCGCACAGGTCTTCTGTTGGCGGGCCATTAGTCCTCGTCCTCCCCGTCCTTGGCGCTCGGTGTCGGAGCCATCTGGGCGCCCTCATCGAGCACGACGAGATGGCGAAGCAACCCTTCGTCAAGCTTCAGCGCACGCTCGAACTCCGGCAGGCTGGTGGCCTCCGCTTCGAACTTGGCGACGACGTAGATATCCCGGTCTCCTTCCCGGCGATTGGGTAGGCGAGGGTTCGCTTGCCCCAGGTCGTCAGCGCGATGGGCGCCTTCGGCGGGCTGGGGCAGGAGGGCGTGAAATCGATCGAGTTTTTCGGTGATGGCGGAATCTTCGAGCGCAGAATCGAAGATGTACACCGCCTCATAGGTACGGCCCATTGGCACCTTCCTTCGGACTGGAGACGCTCCGGCGCTGGTGCGGCAGCCGGAGAGGATGAATGTGAACCCTGAAAGCTAACCGGAGGGACGGGGCCTAGCCACCCCCGGAACCGCTCTGCTGGTGTGGGTGGCCGGTGCAGGGTTCAGCGGGCCAGCAATCAGGGCAGGCCATTCCAGGAGAGCTGGAATCCGGTCGAGCTGATGCCGAATCTCGGGGCGCTCACCCCGAAGATGCGGCGCCGACCGGATGCGAATTTCGCCGAGACAATGCCCACCGCCGCGCCAGCGACCACGTCGCTCACCCAGTGCGCTTCCAGGGCGACCCTTGCCCAGGCCGTGCCGGTGGCGAGGGCATAGAGGCCCACCCGCGGCCACGGTCGATCGATCGCATCGCCCAGACTGGTGGCGAAGGCGAAGGCGGCGCTGGTGTGCCCCGAGGGGAAGGAGACGTTGCCGGAGAAGGGCGCGAACTCATCACCGCCGAAGTCGTTGTCGTCGCGGGGACGTGTGCGGCCCGCTGCGAGCTTGATCCCTTCGGTCACGACGGCATTCACGAGGATCGCCTCGGTGGTATTGAGCGCGAGGTCGGTGAGTTTCTTCCGCCCGGTCAGGATCCCCACCACTGCCAACGCCCCCACCGTCGGCCCGATGACCGTGGTGGTGCCGAACCGTTCGAGCTGGTTCGCGGTCGAACTCCGGGTGGCCGACGGGTGAAGGTGAATGCTGCGGGCGATCGATCGGTCGAACAGCGAGGACGCGGCGACCAGCCCGCCCGCGACTGCCACGGTGCGCCAGCGGAGTGGCCGGGAGGCGGAGTCCGGCAGAGACTGCCCGCTCGCTCGACCGACGGCGAGGAGGACGATGAGGAGGAACGCCATGGGGCTGCGATACATCAAGGCATCGGCTGGAGGTGCAGCCAGCGGATTTCCCATGGTTCACCTTCGGTGGGGCGATGGACGATCAGGGAGTCACCCGCGAAGACCAACACGCGACTTTGCCGAGGCAGTCGAAAGCGATCGCGTAACTGGCCGTCGGCTGTGACGCGATAGCAATCGACCGAGTCCCGAGCCGGCGACGCGGGGCCGATCACCAGGATCTCCCCCTTCCGGCTGACGGCGATGCCTTCAATCGCGGCGAGGTAGTGTCCGGCGTGGGCCGCCATGGAGTCGATCTGGTCACCAGTCAGGCCTTCGACCGGGTCGGTCGCGGCCCGGCGCGCAGCGATGTCGGCGTCGGTGATGCTTGGTCCGGGAAACTCGCCGTTGAGGGTCCAGCGTTCGGCTTGGCCGGCGCCAGATCGATGCAGGACAAAATGGTCGCCGGCGCTCCAGACAATGTCGCCCTCGGGAGCGAGTCCGAAGCTGGGCCAGGGAGTAAAGAACGGGAGTGGTGCCGGGAAGCCATCCACCAGCTTGGCGGTGGGCAGTGGCACGCGCATCAGCGGGCGACCGCTGGAGTCTTCCGGCGAGGCGAGCGCGTCGAGGTCGAATTGCACCTGCTGATTCGGTCCCGTTTCCCGCAGCCGGTAGAGGAGCGGGACGGCGCCAGAGAAGCCGCGAACGGCGAGTCCCTCCATGCGGGAGAGCGTTACCGACTTGACGAGGTGGCCGTCTCTGTCGAAGCGGAGCAGGCGATCCGAAACCCCGGCGGTGACCACCTGGTAGCCGGAGCCTTCAGGGGCCACGGCCACGGCCAGGATCGGGGCCTGCAGCTCGTTGTCGGTGGCCGTGAGTTCGGTGGCGATACTGTCTCCCGCCGTCCAGACCATGACGGGTCGACCCGGTTCCCAGATGGCAAGCCGAGTATCGGAGAGCCAGTTGCCCACGGCGCGGTGCAGCGGACAGGAAGTCCGGCCATCCGCTTCGCACAGTTGCTGCCCATCGTGGACGGTCAGACGGGGGAGGGAGTCCAGCGTAGCCTGGGTCACGACATGCATGACCGGTGCGGAGTTGGCCCGGCTGCAGGAGAGCAAAACGGCAGCAATCAGGGCGACCCGGGCAGCGATCAGCAAGCGAGCTTGCAACGACATAGTGGGCATCCTTTGTCAGGATCTGGCGTGATCTGATTGACTCAGGGACTGAACCGGAACAGCAGCACGTCGCCGTCCTGCACGGCATACTCCTTGCCTTCGGCACGCGCGAGGCCCTGTTCGCGGGCTCCCTTCCAGCCGGCGACCCGGATGAAATCATCGTAGGCAACCGTTTCTGCACGAATGAATCCCTTCTCGAAATCACTGTGGATCACGCCGGCGGCTTCAGGCCCTCTTGCTCCGCGGCGAATCGTCCAGGCGCGCACTTCCTTCTCCCCGGCCGTGAAATAGCTCTGCAGGCCCAGGAGATGATACGCCGCCGCTGCGAGGCGGTCGAGTCCCGATTCGTGGACCCCGAGCGCGTCGAGAAACGCGCCGCGATCCTCGGCGGGCAGCTCGGCCAGCTCGGCCTCGACCTTTGCCGAGAAGATGACCAGTTCCGCGGGTTCGCCGTCAGATGTGATCACCGCGCGAAGGCGCTCCACGGCGGCATTACCGGTGGAGAGTTCATCCTCGCGCACGTTGGCGGCGTAGAGCACCGGCTTCGAGGTCAACAGGTTGAAGCTGCGGTACGTCGCGCGCTCCTCGTCGGTGGGGATCACGGTCCGGGCGAGTTGTCCTTCGCTCAGGGCCGCCACCAGCCGCTCGAGCAGCTTCTGTCTCGAGCTTCGCCTGGGGATCGTTCGACTTGGCCGCGCGCTGGGCCTTGTCGAGTCGCTTCTCGACCGAGGCGAGATCAGCCAGTGCCAGCTCGGTGTTGATGACGTTGCGATCCCTCGCCGGGTCGACGGCACCCATGACATGCTGGACATCATCATCGACGAAGCAGCGCACCACATGCACCACGGCGTCGACCTCACGGATGTTGGCAAGAAACTGGTTGCCAAGCCCTTCGCCCTGGCTGGCCCCGGCGACCAGGCCGGCGATGTCGACGAACTGCACCACTGCCGGGACGATGCGCCTCGGGTTGACGAACCTTGCAATCGCGGCCAGCCGAGGGTCAGGGACTTCCACCACGCCCGTGTTCGGTTCAATGGTGGCGAACGGGTAGTTCGCCACCAGCGCCCCGGCGGAGGTGAGCGCGTTGAAGAGGGTGGACTTCCCGACGTTGGGAAGGCCCACGATTCCGAGCGAGAGCATGTAATCCCGGCGACTACTTCGCCATCGCCGCGAACCACGGCGCGAGCACCAGGCTCACCACACTCATCAGCTTGATGAGGATGTTCATGGCCGGGCCCGAGGTGTCCTTGAACGGATCGCCGACGGTATCGCCAACGACGGCGGCCTTGTGGGGGTCGGATCCCTTGCCGCCATGGGCGCCGGCCTCGATGTACTTCTTGGCATTGTCCCAGGCGCCGCCGGCGTTGGCCATGAAGAGCGCCAGCAGCACGCCGCTGAGGGTGGCGCCGGCGAGCATGCCGCCGAGCGCCTGCATGCCGAGGAAGTAGCCGACCGTCGACCGGGGCGACGACGGCAATGACGCCGGGGAGGATCATCTCGCGCAGCGCGGCCTTGGTCGAGATGTCGACGCAGCGCGCCGAATCGGCTTGGGCAGTGCCCTCCATCAGTCCCTTGATTTCGCGGAACTGGCGGCGGACTTCCTCGACCATCGCCGGCGGCGGCACGACCCACGGCGGTCATGGTGATGGAGCCGACCAGGAACGGCAGCGATGCCGCCGATGAAGAGGCCGATCACCACCATCGGGTTGATGATGTCGAGCGAGAGCACCTGTCCCGGTCGCGCGTCGACTGCCGAGGCATAGGCCGAGAAGAGTGCCAGGGCGGTGAGCGCGGCCGAGCCGATGGCGAAGCCCTTGCCGATCGCCGCCGTGGTGTTGCCGAGGGCGTCGAGGCTGTCGGTGATCTTGCGGACCTCGGGGCCGAGATGGCTCATCTCGGCGATGCCGCCGGCGTTGTCGGCGATCGGGCCGTACGCGTCGACGGTCATGGTCACGCCGACGGTGCCGAGCATGCCGACGGCGGCGATGGCGATGCCGTAGAGGCCGGCGGCCTGATTGGCGACGTAGATCGCGAGGCAGATGAGCAGGACCGGGAGCAGCGATCGACTGCATGCCCGACGGCGAGGCCGGCGATGATGTTGGTGGCCGGTCCGGTCTGCTGACGCCTCGGCGATTCGGCGCACGGGCCTGGCCGGCGGTGTAGTACTCGGTGATCAGGCCGATCAGGACGCCGGCGACGAGCCCGCCACGATGGCGTAGAACGGCGCCGAGTTCCTGATGCCCGGTGATGCCGATCGGGAAGACTGCAGCGTGAGGAACCAGGCGGCCACCAAGAAGCAGCCCGGCGGCGAGCAGGTGCGTCAGCCGGAGCGCGGAGGCCGGGAGCCCTGTTCTGAGGACCTTCATGGCGCCGATGCCGATGATCGACGCGATCAGTCCGGCCAGCCGTCAGCAGCGATCGGGAGCGGCCACGGCGCTGAGCCGGCTCTCGAGCGGGATCGCGATGGTGGGTCGAGGCGATGGCGACGGCGGCGATCACGACCCGACGTAGCTCTCGAAGATGTCGGCGCCCATGCCGGCGACGTCGCCGACGTTGTCGCCGACGTTGTCGGCGATGGTCGCCGGATTGCGCGGGTCGTCCTCGGGAATGCCCGCCTCGACCTTGCCGACCAGGTCGGCGCCGACGTCGGCCGCCTTGGTGTAGATGCCGCCGCCCACGCGGGCGAACAGCGCGATCGACGACGCGCCCATCGCGAAGCCGGCATGATCTCGGCGAATACGCCTGAAGCGGCTGCCCGCTGACCGCCGCGTCGCCCTTGGGGAGCGTGAGGTTGAGCACCACGCCAAGGCCGAGCAGGCCGAGCGAGGCGACGGCGAGTCCCATGACCGCGCCGCCGTCGAAGGCGACTTCGAGCGCCCGCGCCTGGCCGTGGCTCCGGGCGGCCTCGGTGGTGCGGACGTTGGTCTTGGTGGCGGCGCTTCATCCCGGAAAGCCGGCCGGCGACGAGCAGAAGCCGCCGAAGACGAAGGCCGCCCCGTGCGCGCCGACTGCACCATGCCGAGCAAGCAGCGGCCACGACGAGGACGACCGGGAGCAGGACCATGTACTCGCGGCGCAGGAACGCCATCGCGCCGCTCTCGATCAGCCCAGCGATTTCCTGCATCCTCGGCGGTGCCATCGGGGACTGGCGCTTCAGGCTGAAGTAGCAGTAGCATGGCGGCGACAAGGCCGATTCCGGCAAAGACCGGCGTCAACGGAGCGAGATCATACAGGGTCACGAAGTGCGTCCTGGTGCATTAGGTCACAGCGGTTGAAATCGATTCATGGCGCGTTCGATCCCGTCAGCCACCCAGCATTCTACTGCCTCGGCCATCTGACTGGCAGGATCCCGCGACGGCCTGTCGCCTCGTCGGGCGTCTGCGTGCCCAGGACCCAGTCGGCCAGATCGTCGTACTCCAGGCGGCTTGGCGCCGACCCCGATCCGGAGCCGCGGATAGTCCTGTCGGCCGGAGCGCGGCCTCGATGCTCTTGAGCCCGTTGTGGCCGCCGGGCGGACCCGGCGCCCCGCAGGCGAAATCGCCCAGGCGGCAGCGCCACGTCGTCGACCAGCACCAGCAGGTCCTCGCGCCGGATCGAATGACGGGGACCGGAGGCCCCGCAGGGCGTCTCCGCTGCAGGTTCATGAACGTCGTCGGCTTCAATAAACGAACCGGGACGCCGTGAAGCGTCCCGGAGGCCATCACAGCCTGATCGCCGCGCTTGAACGGGCCGAAGCCCCAGCGCGCGGCGAGGTGATCCGCCAGCATGAAGCCGGCGTTGTGCCGGGTGCGGTCGTATTCGGGCCCGGGGTTGCCGAGCCCCACGATCGCCTTGGCCACTACGCGCCAGCGGTCTCGGCCCCGGCTTCGCCTTCCTCGCCCTTGCCCTTCTTGATGACCTCGGGTTCTTCCGGCGCCGGTCGGCGCAGTGACGGCGGCGACCTCGGCGCGGGTGACCACGACCGAGACGACCGAGACGGTCGGATCGTTCATGATCTCGCCCTTGGCCACCTTGATGTCGGCGATGTGAATCGCATGGTTGACCATCAGGTCGGTGACGTCGACCTCGATGTGATCGGGAATGTCGGCCGGCAGCACCTTGAGCGTGAATGCGGTGCAGGTGATGGTCGAGCACGCCGCCCTGGTTGCGGACGCCTTCGGCCGTGCCGATGATGTGCACCGGGATCTCGACGACGATCGGCTCGTTCTCGAGTGATGGCATAGAGGTCGAGGTGGATCACGTCGCTGCGGCGCACCGGGTTGCGCTGGACTTCGCGCACCAGCGCCTTGACCGGCGCCTCGCCGTCGATGGCGACGTCGAGCAGGGCCGCCTCGCCGCCGATCACCTCGAGCAGCTTGCCGAGTTCGGTATGCGTCCACCGCGAGCGAGCGCGAGGGCATGCCATGGCCGTAGATGGTCGCCGGGACCTTGCCCGCGCGACGCAGGGCCCGTGCGGCGCCCTTGCCGGTCTTGCTCGCGCGATTCCGCGCCGAGCTTCACATGCTGCATGCCGCCTCCGTCCTGCGTTATTCGAACAGCGCGCTGACCGACTGCTCGCTATGCGTATATCCGATCGCCTTGGCCAGCAGTCCCGACACCGACAGCACCTTCAGCTGCGGGAAGTGTCGTTCGGCCGGGATCGCGATGGTATCGGTCACCGCGACTTCCTTCACGGGCGACTTCGACAGCCGTTCCACCGCCGGCCCCGAGAGCAGGGCGTGCGTGGCGCAGATGTAGATGTCGTTCGCGCCCAGCTCCTTCAGTGCCAGTACCGCCTCGGTCATGGTCCCGCCGGTGTCGATCATGTCGTCGGGGATGATGCAGTCCTTCCCCTCGACATCGCCGACCACGTGCACCGCTTCGATCGTGTTCGCCGCGGCGCGCCGCTTGTCGATGATCGCCAGCGAGCCGTTGAGCCGCTTGGCAAATCCGCGCGCCATCTTGGCCGAGCCCACATCGGCCGCCACCACCGCGAGGTTCTGCAGGTCCATGCCGCGATAGTGGTTCATGAACACCGGCGCCGCATAGAGGTGATCGACCGGCAGGTCGAAGAACCCCTGCAACTGATGCTGGTGAAAATCGATCGCCAGCACCCGGTCGGCGCCTGCCGCCGACACCATGTTCGCCATCAACTTCGCACTGATCGCCACCCGCCCCTGATCCTTGCGGTCCTGGCGGGCATAGCCGAAGTACGGAATCACCGCGGTGATCCGCGCCGCACTCGCCCGCCGGGCCGCATCCATCAGCAGCAGCAGCTCGAGCAGGTTCTCGGCCGGGGGATTGGTCGGGTTGATGATGTAGACGTCGCGGCCGCGGACGTTCTCATCGATCCGGACAAAGATCTCCCCGTCGGCAAATCGCCGGCTCGTCGCCTTGCAGAGCTGGGTATCCAGCTGCCGGGCGATCTCTTCGGCGAGCGGCCGGTTGGCCGACCCGCTGAGGAGCATCAAGGGCTTCGAGGTCACGGGCGAATCAGCCATAACAATAGCCCGGAAAGATAGTTAGAGGGTGCGGGACGGGGCAACCGGCGGCGTGTTCCGGCCATTCCCCTTCGTGGATTCGAACCACGATTCGCAGCTCCAAAGGCTGCTGTCCTGCCATTGGACGAAAGGGGAGCAGGCAGGAAATATGGGGCAGGGCTCGGCCACGGGGTAGAGCGGGCCGGGTCGGGGCCGCGGGTTATCCCGCCCGCTTCTGATACTGTCGGACGGCCAGGGTGAGGATGATCACCCCGGCGGCCGCCAGGGCCAGCAACTGCCGGCCACGTCCCGGAAGCCGGCCCCCTTGAGGAGCACGGCCCGGATCAGGGTGATGAAATGCAGCAGGGGATTGACCTGGGCCACGGTCTGGGCCCAGGCCGGCATCCCTGCGACCGGCGTGAACAGCCCGCTCATCAGCGTGTAGACCATCGTGAGTGCGAAGGTGACGAAGAGCGCCTGCTGCTGGGTGTCGGCCACGGTCGAAATCCAGAGGCCGATGCCCAGCGCGGCAACGAGGTAGAGTGCCGCCCCGAAGAACACCACCAGCAGGCTGCCTTCGATCGGCATCCCGAAGACCAGGCGCCCGAGGTGATCCCGATCGCCAGGAGTACGAGCGCGATCGGCCAGAGCGGCAGCAGCTTGGCGGTGATGAAGGCGGCGCGCGACACCGGCGTCACATTCAGCTGGTCGAGGGTGCCGAGCTTCCTTCTCACGGACGATGTTGAGCGCGGTCATCAGCGTCCCGACCAGGGTGACGAGCTGCACCAGGATGCCGGGCACCATGTAGTGCCGGTAGTCGAGACTCTGGTTGTACCAGCCTCGCGCCCGGACCTCGACGGTCGCCTGCCCGCGGCGGGGAGCCGGGTCGGTCGCTCGAGACCCCGCGCAGTGCCGGGACAATGTCGGCCCCGAGCTCCCGCGCATACGGCGGCGAGGATCCGGCTGGCGTACCCCTGGGTCACGCCGGCCTGGGCGCCGTTCACGGCGTCGAGGGCGAGTTGGACCGGCGCCGCGGTGCGTCCGGCGGAGGGTCGTCTCGAAATCCCTGCGGGATGACGAGGACGAGGTCTGCCGCGCCATCGATCAGTGCGGCATCGGCGGGGCCGAGTCGTCGGCGAACTCCCCACCGGAACGAAACGGCCGCTGCCGCGAAAGCTGGTCGATGACGCGGCGCGACGACGTGCTGTGGTCCTGGTCGACCACGCCAGAGCTGGGCGACCTTCACCTCGAACGTGGCGGCATTGGCCAGGACGAGCAGCTGGACCATCGGCATCAGGAACAGCATCCGGAGGATGACCCGGTCGCGACTGATCTGGAGGAACTCCTTGCGGAGCAGCACGCGCAGCATGCGAAACATCAGGCGAGCCTCACGCTTGACTTGCGGATGGCGGCGGCCATCAGGACGAGGAACATGATCACCAGCAGGACCAGCAGTCCTGCCAGAGCGTGGCCAGCCCCGCACCCTTGAGCATGATGCCGCGACAGATCACGATGAACCAGCGAGCCGGGACGATGTTGGTGACGAGCTGCAGCGGCGCGGCATGCTGGCGATCGGGAAGATCATCCCCGAGAGCATCACGTTCGGCAGCATGGTGCCGGCGAGCGACGGCCGAGCATGGCCGCCAGCTGCGAGGAGGTCACTGCCGCGATCAGCACGCCGAGGGCGAGGCCGACCAGGGCGTAGAGGATGCTGGCGACGAGCAGCAGCGGCACGCTGCCCACGAAGGGCACGCTGAAGACCAGCCGGGCGGCGACCAGCACCGTGACGGCGTTGGCAAAGGCGAGCACCATGTAGGGGAGCACCTTTCCCACGATGATCTGCCAGGGGCGCAGCGGCGAGACCAGCAGGACCTCGAAGGTGCCGCGCTCCTTCTCGCGCGAGAGCGAGAGGGCCGTCATCATCGTGGTCACCAGCGTCAGGATCAGGGCGATCAGTCCCGGCACGAAGAGGTTGACGCTCTCCAGCGAGGGATTGAACCGCATCCGGACCGAGACGTCGAGCTGGACGCCGCCGGCATTCCCCTGCTCGGCCTGCCAGCTGCTGATCACCGCCGCTGGCATAGTTCTGCATGGTGGTGCCGGAGTTCGGGATCGGACGCGTCGGTGACGACGCAGGATCCGGGTCGCCGGTGCCGTCCGCGAGCCGCGCCGAGCCCGGCTGGAACACCAGGCCGACATCCGACGGTCGCCGCGGCGGAAGAGTTCGTCGAGGCCTCGGTCCGCGCCGGCGTCGCCACGATGCGCGAACCGGCCGTTGTGCTCGAATCGGGTCGCGAGCGCGCGGCGTGGCGTCATCGGGCACCGGGTCGACAATGGCCAGGCGGACGCGAGTGGACGTCGGTGCGCACTGCAAAGCCGAAGAGGACCACCTGGGCCAGCGGAAGCAGGAGCAGGATCGCCAGCGTCTGCCGATCGCGGAGCAGGTGCCGCACCTCCTTGCCCATGAAGGCGACGAGCGCGCTGCGTCCTGCGAGCGCCGTGCGAGGTCATGCGGACGCCGCCGCGGTGCGACGCCGCGCGCCAGCCGCACGAAGATCTCCTCGAGGCTGTCGGTCGTCGAACTCGGCCTTCAGCGCGTCCGGCGTTCCCAGGGCGGCGATCCGGCCATCGACCATGATCGAGACCCGGTCGCAGTACTCCGCCTCGTCGAGGTAGTGCGTCGTGACGAAGACCGTGGTGCCTTCGGCGCGCGGCCGCGTAGATCAACTCCCAGAACTGGCGGCGGGTGACCGGATCGACGCCGCCGGTGGGCTCGTCGAGGAAGATGACTGTCGGCTGGTGCAGCATCGCGACGGAGAACGCCAGCTTCTGCTTCCAGCCGAGCGGGAGTGAGCGGACCAGGTCGTCGCCCTGCTGCTCGAACTGCAGCCGGTCAGCAGCGCGTCGCCGCGGGTCCGGATCTCCGCATCCGACAGGCCGTAGATGCCGCCGTAGAGGGCGATGTTCTCGCGCACGGTGAGGTCGTCGTACAGCGAGAAGCGCTGGCTCATGTAGCCGATCCGACGGCGGACCTGCTCCGGCTCGCGTGCGACATCGAATCCGGCGACCCACGCCTCGCCGCCGCTCGGGGCGAGCAGTCCGATGAGCATCTTGATGGCGGTCGTCTTGCCGGCGCCGTTGGCGCCCAGGAATCCGAAGACCTCGCCCTTCGCGACGTCGAACGTGATCGTGGTCCACCGCGACGAAGGTCCCGAAGCGCCGGGTGAGGTCGCGCACGGCGATCGTGTGGTCCGCAACCCACGGAGGCACCGTGGCAGCTGCGGTGCGGGCCTCGGTCACGCTGCTACCCGCGCGTCGGGTACCGAACCCATCAACTCGATGAAGACGTCCTCGATGTCCGGTGCGATCGGCTCGACCGAGGCATCGTCCACGCCGGCCGCCTGCAGGGCCGCGACCAGTTCCGTGGCGATCCGGTCGGGCGGCAGGTCGGTGCGCTGTCGCTGTAGTGCACGGCGTCGCCGAATGGGAGCGCTGAGGCAGTGAACGGGAGCGCCGCGCAGGGCCTGGAGCAGCGGCATCCGCTGCCGGGAACGCACCGCGAAGAGCGGCCGCGGGAAGAGGGCACCGATCGCGGCCGGCGCGTCGAGCGCGAGAATGCGCCCGGTCTGCATGCAGCGCCACCCGGTCGCAACGCGCCGCCTCATCCATGTACGGCGTGGACACCACGATGGTCAGTCCGGATGCCTTGAGGGTCGGCGAGCAGTTCCCAGAACTCGCGGCGCGAGACGGCATCGACACCCGTGGTCGGCTCGTCGAGCAGGAGGATGCTTCGGGCCGATGTACCAGCGCGCAGGAGAGCGCCAGCTTCTGCTTCATCCCGCCCGAGAGCGCGGCTGCGCGGCGATGCTTGAAGCGGTTCGATCTGCCCGTAGATCGGCGCGATCAGTTCGTATCCCTCTTCGAGCGACGTGCCGAACACCGACGCGAAGAAGCGCAGGTTCTCCTCGACGCTCAGGTCGCCGTACAGCGAGAAGCGGCCCGGCATGTAGCCGATCTGCTGCTCGCAACGTCCAGAGGTCGCGCACGACGTCCGAACCAAGCACCGTCGCCGTGCCGGCATCAGGAAGCATCAGGGTCGTGAGGATCCGGAAGAGCGTCGTCTTGCCGCCGCCGTCGGGGCCGACCAGGCCGAAGAGTTCCGCGGGCCGGACCTCGAAGGAGACGCCGTCGAGCGCGGTGGTCGTGCCGAATCGCTTGACCAGTCCGGCCACCGCCACGGCCGGGGCGGTGGAGCTCACTCGGCCGCCTTGCCGCCGGCAGGCGCAGCGAGCGTCACGTCGCCCGGCATGCCGATCTTGAGTTCGCCATCGGTGTTCGCGACGCGAAGCTTGACGGCGTACACCAGTGTGGCGCGCTCGTTGCGCGTCTGCACCGGCGTCGGGGTGAACTCGGCTTCACCGCTCACCCAGGTGATCACGGCGGGATAGGTCCGCAGTCCCTGCGGCCCATCGACATGAACCTCCGCCCGCTGACCGATTCGGAACGATGCCAGTTGGTCGCCCGAGACGTAGGCGCGAAACGTCAGGGTATCCAGCGGGGCGATGGAGTAGAGCGCCTGCCCGGGCTGAATCATCTCACCGACACGGGTGTAGGTCGTGAGGACCGTGCCGTGAACCGGGTTGGTCACCACGGCATGCGACAGCCGGTCAGTGAGCTGGGCCACCTGGGCTTCGAGGGCGGTCAGGTCCGCATCGGCGCCCGCGATGCCGGCCTGGGCGGCGTCGATCTGGGCGCCGAGGACCCGTACGTCCCGCTCGGCCTGGTCTGCCTGCATCGCGGTCGCCGCCTGTCCGGCGCGCAAGCGCTGGGTGCGCTCCCAGGTGCGATTGGCGATTTCGGCCTGGACCTGGAGCGCCTTCAACTGTTCGGTGGCCTGGGTGCGTCGGGCGACGAGCGCGCGTCGCTGGGCGATGGCCTGATCGCGCGCGAGCATCAGTTGCACGGTATCGACGACCGCGGCGACCGCGCCGCTGTCGAGGATGGCGCCTTCGGTGACATCGAGCCGCCGGATCTGGCCGGTGGTCTGGGCCGAGACGACGACATCCTCGGCCTCGAAGGTGCCATAGGCATCGGGCGCGACGGCGGCGGAGCAGGCGCCGAGGCCGAGCAGGCCGATCAGCATCGCGCGGGAGATTGGCAGCGGCGTGGACATCAGCGGACCTCGTATCCGACAGTAGTGAGTACCTGGGCGCGTGCCTCGACGAGGCGTGCGCGATGGGTGTCACGATCGAGTTGTGCCAGCAGAAGGTCGGTGGCACGATCGACATACTCCGCCGATGTCGTGGCGCCTTCATCCAGCCGGAGTCGCGTCTCCGCCAGGACCCGCTCGCGGAGCGCGATGATGGTGTCGTCGGTGGCGAGGCTGCGCTCGAGCTGGTCGATGGTGGCCAGGTCGCGGATTGTCGCGCGGCGGATCGCTTCGGTGAACGCCGCCTCATCGTGCCGGAGGATCTGCGCCTGCAGCTGCTGGATCTGTTCGTCGCGTCCGGTGGTCCCCCAGTTCCACGGTGACCATTCCAGTTGCACGCCGGCCTGATAGTAGGTGTTGAACTCGCGCGAGAGCTGATTCAGTCCCGGGCGACCATAGCCACCGCGGACGAAGGCGGAGACCCGGGGCTTCAGTGCGGCATTGACCGCCGTCCGCCGTGCCTGGATCAGCTGGTCGCTGGCGGCGAACTGGGCATACTCCGGCCGTGACCGGGCAGTATCGAGGCCGGCCCGCACGGCCATCACCGCTGCGGCCAGGTCGGGGGGTTCGAGGACCGCATCGGGCGGAGTCGCCGTGTCGGTGAGTGCGGCCAGCACGTCCCGGGCCGCATCGCGATTCGACACGACCTCATCACGACCCTGCCGCTGACGCGCAATCTCCGCGTCGAGGAGCATCACTTCGCTGGGGAGTGCCGCCCCGTTGGTGACACGCTGATTGGCCTGACTGCGCCGGGCGACCAGGTCGGCAATCGACGCGTCGAGCGTCGCCTGCTGCGCGTCGAGTCGCAGCATGGTGAAGAAGGCATTGCTCACGAGCTGCCGCTGCTGCCACAGCGCACTCCGCAACGTGGCCTGGGCGACACTCAGCTGGGCGGCCTCGATCGACGCACGATCGCCGAGGGCAGGATCGTAAAGACGCTTCCGGATGCTCATGGACGCGTCGTACTGGTCCTTGTAGGGTTGCGGAACGACGAGCGGACTCCCGGGTGTACCCGGAAAGGAGGTGACGTCGGAGAGATGTTGTGCCTGACTCTGCAGGGCGAAGGAGGGCAGCTTCTCAGCCCGGATGGACTGGAGGCGAAGCGTGGACTGCTCGGCCAGCAGGGCACGCTCGGGTGCGCGCTGGTCCGTCGCCTCCGCAAGCCGCTGGAGGACACCGAGCCGCAGCGTATCTGGCAGCTGGCCCGCAAGGGGAGCCGCACTCGCGGCGAACAGCGCCAGCGCCGCAGCCGGCGATCGAAGGAAGGAAGTCAGGGTCATGGGCGGAGGGCGTTGAGGATGAAGCCAGGCAGTTCGGCTCGGCGTTCGGTGAGCATCTGGTCGAATCCGGTCTCATCCATCCCGAAAAGCGTCATCAGGATCGGCCGACCGGCGAAGGGAAAGACCACCAGGCCGAGGACGCTCACCAGCAATTGCCGAGGAGTGATCGGCCGCATCCTTCCCGCAGCAACGGCCTCGTCGACCAGCTGGGTCACCCGCGCCAGCACCTTCGTGCCTATGGCTGCCGGTGTCGTGCCGACCGCACGCAGTACGAGTAGTGGCAGTCGTTCGGGATAGTGGTATGTCTCGGAGAGGACGTATGCCGGTATGAAGGGGGAATCACGGAGCGCGTCGATGTAGCCGTGCACAAAGCACTCGATCACCCGCTCGATCGACGTTTCGACCGCGAGTGCGGGTGCCAGCCCCTGGACCAGCTTGCCTATCGCTTCCAGGAAGACCCGCTCGGCGAGCTGTTCTTTCGAGCGGAAGTAGTAGTGGATCAGCGCCTGGTTGACGCCGGCTTCCGCCGCGATTTGCTGCATTCGCGCCCCCGCCGTGCCCTGTCGGGTGAAGACTCGGCGGGCGGCATCGAGGATCCGGATCTCGACTTCCGCCCCGTCCCCGGGATGGGCGATGGTGGCTGGAGTCATTCCGGCACGATGGGTGGTTTTATCAGGCACTTTAACCTTCTAGTTAAACTGGTTGGCAAAATACTACGCCGCCACGGGTGTTGGCGCAAGGCGGGTCGGGAAGCCGCCGCTAGGCCGAGGTTGTGGTTACCAACCGGCCGTGGCGGGGGCCCAGCTGCAGCGCGGCGTCGTCGCGATCCTGCTCGTTGCGGTAGACCGCAAAGAGGGTCGACCCCGAGCCACTCATCCGGCAGAGCAGGGGACGAGTCTGAGCCAGCGCCTCAAATGCGGCGCGAATCGCCGGGAATCGGCCGAATACCACCGACTCGAAGTCGTTGCCGGCCAGCCGGGCGACGTCGCTCCAGCGGTGGAGAACCTCGAGGTCGAGCGCCACGGCTCCCCGGCCTCCGCCGTGTTGTCGCACTTCGTCGACCCAGCGATAGGCTTCGGCGGTGACGATAGGAGCCTCTGGAACCACCAGCAGCATCGGATGCGGGGGGAGCGGCGGCAGTCGCAGCAAGCGCTGGCCACGTCCCCATGCCAGCGCCAGCTCGGCTTCACTCAAGAAGAAGGGCACGTCCGAGCCCAGCCGGTGCGCCATATTGAGCAGCTCGGCCCGTGGCACGGCATGGTTGGCCAGCATGTTGACGCCGAGAAGGGCCGAGGCGGCATCGCTGGAGCCGCCACCGAGACCGGCGGCGGCCGGGATGCGCTTGGTGAGGCGAAGGGCCACGCCGAAGCGTCGCCCGGTGGCGTTGAGCACCGCCTCGGCGCCGCGCCACGCCAGGTTCAGCTCCGGCGGGCCGACGTCGGCGCCGGCCACGTCGAGCGCGATGCCGCTGTCGGTGCGCGCAATCTCCAGTGTGTCGTGAAGGCCGATGCGGCAGAAGAGCGTTTCGATGTCGTGGTGGCCGGTGTCTTCGCGCGCGAGCACGCGGAGGAAGAGGTTCACCTTGGCCGGACACTCGAGGGTAAGCGTGGTCATCGGTCACCCTGATGCGGCAGCCGGAGGTGCACACCGCTCTTCGCCGCCGAGTACACTCCCATCAGGACAATCGGCAGGAAGGTGGTGACCTGGTAGATCGTCCCGCACGCCACGGCGCGTTCTCCGGGGATGGCGAAGAGCGGCCCGAGCGTGGCGGCGAACGCCAACTGGAAGGTGCCGACAAATCCCGGCCCCTGGGGCAGGGCGATTCCGATCATCAGGACTCCCTGCAAGATCAGCGCGCCGGTGAATCCGACCTGGAAGTCAAAGGCGCGGAAGACGGCGAAGAACGCCGCGGCATTGACGAGCCAGATCAGCAGCGTCCAGGCCACCACCGGGGCCGCGCGGCGGAAGTCGCGGAGTGCGTCAAGGCCGAGGAGCACCCGCTCGGCGAAGGAGTGCAGCAGGTACCCGAACTTGTTGTGCGGGAGGACCCAGCGCACCAGTCGCAACGTCCGTTCCCGTTGCCAGGCTGCGACGATTGCGGCCGCCAGCGCTGCGAGGCACAGGGCGCCGATTCTGGCCGCAAACACCCGGATCGGCGTGGCGCCGCCGAGGGTCAGGTCGGCCGGGAAATGCGATGCCATGAGTGCCGCGCCCAGCAGCAGGATCATCATCAACGCGTCAAGGACACGTTCGATCGCCAGTGACGAAAGTGCCGAACCAAACGAGACTGGCGCGAGGCGCGTGATCGCCATGACTCGCAGCACTTCGCCTGCGCGCAGCGGCAGCACGTTGTTGGCCGCGAAGCCGATCGAGATCGCGCGCCACATCGGCAGCGCGGCAACCTGGCCGCCATCGTCCTGGCGCAGCAGCAGTTGCCACCGGGGGATCCGCAGCGCGAACGGGAGGGTGGCCAGCGCCACGGCCAGCAACAGCGGCAGGGGATGCGCCGTGAGCATCTGGTGCCAGATGTCGATCAGGCGATAGTTGTGAAACGCCCACCAGACCATCACCGCGGACACGGCGAGGCCGAAGAGGATCTGCAGCGCGCGGGCGCCGCGGTGTTCAGGCGCTGTCACGCGCGAGCGGAACGAGGTCGAGGAGTTCCGAGAGATAGGGACGGACCTGGTCGAGCGAGATCCCCGGCCCATCGAGCAGGGTGCGAATCTCGTTGCGCAACTCCTCGGCGCGTGCCCATGCTGCGGCGCCGCGATAGAGGAGGGTTTCCACCGGGACGATTCGCATCGCGACCAGCCCTTCCAACGAGGGGCTGATCGCCTCCTCCCGCTCACTCAGCGCGGCTCGCTGAGCGTACGCCGCCTCGAGCGGCGATGGCGCTCCCGGGGCCACCTCGGGAATCAGGGGCAGCGGCGGCTCGTCGGGGAAGAGCCTGTCGATCGGGACAATCCGCTCCTCGATCTCGTCAAGGGCGATCGAATCGCTGGCGACGATCTCCCCACCATCTGCTCCGCTCGGGGCCAGCGATTCGATCGACACGACGTCGTCAAGGTCGGCCGGAAGCTCGGTGAACTCGAGCGAGGCAATCGGGACGATCTCCTCGGGTTCGGGCGGACTCTCGGTGAAGTCGAGGGAGTCGATCGGCACGACGTCATCCGGTGCGGGCGGCTCCTCGGTGAAGCCCAGGGAAGCGATCGGCACGACCTCTTCCGGCTCGGGAGGTGTCTTCGTGAAACCGAGCGAGGCGATCGGGACGACATCCTCGACCTTGGGCGGCTCCCCTGGCCGACGGACCGAGGGGGTTGTCCCCCGATCGGCTGGCGTGGGCGGGGCGGCGGTGAACCCGAGCGAGGCGATCGGCACGGCGGGTGCGCGGTCGCCCAGTTCGACCGTGATCAGGCGCGCGGCAAGGAGGTCGCGCTGGCGTGCCAGGGCCGGACCGTCCTTGTTGCCGCCGGAATCGACCAGGAAGCGCCCGCACTCACGCAGCATCAGCATGAACTCCTCGGCCTGTCGCACGGCGATCCCGTCGCCGATGGCCGTTGTGATCGCCTCGGCGAGCGGCGCGAGGAAGCGACCAGTGCCGCTGCGCGGCGGCATCGTGGTCAGGGTGCGATGCAGAACGAAGAGGCGCAGGTCGCGGACGGCGGTCGAGGGTGCCTGCGAGAGTGCGTCGGCGGTCAGCAGAAGGTGATCGCCCACCGAGATCAACTCGACCGGCACGGGGTCGAGATCCTCCGAGGTTTTCGGCAGTGTCCCGCGACGGATCACGGATTCCATCCCCTCGGGAGCCAGCACCGCGATTGGCACCACATCGCGCTCGACGGCGTAGCTGTCGAGCAGGCGGGCGGCAAGACGGTCAACCTCGGCGAGCGGGGCGACGCGGCCCGTTTCGGAGACCGAGCGTGCCATTGCTGCCAGGGCGTGGGCGGCATCGGCGAAGACGGCACCGACATCAGGGGGCGGTGGCACGTCGGAGAGCAGGGTGCGGGTGGCCACTTCCATGGCGTCGAGCAACTCGGGCAACGGCGACAATTCGGCCGAGGCGTTGAGACCGCGAAGCGACCGCATCCGCTCGAGGACGGCGGCCAGGGCGGCGGGTGGCGGCAACGGTGCCAGCGCCCGCGCAGCCTGTTCGAGCGATCCGGCGATCAGGGTTGACTCGCGGGCAATGAAGGCCCGGACCCCAGGCGTCAGCGCGGAAGTCGAGGGGACCGGGCTGGCCATCGAGTGGCCAGCCGCGACCCGTTCAACCCGGTCGGCGAGGCCGAGGGCCTGCCGATCGTCGCTGGCTTCCCACGAGGCGGCGCGGGTGACCAGCGTCTTGAGAAGCTCGAGCCCTTCGCGCCAGGCGGCGCGGGCGTCGGGCTCCCAGGCCAGCGAGTTGTCGCGAACCTGCCGGGCGACTCCCTCCAGCCCTGCCGCTGCGCGCGCGAAGGTCCCCAGGCCCGCCATCAGCGAGGCGCCACGGAGTGCCCGCGCTCCGCGGACCAGCCGTTCGGTGTCGGGGAGTTCCCGTGCGTTCGCGAGTGGCTCGAGTTCGGCGAGGTACTCGCGCGCCTCGATCATGAAGAACTCGGCCCGGCGCGTGGAGCCGCTCACGACCGTGCCTCGGTCAGCAGACGCTTCATCTCGCGCACGGCGGGACCGATACCGGTGAAGACGGCCCGGCTGATGATGCTGTGTCCGATGTTGAGCTCCTCGATCTCCGGAATCCCGGCCACGGGCTGGACGTTCCGGTAGGTGAGCCCGTGGCCGGCATGGACCGCCAGGCCGCGCTGCGCGGCCAGGTGCGCCGCATCGCGGAGCTGCGCGAGCGCTGCGGGGCTGTCCTGCCACGAATTGGAGTATCGGCCGGTGTGCAATTCGATCGCGGGGACTCCCAGGTCGGCTGCCGCCGCGATCGCATTCGGGTCCGGATCGATGAAGAGGGAGACATGGCAGCCGGCGTTTCGCAGGCGGTCGATCGCAGTCGCGAGGCGCGGGCGTCTCATGGGAGAGATCGAGGCCCCCTTCGGTGGTGATCTCCTCCCGGCGCTCGGGCACGAGGGTCACCTGGTAGGGTTTCAGGTCACAGGCGATCTGCGACGATTTCATCGCTGATCCCGAGCTCGAGGTTGCAGACGGTGCGCACCCCAGCGGCGACGGCCACGGCATCATGATCGTGAATGTGGCGCCGGTCCTCGCGCAGATGGATGGTGATGCCGTCGGCCCCGTGGGCTTCAGCCTCGCGGGCGGCGAGCAGCGGATCGGGCTCGACCGTCTTGCGCGCCTCCCGGACGGTCGCCACATGATCGACGTTTACGTAGAAGCGCAGTGGTCGCATTCGAGAGGATTCGGTAGGTACGTTTCGGCCGGATACCCCGTCAGGAGGCTCGTCATGCATTCCCGTTCGTCCCTCACGCTGGTCCTGCTTGCGATGACTGTCACGCCCGGGATGGTCGTGGCTCAGGGGGGCAAGGCGAAAACCGCCTCCGCCGCCGTAGAGGAGTATATCAAAGCCGCGTCCGACAGCAATCTGAAGCGGATGCCCGAGCTGTTCGGCACCGACAAGGGCTCGGCTGCTCGCGTTGGTCTCCCGGGTGGGAGCGTCGAGAAGCGGATGGTGTTCACCCAGGCCTGGTTGTCCCGGGCGTCGGTCCGCGCGCTCTCGGAAATCAGCGGCGAAAAGAAGAACGAGCGGATCGTGACCACTGAAATTGCTCGCAACGGCTGCAAGGTGGTGGTGCCGGTGGTGGCGGTGAACAACGACAAGGATGGCTGGCTGGTCCGGAACCTCGACCTCGATCTGGTCAAGCTGAATTGCTCGGGCGCGGGAACCCGGGCAACTGACCGCGTGTTCTTAAGGCAGCCGGTCGAGGGAGGCCCACTACTCGGTCAGTTCGATCAGAATGCCGTGGGTCGACCTGGGATGCAGGAAGGCGATGCGATGGCCTCCAGCACCGGTGCGGGGCAGGTCGTCGACCAGCTGGTAGCCATGACGGCGGCAGGCGGTGAGGGCAGCATCGAGATCGGCAACCCGGTAGCAGAGATGGTGAATCCCGGGTCCCCGCTTGGCCAGGAACTTCGCGATCGGGGAGTCGTCATTGAGCGGTTCGAGGAGTTCGACCTCGGCGCCCTCGAACTGCAGGTGGACAATGCGCGCCCCGTCGGCCTCTTCGGGTCCGCGGGATGGGAACGTCGAGGACGTCGCGGTAGAATTGCATCGCTGCCTCAACATCCGGCACGGCGACGCCGACATGCGCGATGCTTGGCTTCATGGCTTGGGAACCTAACACAGAGTCACAGGGAGTGACGGAACTCATGAGTGAAAACCTGCTGGCGGTAACCGACGCGACATTCGATGGCGAGATCATGCAGGCCAGTGGCCTGGTCCTGGTCGACTTCTGGGCGACCTGGTGCGGACCGTGCCGGGTCATTGCGCCGACCCTTGAGGCGCTGGCCAAGGACTATGCCGGTCGGCTGAAGATCGGCAAGCTCGATGTCGACGCCAACCAGGCGACGTCGATGCGATTCAACGTCCGGTCGATTCCCACGATTCTCTTCTTCAAGGACGGCAAGCACGTCGACACCGTGGTGGGGGCCCTGCCTCGCCCCGCCCTCGAGGCGAAGATCAAGCAGCACCTCCCGGCCTGACCGAACCGGCTGCCCGGGCTGCCCAGCAGCCCGGGCATTGGAAGGGTGGCGCCGGAGCTCCGGCGCCACGTTCTTTTGGGGATGCCAATCGGAACGCTCTACGTTGTCGCCACTCCCCTCGGCCATCTGGGCGATCTCTCGCCCCGGGCGACCGACACGTTGCGCACGGTCGACACCGTCGCAGCGGAGGACACCCGCCACAGCCGCCGGCTGCTCGCGGCGATCGATGCTCATCCCCGAATGATCTCCTATCACGCCCACTCGGCGGAGAGTCGTGGAGAGGCGGTGCTCGACATTCTCCGGGATGGACGGGATGTGGCGCTCATCACCGATGCGGGCACGCCGGCGATCAGTGATCCTGGCTTCGAACTGGTGGCCCTGGCGCGGGCGGCCGGAATTCCCGTGGTCCCGATCCCCGGCCCGTCGGCAGTGGCGGCCGCGCTCTCGGCCGCAGGACTGCCCAGTGACCGCTACCTCTTTCTCGGCTTCCTGCCCCGGAAGGGCGCCGCCAGGCGTCGCCTTGTGGAACAGGCGGCCACCCAGCCTTGGAGCGTCGTCTTCTTTGAGGCCCCGGCCAGGGTGGTCGAACTGCTCGCGGACCTGACGGCCGCGTGTGGCCCGGAGCGTCAGGCCGTGGTGGCGCGGGAGATGACGAAGATCTACGAGACCTTCCGCAGCGACACGTTGCAGGCCCTCCACGCGTTCTATCAGGAGACGGCGCCACGCGGCGAGGTGACGGTGATTCTCGCTGGTGCGACCGAAGCCGAGCTGGCCGAACCGGCGGCCGATCCCGCGGACATCCAGCGGGTCATCCGCGAGCGCCTCGCGGCGGGACACTCCCGCAAGGATGTCGCGCGGGACGTGGCCGCCCGGTTCGGGCTGACGCGCAACGACGCCTATCGCAAGGTGACGGACGAACCGTGATGCAACGCTGGCTGCCGGCGCTCGCCGCTGTCCTTAGTGTCGCAATGCCGCTCGGGGCCCAAGCCACGACGATGCCGGTGCTCACGATCGGCCGGCTGCACTATGACGGCGGCGGTGACTGGTATGCCAATCCGTCGTCATTGCCGAACCTGCTCGCGGCGATACGCGATCGGACGACGCTCAAGACTGCGCCGCGGGAGATCGTGGTGCGCCTGACCGACCCAGAGTTGTGGGACGTCCCGTTTCTCCATGCCACCGGACACGGCAATATCCATTTCAGCGATGAAGAGCTGCGGATTCTCCGTCGCTGGTTGCTTCAGGGCGGCTTCCTCCATGTCGATGACAACTACGGTCTCGATGAGTCGTTCCGGCGCGAGGTGGCACGCCTCTTTCCCGATCGGCCA
The DNA here is from genome assembly GCA_963850655.1 of uncultured Gemmatimonadales bacterium. Taxonomy (GTDB): domain Bacteria; phylum Gemmatimonadota; class Gemmatimonadetes; order Gemmatimonadales; family GWC2-71-9; genus Palsa-1233. The sequence goes on from CAWKMI010000011.1 coordinate 101,115, forward strand.
CTGGTCGAGGTACCGCTGGATCATCCGATCTATCACCTCGTCTATGACTTCCCGGGGGGACTTCCCAAGATCCATGAGCACGACGGCAAGCCGGCCCAGGGGTTCGGCATCTTCGTTGAAGGGCGCCTGGTGCTCTTCTATTCCTATCAGAGCGACCTCGGGGACGGCTGGGAGGATCTCGACGTGCACCACGACGGACCCGAGAAGCATGAGGCGGCGTTGCGGATGGGCGTGAACCTGTTCGCCTACGCGGTGGGCTGGGGCGGATGAACGAGCCCCTCCTCGAAGGCGCCCTCGACGAGGTGGCGCGTCCCCTCCGCGGCAGCACTGGTCTGGCGCGCCTGGTGAGCGGGCTCGCCGCTGCGCTGCTACTGCTCGCCCTGGTGGCTTGGTTGGCGCATGGCGGATTGCTGGCGCCCGGCGTGGTGCTCGGGACATGGGTGCTGGTGCTCGCGTCGCTCGCGGCTGGCATGCTCCTCGCCCGCCGGGCGATTCGCGGCCTGGGTCCGTGGCACATCGGGGAGGTGCTCGAGCGAGGCGGAGATTGGCGTGCGGGATCGTTGACGACGGTGCTCGACCCAGCCGCGCCAAATACCAGCGCAGAACTGCACCAGGCGGCCGCGGCGCGATCCGCGGCCGAGGTGCGCGGGAGGGCCCCGCAGGTGCTGGCCCCTGCCGTGGCGCGGCAGGTGCGGCTCACGCGACGGGCTGCCGTCACCGCCTTCTTCGGGGTGGCAGCCCTCGCCGCTGCGCGTCCGCTGACCGGTGCGCCGGCCAGGCTATGGGACGTCGCCGGGGCCTGGCAGGCGATCACGGCACCGGTCGGCCTCGAGGCGCAGGAGGGCACCGTTGCCCTCGGTGAACCGGCGGTGTTGGCTATCCGTGCCGCCGGCCGTCGCCGGGCCACGCTCTTCACGCGCGCACCCGGCGAGTCGTGGCGCGCGACCGAGGTGATGCTGGACGGAGACGGACGGGCGACCGTCACGACCGCACCGTTGTCAGCCGAGCTTGTTGCGCGTGCCGAGGCCGGCGGACGACGCTCCAGCGAAGTGCGGGTTGGCGTTCGGCTCGGTGCGTTCCTCGGTGCCTTCACCGTGACTGCGAAGTACCCAGTCTATCTCGGACTCGATGACGAGGCGCTACCGGTGGGCGGTGATACCCTGGTCCTGCCTGAAGGAACCCGGCTCGCGATCGCCGGTCGAGCAACAGCGCCGCTGGCCACTGTCGAGCTCGACGGTGCGCCCGGGCATGACGTGCTGGTCGTCGACGGGGAGAGGTTTCATGGCGAAGTGACGCCGCGGGCATCGGGGACGTGGCGACTGCACGTCACCCCGGGTGGCGACATCGCTCTCAAGGGCGAAATGCCGGTCTTGCCGTTGCGTCTGGTTGCCGACAGTGCGCCGACCGTCGAGGTGCTGGTGCCTGGCGGCGATACGGTGGCCCCGCCGGTCATGCGACTCGGGCTGGTGCTCTCGTTGCGCGACGATCATCGGTTGACGGCAGCGGCCCTCGAGCATTGGGTCGGGGCCAAGGGCGCAACGACGAGACAGTCGTTGGTGCTCTCGCCGGCCCAGGGCGATCGGGCCCTGGTCACCACGATGCTTGACCTCGCCGCGCTTGGCCTGAAGCCCGGCGACACGCTTCACTATGTCGCCACCGGCACCGACAATGCGCCGATGCATCATGTCGGCCGGTCGCGCGAGTTCATCGTGCGGGTCCGGGATCCCGAAGAGCAGCGTGCCGCGCAACAGCAGGCTACCGCAACCGCCGGAACCGCCCTCGACTCGCTGGCGACCGCCGCCGGGAGACTCCAGCGTACCACCGAAGACCTTGCTCGGGAGCGTTCACGCCTCGAGACCCGTGCACCGGGCGAGATCCCGCAGGATCCGCTCACCCTCGATGCTGCCCGCAAGGGCGATGCGGTAGCGCAGTCGCAGGAGCAGCTGCTCCGGGATGCCGAGGCGCTGGCGCAGTCGATCGAGGAGCTGCGCCAGGCGGCCGAACGCCAGGGGTTGGCCGATTCTGCGCTGGCGGCACGCCTGAACGAGGTGCGCCAGCTGCTTGACAACGCGATGAGCCCGGAGTTGCGCGAAAAGCTGGCTGGGTTGCAGCAGTCCCTCAAGGATCTGGATGCGGATCGAACCCAGGGTGCCCTGCAGGACCTCGCCAAGGCGCAGGCGCGGCTGAAGGAAGCACTCGAGCAGGCGAGGGACCTGTTCCAGCGTGCTGCACTCGAGAGCGACCTGGCCAACATGGCGAACGAAGCGAAGGCGCTCGCCGAGCGACAGCAGGAGTTGACGCCAAAGCTCGCCACGATGGACAGCGGCCGGAGCGCGGAGCGGGAGGAGAAGCTGGCGCAGCGGGCGGACTCCCTCGGGGCGGCGCTGGAGCGCACGGCCGAGAAGATGCCCGCCGAGAGCACGAGACAGGGGTTGCAGCAGGCCGCCAACGGAACGCGTGCGGCGGCGTCGAAGATGGGCGAGGCAGCACAATCGGCCAGAGACAACGACCAGGCGAAGGCGCAGCAGGCCGGTGAGGCGGCCGAGAAGGCGCTGGCGCCGCTCGAGGACCAGATCCGACAACAGCGTCAGCAAATGCAGGCACAGCTGCGCCAAGAGGTGAGCCAGGGACTCGAGCGCGCGTTGCAGGAGACGTCGCGCTTGGCGCAGCGCCAGCTGGCGCTCGCCCGGGCGTTCGATCGCGGCGCCATCGCGTCGCAGTCCCGGGTCGAGCAGGGACTTCTCGAAGAGGGAACCGGGAGGGTGCTGCAACAGGTCATGGGCCTCGCCGGCAAGAACGCGCTGGTATCGCCGCAGGCCGCGACGGCGCTGGCCGCGGCCCGCGAGATGATGCGCACCACCGTCGACGCGGTGGCGTCGGTGGTTTCGGACCGGCGAGTGGCGGGTCAACAGTCCAATGGTGCCGTCGACGCGCTGGCCGAGGCGGCGTTTCAGTTGCTGGCGGCGAAGGGCAGGGTCGATGGATCGCAGTCGGCGAGCGGGATGAAGGAAGCGATGGAGCAGCTGCAGAAGATGGCCGGCCAGCAGGGCCAGTTGGCCCAGCAGGGCGAAGGAATGATGCAGCAGGGGCAGAGCGGGCTGGAGCAGTTGATGCAGATGGCGATGCAGCAGCGGGCCCTTTCCCAGCAACTCGATCGCTTGCGGGCGGGTGGCCTGTTGCCCGGGGCAGGGGAGATGGCGCGCGAGGCGAAGGACCTGGCCCACACGCTGGAGGCGGGCCGTCTGACACCCGAAACGGTGAGCCGCCAGCAACGACTCTTCAGGAGGATGCTCGATGCGGGGCGGACCCTTCAGGGCGACGAAGAGGACCAGAACAAGGAGCGCCAGAGCACTACGGCCAAGGATGCGGGGATCCGGATTCCGTCCCCACTCGATCCGCGCCTGCGGAACGGGCAGGACGACATCCGCCTGCCAAGCTGGGAAATGCTGCAGCGCCTCTCGCCGGAAGATCGTGGCCGGGTGATCGAGTACTTCCGTCGCCTGACCGCAGCCGGGGGACACCAGTGAGTGGCCTTCGTAGGACCGTCGTGGCGCTGCTGTTGTCGGTCGCCCCGCTTGCCGTCCGGGCGCAGGCTCGCACCCCCGATGCCGATCCGATGACGCAGGCACTGGCGGCTGAACGGAAGAACGCGTTTGCGGAAGCCGCGTTGCTCTTCGGGTCAATCCTGGCGGCCAGACCGGCAGAGGCCACTGCACTCTTCGGCATGGAGCGGGTGCTGCGGCCGCTCGACCGCAGTGCCGAGATGCTGGCCCTGGTGCAACGAGCGCTGGCGATCGATTCGAACAGCGCGGGCATCCTCCAGATCGCCGTGCGCGCCTACACCAATGCCGGTCGTCCCGACATGGCGCGACACTACACGATCCGCTGGGCTGATCTTGAGCCTGACGACCCCTCGCCGTTCGAGGAGTGGGCCTCGGCAGCCGATCTGGTCCGGGACCGCGTCACGGCGCGCGCGGCTCTCGACCTCGGGAGGCAGCGACTGAAGGATCCGACCGCGCTCTCCCCTGACCTTGCCCAGATGATGCAGCAGGACGGCGATTTCGCGGGCGCCACGCTGGAGTGGGTCGCCGCGGTGCGGGCGACTCCGGAGCTCCGTTCCGGTGCGGCGATGCTGCTCGGGCAAGTTCCCACCGCGCAGCGTGAGGTAGTGCGCACCGCGCTGATGCAGGATGGTTCGCTTGAGAGCCGGCAGTTGCTCGGGCTGGTGGAACTCAACTGGGGCAACGTCGTCAACGGCACCGCCCTCGTTCGCACGTCGCTGTCGCCGAACCCGGAGGATGGGGCCTCGATCCTCCAGTCGGCCCTCGACGCCCTGCGCGGTCGCGAGGACAGGAACACCAATCTGGCCAGGGCCACGATACTCGAAGCCCTCGCACAGCGCCAGAAAGGGGCGGTCGCCGTGCGCACCAGGCTTGATGCGGCGCGGGCCTATGCCGACGGAGGCGCGGAGCGCGATGCACGTCGGCTGCTCGGGGTCGCTGCGGCCGATCCATCAGCCGCAGCCGGGAGCGCGGAGGCCGCCTCGGCAGCGATGCTCGGCGTTCTCCTGGCCGAGGGAAGGCCGGCGGAAGCGGAGAAGGTGTTGCAGAAGCTGGCCCCGTCCCTCTCGATCGATGATCGTGAACGGGAAACACGACGCGTCGCAATGGCGTTCGCGCGGACCGATGACCTGGTCCACGCCGAGGCGATGATTGTCGGCGACTCGAGCATCGCGGGACTCGATCTCCGGGGACGGCTGCGACTCTTTGCGGGCGACCTGGTCCGGGCCACCGCGCTGCTCAAGGCGGCGGGCCCTTACGATGACGAGCGCGCGCAGGCGGTGGAGCGGGTCACCCTGCTCGTGCTGCTGCAGTCTTCCGGGCAGGATTCGTCCCGGGCGCTCGGCACTGCGGTGCTCTCGCTCGAACGAGGGGATTCCGCACGGGCGTTGAAGCAGTTCGCCGACCTTGCCGCGCACCTCGCCCCGGCCGGCGCGGCCGAAGCGCACCTCCTGGCGGGACAGCTTGCCCTCGCAGGCCGGGACACCGTCGCTGCCCTGCGTTTCCTGCGACTGGCCGATGACACGCTGGTCCCCGGGGTCGCGCCGGCCGCGCGATTCCTGGTGGCGCGCATCACCGCGGCGGCCGGGCGCTCTGAGGAGGCGAACGCCCTGCTCGAGCGCCTCATCGTCGACTATCCCGAGAGTGCCGTCGTGCCCGAGGCGCGTCGCTTCCGGGACTCGCTTCGTGGCGCCATCCCCGGCGGAGGAAGTTGATGCGGCGCCGCGATTTCGTGAGAAGTGGCGTGGCCCTCGCCGGTGGGCTGGTACTCCCGCTCGGTCGCTTCCGGCCGCCGTCTCGCCGGGACGCCTGGTTTCTGGTGCCGATGGACGATGCCCAGGGCGATCACCTCAAGGCCTATGGCCTGGCCTTCCGGGCGCTCGAGCGCGGCGAGAAGGGGGAGTGGTTCCTCAACTATCGGGGCGGGAGCTTCATGCTGCCGGCGTCGGACGTCGTCAAGCGCGATGCGGCGCTTGCCGGCGTGACGCTCGAGAGCGCCGACGATGGCGCCATCGCGATGATCAAGGGACAGATCCAGGCCAGCAACATGGATGCCATCCCGCTCGAGAAGGCGCCGCGCGTGGCGGTCTACTCACCGCCCGGTGCGCAGCCTTGGGACGACGCCGTGACGATGGCCCTCGAGTACGCCGGGATCAAGTACGACCGCATCTGGGACTTCGAGGTCATCGGCGACCAGCTGAACGAACTATGACTGGCTCCATCTGCACCACGAAGATTTTACCGGCCAGTACTCGAAGTTCGTCGTGAACGTACGCCGGCGCGCCCTGGCTTGCAGGAGATGATGGAGCTGCAGCGAGGGGCCGCCACCAGGCTCGGCTTCGCTACGGTGCCCGACCTGAAGCGTGCCGTGGCCCAGCGGATCGCAGGCTTCGTGGAGCGCGGCGGATTTCTCTTCGCGATGTGCACCGCGACCGAGACGCTCGACCTGGCGCTGGCCAGCGAGGGCGTCGATATCGCGGCGGCGTATGCCGATGGTACGCCGATGGATCCCCAGGCCTCGCTCGAAGATGAACTGGAGCAAGGCCCTGGCATTCCAGGATGCCCGGCTCGAGCTGTCTCCTTCGCTGGCGGTGTTCAGCGATATCGACGGCCATCAGGTGAACAGCAGCGAACGCCAGCCGCTCGGTGCGTTCGAATTGTTCAACTTCTCTGCCAAGATCGATCCGGTCGCCACGATGCTGGTCCAGAACCATCGCCAGGTGATCCCCGACTTCTACGGCCTGACGACCTCCTTCCGCCGGCGTGTGCATCAAGCCGGGCGTGATCGTGCTCGCCGACGAACCGGGAGCGCCATGGGTCAAGTACATTCACGGCGAACGCGGCAAGGGAACGTGGACCTTCTTCGGCGGGCACGATCCCGAGGATCCGCAGCACGCGATCGGCGATGCACCGACCGATCTGTCGCTCCATCCGCATTCGCCGGGTTATCGGCTGATCCTCAACAACGTCCTCTTTCCGGCCGCCAAGAAGAAGGAATTGAAGACCTGAACGACCGCATCTCGCCCCGCGGTCCGGGACACGCTCCGGCGCGAAGTTCGCGCTGCCGGCGGCAACGAGGTCTCCTTCGTCGCGACCGTCGACGACGGCCGGGGCATGCTGACGCGCCCGCGCCGTGGCGCGGGGCACGGTGGACTGCGTGCTGGCGCTGCCCGGCGTCGCCCGGCGCGGCGAGATGCTGCTGCACAACCATCCCGGCGGCCATCTCGAGCCGTCGATGCCCGACCTCAACATCGCGGCCCGCGCCCACGACGACGGCATCGGCTTCGGCGATCGTCGACAACGAGGGCACCCGGCTCTATGTCGTGGTGGAGGTCCCCCGGAGCGCGCCGGTCGTCCGGCTCGATCCCGTTCGAAGTCATCGCCCAGCTGCGGAGAGCACGGCCCGATCGCCCGCGGAGATGGGGAGCTACGAGGACCGGCAGAGCCAGCGCGACCTCGCGGCCTACCTCGTCGACGCCTACAACGACGGCGGCGTGCTGATGCTCGAGGCGGGCACCGGCGTCGGCAAGTCGTTCGCCTACCTGGTGCCGGCGCTGGCCTGGGCGCGCGCCAACGGCGAGCGCACCGTCGTCTCGACCAACACCATCAACCTGCAGGAACAGCTGGTCGGCAAGGACCTGCCGCTGCTCCGGCGCGCGCTCGGCGACGACGAGCACCAGCCCACGTTCGCGCTGCTCAAGGGATGGCGGAACTATCTCTGCCGCGCCCGGCTCGAGACGGCGCTCGGCCAGCCAGCAATCGCTGCTCGAGGCCGACAAGCACGACGAACTGGTCGACATCGCCGCGTGGGCGGGGCACACCGACCGACGGCACGCTCGCCGACCTGCCGGTGCCGCCCTCGAGCGATGTCTGGGACGAGGTCGCGGCCGAGCCGGATCTCTGTCCCCGGCTCCGTTGCCCGCACTTCGACCGCTGCTTTGTCTTCCAGGCCCGGCGCCGGGCGGCGCAGGCCGATGTGGTGGTGGTCAATCACCACCTGCTCGCCGCCGACCTCGCGGTGCGCCGCGCGTCCGACAACTGGGAAGAGGCGGCGGTGCTGCCGGCCTACCAGCGGCTGATCCTCGACGAGGCGCATCACCTCGAGGACATCGCGGCCGGGCCACCTCGGGCGTGCAGGTCACGAGCCGCGGGGTGCGGCGCCTGCTCAATCGCCTGGAGCGGAGCGGCAAGGGACTGCTGCCCGCGCTGCAGCATGACCTTGCCGGCGCGCAGGACCTGCTCAGTCGCGCGTCGCTCGATCTGCTGCGCGAGCGGCTGATGCCGGCCGTGATGCACGGCGCGCCGTGCCGAAGAGTCGCTCTTCCTGCGGCTGGTCGGATTTCGTCGCCGTCGGCCGGGGCCGATGCAGGTGCGCCTGGATGACGAATTCGGCAAGCACGTCCGATCTGGGAAGAGGGGCTCTGGCGCGCGAGCTCGATGCCGCCATTCTCTCGTTCCAGGGCATCGCCGAGGTGATCGAGACGGTCGCTGACCGCCTGGCGCAGGTCGAGCAGACCGAGCGCCGCAAGTCAACTGCTCGAACGAGTGCCGCGGCGTGATTCGCCGGCTCGAGGCGCTGGTCGACGGGCTCAACGCCACGCTGCGTCCCGGCAGCCGGCCGGCCGCCGGACGTGCGCTGGGTGGAGACGAACGGTCCCAAGGGCCAGACGCTGCAGCTTGCCTCGGTGCCGCTCGACCTCGCGCCGATGCTCCGCGAATTGCTCTTCGACAAGCTTGAGCACCGTCGGGCTCACCAGCGCGACGCTCGCGGCCGGCAGCGATTTCGGTTTTCTCGCGTCGCGCATCGGGCTCGAGCGGCGAGGGCTCGCCGGTGACGGTGCAGGAGATCTTTCCCTCGCCGTTCGATTACGCCGGAGCATTGCCTGCTCGGTGTGCCCGACGACGTGCCCGATCCGCGCGAGGACGAGGCGGCGCCACGATGCGGCCGTCGCCCAGGTGGTGCACGACCTGGCCTGGGCGAGTGACGGCGGGATCTTCGTCCTGTTCACTTCCCACGCCGCGCTCCGGCGGGTGGCGGCGATGGTGCGCTCGGAGCTCGGCGACGCGCTTTCCCATCCTGGTGCAGGGCGAGGGGCAGCGCGACCACCTGCTGCGCCGCTTTCGCGAGGCGGGCAACGCCATCCTGCTCGGCACGGATTCGTTCTGGGAGGGGGTCGACGTGCCGGGGCGCGCGCTGCGTGGGCTGGTGCATCGCCAAGCTACCTTTCAAGGTTCCCTCGGAGCCGCTGACGGCGGCCCGGCTGGAGCGACTGTCGGAGCAGGGAGAGGACGGCTTCTTCGGCTATCTCCTGCCGCACGCGGCGCTCAAGCTGAAGCAGGGATTCGGCCGGCTGATTCGCGGGGCGCAGGACGTCGGCGTGGTGGTCCTGCTCGACCGCCGGGTCGGTGACCCGGGCTACGGCCGCGATGCTGCTCGAGGGACTGCCCCCGGCCGAGCGGGTGATCGGGCCGTGGAGCCACGTTCGCACCAAGTGCGAGGACTTCTTTGCCCGACACGGGATTGGAGCGGCAACATGACAGTGGTTCAACCGAGCAAGATCGTCTGCGTCGGGCGCAACTATGCGGCCCACGCCCGCGAACTCGGCAACGAGGTGCCCAAGCAGCCGCTGCTCTTCCTCAAGCCGTCGTCGTCGCTGATCGGCTCCGGCGAGCCGATCGTGCTGCCCTGGCGCATCCGACAGGTGGAATATGAGTCCGAGATCGGCGTGGTGATCGGTCGCCGTGCGCGGAAGGTGTCGGCCGCCGACGCGATGCCGTATCGTCCGCGGCTTCACCTGCGCCAACGACGTGACCGCGCGCGACCTGCAGAAGAGCGATGGGCAGTGGGGACGGGCCAAGGGGTTCGACACCTTCTGTCCGGTGGGGCCGCGGGTGGCCGAAGGGCTCGACTGGACACTCTGGAGGTGATCGGCCGGGTCAATGGCGTGGAGCGCCAGCGGGGATCGGTCCGGCGACATGATCTTCTCGATCCCGGTGCTGATCGAGTACATCAGCGGCGTCATGACGCTCGAGCCGGGCGACCTGATCCTGACCGGCACCCCGGAGGGGGTCGGGAAGCTGGCGCCGGGCGACGTCGGTGGAAGTGGAAATTCCCGGGGTCGGCATCCTGCGCAACACGGTCCACGGAGAACTGGCCACTCATGATCCGCATCAGCGATCGCGTCGGCCGGCTGCCTGACTATCCCCTGGCGAAGATCCCGGGCATCAAGCGCCGCCTGATCGCCGCGGGGATGGACGTCATCGACCTCGGCGCCGGCGATTCCGATGGCCCGCCACCGGCCGCCGTCGACCGAAGTGCTGCGCGAGGCGCTCGGCATCACCGCGCTGCACAAATACGGATTCCAGGCCGGACTTCCCGCGTTTCGCGAGGCGGCGGTTCGCTGGATCGAGCGCCGCTTCGGCCACCGGTTCGATGCCTACACCGAGATGCTGCCGCTGATCGGCTCGAAGGAGGGGCTGTCGCACCTGGTGATGGCGGTCTGCAATCCGGGCGATCTGGTGATCGTGCCGGAACCAGGATACCAGGCCTATATCGGCGGGACGATCCTCGCGGGCGCCGAACCGGTCATCGTGCCGTTGCGGCCGGAGCACAACTTCCTGGTCGAGCTGGACCTCCTGCCCGAGGAGACCCTGCGCCGCACCCGCCTGGTGTACGTCAACTATCCCAACAACCCGACCGCCGCCATCGCGCCGCGCGACTATCTCGAACGCCTGGTGGCGACGTGCCGCAAGTACGACATCGTGCTCGGCGTACGACAACGCCTACTGCGACATCACCTTCGACGGCTATGTGGCGCCGAGCATCTTCGAGATCGAAGGCGCCCGCGACGTTGCGCTCGAGTTCTACTCGCTTTCGAAGTCGTTCCAGATGACCGGGTGGCGCGTCGGATTTGTCGCTGGACGGAGTGAGCTGATCACGCGCGCTGCACCAAGGTCAAGAGCTACATCGACACCGGCCCGTTCCTCGCGCTGCAGCACACCGGGGCCTGGACGCTCGACCACGCCGAGGAGCTCGACCAGGCCGATCGTGGCGGAATTCAGTCTGCGTCGCGACGCCGTGCTCGAGGCGCTCCGGCGAGGCGGGGTTCACGGTCGAGACGCCGCGCGCCGCGATGTATGTCTGGGTGCCACTGCCCGACGGGCTGCCGAGTCGGCCGAGTTCACGACGCATGCCCTGGAGGAGGAGGGCGTGGTCGTGCTGCCGGGGAGCGGTTTCGGTCCCGGCGGGGAGGGGTTCTTTCCGCATCGCGCTGACGCAGCCCGCGCCGCGGTTGCGCGAGGCGGTGACGCGCCTCGGTCGCGCGCTCACGGCGTGCACGGAGCGTCACGGTGCTGGCACAACCTGAGCGCCACTTTGCGCTGCCGCCCGAGCCAAGAGGCCCTTGGGGCGCCTGGCTCGTGGCGATCGCGCTGCAAGTCGTCTTCGTGATGCTCCTGGTCTCCGAACCACAGCTCGACCGGCCGCCGGACGCCTTCCGCCTGCTGCTCCCGACCGAGATCGCGAGCCCGGGGCGCGAAACCACGATGCGCTACCAGCGCACCACGACGGCGAAGGCCACCCCCGGCACGGCGGCGACCTCATCCCCGCCGCGCGCCGCAAGTCCAGGGGCGCCGCGCGTCGTGAGCCCGAACGTTCCAGCGGGTGAGCCCTCCTCGATGGGCCTCGTCATTGCGCCGACCCTCGACACTTCAAGTGCCGCGCCGGCCACGAGCCCCTTCCGACAGCGCTTCGGCAACGGCTTACTCTGGGTGGGCCCGCTGCCGGTCACGCCGGGGGAGGTCGCCCAGCAGATAGCGGGTTACTCGAGGAAGCAGATCGCCGACAGTGTGATCACGGAGATCATCCAGGGCTACCTTGACAGGATGGCCGAGGAGCGAGCACAGCAGGGGCCCGCACTGCCGAGCTGGACCACCACGCTGGGCGGCAAGAAGGTGGGAGTCGACCAGAAGTGGATCTACCTGGGACCGATCAAGATCCCGGCTGCGTTGCTCGCCCTGCTGCCGATCAATGCGGGAGGGAACCCGACCGCTGCGGAGTACAACAAGCGCCTGAGCGCCATGCGCGAGGACCTGTTCGAGGCCGCACGTCGCTCGGCCAACTACGAGGATTTCAAGAAGGCCGTCAAGGGGCTGCGGGAGGAAACGCAGCGGAAGCGGGACTTCGAGAAGAACAGGCGCACCGCGCCGGATTCGGGGCACGGCTGATGAAACTGATCGATCACGGTGAGACGGTCCTGCTGGTCATCTCCAGTGAACTCGGGCCCGGGGCAGGCGACTACCTCGCTGCCGAGCGCCTGCGGGACGCGATTGACCAGCGTGGCGCCGGTCATCCCTATCGCCGGGCGCTGGTCGTCAGCGACATCGCCTGGTTCGACACGTCGCTCTTCCACGCGAGTCCGACGATCGCCGTGGGCGGACCCGGAGTCAACAGTGTGGCCGGGCGATTCGGGTCGGAGCTCCCCACGGTCTGGACCGATCGCGAACAGGTGGTGATCCAGGCCGACTTCCGGGTGGGTCCGCAGCGGGCCGCTCTGTGGGGCATGACCAGCGCCGAAACCGCCGCCGCCGTGGACGCCTTCGTCGTCGCGCGGCTGGCTGGACGAGTTTCTCGATCACTGCTGGCGCTTCCGCGCCGGCGCCTTTGCCTGAGGGACCTGCGTGCATCCGACCCGTCCAACAATTGCCCTCGCCGCCCTGATCGTTTTCGCTGCCGCTGCCGCTGCCGCCCAGCGGGCCACGGCTCGCCAACCCAATCCTGCCTTCAGTGACGTTACGGGCCCGATCGGCAGGATCCTCTCCGGCGACCGGGCATTCGCCACCGTGGACTACATCCAGCGGTTCTATCGCGACCCGGGGAGCCGCGGGTTCGATGCGGCGATTGACACGGTGGCAGGGATCCTTGCTGCCGCGGGATACGTCAGGGAAGACCAGGCGAAACCGGCCGACCGACTGACCTATCGGATCGAATCACGGCCGCTCGCCCGTCCGGCCTGGTCGCCGCTCGACGCCTCGATCACTCTGGTTGGCGAGTCGGCGCCGCTGGAGCAGTGGTCGACCAATCACAACATGCTGGCAGCCAACTCGTGGTCGACGCCGCCGGAAGGCATCACGGCCGAGGTCGTCCCGGCTGGCGCGCCGGACGTGAAGGGGAAGATCGTCTTCATGGATGTCGGCGGTGCCGGTGGCCGGGGCAGCCGGCGTGGGGGTGGGGGAGTGCCAGCGGGCGCGATCGGCGTCCTGCAGGCGCAGATCCTGCCGGCATACAACCAGCAGGAGAAGAACCGCACCGCGATCAACTTCCGCTCGATGGCATTCGACAGCGTCAACAAGGCCTGGACGATCTTTCTTTCCCTCGAAGCGAAGGAACATCTCCTCGCCGCCATGGCGAAGGGGCCGGTGCGCGCTCATGTGGTGGTGCAGGCGGTCTCCGAGGTACGACCGGAACGGACGCTGGTTGCGGAAATTCGCGGGTCGGCGGCCCCGGCAGAGCGCTTCGTCTACTCAGCGCACGTGCAGGAGCCGGGGGCCAACGACAACGCGACCGGGGTGGCGCTGCTGGCCGAGATGGCCCGGGCGGCCGCCGTGATGCTCAAGGCGGGAGAGATCAATCCGGGCCGTACGATCACGATGCTCTGGGGCGTCGAGATCATCTCGACCCGGCGCTACGTCACTGAGGATTCGGTGCGCAGAAAGGGGATCAAGTGGGGGATGTCGCTCGATATGGTGGGCGAGAACACGGCGCTCACGGGTGGCACGTTCCTGATCGAGAAGATGCCGGATCCCTCGAAGATCTGGGTGCGTGGCGAGGACCAGCACACCGAGTGGGGGGCGGGGTCAGCGATGACGGCCAAGAACATCTGGCCGCACTACTACAACGACTTCGTCAAGCAGCGCTGCGTCGACCAGTCCGTGGCCACCGGCGGTACCTGGGTGGTCAAGGCCAATCCGTACGAGGGCGGCAGCGATCACACGCCGTTCGTCTCCGCCGGCATCCCCGGAGTGCTGATGTGGCACTTCACGGACCAGCACTATCACGATGATCTCGACCGGATCGACATGGTGAGTGCGCCGGAGCTGCAACACGTCGGCAATTGTGCACTTGCCAGCGCATTGATTCTCACGGCTGCCAACAAGCCGGCCTATGCCCGCGCCGCGATCGCCGAGATGGCCGGGATCGCCGAGCGGCGGATCGAGGTCGAGGGTGCGTTGTCCCGGGCGGCCCTGGTCGCGGCGAAGGATGGTGTCGGGAGGATTCCCGAGGATACGACGAAGGTTGATGCCACCGCGGTCGCGGCCGCGATGCAGGTCACGATTCTCGAAGCCTGGCGTGACTACTACCTCGGGGCGATCGCGAAGATCCCGGAGATCACGCTGCCGCATCTTGACCTGACGGCCGAGGTTGCGGCGGGGCAGGCGCGGGTGAGAAAGAAGGCGGCGGAAGTCCTCAGGACGTTGCGGCGATGATCCGCCGCAGGCTCTCGTCGCGCCCCACCACCGCGAGCAGTTCGTGGACCGGTTCTGAGACGGTGCCGCCCGTGAGCGCCACGCGCACCGGCTGCATGACGTCGCCCAACTTCAGCGCATTGGCCTCGGCGACGGTCCGCAGCGCCCCTTCCAGGGCTGGCGGCAACCAGTCATAGTCAGGGATGCGTTCGAGTGCCTCATGATCGAGCCGCAGGTTGGCGGCGAAGCGGTCGCCCATCTTGGCTGCCAGCGCGGTCCCCTTGTCATCGCGCACGATGCGGGAAGCATCGATTCGCACCGCCACCTGCTCGGCCACGTGGAGCACGGTGCGCGAGCGAGTCTTTACCGCGTCGATCACCGGCGAGAGGTTTCGCTCGCCGGTCTTGACCCCCATGCGGTCGAGCTGCCGCCGCACCGCGGGGAGCAGCTCGGCTGAGTCCATCGCCGAGAGATACTGCCCGTTCATCCACTCGAGCTTGGTGGTGTCGAATACCGCCGGCTTCGACTGGATGTGCTCGAGCGAGAACTCGCTGGTCAACTCGGACTCGGGAGAGCATTTCGCGATCCCCCCCCGGCGACCAGCCCAGGAGCGCGAGAAAGTTCCGCATCGCTTCCGGCAGGATGCCCATGTCCTGATAGTCCCCGATGGCGGTCGCGCCATGCCGCTTCGACAGCTTCTTGCCATCGAGGCCGAGGATCATCGGGACGTGGCCGAAGACTGGCGGCTCGTGACCGAGGGCGCGGTACAGGGCGATCTGCTTCGGCGTATTGGACACGTGGTCATCGCCCCGAAGCACGTGGGTGATGCTCATGGCGATATCATCGGAGACGACCGCCAGGTTGTAGATGGCCGTGCCGTCCGAGCGGAGGATGATGAAGTCATCCAGGTCGCCACCCTGCCAGGAGATCCGGCCATGTACGGCGTCGTCCCACGCGATCTCGCCATCAGGCAGCGCAAAGCGAATGGCATAGGGCATCCCGGCGGCCTCTCGCCGGGCCTGCTCGTCCGTCGGCAGCTCCATCCTGGCGCGATGGTACCGGAAGACGCCGCCGCTGGCCTTCACCCTGGCCCGCTCGGCGTCGAGCTCCTCCGGTGTCAGGAAGTCCTTGTACGCATGACCAGTGGTGAGCAGCCGTTCGGCGTCGGCGCGGTGCCGCTCGGCGTAGCTGCCCTGGAAGAACGGCCCCTCGTCCCAGGTGATGCCCAGCCAGCGAAGACCATCGAGAATCACCTGGGTATGGGCCTCGGTGCTGCGCTCCTTGTCGGTGTCCTCGATTCGCAGCACAAAGACGCCGTTGTACCGGCGCGCAACAGCCAGTTGAAGAGGGCCGTGCGGCACCGCCGACATGGAGATAGCCGGTGGGGGAGGGAGCGAAGCGGACGCGGGGCGCGGTCATTGGCAGCTCGATGGGGAGAAAAGACATGAGTCGTGAATCATGGCTCATGACTCGCGACTCATGACATGCACGGAGCGAGAGGGATTCGAACCCTCGTTAGGAGGTTACCCGCCTAAAACGGTTTAGCAAACCGCCGCCTTCAGCCACTCGGCCATCGCTCCTCGGGCCGGGAAAAGATAGCGGCTCAATCCCGGTCTGTCATCCTGGACCTCTGACTGCTAGTGCCTTTCGGCCGACCGTCGCGCCGCCACGATGCCCGTGCTGCCTCGGCAATGGTGGGACCGCCCCGGGCAAACAGGTCACCAGGAATCTCGAGAATCCGGCCGGCCTTGACAGCCGGCAAGTCGCGCCAGCCCGCCTTGGCCCTCAGGTCGGCCAGGCGCGATCCGGGCTTGGGGCCCAGCGAGGTGAGGATCCAGTCCGGGTTGCGGGCGGCGATCGCCTCCAGCGACACGGTGGGCCAGCTGCCGTCGAGGTCGCCGAAAAGATTCCTGAGGCAGGCGATCCCGAGAATCGTGTTCATCCAGGTGCCACCTCCCGTTGTCATCGGCGGGTCGGTGCCAACCTCGAGAAAGACCGTCGGTGCGTTGGCGGGACCGTCGGGGCATGCCTCGGCGCTGGATGTCCAGCAGGTCCGACCTGCAGCCTGGCGGCCAGCGAATCGGCTTTCGCCTCGGCTCCGACGAGTACCCCGACTCGGCGGAGGTTCAGGAAGACGTCGGCGGTATCGGTCGTCTCGAACGACACCACCGGGATGTGGAACGGTGCGAGGGCGTGCAGGAGGTCGGCCGACGAGCGGTTTCGCCAGCCGATGACGACGTCGGGTTGGAGTGCCGCGACAGCCTCTGACGATGGGTCGAGTCCGCCGCCGATCGATGGCAGTGACGCGAGTTCGGGTTGTCGGTCGTAATCGGTGCGTGCGACGAGCCGGTCCGCCTGCGCCGATGATGACCAGCCATTCGGTCGCCGACTGCATGGTGGAGACGATGCGATGGACCGGAAGCGGCGAGCATGACGACTGGATTCCCTCCGGATCGACAAAGGGAGTCGCCGACACGGAAGAACGGGTGTTCCTCGTTCCACAAGCGACCGTGACCGCCAAGGCGGCGATCACGGTCGAGGTGGTCGCGCGCAGGACGCGGAGTACGATCAGTTCCCGCCGCCGCCGCGGCCACGGCCGCCGAACATCTCGCCCATGTCCATGTAGCCTTCGGGAATCTCGAACATGCTCTGGTCGACGCTTCCCTGCTCGATCTTGGTGACCTCGAAGGTGACCTTCCCGTCCTTGTCCCAGACCTTCAGCGGGAAGCCGGGATGGGAGGCGAGAAGTTCGTCCAACCGGGCGAGGACGCCGCACCTCGTCCCCGGCCGCCACCCATGGCGGGGGAAGATGAAGCTGCCCATGTCGGTGCTCAGGCAGACCGGCTGGTCTCCTTCCCGTCGGTGACCTCGAAGTCATTGCACTTGTGCCCCGCAATGGTCTGCGACGTGCCGAGCGCCTTGACCTCTGGTGAGGTGGTGTCCTCCCGGCCGGCCATCTGGTTGAGGTCGACGACCTGCTTGATGCCCTTCATGTTGCCGCCGCCCATGCCGCCCACTGGCGCTGCCATGTCACCAGTGAGCGGGATCAGCACGGTGCTCTTGCCCGCCTTGGGGTCCATGATCACCCTGATCTCCGCGCCGGCCATGGGGCCGCCTGAGTCTGCGCCTGCCTTCATGATCACGGCCATCTGGTCGCCCTTGACGAGGTACTTCATCTCGGCTGATGGTGCCGTTCGGCGGCGGGGAGGTTCGCCGACACCGTGCCTTCAAAGCCCTGGGCGGCCAGGGGAGTGGCGAGTACCGCCAGGGGGAAAAGCAGCTTGAAAAGTCGCATCGAATCCATCCAGGTGAAAGGAGACAGAAGGGAGCGGCGTGGGTGAGATTCGAACTCACGAGACCCTTTCGGGCCCGCCGGTTTTCAAGACCGGTGCATTCAACCGCTCTGCCACCACGCCCCGGCCCCCAAGTTACGGACCGACGGCCAGCCCCCGAAAGGGGGGCAGCCCAGGCCAGGCGATTGTTTGCCGGCGCTGGCTCCGCTACGGTTCTCCGCGTGTCCACGAACCGCGTAAGTGCCTGACGGCAAAGCCCTTCCATTCCCTCGCCGGGAAGCGAGGGGATGGCGGTGGTGATCCCGGTCAGACGCAGCGTAGCAGCAGACGCGACCTGAACCCTGGAGCCCCGCCCGACCACCGTCCGGCGGGGTTTCATGATCGATCCCATAGAACGACCCGACAACTTCTGGTGATCCCCTCGCCTACCGGCAGCGAACAGGCGGTGTGCGACTGGATGGCGGAGTACCTGCACGGGCTGGGGTACTCGGTCACTCGGCAGCCGGTAGCGACGGTCGGGACAACCTCTACGCCCGCCGCGCCGCGCCGGTGGTTGTGTTGTCGACTCACCTGGACACCGTCTCCCCCGATGCGCCCTTTCGTGAGGACGCGACGACGCTGTATGGCCGCGGGTCGTGCGATGCCAAGGGGCTGGCCGCCGCGATGGTTGCGGCCGTGAACGGATGCACGACGCCGGCGAAGATCGCGTGGCACTCGCTCTTCGTCGTCGGTGAAGAGGACGGCTCCGATGGCGCAAGCGCCGCGGCCATGCTGGAGCCGAAGGGACAGTTCCTGATCAACGGTGAACCGACCGGAAACAGGCTCGTGGTGGCGCAGAAGGGTGCCTTGCGCGTCCAGCTTACGGCCACCGGACGCGCGTCGCATTCGGGCTATCCCGAACTCGGCGACTCGGCGATCGATCATCTTCTCGACGCGCTGCGAACGGATCCGCCGCGTTCCGCTCCCTGTCGATCCACTCTTCGGGCTTCGACCCTCAACATCGGCCGGATCCAGCGGCGGGGCGGCCCCGAACGTGCTGGCGCCTAGTGCGCGCGCCGAGCTGCTCGATCCGCCTCGTCGGCGAGAGCGGCGCCCGTGCGGACCTCGATCCTCGCGGCGCGGCGGGGAGGTGGTGATCGATTTTCCGCTCGAGATCCCAGCCCACCGTGCCCCCTCGATACGAGGGGTGGGACGAGACCGCCGTGGCTTATTCCTCTGACCTGCCATTCTTCGCCGCCTGGGGGACGGGCTATCAGCTCGGTCCCGGGACCATTCACGTCGCCCATACCGACTGGGAGCACATCACCAAGCGGAACTGGTCGATGGCGGCGACCGTACGAACAACTCGCCCGCACACTCCTCGGCGGACGTGTCCGCATGATCATCATGAAGTTCGGCGGGACCTCGGTCGGCGCCGCAGCAGCGATCCGCCGGGTGGTTGGCGCCGTGACTCGCCGGACGACGCGAGTCGCCCATCATCGTGGTGTCCGCGCTGGCGAAGGTCACTGATGCCCTGCTCGAGCTCGAGGCAGTCGCGGCTGCTGGCGAGACCGACGGGCTGGATGAGGGCATGCAGGCTCTCGAGCGTCGCCACATCGAGCTTGCTGGTGAACTGGGCGTCCTGCCGCAGGATCGACCTCGAACTCGCCCGGCAGTTCGCACGAGTGCGTGATTTGCTGGCGCAGCGACTCGGTCGGCGGTTCTCCGCCGCAGAGCGTGACAGCTTGCTGGCGATAGGGGAACTGCTGAGTTCCGCGCCTCGTGACTGCCGCGCTGGCGCGCCGCGCGGCTGCCGGCGGAATGGTTCGATGCCCGGCTGGTGATCCGGACGGATAGCTCGGTTCGGCGGGGCGATCCCGTCAATGCCCGAGCCTCCGTCCCGCGCCCGGGAGGCTCTGCTGCCACTGGTCGAAGGTGGCGCGATTCCTGTCACGCAGGGATTCATCGGGCGGACCGCCGACGGCCGGACCACGACCCTCGGACGGGGCGGTTCCGATTTTACCGCCGCGCTGCTCGGGGCCGCGCTGCTCGTCGACCGGGTCGAGATCTGGACCGATGTCGATGGCCTGATGACCGCCGATCCGCGAGTCATTCCGATCGCGCTACTGGTGACGCGCGCCAGCTATGACGAAGCGGCGGAACTCTCGGCGTTCGGCGCCAAGGTGCTGCATCCGGCCACCCAGCTCCCGCTGGTCG
Organism: uncultured Gemmatimonadales bacterium; assembly: GCA_963850655.1. GTDB lineage: Bacteria > Gemmatimonadota > Gemmatimonadetes > Gemmatimonadales > GWC2-71-9 > Palsa-1233. The sequence continues at coordinate 120,628 of CAWKMI010000011.1, forward strand.
AGGCGGGCATCCCGATCCAGGTCCGCAACACCTTCGCCCTCGAGAAGAGCGGGACCTGGATTTCGGCCGAGGGAATCCCGGGCGATCACGGCACCGTGCGGTCGATCTCATTCAAGCGCGGCGTGACGGTCGTGCAGATCAAGGCCCCGCGGATGCTGGGCGCCTTCGGCTTCCTGCGGCGGATCTTCGAGGTGTTCGAGCAGCACGAGATTGTCGTCGACGTGCTGGCCACGAGCGAGGTCAGCGTCTCACTCACTGTTGACGACGCCAGTCGCATCGATGCAGCCGCTGAGGCGCTCGGGCGCTCGGCGAAGTGTGTTCTTCCCGGGCGCGGCGTGGTGGCCGTCGTGGGGAGCGCGATCCGGGAGACGTCGGCATCGCCGGGCGCGTCTACTCTGCGGTGTCGGACGTGAATATCGAGATGATCTCGCAGGGAGCATCCTCCACCAACCTGACCTTCGTGATTCGTGAGGAAGACGGCGCGAAGGTTGTTCGCGGCCTGCATCGGGAGTTCTTCGGGGAGGGGACGTGAAGATCGCGATCGTCGGGGACGGCCGGATGGCCCATGCGATCGCCGCGGAGGCCGAGGCCGCCGGGGATGAGGTCGTTGCTATGCTCGGCCTCGACGAGAATCGCGATGGACGCGGCGATCACCCGCGACCGACTTGGGGCGGCCGATGTCGTCTGCGAGTTCACTGCCCCCGCGTCGGTGTCGTGGCCAACCTCCGTGCCCTCCATGCGATTGGCGCTCGCGTGGTGTGCGGTACAACCGGATGGGATGCCGAGCGGCTGGCGGTCGAGGCGAATGGCGCTAGGGGCCGGGTGCGCTGCTCGCGGCGAGCAACTTCGCGCTCGGCGTCCACCTGTTCTTCGCCGCCGCGCGCGCGCTGGCTCGCCGCCGCCGCGGCTCGGCCCGAGTTCGACGGTTTCCTGCACGAGCGGCATCATGCGGCCAAGCTGGATGCCCCATCGGGGACGGCGAAGTCCCTGCAGCACATCGTCGGCTGCCGATCCCTCGCGCGCATGGCCAGTGACCTCGGTCCGGGCCGGGAGCATTCCTGGAGAGCATGAAGCTAGTGCTCGACGCACCGTTCGAGTCGATTTCGCTCCGGCATGTCGCGCGCGATCGGCGCGTGTTCGCCTCCGGGGCCCTCTCGGCGGCTCGTTGGCTGCAGGGGCGCCAGCGGAGTCTTCACCATCGATGACATGTTGCAAGGAGACTAAGCGATGCTTCCGAACGGAGCGGGAACTGCCCTGGTCACGCCATTCACCGCGAGCGGGGCCGATCGATGTCGCGGCGCTCTCCCGACTGGTCGAGTGGCAGGTGCAGGAAGGAATCGACTTCGTGGTCGCGTGCGGCTCGACGGGCGAGGCGCAAACGCTCTCTCCTGAGGAGCGAGTCCTCGTCGTCAAGACGGTCGTGGCGGCGGCCGATGGCCAGATCCCGGTGCTTGCCGGTGCAACGGACAACGATACCGGCCGCGCGGTCGCCGAGGCCCGGGCCATGGCCGCGCTTGGCGTGGCCGGGATCATGACGCGCATCGCCATACTACAACAAGCCGACCCAGGCCGGGCTCGAGGCGCACTTCCGGAGCATCGCAGACGCGACCGAACTGCCGCTGCTGCTCTACAATGTTCCGGGACGCACCTCGATCGACCTCAAGGCCGGAGACCGTGGTCGCCCTCACGAACCATCCGCGCATCGCCGGCATCAAGGAAGCAAGCGGCAACGTTCGACGGATGCTCGACCTCCGACGGCCACGCCGTCGGATTTCGTGGTACTCTGTGGTGACGATGACATCGTCGGTGCCGGCCATGGCGGCCGGAGCAGTCGGGGTGATCTCGGTCGCAAGCAACGCCATTCCGCGGCGGATTTCGCGTATGGTTGCCGCCGCCGGTCGAGGAGACCTGCAGGCGCCCTGGCCGACCAGCTGCGACTGCTGCCATTCATCGACGCACTCTTTGCCGAATCCAACCCGATCCCGGTGAAGATGTACTGGAAATGATGGGCAAGGCCTCCAGCGCGGTGCGGCTCCCGCTGCTGCCGGCGACACCTGCCCTGAGGGAACGGCTGCGGGTGCTGATGTCCGACCTCGAGCCTTGCCTACATGGGTGACCGCGTGCGTGAGGCGATCACCCCGTTCCTCGCGCATGTCCCCGTTGGGGCCGAACAGGAGGCGCGCTCGGCGTTCGACACCTTCAAGGCCGCGCTCGAGAGCGGCGTGGTGCGTGCGGCTGAACGCAGTGAAGCCGGTCAATGGTCGGTGAACACCTGGGTCAAGCAGGCGATCCTGCTCGGGTTCCGCCTGGGGCAACTGGCGAAGGCCGGCGAAGCGGGTCCGCTGCGCTTCTTCGATAAGGACACCTGGCAGCTGCGCGATACTCGGCTCGTGGAAGGGATCCGAATTCCACCCGGCGGGACCGCGGTACGGGAGGGCGTCTACCTCGCTCGCGGGGTGATCATGATGCCGCCGAGCTAGTGCAATGTCGGCGCCTATGTCGACGAAGGCACGATGATCGATTCGCACGCTCTGGTCGGTTCCTGCGCCCAGGTCGGCAAGCGCGTGCATCTCTCGGCCGCCGCCCAGCTCGGCGGGGTGCTTGAGCCGGCGGGCGCGATGCCGGTGATCGTCGAGGACGATGTTCTGGTCGGCGGCAACTGTGGTGTCTATGAGGGGACGATCATCCGGTCACGTGCCGTGCTGGCGCCGGGCGTCATCCTGAGCGGTGGCACTGCCGTAGTCGACCTGGTGCACGACCGGGTCCTGCGGCGCGAGGGCGAGCAGCCGCTGGAGATTCCTCCGGGCGCCGTGGTGGTGCCGGGCACGCGTCCGGTCCGTCATGGCAGCGGCGTGGCGCACGGGATTGCGCTCTACGCGCCAGTGATCGTGAAGTACCGCGACGAGAAGACGGAAACGTCAGTGAAGCTTGAAGACTTGCTGAGGTAAGAGACGCGAGACGCGTCCCGCTAGAATTCAATTCTGGTGATCCGCCCCTCCGGCCCCACCCCCCACGCCCGCCTGCCCGCCGCGCCCACGCTCCAGTATGGGAACTCGGTCGCGGCCGCCCAGCTGTCGCCTTCGTTGCGGGTGAAGAACAGCCCGGCGAGCGTCGCCGCCACGGCCGTTTCTTTCCCCGCCTTCGGCACCCAGGTCACGCCGAAGATCGCCCCCGGCTTGCCGGGACGATTGCGCAGCTTCCAGGTCAGGCCGCCATCGTCGGAGGTGCCGACGGCGGCGGCAGCGGTATCGCTGGCCATGCGCGCGTTGATGCGGGCAGCCACGCCGATGCCGTGCTTGTCGTCGCGGAAGGCGAGCGCGGTGAGTCCGGCGTCAGTCGCCTTCACGAACGGCGTCGGCGTGGGCACCACGGTCCAGCTCCGGCCCTGGTCTTCGCTGCGGAAGACCCGCGCCTCCGGTCCGCCGGCGCCGACCCACGCGTGCTTCGTGCCGTGGCTGGTGATGCAGCCGCCGCTGGACGCGAACCCTCCCTCGCCCTTCAGCGCAGCAGGGACGGCGCTTTCGGGCAGCAGATTCCAGTGCGCGCCGCCGTCGTCGGTGCGGAGCATCATGGTGCGACCGTGGGCCTCGTCGCCAAAGACCACGGCGTGCCTGTTGTCAAAGAAGGTGAAGCAATCGTAGAAGGCTGCCGAGTCGGCATTGGCGAATTGGAGTTGCCAGGTCGCGCCGGCATCGGTGGTATGGTAGATCCGCGAGGCGGGGCCGTTGCCGATGCTGAGCACCCATGCCTCGGTCGCACTCGCAGCGTGCACGTCCCGGAAGTCGAGCCGGCGGGTCGCCGCATCCGCTACCGTCTTGACCTCCCAGCGGTCACCACCATCGGTGGTGCGCACGACCGCGGTGCCGCCGCTCGCCCACGCGACCTTCTCGCTCACCGCGCTGACGGCCTTGAGCACTGCCTTGGTGCCGCTCGCTTGCTCGACCACCTTCGGCGCCTGGGCCGCGAGTGGCGCCGTGGTGAGGAGGAGGAGTGCCAGCAGCCGGCGCCCCGGGGCTGCGAACACTATTGGCACCACGCCGGATTGCGGAGGTTGACGCAGACCCCCTTGGCGATCGCCTCCGCCTCGTTGGCGTGCACGCTGTCGCCGGTCTGGCGCAGGACCGGTGCGAAAGTCTGGTAGATGAGCTGGTAGAGCGAGAGGATCGAGGCGGAGGGCTCGTCGATCCAACCCATCGGCCGGGGCGTCGCCGCGGCCTTCGAGTGATAGACGCCGAACATCAGCGCGCGAGTGCGCTCGACATCCATGAATCCGATCCCCTCGACGCTCCGGATCGCGCCGCCCACCTTGACCGGCGTCGGCATCAGCCGGCGCACCAGGCCCTGGGAGACGAGGTAGTTGCCGAGCCCGAGGGTCTGATCGGGATAGTTGCCATCGCTCCACGAGAAGTAGATCGGCCGCTTGCCGAGATTGTGGATGATCAGCAGGGCCGCGGCGACATCGCTTCGGGTGAGGTAGGACGCGCCATAGGTGATCTTGAGCGAATCAACCTGGGTGCCGTTCGGGGGACTGGCCACCACGTCCGCCAGTGAGTCGATTTCCCCATCGGACAGGTTCAGCACCGGGTTGGTCGGCTTCTGGAGCCCGGTGGGAACCCTGCTGCTGCCGAGCGGGGAATTTACCGTGTCGGTCTGGGGCTTCCAGAACGGGTCAGCCGTCGAAGGGTCGAAGGTCGGTGTCTCGCGCCGGGCGATCTGCTTGAGGTGCCAGTCGGTGTTCATCAGCGAGAGGTTGGCGAGCGTGATGTCCGGCCGCACCTTCAGCACTTCCTGCGCAAACCAGAGCGGGAAGGTGTCGTTGTCCCCGGCGGTGATCAGGATGCCGTACGGCTCCACCGATTCCAGCATGTCGATGGCGAAATCGCGCGCCAGCGTCTCATGACTCCGCGGCGCGGTGACCCGGTTGCCGATCAGCGGGATCAGCGCCAGCAGCAGCACCGGCATGCCGACGGTCCAGCGCTGCTCGTCGGTCGTCCGGTCACCCAGCCACTCGCCGATGGCCCGGATCGCGGCGGCGAAGCCGGCCGCCACCAGCACACCGACGAAGGCGAACGAGGCGAGGAAGAAGTAGTCGCGCTCGCGGACCTCGCGCATGTCGAGACTGATCGACGGGTCGTCTCGGCGATAGGAGAACCCGTACTTGAAATTGAGGTAGTAGATCAGCATCAGGGTGAGCGTGAACACCAGCGCGCCCGCGGCGATGCCGGCCCGGCGATCGCGCTTGATCAGTGCGATCAGGCCGCCAAGGGAGAAGACGGTGAAGACCCCGGTCGCGATGCCGCGCAACCAGCCGATATCGCGGGCCCACTGCCAGCCCCAGTACTGCCAGTACATCGACAGCTGCGCGCCGAAGGTCGCCTGCCGATCGCCCAGGGGCGGCTTGCCGTACTGGACCCGGTTGAGGACGTCCATCAGCTTCCTGGAGAAGAAGCCGATCGGCTCGCCCTCGTTGATCGGCGGGTGCTGGGCGGCGCGCAGCGGCAGGTAGATGTAGTTGAGGGAGACGCCGACCACCGCTACCACCACCATCGCG
>CAWKMI010000012.1:0-64049 GCA_963850655.1 uncultured Gemmatimonadales bacterium
GTTCCCGCAGCAGGTTCCGCCATTCGGTTCGCGGAACAAGTTCGGACTTGTGGAAGGTGCGCTGCAAGCAGTCGATGCGCCGAGACCAGGGTGGGATCCGCCGGTCGATCACCTCGCGGAAGCCGGGGCGGGCGGTGGCGGTCATTGCATGGTCCGATCCACGCCCGGACGCGCGAGTGGATGCATCTGCGCCCCGGGCAGGCGATCAGGCGAGCGCGCGGTCTCCATACTCCGGGAAGCTACCGGAATCGCGGGAGGTCGGCAATCGACTCGGCACGACTGACCAAGAACTATCTTCGAGAGCAGTGAGTGTCCGGGATTGACTCACGTCACGAAATGCCGGCCGGATATTGCGCTCACGTCCTCAACTCACCAACGGCGGGTTCATGGAAGAAGTTCGTGCACTGTTCAAGTCCGAACTGGGGTACGTTGTTCTCCTCTTCGCCCTCTTCGTGATTCCCCGGGTGCTGCAGCGGTGGCGCCTGCCGACCGCGATCACCTCCTTTGCCCTCGGCGCCGTGGGGGGAGTCGGGTTCGACCTCTTTCGCGAAGACAACACCCTGCACCTCCTCGCGACCTTCGGTATCGTGGCCCTCTTTCTCTTCGCCGGGCTCGAGGTGGAGGTCCATGACCTGCGGCGAAGCGCGCGCGTCATCGGGCAGCATCTCGTCGTGCGGGTGGTGTTGCTCGCCCTGGTCGCGTTTGCGGGCTTCCAGTTGCTGGGGTTGGGATTTCGCGAAGCCGCCCTGGTGGCGCTTGCCCTCCTGATCCCGTCCACCGGCTTCATCCTGGATTCCCTGCCGTCCTTCGGACTGACGACCGAGGAGGCCTACTGGGTCAAGAGCAAGGCCATCGCCACGGAGCTGCTCGCGCTGGGCGTCCTCTTCGTGGTGCTCCAGTCGACGAGCATCCCCCGCCTGGCACTGGCGTCACTCGCCATGATTGCACTCATCGCGATCCTGCCGCCGTTGTTTCGCCTCTTCGCGGTCCGGATCGTCCCCTGGGCGCCGAAGTCGGAGTTCGCCTTTCTCCTCATGCTCGCCATCGTGGTCGCATATGCCACGCGCCAGCTCGGCGCCTACTATCTCGTGGGAGCGTTCGTCGTGGGGGTGGCCGCCCGCCGCTTCCGGGAAGCGTTGCCTGCCGTGGCGTCCGAGCGCATGCTGCACGCCGTCGAAGTCTTCGCCTCGTTCTTCGCGCCGTTCTACTTCTTCGTCGCCGGCTCGGAGTTGCGCCCCGAAGAACTGTCTGGCAGGGCCATCTTCCTCGGCATTGGGTTGACGGCCGTGATCATCCCGTTGCGACTCGGCACCGTCGTGGCGCAGCGCCGGGTGGCCCTCGGCGAAAAATTGGGACACAGCCTGCGCGTGGCGGTTCCGATGCTCCCCACGCTGATCTTCACTCTCGTGATCGCAGCCATCCTTCGGGATCAATTCGCGCTGCCCGAGTCACTCTTCGGCGCATTGATTGTCTACGCCGTCCTGAACACGACCGTGCCCGGGCTGCTCCTCCGAACGCCGCCGCCGACGTTTGACACGCCGGAACTGCACGAACCGGAGACCAGCATCCCGGATTGACCGCGACGTCCACCAGGCGATTCGCGCAGCGGCAGCCGGCAGGCCTGAATGGAAACTACGGCGTGCTGTGGTCGTCTTCGTCCGGGTGGCTCGATCGTCCCATGTGATGCACCCTGTCCATCAGGCTTCCCTTCCGAATCCTCATCGCCGTCCAGTCGAATTCTCCGATGTCCCCGCCGAGTTCCACGTCCAGGCCGGCCGACTTGGAGAGGCCGAGCTTCTGGCTGGCGTACACGCTGCGATGCCCGACCATGAGGAACGCCGTCGCCGCCGCGAGCGCAGCGTAGACGCCCTCATTCGCCGGCAGCAGCTCCATCGCCATGACCGCGGCCGCGATCGGCGTGTTGGCGGCGGCCGCGAGCACCGACACGAAGCCGAAGGCCGCGAGCAGCCCGGGCGGAAAGCCGAAGAGCGTGGCGAGCGCCGCACCGCTGGTGGCGCCGACAAAGAAGATCGGGGTCACGATGCCGCCGCTGCCACCCGTTTCGAGCGTGATGGCGGTCGCCAGGATCTTGATCAGGAAGGCGGCCGCGATCACCCTGGTCGTGCCGGCCAGGACGCCGTTGATCATGCCGGTGCCGAGCCCGGCATACTGATCGCCGGCCAGCAGGTAGAGCATGGCCAGCACGACGCCGCCAGCGGCGGCCACCCGATATGGATGGCTCGAAGCGCCGAAGGCCCCGTTCCATCGCCCGCAGCGACTCGATGAGCAGCAGGGCCACCAGCCCGAACACCGCGCCGGCAACCAGGGAGATCAGGATGACTTCACCTGTCCCGTGTCGGCGAAGGCCTGCTGGATGCGGAAACGGTGGGCGGGCACCGCAGGCGAGGTGCCCGATGATGCCGGCAACGAGCGCGGGGAAGAGGACGGAGTAGTCGAATCGGCCGAGGTAGAGGACCTCGATGCCGAAGAGCGCGCCAGAGACCGGCGTGCCGAAGACGGCGGCAAAGCCCGCACTGATGCCGCAGATCACCAGCCGGCGGCGGTCGGCGTCGTCCAGCCCGAGGAGGTCGGAAAAGAGGGAGGTCAGCGCCGCGCCGATCTGGGCTGCGGGTCCTTCCTTGCCGACCGATCCACCGAAGGCGAGCGTCAGGACGGTTGCCGCCGAGCTTCACGGGCGCGACACGCCAGTCGATCCGCCCCGAGCGCTGGTGCACCGCGGCAATGACCGCCTCAGTGCCATGGCCCCGGGCGTCGGGCGCGAAGGTCCGGATCAGCCAGACACAGCCTGGCAGCGCCAACGGCAGCAGCCAGAAGGGCGAAAAGGCGCCCTGGGTGAGCCGGTGGACGAAGGTGGCCGAGGCCGTGAGCGACCAGAGAAAACCGCGGGTTCCAAAACCGACACAGAGTCCGGCCGCGGCGCCCAGCAGGGCCCACTTCAGGGTGCTGATCAGGAGCGCGGTGTGTTCGGTATACCAGCGACTCTCATCGGCCAGCCGCGGCGTCCAGGGCTCAAAATGAAAACTCGGTCGTCGTAAAAGCAGCTGCCGGAGGCGCGACATCATCGACTGATGGGTCCCTCGAGGTCATGAACGTTTCACTGCGGGACAATCCGGGCCCGAATCCGGGTTCGCTGAACTGGTCACAGTATACTTGATACTTGGTCCGACCGGCGAGGAGGATCGCAGGCAGCAGCCGATTTCCGGGAGATCGTGCGGCGCATCCCGGACTTGGAGGCACCCATCCGACTTTCACTACGTTTCATCCTGCCACTATTGCTGGTGCTCGGAGCGTTCGCCTACGCGATTCTCCCGCTGGTCGACCGGCTGACGGTACGCTGGTTCGTCCGGGATCTCGACATTCGCGCCGACCTGATCGCCAATACTGCCAAGGAGCCGCTGCAGGAACTGATCCGAAGCGGGCGATCGGGCACGGATGCTCGAGTACTTCACGCGCATCACCGAGGACGAGCGGATGTTCGCTGTCGGGTACTGCCAAACCCCGGCGGAGCTCCCGCTGGCCACGTCCGACGATGCCGCCCAGCATCCGCTGCGACCAACTTGGTCAATTTGCCGGGCCGTCGGGACATGTGCTGGTACGCCCAAGCGGTCCGCTCCTGGTGTCGGTTAAGCCGCTGGCGACGGGGACAGCGCCCCGGGCGGACAGCTGGTCCTCGTGCACGACATGAGCTTCGTCGAGCGCCGCAGTGAGGAGACGCGCCGCTACCTCTTCTATTTCTTCATCGGTCTCGGGCTCACGGTTTCGCTGATCACCGTAGTCATTGCGCAATTGAGCTGGCGTGGGTGGGAGCAGGGCGTACGGGCGCTGCTACGAGGCGAGGGACTCTTCCGTCCGGCCGAACCGGCCGCGATCCGCCGGAATTCCGGCCGATCGCCCAGGACCTGCGCGCCTGATTCGACGACCTCGAGTCCGAGCATCGCGCCCGCACCGACGACCAGCTTCCTGGACGCCGGAGACCCTGCGAGGACCTGCTCGACGGCGAGCTGCGCGGGACAGGAAGTGATCGTCGTCTCGAACCGGGAGCCCTACATCCATGTCCGCCAGGGCGGCCAGATCGTGGTGCAGCGCCCGGCCAGCGGGCTGGTGACCGCTGTCGAGCCGATCCTGCGCGCCTGCTCCGGCACCTGGATCGCCCACGGCAGCGGATCGGCCGATCGGGAAGTGGTGGACGCCCATGATCGGGTCGGCGTGCCGCGCGACGATCCCGCCTACCAGATCCGCCGCGTCTGGCTCACGCCAGAGGAGGAAGCGGGCTACTACTACGGCTTCTGCAAACGAGGGGCTCTGGCCGCTCTGCCACATCGCCCACGTGCGCCCGATCTTCCGGACCGCTGACTGGGAGGAGTATCGCAAGGTCAATGCAGATCTTTGCCGAGACGGTGGTGGAGGAAGCCAAGACCGTCCGACCCGATCGTGCTGGTCCAGGACTATCACTTCGCGCTGCTGCCCAGGATGATCCGCAAGGCGCTGCCGCGACGCCACGATCGTCACCTTCTGGCATATCCCCTGGCCGAATCCGGAGGCATTCGCGATCTGCCCGTGGCGCGAGGAGCTGCTCGACGGCCTGCTCGGCAGCAGCATCCTCGGATTCCACACCCAGTTCCACTGCAACAATTTCGTCGACACGGTGGATCGGACCCTCGAGGCGCGAGTCGACCGGGAAACGTTCACCGTCTCCTACCGGGGCGCACCGACCGCGGTGAAGCGGTACCCGATCTCGATCGAATGGCCACCACCGCCGAGTGTCGTGGCGAAGCCGGTGGCAGCAGTGCCGGCAGGAGGTCAGGCGACAGCTACCGCCTGCCGCGAGACACATTCGATCGGCGCCGGCATCGACCGGCTCGACTATACCAAGGGAATCGAGGAGCGGCTCCGGGCGGTCGAACGGCTGCTCGAGACACATCCGGAATGGGTCGGCAAATTCACCTTCATCCAGATCGCGGCGCCGACGCGCGCCCGCATCGAGGAGTACCAGCACTACGAGACACGGGTGCGAGGCACTGGTCAACGGCATCAACGCACGGTTCGCCCACGCCGCGCTATCCGCCGATCATCTTCACGGCTGACCACCACGAGCCGGAGCAGGTGTACGAGTACTACCGCGCCTCGGACCTGTGCTTCGTCAGCAGCCTGCATGATGGCATGAACCTGGTCGCCAAGGAATTCGTGGCATCGCGTGACGACGAACGGGGCGTGCTGCTGCTGAGCCAGTTCACCGGCGCGGCGCGGGAACTGCCCGAGGCGATCATCGTCAATCCCTACGACACTGACCAGTGCGCCCAGGCCTTGCACATGGCACTCACGATGCCCGAGGGTGAGCAGCGCGCCCGGATGCGACTGATGCGGGGCCTGGTCCAGGAGTTCAACGTCTTCCGCTGGGCCGGACGGATGCTCATCGACGCCGCCGGGATGCGCAACCGCCGCCGCCTGCTTCGACGGAGCAACAGTGTTGGCCGGAGCGAGAGCTCGTCCGCCGTTTCCCTGGGCATGGGCGGATGACGCGAACGGCCGTGGTACCGGTGCCGGACAGCACGTTGGCCTATTTCTTCGACATCGATGGCACCCTGGTCGGCATCGCGGAAACACCGGGCGATGTGCGCGTAGACCCGGGCCTGCGGCGGTCGATCGAAGCGCTGTACCAGTCCACCGGCGGTGCGGTGGCCCTGATCACCGGCCGGGGAATCGTCGACGCAGACCGCCTCTTCCCGGGCATTCGGCTCCCGGTGGCCGGGCAGCACGGCATCGAGCGTCGCAACGCCACGGGGGAAATCTCCCACCACCCCTTCCCCGCCGGCCGGCTCGACGCCGTGCGCCACCGGCTCGCCGAGGTCGTGGCTCGTCACCCCGGACTGGTGCTCGAGGACAAGGGATTGTCGCTGGCGCTGCACTATCGCAAGACACCCAAGCTCGCCGGGTACGCCCACCGTGTGGTGCGCTCGCTGGTGACCGGGCTCGGCAAGGCATATTGTGTGCAGTCGGGCAAGCGCGTCGTGGAGATCCGGCCCACGGGCCGGGACAAGGGAGCCGCCATTCGGGAGTTCATGTCGGAGCCGCCATTTCGCGGCAGGACGCCGCTCTTTCTCGGCGATGACGCAACCGACGAGTATGGCTTCGCCGCCGTCAACCACCTCGGCGGTCAGTCGGTGAAGGTCGGGCCGGGCCGTACCAATGCGCGCTGGCGCCTGCGGGATGTCGCGGCCGTTCGAACCTGGCTCCAGCGGGGCCACCCGGAACCGGAGGCGATTCGATGAACACGCTGGACCTCGGGTTGATCGGCAATGGAACCATCAGCGGCCTCCTGAATCGGAGCGGGGATTTCGTCTGGGCATGTCTGCCACGGTTCGACGGCGATCCCGCCTTCTGCTCCCTGCTCCAGGACCAGGTGCCCGAGGATGGGCCCGGTTGCTACACCGTGGAACTGATTGATAGCGTAAGGGAGGAGCAGGAATACCTCGTCAATACGCCGATACTCATCACCCGGCTGTACGACTCGAGTGGCTCCGGCATCGAACTCACCGATTTCGCCCCCCGGTTTCGGCAGCATGGCCGGATGTTCTGCCCCATGGTATTCATCCGCCGGATCCGGCGGATTGCCGGCAATCCCCGGATCCGGATCCGCCTGCGACCGGCGCACCACTACGGCGCTCACGCCGCCGAGCAGACCCGCGGCAGCAATCACATCCGCTTTCTCGGCGGTCCGGTCGTGGTCCGACTCACCACCGACGTGGCGGTGACGTCGATCGTGGAGGAAACGCCTTTCTTCCTGGATGAAACCGTCACGCTCTTCCTCGGGCCCGACGAAACGGTACCGGGCGCAGTGGAGGAGATCGCGCGGCACTTTCTGCATGAGACGATCGGCTACTGGCAGGACTGGGTGCGCCACCTCGCCATTCCCTTCGAGTGGCAGGACGCCGTCATCCGCGCGGCCATCACCCTCGAGCTGAACGCGTTCGAGGACACCGGCGCGATTGTCGCCGCCATGACGACCTCCATTCCCGAGGCCCCCGACAGCGGCCGGAACTGGGACTACCGCTTCTGCTGGATCCGCGACGCCTACTTCGTGGTGGATGCGCTCAACCGGCTCGGCGTCACCCGCACGATGGAGCGCTATCTCGGCTACATCCTCAACGTCATTGCCGGCGCGGAGAACGGGAGGCTCCAGCCGGTGTACGGCATCAGCGGACGCTCCGTGATCGAGGAACAGCAGATCGCATCGCTGCCCGGCTATCGCGGCATGGGCCCGGTCCGGGTCGGCAACCAGGCCTACCGCCAGGTCCAGCATGACGTGTACGGTTCGGCTATCCTGGCGGCGACACACGTCTTCTTCGACCGCCGACTGATCCGCGACGACGACGACGTCCTGTTCCATCGGCTCGAGGCCCTCGGCGAGCGCGCCGCCGCCCTCTTCGACCAGCCGGATGCCGGCATCTGGGAACTGCGCGGTGCCGGTCGCGTCCACACCTTTTCCAGCGTGATCTGCTGGGCCGGGTGCGACCGCCTGGCCCGAATCGCCGAGCACCTCGGGCTGACGGATCGATCTGAATACTGGAGGGGCCAGGCCGCGCGCATCCACCAGGCGATCTGCGCCCGTGCGTGGAACCCGACCCTGGGCAGCTTCGTGGCCACCATGGACGGCGATTCTCTCGATGCCAGCCTGTTGCTGCTGCACGAGGTCGGCTTCCTGTCCGCAGACGACCCGCGATTCGTGGCCACGGTGGAGGCCATCGAGCGTGGTCTTCGACGCGGCGACTTCATCTATCGCTATGTCGAAAAGGACGATTTCGGGACGCCACAGAACGCCTTCCTCGTCTGCACCTTCTGGTATATCGATGCCCTCGCCACCATCGGGCGGCGCGAAGAAGCCAGGACGTTGTTCGAGCATGTGCTGGCGTGCCGCAACCGGCACGGGCTGCTGTCGGAAGACATCGACCCGGAGACCCGTGAACAGTGGGGCAACTTCGTGCAGACCTACAGCATGGTCGGGCTGATCAGTTCCGCCATCCGGCTCTCCCTGCCATGGGATCAGGCGTTCTGACGGGTTGAGCCCAGGGCCATCCCTTCGAGCGATGGTCCCTCCGGCGTCGACCGCCTACCCTTCACGGCAGGATGGACGACGGCGTCCGGGAGGCGCTGGGCCAAACGATCCCTTCGGCCAGGAGGTTGCATATGTCTGATGACCAGAAGTCCAACGACCCCATTCGTCGACCCGCCCAGGCGGCGGCGACATCTCGTCCCTATGCACCGGAACTTGAGGGGGAGATGCCGCTGCCCGAGGAACTGACCGGCCGGGCGTCCGGAACCGATGAAACGCTCACCGCCTTGTTCGGCAACGACTCTGCCGGCCACCTCGCCGACGGATTTCGGGGCGGAAGCAACGCCGATCAGGACGTGGCGATTCCCAGGGCGCACGAACCCAGCCCAGAGGTCAACCCATGTTGATTCAGATCAACACCGATCACAACATTTCGAGCAATGAGGCACTCGCCCAGTCCGTCGACACGGCGGTGCGGGAGTCCCTCGAGCACATCAGCGATCAGATCACCAGGGTGGAGGTCCATCTCAGCGACGAGAACAGCGACCAGAAGAGTGGCACCAACGAAATGCGTTGCATGATGGAGGCCCGCCTTGCCGGCCATCAGCCCATCATCGTGACCCATCAGGCAACCACACTGGAACAGGCGATTGATGGCGCCGCGGAAAAGCTGAAAACCTCCTTCGAATCCCTGCGGGGGCGACTAAGTACACATTGACAGTCGCCGCGTGGTCACTCGGCAGCCTATTCCGAGTCTTCATCCAGTCGGAGCAGCCGGGTGTCGATGCCGGCGGCCAGTCGATCGTACGCCTCCCGCCCCACCACACCCTGATGGAGCGCGTTGAGCGCCTCCTCCTTCTCGAGAATCAGCAGCTGGCGCTTGGCTCGAACGATCTCCTCACCCTTAAGCTCTGACCGCTCCAGGTGCAGCTCCCGGAGCCGACCTTCCGCTGCCGCGATCCGGGCGTCGTACTCTTCGCGAATCGGGCCGATCACGGCCGGATCCATCGCGGCTGGTCCGGTGAAGGACTCAATCTCACTGCGTGCCGCACGGGCGATCCGGAGCTCGCCGCGTGCCAGCTGGTAGGCGCCCTGCGCGTCTCCTTCGTGCACCATGCCCAGGCGCCGGAGCAGCGGCGCCATCGTGAGCCCCTGGACAAGAATGGACAACAGCACGACACCGAACGTCGTAACCACGAGCAGGTCGCGGTGCGGAAAGGTCTCGGGCAGGCTCATGGCGAGCACCATGGAGAGCCCGCCCCGCAGTCCGCCCCAGGTGAGCACCGCACGCCACGACGCCGGAACCCGTTCATCGGTTCGTGACAAGAGCCCGGTCACCAGGTAGATCACGGCCGCCCGGCCACCAAGGACCACCACGAACGCCGCCAGGATCACCTGCCATGACTCGGCCAGGGCGCCCAGCTTGACCTCGAATCCGATCAACAGAAAGACGATCGAGTTCAGTGCGAAGGCGACGTACTCCCAGAAGGACTCCACCGCCACCCTGGTTGCCGGCGACATGCCGGTCTTGGCGCCGTAATTGCCGACGAGCAAGCCGGCCGCGACCGTGGCGATGACACCCGAACCATGAAATCGCTCCGCGATGATGAAGGAGCCGTACGCCGCGATCGTGGTGAGCGTGATCTCGATCATCGGGTCATTCACCTGCTGCGTCACCTTGGAAAGCCCGAAACCGATCACCGACCCCACCAGCACGCCGATGCCGACCACCTGGATCAGCTCCATCGCGACGCCACCAGCGGTCACCGCCACCCCACTGACCATCCCGAGCACGAGTCCGAAGAACACGATGGAGGTGCCATCATTGAGGAGACTCTCTCCCTCGATCAACGTCACCACTCGTGACGGCGCGCCGAGGTTCCGGAACAGGCCCACCACGGCAATAGGATCGGTCGCGGCGATCAGGGCCCCGAAGACCAGCGCATGCTGCCAGGTGAATGCCTCCTCGAGGTGGAGCAGCCGTGCGGTCGGAACCATGACCATCGCGGTGAGGGCGAGCGCGGCCAGCACCCCGGGAATCGCCAGTGAGAAGATGGTCAGCCGGTTCCGGCGCAGCGCCGCAGCCTGGAGGTGAAAGGCCGACTCGAAGATCAGCCCGGGCAGGAAGACCGCGAAGAGGAGTTCCTTGGTCAGGTGGGGAGGCTCCAGGGCATGCATCTGGCCGAGCACGACCCCGGCGACGACCAGCGCGACCGTGTAGGGCACCCGCAGGCGGTGGGCGGCGATCGCCACCACCGCGGCGACGATCAGGAGCACGAGGACGGCCGAATCGAGCGCCACCGGTTACGCCATCCCTCGGAGCGCCAGCACCACCCGATCCATACGCTGGCGTGCATCCGCCGCGACCGGGCTCAACGCCGCGGTCATGCCCGAGGGTGCCATGGCGAGCATCGCCTCCGGGTCGGTGAGGCGAACGAGCGATTCGTGCTCGCTCACCCCGTCAACCACCACGTTGCAGGGCAGGAGCAGCCCGATCGCTGGATCAGCCGTCACGGCGGCGAAGGCCAGCGGAGGGTTGCAGGCGCCGAGGATTACGTAGGGACGGAACTCGTGGCCCAGCTTCTCCTTGAACGCCGCTCGCAGGTCGATCTCGGTGAGGATGCCGAAGCCTTCCTTCTTCAATGCAGTGCGCGTGGCTTCGACAGCCGCTGCAAAGGCAAGCGGGAGGCGGACGGCCAGGGGAAACTGCTCGGTCATGCGACACCTCTTCGAATCAATGCGCACTCAACCTGCTTGCGCCACCTTGTTGTACAGCCAGGCGAAGAACGCACCACCGACTAGACCATCAACCAGGGCATACAGAGTGCCGACGATCACGGCGCCGAGACCGTTGGCCGGGTGAAACCCCGGGTAGACCGACGCCGCCAGGTCAAGGAGTGTGCCCCCGTAACCGGGCCAGACCAGATGGGCGAGTCCGACAAGCAGGATACAACCAGCCCATGTTCCTCCGATAGCCAGTGCCAGTGCCTTGATGTTCAGCTTCATCTTGCCCTCCCATGTCAGGTACAGGTTGGATCCTGATCACGCGCACGGCGCACAAGGGGGCGACGCCTCTCGAGCTTCTGCCTCGGCCAGCCAGCCGCGCCGGAGCTCCTCTGCCGGCACGCTCGACAGATACGGCTTGATGTCCACGATCGGCGTTCCGTCGAGCATGTCCACACCGCGAACGTGAAGCCGCGTCCCTTCTCGACGAAGCAGGCGCACCACCGTGAGCCCGATCGGATTCGGCCGGCGCGGAGCGCGGGTGGCGAACACTCCATGGGCGCGGGTGTCGGACGGCGGGCTGACCGTCAAGGAGCAGGGATCCGCCCGGTCAAAGATCCAGATCACGTAGAGATGCGAAAACCCCTCGATGTCGGCCAGCCCCGGCGCCATCTCGGGCAGAAGCTCGAGAACGCCCTCGGCATCGTGCCGCGCACCAAGTCCCCGCGGGACATCGGTCTTCCCGGTGTACGGGCTGCGCACCGCCCCGATCGGCTGGAGCGTGATCATGGCGACTTGACGAGCGGCAGCTCGACGAAGCTCGCCTGACCGGGCGCGTGGTAGACCCGCTGCACCGCCTTCTGGTAATCACCAGGATTGGCCCAGAAGATATTCGGAACAAACGTCTGCGGGTTTCTGTCGTAGAGCGGGAACCAGCTCGACTGGATCTGCACCATGATCCGGTGCCCGGGCAGGAAGACGTGATTCACTGTGGGGAGTGCGAAGCGGTACGGCAGCGGCGCCCCGGCCACGATGGCCTTGGGCGTTTCGAGACTCTCGCGATAGCGGCCGCGGAAGATGTCGGCCGAGACCATCAGCTGATAGCCGCCCATCCCGGGATCGTCGGCGACTTCATCGGGGTACAGGTCAATCACCTTGACGACCCAGTCGGCGTCGGTACCACTGGTCGACGCGACAATGTTCGCGATCGGCTGGCCGCTGATCTTCATCGGTGTGGTCATGACGGCCGATGTGTATGTCAGCACATCTGGCCGCCCTGAGGCTTCGCGCTGGTCGTCCACCAGCCACAGCGGCCAGGTCAGCCCCGCGGCCACGTCATACCCGACTGACCGCGTGGGACGTGCCCGGAACGGCACCGGCTTGCTCGGATCCGAGATGTACTCGTCGAACGCGGTCGCCGCCGACTCGGGCGCGCTGAATCCGAGGGCAAAGCCGGATCGCAGGTAGAGCGGCGTCGGCTCGATGGTGCACCCGTTGGCACACCCCTTCGGCCACGCGCTCAGCCGCCGCCAGCTGTTGGTGCCGGTCTCGAACGCCGACACCGGCGCCACGTCCATCGCGGGTGCGTCGTCCTTCAGGTAGTGATCGAGGAACGGCCGCAGGATCTGGCGGCGAAATTCGAGCGCGGTATTGCTGTTGAACTTGATCGCCCCGAGCGAGCTCCCGTCGTCGATCTGCTGGCCGTGATACCAGGGGCCGATCACCAGGAAGACCTTGTCGTTCTGCGTGTCCTTGGGTTCGATCGCCCGGTACACCGCCATGGCGCCGTAGATGTCCTCCTGATCCCAGAGGCCGTGGACCAGCATCACCGGCACCTGCAACGGCTCGTTGGCCAGGACCTTGTCCACTGCCTGATCGCGCCAGAATGCGTCGTAACTGGGGTGCTCGAGGATCTTGCGCCAGAAGCCGACCTGCTCGAGTCCCCGCTGTCGCCCCAGCTCGCCGGCCGATCCGGCGGCCATGAACATGTCGTAATCGTCGTAATGCGAGGTCCACCAGAGCGAATCGTTCGACCGGGTCGCCTCCTGGTCATAGATGTACGACATGTTCTGCTGGCGGAACGCACCGTTGTGGAACCAGTCGTCACCCATCCAGCCATCAACCATGGGGTTCATCGGCACCGAGACCTTGAGGGCCGGGTGCGGATGCACCAGCGCCATGAGCGGGAGAAATCCGTCATAAGAAATTCCCAGGATGCCGACCTTGCCGTTGCTCTCGGGGATGTTCTTCACCAGCCAGTCGATCGTGTCCCAGGTGTCGGTAGCGTGATCCACCGGGGTCGGATTCTGGGGTCCGTGGAGCGGGCGGTTCATCACGTAATCGCCCTCCGAGCCGTACTTGCCCCGGATGTCCTGCACCACACGGATGTAGCCGCCCTCGACCACCACGTCGGTCGCATTGTCGTAACCCTGCAGGATCGGCCCGAGGTGGGAACTCTGGGCATGCGTCGTCAGCGCATTGGCGTCATACGGCGTCCGTGTCAGCAGGATCGGCGCGCGACTGGCGCCCTTCGGCACCAGGATCACGGTATGCAGCTTCACGCTGTCCCGCATCGGGATCATCACCTCACGCCGGACGTAGTCGAAGCTGCCCTTCGTGGTCGTGAGCCTCACCGGTGTTTCACTTGGAAGGCCAGGATACTGGACCGGTCGCTGCTGCGTGGCCTGGGCGGAAGCCGCAGCGGCGCACCACAGCATGCCAAGCACCCAAACGAAGGCCGTGACGACCCGCGCCGGAACGGAGCGCAGGACAAAGCGTGTCATGAGCCGTGCTGTCTCAGGGATCATCTGGAACCTCGGGAAGTCCGTGGCCGACCCGGCGATTGCGAGCCGAAAGATCCCTCATAGTAACCACCTCGTTGCGTCGGAGCCCCCGGGAGCACCCGGAGCGCTGGAGATCCGATTCATGAGGTCGCAAAACCAGTCCCTGTCAACCAATCCTGACAGGTTGCAGTCAGGTCAATCCGGTTAGACTGCGAATGATCATCGGGTGGTCCCCTCATGAGCGTGCAAGGATCACTGCATCCTTCCGCCTCAATCCTGGTTCGGCTCATGCGCAGACTGCTCAGCCTCGGGGTCCTTCTCGTCGGCCTTGCCCTCCCGTTGCGGGTCGCCGCCCAGGATTCGGTCCGCGCCACGTCGGTCGTACCGGACCAGCAGGTGCGACTGCGTCTCTTCCTCGACTGTGCCACCGACTGTGACCGGACCTATCTCCGCTCGGAGATCAAGATCGTCGACTGGGTAACCGACCGGGATGCCAGCGATCTCTACGTCCTGGCTACCTCGCTGCACAATGGGGCGGGGGGCCACGAAGTGGCGTTCGAGTTCATCGGTCGCGGCGGTGCGCTCGAGGGACTCACCGACCGGTACACCTTCCAGAGTTCTCCCGACGCCACCGACGATGAAGTTCGTGCCGAGTTTGCCCGGGTGCTGCGGCTCGGCCTGGTGCGATACCTCCTCGTCGCCAATCGCGCGGCAAACCTCTCGCTAACGGATGATGCCGAAGCAAACGCCGCGGCAGTCGCCTTCCCCACGAAGGACCCCTGGAATTACTGGGTGTTCAACATCGAGCTCCAGGGGCAATTCGAGGGGGAGTCGCAGCAGAAGAGCTCCGAGGTGGAGCTGCAGCTCAATGCCTCGCGGATCACCGATAAATGGAAGATCGAAACCGAGGTGGCAGGATCCATCAGGCGCAACAGCTACGAGTTGGACGAGGGCGGTACCTATACCGCGGACAGGGATCGCTGGTACGCCGATCTCCTGATCGGGCGTTCCCTGGGTTCCCGGTTGTCCATGGGCGTCGAGGCCGGTGCACGCAGGGCAAAGACGGAGAATCTCGACCTCCGGCTGCGCATCGCACCGGCGATCGAGTACGACCTCTTCCCCTATGCCGAGACGCATCGGCGACGCCTGATCCTGCTGTACAGTCTCGGGGTCAATCGCTACGACTATGTCGAGGAAACCGTCTACAGCAAACTCATGGAGACCCAGCTCGACCACCGGCTTCGGGTCGAGTACCGAACCCAGGCACCCTGGGGCGGGGCAAGCCTGACCGGAACGGCCGAGGCCTTTGCCCACGATCTCTCGCAATACCGGCTCGGTATCGACGGCAACATCACGATCCGTCTCGCCAAGGGACTCGGCCTGGACGTCGAGAGTTCCTACTCGAAGGTCAAGAACCAGATCACCGTTCCCAAGGGAGGCGCGACTGACGAGGAGATCTTCCTGTCGCTGCGGCAACGGGCCACGGAGTATCAGGCCGCGCTGGCGGTGGGGATCTCCTATACCTTCGGCTCGTTCCTGAACACGATCGTCAATTCGCGGTTCAACAGCATGAACTAGCGGTGGCGGCGGCGGCCTGTCGTCGCGGCAACCGGCCGACCCTAGTCAGCTTCTCCCGACGGCTGGAACACCTGGGCATAGTCCGCGATCGCCGCAGCGATCACCTGCTCGGCGTGAAGTCGACTGTACGGATCCCCGACGGAAACCTGGTGCGTCTCGGAATGGGGAAGCTTGTAGGTGGAGAAATAGTGCATCAGCCGGTCGACCAACGCCCGTGGTACCTGATCGATCTCGGCGATCTCGCCATAGACGGGATCGTCGAGGAGCACCGCGAGAATCTTGTCATCGGCCTCACCGTTGTCGAGCATCGGCAGGCCACCGACCACCTTGACCCGCAGCAGGACCTCGGCGCGCCTGATGGGACGCTCACTCAGGACGCAGATATCGAGCGGGTCGAGGTCACCGCCACTCGCACCGGGCATGAGTGCGGCCACCGATGGCCCGGCGTAGGTCTGCGGAATGAAGCCGTAGAGAGACGGCGGCAGTGACGAAGTGCGCTGCGCCCGGTCGACCTTGAGGTACCCCGAGGCCTTGTCGACCTCGTACTTCACCAGGTCGAACGGCGTGATCTCGACGAACACGTTCACAATCGATGGCGGGTTTGGCCCCGGGCTCAGGCCGTGCCATGGGTGGGGCCGCCACTGGGAAAACGCCTTCTCCACCAGGCCTCCGGAATCAAGGGCATGTCGGGCACCAGCATCCCGAAGCCTAATGCTAGTGCCAGCCTGACGGGTCCCCGCAACCCGCCGGGACGCGGGTTCGGCGCCGCTTGCCGGAACCTCCCGCCAATGAACCAGAACAGGCCGTCGGGACCCCTCGCCAGACGTGCGGAATCCCCTTGCCGCAGGTCGCTCTTGTTGGGCGCGCATGCGATTGACCACCCGCCAATCCGGGGATAGTGTTCCAGTTCATGACTGTACGAGCGTCCCGTCACGTGACTTCATCCAGGACTGGATACCGACATGGGCTCCTTCTCCATTGATAATCTTCGCACACTGGCGCTGGTGGGTCAGGCCGGCAGCGGCAAGACCACCCTCGCCGAGGCGCTGCTGGCCAGCGCCGGGACGATACCTGTCGCCGGCATTGTCGAACGCGGCAGCACGGTATGCGACTACCTGCCGATGGAAAAGACGCTGCACCATTCCTTGAAGCTCGCCGTGGCGAGCTTTGAAGTTCAGGGGACCCGCGTCCACCTGCTCGACACGCCCGGGTATCCGGATTTCGTCGGCCACTCACTACCCGCACTGACCGCCGTGGAAACCGCCGCGATCGTGATCAATGCCCGCAACGGCATCGAGCCGATCACGATTCGCATGATGGACTGGGCCCAGCGCATGGGACTCGACCGGCTGGTGGTGATCAACCAGATCGATGCGCCGAACGCCGACCTGTCCGCGCTGCTCGACAGCATTCGCGAGACCTTCGGCAAGGAATGCCTGCCGATCAACCTGCCGGCCGGCGGGGCGACGCGGGTGTCGGACTGCTTTTTCACCCCCGGCGGGGATTCGGATTTCTCCTCGGTGGAACACGCACACCAGGAACTCATCGACCAGGTGGTCGAGGTCGACGAGGACCTGATGGCGATCTACCTCGAGAAGGGCGACGTGTCGCCGGAGGAGTTACACGAGCCGCTGGAACGCGCGCTTCGTGAAGGACACCTCATTCCCGTCGTGTTCACGTCGGCAAAGACCGGTGCCGGTGTCGCCGAACTGCTCGACGTGATCGTCAAGCTCCTCCCCAACCCCACCGAGGGAAATCCGCCGCACTACGTCAGCACCGCCCAGGGCGAGGCCACCGACCTGACCACCGTGCCCGATCCGGGCAAGCACGTCATTGCGCACGTCTTCAAGCTCGAGACCGACCCGTTCCTCGGTCGCATTGCCGTGATGCGCGTGCACCAGGGACGAATCACGCCCAACATGCAGCTCTATGCCGGCGACTCCAAGAAGCCCTTCAAGCCTGGCCACCTCTGGATGTTGCGCGGCAAGCAGCAGATCGCCATGGACGAGGCCCTGCCGGGCGACATCTGCGCCGTGGCGAAAATCGACGACCTGCGCTTCGATCAGGTGCTGCACGACGCGCCGGACGACGCCCACATCCAGGCGCCACCGCTCGAGTTTCCTTCGTCGGTCTTCGGGTTGACGCTGCTCCCGAAGACGCGCGGTGATGAGCAGAAACTCTCCGATGTGCTGCATCGCTTCGTTGCGCAGGACCCGTGCTTCCGGGTGGAGCGCAACCCGACCACCAACGAAACCGTGATTCGCGGCCTCGGCGAGCTGCATCTCAAGGCGCTGCTCGATCGCATGGCCTCCGAGTACAAGATCGAAGTCGAAACCCACCCACCGAGCATCCCGTTCCGCGAGACGATCGCCGCGAAGGCCGAGGGCCACTGTCGCCACAAGAAGCAGACGGGCGGCGCGGGACAATTCGGTGAGGTGTACTTGCGCGTCGAGCCGCTGCCGCGCGGCTCAGGCTTCGAGTTCGCCAACGAGGTGAAGGGCGGAACCATTCCGTCGGTCTACATCCCGGCGGTCGAGAAGGGAGTGCGGTCGGTGCTGGAACCGGGCTTCCTGGCCGGATTCCCGCTGCAGGACCTGCGGGTGACGGTGTATGACGGCAAGAGTCACGCGGTCGACTCGAAGGAAATCGCCTTCGTATCCGCCGGACGCAAGGCACTCCTCGACGCGCTCTCGAAGGCCCATGCCCTGGTGCTCGAACCGATTGTGGTCATCGAGGTGACCCTGCCGAATGCCCAGATCGGCGACCTCGCCGGCGAACTGAGTTCACGCCGGGCGCACATCCGGGGCACCGACCTGCTGGGCTCGGGGACCGGCAAGGTGACCGCCCAGGTGCCGCTGTCCGAACTGGAGACCTTCCCCCCGCGGCTCAAGTCGCTGACGGCGGGCGAAGGAACCTACAACCTGGAATTCAGCCACTACGAGCCGGCTCCAGCAATTCTGCAGCAGCGCCTCGTAGCGGCCCACAAACCGCAGGTCGAAGAAGCGTAGGCTGGTCGCGCAACGGCACTCTAGCAGGCATGAGCAACGTAGAGTCCGCGGCCGGAGAGTCCCTTCGGGTCGTAGGTCACCTGGAGCCCGGCGCCATCGAAGCACTCCAGCATCTCCTCGACCCTGAAGAGGCCGAGCTCGTGATCCTCGGCTGCCCGCTCGATCCCTTCCGGCGTCCCGATGAGGTACTCGAACTGCAGCCGTGAAAGCCTCCCCTCGATCGCGAGATGACTCATCCGGCACACCGTGGTGCCTTTTCCCTCAGCCACCGTGGCGAGGATCCGCCCGGGTTCGAGCACGCCGGGAGCGAACCATGGTTCCACGACGACAATCCCGCCATTGGCAAGGTGCGCGCGAAAACAGCCGAGGGCGCGCTGGACATTCTCCAGCGTCCGCAGGTAGCCGATCGAGCTGAAGAGACAAAGCACGACGTCATACTTCCCGGGGAGTTGGAACTCCATCATGTCGGCCTGATACACCGAAGCATCCGGCAACTTGCGATGGGCAACCCTGACAAATCCCGGGTCAAGATCCAGTCCGTCGACCGTGAAGCCGTGGTCAACCGTGAGCAGTCGCGCGTGTTCAGCGGTTCCGCAGGCAACGTCGAGAACTCGCATCGCGGCCGGGTTGGCGGCACGGACCAGCGTGGCGACCTGAGCAGCCTCTGCGGAATAGTCCTTGAACCCTGCGTAGATGAGGTCGTACAGCTCAGCCGAGGCAGAAAACACAGGAAACCTCTTGCGTCGAGCTTGCCCGTCAACGAATTGCGCCCCCTGGCGCAGCCGCCACCCGGGAATTGGTCCAGACGAACACCGCCTACATCCCGCTCCCCTGGGGCACCACTACCCTGGTTGATGCGACGACTTCATCGGCAGGTGTTCAGTCCGAATCCCGCCGGGGGGATTCCGGGATCACCCGGCGCCACCGTTTCACTCCTGCCCTTCCATTCGTCGCAGTCCAACCTGCGCGGAGCCGTTCAGGAAGTCCAAGGCGACGGCCCGCTGGTAGTCGAGTCGTGCCGCGGCCGAGTCCCCGAGAAGGACCGTCGCCCGGGCGAGCATGCTGTAGGCAGTGGATTCATCCGGGAAGGCCTCCACCGCGCGCGCGAGGATCACCTGCGCATCGCGCGCCCGGTCCTCCCCGAGGAGCCGCATTCCGAGCGCCGTGAGCGGCCGGAGGCTTCCTTCATAGCGACCGGATGCAATGCCACCGTTCGCAAGAATCACATCGTAGGCTGCCACCGCCGCCGCCCCGCCACCCTGCAAAACCGCTCCATGGAGGGTGTCCTCGAGCGACGCCGGGTACCCATGGAGGGGCTCGAACGCGACCGATCGCGTCTCACGCGGGACCGGGACGGGGCGATCACGCAGGAAGGCGATGATCCCGTCGCTGATGGCCTCGTCCATCAGCCCGTTGTGCCCTCCGTTCTCTACGATGATCTCCTGATGGTTGGGGAATCGGCGCTCGTACTCCGGCACCTGACGTATCGGAGTACGTCCGTCGAGCGTCCCCGCGATGAAGAGCGTGGGCCGATCCGATCGGATCGGAGCGCGGAACGACGGATCGAGCGCCTGGATTCCCAAGGTGCTGCAGAATTCCGGTGAGCGGCCGAAGGAGAGCGCCGTAGCTGAGAAGATGGCACCCGTGTCGGCCGCCGCCGCCGCCCGGCGTTCCTCATCGCTGCTCGTGGCACAATTGGTGGTGAAAAGAAGGGCATTCGGCATCGCCTGGCGCCGGAAGTTCCGCAGTCGATTCCCAACTTCCCGATAGTGCCCGTTCGCAAGATCGGAATAGAGACGGGGGAAATCGCCGAACCAGGCGTCCCCGCCGATCCGATCCTGCATCATCAACTCGAGGTGCAGGTCACGCATGGTCATCTTCCAGGTCGGCTTGAAGACTGCTAGCACCCGGAAAATGGCGCGGAGCGGAGCGGGCTCGTTCTGGTCGATCGCATCCATCAGTGGAACATCGACCCGTGCCGGATGGTCACGGAACCTGCGGTGCACCGATCGCATCAGCGCCGCGAGGTCGGGCACCTCGCCGCCCAGGGAGTGATCGGAACGGGCCAGTGCGCCCAATCCCTGGAATTGCGCGTCCACTTCCGAAGGCAGCTTCAACGAGAAGTCCGGTGAGACAGTCCCGACGAGGATCAATCGTTCAAGTGCCTCGGGATGCCGACGCGCGAAGATCATCGCAAGTTCGGTCCCGTAACTATGTCCCATCAGCGTGACCGTGCGGTAATTGAGCGCGAGCCGGAGCGCATCGATGTCGTCGGCGTTCTCTTCGCTCTGGTAACCGGCCAGATCGACGCCATGCTCCCGCAATCCCGCCAGGCACTCGGCCACCCGCTTTCCGAGATACTGCGTCAGGGTGCCTTCGACGTTCGCCGTCGCGTCTGTCGGCAGTCCCAGGCGGCCATCGCACCGGAGGCTCGGGATCGAGCGGCCGGTCCCTCGCTGGTCCAGCAGGATGACATCAGCGTACCGACGGAGTGATTGATAGAGATAGAAGTACCCGCCCAGGCCGATGTCGATCGCACTCGTGCCCGGACCACCGGCGAGCACCACAATCGGCGGGAGCGGCTGGGCCGCCGTGGTGGGAATCCGGACGAAGGCGAGCTCAATGTGGTTGCTTCCGGCGATTGAACGCCGTTCGGGTACCACAAGCCGGCCAAGCTGCGCCGACATCGAATCGCCCCACGCGTTCACCAGATAGGTGTCGTCGAGCGTCAGCGCGTCCAGGTCCTGGTCGTTCACGTTGTATTGCCGTGGCGGGCCGGATGGGCGACGGGCCACGAGAACGGCCGCGACGGCGGCAAGACCCAGGAGCGCAAGCCAGGCCAGCCTGCGTCGGCCAGGGCTTCGTCCGATTCTCGCGGCGACTGAGCTTTCCACCGTCGGGGCTTCGGCCATCGACTGCCTCAGGGGAACGTGAAGCAGACCCGACGATGGTGATGCTCGCCTGGTTTCAATGACATCGGGCCAGCGTGGGAATCCTCCGCCAACGACCCGCGATCTCCGGGAGGGCAAACGAATTTCCGCTCGGGCGTCTCAGGGTGGCAGCGCTCGATAGCTGTGCCCCTGCCTGAGAACCACGTCCTGTGGATCGGCGTTCCGGAACGTCATCGGCAACGACGGACAGACGGGCGGATCGGCAAACCCGGGCACGCTCGCGCACGCGTGCAGGGAGAAATGCAGGTGCGGATGGTTGTCGGTGTAGCCGGTGTTGCCGCTGAGTGCGATGGTGTCCCCGGCGTGCACCGTTGCGCCGACAAAGACCCGCACGCTGTTGTGCATCAGGTGGGAATACACCTGCATGGTATCGCCGGCCTGCTGGATGAACACCAGGTTCGGCACCGCGTTCGCATCGTGGGGTCCGTCATCCAGGGCCGACGACCTCGTGAAAATCACCGTGCCACCACGGGTCGCCGTCACGACGGAGCCGATCGGCATCTGGAAATCATACGAATAGCGCCAGAACCCCGAATGCCCCTGTCCCGAGCAGGTCCCTTGCCAGAGCGGGTACGACACGCCGACCGCGAACGGGAGAAGGTACGGCGAAGTCTGCCACGCCGGATACCCGGTGCACACCTCCTGACCGGGACTGGTAGTCACCGGGTTGTGGCAGGCACTTGTGGTCAGCGCCAGCGACAGGCTGACCCAGCCAGCCAGCATGCCCTTGGCGGAAGAACGCATCGAGCCGTCCTAGAGGCCAGGCGGGCGGGCCACGATCGTCAGCCCGCCGGCGTCATCCACGATGTACAGGTCGCCTCCCTTGATGGCCAGTCCAGTCGGCCGCACCAGGCCGGGAATCGCATGCGCCGCGACCACCTCCCTCGTGCCGAGGTCGATCGTCAGCAGGGTGCCATACGCCGCACTGAGGAGGAGGAGCTGCCCGTCGGCCGTGGTCGCGCCGGTGATCGCCAGCTCGCCGAGTGTCCGTTTCGGGCCTAGCACAAGGCCCGATGCCGGCGAGAGCGCCGGAGCGTATTCCTCGGAGAGTGTCAGGTCACGCCGGTCGAAGCGCGACACGATCAGCCGCTGCACCAGGTTGTTCGGGAAGGTGACGGTGTACACCGAATTCGAGGCAGGATCGTAGGCCGCCGACATGGTGTAGAACAGCCGACCACGCACGGTGCCGAAGCGCGATCGGGTCACCTCGTCGAACCGGTCGCGCGACTCGAGGAAGTAGCGGAAGTTCGAGTCCGCATTGGCTCGGTCGTTCGGCTGGAGCACCACATAGCTCTTGTTCTCGCCAACCGCGATCACGGCACCGGAATCGAGGAATGCCCCGCCGGCGAGGCGGCCGAGGTCGACGGAGTACCCTGCATCGATGATCGCATACCGCTCGACCCGGGCGAGCGCACCATCGGTGAGGTAGACTCCCCTGGCGGTCGTCAGCAGGAACTGGTCCGTCGCCGGGTTGTACGCGATGTCCGTCGGCGGTCCGTCGAGCACCAGTCCGAGCGGCTTGTGCTCTTTCACCGCGAGCACCGGCAGGTTCACCAGCGGACCGCCCGCCGTGTCGCCAACCGCCCCGGCAAGATCGGGCTTGTCGACCGCCCAGCGTCCTCGAAGGCCGAGACGCGCAGGCTGCCATTCTTCAAGCGACCAGTGCCAATGCCGGGGATTGAACGAAAAGCGTATCGGGTCGCTCTGGCCCAGGAATGGTGGCGGGCCGGTGCTGGCGAACGCCTGCACGATGTTGGCGCCGACCACCACGAGGAAGGCGCCACCCGCCAGCCGTTCAAGGCCGCGCAACATCCTCGGACCGGCCTGGAGTTGTTCGGGCCGCACCAATAACAACAAGCGCTCCCATGACCATCACGCACGCCCAGTAGGTGATCACTGCCCAGGTGTAGGTGTGTGCGCCGAAGACCTCCAGGCTGAAGCCCTGCCCGATGTCGCGCGCGGCGTGCATCCCGACATGGCGCATGCCCATGAAGATGCCCCACCCCGCAATCAGCACCGCCATGCCGATGTACTTGGGTCGCGGACCGAAGCGCAGCACGAAGAGTCCGGTGAGCGAGATGAGGATCATCCCCATCCGCTGCTCCCAGCACATCACACACGGCGAGTCACCGCGGCCGAAGCCCAGCCAGAACACCGCCGCCCCGACCGGGACGACGATGAGGAAGAGAATCGCCAGCGTGAGGACGGTGAACAGGGCGTCTTGCCGAAGTGATGGCTGATCCACTCCTGGAACCACGGATGAAGTCTGGTCCATGGTCAGTAGTTCACGCCGGGCAGGAGCCCGGTGCGGGTCGCCATCGCGAAAAGGAAGACCATCAGCAGCGTGCTGATGATCAGGAGCCGGAACGCCAGTCGCTCCCGGGCCGGCTTTCGCAGCACCAGCAGGGCGGTGGTGAAGATCAGGACGAGGTTCAGGAACTCCATGGCCACGCTCCCGGGAGCCGGGTCACGGGTCGGGGGCCACTCCGTGATGCCAGCGCATCAATTCTGCCTGCCGGCGCTGGAGGGCGCAAGGCTCCGCCTCCATGCCCGAAGAACGCTCCAAGTCCGAATTGCCGGCGACAATCTTCTCCTCCGCCAACGGGAAGCGGGCGGATCGTTCGTGTCACACGTGTTGATCGACAAGGATCGGATTGCCATCCGGGTCCACTGCGACAAAACTGGCCGGACCGGTCGTGCCCTCGTCGGCCTCCTGGACAAACTCGACCCCCTGCGCCTTCAGTTGCCGCTGCAGCTCACGAACATCGGTAAATGAGGGGAGGAGTTGCGCACTGGAGTCCCAACCGGGATTGAAGGTCAGGAGATTCTTCTCGAACATCCCCTGGAACAGGCCGATCAGGTGATCCCCGTTCTTCATGATCAGGTACCTGTGCGCGGCGCTCCCCGCGAACACCGAAAAGCCGAACTTCTCGTAAAAGATCTTCGAGGCTTCGAGGTCCTTGACGGCAAGGCTGATCGAAAAGGCGCCCAGTTGCATACCGCTCCTCCGTCGAGAGAGAGATGGGACGATGGGGTCAGCCCACGTCAGGACAGCCAGCCCTCGCTGGCGCCCTTCCGTCCGAGGAAGACCAGCGCCACCGCGACGATGAGCACCAGCCCCTGCAACCCCAGCACCGCCGGACCGGCCTGAGATCCCGCGTCCGTCAGTCCGAACAGCGCAATGTCCTGCACGATCACCCCGGCGAGCGACGCGATGAACACCACGGTGGCCCACCGCTTCCGCATGAGGAGCCAGATGCAGCCAAGCGCCCCACCCCACACCGCAATTGCGGTGGCCCCTACGGCCCAGGCGGGACGTGCAGCATAGAGCGCCTGCTGAGCTGCAGTCATCTTGGCGACATCTTCCGGGGTCACCATGACATCGGAGAGATAGGCGAAGCATCCGAGCAGGTTCCAGATCAGCGCGATGATGGCGACAGGGGTAAACCACTTTGGGGCAGCTGGCATGTCGATTCCCTCACAGAGGTTGAGGATGCGGAGTTGCGCTTCGGCGGTGACAGAATTCCAGGCTAGGATGTGCTCGCCGCGACGATCGTGATCTCTCGCCGCATGTCGTGCGCCCGCGCGTGGACGTCCAGGTATGGGCTGTGCTTGTCGGCCATGTCGAGCACGTGCCGCACCTCGGCCTCGGGCGCGGGGCTCGTCACCGTGACGAGGTAGCGCACCTGCAGATATCCCGGTGGCACATCATCGGCGATGCCGAGCTCGCCACGGCTGTCATAATCGCCCTGGACCACGACCTCGAGCGCATCGATCGGCACGCCGAGGCGTGCGGCCCATACCCCGTACCCGATCGCCAGGCAGGCGCCGAGCGAGCCACGCCCGAGGACGCCCGGATCCGGACCGGCATTGGTGCCGCCCCACTTCGCGCTCATTCCCGCAGTGAGTTTCCAGGCGCCGTCAACGATCTCGCACTCGAGCCCGGGCTTCAGCGTACAACGGGTGGTCGCCGTCCCCCGCCCTGTCGATGGCCGCTGGCCAACCTCCTCCACCTTGCGCTCGACATTCGTGCGAATCAGGTCCGAACTGGTCATGAAACTCTCCCGAGGGTTGGCCGTGGTCACCGGCGCGCTCCAACATCGCCGCCCACAACGAATTCACCGCACTGCCTGGTCCGCGCGCTCCTCACCAATCGAGATGACCAATCCGTCGGGATCGACATACTGGGCGACCCGGGCTCCAAAGACCATCGTCGGTTCCTGGAGACAGGGGACGTGGAGCTCGACCATCCGCTGGTGAAAGGCCTCGAGGCTCGGGACCTGCAGCCCAGGCCGACAGCGTCCGGCGGGTTCCCCGTGGCCACCGTCCACGGCAGAACCTGATTCCGCCGTCATGTGCAGCGCCAGGGTCGCCCCCTCGGTGGCGAACTCGCTCCAGCCGGGCGACGTGAACTTCAGCGGCAGTCCCAGCACGTCTCGGTAGAACGCAACCGACCTGGCCATGTCGCTCACAAAGACCATCGCGTAGCCGACTCGCATGGACCCTCCCGCGGGGACTGTTCCGGCTCGCGGATTCCGCGAGACGGAAAGAGATCAGGAACCCCGGACGCTGGGCAGGATATCGTCGTAGAAGAGATTGAGCCCGTCGCCGCCGTTCGCAACGATCGCGACGACGAGGTCGAGGCTCGGCACGACGAAGAGCCACTGGCCGCCGGACCCCGACGCCGCGATCACGCCCTCGTCCGTCCCACCGCGCCGTGTGGGAAAGAGCCACCAGAACCGACCGTACCCGGAACCGAAGTCCGAGAAGTACACCGGCGACCCGCGGGTCACGGCGTGGGTGGAGGAGTCCATCCATTGGCGTGGCACGATCTGGACCCCGCCCCAGGCGCCATGCCGGAGCACCAGGTAGCCGATGCGCGCCAGGTCCACCGGCTTGAGTCCGAGTCCGCCGCCCATGTGCGGGAGTCCGTCGAACGGGCTGCGGTACCACGTCTCGCCGGTGATACCGATCGGCCCGAAGAGCTCACGGCGGGCGAAAAGATCCGGCTGCTCTCCGGTGATCTCTCGGATTGCCGCCCCGATGAGGATCGCCGCGCCGCTGTTGTACGACCAGATCGTGCCCGGGTTGCCGGTCATCGGGCGGTCGAGCACGTACTTCGCCCAGTCCCCGCTGGAAGTGTTCATCACTTCGAGCGGCGATCCCGCGTACGGATTCTCCCAGAAGTCCATCGAGGTGCGCATGGTGAGCAAGTCGCGCATGGTCAGCGAGCGCTTGCGTGCATCGACATTGGCGATGGCCGTGTACCGCGAGAAGACGTCGAGCACGGGACGGTCGATCGCGCCCGCTGCGCTGGTGCCGCCTGCCGTCGCCATGCCATAGAGCAACGACGTCACGCTTTTGGTCACCGACTGCATGGTGTGCGGGCTGTCCGGCGACCACCCCAGGTACTGCTCGAAGACAAGCCAGCCATGGCGAACGACGATCACACCCTGGATGATCCCGTACTTGCCGGCATCGACTTCGCGTCTGGTCGTTTCGACGCGGCCGGGGTCCATGCCGACCTCAGCGGGAAGGGCGGTTCGCCAGGTGAGACCGGGAACGTAGTGCGCGCCGGAGTCGGCAACCTGTCGGACCGACGGAGTGGGCACCGTGGACTGCGAGGTGCAATCCGCGCCGAGGAGGGGGAGCGCGACGGAGAGAATGCAGAGTGCGCGGAGACGCATCGTCATTCAACATACCTTCTGCGGGGCCGGACATGGGGCCCGGGCCGCCGCCCGGTGCCCGGTGTGCCTGCCTGCCGGGGGACTCGATCAGGGAAGCCCCGCGATGGATCACCCCTCGTCGCAAGCCTGCCAGTAGCCTCGCATCAACTCGGTAGCCCACTCCGGCTGCACGGTTGGCTCCCGGGGAAGGAACTCCCGCATCACCGGCTTCAGGTCGAGCACCGGGGTGCCGTCAGCCGCATCGAGGCCGACGACGTGCAGGCACCGTCCCTCCCGCTTGACGATCCGGCAGATCGTCGCGCCCATGCGATTCGGCCTCGGACTCCCGCGCTGGGCAAGAATCCCGACCCGTGGCCATGCGGTGTTTCCCCGCGGATGCCGCGAGATCCACTCGATCGAGCCTTCGGGTATGCGATCGAACACGAAGAAGACTTCGACGTGGGAGAAGTCCTCAATGCCGGTGAGCGCCTCGGGAACCAGCTCCGGAACCAGCTCGATCATCGACGACACTCCTCCCCAGTCGCTGTCGGACAGGTCCTGGCGTGGCGTGCGAACGTAACCGACCGGTTGCATCTCGATCTTCATGCGCCCTCGCAATGGAATTGCATGCTCACGAGCACCGTCCTCCTCTCATCTGGTCTCCGCGTGGCCCCTCAAGACCACCCGCAGCATCACGTAGCCGACATCCCCGCGGCCAATGAGCCGGCCAGGATGCCCAGCCGATCGACGCCCGGGTAGTCTGGTCCGCCTTGCTCAAACGCCAGCGATGCGATGAAGAGGCTCATCGTGAAGCCGACTCCACACAGAAACGAGGTACCAACGAGGTGCGACCACCGGACCCCTGTCGGCAACAAGGCAAGCCCCAGGGCCACCGCCAGGCCCGACATTCCGGTCACACCCACCACCTTCCCCACCAGCAATCCGACCGCGATGCCCAGGGGTACCGGCTGGAGTGCATCGGCCAGGGACAGCCCCAGCAACGACACTCCCGCGTTCGCGAACGCAAACAGCGGCAGGATGCCGAAGGCCACCCAGGGATGAAGCGTCTGCTCGAGCCTGATCAGGGGAGATCCGGTCGGCGCTTCGACCGGGCCTTGTCGCCGATGGCGAACGGGATGAAGGCGGCAAGTGCCGCGCCCGCCAGCGTGGCATGCACACCTGACTTCAGGACGGCGACCCAGAGGATCAGCCCGAGCACCACATACCCCGTGAGGCGCTCGACACCAAGGCGGTTCAGGATGGCGAGCCCCATCAAGGCGACCACCGCGACCGCGAGGCCGACCAGGGAGAGCTCGGCCGTGTAGAAGACCGCAATGATCACGATGGCGGCAAGGTCATCGAATATCGCGATGCCCAAGAGGAAAGCCTTGAGGCCCGGGGGAACGCCGCGACCAAGCAGGGTGAGGATTCCGAGGGTGAAAGCGATATCCGTGGCGGTCGGGATCGCCCATCCTCTCATCGCCACCGGATCACCCCAGTTGAAAAGACGTAGATCAGGACCGGCCCCATCATGCCCCCGGCCGCGGCGAATGCCGGCAGGGCCGCACTCCGGATGTTCGAAAGGTGTCCCATCGAGCACCTCTCGCTTGAGCTCGAGACCGATCAGGAGGAAGAAGATGGCCATGAGGCCATCGTTCACCCACAGCAGCAGGGGTTTGGCAATCTCGAATGTGCCAAGGCGAATCTCGAACGGGAGGGCGAGCAAACCCTGATAGAATGACTGCAGGGGCGAGTTGGCCACGAGCATCGCCAGAGCTGCCGCCGCCATGAGGAGCAGGCCTCCCGCCGCTTCCAATCGCAGGAACTCCCGCAGCCACCCGGCGGACGCAACAAGCGAGTCTCCGTGATCCGATTCGACAGCCATAGGCTTCGCCTCCAATCGCATTACCCCTTCTCGGAATCGGTCATCGCAGCAGCTGTACCAGGTACACGATGTAGCCGCCGATCAGCAGTGCCCCTTCGCCGCGGGAGATTCGCCGCCCGGTGTGGAGGATCGGCCAGATGCACAACGTGACGGCAACCAGCCAGACGAGATCGTTCCTGGCGAGCGATGGATCGAACCGGATCGGATGGATCAGCGCACTCACGCCGAGGATGCCGAGCAGGTTGAAGATGCTCGATCCGATCACGTTGGCCACTGCGATATCCGACTCGCGCTTCGCCGCCGCGACCATGGAGGTGACCAGCTCGGGCAGCGACGTCCCGGCGCCGACGATGGTGAGGCCGATCACCCGTTCCGACAGACCGAACCGGAGCGCGAGCGTCGAGGCCCCATCGACCACCCACCGCCCGCCGAGGACAAGCAGCCCGATCCCGACAGCCAGAAGTGCCACCGCCAAGGTGCGCGGCCACGCCCGAAACGGCGAGAGCAGTCCTTCGACCAGCGCGCCGAGGTCGGTGGCCTCCTCGCTGGTGATCGCCACCCGGGCGAGCCGCACCGTCCAGACGAGGAACACCACCAGGGCGACCGTCAGCGCCAATCCCTCGAGCCGGTTGAGCGCGCCGTCGCGGAGCAGCACCAGGGAGACGACCGTGGCGACGAACAGCACCGGCCACTCGAGACGAATCGCCTGGCCGCGCACCGACAGCGGCCACACCAGGGCACTCGCCCCGAGGGCGAAGGTGAGATTGAAGAGATTGGAGCCGATGACATTGCCCACGGCGAGGTCGGGCACCCCGCGCACCGCTGCGAGCAGGCTGACCGCCATCTCGGGCACCGAGGTGCCGATCGCGACCACCGTGAGTCCGACGATCGCGGCGGGAAGCCCGAGCAGCCGGGCAAGGAGGGTCGCGCCGCGCACCAGCGATTCGCCGCCAGCAACGAGGAGGACGAGTCCGAGGACGATCAGGACACCGGGAGACATCGCCTAAGAGTAACGCACTTCGAATACCGCCAGCGGCCCCCAGGCACCGAATCGATCGCAAGCGAGCGTGGGGTTATCCATGGGTCGCCGTCAGACCGTCGCCGGGAATTCCGCAATCGTCACCGAAAGCCAAGCTCGTCCTGGAACTGCGTGGTGACGTTTCAGTGACCAATGGCAACTTGCCGTTGCTCGACTTAGAGCCTAGAATCGCGAACGGAGTCGTCGGGCGACACAGCGGCACTGGGCACACAGCGGAGGCCCTTCGTGACCTTCTCCGCCCCGATTGAGCGTCTCCTCCCAATCCTGTTCCTGATCCTGCGAGGCGTTACATGCGATTCCCTTCCCTGCTCCCGGTCGGCAGCCTCCTGCTGATCCTCATCCCGTCGCCAGGCACGGCACAGATCGCGACCGCCAGCCCGGCCACCGTGCTTCCGATCGGCGCTCCGACCGATCCGCTGCCGTCTGAGGCGGCATCCGCGGGAGTCACCAGGTTTTCGTTCATTGCCTACGGGGACACCCGCAACTCGCACGACGGGCAGTTGCTGCAGGAGGTGCACGGTGAGGTCATCACCGCCATGCTCGGGCGCATCAAGGCGATGGCGATGGGACCGGACCCGGTCCGATTCGTCCTCCAGAGCGGCGATGCCGTGGCGAACGGCAGTGTGGCCCAGCAGCTCAACATCAGCTACGTCCCGCTCATCAACCAGATCACCGTCGGCGCGGACATGCCGTACTTCTTCGCGGCCGGCAACCACGACGTGGGCACCGCGTCCGACCTCACCAACGCGCGCCGGCTCAGCGGTCTCGCCAACCTGCTCGCAGCCAACGCGAACCTCTTTCCGCCCGACGGGTCACCACGACGTCTCGCGGGGTACCCAGTCTACGCCTTCGGGTATGGCAACACCTTCTTGCTCACGCTGGACACCCAGATTGCCGATGACCCCACCCAGTTCGCCTGGCTCAAGGCACAACTGGCCGGCCTCGACCGCGACCGCTACGTCAACATCGTCGTCGTGGGACATTCACCGGCCTTCTCATCCGGCGGACATGGCGGTCCCCGGCTGGAACCGGCCACCAAGGCCGTCCGGGAGCTGTGGCTGCCGCTCTTCCGGCAGTACCACGTCAAGCTGATGCTGGTGGGGCATGAGCACGAGTTCGAGCACTGGGCCGAGTTCTATCAGGATGCCAGTGGCAGTCACCGGTTCGACCAGATCGTCACCGGTGGTGGCGGGGCGCCGCTCTACGAATACACCAGCGAGCCGGATCTCACCGAGTATCTCGCAGCCGGCGCGGCACAACATGTCAGGGTTGAGCACCTGGTGCGGCCTGCTGCCGACACCATGGCAACCCCGCACCACTATGTCATCATTCACGTGGACGGGGCCCAGTTGACCGCAGAGGTGGTTGGCGTGGGGCGCGGCGCAGGCTACAAGCCGTACCACGGCAGCGCGACGCTGCTGCTGACGGAAACGGGGGCCGTCAACACGCGCCCTCCTGCGACCCGATCAGGACATTAGCCCTCACGCGCGACGATGTACTGATCGATCCGTCCATCCGGCAGGGTCATGGTCGTCAACTCCATCAGCACGCCGCCGGCGCGGAGTCGGTACGATCGGATTGTCATGCCACCTCGCAGCGATTCGCCGCTGGCCGAGAATTCGGTCAGCGGGCCCAGCCGCGCCAGGCTTGTGGCGTAATCCGTCAGCACCTGCTCGGTGAAGTACGCGTTCGCCGCCGAGGTGAACAGGGCACGATCGATCGTGCCCCTGGTGAGCCCGTCGTAGATCCGCCGGGCTGACGCCAGCACCGCCGCACTTGTGGTGTCGGTCGCGGCAAAGAGCACATCCGCGATCCGCGCTGCGATGAGGCCGGGCGCGTTCGCCGCGCCAGGGTAGATGTTCGTGAACACCACGATCGCCGCGTGGTCATCGGGGTACACCTGGTTACTGGTGGTGTAGCCGGAGACCGCCCCGCCATGTGCAAGGCGTCGGTGCCCGCCCGGCGCGCTGACGGTAACACCAAGTCCGTAGCCCGACGCGTTGCCGGCCTCGAGGAGCACATCCGTCTGCTGCGCCCGGTAGGATGCAGGGCGCAGAATGGTCCGGTTGATGACTGCGAGGTCCCACAACGCGAGGTCGTGCGCTGTCATCGCGAGTTGTGCCACCCCGAACAGCCACCCCCTCGCCTCCTTCGGGGCGGGCCGAAGCGGCCCGAGCGCGTTTCTCAGCAGGGGCTCGGCATCGCCCTGGCCGAGCGGACCGGCATCGACATCGGCCACCGATGTCATCCTGAGCGGGTCAAAGATCCGCTGGCGCAGGAAGTCGATGAAACGCATCTTCGCCACGCGCTCGACAATCGCTGCCGCGATCATGTAGTTGGTGTTGCTGTACTGCCACTTGGTCCCGGGCTCGAAATCCAGCCCCTTGGCCACCCAGCGCTGGATGATCGTCTGCACCGTCGCCGGGTGCTGCATATCGGTGAAGACATAGTCCTGCGGCCAGTAGTCCTGGTACCCCGACGTCATCGACAGCAGTTGCCGAATGCTGACGTCGTTGGCGCGCGCGAGTTCCGGAAACCACTTGGCGACCTTGTCGTCGAGCGACAGCTTGCCCTCCTCCTGGAGGAGCAGGATGGCGGTGGCGGTAAACTGCTTGCTGACCGACCCGATTGCGTAGCGCATCGCAGGCGTCGCCGCCGTGGCTGGCGCGATGCGCCCGTTGCCATAGCCGTGCTCGTAGACAATTACCCCGCCGCGAACGACGGCAATCGAGGCGCTCGGCGCGCCGGTCGCCGCCAGCGCCGCCAATGCGCTACTGTCGATCCGGGCGCGTTCGGTCGCCGTGAGCTGCTGGGCGGCCGAAGGCCCTGGAGCAAGGGCGATGCATGCGACGGCGACGGTCAACCGGCGAATGCTGCGCCGACGCTTTCGTCGGTTCGAAAGCCAGACCCGTGCGGTGGTGGCGGTGACTGCCACGACGAGAATCAGCACCAGCCGCAACCCCAGTGGAAGCGCAAAGTGGGGCTGGTAGTTCTGGCCGCTGACCATGCGCACAACGACATAGATGACCCCGAACGTCAACAGGGTCAGTGCAAACTGCCCAGCCCACTCGATCCGCTCCTCGGTTGTCACATGGATCTCCCTCTCAAGAGTCTGTCCGCGCCGTCATCCGGTATCGCTCGGATGTGTTGCCGAGCCCAATGATCGGGAAGCTCGCGGTCGCAAGCGCCGAGCCTCGCGCATCCGCCGCGTGCCACGCAATCCAGGGCTCGACCTCATTCCGGCGGGCCCTCGCCGTCACTCCGGGTCTGGTTGGACCTTCGTCCGAGGCGCGCCTCCGCGGCATCCAGCATCCCGCCAACCAGGCGACCAAGACCCGCTCCGACAAGTCCAATCACCAACGCAACAGCCGCCCCGAAGCCTCCACTGACGGCCACGTTGAACGCCAACACCGGGGCGCCGACAAGGAGGCCCACCCACCAGGCCAAGCGCGGTCGCAACGCGGCCAGGATCGCTGCCGCCAGGAAGACGGCCCCGACCGTGACGCCGGTGTCATCCCATGTTGGCCGGGAGTCCATGTAACCAATCGCCGCGCCAATGACCGCAGCGAACGCAAGAACCACCGGAACGTGCTTGTTACCCATGGTGTGGTCCCCCTGGTGACACCTGCCGACTCTGCTCTGCTGTGACGCGGCCCCTGGGAAAGCATACATCACCTCGGCTGAACCTCCCGGCTGTGCGATGACAGCAGACGCGGGTCAGTCTGCCCACGCTCGCCACCGTCCGCGGGACCGCCCCCTGGCGGCACCCCTAATGACCCGTCGACTGAGATTGAACTCCTCCAGTCGGAACCCACCGACAACCGGCATCCGCAACCTGATAGGAATACAATACCGACCGGAGGTGGCCGGCGGAATCGACGCGACGGGCAACAAAGTGCAGGACATCCTCGCAAAAGAACGGGGCGAGAATGTTGTCCACCTGCAGCGGCAGGAGCCCGTCGACACAGGCAAGTGACAGATCAGCAGACAGCAGGGTCACCCAGTAGCGCACGTTTGAGTAGGAGACGCCGACGCCGCCGCTACTCGGATCATTGACGTTCCGGCGCAGCTCGGTATCGGCGTCGAGATGCACCACCAGATACTGCCCGCTACTGAGGCGATGGATCGCGAGGGCAAGCGACGAAGCGAAGTGGAAGTCGTTTGTCGCGGCGATCGCCACCACCCGAGCTGCAACATCTGATGGGACACTCACTCGCCGGACAGCGGGCAGCACCACTTGCCCGAACGCCACGCCTGCCTGATTCAAGAGGTACAAGCTCGGATCAGACGGGAAGAGGGCCAGCCACCCGCTCTCGCGGGTCGCGATCGACGGCTCTCCGCCTTGGGGATACGCTGTCAGGGAAGCCTCGTAGATCGCGGGGGCTGAACCCCAGTGCCAGATGCTGTCCGTCGTCGCAATCCAGGTCGTGAACGGCTGGTTGTTGAGCTTGCCCGGCATGATGACGGTGTCGGCACCGACCACCCACTGTTGGTCCGGTAAGAAGGGCGTGCGCAGTGGCACCTCCCGCCGGAGGGCGCCGTCGTTCAATCCAAAGACAACAATCCGGGCGCGACGCGCGTCAATGGCGGCGAGGACGATTGGTAGTAAGGCGATAAGCCTCAATTCTGCAATCCCTCGCACCGGGGGCAACGTAGTCAGCGTGTGCCGCGCAACCGAGTGTCGCCCGATGAATCGGTCGGCGCTTACCGTATATGCTCCATGTAATACAGCATCGAGAACGCGATCACCAGCGCAACAGCCGGTATGACAAGGCGCCTTGCTGCCCTCGTTGGCTGCCGCCAATCGGCCGTGACCAGGAACGTCAGGCCCGCAGGCACGAGCAGGACGATCGTGAGCTGAAAGAGATGCGCGGCCGTGCCTTCGTCGCCAGTGGCCGACGGATTGAACCTGCCCAACATGGTGAGAATGGTGGCGCCGACAACCAGCAACATCGCGAACAGGGAGAGCCCCAGCACGATGTGACCGCTGATCCGGCTGATGTTGTGTTCGCTCATGACGTCTTTCCCCCTCAGGTCACCGCTCTCTTCACGAGCGCGCCAATCCTCGCCCCGCTCTTGTTCGCGCGCTTCGGCGTTTAGCTCCCTGGCACGGTCCTCCATCGCGGCTCGTTCCTCGTCCGTGAATCCGCCGGACGGCCTGCCGGTCGCGGTGAGGCTCCTGGAGGGCTTCGGCACCTCCTTCTTTGGGCTCATGGCCCGTCCTGTCAGCAGCCGTCCCCGCACACCGAGCGTCCGCGGAGGCCCTCGATACCTTCCCAGGTGATCAGGGGAACCATGACGATCGCTGCCACAGGGTCCGC
Organism: uncultured Gemmatimonadales bacterium; assembly: GCA_963850655.1. Classification (GTDB taxonomy): domain Bacteria; phylum Gemmatimonadota; class Gemmatimonadetes; order Gemmatimonadales; family GWC2-71-9; genus Palsa-1233. Next base: position 35,027 of record CAWKMI010000012.1, read on the forward strand.
CCACCACCAGCCAAGCAACGCATTGAGGAGCAGCCCACCCAGGAGGATCACGGAGAGGTACATGCAGATCAGGGTCTGCTTCGCTTCGGCCGCCAGCGCCCCACTTTGCAAGCGGAGGGCGATAGCCCGCTTCGCGGAGGAGAGGTACGGCATGATGATCAGCGATAGCACGGCGAGCAGAATTCCAAACCAGGAGCGGTCGGCGGCCGCGTGGTTGATCAGCGCACGGAGGGACTCAACGCTCACATAGGCTGCGAGTGCCAGAAACGAGACCCCCATGACCCGAAGCGCCAGCCGTTCCACCCGCTCACGGCGAATCGGGTCCGCGTCGGCGCGCAACCGCCAAAGCGCCGTTGCTCCCGCACTCACCTCGATCACGCTGTCGATGCCGAACCCCACCAGCGCGACGCTGCCGGCGACCAATCCTGCCGCGATCGCAAACAGCCCTTCGAGGCTGTTGTACGCGATGGTGGCGTAGTTGAGCCGCCGACTCTGCCGGACGAGTGCGGGACGATCGAGGGAAAGGCCTGCGCTCACCGTGGCTATCTATCCTCCCTTGGCGACTGCATGTCGACGCTGCGCGGGTAGGGCCGAAGCCGTCAGGGGATCGTCCGCAAGGATGGGATGAACCGCGTGGTCCTGAACGTCCCCGCAACCTGCTGCGACTGTCGGCGAATGCTTTCGAGTTGACCACCGATGGGCTCGGCCACGCGGCGCGAAGCGCTATTCACCGTGCGGCATGGAAACTCGACGGGGCGCCAGAGCCGCAGGACAATGCTCCGATCAAGCCTTCCCCAGGGTACTGATTGCATCTAATGCGAGGAACAATGCGCCAACATGTAACGCCTGTGTCAACCCGCCTCGGCGCGCCCACCCGACAACCTCCGAGAGTGGCATGAGCACGGTCTCGACGGCCTCCGTGGCATCCGGCACGGGTGCTGCCACCAATTCGACCCCCGTCGCAAGGAAACAGTAGGTCCAGTTGGCGTGGGTGGCTGCGTTGGGAGAAAGCCTGCCCGTCTCGACCATGTGCGTACCAGCGTAGCCCGTTTCTTCCAGCAACTCGCGCTGCATGGCGGCCAGAGGGGAGGAGTCACCGGCTTCGACCGTGCCACAGGGCAGCTCCACCACTGTCTGCTGGATCCCATGGCGGTACTGTCGTACCAGGACGAGATGATGGTCCGGCGTGATCGCCACAACATTGACCCACGCCGGGTACTCCAGGACGTAGTACGGGGCAAGCGTATGCCCGCTGGGGAGCTGACACGTATCGGCGCGGAGCGACAACCATCGGTCTTGGAGAACATACGCAGACTCCACGAGCTTCCACTCGAACGGGGGCCCGGGAGCATGGTGGCTCTTGTGATGCATGGCGTTGTCTGTCCCTCCTGAGCTTCGGGCACCTGACGGCGCTGCCCTTCTGCTGCCGGGCCTGGGGTGGGACGGCCCGGCCCACATAGGATGATAGCGGGTCGCCCCGCCCCGCTCTGGCCTCGACGGCACCAAGCGCGGGTTAGCCGGCCCCTACTTCCCCTTCGGGAACTAGTGGACATCAGGCAGGCCGTCGAAGTCGGCGTCCATCGTCCAGAGCGTCGCCGCGAATTGCTGCGCCGTCGCGAAGATGATGCTATCGGGGAGGGGAAGCTTGTGCTCCACCCCGACTTTTGCTGCACTCAGCGCCAACCCGCTATCCAGGGGCACGACCTGGCCCTGATGCAACGGCGCGGCGGCCGAAACGCTTGACCTCGCGGCGGCAAGCGCCGGTAAGGTGGCAGCGATGCGAGCTAGACCACGGTGCCGAAGAGGCGCCCGATCAGCGCTGTCACGCCCATCGCAACGGCACCCCAAAAGGTGACGCGGAATGCCCCGCGCAGGGGAGCGGCTCCACCCAGGCGCGCCGCCAAGGTTCCGAGGAGGCCCAGCAAGACCAGCGACGCGCCAACGGTCATCGGCACGACCGCTGTGATCGGGAACAACAGGACCACCAGTAAGGGCACGGTCGCACCGGCTGCGAAGGCGGCGGCCGACGCCAGTGCCGCCTGCAGCGGTCGAGCGAGGCTCGACTCGGACTGGCCCAATTCATCGCGAGCATGCGCACCCAGGGCATCGTGGGACATCAGCTCGGTGGCAACCTGGGCGGCCAGAGTAGGGTCGAGCCCCCGGCCCACGTAGATGTCAGTCAGCTCCGCGTGCTCCGCCTCGGGTTGAGTGGCTAATTCCCCGCGCTCCCGCGCGAGGTCAGCCAGCTCGGTGTCGGCTTGGGAGCTGACGGAGACATACTCGCCCGCAGCCATCGAAAGGGCGCCCGCGACCAGCCCGGCAAGGGCCGTGAGGAGCACAGGACCGCGCGCCGCTTGAGCCGCAGCGACGCCGACCACGAGACTGCTGGTGGAGATGAGGCCATCATTGGCGCCGAGAACAGCGGCGCGGAGCCAGCTGATGTGGCCGGTGCGATGGCGTTCGACATGGACCATGCGGAAGGGTACGTAGGCGGGCGGACTTCTGCCACCAAGCGAGTTCCGCTTCTGCCGCGAGGCCTGGCGAGGCCACCGCCATCCTCAAACCGATCAAACGCGGCGGCCTCACTGCTTCTGGCCCCACTCGCAGCAAGCGCGGGTTAGATCCCGCCCGTTCCATCGCGCGTATTCGCTGCCGCTGATCCGCGATGCGTCCGCCAGAAGATGCCACCACCAACGGCACCGAGCACGACTCCCAACGGACCCGTGATGAAGATGCCAAGCATCGGACCTTGGTTTGCGCTCGGCGCAAGGATCATTGGTCCAACAAAACCGATCACAAAACCAAGGACACCGGTGACCAATGCTCCAACGGCGACAGATTCGACCAAGCCCCGCGAGGAGGAAGTTCCGTCCCCGCTCTTCCATAGGTACCGGGTCGCAAGGACAGCACAGGCCAAGGCCACCGCAATGCGCACAATAGGAACTCGGCCGACCGGAAGAGGGAATAGCACCGATAGCCAAAAGACGAAGTAGAGAGTGGCAACTCCGGTGACGAACGCCACACAAGTGCGAAGGATTGGTTTCACGGTAGATCGACCTCCGACGGTGCCTGCATTATGTCTCACCAGGGGCTTACCGAGCTCGCCAGGCCCGATAACCAATACCAGCAGCGGCGGCAAGGAACACCACACCTGCGATGGCCAGAGTGTAGAAGCCTGCAGCGAACGCCGCGCCAACCGCTATTACGCCGGCCACCACGATTAGCCAGCGAATGAGGCCCGACAGGCCAATCGAACGTGAGTATGGTGAATCAGGTTGTGCCACATCGGCCTCCTGTGGTGATGTCTGACGATCGGCACGCCCGGTCGACAGCGAACGCGGGTTCGGCCGCAGATTCGTTCTGCGCCCGGCCGCACTTTTCATTGGCCGGCAGGCGGTTGCCAAAGTTCCACCTTGTTTCCTTCTGGATCGATGACCCAGGCAAACTTCCCGTACTCGGAATCGTCAATCTTCTCGAGAACGTTGCAGCCTTCTTCGCGTAAGACTGTAACCAGGGCAAGGAGATCCTCCACCCTGTAATTGACCATGAAAGGTGCCTTGCTGGGCGCAAAGTGGTCACCCTGCGCCGAACCAATGGACCAGACGGTTGTTCCGGCAACCGGCTTCCCTTCACCATCGGTCCAGGTGAAAGCCGCGCCACCCCATTCTTGGACATCGATGCCGAGGTGCCGCTTGTACCAAGCCTGTAGTGCCGGAGCGTCGTTGGCCTTGAAAAAGATGCCGCCAATGCCAGTGACTCGCTTCATGGACCCTCCGAGGTCGGCTGGTGGTGAGGGAGCGTGTGTTTCCTGCGGCCAAACGCCAGCCTCTGCTGCGAGCGGACCGCCGGGGGCCTCCCCGGCGGCAGATCGAGGGTCCGCTCGTCTGCAGGAAGCATAATCGTCGGCGCCTGCTCGGCGCGGTGGACCGAGGCGTTCCACTGCGCCGTGCTCCGGCTGTTCGTGCGTTTGGGGTTGTTTGATGAAGACCAGGCCGCCGGGATACTCGCCTGGCCGAACTCGGGGTTTCATGGGCACACCCCCGTCTGGTTCCCCGGAGCGGCCAGCCCTCCCCGATCATCGATACGCCGTCTCTTACTGCAGCGTATAGCCCAGACTCGGCGAGCTCGTCCTCACATGCATGTCCGACGTGCTCGCCGCGTCGCCATGAAAGCTCCCGCGCACGAACGCCTCGACGCCCACTGAGTAGACCACCCCGTTGGCGGGGATGTCGCTCGTCTGGAGTATCACCTGGCGCGCGCTGCCGGCGAGCCGGGCCATCACAGCGACAGCGCTGTTGTCGGGGAGATGGTAGTTGAGCGACACTGAGAACGAGTCGGGGTCGCTCGCCACCGACCAGTGGATCGTCACCGGCGCACCGAGGGTGGTGGACTCCACGCTCGTGACGGTGGGCTGCGCCGGAATCGTCGCGTCGCCGATCGCGGTCAGTGTGCCATCGGTCGCGCGCACCTCGATTGCGCTCCCGGCGGTGAGCGGGGTGCCGAGCGCACCGCCGTACGTCCCGGCGCTGGTCTCGGGCATCGCCGTGCCGTTGACGGTCACCGTGAGCCCGGTCGCCGCGGCGCCGTTCTTGGTCACCCGAATATTCTGGCCCCAGCCGCTCATCGCGGCGCCCTGGATCTGGAGGGTACCGGTGCTGTTGACATCGGTCGTCGCGCTGCTGCTGCAGGCGGCGAGGAAGAGGAGGGCGGCAAAGGTGTGGCGGGAGAGGGAAAGCGACATCGGCGGCTCCGGAGCAGGGGTCGGGGTCGGGGTCGACATAGCGGTGCATCAACTTATCCAGCATCGGCCGGGGCTCGCGAGACCTGAGCCGCCCGGCGCCGGCGAATTGCGACCCCTGCGGAGCGCCCTAGATTCCACGGAATCCCCGCTCCCCGAGGCCCCCATCTCCGACCCGGTCCCGCCGAGGCTTGCCGCGCTCTCCGATCGCTACCAGCATGAAGAGGAGAACGAGGATCAACTGACGCCGCGTGCGCCCGAGCACCAGCCAACTTGGTTCGGCTAGGTCGAAGGCGCCTGGAGTGGCTGCGCGGGAGTACCGCCCGATTGCGGAGGCGTCGGAGGGCGGTGCCCTCATCGACTCCGAGGGCACCGAGGCTTTGAGCTGTGGCAGGAGAAAGGGCGCTGGCGCGCTAAAAATGCACCACGAGGTCCTTCTCTTTGTGGATAATGATTGCGGCGGCAGCCGGACCGCTCTGGCCTCGACGGCAGCAAACGCGGGTTAGGCGTCGCTCTTCGTCTTCTGGCGACTCTTCTCCCTCGCCGCACTCGCGACCAATTTGGCAAGCACCTTCAGATCGATGCCGGCAAGGGTCTTGAGGGACACGCAGCCCTTCGCAGCCTTGTGCTTGCCGAGCGCGTGGAGAAGCTGTGGTGCGTCGACCGCCGCATTCAAACCATAAACACTGATGTTACCCTTCCGTGCTGAGAAGCCCACCAGGCACGCATCGCCTTCTCGACCGCTGTCATACTTGTAGTGATAACTGCCGTAGCCGACGATGCTCGGCCCCCACATCTTTGGCGGATGCTTCGTGGCCTTCGTCATCAGGGTGGCGAGAGCCTCGCAGTCCTTGCGTTGCCTGTCATCACCGATCGCGGCGAGGTAGTGTTGGACGCTCGCGTCCGTTGCCTTCGTCGTATTCTCTGACATCGTCGGTCCTCCTACGTAGGTGATGTGCGATGCCTGACGACCTGCGCTTCTGCTGCGCGCCGGAATGGATTCATGAACTCACCAGGACACATCTTCGTAAGTACGCCCCATCAGCGACCGAGTTCAGGAGAAAGTCTGCAACATCCGCGCGGGCGATCGTTGGAAAGCCTCGTAGCGCAAGGCGCTCACCGACCCGGTACTGCCCGGTTCCCGGTCGATCGGCCAATCCGGTCGGGTAAACAAGCGTCCACTCAAGGCCGCTCCGGCGAAGCGCTGCCTCGCCGACTTCCTTATCGCGGCAAATGTCTCGCAGAAACGTGCGAATGAACAACCGGGGGATCACCGGCGTATCGCGGCGGGTCTCGCCGACGCCGAACGCCGAGGTGAGGATGAGTCGGCGGGTACCCTCTGCCTCCATGGCGCTCACGATCAGGGGAACGGCCCGCCCAATGATGCCGCCGGATCTGAACGACTTCCCGACACCGAGGGTACTGATCACTGCATCTTGGCCGCGCATGGCCGCTGCCAATGTCGCCTCATCTGTCACGCTTCCGGCGAGGACGTGGAGGCGGTCTGAGGCAATGTTGAGGCGTGCCGGATCGCGAGCAAGGGCCGTGACCACAAACCCCCGGTGCAAGGCCTGGGCAACAACATGCTGGCCCGTTCCGCCTGTGGCACCCAGGATAAGCAAGGTCTTGGCAGCTATGGTGTCCTCTACCATCGGTTCTGGTCCACCTAACGAGTTGCGCCTCTGCCGCGAGGCCAGGTGAGGACGCCGCCTTCTCCAAACCTATCTACCGCGGCGGCCTCGGTGCTCCTGGCCCCACCCGCAGCAAGCGCGGGTTAGTCTGCGCCATCATCCCGCTAGTTCATATGCGGACGCCCACGGGTGCCGTGAAGGTTGGGTCTTCAAGGTTGCCGGTGTTACGAGTCGCCTCGGGCTCGAAGATCAATACCTCGGCCTCCTCGTCCGCGACCGTGCGGTGTTCGACCCCGCGTGGCACGACGATGAACTCGCCGGGGCCAATCTCCATCGCCCGATCGCGAAATTCCACGCGGAAATGGCCCCGCACCCCGAGGAACAGCTCGTCCTCGCGTTCGTGGTGGTGCCAGACGAAGGTCCCTTGGAACTTCACGGCCTTGACCTCCTGGCCATTGAGTGCTCCGACGACCTTGGGGCGCCAATGGTCGGTGATGAGCGCGAACTTCTCAGCAAGGCTGACCTTCTCCATGCCTACTCCTGGGTTACCCTAAGATGTTTGCAGCGCACCCCAACGCGTACATTCCGCTGCAGCGGTTCCAATAGGAAGCCGTGAACGAGCCTGCGCCAGCAGGCGACGTTACAAGCCGCACCGCGGCGGCGCTGCCAGCAGCAATGCGAGGTTAGGCCTCACCACGGGCACCGGGATCAGCCGACTCGTTCGGCCCAACCACGCGCGCCAGAATGAACCCATCGTACCCCTTACCGGCGACCGTTTGAAGGGCTACAGCCGACACAGCGCGCGCCTGCCCAAGGTATGCGACGAGGCGCCGGACGCCCTGCACGCTGGGATCCGTACTGGCGGAGTCGAGCACGGCGCCCTCCCGCACGACGTTGTCCACAATGAGGAGCGTGCCTGGTTGGGACAGCGCGAGCGCCTGGATGAAGTACTGATCAATCGTCACCTTATCGGCATCGATAAACACCAGATCAAACGGCGCCGCGCGCTCTTGCTGCAGCCGCGCCAGACTCACGAGCGCCGGTCCCGTCCAGATCGTCACCCGATCAGCCAATCCCGCACGCGCGACGTTCGCGCGAGCGACATCGGCGTGTCGCGGATCCAGCTCGAGCGACAGCAGCGCCCCGTCTGGTGGCAAGGCACGCGCCATCCAAATCGTACTGTACCCACCGAGGGTGCCGATCTCCAACACTCGGCGCGCGCCTGCGAGCTCCACCAGCAGCGCCAAGAACTTTCCTTGCGCCTCGGTCACCTGAATCGCGGGCAAGCCCGCAGCGTCACTCGTGGCAAGTGCCGCCGTCAATGCGTCATCCGGCGCGATCAGCGCCTTGGCGAAATATGCATCCATCGACGCCCACGCCGATTTCATCGCCACCTCCCTCGCTCAAATCTGTCGTACCACAACAGGTCGCCAACACAAACGTCGCGGTGAGGCCTACCGACCTGCACTTCTGCCGCGTGGCCGGGCGAGGCCGCCGCAGTCCTTAAGTAAAGCATACCTCACGGCGGCCGAACCGCCTTGGCCTCGTCGGCAGCAAGCGCGGGTTAGCCGGCAGGCCCGATGTTGGGTGCCGACTTCACCCTGTCAAAGCCCTCTGTTACAAGTGTCACTTGATCGCCAACCCGAATCGGGCCAGGTCGTACCACTACTGCGTACACGCCTGCATTGCTTGAGTTCAGGTGCATGACCGTCTTCAGTACGCGTGCGTCTTGTGCTCCGGTCTCGGGATCGAGGTTGATCATCATGCAGCGCAGGTCGCGCATGGTAACGCGTACAGCTGGCCGTGGATCAATGTCACCGAACATCAACATCCCCCCGACCCACCGATCCTCGAGAAACGGCTCGCTGGCCAACGCCGCAACCACGATGTTGGCTCGGAACCGTCGCCGATCGAGGTCGAGGCCGGCCTGACGGCCAAGGCCTGCGATCGTGGCCAGGCTGATGATTGAGACCGGCGCTTCGTCGAAGATCCCATGATCGAGCTTCATGAGGTCGACGGCACTCCCGAATCGATCGACGAGCTCAGCCCTCAGTTCCGGACTTCGTAGTTCGATGCACCCTCCGCCTGGTGTGCGCACGTGCGTCGGAAGTGGCTCCCCGCTGCTCTCGTCGACCCCAACGGGCTGATAGAGAAGCAGATTCGGGAGACGGCTGGCAGTGAGCCAAGGCATGCCGTTGTCGGCGCTCACGCGCCGAAAAGCGAACCGCCGGTCACCCTCCAGCCCATACCACCCAAGGTTGGCCGCATCCGTGGTGATCCCTGCCATGGACTTGACGGGATACCGCACGAGTTCGCGAACATGCCCGACTGGAATCATGGTTGTCTCATTGCATAATTCTGCGGCCGGCCGCCGAACGACCTGCGCTTCTGCCGCGAGACCAAGTGAGGCCGCCGCCATCCCTGAACCTATCGAACGCGACGGCTGAGCGTTTCGGGCCTCGTCGGCAGCAAGCGCCGGTTAGACGGCACGCCGGTACAAACCGGGTACATAGGTAACAGAGTATACCGGCAACATGGGTGACACTACTACCCTGGCTGACCTTCCGGAGGTTGGCCATGCCGTGGCTGGAGATCGCCCCTATGGAACAACGTCAACGCTTCATCGCGGACGTCCGCGCCGGGCTCTATCCATGACCGAACTGTGCGAGCGCTATGGCATCAGCCGCAAGACCGGCTACAAGTGGCGGGAGCGAGTCGAGGAAGGCGGGCGCGCGGCGCTCGCCGACCGGAGTCGTGCCCCGCACCACTGTCCGCACCGCATCCCCGAGGCCATCGCGAGCTGCTTTGCACCGCACGGCGTGCCCATCCGCAGTGGGGCCCCAAGAAATTGCTCGACCTGCTCCGCCCGCGTCATCGCCGGATCACGGTGTGGCCGGCGGTGAGTACCGTCGGCGATCTGTTCGAGCGCCAAGGCCTCATCACGAAGCGCCGACGGCGGCGACGGGCCGTCCATCCCGGCACGGTGCCGCCGCATACCACCGAGCCCAACGATCTCTGGGCGGCCGATTTCAAGGGCCAGTTCCGGACCGGCGATGGCCGGTACTGCTATCCGCTGACGATCACCGACCAGCATTCGCGCTACCTGCTGACGTGCCACAGCTTGCGGAATGTCCAGACCGTGGGCACCAAGCCTGCGTTTGCGCGCGCCTTCCGCGAGTACGGCCTGCCGCGCGCCATCCGCACCGACAACGGCGTCCCCTTCGCCACCCAGGCCATCCATGGGCTCTCGCAGCTCAATGTGTGGTGGATGCGGCTCGGCATTCAGCATCAACGCATCCTCCCCGCCCACCCGCAGCAGAACGGCGCGCACGAACGCATGCACAAGACGCTCAAGGCCGGGGCCATCCGCCCCCCACGCGCCACCCTGCCGGCACAGCAACGCGCCTTCGACACCTTTCGCACCGAGTACAACGAGGTGCGACCCCACGACACGCTCCACGGCAAGACCCCCGCGTCGGTCTACCGGCCGTCACCGCGACCCTATCCCCGGCGCCTGCCGCCGATCGAGTACCCGGGGCATTACCTCGTGAAGCGTGTCACCAGCGGCGGCACCTTTCGCTTTGGGCGACGGCTGCTCTTCCTGGCCACCCCGCTCGAAGGCTACAACGTGGGCCTTGATGAAGTCGACGACGGCATCTGGTCGATCTATTTCTGCAACGTTCTGATCGCCAGGTTTGATGAGCGGAAGTATGTCCTTCGGAGCTGACCGGGAGCACCGAGAAAGTGTTACCATGTACCCGGTTTATTGTGTTACCTATCTCCCCGGTTGCTCAGTTGATGAAGACGTTGTTCACTGATGCGTCGCAAGTCGCTGCCTGGGAGTCAGTCCGTTCAGGCCCATGTGGAAGCGGTCCTGGTTGTAGTATCGCAGGACATCGGGCAGTGCGCTCGCCCGGGTGACCGAGGTGCGATAGGCGCGGGCGCAGGCCGAGCCGGTGGCAGGCGGCTCACGTACGCGCTGCCGTTGTCGGTGAGCAGCGCCTGGATCGGCACGCCCTGCGTCGCAAACCAGCGCAGGGCCCGCGGCGAGCGGTGGGGCCGACTCGAGCGAGCCCCGAGCCCCGCCTCGCCCGCCACCTGATACCGCCGTCACCACCGTCGCACCGTGGTGGTGCTGAGATCGATCGCCTCGGCCACGTCCCGCAGGCGCTCGCCGGCCTCCAACCGCCGGACCATCCGCAATCGCCCGGTCGGCGTCAATCGCGCTAGCTTATGCAGGTTCGCTGAGCCCTCGAGTGAGTGGGTTGGTGGTTTCGCCACTCCCAGCTTCATCTGCTATGGCTCAGTGAACAACCGCCTCATCATCTACACCTAACCCGCGCTTGCTGCCGTCGAGGCCAAGGCGGTTCGGCCGCCGCGGTATGTTGTTGATGGAGGAATGCGGCGGCCTCACCTGGCCTCGCCGCAGAAGCGCAACTCATTAGACAGCCTCTATCCGGAGAAATCGTGAGACATCGTGAGGCCCGCGCCATCTTGGCAGCTGCTTTAACCCTCGGTGCTTCTCACCTCGACGCGCAGGGACGTTTCGCGATGTCGTTCGCTCGCCCTACGTGGACGTCCAGCCAACCCTTCACTGACCCCGTTTCCGTGCGGGAACTACCCGACGGTCGAGTCCTGCTTTCGGACGTGGACGAGCCAGCGCTCTTTCTGATCTCTGCTGGTGGGCGAACCCGTACGCAGCTGGGCCGATCCGGTGCAGGACCGGGTGAGTACACTGCGCCAACCCTGCTTCTGGGGCTTCAAGGGGATTCGACCCTCCTGTTGGATCGCGATGCACGACGGTTTCTGGTGATCGACCCGCACGGTGCGCTGGTTTCGACGACGCCGTTTCCCCCTGCCTTGACGAACGCCGTTCCATGGCTTCGGGCGAGCGATCGAGCCGGACGTCTCTATTTCCAGGCCACCGCCTTCGGGAGAGGCCCTGGTGAGTCGGTGAGCATTCTCCGGTGGAACCGCGCGACCGACCGCATTGATAGCATCGGATCCTTCGCAGCGGCCAGCCCAGAGCCGGTTACCCGGACGATGAACGGTCACACCGTAACCACACGGAGCGTGATGCCATACGCGGCTGTGGAGGACTGGGCCATTGGATCGGCCGGTGACCTGGCGGTCGTGCAGCCTGCGCCGTACTCTGTTGAATGGCGACAAAGCGACGGCTCACGCCATCGTGGGAGCGTTGTGAGGACTCCGTCCATCGCGGTGACCGATGCCGATCGGCGGCGAGTTGAGTCGAAGGGGCCGCCCTTCGCTCGGACCTACCCGCGCACCAAGCCGTCCTTCGTGGCGGGACTGTCGGTCATCGATCACCTGGACAGACTCTGGGTGCTTCGGTACGGCGTGTCGGGCCAGGCGCAACGTGAGTACGATGTCTTCGATCACAACGGCAATGCCCTCGGCGTGGTGTCCATGACCTCAGATCGACGACTGGTCGGCACGAGCGCGCACTTCGCCTATGTCTTCCGCACAGATAGCGATGGACTCATTTGGCTGGAAGCCTTTGCCTGGAAGTAACTAGCGGTTTAGCCGGCGGCTGCCGTCGAGGCCAAGGCGGTTCGGCCGCCGCGAGGTATTCTTTATCCAAGGACTGCGGCGGCCTCGCCAGGCCTCGCGGCAGAGGCGCAACTCGTCAGGCGGAGCTTCACGTCATGAGTACTTCAGAGCTGAACACCCAGTCTGCGGCGGCGCGACGATCGGCGGAAGCCCAGTTGCGTGCCCTTATCGCCAAGTTCGCTCCCGCGCATCAACGGCTCACAGGCGCACTGCGACGATGGCTGCGAAAGCGCCTGCCCACCGCCCATGAGCTGGTCTATGAGTATTCCGACTGCGTCGTCATCAGCTATTCACCGAACGAGCACGGGTATGAGGGCGTCCTTGCAATCCGCGCGAGCGCGAACGGAGTCAGGCTGTACTTCAATCGTGGCAGGGGATTGCCGGATTCTGAGACATTGTTGCGGGGGTCCGGCAAACAGACGCGCTGGATTCCCCTGGAGGGCGCGTCCACACTCGCTCGTCCGGCGGTCGTGGACCTGATCGACGAAGCCATCGCTCGCAATCGCGTCCCGTTTGTGAGCACCGGCCTTGGGCCGGTGCTCATTCGATCGGAATTGGCCAAGCAGCGTCGGCGGCGTCGCCTTGCCTAACCCGCGCTTGCTACCGACGACGCCTGAGACGCTCGGCCGCCGCGTCTAGTAGATTTGGGGAGGGCGGCGGCCCCGGCTGGCCCCGTCACAGAAGCGCAACTCGGTAGAAAGCCACGCCGTCGGTACAGGCGCGGGACTCAATGGGAGCCTCGGACTATGCCAGGATACCTGTTCGTGGGATTGATGATCGCTATCGGGCTGCTTGGCGTCGCGGTTCGCAACCGCGTTCCCCTCACCGTGCGGCGGGTGATCCTAGCAGTCAGCACAACCATCATGGCTGTTGCTGCATTTGCCGACCCCACGAATCGAAGCGCGCGCCTTCTTGCGGTGCTGTTCGGGATCTCATTCCTCTTGGGGACTCGGCGATCGACCGTACCTTCGTAGACCTCGAGCGGTCGTCGGCCGCCCGGATCGACAGCTCTGGTCCAATTGTGCTTCGGAAGAGCGAATCATGTCGGAACTCCGCCATTTGCTCGTGATCGTTGGGATCGGCCTCGTTGGAATGTTTCTCAGCCGCCACGCAGCGTTGGCGCTGCGCCGAGTAGTACCCATGGGGTGGAGTATTGCGATCTTGATCTACGGCCTCCAAGACCCGTCGCATCGCTATGTCTCATTGGTCGTTGCGCTGATTGGGCTAGTGAGCATTGCGCACTTCTGGCCGTTGCCGAGTGCACCACAGCAGTGATGGCATCGGCTCCTCCAAGTGGTCAAGCGCCGTAGCAAGGCCCGATAGGGTCTGGCCCACCATCGGCCGATTTGCGGTAGCGTCGGGATTCTCTCCGGGCTCTTACCCTTGGGTGTGGGTGAACGGCGATGGGGGATTGGCTTCCTAGCCGGCGCTTGCTGCCGTCGAGGCCTGAAACGCTCGGCCGCCGCATTAGATAGGTTTGGGGAGAGCGGCGGCCTTGGCTGGCGCCGCCGCAGAAGCGGAGGTCGTTAGCCGGACCGGTGCGACAATGCCGCCGCTGCTTGACAGCGGCACGTTCGGCCTCGGAAGTACAGAGGAGAGCACGATGAGCAACGCACAGGTAGCACCTGAAACGAAAGGTGTGGCGGTGAAGTTACTTGCAACGGTTGACCTTGGCCCTGAAATCGACGGCATGGCAGGGCGCCAACTTCGAATGCGTATGGTGACCATCGAGCCTGGAGGCGTCTTCGGCCCGATTCACGATCATAAGGGCCGGCCAGGCACCGTCTATATCCTGCAGGGAACGATCACTGACCACCGAAATGGAGTTGCTACGGATTACGGGCCGGGAGTGGGCTGGGCCGAGGATAGGAACACCACGCACTGGCTCGAGAACAGAGGAACGATTCCGGCGGTGGAGATTTCGGTCGACATCGTCGGGCAAGAGTAGGCCGAGGCTGAGTGAAGGCTGGGTCGTGATCAGCTGGGTAGAAGAGATCGACGTGCCCAGGGCGGGTGCCGTTGGAGCGGCCGCATAGTGCTTCACCCCCAGGTCACCGCGCGAGTGCTGGGCCGGCTGACCGGCGCCTGCTGCCGACGAGGCCTGAAACGCTCGGCCGCCGCGTTTGATCGGTTCGAGGATGGCGGCGGCCTCGCAAGGCCTCGCGGCAGAAGCGCAGGACGTTCTGTGGCGTCCAAGACTGATCCACCCTGCGAGTACTGACCTGATGCCGAGAGCTACGGGGGATGTATGGAGTGCGGGCGACACCTATGAGGAGTTCATGGGTCGTTGGAGTCGTCCCCTGGCCGCGACCTTCATCACCTGGCTGAACGCACCCTCCGATGGACATTGGCTCGACGTAGGAACGGGCACGGGGGCGCTTGCCAGCGCGATCTGTGCCCAAGTAGGCCCGGCTTCGGTCGTAGGCTGTGATCCATCGGTTGAGTTTCTTGAAGTTGCCCGCCGCAAGCTGCCTGACTCGCGGGTGACCTTCACGGTTGCCGGAGCCGGGAGCCTACCCCGCCGAGAAGGCGGCTACGATGCTGTGGTTTCGGGGCTTGCACTCAACTTCTTCCCCGACCCACACCGCGCGATTGTGGAGCAACTCGACAGCGTACGTTCCGGTGGACTGGTGGGAGCCTTCGTCTGGGACTACGCCAAGGGGATGGAGTTCTTGAGGCATTTTTGGGATGCCGCCGTGCTGCTTGATCCTCGAGCCGCGCCGGCGGACGAGGGGCGGCGTTTTCCGATCTGTAACCCTTCTCGGCTCGCGGCACTGTTCCGATCTGCTGGTGCGACACGCATTCGCGGGAAGGCCATATCAGTGGCAACTGTCTTTGCCGGCTTTGATGATTACTGGCGGCCATTTCTTGGGGGCACCGGTCCCGCCCCGAGCCTGGTGGCCGCGCTTTCCGAGAAACAGCGTACCGCTCTTGCAAGCGACATTCGACGCCGCATTGGCGCGGAACATGAAGGCCGGATTGTTCTGCAAGCTCGTGCGTGGGCGGTGGTCGGCTATCGGACTTGACCGTGATGCGGCCACATAGCCCGCGCTTTCTGCCGTCGAGGCCAGAGCGGTTCAGCCGCCGCGAGGTATTCTTGATCTAAGGACTGCGGCGGCCTCGGCCAGGCCTCGCGGCAGAAGCGCAGGTCGTTAGGTGGCACAAACACATGCTCCTCCTTGAAGGGCATCGCTATGAAACCTCACATAACAGTTCTCACCCTGTGCGTTGACGACTTGGAGCGCTCGGTGGCCTTCTACAAAGACGGTCTTGGCTTCGCCACGAAGGGCATAGTCGGAACAGAGTTTGAGAACGGAGCGGTCGCCTTCTTTGATCTCAGGTCCGGGTTGAAACTCGCGCTCTGGCCACGCAAGAGCCTTGCCGCTGACACCGGACTACCGCTCCAAACACCAAGCTCGACGGACTTGTCGATTGGGCACAACGTCGCTTCGGACGCGGAAGTTGATGCAGTCATGTTGCTGGCCGAGAGAGCGGGGGCCAAGGTCATCAAGCCTGCGCAGAAGACGTTCTATGGTGGCTATGCCGGGTACTTCCAAGACCCTGACGGTCATCTGTGGGATGTCGCGCACGTGCCTGGGTTCGAGACGCTGGGTTGAGGCAGGCAGCAAGAGTTTGGCGGCAGATATTCATGCGATTAGTGATGCCTAACCCGCGCTTGCTGCTGTCGAGGGTATAGAGATAGACAGCCCAACTTGTCAGTCAGTCGGTCGATCGCCCGATTATCCCCCGAACCTGGAGCACTTTACCATCACTTGACTCACCCACTCACAGCAAGCGATCAACGTCCGAAAGAAACCGGAATGAGAGCAATCATTTACCGGTTGCTCTCTTTCCCCATTTCCTTCGATGTATTTATGGTGACACGTAGAGCAACCTAAGCTCGGAGACCTTCCAACTCCCATTGACTTCGCGAAGTACAAGATCGTGGACCGCGAAGACTGACCCAAACCTACGCACATCGGCACTGATCACCCGTACCAGGTTCAATGGGGGGCCTGTTCTGTCAGGCTGACTTCCGAATATGGTGCTTCGAACAGATCCGAGGAAGCCTAAGTACGGTTTGCCGACGACAAGTCGATGTTCAAGATGGGCGGGACATTCAGGAAAGCCCTCCGGCGGAGCGATGATCTCCTGCGGGCACGAGCCAGGAGACGCATCGGTCGTAAGGTGAATGCCCATCGCGCGCAAAACCGCCTGACGCTTCGCGCCAACTCGAATGCCAGTAATGCTCGTATCAACATCGTTCGGATTCACCATCTCGATGGAGTCGCGCAATGGCATCGGATTCACCCGCAGCGTATCAGGGCTGTAGTACTGAAGCATCTTGGTGATTACCGCAACGAATTGCGCCGAATCGGTGTCCGTGACCCGGACAGTAGCAGTCGGTGCCCGTGCGGGCGCGCTCCTGGGCGCACATGCACCTGTGGGCATCAGAAGTATTAGGATGCACAGGTGAGAGATCACAGTGAATCCTTTCACCGTGCTAGAGTCCGCAGGCGAATTGGTTCGGCGTGACGAGTCCATCGCCTTGGTGGGTATGCCCATTGATGTCCGCTCCGGTGGCCACGTTTCCCAAAAGGTGATCGGCTTCGTGAGCGAATATACCTACCAGGGTCATGGGAATACTGCTGCCGAAATTCGTACTAATGAACTGATGGTTGCTGTCATAGTACTGGTCTACCCAGTCGGCCCGGACGCCCATCCATCCAAGAGTGCCCAGTCCTGGAGGTGCAAACCCAGAAGAACTGCCGGGATGAGTGACCCGGAAAGTGTTGCTGTCTATCACAGCCTGGATCACGTTCGCAAGACTGGCGCAAGTTGCGCTATGATTACGCATCCGTGTGAGCGCATCTTGGATGTGCTGCATACGGGTTGCTGTCATGACGCTATCACCCTGGCACCACGCGACATCGTCGGGTCCAGTCGGATGAGCACAATCGGGCCGATAGGCGCTGAGATCTTCGGAGAAGTCAACCACGCCGGATGGAAAGGTGCTCCCGCCCCCAGTGCCTCCATAGCCCCAAGTCCCTGGCGACACATCCGGCGGGGGGAAGCCACTTGAGGACACCCACACGTATCGAGGCACCCAGGAGCATTGGCCGCCAACCCAATGAACATCCGAGTAGAGGTAGTTGCCATCCTGCCAGGTTTCACCCTCCTGGTGTCCTGCCGAATAGACGCACTCCTCTCCGTCGTAGTCGTAATACCCCCCGGACCCGTCACCCAGATCGGCAGACGTCATGGAAGCACCCCCGGTTGCCATGACGGCCTCGCGATATGCCCTGATGGCGGAGTTCAAGGAATCCACGGCGACCCCGACACAGAGGAATCTGCGGTAGCCGCCTTCGGTCGGGATCACGATGGTTGAACTATCAGGGTCTCTGGCGGCTGGAACACGGCAGCCAATGCTGGCCATATACTCAACCGGATTGACTTGGGCACTTAGGCCGTGACCCGGCACGAACTCCCAGCCCTGCGGGGCAGTAGGAGGCGCTTCGTTCGAGCACGCTGCGAGCGCGAGGCTTCCGAGCATGCCAAGTAGCAGTCTTGTCCGTCTCAATTTGCCGCTCCGTGGTTGGTCACAATGTCAGTAGGGGAGCTTCGATGGTGCAGGACAACCCAGGGTACTTCGCTACCATCAACGGATCATCAACAGAAACCGACTCTTCAGCGAAGAATTCCCGAACCACCGCTGGGGGGGGCGAGTCCCTGGGCGCGACGGTCGAACGGCCCCAGAAACGAGTTTCGGTATCTCCACATCTTCGACGATCTAAATGAGCACGTGCGGTTTCCCGGCACAAAGGGGTATGGTTGTAAGCAATAGTGATACGCAAGAGAGTGAATCACACTGCGCGGCACTCGCGCTACCTAACCTGCGCTTGCTGCCGTCGAGGCCTGAAACGCTCGGCCGCCGCGGCTAGTAGGTTTGGGAATGGCGGCGGGCTCGCCAAGCCTCGCCAGGCCTCGCGGCAGAAGCGCAGAGTCGTTAGGTAGCTACAGTCTCTTTGTGAGGGGCCGGCCAGGTGAGGATCATTGCCGCAATGACGTTTGCGGGGGTAATGTGCACCGCAGTTCCGCTTGCTGGCCAAAGCGCGCTGAAGCCATTCCGGCAGGCGTCAGGGGCCGCGGAAATCAACGTGGTGGTTGGCTCCGTTGTGAAGCACCTGTCGTACGAGATTGCCGCCGCAATGCTCCTCCCCAAGCCATCTCCGTGGGTCATTCAGGTTCCGGACTCAGACATCGCCATCTGGAAACAGGTGCGTGATGGACTCTACGCGGCCTTGCATGGTCGCCCTGTGAAGCCATCGGACCTGTCGTACCAGGCGCTTGCAATTGGCCCGGCGATCGTCCGCGGCGATTCACTGTTTGCTTCATTTACCATCCGGACCGAATGGTATTGTGCGCCAGGTCCGACGTTGGTGATGCCGGCTGGGGGAGGATGGTCTGGCAGTTCGAGCGAGGTGCTGGTCACTTCCGTGCGTAACTCAGGGCACTGGTACCCCGCCACATGTCGCAGCGGGCTTACTGTGGATGGGGGTTGCGTCTACAAGTAGCAGCTACCAACCTGTTGTTGATGAAGACGTTGTTCACTGATGCGTCGCAAGTCGCTGCCTGGGAGTCAGTCCGTTCAGGCCCATGTGGAAGCGGTCCTGGTTGTAGTATCGCAGGACATCGGGCAGTGCGCTCGCCCGGGTGACCGAGGTGCGATAGCCGCGAGCGTCGGCCCATTCCGCCAAGCAGGTCCGGATGAAGCGCTCCGCCTTGCCGTTGGTCTGCGGGGAGTAGGGCCGCGTCCGCTGATGGCGCAGGCCGAGCCGGTGGCAGGCGGCTCACGTACGCGCTGCCGTTGTCGGTGAACAGCGCCTGGATCGGCACGCCCTGCGTCGCAAACCAGCGCTGGGCCCGCAGGAGGAAGGCCGCCGCACTCACGGCCGTCTCATCGGGCAGCAGGGCGGCGTACGCCAACCGGGTCCGATCATCGATCGCGATGTGCAAATGGTCGTAGCCCGCCCGCCGGGTGCGCCGGCCATGATCACCGTCGATCCGGTGCCCGACCCGCCGGAAGTGCCCGAGCTTCTTGATATCCAGATGCACCAGCTCCCCCGGCTCCGCCCGCTGATACCGCCGCCACCACCGTCGCACCGTGGTGGTGCTGAGATCGATCGCCTCGGCCACGTCCCGCAGCCGCTCCCCGGCCTCCAACCGCCGGACCATCCGCAATCGCCCGGTCGGCGTCAATCGCGCTAGCTTGTGCAGGTTCGCTGAGCCCTCTAGTGAGTGGGTTGGTGGTTTCGCCACTCCCAGCTTCACCTGCTATGGCTCAGTGAACAACCTCCTCATCATCTATCGTTAGGTAGCACTTTCGCCGCGAACGGTGTCTCGGCCGCCGTCAGTGGCGATCGAAGCGCAACCGCCAGAAGACAAACGACTTCACCCCCTCCTCGCTCTGCCGGGAGTCAACGAGCAAGCCCGTCTCAGTGAAGGCTCCCGGGAAGACATCCGACCGCCAGGATCCGAGCAGGCCACCAGTGGCCTCGTCATACACCTCGATTACTCCGTCGAAGTAACGATCAATCCCGCCCGTCAGGGCTTCGTTTGGCAGTACCGATCCCACCCGTCCTGCCGGTGGAGCCTTGGCGGCAGGGTCCTCTTGCCATTTCGCGTCCGCCACTCGCCCAACGACGAACAGGTGCCCGCGTCCATCAGCCCAAGCGCCGAGCATGATCGGGAGCGGTGCGACAAGTCCGGCTCCCATTCGCCGGTGTTCGCTGAGGGCCATCTCGTCGTGGATCGGAAACCATGGGGCGAGTCGTTCGATACGCCGTACCAGCCTTCCGTCGAAGGTCCAGTGCTCAAGGAGGTGATGGTAGTGCATCGCGACGGCCCAGAACCCGCCCGACGGCGAACGGGCAAGGACGAACTGTTGGGCTTCGGGATCGTTCATCGCGTGTCCGCCGCCGAGGTCCACCTTGGATGCAGGACCAAATGCCCGTGTGGTTTCCCCGGTCGGTGCTACCACGACGAAGGACGGATTGCGCTCAGTGTAATTCTGGATCAGCGTTGACCCGTTGGGGGTCGAGAGTATCCGGAACCCTTGAATCCCGGTGGCGTGCCTCACACTTCGTCCCCTGCCAGTCTCGGTTGATATGATCGCGACACGCGGATACTTGTATATGGCGATCGAGTCCCCACGAGCGGCGGCAATAGCCTGAGCGCCGCGGTATTCGCCCGGTCCATCACCCAACCGGCCAATGGTGCCGATGAATCGTCCCAAGGAGTCGTATTGCAGGATCGGCTGCTTGCCCATGATGTCGCCGACGAAGAACTGCCCCGCTCGCGGCGTCGCGGGCATTCCGTTCTCAGGAACCAACTCCTTGTCGTCCGCCGTGCCGATGGTGACCACGCTCTCCAGTCTGAGAGTGCAGCGGGCGCAACTGCCCGTCTCCAAGCGCGTGAGCGCTGGCGGGATCAATCTGCCCTGTGCCCATGCCGCGCCAGCCGAGACCAGAAGCATGACGAGGGCTGCAACGCCCACAACGGCCTTGGCCATTAAGGACCATCCAATAGTGCAGTGCCCTTCGTGCTACCTAACGCCCTGCGCTTCTGCCGCAGGGCCAGCCGAGGCCGCCGCATTCCTCGAACAACAATACAGCGCGGCGGCCTCAGCGCTTTGGCCCCGTCCGCAGCAAGCGCGGGTTAGGTGGCATCCGGTCGGTTAGACACCGCGAGCGCGCGTCAGAAGTTGCTCGCTACTCCGACCTCCAGTTGCCGTTGATACTCCGCTTCGTCGAAGTGACCCAAGGACTTCGCGATCAGACCGTCGGTGCCAATGGTCCATTCTTCGTACCCACTGATCCGGACAGCCTTACCGGTTCCATTCGGACCGGTGTTTGTCCCGATGAGCGTCCAGTGATAGATGGCGCGATCGCGTTCCGGGATGAGCGAATCCATCTTGATGATTATATCGGGAAACGCCGTCATGAAGCCCTGCGCTGCCGCGGTTATGGCTGCCCGACCGACTGCCGGAACTCCCTCATTGATCTTGAGGGAACCGCTATCAGCGAAGAAGGATGCGACGCTCGCCGCATCCTGGCTGCACCAAGCAGCGGTATACCTGGTCGCGAACTCTTTGAGCTTAGCACCATCCATTGGCACCCTCCCCGAACTGCAGCCGACCAGCGCGGCCAGGAACAGTGTCACGATAATTTGTGAACGCACACGTCTACCCTCCTCTCGTCCGGTGCCACCTAACGCCCTGCGCTTGCTGCCGACGAGGCCTGAACCGCTCGGCCGCCGCGTTTGATCGGTTTGAGGATGGCGGCGGCCTCGCCAGGCCTCGCGGCAGAAGCGCAGGTTAGGTGGCACGGTTGGCAACGGGGCGCACCAGTGCGGTCAGCAGCATGATGCCGGCGATCAATCCGAGGGTCCAGACCCCGCAGTCCAAGGTATACCATGTTGCCGCGCGGGTCTGCAGGTCAGGATCCACGATGTCGCGATAGCCGACGGCGATCATCTTTGCGAACATCGGTTCGAGGTAGGCGCCAGCCACCACTCCTCCGGTGAGAAACAGGGTGAAGGCACCGACAAGGAGTTTGCGGCGGTCGGGCTTCCAATTGGCGACGAGGGCGACGAGAAACAGTCCGGCGGTAAGCGGAGGGACAATCTGCCAGAAGGCGCTACTGTCATAGCGGTACGGGCCTTCCAAGATGGCGAAGGAGCGAGGTGGAGCTGATTGCACGACACGCGCGATGATAGAGACGGCGAACAGCTGCGCACCAATTTGCAGAAAGCAACTGACGATCAACGCGATCAGCGTGATGTTTGGCAGAGACCGATGTGTCATGGAGGAGCCTCCTGGCCAGCTGGGAGAGTTCGGGAGCGAAAGGTGGTACGAGTGCCACCTAACGACCTGCGCTCTTGCCGCGAGGGCCAGGTAAGGCCGCCGCAGTCCTTAGATAAAGAATACATCGCGGCGGCCGAACCGCCTTGGCCTCGTCGGCAGCAAGCGCAGGTTAGCGTGCCCCCTACGGAGCGAACATCTCCTGCAGAATACCCAGCACACGTTCGAGCGTCGCGGGACTGAGCCGTCCAATCTTCTGGCTGAGCCGCGCCCTATCGACGGTGCGAAGTTGGTCCGGCACCACATGGCCGGACTTCCCGGCGACGCGACACGGAATCCGGAACGGGTAGGGATGCGAACCCGTGGTAAGCGGCGCGACGATGAAGGTGCTCAGCGCGCCGTTCAACTCGTTAGGCGAGACCACCACGCACGGACGCGTCTTCCGAATCTCGCGGCCAAGGGTCGGGTCGAGCGCCACGAGGAAGACGTCGCCGCGAGTCACCGTGTCTGGGGTCACCAGGCCCACTCATCACGGTCGAAGTCCGTCGCCACGATGGGATCAAGGAGCCCACCCCCGGTCGCGGCGAGTGCCGCCGCGGCTTCGGCCCACCCGGCCCGTGTCGAGGCGAGCGGTCGGATCACGACCGTGCCGCCTTGGAGCTCCAGTTCGACATCGTCCTCCAGCCCAGCCTGCTCGATGAGGAGCTTGGGGAGGCGGATCCCGCGGGAGTTGCCGATGCGGACGAGTTTGGTCTTCACGGGGGGCTCGGGTAAAAGTGTAACTACAATGTAGTCACATTCCCGTCTCGCGCAAGCCGTTGAGGTGGGTCACGCTAACGCCCTGCGCTTCTGCCGCGAGGCCAGGTGAGGCCGCCGCAGTCCTTAGATAAAAAGTACATCGCGGCGGCCGAACCGCCGTGGCCTCGACGGCAGCAAGCGCCGGTTAGGGCGCGGCCCGGCAAGTACTCACCGTCTGAACCTCCAGGATATTATCTGCGAAACCGAAGTCTGACCACGCGCTGAACCCCGAGCGAATCCTCCCGCACGCCAATGCCGACGTTTCCTCGCACCGTTAGACCGGGCAATGAGACGTCTGCTGGCCAAGACATGCGTGCAATCCGCTTGCCTTTCTGATTCCAGACGTCGGCCTCCCGCGGAGATCCAACCGGCACAGTGAGGAGAACCCACAGTCTTCCGTCAAGGTCAAACCCCATTCCAGCGATGGGTGGCTTCCGTTCAGGCACCCCGAAAGGAATGGAGACGGTCGCGCCTTGGGCCTTGCTGTCTCTGGCGAACCTGGCAAGCCGAGCCTCGGCCGTGTCCTTTTCCATCGAGGTGAGTCGTGGCCCAACCAGCTCGCGGACCAGGAGACCAACTTGGCGACCGCGATCATTGTAACGGGTGATCGCATAGCGGGAGCTCAAGGCAATGGCAAATTCCGCGTTTGGGCCAAAGGCCCGAAGCAGGCTTGGGCCGAAGGGCTGGCCGATACCCACCGAGTTGCGGCCGAAGACGGCGGTTGCCTCCGGGATCTGATCGCTCGAAGAGGAAGGCAGTGAGTCTTGCCGGACAATCCGTGACGTCGAATCAAAGAACGATCGGATCGTTCCCCGGTATCCACCGGGCCGAGAATCGGATGAAACCATGGCGACGAAACGCGCTGAACCATCCCAGGAAACTCGGCTGGCCGGAAAGGAGTGGCCATCGGGCAGTCTGACGATGGATTGAAACACGGCTCGCCGACCAGTCAAACGAAACGCACTAAATCGCCGGTTGCCGGATTCGTAGACCCACATGAGCCCGTTGCTCGAGATGGTTAAACAGCAGGGCTCCTTCAAGTCCCCTGGACCACTCCCTCTTCGGCCGAATGAGAATCCGAATCTTCCATCGGAGTCGAATACGTCGATGCGGTTCGGACCCGCATCGGCCACATAGATCCGCCGGTGTTCGTCAAGGCCAACGGAGTTAATCCGAGTGAACCCAGGTTCTCCACCCACTTGGCCATCAATCGTCAGATCCACAACACCGCGAAAGACCGGAGGTTCGGGGATGCGGGACTGCGCCCTCGCGCCACCGCTTGCCAAGAGACTTCCAACAGCGAGCACCCAATGGCAGGTCCTCATGGAACGACCCTCACAATCGTGGAGGAAACGTCGAAGATCAGATTTGGTGTGGCCGCTGGAAGGGGATGGTCGCCTTGGTGTTCTTCCGCGCTCTAACGCCCTGCGCTTCTGCCGCGAGGCCAGGTGAGGCCGCCGCAGTCCTTAGATAGGGAACACCCCGCGGCGGCCGAACCGCGGCGGCCTCGTCGGCAGCAAGCGCGGGTTAGACCGCTGGCCAATACGTGAGGACTGCTGACGCCTAGTTCTCCTCAGGCCCTGTCCCGACGCGGAACACATGCCCGTCAGGATGGCGAATGTGCATTTCTCGCACGCTCCAAGGCATGTCGGTGGGTGGCCACACCACCTCGATACCCTCCTGGAGACATTCCGCGTGGCAGGCGTCTACATCCTCGACCCACCAGCTCATCCAGCAGCCCTTGTCCCCTTGTTCACCGCCCGGAGCTCCGAAGGTGCTCATGTTGCTGCCCTTGCCACGCCCGCCTTGGCCGTTGCGGCAAAGGAAGATCTCGGCCTTGCCAGACCCCACCGCGCCAAAGCCCGTTGGCTCGCCCCAGCGCCAAAGTTCCTTCCACCCGAGCTTCGCGAACCACGCGAAAGAGGCGTCTATATCGGACACGTTCAGGATCGGCGTGAGACCTTGGACAATCATCGAATGGCTCCCCGCCAAAGAAGGGTCGGAGATCGCGAATCTACAGCGCGGAACAATTCTGGCCAGCGGTATAACGCCCTGCGCTTCTGCCGCGAGGCCAGGCGAGGCCGCCGCAGTCCTTAGATAAAGAATACATCGCGGCGGCCGAACCGCTCTGGCCTCGTCGGCAGCAAGCGCTTGTTATACCGCCCACTTGACACGGTGATCTTACTTGTACAGGTTGCCTGTACAACACGACTGGAGCACCCCGATGGCCGTCAAGACATCCTACAGCCACGCACGCGAAAATCTGGCGACGCTTTGGGACGAGGTCGAGGACTCCCGCGAGGCGGCCGTCATTCAGCGGCGCGGCCACGAAGATATGGCGCTCATTCCCGCCGACGAACTGTCGAGCCTGCGCGAAACCGCCTACCTCCTCCGCTCCCCCGCAAATGCCGCCCGGCTGCTCGCCGCGTTGGCGCGCGCACGGCGCGGCCGGACCAAGCCAATGGACCTCGCCGCGCTGCGCCGCGAACTCGGGGTGGCTCCCTGAGCTCTCGCTCCAAGTCTGCTCGGCGCACGGTGCTCCAGGCCGAATACCTGGAGGACCTTCGGTATTGGGTGGCCACGAATCGCAAGACGGCCCTGCGGGTCCTTGACCTGATGGAGGCCACGCTCCGTGATCCCTTCGGCGGCATCGGCAAACCAGAACACCTGAAACACTTTGGTGGGAACGTCTGGTCGCGTCGCATCAATGAGGCCGACCGGCTCGTGTACGAAGTCTTTGGCGATCGTATCGAATTCCTGCAGACCCGCTACCACTACGACTGATTGCCTTGGCGGTATAACGCCCTGCGCTTCTGGGGCGAGGCCTGGTGAGGCCGCCGCAGTCCTTAGATGAAGAGTACATCGCGGCGGCCGAACCGCTCTGGCCTCGTCGGCAGCAAGCGCCGGTTAGACGGCCCGTTCAACGAAGCGCACCCTACCGACCGAACCGCACCGAGACGATCCCAAGGAACGCCCGATTCTTGGTGCTGAGCTCACTCGCTTCGCCCTTGTTGATCTGCCTGAGGCCCTCGCTTCTACTTCGGGGAGGGTAACGGTAGCCATATCAGTCCTGATTCCTTTTCTTATTTAGATTCTTTGCCTTCGGTCACAATTTCTGAGAAATCGGCGATGGTAGCGAATTCCTTGACTAGTGTTTGCAGCAGCCCTAAACGGTTGGCGCGAAGGTTCTCGTCATCGACCATGACCATAACTTTGTCAAAGAATGCATTAACGGCCGGACGCAGCTTGGCTATCTCCACCAGAGCCGCATAGTAATCGCGTGTCGCACGCAATTTTTCGACTTCTGCGAGGCTTTTGGCAGCAGCGCAGCTAACGCTTTTTCGGACTCTTCCAGCAGAGCAGTAATATCAACTGGATCTGCAATCGTACGTTTATTTTATGCTTGACGTAAAATATTCTTGCTGCGCTTCCAAGGCGACGGGAATGGAGTGTTCGAAGTCCGCCGAGCCGCGTACTTTCGACAACGCTGCGGCGCGAGCCACTGCATCCACCACGTCGTCGCTATCGGCCGCCAGCACCGCCTTGATCACGTCATAGGCGTAACCGTGCGCTTCCTTCAAGTAAAACTCCAACCGCTCGCGGAAGAAAACGCGGCTGGCGTCAGAATAGTCAGTGTTGGTGAATTTCCTCTCCGCCCCACAACCTTTATAGCGCGCTCGCGCGTCGTTCATGAGCTCCGACAGGCGGAACGGGGATTTTGTGCTCGGCAATCGTCTTCACGATTCCGTTCGCCTGCCGCTGAGTGCGAACGGGTCTTTCGATCCGCTGGGGATCAGGCCCAGGGCAAACATTCCCGCGATGGAGTCGGCCTTGTCGGCGATCGAGAACACCGCGCCTTCCAGCGTGCGGGGAACTCTCGTCTTCCATCGACTCCGGTTTGTACTGGTCGTAGATGGCGTCGGCGACCTTCTTGTCCGAGGTCCTGATGGGCGGCGTACAGGCCGCCGATGACGCCCTGGAGTTCGGTGAACTCCTTGACCAGTTCGGTGGTCAGGTCGGTCTTGGAGAGCAGCGCGGCTTCGCGCACGGCGTTGACGTCAATCTTCGCGCCCGAGGCTTCGAGTTGCCTGGCCAGCGACTCGGCCAGCTTGGCAACGCGCTGCGCCTTCTCGTGATAGCTTCCCAGGTCCTTCTGGAAGGTGACAGCCTTGAGCATCTCCACGCGGTCGCGCAGGGGAATCTTCTGATCGGTGTTCCAGAAGAAGCGGGCATCGTTGAAGCGGGCGCGCAACACGCGCTCGTGCCCGTGGCGAATGATGCCCTCGGCATCCCCGCCGGTGTTCAGCACAGCGAGGAAGTGGGGAGCGAGGCGTCCGGCGGCATCTTCAATGGCGAAGTAGTTCTGGTGGTCGCGCATCACCGTGACCAGAACTTCTTCCGGCAGGGAGAGAAATTGGGATCGAAGCTGCCGAGGATGACCGAGGGCCACGGTGAGATTCACAACCTTGTTCAGCAGAGGAGCGTCCTCGCGCCAGCGCGCGCCGGGGATGGTGCGGGTGGCGGCGTCCAGGGCCTTGCGGATGGTTTGTTCCCGTTCCTGGGGGCTGGCAAGAACCGACGCCTGGCGCAGGCTTTCGCTGTAATGGCACGGGGAGTGAAAAGAGACCGGCTTGCCCAGCGTGCGATGACCGCGGGACTGGGGCGCGGCCTCGATTCCGAACAGCGACAGGGGAATGGGCTCCGAGTCGAGCAGGGCAACCAGCCAGCGCACCGGGCGCACAAATCGTTCACTGTGCGTTCCGGACGCCAGTACATGCTCTTGGCCCAGTACAGGCCTGAAATTTCCCTGGGCAAGGCTTCGCTCAGGATCTGCGCCGCGGGCGCCCCTTTTGAGCACGCGGGCGGACAGGTACTCGCCCTTGGGCGTGGCCACGCGCTCCAGGCGCTCGAGGGGAAGCCCGACCTTCTCCGCGAATTCTGCGCCGCCACGGTAGGCTGGCCGTCCTTAAGGCAGCCTTCACGGCGGGTCCGGTGATTTGCTCTTCCACGTCAGCCTGAGCCGCGGGCGATGCCGCGCGCAAGGACCGCCAGGCGGCGCGGGGAGGCGAAGGCGTCAGGTCGACCCCGTCGGCACGAGGCGGCCAGGTTTTCGCCCGGAGCAAGCCTTCGCGCGGAGGAGGTCGGAGACGCGGCGTTCCAGTTCCGGCGAGCGCCGTCGATCATCCGCGCGGGAATCTCTTCGCAACCGATCTCAAGGAGAAAATCTGGCATGAGAAGAAAACTAGTTATCTTCGAACACAAAAAGTGAGTGAGCGGATGTCAGCATTGGAATACAGGCGTCGAGTTACTGCACGGGCGCCAACTTTTCTTTCTTTTCCTTGGCGGACGGTTCTGGCGCCTTTGCTTTTTTGTCACTTTGTTTTTCAGGAACTCCGCTGCTGGGCGGTCCAGGCCTTGGCCACGCCGACCGCCAGATTGCGGATGCGGGCGATCACGCCCACGCGCTCGGTAACGGAGATTGCTCCCCGGGCGTCCAGCAGATTGAACAGATGGGAACACTTCAGGCACAGATCGAAGCGGGCAAGGAGCGGAAAGCGCTTCCCCTCCGGCGGAAGCCGCTTTGCCGTGTCCGTCGGAGACTCGCCGCTTTTTCTTCTCCACCGCCGGCTTCTGCAGTACTGCAAATCGATCCAGCAGAGCCTGACACTCGGCTTCGTAGAGTTCCATGTGCTTCCACAGGGAATCGACACTGGCGGCCTCGAAGTTGTAGACCGAAAACTGCAACTCGTCGGCCAGGCGAACGTCGCCGTAGGTCATTACCGCTCCCGTGTCCGGGTCTCTCGCCCAGACGATGTCATAGATGGAATCCACGTCCTGCAGGAAGGCGCAAGGCGTTCCAGGCCGTAGGTCAGCTCGGCGGAGATGGGATCGAGATCCACGCCGCCGCACTGCTGGAAATAGGTGAACTGGGTGATTTCGAGGCCGTCGAGCATGACCTGCCAGCCGATGCCCCAGGCGCCGAGCGTGGGCGATTCCCAGTTGTCCTCTTCGAACTTGATATCGTGCTGGCGGAGGTCGATGCCAATGGCCGCCAGGGACTCCAGATAGAGCTCCTGAACATTTTCCGGCGGTGGTTTAAGGATCACCTGCAACGGATGTGTTTGTAGAGCCGGTTTGGATTCTCGCCATAGCGCCCATCGGCGGGACGGCGGGAAGGCTGCACGTAGGCGACTTTGTAGGGCTTCGGTCCGAGCACACGAAGAAAAGTTTCCGGAGCCATGGTGCCGGCGCCGACCTCGACGTCGTAGGGCTGCTGCACAATTGCGCCACGCTCGGCGAAGAAGGCCTGAAGCTTGAGGATAAGATCCTGGAAAGTCGGCGGGTTGGGTTTGGACGAAGTCACGAGATCCTAATTTTGTTGGGCAAAACGCTTCGAGACTCCGGGCGGCCAGCTTAAAACAC
>CAWKMI010000013.1:0-74950 GCA_963850655.1 uncultured Gemmatimonadales bacterium
TCCCGCCATCCCTAGCCGCACCTTCTAGGGCTTCCCTAGGGAAAACCCTAGGGCTCATCAATGGGGCTCCGTCCATCACCGACACCCCACCAAACGCACCGGTGATAGCCCTGACCACCACGCCAAGACGCCCCTACACCCTCGCCGGAAGCCCGATCACACTCCCTGAAACCTCAACCGATTCGTCCCCGACCCCTGCCGCCACCGGCTCCCACCCCTCCGTCACCGCCACAGGGCCGACCATCACGCGCCGAGGGCCGAGCAGCACGCGCGCAGCCCCGACCACTACCGGCGCCACCCGCTCCACCCTCGCCACGGTGCCGCCACTTCGATCGTCACCCAGACCTGCACCCCCGTACGCCCGATCACAGCCGACGCGCGCCGCTCCACCACCGATGCGACCCCCATCACCGTGAACGCCACCCGATCCACCCGTCGCGCCGCGTCGACCATCACCGCCCAAGGGCAGGCCTTCGTTCGCCGAGGTCAGACGATCGCCGCTCAGGACCATCGCATCACGATTGCGAGGCGCTCCATCAGGACAGGATGTCCACTTTTGCGGACGCACGCCTTCTCGTCACGCTCGCCCACTGCACTCGATTGTGCGTGCACTGCGTCGGCCACACGCCCACGCCACAGCGACTTGCGCGATCGATCAATTCGCCAGGCCGGCATTGGCACACTTGTGGCGCTTCCGCCACGCCGTCCGGCGGTTGGGGCGCCGGATGACGTCGACCCTTGAGCGACGTGGCCCGCCCCCCAACGACGCGCCACCGGCACGGAGGTGCTGTATGCAAGCAGACGTGCGCAGGAAACTGGCCATGACGGTCCGGGCCCTCGACTTCGAGCGCGCCCACCTCCCCACCGACCCGAGCCAGACCGGGGTCGACGACCGCCTCGCCGAACGGATCGCCCGCGCGGAGACGCTCGCGATCCAGGAAGAGCACGGCCGCCTGGATGAGCAGGGCGCAGTCACCCGGCGGCTCCAGCTGCGGTCGCGGATCCACTACCAGATGCTCCGACACCTGGTCCGCACTGCCAACGCCGCGGTGAAGGACGCGCCGGCGCTCGCCGGGCAGTTCATCCTCCCCCGGACCGGCGCGCCCCATCGCTACTTCCTCACCGCCGCCAAGGCGATGCTCGACCGCGCCGTCGAGTTCCAGGAGGTCCTCCTCGCCCATGGGCTCGGCGCCACCCTGATCGACGAGCTCACCAAGGCGCTGGCGGAGTTCGACACCACCACCGGCAGCGTGCACTCGGGTCGAGTGTCGCACGTCGGGGCGCGGGCCGAGTTGAAGGAAGTGGTCGACGACTGCGTCCAGCTGGTGGGGCTGCTCGACGGCCTCAACCTGACCCGCTACCAGGACGACGCCCAGCTGCTGGCGGCGTGGGAAAGCGCCCGGACGGTGGTGGGGT
Organism: uncultured Gemmatimonadales bacterium; assembly: GCA_963850655.1. Classification (GTDB taxonomy): domain Bacteria; phylum Gemmatimonadota; class Gemmatimonadetes; order Gemmatimonadales; family GWC2-71-9; genus Palsa-1233. Next base: position 1,417 of record CAWKMI010000013.1, read on the forward strand.
CGGGGCGGGTGAATGGCAATGGCAACGGCGCCGCGCCGGTGGTTTCCGCGCCGAGCGCCGCCCCCGAGGCGTCGCCGCCAGTGATGTGAGGGGGTGAGGCTGGGTGACACAAGGGCGCCTGCTGAGCGGCAGAGCAGGGAAGGGTCTCCGGGCTGTCCGACCGCGAGGAGTGCAGGTCGCGGGGGAGGGTCCGGGGATTCTTCGCTGCGCGCAGGATTACCAGTTGGCCATTCGGAGGTGGGACCTCCGAGAAGATGCCGTACTCATAACATGCTGACTCATCAAGGCTGTCGCACCATGCGCCGCACCACGTATGACTGGACGTCGTCTGCGTTCGTGTGCAACAACAAGACATTTTCACGACCGAATTGGAGCGGGTAGTCGGTGGTCCGGGCAGTGAGGATTCCTGCCACGGTCCCGTCCTGCCGTATCCCGGTCGCCGTCCACACGCTGTCCAACGGCGTATGACCATCCACGAGCCATAGCACACCGGCTGACGAAGGCAAGCATGCATCGTATGCCGGCAGCGAATCGGGATAAGGCGCCGCACGAATGAAGTCAATCTTGTTGGGCCGGTCCGGTATGTCGCGCGCTTGCGCTAAATCAGCCGCTTCGCGGGCGATGCTCTGCTCCCGCATCAGCCGAGTGAACGGCCGCCGTTGCTTGTCGAGGATGATGGTAGCCGTGACATTCCCTCAAGTATCGCGTACGTCTACCCGGTATTGGTCGCCGCCGCCCGTCACGAGTCGGTTACCCCACTGCACCACACACGCTTTCGGCCCAAAGCGGACACGATCAGTGATCAGCCGGGAACCGCTCGGCGACTTGAGAGGATGACTTGCAAGCGCAACGTCCGGCACCCTGAACAACGCCCTCGCCTGGCCCTGTGATGGAAGATCCACGATGGCAGCGACACTCCGCGTCGGCGGCTTGCCGTTGGATGGCTGACTCCAGATTCCGGCGTTGGTGAGAAGCAGGTGACCCTCCGGAAAGGACGCGACGACATGCCAGATCGTCGATGCAGAAAGTCGCCTGGCTACTGATTGTGTGCGAAGAAGCCGCGCATCCCAACTCCACCAACTCAGCCGAGCGTTCCCCCGGTCGAGAATCACCAGCGTATCACCGGTGGCAAACAGCCTTCCGTCTTCGAACTCACCCGGTCCGTGACCGGTTCGCCCGCCGCGGTTCAGATGCTTCCCGAACCGATCGAACACATCCAGGCCGTCGAACGGACTGAAGACCAGCAGGCGGCCATCATCGCGAATCGCAGCGAAGCTGGAAGGCCCTACGTCGATGCCGCCGACTTCCGATTCGCCTCCAATTGACATGATGATGTCGGAACCCAGGCGATACTCCGTCGCACCAGCGAGGGCGGCAGCTGTTACATGGTGTACTACTGCCTGTCCCAGCGCCGGCGCCACACTCCCAGCGCCCGATATCGTGCACGCAATGAGCACTTGCCACACCGAGGCGGAGCGAAGCGACCACGCCCGAGCACAACGTGCTACTGCTGCCATTATCGCCTCGTCGGAGCACTGTCAAGTTGACGTTGAATAAAGTTGCGCAGGTACTTTTCGGAAGGGGCGGCATCGAACTGCCAACCATTGACGATCAGGGTAGGCGTCGCATTGATGTGTGCCGCTTCAGCTGTTTGTATGCCCAGCTCCACAATTGGTGTCGTCGTAGGCTTCCCCTCCAGGACACAGGTGCAAGCTAGACTGTCACGCCGCCAATGGCCTCGGCAAAGCGGTGCCGGGTGGCACGCCACCGAGGCTGCCATGCGGTCGCGGATCCACCACCAGATGCTCCGCCACCTGGTCCGCACCGCCAACGCCACGGTGAAGGACGCGCCGGCGCTCGCCGGGCAGTTCATCCTCCCGCGGACCGGCGCGCCCCATCGCTACTTCCTCACCGCCGCCAAGGCAATGCTCGACCGCGCGGTCGAGTTCCAGGCGGTCCTCCTCGCCCATGGGCTCGGCGCCACCCTCATCGATGAGCTCACCAAGGCGCTGGCGGAGTTCGACACCACCACCGGCAGCGTCCACGCAGCCCTCGAGGCGTCCCCGCCGGTGATGTGAGGGGGTGAGGCTGGGTGACAGGTCGCCTTGAGAGCAGCGCTTGTTCTGACTGGCAATGCAGGGAAGGGTCTCCGGACTCTCCGACCGCGAGGAATTGAGTTGCGGGGGAGGGTCCGGGGATTCTTTGTGTCGCTGCAACTTGATTCGAGCACACGCGGAGGCTGCAGCCCAAACCACGCCCACCAGGGGAAGTTCCAGCTATCGTTGGAGGCCGCGGTGGATTGTGCCGCCGTATTGGGGGTTTGTCTGGTACCGGTTCGGCAGTTGCTTCGTAGGTGGCGAGGCGCGATGCTGGGCGGGGGCTTCGCAGGACATTTCAAGGTCAGGGCGACTTGCCCGCCACTACGACTGCGGTTATACTATGGTATGAAGACAGCCATCTCCCTTCCCGACGCCCTCTTCAAGTCCGGGGATACCTTGGCCAAGCGCCTGGGGGTCAGCCGCAGCGAACTCTATGCGCGGGCGCTCGCCGACTTTGTGGCCAAACACAAGGCCAACCAGTTTACCCAGCGACTGAACGCCGTCTACGCCGACGAAGAGAGCCGCCTCGACCCTGCCGCAGTTTCTGCGCAACTGCGGACTCTCGCACCCGAACCCTGGTAGGCGGAGATGGTCATCGGGCGCGGCGAAATCTGGTGGGCCAATCTGCCTGAGCCTGTGGGGTCCGCGCCGGGACATCGTCGGCCGGTGCTGGTGGTGCAAAGCGACACCTTCAATCGGAGCCGCCTCGCAACCGTGACGATCGTCGCCCTCACCGGCAACATCCGCTTGATTGATGCGCCAGGCAACGTATTGATTCCGGCGCATGCTTCGGGATTGCCGCGAGATTCCGTCGCCAATGTCACCCAAGTTCTGACCATCAATCGGGATCTGCTGACTGACCGGGTACGCGCGCTGTCGGCGTCCCTCGTCAAGCAGGTAGGCAAGGGACTCCGGTTCGCGCTGGACCTCTAGCGACGGGCGGCGCGCCCTCACCCGCGCCTGCTGCCGTCGAGGCCTGAACCGCTCGGCCGCCGCGTTAGACCGGTATGAGGATGGCGGCGGCCTCACCTGGCCTCGCCGCAGACGCGCAGGGCGTTGGACAGCAACCGCTCCTGCTTCCCCCCTTGCCACATGTTACCGCCCATGGTAACATTAACCGATGGGCAAGCTTCGACGCGGCGGGTTCATCTTCGTCACCTGGAAGGGTGATCACCCGCCGCGACATGTCCACATCTATCGCGATGGTCGGCTTGTCGTGAAGTGGAACCTCGAAGATCAGGTGGCCATGAAGGGCAAGGTTACCGACCGGATTCTCCGCCTCGTCGCGGAACTGCTGGAGGAGGGGGCGCTGTGAAGATCCAGACCGTGGAAGCGAACAACCGCAAGAAGGCGTTCGAGCTTCGGACCGTTCGAGACACCTTCGTCTATCCGTATGCCAAGCTCGACCTCCCGCCGACGGGCGACAACCGCGTCGTTGAGGTCTTCCCGGACCCCGACACCGGCCGGGAGGCATTCACCTATCGCTTGGAGTCCGGCGCGGAGGATACGATCCACCTCGATGCCGTGCTGGAGTACCACCAGGACCCGGCCTACCTGAATGAGGTATTGCTGCATCGTCTGACGGTGGAGGCCCGCAAGGCCATCGAGCAGAGCGAGCTCGCCAAGCGCGAGGTGGTCCGCCGTCTGGGGACGTCCGCAAGCCAGCTGTATCGGCTATTGGATCCCAGTCATACAAGCAAGTCGGTCGGGCAGCTTCTGGCACTCCTGCATCTATTGGGACGCGAAGTGAATATCGTGGTTCGGCCGACGAAGCCGCTCTCGCCTCTCAGACCGGCGTCGAAGCCGAAGGCGAGGCGCCGGCGCACGGTTGCTGTCTAACCCGCGCTGCTGCGGACAAGGCCACAGCGGTCCGGCCGCCGCGATGTACCGTTGGTCGAGGAATGCGGCGGCCTCCCCAGGCTTCGCGGCAGCACCACAGGTCTTCAGGCCGCACCTTGGCCATCACTCGATCGCGGGAGATCCAGAATGTTCGAGAGACTCTTGCCACCGCACCTCGATAACGAGTACCGGGGCCACAGCATTGGGCTATGGCTTCTTGGGCTTGTCGCGCTGACAAAGAGCGCTCAGAGTCTCTCGATCATCTTCGCCGGGAACTACACGGCAAGTGGCGCTGACGGAGTTCCCCTCGACACCTTTCCCCCCGTGATCGCACAGACAATCGTCGCCATCTTTGCACAGCAGTCACTCTGGCGGCTCACATTTTGTGTGCTGTGTTTGGTCGTGCTGCTGAGATTCCGCAGCGCCGTCCCTCTGATGTTCATGCTGCTCGTGACAAATTATCTCGCTGGTGAGGTGATGTTTCACTTCATTCCCTTGCCCCGCGTCGGGACACCGCCTGGTCCTGCGGTCAATCTGGTCCTGTTCTCCCTGATGGCTGTGGGTCTGATCCTGTCCCTGTGGCGGAGCACACGGAACGCACGGCAATGATGACGTTCCCCCCGAAAAGAAGGGCACGCGACTAGCAGAGTGGAATAGGCCGCGGCGGTCCCGGCCAGCGACAGCCGCCGATCGGCGCCCGCTCATTCCGGCTCGCTCAGGCGCGGAGCACCTCCTTTCGGAGATCCTGCCGGCCGGATGCCGACCGGGTGAAGTGCACGGCAGTCTTCGCCGTCGACCGGTCGATGATCCGGCGGAGTGTCGAGCGGACCGTCGCCGGATCGTCGTCGAAGTCGCCGTGATGCGCTGCGGTTGACGCGCCGATGCTTCCCTCTCTCTCTTCGTTTGGCGCCACCACCCAGTCGATGGCCTGCCTGGCGATGAGCGCCTTGAGCTTCGCGGAGCGCTTGACGCTCTTCTCGAGCCCGAGCAGCGGCTCGCCGTCGGGGTGGAAGACGGGAACGCGCTGTGTCGCCTCGAATGCATCCGACACCACGTAGAGCAGCGACTTGTGGTAGATGCCGGCGCAGTTGTCGTCGCGCTCCTTCGTGTCGCTCAGGGTGTAGAGCGCGAAATTCGCGATCTTCCCGCTGACGATCGCGGGATGGTAGGTGGTCTCGTAGAGCGCCATGGTCGCCGCCGGCGCCCAGAGGGTGCAGCTCTTGATGGTGGTGTCCGCGGGGAAGCGGCCGACCATCGGGGCGAGGAGGATCGACCCGGCGGAGTGGGCCGCCATGTGCACCTCCACGCCGTTCGCCGCGAGCCCGCCCACCAGCTCGGCCACCAGGGTGGCGCCCCTGCCGGGCTCGGAGGCGGCAAGGGCGTTCTCCTTCATCTCGTCCCAGAGCGCTTTCCCGCCGATCGCGCGGGCCACCGGCTCCAGGAAGTCATCGGCCCGATCGAGCATGAAGTCCTTGGCGCCCTCGAGGATCCCCTCGGCCCGGCGGGTGCCGCGGGCGTCCTTGAGGGTGTTGCTGATGGTCGACCAGAGGTCGGTCTTCCAGCTGAAGGCGAGCGGGTAGACGTTGGCCTCGAAGAGGGTCGCGCGCCAGTCGGCGATGCGCTGGATCGCGGCATCCTCACCCACCAGGCCGCCATGGGCGTAGAGGAGGATACGCTTCTTCGGCCAGCCGTCGGTGATCCGGGCGAAGTCGGTGGTGAGGATCTCGCGCACGTCGGCGGCGGTGGTGGCAAAGGGACCGCTGTTGCGGAGTTCGCCGTTGTTGCCGAGCGAGATGATGTGCGGCCGCAGGTCGTGGTTGTTGTAGGCCGGGTGGCCACCGGCCAGCACCGAGCGCGACGCCGCCGAGCCGATGTAGTGCTCCCCGGGATACTCGTCGTAGCGGCGGGCCATGTCGTACAGCATGCGCGCGGAGACCGGCACGGGGTCGCGCGTGACCTTCCGCGTCATCAGGAGATAATTGGCCACGGTCGCGAGGCCGAAGCCGGTGCAGGCGCCCTGCTGCCCCTGGTCAAGGATCGGCACCCCGACGTCGCGTTACTGCAGCAGCGGCCTCGTGGTCGGGACCTCGATCAGGGTCGGCTGGTACATCCGGTCGCGGAAGTCGAGCGTGTCGGGCCGGGCGTCGAGGGTGCGGGAGGCGAGTGACGTCTTGCGCTTGGTCGTGGCCATGGTTGCCTCGGTGACTCAGGTGTGAAAGTCGGTATCCGCGACAGAGCTGGAAGTGCATCGGATCCTTCCGCGACACATCGGGAATCGATCCATCGAAGGGAACGCCGTCAGGGTGACGGTGGAGGGTGGATTCACCGGGCGCGGATTGAATGGCGACTTCGCCTAGCGGCCCGATGATGGTACCCGCAAGAGCCTCCCCTCAGCTCCCCGGCCGTTTCACGAACTTCGCACCCGTCACCGGATGCACCTCCCAGCAGGTCGCCGCCCCAGGCCGTGAACCCCGGGCGTCGCAGTTGGGGGAGTGGGGCCCGTCGAAGAAGAGCGCTCCGGAGAACTCGATATAGGCGCGGCCGCCGATCGACGTGCCGCTCGAAGACGGTTCGTGTGTCAGGTGCAGCCTGGTGTAGAGCCAGCTGCGCACGTCGGCTACCTGCTGGCGGACCTCGGGGTCGGCCTCGTGCGCCGCGTCGGGAGCCGGCACCTCCACGATCACCATCCCGTCGGGGCTGTCCTGTTCCGGCGTGATCTCGATGTGGTAGTCGCAGTCGTCGGGGGAAACCTTGATCCGCTGCACCCAGCCGCGGACACGAACGAGGCTCCCCTCATGGAGGCCCGCCGCAATGGCCGTGGGGTAACGGCTGTCGAGCATCTTGTCGTGGGGCTGGACGATATCGCTCGGCGTTGGCAGGGCCGCCAGCTGAACCGCGTCGAAGCGGTGTGCCCGCCCGGGCAGCGGCGCCATCGTCTTCACCGCCCACCGCTCCGACCCGACGCGGGTGCAGGACGCCTGCGCCCCGAGCCTCGGGGGGCTCAGGGCGAGGATGCCAGCGGCGAAGAGGCAAGCGCAAGGGGTGCGCATCGGGATTCGCCATACGTTACTGTGCGCCCCGGGGGCTGTCCACTAGGGATTTCCCTAGTCTGCTGTTTCGGGACGGTACTGGACGGTGGCGGAAGTGAAGCAGATCCCTCGCTGCGCACCGGCAGCGTCCACGCGGGCCGAGTGTCGCACGTCGGCGCGCGGGCCGAGTTGAAGGATGTGTGGGAAAGCGCCCGGACGGTGGTGGGGTCGGGGCGGGTGACTGGCAATGGCAATGGCGCCGCGCCGGTGGTTGCCGCGCCGAGCGCCGCCACCGAGGCGTCCCCGACGGCGATATGAGGGGGTGAGCCTGGCCGACAGCTCGCCGTGATGGCGGTCTTCCGAGTGCCGCAGCAGCAGTTACCTCTTGGGCTCCGAGTCCCCGTGCCAGCCGCGGGAGTTTGCAGTACAATTCCAACTGAGGCGGGCGCACCGCACTTCCTTCCTGGCGCCCCGACGATGGTCGGTTACAGCGGCAAGCCCCTGGTGGCCAAGCTGGGCATCAAGGCGTCTTCTCGTCTCCAGCTTCGCGGCGCCCCGGCGGGATTCACGACAGCGTTGCAGCCGCTGCCCGATGATGTACGCCTGGTTGGTGTTCAAGCGAAACAGGCCGATTGCGTGATCCTCTTCGCGACGAGCACCCTCGAATTGTCCCGCGCCTTCCGGAAGGCGGCTGCAGTGCTCCCTCCGGCGGGCCAGCTTTGGGTGGCATGGCCCAAGCGCGCCGCGGAAGTCACAACCGATCTCAGCGCGAACGAGGTACGGCGGATCGGACTTGCCGCAGGACTCGTTGACATCAAAGTGTGCGCGATGACTGAGGTATGGTCTGGCTTGAAGTTTGTCCGGCGCTTGAAGGATCGCTGATGCTCGCTTGTCCAGGTCAAGCTAACCAACGGCTTCCACGACCTTGGAGCCTGGTGAAGAGTGAATGGCTCATAGGTTGACATTGACGACTGGAAGGACCTGAAACGACGATGACCAACATGGCCGAGCTGTATTTCCGCCCGAAGAGATGGGAAGGACAGGGTACCGTTTACAGGCTTCTTGGGGTGCTGGCATTCAAGGAGGTGGTCACCACCCTCGGGCGAAAGACCGGTCAGAACTCCTCCAAGCCCAATAACTATTACCTCTGGAATAGGAGCATTGAAGGCATAAGAGCCTATGAACGAAAGACCAGGTCCAATGAATTGATGCACCTGGCAGGGATGGTCCTTCCATTGATTGGATTAATCAAAGGTGGTAACGGGGTTACAACCGATATCATCTTGTGGCTGGTTTTGATCGTGAATATCCATCCGTTTCTGTTGCAGCGATATAACAGGATCCGGATCAATCGTGTCTTGACGGAGAAGCAGAGAGGCAGGGCCTGACCGTGCTCCCGTTCGCAGGCGATCGGCCGTGCTATTCCTGTCGCAGGCTTCTCGCTGGATTCACCGTCAGTGCGCGCCACAGGGGTACAGCGCAGGCCGTGAGGGCAACGAGCAGAAACCCGGCCGCCATCGCGACGAAGACGCCGGTATCCGTCGGACTGACCACAAACAACAGGCTTTGCAGGACCCGCGTCAGCAAGCGCGCGGCGATCACTCCGCTGCCGACCCCGAACCCGATGATGATGGCTGCCTGCCGGATCACCAATCCGCCGACGCTGGTTTTCGGCGCACCCAGGGCCAGGCGAATGCCGATCTCGCGGGTGCGCAGTGAGACTGCGTACGCCAGGACGCTGAAGATGCCTGCTGCCGCGAGGACGAGGGCCATCACCGCGAACGCACTGATCCAGGTGACATACAGCTGCTCTTCCTTGACCGAGTCACCAATGATCTCGTCAAGCGTCTGGACGTTGTCGATTGGCAACCTGGCGTCGACGGCCCAGATCTGCCGCTTGAGTTCCGGGATCAGGAGATGAGGGTCGTCGATCGTGAAGACCACGAAGTTGACGAAGCGAAACGGCAATTGCGCATATGGAACGTAGAATTCCGCCACGTGACTCGTGTCGGTCCCCGCAAAGCGCGTATCGTGCGCGACCCCTACGACCTGGGATGTTGTCGGCTGCGCCCCGGCCCGGCCCCAGGTCAGGAGCTTGCCGATCGGTGATTCACCGGGCCACCATCGTGCTGCGGCCGCCTCATTGACAATCGTTACCGGAACGCCGCTGCGATCGTCGGCATCACGGAACGAGCGACCGGCGACGAGCGGGATCTGCATCAACGGGAGGTAGTTTGGCGTCACCGCACGCAGATGTCCCGGCCCCACGGTGGGCGCACTGCCCAGTCCTTGCGGCTCCACTGGATACATGGCACTGGAAAGAACCAGCGGGAGGAACGATGTCACCGCGGCATCACGCACGCCGCGAACCGCTGTCATCCGGCGAAGGACATTCTGAACCAGAGCGCGGTGTGCCTTGGCTGAATCGGGTGATCCTCCGGCGACATCGCCCAGCGTAACCGAGAGCGCGATCCGATGGTGCGAAGCGTATCCGGGCGTGCTGGGCCGGACACGGAGGAAGTCCTTCATCAGGAGGCCTGCGCCGATCAATAGCACGACCGACACGGCAAGTTCGCTGACGACGAGTATGGCCCGCGTCCTGGCGTGTCGGCCGTTGCCACCGCTTGCCCCCTTGAACGTCTCGCTGAGCGTTCGGTCCGAAGCGGCCAGCGCTGGCGCCGCACCGGCTGCCAGGCCAGTGACAAGCGTAATGAGGAGTGCGAAGGCCAGGACGCCTGCGTCGAGCCGGATGTCGCGAATGCGCGGGAGCACGTTCACCCCGGCATTGATGAACACGGCGAGTCCCACCCGAGCGAGTAGCACCCCCACCGCTCCGCCAATCCCCATCAGGAAGAGCGTTTCGGTGAGCACCTGGCGCAGATGGCGGCTACGGCTGGCACCGAGCGCGCGGCGCACGGCCATTTCACGCGCGCGCACCGCGGCACGAGCGAGCCCAAGCGTGGCGACGTTGGCAGTGACCAGGATCAGGACGAAACAGACGGCGCCAAACAGGATCAGGAGCGGCTCGCGGCGATCGAGCAAGACCATGTCCATCAGCGGCTGCAGCGTCACCCGCCCGAGCACGCTGTCGCTCCTTGTTCCGGTCGGATCGGCGACCTGGATATGAAGGCGCGGGCCGAGCCACGCCTCGGCCTGTTCCGTCGTGATGCCATCGGCGAGACGGAGGATGATCGTGCCGCCGAGTCGCCGTTGACCGTTCACCATCATGTCAGCGCCCGAGATTCGGGCCGGCAGCCAGAGGCCCGGTCCAGACAACCGGGGGCCGAGAAAATCGCCCGGCATGACTCCAATGATGGAATACTCCACGTCGTCCAACTGTACGGTCTGTCCGACGACGCTTGAGTCCCCGCCGAATCGCTGTTGCCAGATATCGTGACTCGGCGACACCACTGGAGCATCCTGCTCGGCTTCGGCCATCGTGAACGGGCGGCCGATAATGGGATTGACGCCGAGTACCGCGAGCACGGACGGTGTGAGGTACTCGATCATCGCGTGCTCCGGCTCGCCGCGATGCGCCACCGCGGCGGTCCCGACCCCATAGACACCGGCAGCGGCAACGACATGACGACTCGCCACGATGGTCGCGTAGGCGTCCAGTCCCGATCCGGCGTAGCGGTCGTCCGGTGCAACGAACGTGAGCATCATGATGTGATCAGGGTCCGCGAAAGGCAGCGGTCGGAGCAGCACACCCCGGACGGCGCTGAAGACAAGCGTCGTGGCGCCGATCCCGCTTGCCGCAATGAGGATGGTGGCGAGGGAGTAGCCCAGATCGCCTTCCCAATCGCACGGCGTGTCGTACGTCACCACCCGCATCTCGAAGCCAGCGCCAGCCACGAGCATCACGCGCTTCCTCGGCGTACCGGGTGACGCCTCCGAGTTGGCCACGGCGGCTTCATGATGGGCGTCGTGCGCTGTCACTCCGTGCCGCATGCGCTCCGCGGCTTCGCGGGCAACGTGATCTCGCAGCTCCTCCTCGAGATCCACGTCCATCCGTCGACCGGCGAAGACTGTTCGCAGCAGATACCTGGCGACATCCAGATAGCGCATGGCTCCCGTCCTTGTTGGACCGCCGCTCGGGCCGTTCAGGTGGCGGCGAAGTGGACGGCCTTGCTCCTGCTGGCGGCGGCGGACGCATGACCCTGGTGTCATGTCGTCATCGACAGGAGAAGTAATGTCACCTTGTGTCTGGCGATTCGCCAGACCGCACCTGGATGGGCGGACCGATCTCAATGTGGCGAGGGGGGACGCAAGCCGGGCTCCGTTGTTGCGTCTGCTGATTCACCGGACCTTCAAGCGGAAGCCGGCGTCACCCGGTTGTCAGAGTTGCCGAGTCCGTCCCGCGGCGCGCTGGAGAAATGCGAGGAATTCGCGCGGGTCTCGCGTCAGGCCGGAAAACGTCGCGATCGTTCGCCCGTCGGGATCGACGACGGCGTAGAGCGGGAGCGCGACCGTGCCGAACTGTTGCTGCTGGAGCGCCTGCTGCTGGGTGTAAACGTCGCCCTCGCCGTCCGTGAAGAGGCGTGCGAGCTGGAACTGCTGCATCGCGCGAACAATCTCCGGGCGCGTAAACATGTTTGCTTCCATCCAGCGGCAATTGGTGCAGGTGTAGCCGGTGAAGTCGATGAACACAGTCCGCTTCGTTGCTCTTGCCTCGGCGAGTGCGCTGGGCAGGTCGTTCAGGACCCAGGCAAGCGGTGCTGTGGCGGTGACGTCCACCGCGGGCGGCAGGAACGACTCCAGCTCCCCGAGTCGATGGCTGCCGAGACCCATTGCCGAGCCAGGCTGCGACGGCAGCCGATACTGCAGCGAGGGCGAAGCGCGGCCCGCTGATCCCGGGCGGTCCGCATGTCGTGCGGAAAGCGTATCCGGCCGAGCAAGTAGAGCGCGATGACCGCCATGAGGACCATCAGGAGGACAATCACTGTGCTGCGGGTCATCACGCCCCAGTGCCATACGAGGTCGACGTTGGCGATGAACTTCATCGCGGCAGCGACTTCGAGCAGCCCGAGCACCACCTTGACACTGTTGAGCCAGTCACCTGACTTGGGAAGGCGCACAAGCCACTGCGGCAGCATGGCCAAGGCAAAGAACGGGAGCGAGAAGACGATGGAGTAGACCAGCATGCCCACAAGTGGCCTCGGCCAGTCGCCACGGGCCGCCATGACCAGCAATGTGCCGATGAATGGCGCGGTACAAGTGAACGATGTGATTGTGAACAACACGCCCATCAGCAGTGCGCCGAGGATGCCGTTCGATCGCTCCATTCGAGTCAGTCGGTCGATGGTGGCCACGAAGCGATGTGGAATGGCGATCTGATACCCGCCGAGCAGGTTTCCGGCGAAGAAGAGGAAGAACCCCGCGATGAACAGATTGACCCACGGACTGGTGGAAGAACGGCTCACTCCGGTCGCGCCGACGAGGAGCGCCAGCGTGAAGCCGAGCGCGGTGAAGGCGCCAATGATCCCGCCGGAGAAGAGGAGGGCATTGCGCAGGGCGCTCCTCCTGTCGGCCGACGCATGTTCGTGAAGTAACTGACGGTGATCGGGACCATGGGGAATACGCAGGGTGTCAACAGGCTGAGCGCCCCGGTAACGGCCGCCAGGGAAATCAACGATGCGTCGACACCCATCATCACTGTGCTCCGTGTCCGGTTCTGTCGCGCGCTTCAGACGTGCGCGTGACCATGACGGCAACGCGGAGTGCCTCTGTTCTTGCGGGGAGACAGCGGGTGGGGTCGCATGCCTGGTAACGCACTTTGATGCGAACGTCGTCCGCCCGAACCGCGCCCCTGGATCGACCGCGACCGGTACGGTGAAAATCGCCTCCTTGGCGATGGCTTCGACGTTGATTGCGAAGTTCGCATCGAAACTCACCTTCGGTGTGGTCGATCCAACGGGTCCGGCCACATGAAACCGTTGTCCGGTCGGCATGGTGATCCGTGTGGGCACCGGGCCGCCCGGACCCTGGGTAAGCGAGTAGATGTGCCAACCGTCTGCGATCACCCCGCGAATACGGATTGCGGCCACCTTCCCGATCGCGACGGCCTGAGCGGGGGCCGTGGCGTTCCAGTGGACTGGATTCTGGGCACGGAGTTGCGCAGGCGCGATGCCGAGCGAGGCCAACAGAACGTGTCTGGTGGAGATCATTGGGCGTGCAGTACCTGTTGGACCGCGAGCATGTAGCGTTCCCATTCGACGCGTTCCGACGTGAGTTTGCGGCGGCCGGCTGCGGTGAGGCGGTAGTACCGCGCGCGCCGATTGTTGTCGGATTGCTCCCACGCCGCGGCGACGAACCCGCGGCGCTCCAGCCGCTGCAGGGCAGGGTACAACGACCCCTGGTTCACTTGGAGTACGTCGTCGGACAACTGCTGGATGCGCCGGGAAATGCCCCAGCCATGCATTGGGGCCAACGACAAGGCCTTGAGCACCAGCACATCGAGGTTGCCTTGCCGCACGTCGGTCGAAGAGGGTGACAGGGCGTTGCTCCTGTTGAAGTCGATAGGAGTATGGCGCGAGAGGAGTGCAGAGTCAACCCATGACGTCGCCTGTGACGCTCCTATTGACATCGACAAGGCGGTTCCCTATGTTCCTGTCGAGATCGAGAGGGACACGTGGAAACGAGGTCTTGCCGAATGCATCTATTCCCAATGCACGAACACCCGGGCACCGAGCGCATCGCGATGCTCCTGCTCGCCGTGATGCCTGCTGGCCGTACGCTCCTGGCGCAAGCGTCCCCAGGCGCGCTTCCCGCGTCATTGGCGGTGACGGCCCTGCAGCGTGCCATCGTCGCGCTCAACGAGGTCAAGTACGTGCGGTACGACGTCCGGATGGAGCCGGGCTCCGCGCCGCAGCCGAATTCTGGGGTATCGTCGGTCACGTCCTCGGGGGCCTACGCCGCACACACGGCTGTGGTCGCAGCCGTTGGGTCGCCGTTGCGGTATCGGGCGACATTGCAAAGCGATGATGCCTTGACGAGGGAGCAACTGGTGTCGGATGGAAGCACCGTTCGCGGGAGCGCCGATGGCGAGGTCAGCGAAGTCGGCAATCCGCGCGCGATGATCAACAGGGCGAGTGCGAATACACTGCCGACCATGGCTCTCTTCGATCCCGAGACTTACCGCGGCGCTCTGGATCCAAGAATCTGGCGTATGCGGGGCGCGACGAGGTGGATGGCGACCTGTGCGATGTCGTCGTGAGCGTGACGCTCAATGCCAACAACGCGGGAGGAAACAGCGACTACTACTGGATCTCCGTGCGCACCGGTCTGCCGCGCGCCCGCCAGACGTATCGGCTAATTCGTGGCCATGTGGTACTGACCGATCGATGGCTCATCGAATATCCAACTCAACCCGGCGATGGCTCCCGGAATGTTCGACTACCATCCTACGGCTGGGGAGTCGAAGCCCGTGCCGTCGCCTTCAGGCGTTGATTCCGCGCAGGCGTCCTTCACCACGCCATCGGTGGAAGGCAGGGCGGTGGAGGCGGGGCTCGTTGGCAAGCGGATCCCTCCGTTGAGCGTTCGTGACCGCGACTCCAAACTGGCTGCGCTGTCCACTGTCGTGGCGGGCAAACCGACCATCGTCACCCTGTGGGCCCATCGTGCGGACCCTGCATTGCCGAGATGCGGGTGTTCCAGAAGCTGGTCGAGCAATATCACGGACAACTCCAGGTGGTCGCCCTTGCTGTCGAGGACTCCCGGCTCAACGTGACTCCATTCATCGACAAACACCCGGAATTTCACTTTACCTTTGTCACGGATCGGGAGATCGGCAACAAGAACTCCTCGATCGAGCACTTCTTCGTGGGCACCGTCCTCCCGAGAAGCGCATTCCTCGATGCCCGGGGAACCGTCGTCGACTATTGGAGTGGCTACGATGACGATCCGTCGGCGCTTCAGGCCCGGGTCAGCGGATTGATGGCTGGCCGGGGGAAGAGTCCATGAAGAAGCGGAGTGATAGCGTGCGCACCCTTGGTTGTTCTCAGGTACGCCCGCTGTAATCCTGCGCCGACTTGGTCATGCCGCCGCACGCCCGGTTGTCCATACGCAAGTCGTTAGATGCGCGGAGGAGCTTTCATGAAGGCCCAGAGTCCCGAGAGCGAGAACACCTTGGCCATCCGGTGGGTGCAGGCGGGGGTCGGAGCCGGTCTTGCCACTTGTGTGGTCTATCCGCTCGTCACCATGGCTCCGCTTCCCCGGGTCCTGCTCGTGGTTCTCGCATCGACGCTTGGACCGTCACTGGCAGTGGCGTCTCTGGGCCTTCGCCAGGCTCTCCGGCTCCACGCGGAATCGGTGGTTGCCGATCTCGGCGCGTTGTTCAACGTACTCGCTGGCGTGCTGTTCGAGGCGATGCTGCTTGTCCAACTCTCGGTTCGTCTGCGGGCCTCGGGCGAAGCGCCGGCCCAGCAAATCGCGGGTGTGTGGCTCGGGTTGGACGTCGCCTGGGACGTCTACATCGGACTTGGTACCGGCTGCTTCGCGATCGCGATGCTGCGTCACCCAAATCGGCAAGGTCATGGGATTCACCGGTCTCGTCCTCGCCGCCGCTCTGCTTGGATTGAATCTCATCACCTTTCCCATTCCTCCTGCGGAGGCGGGACTTCTGGACATCGGTCCGGCGATCGGGCTCTGGTACCTGGGTGCGACGATCCTCATGTGGCGCTCCATGTCGTGGCTGAAGGACGCGGCGAGGGAATGGCAGAAGCGCGGGGTCGTTCGGTAGTCTGGGGAGTCAAAGCGGGGAATCTACCACACGATAGAAGGCTGACATGTTTGAGGATCACTACCCGACGCTGGTTGTTGCCTACTTCGTCGGAGTCGGCGGATGGCTCATGGCCGCGCGGTTCGCGCCCAAGGTCTGGCCACCGGAGCCGGCGAGGGGCTTTGCGCACCCGTGGCGGGAGTTTGGGATCGCGCTCGTCGGCGTGCTTGGCATCCTGGCCGTTGGTCAGTTGTCGTCCAGCGGTGACCGCCTGCCCGAGGAGGGCGACTTCGGCCCGGTCTTTGGCGCGATGAACCAGATCTTCATCTTCGCCCCACTTCTTCTCGTCGTGGTTCTGCGCCGGCAGTCGTGGGAGACCGCCTGGCTTCGCGTCGCCGGCTTGCGGTACGACTGCTTCTGGGCCTCGTTCTGGCGAGTCTCGCCGTCAGCGCGTACTCGATCTTGCGGGCGGGGGCGGTTGCGCCGTGGGTCCTCTGGGGCCGAATCTGGCGCTATGAGAACGTCGACAAGATGGTGCAGGTGCTGCTTGAGGATCTGACGATCGCCATCCTGTTCGTGCGGTTGGCAGGCGCCATCGGGCGGCGCTGGACCACGGTCATCGTGGCCTGTCTGTTCGCCGCCGGCCACATTCCGGTGATGGTGTCCCATGGGGCAAGCTGGAATGAGCTGGGCGGGTTGCTGCGAGATGCGGGGCTGGGCATCGCGGTGCTACTCGTCTTGCAACGATCACGTGACGTCGCCTGGTTCTGGTGCGTCCACTTTTGCCTGGACATGACCCAGTTCAGCAGAATCAGCGGTGTGGGGTAAGCAGTTCCAGCGATGGCTGCTGAAGAACCGCTTGCAGCGAACGGCGCTCCGCGCTCCCGCTGAACCGGAGCGTTCGGCTGTGGCGTACGCTTGTTGGGGGCATGCCATGTCGTTTTGCAGGCGTGTTGCGGGCACGCGGGAGACCTTCGAAGTACAGATGCCCTATGGCCGGGGCGTTGAGTTCACTGGCTGGACTCGGGTAATCCTTGTCTTCTGCGTTCTCCTTAGCGGTCGAGGATTGAGGTTGCAATGAAACAGACTCAGCATCTCGGATGTCGCGGCGTCTGGCGGGGCACACGTGGTTGCTGATACGATTGGAGTCCTGCCGCGCCGCCGTCCCCCCGGTGCCACAGGAGGACACGACAATCAAGGAGAACCACAGCGCATAGCCATCAAGGAGTTCTGACATGATCTTGAATCAACGCCTCTTGGCCGTCGCGGCGGGAGTCGCGGTCCTTGCCACCTACCTTGCCACCGCCACTGGGGCGGTGCACGGTACCAACCCGCTGCTCCTGACTCTCGTGTTCGCCATCGGACCGGTCGCGATCGTCGGTATCCTCCGCTTCGTGAAGGATGTCGCTCCTGCGGGCGAAACCACCACCTGGAGACTCGCCCGCCTCCTGCTCGTCGTTGCGTTCGTGCTGTTCACGACGATGGTGATCCTGCAACAGATGTTCGCGCTGCAGTTTCCTGCCCTCATTGCTGCAGCCGCCACGCCGGCCACCGCCGAGACGCTCCGCGTGGTTCGAAGCGGAGTCAACCTGGTCCAGCTCGGCCTCGATGTGGCGTTCGACGTCTTTTACTGCACCGGCCTGATCGCGCTGGGCAGCGCGCTGTACCGGCATCCGGCGTTTGGAAAGGTGATCGGCGCGGCCGGCGTGATCTGCGGGCTCGCCCTGCTGGCCACCAACATGCTGGCCTTTCCGTACGTCCCCACCGAGCGTGGCCTGGTGGACCTCGGTCCCGTGACCGGCGTGTGGTGGCTCGTGGTCATCGGGCTGCGGGCAAGGCAGTGGCGGCGTCCGCCGATCGTTCCGGTTTCCGCCTAGTGTGATCTCGATGCGTCACTTCTTCATGTGTGCCATTGCTGCGGTGGTAGCCGTCGGCCACGCCGAAATCGCGAGGGCGCAGTCGAAGCGACAGTTCGGTGATTCGGCCTGGCTCCATCCACCAGTGTCGCTGCCAGTCGATAGCGTGCATCGGGGCTGCGTCGCCCTCCCCTACCAGGAGCGGTTCAGGGAGCCCCCGCGGCAAACGGCGTGCAGCATCGTCCGCTTCGTACCCCTCGACTCCGCAGCGGGCGCGCCCTGGGCATATGGACTCTACCGGCATGCGTCGATCCATCAGTTCAAAGGAGCCAGCACACCTGACACGGGCGAACTCGAACTCGTTCTTTTTCATCCCGGCATGGTCCTGTCGGTCGACTTGAGGCCGTGGCGCACGTCCGTGAAGCCTACGACGGTTTCCGGGACATGTCGGCGGCAGTCTCGGCGACGCCTGATGGCCTGCTCCTGGCCACGGAATTCTGCCTGAACAGGACGGGTGGTTGCGGGCAGGAGTACTCGAAGTGGGATGGTCACCGGTGGCGCGCAGTTGCCGATCCGTCCGGCCCGCTTCGGAGTTATCTCGCCGGGCTGGGGGTCCTGTCGGTCGGGGCGACCCTCGTTTGGGAGCGCCTCGGATCGACCCGCACACGTTGTTGGGCGCCGGTTCCCTGTATTCGCCAGGCGATCCGAACTGCTGTCCGTCCCATCGGGTGGAGTTTGCGCTTGCGCTTGGCGATACCACCTTCCGGGTTCTGCGGGCGCGCGTTCTCGTGGATTCGCTCTGACTGGAGTGTGAACGCCATTTGACTGGCAATGCAGGGAAGGGTCTCCGGACTGTCCGAGCGCGATGAGTTCCGTCGCGGGGGAGGGTCCGGGGATCCTTTGCTTCGCGCGGGTTTACAGCCTCCGCATGGATGTCGTCGCTACCGCCTAATTCGAGCGGGTTGAGAAGGCCGCAGCCTAGACAACGCCAAACAGGGGAAGTTCCAGCTCTCGTTGGAGGCCGCGGTGGATTGTGCCGCCGTACTGGGGGTTTGTCTGGTACCGGTTCGGCAGTTGCTTCGTAGGTGGCGAGGCGCGATGCGGGGCGGGGGGCTTCGCAGGACATTTCAAGGTCAGGGCGACTTCCCGCCAGTGCGACTGCGGTTATACTATGGTATGAAGACAGCCATCTCCCTTCCCGACGCCCTCTTCAAGTCCGGGGACACCTTGGCCAAGCGCCTGGGGGTCAGCCGCAGCGAACTCTATGCGCGGGCGCTCGCCGACTTTGTGGCCAAACACAAGGCCAACCAGTTTACCCAGCGACTGAACGCCGTTTACGCCGACGAAGAGAGCCGCCTCGACCCTGCCGCAGTTTCGGCGCAACTGCGGACTCTCGCACCCGAACCCTGGTAGGCGGGGATGGTCATCGGGCGCGGCGAAATCTGGTGGGCCAATCTGCCTGAGCCTGTGGGGTCCGCGCCGGGACATCGTCGGCCGGTGCTGGTGGTGCAAAGCGACACCTTCAATCGGAGCCGCCTCGCAACCGTGACGATCGTCGCCCTCACCGGCAACATCCGCTTGATTGATGCGCCAGGCAACGTATTGATTCCGGCGCATGCTTCGGGATTGCCGCGAGATTCCGTCGCCAATGTCACCCAAGTTCTGACCATCAATCGGGATCTGCTGACTGACCGGGTACGCGCGCTGTCGGCGTCCCTCGTCAAGCAGGTGGGCGAGGGACTCCGGTTCGCGCTGGACCTCTAGCGACGGGCGGCGCGCCCTCACCCGCGCCTGCTGCCGTCGAGGCCTGAACCGCTCGGCCGCCGCGTAGACCGGTATGAGGATGGCGGCGGCCTCACCGGCCTCGCCGCAGACGCGCAGAAGCTACCGCATGGATGATTCTCGCGAGCCGACTGCTCCCTCACGAACTCCAAGTTCAACGCGCGCGCCACCGGCCGCGGAGGTGACGGTCTACTTCGACGGCAGCTTCCATTGCACGAGGAACGGCTCGCCGTCGTCGTTGGTCACCATCCCCCATGCCTTGTCCCCGCTGAAAGCCATGACCCGTGCACCTGCCGGGAAGGCCACTTCGCCGAGGAAGGTGCCGTCGGTGCGGAACGCATCGTAGACGATCGGTTCCCGGAAGCTCACGGTCGGCATCGGCCTCGACGCGACGTTCGGGTTGTCGGGCGGCCTGCTGAACGCAGGTCGCGGAGGGACCCGCTCGGCCGGAGTGAAGCGCCGGATCCAGATCCGCCTATTGAGGTCGAAGGCGATCTCCTGGACAAAGGGTTTTGTCGCCGGGACCACCGGCTTCGGTCCGGAATAACTCGGGCCCAACATGGCGAAGCTGTAGTCCGCGATCGCCTGGCGCTCCCTCCGCTCGGCGGGATCGAACCGGACGGCAGCCACGGTGCGCTCGATGATCAGGATGCGCTTGCCGGGTCCGTGAATGACCAATTGTGGCTGGTCAGTCCGCGTGGTGAGCATGCGCCCATCGGGCATGATGGTCCAGCGAAATTTCGGGTCCCACGAGGTAGACGCCGCCGGCATGGTCGGCCCAGCCGGCTGGCGGACCGTGTCGAGCACGGTCCCATTGCCCGACATTTTCACAAACCCGATCGGCCAATCCTGTTGCGGGACAATCCGCCCGGTGAGGATGGCGAGGTAGACGCCGCCCGCGGGCTCGGGGATGATCATGTCCTGGCCGTAGAACCCTGACGCGAAGACGAAGGAGCGTCGCACGGTTCCGTCCGCGTCGTAGATCGTCACGCGTGCGTTGCGCGGGTCGCGCAGCCAGAGCGAACCGTCCGGCCCGGCGGCCATCCAGCTCTGATCGGTGTATTCGCCGGGTCCGGCGCCCTGACCACCGATGGTGCGCAGGTATATGCCTTCAGGAGAGAGGATCCGGATCGCGGGTCCGTCCACTCCCTTCATGTCAAATACGGCGAGGGTGCCGTCCTTGAGTACCACCGCTTCGCGCACGACGCCCCAGGTGGTCTTGTCGCTCTCGCCGCCGATGCGAAGCGCCTCCTTGGCTGTGAAGGGTGCCCCCCAGAGGCCGTTGCCAGTCGAGCGAGCGATCGTGGTATCGCCGTGGGTAGTGCGGGTGGTTTGTGCCGGGCGTTCCGGGCTGTCGAGGTCACTAGTGAGGCGAGGAGGCAGAGCGAGGCGATTCGCTGCATGGCAGGCTCTGGAGGAGGGACGGCCTGACTGGCTGGTCGATGCCTGACACTCCATCGCCAGTCAGACGAATCAGAATGTCACTAGGGGTCACCCGAATTTACCGCGCGTTTGGGTGCCCCGCCATCGGCCTGTCGGCGATTCGAGTGGGGGTGAGGGTGTCGTGCACCACAAGGTCGGACTCCCCCATTGAATGGGGGGCGCTCTAATCCGATTCCGAGACCGGATCCTCCGCGAGCGCGTTCCCCTGCAATGAACCGCGCAGTCGCACTGCTGCTTGGTGAACTGCTCGAGGCCACTGACCTCGTGGCGCGATAGACTGCCGGCCTCACCTTTGACGAGTAGACTCTGATCTTGCCTTAGCATGACAGCCGTGCTATCATGATACCATGATTCGCTCGTTTCGCGATCTCGGGACGGAAGACATCTTCAACGCCCGGGATAGCAAGCGGGCGAGGCGCAGCTGCCCGGCGGTGCTGTGGGCGGTGGCCCGTCGGAAGCTGGAGTTGCTCGATTCGGCTGGCGCGTTGGTGGACCTGAGGGTCCCACCGGCCAACCGGTTGGAAGCGTTGAAGGGTGATCGCCGCGGGCAGCACAGCATCCGTGTGAACGACCAGTACCGGGTCTGCTTCGTCGGGACGGAACTCGGTGCCGCGGCAGTCGAGATCGTCGACTACCACGCTTGAGGAGGGAGCACGTCATGGTACGCATTCCGACCCACGGGCCGCCGTCGCATCCGGGTGAGATGTTGTTGGAGGAGTTCCTGAATCCGATGGGGCTCTCTCAGCGGGACCTCGCGGATGGCATTCGCGTTCCGTATCAGCGGGTCAATGAGCTGGTGAATGCCCGGCGTGGGGTCACTCCAGCAACCGCCCTGCGCCTGGCAAAGTACTTTGGCACGACGCCGGACTTGTGGATGAACCTTCAGCTGCGCTGGGATCTGTACCACGCGCAGGTCGCTGAGGCCCGGGATCTTGATCGCATTGCCCGAGTGCGTGTCGGGTGAGGCTGCGGCATGACCCGCGTGCTGCGGGCGCGGCCGATGTCTCCTGTTGGAGCAGCCGAAGGCCCGTCTCATCCCGCGCTGGAGCACTTGCATGCCGATCACACGATGGTTGCTCCCACGAATTGCCTTGGTGACATCGGTATTCCTTTCAGCTGTCGTCCACCCACGCCGGGCGACCGCTCAGGGGCACGACTCGACCGCCATGGGACGCCGGGTCGCACAGATTGTCGCCGCACTCGGTGGGACCACCTTCAACTTCGACACCCTGTTCTCGCCGGCGTTTCTCGCCGAGGTCCCGCCCTCTCAATTTCGTCAGCTCACCCGGCAGCTGGCCACGCAATTCGGCACGGTGACGCGCGTGAACACGGTACCCGGCGCCGCGGCCACCCCCACGCACGGCGAGTTCCAGATAGGGTTCAGCAAGGGATTCACGATGCCGATGACGATCGAGGTAGGCGTCGCTCCTCCGCATCTGGTGGCCGGTTTGAGATTTGGCACGCCGAGCAAGGATGTCGCTACCCTGGACGAGCTGATGCACGCGTTCTCCGCGCTCCCTGGCCACGTGTCCGTGCTGGCAGCCAGGCTCGATGGGAGTGTCGTGACCCCGATTGTCGGGATCGACACCGCTCGGGCGCTAGGCATCGGATCAGCCTTCAAATTGTATGTCCTGGCGGAGCTGATTCGCGAGATTGAAAACGGGTCCCGTCACTGGAGCGACGTGGTGCCGATTGACTCCGCTTCGGGGTCCCTCCCTTCGGGCGTACTGCACAGCTGGCCCATCGGCGCGCCAGTGACCATCGAAACGCTCGCCATTCTCATGATCTCGCAGAGCGACAATACGGCCGCCGACCATCTGCTCCATCTTCTCGGTCGCGAGCAGGTGGAGAACCAGCAGCGCGTTGTTGGCAACACTCATTTCGCGCGCAACTTGCCGTTTCTCACGACACGCGAACTGTTCGCGCTGAAAACGCGCGCCAACGCGGCGCTGGCGGCGCGGTACCAGACCGGACCGACTGCCGTGCGCCGGGATGTGCTCGCGGAGATCGCTCACCACTCCTATGCGGACATCGCCCCCGACTTCAGTGTTGGCCCGGTGGCCATCGATAGTATTGAATGGTTTGCTTCGGCGAGCGACCTTGCGCGCACGATGCTCTGGATTCGGGATCACACCGCCACGGGCGCCGCCTCGGCCGCACGCGGCGTGCTCGCGGTCAATCCGGGACTGAATTGGCCAGCCGCCAGCTGGCCATACGTCGGTTTCAAAGGCGGCTCCGAGCCCGGCGTGTTGGACCTGACGTTTCTTCTTCGCCGCGCCGATGGTCAGTGGTTTGTGCTGACGTCGACATGGAACAACCCGGCCAAGCCCGTCGATGAAGCGCAATTCGTTGGGCTGATGCAGCGGGCGGGTGAGCTGCTATCGAGTCACAGACCGTAGGCGCATCCCCAGTCGCACGACCGCCGCCGACCTAGCCGATGCAGCTGACGGCGCTGCGCGCCGCAGCCGATCGCCAGGACGGTCGTTGGGCGTGCTCACAGCTGCCTACCACCTTCCACTTGAGCAGGGTCGCCGCCATGGATTCGCCACGTTGGGAAGGAATCGAAGCCGTTCGCGTCGACGTCCGCAATCTGCTGGTCGCGCAGGAGGCCTTTCACCACTTCTACGGCGCGTACGCCACCTCGCTCGAAGCGCTGGTTGCTCGGACGCCGATGAGCTTTCATTCGGAGCATGTGGAGACGCTTGGCGATCAGTCAGGATGCGTAATTACCGCATGGGATGATTCCCTGAAGCCCGGGCCAAGCCGATGCACAGTCTACATGGGTGAGATGGCGAAGGCTGCTGGTGTGAGATCCGGACTGCTCAAGACGGAATGACCGGAGCAGCGGAGTCGCTTACCCCGCGCGCGTTGCCGGTGGGGCCTTTAGCGCTCGGTCACAACCCCTCCTCGAACCCGGGGATCCTTGTCGAATGCGGCGGGGCCGTGACGCCGGCACAAGGTCGGCGACGACCTGTTCACCTGGCTCGATGCCCCGTTGCCCCAAACTGCAAGCGAAAGGTCAAACTCGGCACTGGCGGAGGATCGAACAGCCGTTTGGTCCTCACGCGGGTGACATAGGCGCTACCAGAGAAGCGCGTCGCCACGCAGGCTTCCCCTCTATGACACAGGTACAAGCCAGACTCTCACGCTGCCAATGGCCTCGGCAAATTGGTGCAGGGCGGCCGCCACCGAGACTGCCATGCGGTCGCGGATCCACTACCACATGCTCCGCCACCTGGTCCGCACCGCCAACGCCGCGGTCAAGGACGCGCCGGCGCTCGCCGGGCAGTTCATTCTCCCCCGCACCGGCGCGCCCCATCGCTACTTCCTCACCGCCGCCAAGGCGATGCTCGACCGCGCCGTCGAGTTCAAGGAAGTCCTCCTCGCCCACGGGCTCGGCGCCACCCTGATCGACGGGCTCACCAAGGCGCTGGCGGAGTTCGACACCACCACCGCGGCGGCCTCGCCCGTCATGTAAGCAGATAGAGCCAGGTGCAAGCGCCCTCTGAGTCCAGCGATTGCCCTGAGCGACAGCGACGGGAAGGGTCTCCGGAAAGTCCGAACGCGATGCGTTGAGTCGCGGGGGATGGCCCGGAGCTCCTTCGCTTAGCTCAAGTGCACAGCGTCCGTCGCTTCGGCGACCTCAGCCGAGCTGGGGGTTGAGCCACGAGCTTGCAGTGTCATGGGCATGAGAGTGGCTTCGGACTGCGAGTCCCGGTACCGCGGCGGGGCTTTGCAGTGCAATTACAGATCAGGAAGTGACGCCGCCTGCCCCGGCGCGGCCCTCAATGGGAGCCTCGGACCATGCCGCCCGGCCGCAGGCCCATTTCGGCTCGCGACACACGCCCCCAAGGCCTGGGCATGTACCACTGGAGGCAAGTGCTACGGAGCGATCTCCTTGCGCAAGTTGACGGGACATCCGGGAACCGGTCGACCTGCAACTTCCCTCGCTCGGCGTCCGTCGTGAGCACCATGCGTTCCGATCTACGGCTCTCGGTGACCCTGGTCCGCTATCCCGCTGGCTGGGACCAGGGCGACCACATTGACGTGCACGATGCCCTGTCGGTGGTGGTCGCCGGGCGCCTCGACCGAAGTGTGCGACGGCAGGACTGTCTCCGTTGGGTCGGGGCAATCGGTCGTCAAGCCGGGAGAGGCGGTGCATCGCACCCGCTTCGAGCGTGAGACGGTTGTCTTCAAGCTCGAGGCGCCCGGCCTCTTCCCGAAGACCGGCACGTCGGTGTGCTGGAGATGGCTGGCCTGCCGGCGGATGGCTGCCGGGCTGCTGGCGGCGGTTGACCTTGCGAGGACGGGGGCCGCCGGAGAAGTCCTCGATCGGCTTCGGGACCTCGTCCCCGAGGATGCTGTGGAAGTCCTCCAAGGTGGTACGCCCCCGGCCTGGCTCCGGCAGGTGCACGAGGAACTGGCGGATCGGGCCCACGAGGGGATCACCGTGACTGCACTTGCGGCCCACGCCGGATTGCATCCGGTCCACCTGTCGCGGATGTACCGTCGGCACTACGGGATGCCCCCGTCGGAGGCACTGCAGCGGTTCAGGCTCGGCGGTGCGCTCCGGGCCGCGACGGTGGCCCGCGAGCCGCTTGCGATGGCCGCCGCGAGGGGGGGCTTCAGCGACCAGAGCCACCTGTCCCGGGTCTGCCGCAGCTACCTGGGGGTCACGCCCGGCGCGGCCACCGCCTCGGCCATGGTGACCAGGACCGGCGTTGCATCCATTCAATCACCGCAGTGTCAGCGGCTCTATCCTCCACGGTACCCGCGTGATCCGACCCGCAGGAGGCCCCGATGCGATCGACCGAGCCCTGTTCCTCATCCTGCCGCTCTTGACCACTCCCCTCATCGCCCAGAACGCGGGAGCCTGGGGGGCGGTGGACTCGCTCGCGCAGCGGCTGGTCGACGGCCACTACATCCCTGGTGTTGCGCTGGCGGTGGGGACCGCGGCAGCACCCTGCACGAGTTGGCCACCGGCTACGCCGACGTCGACTCGCACCGTCCGGTCGAGATCGGGACGCCGTTCTATTCGCCTCGTCGACCAAGTCGTTCACCGCGCTGGCGTCGGCGCTGCTGGCGGAACAGGGCACCTGGAAGCTCACCGACCCGATCGCGAAGTACCTCCCCGGGGCGAGGTGGCACGACGGTATCGATCCCGGGTCGATCACGCTCAGTCGCTCCTCAGTCACACCAGCGGTCTCGACAACAACAGGCCGTTCGTGATCCGGGCGGCGTACACCGGCGACATCGACCGTGCCGACATGCTGCGGACACTCGCCTTCCAGGCCCGCGTCACCGGTCGCGCGTTTGACTACTCCAACCTTGGTTACAACATCATCTCGCTGGCGATCGACTCGATCGTCGGCCTGGCAGGACGTGCTCCACGACCAGGTCTTTGCGCCACTGGGAATGCACCATACCACGGCGCGGATGAGCGACGTGCCGGTGCAGGAACTCGCGATGCCCCACACCCGTGAACCCGACGGCCTGGTGCGGCTGGCGATGGAGAAGACCGACCAGACGATGCACGCGGCTGGCGGATCGTCACCACGATCGGCGATCTGGAACGCTGGGTGCGGGTGCAGCTCGATCACGGTCGACTGGACGGGAAGCAGCTCTTCGGGGCCTCGATCATCGCGACACGCATGGTCCCCGCAGCCACTTCTCGATCGACTTCCTCGAGATCGACCGGGTTGGCTACGGCCTCGGCTGGTACACCGGTCTCGTCGACGGCGACACCCTCATCCATCACTTCGGTGGATTCGCCGGCTACGCGGCACACATTCCGTTCAAGCCCCAGTGGGGCACCGGCGTGGTTGTACTGGTCAACGGCGGCTTTGATGTCGAAGCGATGGAGCTGCTCGCCGAGCTGGCCTATGCGGTTGCCTCCGGCGACGCCGCGGCGATAGTCCGCGAGCGGGCGCGCGCGGATTCGGTGATTGCGACGTTCCCCGAGCGGGTCGAGCGGATCCGGGCGACCGCGCGCGTCGCGCCGCCGGCCGCAGCGGTTGCCGCTGCCGCTGGCGATGTACGTGGGACCTACCGTTCACCAGCGCTCGGCGAACTGCGGATCGTCCGCTGGGGCGACGGGCTCCGCCTGGTGCTCGGGCAGGTCCACTCGGCCGTCGAGGGCTACGATGTGGCGAAGCAGCAGGTCCGCTTGAGATCAGCGCCGGCTCCGGAATGGTGGGGACGTTCATCGTTCAGAAGGACGGCGGTGGCGTTCGAGGCAGGCGGTCCGGTTCGAGCGGGTGGGCAGTCGTCGCGTGGCGCCATCACAAGGCGGTGGGGACCGGGAGCCCTACGGCGGCCAGGTACGCTGAGCACCATCGGCGCGACGGCACGGTCCGTACCCGCGTGAAGTGCTCGTCGCAATCCGTCTTCAGCCGACCGGACCGCTGCTATCCTCGCCCCCGATGCGCCACGACCGCCGAGGAACGTCCGGCCATCGCGCGAGGGAGAGGGCGTGCTCGGCCCCGCGATCACCTGGGCGACGGCGCATTCCGAAGGCGACCAGCGCGATCAACCCAGTCAGCATCAGCGCCAAGTCGAGGGACTGGCACTGTCGCATCCTCTCCGCGAATTGGCCTCGAAGTGGAGGTCCGAGGCGACCCCGGAACCCCACGTGTCCGTCGTCCACGCGCCCGTATCCTGTCCTTGTTGAGAAAGATGAAGTGGCCGCCGCTGTACTCATCGCCGGTCGCGGCCTCCCACTGGATGTGGCCGTTGCCGGTAAGCCCCGACGTGCTGAAGAAGAGCGCGTAGGTGTTCCCCGAGACCAGTGGCAGGCCGCCGGTCGTGAACATGTACTCGGTGAACGGTGTGGCTGGTGTGGCGTTGTGCGTAACCGCTCCGCTCGTGTAGAGCGCCGCGCCCGTCGCCATCGAGAGTCCCTCATTCCAGGCGTAGACGTACGCCATGAACGAAAGGCTCGGGTCCGACAGATCGGGGAAGTTGGTGGACGTCGGCCAAGCGAGAAGGAGAAGCTCGTCAGCACGTAGTCCGTCGGCACGGTGATCGTCTGCCCATACGTCTGGGTGTTGGGGGTGCCGGCGTCCTCTCCCCACGACTGTACGAACGAGCCTCCGCTGGCGCCGATCGTGGTCTGGGCGGCGGCGGGCAGGGTGGTGCCGATCGCGAGTGCCAGAACGGCCGCAATGGCAGAGAACGGTCGGTGCCTGATCGGTGAATTCATGATCGCCTCAAGGGGTTGGGAATGGCCGGCAATCCGGGGCGAGCACGACTCTGTTGCAGAATCTGTTCCTCGGAGTGCACCATCTGGTGCATGTTCCATCTCCAAGCTTCCAAGGGCTTGGATTGTCCGTGCCGGTTCAGCCGTGACGCGTACGCTGTCGCCGATCCGCCACACCCATGTTGCAGACGAGCAACAACGGTCACCCCTGCCGCCCCAAGAGGCGCGCCGGATTCAGGCTCGTCAGCTGCCGGCAGATCCGGGTGGGCACCCGGCCCCCACCCCTCGCCGCCTTCCCGACCGAACCCTCGGGCACCAACGCTAGATCCAGCCGTGTCCGACTCCACACCAGACGCCGCGGCCGAGCCGGTCGGGGACGTCCCGCCCGCGGCTGCCCGGCCGGCCCATCGCTACGACTCGATCGTGGAGGGGCCGCTCGCCCCGGCGATCTGGAGGCTGGCATGGCCGACCATGCTGGCCAATATCTCGGCGGGCTGCAGGGGATGGTCGACCGATCATGGTCGGTCATTACGTGGGCTTCCAGGGCAACGCGGCGATCGCGTCTCGACCCAGATCTTCATCGTGGTCGTGGCGTTCATCATGTCGCTGTTCACCGGCATGAGCGTACTGGTGGCGCGCTTCTGGGCGCCAACGACGCCATCCGGGCCGACCGCGCCGTGTACCAGGCCTTCCTCACCGCGGTGGTGCTGTCGCTCGGCGTGCTCGCCCCGGTCGGCTACTTGCTCTCGCCCGTGCTGCTCGACTTCATCAACGCCCGCCGGCGGTGCAGGCGCAGGCGCTCCCCTACATCCGGATCATGTTCGTCTACAGTATTGGAATGCTGCTCTTCTACATGCTGGGCGGCGCACTGCGTTCCGCCGGCGACGCCCGCACCCCGATGGTGCTCGGCATCGCCATGACGGTCATCAACATCATCCTCAACGTGATCCTGATCTGAGGCTGGGGCCGATCCCGGCCTTCGGCACCGCCGGCGCGGCCATGGGCACCGTGATCGCCTCGGGGATCGTGGCGCTGTACGGCATGTGGCGACTGTGGCACGGCGGCTGGGTGGTGTCGTTTCCGCGTCGCATGGGCTACCGGCCGGACTGGGGAATGATCCGCTCGCTGTTCCGTTTCGGCCTGCCCACCGGGATCCAGGGGATCGCGATGAACGTCGGTGGCGTGCTGCTGCTCAGGTTCGTGGGCTCGCTCGCCGCCAGCGCCGCGGCGCAGGCGGCCTATGCCGTGAGCTACACCCAGCTCTTCTCGTTCGTGACCTGGACCTCGGTGGGGCTGATGGGTGCGGCGGCCACCGTGGCGGGGCAGAACCTGGGCGCCAATCGTCCCGATCGCGCGCTTGCGGGAGTCCACGTGGCGGCCCGCTTCGCCGGGATGGGGGCTGCGGCGCTGGGACTGGTGTTCCTCTTCCTGCCGCACCAGCTGCTGGCGATCTTCGGCATCAACGATCCCACCGCCATCGCCCTGGGCGTGCAGTTGCTGCGGATCCTGAGCGTGTCGGGCCTCTTCATCGCGATGGCACTCAGCTACACCGGTGGGCTGCAGGGCACCGGCGACACGAAGAGTCCGCTCTGGATCTCGATCATCTCGCAGATCATCGTGCCCTGGGGATCTGCTGGGTCATCCAGCAGACGCACCCTGCGGGCGATCCACATCTGGCTGGCGATCCTGACCGGCCATGCCACCCGGTACACCCTGTCACGGATCCGCTTCAGCCAGGGGAAGTGGCGGAGTATCGCCGTGGACGGGTGAATCCGCGACTCCCTTCATCATCGCACTGCTCGTGCTGTGAATGAGGAGACGCGTGAACTCACAGCGCCGACAATTCCGACATCCACTCTCGCCGTTTGCGAAGCACACCGCAGACACACCCGCGTGCTTGTCACGGAACTTGCTCCTATTCTGCGTTGTGCCAGTCGACTCGTCGAGGAGGAATCATCGAACTCCGCCGGCGCGAGGCGATTCCGCCGCAAACGGGCGTCGATTGACATCTGAATAGCGTGTCACCATGCGTGTCGTCTCGACTCAATTGAGCCACGATGGACACGGCCTCGGCCAGTCCCGCCGCAGAAACGCAGAATCGTTGGGCGTCGCCACCTGAGCAGGAGCATATATGCAGTTAGGTCGACTGGTCCGTATCTGTGTGGTCGCGCCGCTCTTCTGTGTCAGTGCATTGCAGGGACAAGCAGCGCCACTCAGAGTGTCCGTCGGCGGAGGACTGCTCTTTGCCGACCATGGCAAGGGCGGCCAACTGTCGAGTCGGGGGGCGAGCGGATTCCTTCGACTCAACAGAATGGGCTCGCCGTTGCTGTTGGAAACATCGATCCAAAGCGCTCCCCGGAGCCGGTACGTCATCGTATTTGCTCCGTGCCCACCTCCTCCTGAACCCTGCGGTGACACGCCCTTTCTCGGGCCGACGACGGCCCTCACAGTCGCTCCCGCCGTTCAAATTACAGAACGTGAAAGCAGTACGTCCGGCGTCGCATTGCTGTACCGCCTGGGACCAAGCGTCTCCTGGCAGGTCCGTCGGGAGGCGGGGGCGGATCCGTTTGCCGTCGGAGCCCGCGCCGGGGTGAGTGTGAGGTTGGGACACCAGACCGGCGGCTTGCTCCTGTCGGCCGATCTCTTCCGGTTGTTCCACACGGGCAGCTCCCCCAGGTGGTTCCTGCCACTCACGGTGGGCGGGGAATTCTGATTCCTGGGGAAGGGTTGTCAGCGGCGGAGTGACCTTGGAGCGGGGGTGGTCTGCGGGGCAGGCCTTCCTTCCGACCGGCGTGCTCGCCACACTTGGCAGCTACACCTTGACGCTCACCTCCGTGCGCCTGCTCTCCGGCAACGGGACCGCAAAGTCGTTTGTCGTTCACGGTGAGTCACTGCCACGCTCAAGGAGATGTACACCGGGGGCGGCATCTGGGGACGGTTACACTGCACGCCACGTTCTGATGCCACCTTGCCATCCGCGAGCGCCCCGCGGCCGAACATCACTGAAGCGAAGCGTCTCCGGAATGTCTCCTCGGGCGGAAGAATCCCAATTCGTTGATCGGAAGAACATTCCCCATGGCCGAACTGTACGATTCCATCGGAACGAACTACCGCAGATTCCGTCGCCCTGATCCCCGGATCCAGCGTGTGCTGCTTCGCGCTCTGGATGGACTGGGAACGGTTGTGAACGTCGGCGCCGGAACCGGTTCGTATGAGCCGCGCGACCGGTTCGTCGTCGCGGTCGAGCCGTCGATGGTCATGATCCGGCAACGCTCGCAGGAAGCTGCCCCGGCCGTGCAGGCAACGGCGACCGATCTGCCCTTCCGGGACGGCAGTTTCGATGGGTCGCTCGCGATTCTCACGATCCATCACTGGGAGGATTGGCGCCGCGGCCTGCGCGAGTTGGTTCGCGCCGCGCGACGTCGCGTGGTTGTACTCACCTGGGATCCGTCAGCCGAGGGGTTCTGGCTCGTGGAAGACTATTTCCCGGAAATCCTGAGGATCGACCGGCAGATCTTCCCAGGCCTTGAAGCGCTCCGCGAGGAACTGGGGCACATCCGAGTGGAACCGGTCGCCATCCCTCATGACTGCACCGACGGCTTTCTGGGCGCGTATCTGCGCCGGCCACACCTATCTCGAGCCCTTGGTTCGGAACGCCATTTCCACGTTCGCCAAATTGTCCCGAGTGGAGCCGGGCCTGGAGCGGCTGCGGGACGACCTTCGGTCAGGCGTCTGGCATCGTCGGCATGGCCACATGCTCAGCCGGGACAGCCTCGATCTCGGGTACCGGCTCGTGGCCACGATATGAACGGCACGCGGAAGCGCTGAGTCACACCGCCCAGCAGCCGGTTGCAGCGAACGACGCTGCGCGGCCGACACATGGCTTGCGCGGGTCGACCGACGTTCCAGTCATGCGACGGCCTTGCCACCGCTCTCCCCGCTCGGTATTGCTTCGCCGGGGTATGCGAAGGGGGATCTGAATACTGAATACTGAATAGGAATTTCAATCGGGCCGCCTGAGGTATACCTCGACTTCGAGCGATGCGCGGCTGGCCATCGGCGGGGTTCACTGGGGTATTGGGCGGGTCGGGTCGGCGCCGGGCTCGTCCCCTCCGCCCGGCCGGGGGTCGCCCTGGCCGGACCAGGGCTCGATGTCGGCGTAGCGCGCACGCCGAAGGTCCCCGACCGCCGGGCCGGGATTCGGTGCGCTGGGGTTCCTTCAGGGGGCGTGGGAGGCGGCGCCCGTCCGTCGTCGCGGTGCGCTCCAGGGTGTGGGTGCCCGGGTCGAGGGCGGGCTCCGTGCGGCGGTGCGGGTGCCGAGGTGCGCCAGGGTCTGATCGATCACCGAGCGCAGGGTGATGACCGCGACGATCCGCATGGCGCCCTGGCAGGTGGGGCAACGGAGCGGGTCGACCGCGAAGATCTGCCGCAACAGGGCGGCCCAGCGGCGGCTGGCCTCGGTGGGCGCGAGCCGTGGCGTGGTGACGATCGGTGTCGGCGGGTTGGCCCCACCAGACTCGGCCCGTCGCCGCATGATTTGACGGTAACTGTGCCGAGGTAATGACTTTTTATCACCAGTGCCTTGGCGGCGAGTCCTCCGCTTACCAAGCTTGGGGATAGTTCGATGAAGGATATGTTGCCGCCCGAGAAGCATGAGCGCATTATCAATGCCCATTTGAAAAGCGGGGATATCGAAATATCTGGCACCGACTGGATGGCCTCTCCCGAATCTAATCCGATACAAGGGAACACATTCGCTATATTTGTCACGGGAAAAACATACGATGAGTTGAAGACAATTTTTGACAAGCTCAAGGATGGCGACAACAACGAGAGACTGCAAGAGCTTCACGAATTGCCTATCGGAATATATGGTCAGTTTTATGACAAATACGGAATTCAATGGATTTTTAAAGGTGACAAGAAACAAGGAGCATAGACAGAGTCTGTTCCTGAAGTTAGCGCCAACAAAATTATGAACAAAAGATCAACCCGCATCAACCAGCATGTGAATGCGTCGCGAGAGCAAGTCTACCGGATACTTCTTGATCCACATGCGGTTGCAAAATGGAAAGTACCGGACGGTATGACCTGTCAGGTGCATAAGTGTGAAGCACGCGAAGGTGGCTCAATCAGAATCTCTCTCACCTATGACGAGCCCGCCAGGAATGGCAAAACAACTCCACATACTGACACGTACCACGGCCATTTTGTGAAGCTCGTACCCAACAAGCAGGTTATCGAAGTGGACGAGTTTGAGACGACAGATCCGACGCTACGCGGTGAGATGACGGCAACTATCACACTTACTGACGCCGACGGAGGCACCGATGTTCTCGGCGTACACGAAGGGCTCCCCCGTGGCATTACAATCGCCGACAACGAGCTTGGTTGGCAGTCGGCACTCGCGAAACTTGCGAAGTTCGTCGAGACGGAAAGACTAGATTTGTTATAATAGAGATATATGTCTAAAACGATCTCGGGTGGTACCGCCCATGAATTACCGGCAGACTTGCACAAAGCTCTGTCTTCTGACAGCAAAGCGCTCGCGGCGTGGGCAGATATTACGCCGCTCGCTCGCAATGAATGGATTTGTTGGACTATATCCGTCAAAACCCCAGAGAAAAGAAAGGAGCATGTCAGAAGAGTTGTTTCTGAATTAAAAGAAGGCATGCGCCGCCCGTGCTGCTGGTACGGTTGCGTCCACCGAAAGGATAAGGCGTTGAGTTCTTCCCAGAGATTCGTACTCAACAGAAAAGTCAAAAAATAGTAGGAATTTCAATCGGGCCGCCTGAGGTATACCTCGACTTCGAGCGATGCGTGGCTGGCCATCGGCGGTGTTCACTGGGGCATTGGGCGGGTCGGGTCGGCACCGGGCTCGTCCCCTCCGCCCGGCCGGGGGTCGCCATCGCCGGACCGGGGCTCGATCCCGGAGCGGCGCGCACGCCAACCGTCCCCGACGGGGTGGCCGGGGTGGGATTCCGTGCGCTCCGGTCCCTTCAGGGGGCGTGGGAGGCGGCGCCCGTCCGTCGTCGCGGTGCGCCCCAGGGTGTGGGTGCCCGGGTCGAGGGCGGGCTCCGTGCGGCGGTGCGGGTGCCGAGGTGCGCCAGGATCTGGTCGATCACCGAGCGCTGGGTGATGAACGCGACGATCCGCATGGCGCCGTGGCAGGTGGGGCAACGCGAGCGGGTCGACCTCGAAGATCTGCTGCAGCAGGGCGGCCCAGCGGCGGCTGGCCTCGGTGGGCGCGAGCCGTGGCGTGGTGACGATCGGTGTCGGCGGGTCGGCCCCGCCGACTCGGCCCGTCGCCGCATGCCGCGGGGGCGATTGGCATACCAGCCATAGTAGCGCGTGGTGACCGTGGCCCTTGTCCGGGATGTGGACCAGCGCCCGCGCCAGGAACGCGAGCGGGTCGACGGTTTCGGTGCCCGCCGTGGGCCCCTCCGACTTGTCGGAGCGATAGGTCACGGTGTGCGTCGCGCGGTCGTAGGTCAGCCGCTCCAGCGCGA
This sequence comes from uncultured Gemmatimonadales bacterium, assembly GCA_963850655.1. Lineage (GTDB taxonomy): Bacteria > Gemmatimonadota > Gemmatimonadetes > Gemmatimonadales > GWC2-71-9 > Palsa-1233. The sequence continues at coordinate 35,891 of CAWKMI010000013.1, forward strand.
GGGGATTCCGCGCACAGTAGCGGGCGAGCCGGGTCGCGAACGCGCGATCGTCCTCGGCCACCCACACCGCCGTGTGCACGTGGAAGCCGGAGTGCGGCCAGGTGAGCATGCCCGCCGCCTGGTCCTCGTCAAACAATTCCAAGCGAACGAACAGCCGGAGCACCGCGCGGCGAAACGCCTCGGTCAACTGCGCCGCGTCGTGCGCGGGCCACGTCACGAACGTCCCGTCGGGCCGGAAGCCGCCGTCGGTGACGAGCAGATGGAGGTGCGGATGCCAGTTGGCGCGCGAGCCGTGCGTCTGCAGGCAGGCGACGATCCCCACCGCGAGATCGCGCTCGCCGGTCAGCGTCCGGATCGCGGCAGTGACGGTGCGCGCGGCGACGCGGGCGATCTCGCCGAGCAGGCGGCGACGATAGAGACAATACGCGCGGAGCCGCTTGGGGATGCGTGAGCACCACCTGCCGGTGCGGCACACGGCGCGAGGAGCGTGGTGTCGAGCCACTGCGTCCAGATCGCCAACCGCTTGGCGTGACAGCTCGGGCAGAAGTAGCGACACTTGCACGAGAACGCGAGCAGGTACTCGTGGGCACAGTCGTCACAGCGGATGCGCGCAAACCCGTGCTCGAGGACGCCGCAGGCCAGGAACTTGTCGGCCACCTCCCCCACGACGGGGCGCCATGGGCCGTACTCGTGCGCGAAGCGCTCGTCGTAGACCGTCTGCAGGCGATGCAGATGATCCTGCACCAACCGAAAGAGCGGCGAGGCCTGCGGGCGTCGGGGCTGGTAGACGCCGAGGACCGCCGCCACCGCCTGGGGCATGCGCGTGCTCCGACCGGGGAACGCCGAGCGTCGGCGGGATCAGCGCCAATAGTGTTACCCGGATCGTGCAGGGCGGGCCATTCGGACGCAGCATCCCAACGCGCGCCTAACTCTGCTTGCTGCCGACGAGCGGACCGTATATCTCTTGTCGGCAAGGCCCCTGTGCCGTCCGCTCGCGGCAGAAGCTGGCGTTAGCAACTGTCTCGAAAGTCAAGCGTGTTGTGGGTCCCAGGGACGCTGCTGCTTGAGGATCGCATTCAGGATCGTGAGCAGTTTCCGCATGCATGCGGTCGCGGCGACTTTGAACGGTTTGCCGGCGGCGCGCAGGCGCTCGTAGAAGGTGCGGAGGACCGGGTTGTGCTTGAGCCCGACCAGCGTGGCCATGTAGAGCACGGCACGCACGGGTGCACGACCGCCCCATACCATCCGTTTGCCGCGCACCGTGCCGCTGTCGCGATTCATCGGGGCGACACCGACGAGGGCTGCGATCTGATGGCGGGAGAGCTGGCCGAGTTCGGGGAGCGTGGCGAGCAGCGTGAGCGCGGTGACCGGACCGACGCCCGGCACGCTGCGCAACAGATCCGGCTACGAGCTCACCACCCAGCCGTTCGTAGAATGCGCAGGCCGGGTTGGCGGTCAGGACCCTGACAATCCTGGAGCGATACCCCATCTCGATCAGCGGTCGGCGGGATCTGCGGGACGGATAGGGTAAGTCTCCTCAACGCGGAAGTTTCACAGGATTCTCACGAGAGCCTTGCCGCCCAAGCTGCTGGGCGAGCCCGATGAGAATTCCCTCGGGGCCCCGGATGTAGCAGAGCCGGTAGATGTCTTCGTAATCGACGACTTCATCGACCACCGTCGCCCCCAGCGTGCTCAGCCGGGCGAGGGTGTCGTCGAGGTCCTCGACAGTGAACATGACGCGCAGGTATCCCAGCGAGTTCACCGGAGCCGCGCGATGATCGGACACGATGGCGGGAGCGTTGAAGCGCGAGAGTCGACTCGGCTATGGCCGTCAGGGGTGCGCATCATGGCGATTTCGGCGCGCTGACCCCGCACTCCGGTCACGCGACCGGACCATTGGCCTTCGATCGGCATGCGACCTTCGAGGGTAAGGCCGAGTTCGGTGAAGAACTCAATGGCCGCATCGAGGTCCTCCACCACAATTCCCACATTGTCCATACGCAAGACTGTCATGATCTCTCCTTGCACGGCCCGTGGCTACCGCCCCACAATGGCCTTGCGAACCTGTTCGCGATGTGCAGCGGATCTGCGGCTTCCGTCGTGTCGCCGTGATCCGACAACACCGCGGAGAAGCCGCCATACATCCGCATGTACATCGCGAGCATGTCAGCCGAGGGCGATCATACCGCCCCCCCGTCGAGTGCGTTTCACTGTATCGATGTGGTAGGTGCTGAACAGGAGCGTCTTCGTACGCGCGAGATCGACCATGCCCAGATACTGCGAGTAGCAATCTGACTGTTCACCTTGACCGAATCCGCCATCACCTTCCGAACCAGTCCCTGCGTGACCATATGACCAGCGAGGCCAAGGTTCGCTTCGGGAAAGTTCGCCGCGCTAAGCGCAAAGAAGATCGGCCGCTTGTCGATGTTGTCGTGAATGAGCAAGGCCGTAACCAGATCGCTTCGCGAGACATATCCTGCCGGGAAATGCATCGTCAGCGGGCCGGCCACCATCGTCGTACCCTGCTGCAATAGCGTGTCCAGGGGAATCGCGTCGAGCATGCGAATCGATTCAGCAGGACAGATGTCGTCGGTCGAGTCCATTCCTGTGCAGACTCGGCGCCGAGCGGTTGAGGCGCCGGATCATGGGGCTGCCGCCAGAGTGCTGCCGCGCTCTCCCTGTCGAACGCCGGCGTCACTCGGCGCTGGAGCTGGCGTACATGCCAATCGGTGGACATGAGGGAAAGATTCGCGAGCGTCACGTCGCGGGACTCCCATGAGTTCTGGGCATACCAGAGCGGGAACGCGTCGTCGTCACCAGCGGTAATCAGGATGCCGTACGGCTCAACCGACTGGAGCATGTCGACGGCATAGTCGCGCGCGAGAGTCTCATGGTTGCGCGGCGCACTGATCCGATTGCCGACCAGCGGAATCGCCGCCAGCACAAACAACGGAATCGGGACCAGACGTCGTAGTTGTGGTCGCCCCAGGCGCTCTAGGAGTTCCCCGGCCGTGAGATAGAGCATCGAAAGCTCGGCAATCAGCATGCCGAAGAAGGCGAACGATGCAATGAAGAAGTGTCTCGGTCACGCACCTCGCGCATGCCCAGCGGAATCGGATCATCAGCACGATAGGAGTACCCGAACTTGAAGTTGAGATAGAAGACCAGCAGCACGGTGAGCGTGAGCGCCAGCGACGCGGCCAATCCCGGCGCGTCGATCACGGCGCAGCAGGGCGAGCAGGCCCGCGAGGCCGAGTGCCGTGAACAGCGCGGTACTCAGCAGGCCGAATCCGCCGATGTCCTTCCCCCATTGCCAGCTCCAGTAATGCCAGTACATGTCGAGTTGGGCCCCAAGGTGACCGATATTGTCAGTCGGTTCGCCTGGCACCCATGGCTGGCGCGGCAACAACGCCGGCTTCGCGTACTGTGACCGATTGAGCGTCTGCATCAACGCCGGGAGAAGAATCCTGCCGGTTCGCCCTCGTTGACCGCCGGGAACTGGGCGGCCCGGAGTGGCAGGTAGACATAGTTGGGCGACACACCGATCACCGCCACCATCAACCCGAGGGCCACGAGTCTCGGCCGGAGCAGCGCTCGCGAATCGGTGAGCAGCACGTACATTCCAAGGACGGGCGCGCCGAGCAATCCCATGGTGTGATTGGTCGACGTCAGGGCAAGGAGGAAACGCCACCCAGAAGCCAGCGGTCGCGACGCGCCCCGGGAGCTTCATCCGCCCAGCGGACAGCGAACGACGCGGACAGGGCAATCGAGAGCAGGGAGACGGTATAGACCTTCTCAGTCACCACCGACTGGTTCCAGACGCTCCATGCCGTGGCTCCCGCAAAGACGCCCGCGAAGGCGGCGAGCAGGCGCGGCAGCCGATCCGACAGGATGCTCCGGAGCCAGCGCTCGGCCACGAGGAACCAGAGGCCGGCACTCGCCGCCGAACAGAACGCCGCGAAAATGTTGATCCGTTTGGCGTAGTCGCAGCCAACGGGAGCAGGCCCCAAACGTGGGCAAGGAGCGAGAACGTGGGTTGCCGGGTGGGTGGGGAATGCCGAGCACCTTGGCGGCCGTGATATTCCGGTGCATCCCAGAGCGGGACCGTCGGGGAGGGGTGAGGGGTAGACGGCAAAGACGGCGACGAAGGTCGTGAGCGCGGCGAGATAGGGCGGCGACGGCTTGCTGGATTCGGTCACGGGGGCTCCCGGAGCGGGGATTCAAAAAGGTAGACGGTACAGGCGGACCTCGTCGACGTTCGAATCGTAGGTGTACCGCGCAAGCAGATAATCCGTCCCAATCTGGAGCACCGCAAGATCAGGCGGGACGGCAACCGTGCCGAGGAATCGCCCGGTGGGGTCGAAGACGTCCCAGGTTGCGGCTTCGTCGTCGAACGCCCACGCGCGCGCCCAGATGCGGTGGCCGGCATCGACCTTCAGTGCGGTGTAGGCCGGTTCATTCTTCGGGAACGGCATCCAGCGCAGTGCCAGGCTGTCGGCCACCCTGAGCACCGGGTCGCTCCGCTGCAGTCGCGCTCGGCTGAGATGGGCAATCACCGACGGGCTAACGGCCGGGCGGGTGCGGTCGATGCGGAATTCCGAGATCAGTCGGCCCGAAGGTGTGCGCTTCTGGATCGTGTACGACCCGCCATCGGTGTAGTACCAGGCATCGCCGTCCACGGCGAATGATCCATTGCGGCCCAACGGCAGCTGACCCCCCACCTCGTACCGCTTCGAGAAACCAAAGCGTTCGCCGCGAAGGAACTTGCCCAGCGTGTCCAGCTTTCCTTTTACACTGACGACATCCACCAGGACGGAGTCCGAAGCAGTCTGGCCATCCGGCGTGCTGTAGAAGATCGTGTACCGTGGCCAACCACCCGCCCGCCGCGAAGAGTCCAACCATGTCGAGCGCGGGTCGCCAATGTCCGCCGTTGTCAGGGCGATCCGGCGGGTTGTCGGTGTGCCGGAGTTGGACGGCCCGTCCATTGGCGTTCAGGATCGTCAGCCGATTCCCCACGCCATCCCACTGCGCCATTTCGTTGGCACCTACCGGGACCAGCGCCGAAGGGTAGGCCCGCTGGCCCCCAGCTCCGATCACATCGACGCCAAAACGGAATGCACCGTGCGCATCGAAGAAGACCAGCCGCGCATGGTCGGCATCGGTCACGACGATGTTGCCGTTGCCGAGCCGCACCGCGCCGCGCACCCCGCTCAGCGCCGCCTTCCCGTTGGCCGCTTTTCCTCCGACCGTCACCAGTAGTGCAGGATCCACAACGCGCCATGCCGGTGGCGCTTCAGTCCGGATGACATTCGCGACAATCCGTACACCGCTGCTGTCACGCGTGACAGGCGATTGGGCACTGGCGGTGGAGCACGCCAGCGACAGCACCAGGAGCAGGGAGATGAGATTGAGTCCTCTGATGTCACGGTGGAAGAGCGTCGTCACTGTCATGGGCGAACCCTCCTGCCCGATATGGATCAAAGCGTAGCGTGCAGTCGCAAGCAGGTCGTCAGCGACTCAATCGATACTGGAAGATGCCTTCCCCTCCCTGCCCCGCCGCGAACAGCAAGGTGTCACCGGAGACGGCAATGGCACTCATCTCATGCCCCAAGGCAAGCACCTTGACGAGGTTGCCGCTCCATCCGAAAACGTGGACGTAGCGGGCGGCCCGCACTCGGCCCCCATGAGGGCCATCGGTCCGGTGCCCGGCAAAGAGCGCATACAGGTATCGCGGGGTCGCGTTGCAGTCGATGTAGAAGAACCAGTTCGCCTGAGCCCACATGCTGTGGTCCCGTGCGGTCGGTGCCCACTCGCCGTTGTTGGCGAACGGCACCTTCGCGTGGCTGGCGAGCTGACCCGTCGAGTCGAAGATGTCGATGCGGCCACCGAGCTGGTACAGTACCGCCAGCCGTTGCATTGCGGGATTGGTGCAGGCGACAAATCCTGACGAGGCCGCACGGCGCGCCAGCAGCGGAATGGAATCGGGGCCGAGCAGATCGGCCTTGACCATCGCCTGCATGTGGCCGGCAGTGTCGGCGAAGATGATGCGATTGGTGTCCATGTCACCGATCCCCACCAGCCGATCGCGCCCGAACCAGAGAAAGGCGTAGACGCCCGACGATTCCTGCGGTGCACCGAGCGTCCGAGGGCCGCCGGTCTGATCGGCGCTCTCGCGGGTGAGGCGGCGCAGCCCGGCATCGTAGGCCCAGATGCCGGCCGTGTCCAGGGCGCCGACTGAACTGGGGGACCTCTTCGAAATCACCGGGGCCTTCGCCATGCCGACCCGCCGACAACAGCACACTCCCGGTCGGTATGTCGATGACATGCAGGTAGGGATGGCCCGAGTGATCAGCCACCCAGAGACGGTTGCCCTCGACCATCAGGTGTCTCGGGTCGCCGATGTTCGGATCAGAGACCAGCAATCGCTCTTCGGGCTGGAGCGGGTGCAGGCTCGCGTGCGAGATCGCCACGGTGCCGTCGGCGAGCTGATCCAGCTTCCATGTGGAATCTTCTCGGCAGCCACCGACGGCCGTCAGCGCGATGGCCGCGACCCAAAGCGACAGCCTCGTGCCCCGCGCAACAGGCCGGGTCGTGGCGGTCGGTGTCTCGCGGATGTGCTCGCTCCACTTTTCCATGGCTCCGCCTCACTGGTGGCGAGCGGTCACTGACGACTCTGCGCTCCCGATGCGATCCTGTGTGGGCATCGCAGACCGTGAATGTCGGGCCATCTGGGCATCGACCCAGTCCACGGTCAACCAATCGTACCCAGGTGCGCCTCCGGTGCGCGAGATCAGTTGCCGCAGGGCCAGCATCCGATCAGGCCCCATCGCTGCAAACATCTGGTCCGCCGCCGCGCACAAAGGGCGCCTCCTCGGGGATCTCCGCGCCGTCGAGGCTCATGGCCGCTCACCTCCTCGCGGCGACGTTTCGCCTCCAGCTTCGCCGCCCCGCAACCGATGAGGAAGACCACGAAGGCGGTGACTGCGAGGACTCCCGACAACTCGCTATTCCGCCCGCGGACGACAAATGCCCCGATCAGGCAGCCGATCGCGCAAACCAGTCCGGCAATGACAGCGCCACCAACCCACGGATTGCGGAACGCTCGGCGACCATCCGTCGAACGCCACACGGCGGCAAGGGTACCGGCGGCCACGATGAGCGCGTTGGCCACCCCAAGAACAACAGTCACCAGTGCACTCCGGAAAGCGTTTCACAGCCTGCGCTGCTGCAGCATGGCCAGATGAGGCAGCGTCGTGATCCTACTTCCGCACATACCGTAGGTGTGTCGCCCTGGGGCCGTTGATCACGTCGTCGATCCGGAACTCCGGCCCCGGCTCGGGGAGATTTTCGAAGAGCCGACGCCCGCTGCCGAAGAGCACCGGGGCGAGGGCGATATCGAGTTCCTCGACCACGCCCAGTCCCAGGTACTGCTGCACCACGTTGGCGCCGCCGGAGATCCGCACGTCGCGATTTCCCGCGGCTTCGCGGGCGAGCTCGAGGGCGCGCTCGGGCCCGTCATTGATGAAATAGAAGGTCGTCCCGCCGGGGCGGATCCACGGTTCGCGCCGGGTGTGGGTCAGCACGTAGACCGGCGTGTGGAACGGCGCCTCCTCGGGCCAGCTGATCTCTCCCTGCTCGAACATCCGCATCCCCATGATGTTGGCTCCGGTCCGGGCGAAGGTGTGGCGCACCATGTCGTCGACCACGCCGGTCTCTCCTCCGGTCCCGAACAGGTGGTTCTCGCGGAAGTACCGGCTGTTGAGGAGCCGCTCATCAGGGCACCCCACTTCGCGCCCCACTGCTTGTACTCGGGCATCTCCCAGTGCGCGAGAGTCATCCCGTCCGGGGCCATGTAGCCGTCGAGACTCATCGCGATGTTGACGAAGACGTTGCTCATCCTGAGGCGGAGAGAATGTGGAGCTCGAGGTCGACCCGGAACTACTCATGCACGAGGATGTCTCTGGCGCCCGCGATGCTGCGCCACGCGACCTCGGGATATCGAGCACGGAACGGTTCCGGCAAGCCCTGACCGCCTCGCCCATCACGGCGAGCCGCCAGCGATAGATCTCATGCATGATCGCCTCGAGCATGGGCGGCCGTTTCGCACGCTCCACCGTCATGCGATCCTCGCCCCGGCTCGAAGTCGATCACAGGTGGGGCTCGAGGCCGCGAGCATGTTGCACCGAAGCACCGTGCATCATCTCTTCAGCTTCGCCCGCAGCTCCTCGAAGAAGTTCTCCACCACCACCAGCGTCGGCGTCCCGGCCATGTCCTCCCACCTGTTGTCTCGCACCATGAGAAACCGCTGATCGTCAGGCGTGATCGCAAACGTGCCCCTGAGCGAGCGATCCCGCGCGCACGCCGTCCGGGATCGCGAACAGGACGCGGGGCGGTTCCGCCGAAAAGGGCGGACCCGGATGGATCCTGACTACATACATCTTCCCCCGGCGACGTAGAACAGCTCGCGCCCGTTGTGCGCCCAGAGCGGAGCACTGCCACCCCCGCTCGAGACTTGCCACTTGCCGCCGTTCACGTCCGGAAACGGGCGGACGAACACCTCGTTCTCGCCCTGCTCGTTCGACACGTACGCCAGCCAACGGGAATCCGGCGACAGCGCCGCGCCCTCCTCGTCGTATCCCGTCGCCACGATCCGGCGCGCCACGCTGTCCACTCCCGGATGCGCCGCGAGAATGTCCCCCCCCGCCGAAGCCCCTGTCGATCCGGTTGCGCCAAGCACGATCCACCGGCCATCAGGGCTCCAGAACCCGTCAGTCGGACCATCTTTTCCCCAGAGGAGCCGGGGTTCGCCGGTGCCGTCAGCGGACTGCTCCCAGACCGAACGGGTCCACCCGCCGCAGTCGTATCGGGCGAGATGGGCCGGTCCGAGAGGAACGTGATGGCTCGCCCGTCGGGCGTCCACGCGGGCGCTCGGTCCTCGCCGGGGTACAGCGTGAGCCGCGACGCGGGACCGTTGGTAGCTGCTTGATCCAGATATCGGTGCCAAGGTCGGTGAGCAGCGTGAGCGCGATGCGCCGTCCGTCCGGCGACAGGGCGAGTCCCCAATCCGTCCCGAGGACCCGGTGTCGGTGCCCCCCGTATTCACCTGCCACGAGGAATCCACCGGCTCGACGCGCCCGCTTCGATCCACCCACACGAGCGCGGCATTCGGCCCTGGGCCGGGCGCGAATTCCGGCCGTCCCAGGAGATAGAACGCGGTCCCCTCGTCCGAGACCACGAATCCCGGTGCCTGGATCCCGTCGAGGATCGGCACCGGCTGGCCGGTCGGGGCAAGCGCCGCGTTGTCCCAGGGCACGGCCATGAGAGTGCCCGAGCTGGTCAGGTACAGCACGTGTCCGGTGGGAACGTACCAGGCGCCGATGGCGTCATCGAAGAGCGCGCGAACGGTATCTCTGCGCGCGTCGTACACGTACACTCGGCTCGGCCGACAGCTCACGGGCCCCACGCAGTTGGTGAGATGGGCCGTGAACAGGATGCCGCGCGAGGAAGGAAGGGGCGTGGGCAGCCACGGAAAGCGCCCGCCGAGCATCGCGGGTGATGCGATCACCTGCGATGCGGCGTCGCCGGAACGGAGGCGGCGGAGCGTGTGGGTCGGGAGGTCGTAGTAGACGATGGAACCGTCCTTCAGCCACGCTCCGTGGTTGTAGGTGGGGTCGACGGAGTCTGCGAGCTTGAGGGACGCTCCGCCGGTGCTCGGGATCCTCCGCAGTTGGCCGTTTGCGACGAATCCGATCCACGCACCGTCGGGGGAGAAGAACGGTCCCGAGCCACCTTCCGTGCCGGCCAGCGGCCGCGCGATCACTTCGTCGCGGCGCTTGATGTAGAGTTGGCCGGGTCCGGTCAGCGGACTGCGGAACACCAAGGACGCTCCGTCGGGCGAGAGAGCCGCCTCCACCGCGAACGTGATTCCATCGAGGGCACCGGCCGCGCCGAGCGTGGTCGGATATCGGGCAACGGACGTCGTGCGACTCGGACGGAGCCAGCCCCACGCGGCCAGCGCGGCGGTCAGCAGGGTCAACGTGCATCAGGGCGGGCAGGACGACCCGGCGGGACGCAGACGCGGCACCGACGGTCGTGGCAGTCGCGACGGGCGCGTGAAGGCGGGATTGTGGAGCGCTTCGGCAAACGCCTTCGCGCTGTCGAAGCGGTCCGCCGGTAGCTTCTCCAACGCCTTCGCGACCGCTGCCGCGACGTGCGGCGGCACCGCCTTGCGCAATTCTCTGACCGGCCGGGCCACGTCCGACACGATCTTCAGGATGATCATCTGCGCCGACGGGCCGGTGTGCGGGGGCTCACCCGTCAGCAATTCGTACAGCACCGAGCCCAGCGAGTAGATGTCCGAGCGGTTGGTGATGTGCTTGTCCGCCGTCGCCTGCTCGGGCGACATGTAGTGCGGCGTGCCCAACGACAAGCCCGTCTCCGTCATCCGGCCGCCGGCCGCCGCGCTCACCGCCAGCGCAATTCCGAAGTCCGCGACGATCGCGCGACCGTTGCGCAGGAGAATGTTTTCGGGCTTGATGTCCCGGTGAATGACACCTTGCTCGTGCGCGTACTGCAGCGCGTCCGCCACCTCGGTGGCAATGCTCACCGCCTCGTCGATGCCGAGCTGCTGCTCGCGATCGAGCTTCTCCCTGAGCGTTTCCCCCTGGATGTACGGCATGACGTAATACAGGAACTCCCTGCCGCCGCCGTGTGTCGCTGCGGTGCTGCCGCTGTCGTACAACGGCAGAATGTGCGGGTGCTGGAGTTGCGCCGTGGTCTTGATCTCCTGCACGAACCGGTCGGCGCCGAGCACGGCGGCGAGCTCGGGGCGCAGCACCTTCAGCGCCACCTTGCGGCCGTGCTTCAGATCCTCGGCGAGATAGACCGTGGCCATGCCGCCTTCGCCGAGTCGGCGCTCGATGCGGTAGCGGTCGGCGAGGGCAGTGGAGAGGTGCTCGGTGATTTCAGCCATGCGCTTCGCCGTTCCGTTTGCAGCGTGACACTGCCTCCCGGGCCGGTCCTGCTCGTGGGTTGACGTGAAATTGAGTTCGGAGGTGCATGCCGATCCACCGTGCCAAAGTACGCCTTGCAAACGGAGGCCGTCCAGACGAGTCGCCTCTACGCATTCGCGTCACCCAACGGCTGAACAAGCAGGTTTCACGGAAGCAGGGTTGCGGCCTTGTATCTCGCAATCTGATGTGTGCCGCACATTTCGGATAGGGCGGTAACCCGTTCTGCCTCAGGGCCTCGGGCCCGTTCGTTAGCCTGGGGCCACCGGTCGTTCACGCCCGAGAGCCTGGGGACGGTGTGGGGCGGTCGGGCCCCCGTGCGGGCGGTGCGCTACAGGGGCCGCGTCCGGTGCAAGCGCGAGTTGGGCGCCACGCCACCGCGCCCCTGACTACTCCGAACGTGCCCACACAAGGGCCACGATGGCGCCGCCAAGACACATGCCTGTGCCGATGAGATGCACGAAATTCACCGCCCGAATGGTGGCGAGGGTCGGGCGAGTGAGCATGCTGGCAAGGCTCAGGAGACCAAAGGTGGCGAGAACGAAGACGACTCGAAACGATTCGCGGCGTGAGCTCATGGATGATCACCTCTCAGGCGTTGTAGACCAGGAGCAGTCCTCTATTAACGATACAGATCGGCGTCGATCTCGCCAAGACGGGCTTCGAGGGCTCTCCCGAGGGGCGGGGGACGCCATTTCCCGCCAACCAATCTCGGTTCGGGGCAACGCCTTGAAGCCAGGTTGCTTCGGGTAGGAGGCCCCGACCTGCTTCCGTCCAGGTGTTACCTATCTCCCCGGCCGTTCACGGCCAAGCGATCCGTGCGCTAGCGCAGAAGGGGAGCGAGCGGTGATCGGTCGCCGACAAACCAGATGTGCCCGAATGGATCGACGAAGCCGCCCTGGCGGTGCGGTCCCCAGGGCATGGCATGCATCGCGATCTTGTGACGGCCGGCCGTTGCACCGGCCGCGAGCGCTCGCGCGATGAATGCGTCTGGATCGTCACAGAAGAGCTCAATGCGCACCGACGGCATACCCAGTTTTTCCAGGCACTCCCAGCCGTTGTTCGCCGGTTCGCCGACAAAGAATGCCGCGCCCTGGACGTTCAAGCCGGCCACCGACCCGAGGTTCTAAAGTTGGCTCGCGCCGAGCGCCCGTTCGTACCATTCAACCGCGCGCACTGCATCCGGGACGGCGAGCATGACGGAAATGACCGGCGAGTCTGGCGATGACATCAAGCGTGTCCTTGGGAGAAGTGTGCTGCGGCGCGTGGCTCTCTAGCTCGCAATCGGTGGCGGCGGCAGCGCGACCCCGGAGCCGCTGTACAATCGCGCATCGCCAAGCAGGTCCACCTGGCCGAGTATCTCGTCGTTGCGGGCCCTCAGGAGGTCGAGTGGCTACCCGGCCCCGGCTTGCTGCCGAGCACATAGCCAAATTGCACCGACCCAAAGGTGATCACGCCCAGCAGGTGTGAGACGATTCCCTGGACGCCCTGCGCATCGAGGCCGGCATCGCGCAGGGTGGCGGCGTATTGCTTGATGTGGCGGACGTCCACGATCAGCACCCGTCCGCCCGGCTTGAGCACGCGGGCGACCTCGCGCACGGCGGTCTGCCGCTCGCCGGCGTTGTAGATGTTGTGCAACGCCATGCTCGAGAGGACGACGTCGAAGCTCGCGTCGTCGAACGGCAGCTGGCGTGCATCACCGGTGTGCACCTCGACCTTGTCGGCCACCCCTTCGATCATCGCGTTGTCGAGGGTGCCCGCCGCGCTGTTGCCGCTCAGGTCTTCCTGCTGCCACTTGTCGATCCCGGCCGCGCGGCCGGTGGAGAGCCGCTTGGCGGCGCCGATCAGGAACAATCCGAGTCCGCACCCCACATCCAGCACGCGCTCATCACCCCGCCAGGGAATCTTGTCGAGGAATTGTTCGCGCTCGCGCGCCTTGCCGATCTTGCTGTCGTAGAGCATCCACGCGCCCATCACGCCGCTGCCCAGGCCGGCCCCCATCAATGGCCGCGCGATCACCGCGATGAAGTCTTCCCGTGACCATACGCCGAGCAGCCGGGTGACCAGCGCGATCACTCCCAGCGCTGCCACGATGAACAGGTTGCGCACCGCCGCAGGCGCGTCGATGCCGTAGTTTGGGGCGCGATCGGGTTTCATTCAGCGGCACATCCTGATCTGTGTTTGCTTACGCGCATTCATATACCAGGTGCAACAACCGAGAGCGGAAGAAGCGGTGACCTGGCAGCGAGTAGACTTCTCTGTCCGCCAGGACAAGGAAGCCACCCATGAGCGACCACCAGATCACGATGGGGCGTAGGCGGCGGGCCGTGGCTCACTGCTTCGGCACCGCGCCGGCTGCGGGCCAATCGGTGTTGCCAATGCGCTTGAGGCGCATCTCGAAGATGCGCACCGGCGGGCTCCCCGCCATGATCTGGTCACCCACCTCGAGCCAGCTGCTGTCGGTGACGGTGGCGGTGTACCGGATGGTCATCGATGGCCCGGCCGGAATCTCCCAGATGTAACCGTCGGGCTTCATGTTCAGGACGAAATCACCGACGTTGCCCTGGGCATACGCGTGCAACGTATAGACGTGCGTTCCGGGGCTGTAGGAGATGGTACCGAAGGCATTGAAACCCACGCTGCCATCCGCATTGTATCCCCGGCCCTCGATGACCTTGACCGTACCGTCGAGAAACGGCCCGATGCGCTCGGTCTGTGTGATGTCGTGTCGCTGGCCCGGCCCGGTGATCGACCATGCCGGTCCGCGCCACACCCCATCCATGTAGGCGAGCGGCGTCATCGCCGCCTTCTCCGCGCGGAGCAGTGCCGCCTGATCGGGCTGGCCTTGCGCAGATGCGGAAAACGCGACGAAGACGAGAGCAGTGGCAGCAAGCGCAAGACGATGTGAAGACATGCGATCTCCCCCGCGAATGTGGTCCGTCACCAGCAACCTGTATGATCGGAGTTCGACCGTCAGGTATATCAATCGGTCGGCTCGTGGAAAGCCACCTTGTATCTCGCAATCTCACGTCTGTCGTACATTTCGGGTAGGGTGGTGGTCCGTTCCGCGGTTGGGTCAGGTCGAGCGTTTCTCGCCTGGAACACTCACCACCAGTCCCACCAACATGCTGGCCTTTCCGTACGCTCCCCACCGAGCGTGGCCTGGTGGATCTTGGCCCCGTGACCGGCGTGTGGTGGCTCGTGGTCATCGGGCTGCGGGCACGGCAGTGGCGGCGTCCGCCGATCGTCCCGGCTTCCGCCTAGTGTGGCGAGGACCGGGGATCGCGGGCCGGCACAGTATTGCTGGCAGGGCAGCGGATGGGATTTCCTTGCCTGTGGCCGCCGCTTGAGCGCAAGGAGTTGGGCGTCAAGGGAGCATCATCGATGCGTCACCTTTTCATGTGTGCCATTGCTGCGGTGGTAGCCGTCGGCCACGCCGAAGTCGCGAGGGGACAGTCGAAGCGACAGTTCGATGATTCGGCCTGGCTCCATCCACCAGTGTCGCTGCCAGTCGATAGCGTGCATCGGGGCTGCGTCGCCCTCCCCTACCAGGAGCGGTTCAAGGAGCCCCCGCGGCAAGCGGCGTGCAGCATCGTGCGCTTCGTACCCCTCGACTCCGGAGCGGGCGCGGCCTGGGCATATGGACTCTACCGGCATGCGTCGATCCATCAGTTCAACGGGACCGGCACGCCTGACACGGTTGTCGAACTCGAACTCGTGCTCTTTTCATCCCGGCATGGTCCTGTCGGACGACTTGAGGCCGTGGCGCACGTCCGTGAAGACCACGACGGTATCCGGGACATGTCGGCGGCGGTCTCGGCGACGCCCGATGGCATGCTCCTGGCCACAGAGTTCTGCCTGAACGGGACTGGTGGTTGCGGGCAGGAGTTCTCGAAGTGGGATGGTCACCGGTGGCGGGCAGTTGCTGATCCGTCGGGCCCGCTTCGGAGTTATCTCGCCGGGCTGGGCGTCCTGTCTGGTCGGGGCGACCCTCGGTTGGGAGCGCCGCGGGTCGACCCGCACACGTTGTTGGGCACAAGTTCCCTGTATTCGCCAGGCGATCCGAACTGCTGTCCGTCACATCGGGTGGAGTTTGCGCTTGCGCTCGGCGATACCACCTTCCGAGTCCTGCGGGCGCGCGTTCTCGTGGATTCGCTCTGACTGGAGTGTGAACGCCGAACACGCGTTTGTTGCGGCACTCGTCACACTCGCACACCGTATGCGATCCTGCCTGCGCGGCGGCGGCCACCCGCCCACACCACAATGACTTGTGCGATCGACATCCCCACCGACCCGAGCCAGACCGGGGTCGACGACCGCCTGGCCGAACGGATCGCCCGCGCGGAGTCGCTCGCGATCCAGGAAGAGCACGGGCGCCTGGACGAGCAGGGCGCAGTCACCCGGCGGCTCCAGCTGCGGTCGCGGATCCACTACCAGATGCTCCGGCACCTGGTCCGCACCGCCAACGCCGCGGTCAAGGACGCGCCGGCGCTCGCCGGGCAGTTCATCCTCCCCCGGACCGGCGCGCCCCATCGCTACTTCCTCACCGCCGCCAAGGCGATGCTCGACCGCGCCGTCGAGTTCCAGGAGGTCCTCCTCGCCCATGGGCTCGGCGCCACCCTGATCGACGAGCTCACCAAGGCGCTGGCGGAGTTCGACACCACCACCGGCAGCGTGCACTCGGGCCGTGTGTCGCACGTCGGTGCGCGAGCCGAGTTGAAGGAAGTGGTCGACGACTGCGTCCAGCTGGTGGGACTGCTCGACGGCCTCAACCTGACCCGCTACCAGGACGACGCGCAGCTGTTGGCGGCGTGGGAAAGCGCCCGGACGGTGGTGGGGTCGGGGCGGGTGAATGGCAATGGCCATGGCGCCGCGCCGGTGGTTCCCGCGCCGAGCGCCGCCCCCGAGGCGTCCCCGCCGGTGATGTGAGGGGGTGAGGCTGGGTGACAGGTTGCCTCGAGCAGAGCGCAGTGAAGGGTCTCCGGACTGCCCGACCGCGAGGAGTGGAGTCGCGGGGGAGGGTCCGGGGGTCCTTCGCGTTGCGCTGGGTGGCCGATCGCCCTCGGTCCCATCCTCCCGGCCTTCGGCGTAGATTCCTGACCATGAGTCCATCCCTCGAAGCCCTCCGGAGCAAGGTTGAGGCGCCCATGCGGCAGCACGGGGTCGTGCACGCCGGTGTGTTCGGCTCCGTTGCGCGGGGCGAGAACCGGTCCGGCAGTGACGTGGACTTCCTTGTGGAGTTCGAACTTGGGCGGAGTCTGCTCGACTTGGCGGATCTCCGGATCGAGCTCAGCGCAACCTTGGGGTGCGACGTGGATGTGGCCACCCGTAACTCGCTGCATCCCCGACTGCGAGACCGGATCCTCCGCGAGCTCGTTCCCCTGCTATGAGCCGCGCAGTCGCACTGCTGCTTGGTGAACTGCTCGAGGCCACTGACCTCGTGGCGCGATATACCGCCGGCCTCACCTTCGACGAGTTTGTCGCGAGCACCGAGAAACAGGACGCCGTCGTCCGTCGGCTCGCCGTGATTGGCGAGGCGGTCAAGGGCTTGCCCGAACCGTTCCGTGTCCGGCATCCCGAGGTCCCATGGCGCAGTATCGCAGGCGCGCGGGACATCCTGGTGCATGAGTACTTCCGAGTCGATCTCGAGCTCGCCTGGGAGATGGTGCAGAACGACCTGCCCGAGCTTGCCCGACACGTCCGCAGTATCCTGGCCGTAGAGGGCTTTCCCAGCGGAGGAGCGCTCTAACCCGAGCGCCGCCCCCGAGGCGTCGCCGCCGGTGATGTGAGGGGGTGAGCGCCGGGGGCGAGATCGCCCCGAGCGCAGCGGAGGGTCTCCGGACTGTCTGACCGCGGGGCGTTGATTCGCGAGGAAGCGGACTTCACGGAACGAACTCTTCGAAGAACCCGGGGCGGTTCATCAACGGCTGGCGCTATCCTCTGCCACCGCTCGATTCGCTCGGAGTGATCATTCATGCGAGCTTTCAGGACCATCGATAGAGTGCCACACCGTGTGGTGTTCTCTGCCTTCGTTATTGCGATCCTGCTCATCGTGGCCCGCGTCGATGGCCAAACACTCAAACCAAGCGGTCTACGTGCACCATCCGCTTCCTTGGCTGCGGAGTTTTCATTCCTGCACTCCGTCCGTGAACTTGAGGATGGGAGAGTGCTCCTCAGCGATCCCCGCGAGCGGCGAATTGTCGTTGCCGACTTCAGCTCGGGCGTAGTGGCGCAACTCGGTCGTATCGGGGACGGACCGGAGGAATACAGAATCGCGGGACAGTTAGCGGCTATAGGGGCCGACTCCAGTCTCATGATTGAACAACTCGCACGTCGATGGCATCTATTTGTTGGAGCACGCTTGGTGGGAGATCTTCCACCAAACGCTCCAGTCGTCGTCACGGTGTCAGGCAGCTATCTCTATGGCACGGACATGAAGGGGCACCTCCTCGCCTTCGCGCGTCGCACAACAAGGACCGACTCTCAGGCTGTCATCCTGGTCGATCGTACCACGGGGAAGGCGGATACGGTCACTCAACTTCCCCCTCCAACGCCGGGTCGGGCTGGGGCGGCCCCACCGTTCCCCGCCGGATTTGAGAAGGCGCTTCTCGCCTACGATGGCTGGATCGCCGTGTTGCGACTGAACCCCTATCGAGTCGATTGGCGCTCCCCAGAGGGACGTTGGACGCATGGCGCACCCATTCCGGCCCCGGAGGTGGGGGTAACTACCACGGAGAAGTCTGCGTATCTCGATCGTCTTCGAGCGATGGTCCGGGTTCCGGGGTCGCCTCCACCCAACATGGATTGGCCCGCCACGATTCCTCCTGTTCCCGAAGCGGCCACGCTCCTGCTGACTTGGGACGGAAAATTCCTCGTGTCTCGATCAAGAACGGCGGCTTTCCCCGGGAATCTCTATGACGTGATCAACCACAGCGGTATTCGGGAACGACAGGTGTACCTCCCACCGAACGAGAGCATTCTGGGCTTTGGGAAGGGCACGGTGTATGTCACCGTGACCGATGACGATGGGATCGTGAGGCTTCGGCGGCATCCCTGGCCGTAGCGCCGTGATGGGAGGCAGTGCAGGGGTCTTAGTATGAGAGCTGTAACGCGGGGTGCGATTTCGGTGGAAAGAAGCAGGAGACCGTCGGCTTCCCCTTCAGGACACACGTAGAAGCTGGACTGTCACGCCGCCAATGGCCTCGGCAAATACGCACGGAGCGGCCGCCACCGAGGCTGCCGTGCGGTCGCGGATCCACTACCAGATGCTCCGGCACCTGGTCCGCACCGCCAACGCCGCGGTGAAGGACGCACCGGCGCTCGCCGGGCAGTTCATCCTCCCCCGCACCGGCGCGCCCCATCGCTACTTCCTCACCGCCGCCAAGGCGATGCTCGACCGCGCCGTCGAGTTCAAGGAGGTGCTCGTCGCCCACGGGCTCGGCGCCACCCTGATCGACGAGCTCACCAAGGCGCTGGCGGAGTTCGACACCACCACGGGCAGCGTTCACGCGGGCCGAGTGTCGCACGTCGGCGCCCGGGCCGAGTTGAAGGAAGTGGTCGACGACTGCGTCCAGCTCGTGGGGCTGCTCGACGGCCTCAACCTGACCCGCTACCAGGACGACGCGCAGCTGCTGGCGGCGTGGCAAAGCGCCCGGACGGTGGTGGGGTCGGGGCGGGTGAATGGCAATGGCAACGGCGCCGCGCCGGTCGATTCAGCGCCGAGCGCCGCCCCCGAGGCGTCCCCGCCGGTGATGTGAGGGGGTGAGCCTGGGTGCAAGATCACTCTGAACGCAGCACTTGGTCTGACTGGCAATGCAGGGAAGGGTCTCCGGCCTGTCCGCACGCGAGGAGTCTGGTCGCGGGGGAGGGGCCGGAGATCCTTCGCTTTGCGCGGGATTACCGCTTCCGTATGGTTGTCGTCGCTACCGCCTGAGTCGAGCGGGCAGGTAAGGCCGCAGCCTAGACAACGCCAAACGGGGGAAGTTCCGGCGATCGTTTGCGGCCGCGGTGGATTGTCCCGTCGTAGTGGTTGTTGGCCGGGTGTCGTTTCGGCGGTTACTTCTTAGGTGGCGAGGCTTGATGCTCAGAGGGGGGCTCCGCGGTACAATCAACAGTTAGGCAGGCATAGCATCTTCCGTGAGGAGTTCATGGCTCAAGATCCAGTTGTCGTTGTGATCCACTACCAGGCACAGCCAGGGCATAGCGTACGCGCGAGCACGGAACTTCGCGCCTTGATTCGGGAGGTCGTCGCTCTCGAGCCGGACTGCCTCGGCATCCGGTTGCATGTCGACGCCGGCGACGCGTCGCGCTTCCTGTTGTATGAGCGCTGGACAAGCCAAGCGGCATACGTGGGACCGCACATGCAGACGCCGCATCTGGGCGCCTTCATCGCGAAGGCCGGTGAGTTCCTCGCGGGCCCGCCCGTGATCGAGTACTGGCATCTCACAGACGACGTAGTGCTGGGCGAGCAGTGAGCGGCGGCGGTATTGATGCGCAGACGCGTTGCTGCCTAGCCGGCGCTTGCTGCCGTCGAGGCCAAGGCGGTTCGGCCGCCGCGAAGTATTCTTTATCTAAGGACCGCGGCGGCCTCACCTGGCCTCGCGGCAGAAGCGCAGGTCGTGAAGCAGTCCGGTACAATCCTCGCATACTGAGGAGTTCCGCGTATTGTATATCGGCCCTTTCGTTGGCCTTGTTTGCGCCATCCTATTTTTCAGGGCGGCAGACTACGAGCGGTTGGGTTCGTGGGGCTGGTCCATTGCGAGTCTGGGGCTCACTGTGCTCGCTAGCTGGCGCGGCGGAGATATCTCCATCCTGTTGCTCGTGCAGGCGGCGCTGTTTGGGTTGATGTGGTGGTACAACGTGCGTCGCCGGAATCGAAGGGTCCCATGATCGATCTGGTGCCGACATTGGAGACGGGCGGTGATGTGCTTCACTCAGTCGCGTCCGGCGCTGCCTTGGCGACGGTGGCGCGGATCTGCTCGAGGACCGGCCGCACGGCGGGCCGGGACGACGCGATGTACTCGTCGATGGTGGTCGGCGCGGCATCGGATTTCATCCCGGGAGATTCCGGCCCTGCGCCGAATTGTCGGGACTCGCCAGCACCACGGTGTACCCATCCGGATCGCTGATCCAGTACTCCCAGTGATCGGGCCCGCCCTCTCCCTCGGGCGGGTTGCGGTGGACGTCGAGCACCACCGGCGCGTCGAGCGCGCGGGCCCGCTCCACCGCGGCGACGAAGTCGTCGACCTCGAACCAGAGCAGCACGCCGTTGCCGAACGGTCCCGCCGACGCATCACCGATAGTGCCGTGGTGATGGGCCACCTCCAAGTTGTGGATCTGCATCACGATCCGGTCGCCGTCCAGGAGGCGTTCGTACTCTCGGCCGCCATGCCCGCTGGTGCAGTCGAGGACCTGCTGGTACCAGCGGCTGGTGGCTTCCACGTCACGCACGGCAATGAGGGGCTGGGAGCGCATCGGGCCTCGCGGCTAGAAGTGGAAGTACCAGACCGGGAAGAGGGCCGCGGCACCAGCCAGCGGTTGCAGTCCGAGCACCGGGACCGTGGCGCGCGGCTCCTGCGGTAGCCAACGGATGGTGAAGTATGCCATGGCCACCAGCTGGAGCAGGATGAGCAGTTGGAAGAGGTGCGCTGCGGTGCCCTCGTCGGGACCGGGCTCGGTGCCCACGAGGAGGACCCTCGCGACGATCACGCCGAGTGCCGCCACCGCCAGCCAGATCGGGAGCTGGGCATCGCGGTGCTTGAGCAGGGCGGAAACGGTCATCGAGCCCTCCCGGACCAGGGACCCCGAATGCTACCGCGCGGTACCGGGGTGGGGAATATCCGCGCGGCCATTCCCCGATCCGGATCTCACCTCGGGATCGCGCAGCTCCCCCAGATCCCGTATCCGCCGGTGTAGGTGGTCGGCAGCGTGCCGGCTACAATCGGGCCGGTCACGGTGAGGTCGACCACCTCGCCGTCGGCCTTGCGGTAGCGGATCACTGCGGTGGCCAGTTCGCCGGCGGTGACTCGTCGGCCGGATGTGCCGGCGTCGACCGAGATCTGATAGTCGCCGTAGAGTTCCACATTGAGGTCACGGCTCTCGAACGGCCCCAGCCGGATCGACCCGCAGAACGGCGGTGGCGTGCCGAACCCGGGAACGGTCACCGCGAGGCCGAGAACGTCAACGGTACCGCCAGCCGACTCGGTGACCCGCAGCTGCGGGGCGTACACCCAGAGACCGGGATTCTCCGGATACTGGAACTCGAGCATCGTGAACGTCACGACTGCCAACCCCGACGGACCTGGCGGCGGCGGGAGGAAGACCGTGACTTCGAGCGTCGCCGTCGCGCCACCCGCGGTGGCGGTGATGGTCGTGACACCTCCAGCCACGGCGGTCACCGCGGCATTGTGGCCGTTGTTGCCGCCATAGGGCACCGGTCGCACGGTGGCGATCGCGGCCAGGCTGGAGTTCCATGCCACGTCGGGCTGGGTCGGCAGGGCACGGCCGTCCTGGCCGACGACCCAGGCTGCGATCTTGAGCGAGGCACCGATCACCAGCGTTCGGTCACCCGGGAAGGCGTAGAGCGTGATCCTGGGGCTGTCCACCGCGGCGACCTTCACCTGAATCGCCGTCGACTGGTTGCCGGCAGATGCGGTGATCATGGCGACCCCGGGAGCGAGGCCGGTGACTACCCCCTTGGTGTCCACGGTGGCCACCCGCGCGTCGTTCGAGCTCCACGCGATCGTCGCGGTGTCGATCCGTGCTCCAGTGCCGTCGTACGCGATCGCTCGCAGCATCGCCTGGACACCAGTTTCCAGGGTGAGCGCCGGCTGGACAATCTTCACCCCGGCCACCTCGACCGGAAGCGGTGCGGGCGGGGACGGTGGCAGGGGGATCACGGAGGCGACGTCCTGGCCACAGGCGGTGACCAGCATCAGGAAGAGCAGCAGTGGAGCGCGCATCGGAACCGTCCGGAAAGGGTTGTCCCCAGTCTCGCGCGCGTGCGTCTCGCGGCCGTGAGCCGGTCGTGATCCCGCCCGATCCGGACCGGAAGTCGTCCCGGCGACGGCCCGCTCACGACGGTTGGCGAAGCTCCCTCCGTCCCATCCACCTTCGGAGGGTTTCATGCATCGCCGCCTTACCCCGCTCGTCGGGCTCGCCATTCTGGCCGCCTGTTCCGACAGTCCGCTGCCGATCGCGGGACCCGAGTTCGCCAAGGTCGCCAACGGCGCCGACGGCAAGGTCTCCCTTTGTCACATCGCCGGGTCTTCCAGTCACTTGATCAACGTGTCGATCGCCGCGCTCGGCGCTCACCTGGGGCACGGCGACTACATTGGCCGATTCACCGTCGATCCCTCCAGCTCCCAGCTCGGCGACGGGATTCACTTCGCCCGGATCGGTGAGGCGATCGCCGCGGCCCGGGCGATCCGGATCGCCCGGGACGAGACGACCACTGCCCGCTGCCGGATCACGATCGCCGTGGCGGCCGGCACCTACCACGGCGCTACCCTTCCCGCGAGTGATCCGACGGGCGAGGCGCTGCCGCTGGTGATCGACTTCCCCGACCTCACCCTGCAGGGCGCGCTGGACATGCAGCTCGATGCGATCGGCCGGGCGACCGGCCTCGGTGCTGGCGACGAGACGGTGCTGACCTCCGTCCTGCCGCTGCAGTCGATCGGTCAATACTCCGAGCCATTGTTCGTGATCAATGGGCATCCCGACGGTTCCCGAGGCGACGGTGCCGAGGTTCGCGGCTTCGTCTTCCAGTCGGGCCACGTCGGTGTCGACAATGGTGTCGGCGGCGTGGCGGTCATAGCGCTGCGCGTCACCAATCTGGCGATCACCGGCAATCGCATCGAGCCGGGCTTCAGCGAGGGGCTCGACCTGCGGGCCAGTGATGGAGTGGTGGAACGCAATCAGCTGAGCGGCGGTGGCAATTGCGATGTTTGCTTTGCGGGCCCCGGGAGCTATCGCGCCGAGGGCAATCGCCTGCTGGCTGGTGGAATCCCCGGATTCTTCGTCGTGCCGACGGTGTCGCTTCCAGTCCCTGCTGGAGTCGAGCCGTACACACTGCCGGTCAGTTCTCTCGTCACCGCTGCTATCGTGAACAACGAGGTGCGTGACCACCAACGCACACCAGTCGGTGCCGGCATTCGTGTCGGGGCGGTCGGCACGGGTGCGCCGGACGTGGTTGGCAGTGCCAGCGTCGAGATTCGCGACAACGCGCTGCTCCACAACAGGTTCGGACTGATCCTCGACGCCGCGTTCCCGGTGGCCAATACCACGCTGCGAGGCGACCTCGACGTGTCCCTCGCCAACAACATTCTTTCCGGTAGCTGCCAGAACGACCTGCTGGTCTCGCTCTCTCGCCACACCACCGGACTCGGGCTGCAGAACGCGGCCTACCTGCTCAACAGCACCTACCGGCTCTCGCTGGGCGGCAATCTCGACTGGGCCGATGCCTGGTACGCCAATCCCGCGGGATACGGCAACACACTGGTGGTCGACGGCGCCGTGATCTCCAACGGGTCGGTGGTGGCCTACGACGCCAGCAAGGTCTGTCCCTGAACAGGGGTGATGATCGGCCGGCGGTGTCGCTCCCTATCGAGGAAGCGGCGCCACCGGTAGCCTTATCCCCGATGCTGTCGTTCACCATGCTGGGGCGGATCGGGCTGGAGCGGCGCGCCGGGGAAGAACTCGACGCGCTGCTTCGCCAACCGAAGCGGCTCGCGCTGCTGGCGTACCTGGCGATGCCGCGGCCCGGCAGCTGGCACCGGCGCGACACGCTGCTCGGGGTCTTCTGGCCCGAGCTCGACGCCAGTCGCGGGCGTACGGCCCTCCGCAACGCGCTCTACGTGGTGCGCCGCCAACTCGACGACGGCGTGTTGCGCACCCGTGGCGACGACGATGTGTCGCTCGATCCGGCCCGGTTCAGTACCGATGCCGCCCTGCTCGAGGACGACCTCCAGGCCGGTCGTCTCGAGGAGGCGCTCGACCGCTATGCGGGCGAATTGTTGCCCGGCCTCTTCATTGCCGAGGCCGAGGGCTTCGAGAAGTGGCTGGACCAGGAACGGGACCGGATGCGGGGTCTGGCCCAGCGAGCCGCCGCGGCGCTGATCGAGACTCGGGATGCCGCCGGGGATCTTGCCGGGGCGGTGGCAGCCGCCACCCGCGCCGCGGAACTCGACCCCGACGCGGAGCCGTTGCTGCGTCGCCTCATGGAGCTGCTCGACCGCAGTGGCGCGTCGGCGCAGGCCCTCGCGGCGTACGAGCGGTTCCACTCCCGGATGGCGGCGGAATACTTCTCCGAGCCATCGGCCGCCACGAATCAGCTGGCCCAGCAGATCCGGGCCAGGCGCCAGGTGGTGGTGCCGTTGCCGCCGCCCGGTGCCCTGCCCACGGGCGATCCGCTCCCGACCGATCCGGTCGACCCTGCTGTCGCCACGGTGCACCTCCCCGAGGCACGGCCGCGCTGGCGCAGAATGGTCGCTCCGGTCGCCCTGGTCCTGTTGGCGGTGATCGTCGTGGCGGCGATTCGGTGGCGCAGTCGGACAACTCCCGACTCCGCCATCACGCGAAGTCTCGTGGTGCTGCCGGTGGAAAACACCACCGGCGACCCGTCGCTGGACTACCTCGCCACCGGCATCCCCGAGGACGTGGCGACGCGGTTGCGTGGGATTGGCGGTCTCGCCACGATCCACTCGGCGGCTCGGGCTACCTTGCCCCCACCGGCGCGTCGCGACCTCAGCATGATCGGCCGCGAGTTCGGTGCCGAGATGGCATTGCGGACCCGGCTGTCGCGTGAGGGCGACTCGCTGTCGCTCGTGGCGGACCTGGTGGATGTCGCGACGGGGCACGGGAAGTCGATCGGGGCGCTGCGCTTCGTCGCCGCCAACGTGACCGACCTGGAGAGCCGACTTGCCGCGGCGGTGGCCGGTGCCGCGTTCCGTCGGCCAGTTCCGGAAGACCCTCGTGCGACCAGTCACCCAGTGGATCCCGAGTCGTTTCGCCTGACGCTGCAGGGGTGGCACGAGCTTCTCACGCGGCACAACAACGCGGAGGCGCGCCGGTTCTTCACGCTGGCCACTGAACGCGACCCGGCCAATGCCCGGGCCTGGGCGGGGATCAGCTCCACGTGGGCGAGTGCCGCGGTCACCTGGGTCATGCCGTTCGAGGAGGGATATTCGCTGGCCGAGGCCGCCGCCCTCCGCGCGCTGGCGATCGACTCGTTGCAGGGTACCGCGTTGGCGAATCTCGGCCTCCTGCGTGGCCTGCGCGATCACGATCTCACGGAGGGACTCGACCTGCTGGCGCGGTCGATCGCGGTCGAGCCCGGGAATCCCGAATCGTTCCTGCTCCAGGCGGCGCTCTACCGCCACGCGTGGCGCTGGGAATCGGCTCGCGATGCCATCCGCTTCGCCCGCCGCCTCGACCCCCTCAATGCCCTCTACGTGGAGCGCGATGCGATCCTCTCCTTGTGTGCCGACCAGCCATCGGAGGCCGTGCCGCTGTATCAGGAGGCGATCCGTCTCAATGCCAAGGCACCGCTGGTGCGCGACGGCCTGGCCCGTGCCTTCGCGCGGCTTGGGCGATGGGACGAGGCGATTGACCAGTTGCGGACCGCGGCCGCCGCCGACAGCAACATCGCTCTCGTTGCGTCGCTGCCATCGCTGCGCGGCGAACAGGGCTACTGGTCGGCCCGAGCCGCCGTGGCACGGCCCCGGCTCGTCGCGCTGGTGCGGGCGAGCAGCTCACGATGGGTGTCGCGGGCCCGGCTGGGCACGCTCTACATTGCGACCGGCGATGTCGACCGTGGCCTGGACCTGCTCGAGGCCGAGGCGCAGGCCGGTGACATCGGGCTCGCTCGACTCCCCTGTCAGCCGGACGTGGATGGTGCCCGCGCGCTGCCGCGGTTCCAGGCGATTCTCGCGGTGGTAGCCCGGCAGCGACCTCAGTAGCGCACCCGGGCGCCGAGCTGGATCCGCCAGCGCGACTCGCTGGTGAGCACCCGGTTCCGGGGCGGCAGCAGGTAACCGGATCCCGAGGACGCCAGGCGGTACACTGGTCGATTCGCCGCCGCATCCCAGCCGGCCACCGACACCAAACCGGTCCGCGCCTCGCCGGCACTCGTCTCGCGGATGAGACCCCAGTCGCTGTTGAGCAGGTTGGCGAGGTTGAAGACGTCGGCGCCGATCTCCACGCGCCGTCCCAGCGCCGTCGCGACCCACGAGAGGCGGGCGTCGAGGGTGGTGAACGATGGGTTGCGGCACGAGTTGCGGGTCATGATGCGGCCACGCTGGTCGCGGAGGCACGGCTCCGACTCGATGAAGTTGTTGAGCGCCGGGAACTGATCGGGGCTGGTGAGGGAGATATCACTGGCATCGCGCGGCACATAGAACAGGTCGTTCGAGGCGACGCCATCGGCGTTGGCATCACCGGTCACCGCGTAGGCGAAGGGGCGTCCCGACTGGTGACGGGCCAGCACGGCGATGCTGAATCCCCGGCCCACCGGTACGACGCCGTTGAGGGTCAGGCTCTGCGGCACGTCATAGCCCGACCTCGTGCGACGCCGGTCGGCCATGCTGCCGTCGATCGGGGTGGCCTGCAGGGTGAGGTTCGCGCTGATCCGGTTGATCGTGAACACGTCCTCGGCATGCGACCACTGCCAGCCCAGTTGCAGGTACGCGCCACCCGTCCAGTGCCTCTGCACCGAGAGCATCATCGCCCGGGAGCGATCGCCGGATCGAGTGTTGTAGCGCAGGACCTGGCGGAAGTGCGTCGGGTCGGGTCGGTTCGCGACGGCGACGCCGATCGCATTGACCTCGCCGTACATCACCCGGCCCTCGGAGGTCGAGGCACCGGGCGTCAGGTTGACGTCGGAGAGAAAGGCAGCGTGCCGAGTGGTGGTGCTGACGAGGTCGAGTGACGCCACGATTCCGGCGCCAATCGAACGGTCGAGACCGATCAGGAGCTTGGTGGCCTGCGGAAAGCGGAAGCCCGGGGCGAAGGTCACCACGTTGGACGGTGGTGTGGGGCGACCGGCGGTGACCAGGCATTGTGCCGGGCGCTGGGCGGGATCGGTCACCGGTGCCGGTACGCCGTCGAGTGGATTGCAGATCAACGACTGCTGGTCGAGGCCGGTGTTGCTGTAGGCCCCGCCGAGCCAGGCGAACGGGGGTTGTCCGCTGAAGACACCGGCACCGATCCGGAGCACCGTGTGCCAGTCGCCGGAGAGGTCGTAGCTGAAGCTGAGGCGTGGCGCGATGAGCGCGTTGCCAGTGGGGAAGTCACCGGTGTCGAGCCGACCGAGCGCGTCGCTTGCCGCGAGGACCGGATTGGTTGGCGGTCGATCGAGGAACGGCGCATCGACCCGGATCCCGGCCGTCATCGTGATTCGGCGAGTGGGGGTCCAGCGATCCTGGAGATAACCGGACACCGTCCTGGCGCCGAAGTCGGCGACCGGACCGCCATCGCGCAGCGGCAGGTTGGCCTCGTAGCGATCCGGTAGTCGCGTCTCGAGGGCATCGACACTCGGGAAGCGCCAGACCCCCCAGGCATTGAGGAACAGGTTGTCGGTGAAGTGGCTCAACTCGGCCCGCGCGCCGATGGTGACCCGGTGCGATCCGGTCGACCACGTCAGGTCGTCGGCCAGCTCGAGGAGGTCCTGATCGAGGATGGTCCCCTGGGCCGAAACCACGGACCCCGCCGCCAGGTAGGTGCCGCTCTGGTCGGCCTCGACCAGGAAGAGCGGTACGTCGAGGTTCGAGTGGCGCTGTTCCCGGATTGTCCGGTAGCCGGCCAGGAGTTCCTGGGTCCAGTGCCGACCCGCGATCCATCCCCGGAGTCGGGTGGCGTGGATGTCGGCACGCAGCTGGGCGCCACTGCCGGAGAGCTGCCAGCCGTCGCGGTTCAGTCGGTCGCGGACCTCCCGGTTGAAATCGTCGTCGGCGGCGGTGACCCAGTTGTGGCTCAGTTCCACGTGACGGTCCGGCCCGGGATGCCACGACAATTTGGCGAAGAGGTCGCGATCCGGCTGCTGGATCACGGGTGAGTCGGTCGTGCCGGGGTCGAATCCGTACACGTTGCGGAACACCTCTGCGGCGCGCTGCGCGGTCGAGTCGCTGATCCCGGTGCCTGGCGCCCCCGCCTCGGGGCCGACGAACGGCGTGGCGCTGTGTTGCAGGTCGACCGCGACGAAGTAGTGCAGCCGATCGGCCACGATCGGCCCGCCGAGGGTGAGTCCGTACTGCAGCTTGTCGAAGGTCGTGACTCCTCGACCGGCAGTGTCGCGGCCGACCAGGAACGGCCGCTGCATCGAGGTGAACAGCTCACCCTCGAACTGGCTGGTCCCCGACCGGGTCACGGCCTCGATCAGTCCACCGGAGAAGCCACCCTGCCTCACGTCGAACGGGGCGATCAGCACCCGGAGCCCGGCGAGTGCCTCCAGCGAGATCGACTTGGCGCCGGCCTGGCTCCCGGGCGTGCGGCCCACGCCGTACAGATCGCTGGCGATCGCGCCGTCGATCTGGATGGCGTTGTAGCCTGGATGCTGCCCGCTGATCGAGTTGAGCGTGCGGCCGAGGGCTTGGGGTGCGGCGGCAAAGAGCCCGGTGAAGTCGCGGTTGAAGAGCGGCAGCCCACGGATACCGTCGCCGGGGATGGCGAAGCCAGGTCCGACGTCGACCGGAATCGCTTGCTCGCGGACGGTCACGTCGGCGAGGCCGATCGCCTGCTCGCCACCAAAGACCAGGCGGCGATGCACCCGGTCGCCGATCGCGAGCAGCAGTGATTGAGGCGGCAGGGGAGGCCGGCCGATGGCCCGGGCCTGAAGCACGAATGGGCCGCGGACCGGCACCACGTCGAGCCGGAATCGGCCCGCGACGTCGGTGGTCGTCCGGTACTCGGCACCGGTAGCACCGTGCCGGACGATGATATCGGCACCGGACACCGGCCGACCGGTCGAGTCCACGGCCACGCCCTCGACCGAGGCGCCGGCAATGCCTTGGGCAGCGATCCTGGGGCTGCCGAGTCCCGCGGCGCCGAGGATCAGGACCAGGAGGGCTGGGCGAATCGTGCCTGTGAGCATTCCAAGCCGCCGTTCGGGGGGGACCAACGCGCCAACACCCCAACAATCTGCACTGCGGCCGTCTTTGGAACGTCGCCCCGACGTGAGCCGGGGGAGAGTCAGGGAATACGGCCCTGTCCCGGGCCGAGGTGGGCCAGCGGATCGCCGAGGAGGTAGTGCCCGAAGAAATCGAGCAGCAGTGCTTGTGTCTCCCTGAGCATGTCGAGCGGCGCCACCGTCGCACCCACCCCCTGCAACTGCATCGGCAGCTGGAACGGTCCATCGCTGAACGAAAAATGCCCGGTGCCGAGCAGCGTGACCACATGCCACGGGACGGTGCCGTTGCGTCCGCCAATCTGCTGCCACTCGGCGTCGCGCTCCCGTCCCATCATGGCGAACTCGGTTCGGCGCTTCGCCTCGGCGCTATCGGCCGGTGGTGGCTGTTCGCGCCGGTCGGGTTCGCTCAGCAACACCAGGAAGGGCTGGGTATAGGAATTTCAATCAGGGTCCCCCGAACGTACCGCGGCGCAGGACGTTGTGCCACCCGCCCGCTGGCAGGGCGGGCGACGTGTTCCGGGTGTCAACTCAGCGTTGAAGTCGTGCGGTCTGCCTCGCGGCGGGTCGGGGGCAGCGGGCGGGGGCGCGAGGTCGGACCGATGCGCACCCCGAACATCCCCGACCGGGTGGCCGGGGTGACATTCGGTTCTGCGAGGTCACCGTCTGTCAGGACGCCGGCGTGGCCGTGCGTCGTCGCGCCGCGCACCACGTCGTGCTCGCCCGAGTGGACGGCGGGCTCCGGGCCGCGGCCGTGGTGCGGGTGCCGAGGTGCGCCAGGATCTGATCGCTCACCGACCGCTGGGTGATGACCGCCACGATCCGCATGGTCCCGTGACAGGTGGGGCAGGGGAGCGGGTCGACCTCAAAGATCTGCCGCCGCCGGCTCCACTTGGCGCCGCATGCCGCGGGGCCGATTGGCGTACCAGCCATAGTAGCGTGTGGTGACCTGGCCCTTGTCCGGGATGTGGGCCAGCACCCGCGCGAGGAACGCGCTCGGATCGAGCGTCTCGGTGCCCGCCGTCGGCCCCTCGGCCTTCCGAACGCATCTACCGCGCCTTCCTCGAACCCGCCGCCAAGGTCAACTGGCTGCCCCCCTACGGCTTCACCGGGGCGATCCAGGAGGACGACATCCGTGTCGGCGGCCAGTGCAGGATGTCGTTCACGAACTTCGGTACCGGCTCGAGTCATTCGTGGACCAGCACGTACCTGGAGCTCACGCCCCAGGCGCGGCTCCGCTACACGGACAAGTTCGACGATCCCAGTCTCCCGGGTGAGATGGAGATCACCATCGACCCGGTGCCGGTCGCCTGCGGCACCGAGCTCACGGTTGTCCGGGCGGGGGTCCCGGCCGGCATCCCGGTCGGGATGTGCTATCTCGGTTGGCAGGAATCGCTTGCGCAGCTGGCCCACTTGGTCGAGCCGGAGATTCCGGACGGGGCGTAGGCGCCAGTCAGGCCCCGATGTCGGGTGGAGCCGAGGAGTGTCGTGGGAGGGGATGAGGATCGTGTTGCCTCGCCACCTTCCGACCGGAGAATCCCGATGTTCGCTCGAGCCCACCGACTGCCGATCGCCTCCCTGACTCTGGTCCTGCTGGCACAACCCTTCATCCTCGACACCCTCCTGGCGCAGGGGTGCGAGCCGATTCGCTTCACCACCCCGATTGACCTCGGCGGTGGTGGGCAGGCGTACCAGGGTCGCCACGAATGGCGGCTGACGCTCGCCTATCGACGGCTGCATTCCACCGACTGGTACGTCGGAACCTCCCAGAATCCGTCGCTCGGGCCCGGCGGCCAGGCGCCGGTGTTCAACATCAACACCATCGTCGCCGACGTGGCTTATGGCGTGAGCGACAAGTTCCGCATGCACCTGAGCGTCCCGTATTCGAGTGGCTCGATCGACCACATCTGGGCTGACACCAAGAGCCACGAGCAGACGGCCACCGGCCTGGGCGACATCGGCCTGATGGGCGAGCTCTGGCTGGCCGACCCCAAGTTGCACGAGAACGGCAATGTGTCCGTCGGGCTGGGCGTCAAGGCACCCACCGGAAGTCACGACAAGGCGAGCCTGTACTACACCGCACAATCGTCGGTGGCGTTCCCGGCCGACCAGACCGTCCAACCCGGCGACGGTGGGTGGGGGATCAACCTGCAGGCCCAGGCCTTTGGTCGCCTTGCCGAAGGGTGGACACTGTACGCCTTCGGATCGTACCTGGTGAGTCCCAAGGCGGAAAGCGATGTCCTCTTCGCTCCCACCTCGCCGGTGCACTGGTCGGTTCCTGATGTCTATTCGGCCCGCCTCGGCATTGCCGTGGTCGCCTTGCCAAAGCTCGGCCTGACGACCAGTCTCGGGCTCCGCACCGACGGTATTCCACGTCGTGATCTGTTCGGTGGGGGGGACAGCACCACCATCAAGCGCACCTCCAACATCCTCTATCTCGACCCGGCGGTGTCGCTCACCCAGGGCCGGACCACGCTCATGGTCGGCGTGCCGATCCGGCTGCGCGTCAATCGGATCAAGAGCGTGTTCGAGGAGCATGCGACTGGCCCCATCTCGGTCAATGGGGGAGGCTTCGCCAAGACCCTGCTCTTCGCCTCCTACACCTACCGGCTGTGAGGGGAGCGCTCTGCGGTGTCGTCCGAGTGTCGAGTGCCCTCTTGGTGCTGGCCTCGGTCGCGACGGCCCAGGGGGGGGCGTCCCGGCACCCAGGCGCCCGAGATCGACCTCCACGCGATGGACGGGGTGCGATGGCGCCTGACCGAGCTGCGGGGGCACCCCGTCATCGTGACATTCTGGGCAAGTTGGTGCCCGTCGTGTCGGGAAGAGTTCCCCGCCCTGGCGGCGACCTTCAATCGTCACACCCGCGACGGGTTGCTGGTGCTTGCGGTCGACCAGCGCGATCAGGAGCTGCGCGAGGCCGATGTCCGCCAATTCCTTGCGGCCTACCCGGTACCGTTTCCGGTGCTGCTCGACACCCGGGGGCGGTCGCGTCGCGAGTACCGGTTGATCGGCCTGCCGGCGACCGTCTTCATCGACACGGGTGGCGTGATTCGTTCGGTGCTGTGGGGCCCCCACACTCAGGCGGAGTTCGAGCGGGCGTTGGCGCTGATTCTCAGCGCGGCGCCAGTCCCGCCCGGGTGAGCAGCCCGTTGAACCGAGGATTGCGGCGCACCGGATCGAATACGGGGTCGAATGTCGATTCGAGCTGTGGCCAGATCTCACCGGCCGCCGTGGCACGCTCGAGTTCGTCGAGTGCCGGGGTGGTCTCGCCGAGACCGAGGTAGCCGAACGCCATGGCGGTATGACCCATCCAGCGGATCGGGTGTTCGGCCGCGAGGTCGGCGATCCTGTGGCGCGAGGTCTCGCGGTCGCCACTGGCGGCGACCGTCCAGAGCACCTCGGGCCAGTAGGGTGGCCCCCGGTTGATGACCGCTCGGGCCTCGGCGAACCGACCGCGTGCGATCAAGACCTTCGCGCTCATCACCAGCGTCGTGAGATTGAGCGAGTCGATCTGCAGCGCACGCATCGCCTCGTAGGACGCGCTGTCCGGTTGATGCAGCAGGAGCCAGACATGCGAGAGGTGACTCGCGACGACAGCAGAGGCCGGGTCGTCACCCTGCGCCGCCTTGAATTGTGCCAGCGCCGCGGCGTTGTGACCTTGGTCGATCAGCAGGCGGCCATATTGGAGCCGAGCCTCGACATCGTGGCTATCGAGACTGACCGCCCGCTCGAATTCATCCTGGGCTCGCTGCCAGTCGAAGCGGTGGGAGTAGACCAACCCCAAGGCGGTGTGGGGCTCGGCAAGCGTGGAATCGAGGGCGATGGCGCGCCTGGCGCTGGCCATCGCCTCGTCGGCCACCGAGTCGGGACGCACGCCTTGGAAATAGGGCGAGAGCGCCAACGCCAGGCTCAGTCCGGAATGCGCGTCGGCCGCGAGGGTATCGAGGGCGACGGCGGCACGAAACATCGCGATGCTCCCGGCGATGTTCTGGCTGCGCTGGCGAAGCTTCTGCTTGCCGATCAGGTACAGGTTGTACGCCTGCGCACTGCCCCGGTGGGATCGCAGGGCCAGGGCGACCCGGGTCCCGGCGGCGCTGCCGGCGGGCTTGCGGAGACTGTCGGCGATGGTCACAACGATCTGGTTGCGCAATGACGCGAGGTCCTGCGGCCGCTCGAACTGATCCGACCATAACTGGAAGTCGTCCTCGGTGTTGATCAGTTGAATCAGCAGGCTCTGACGGCCCTCGATGCTGCGGAGCGACCCCATCACCAGATAGCGCGTACCGAGCGCCCGGCCCACCGCTTTCGGGTCGATGTCGCCGAGGCCCTTGTAGTTGAAGGCGCCGGCCCGACTCACCACGCGGAGCCAGGGCACCTTGCCCAGGGCCGCACTCAGATCTTCGCCGAACCCCTCGGCGACGAGCGCCTGCGCGGAGTCGCCACCGCGGCTCAACAGCGGTAGCACCGCGACCGTCACCGGCCCGCCGCGTGGCTGTTCCTGCCAGCGCACCGCAGCGGCAATGGCGATCACCACCAACACGACACCGGCCGACACCAGCCACCGACGACGACGGCGCGGCAATGCGGCCATGCCGAGTCCGCCGAGCACGTCGAGAAGTTCACTGGACTCTTGGGGCCGCTTGGCCGGATCCTCCTCGAGGCAACGTTCAATCAGTCTGGTGATCGACGGCGGCAGATCGGGGCGACGGTTCGCGACCGACTCCGGTGGACCCGCCAGCTGCGCGGCGACGATCTTGAGCGTGCTGGTCTCCGCGAAGGGTGGTCGCCCGGTGAACAGCTCGTAGGCGAGGCAGCCGAACGAGTAGATGTCGGCGCGGTGGTCGGCGGTCGGATCGCCAAGCCCCTGTTCCGGTGCCATGTAGGCCGGCGTGCCGATCACCATGCCGGCCTGGGTGATGTCGCCGGTGTTGGTCTCGGTGCGCGCGAGCTCGAACGCCTTGGCGATCCCGAAATCGGTCACCACGGCGGCATCGCCGGAGAGCAGCACGTTGTCGGGCTTGATGTCGCGGTGCACCACGCCACATCCATGCGCATAGGTCAGCGCCCGTGCGACGTCGCGCAGGATGCTGATGGCATCCGGCATGGCGAGCTGGCCCTCGCGCTCGATCCGGTCGCGAAGCGATTGGCCAGCTTCGTAGGGCATCACGAAGTAGAGCAGGCCGTTGACATCGCCGGAGTCGAACAGTGGCATGATGTTGGGGTGCCGGAGTCGCGCGGCGATGCCGATCTCGCGCAGGAACCGTTCGCGTCCCAGGGTAGCGGCGAGATCGCGCAGGATGACCTTGATGGCAACCTGGCGGTCATGCTTGAGATCGAACGCGAGGTGCACCCGCGCCATGCCACCGCGACCGAGCTCACGCTCCAACCGGTACCGCCCCCCAAGCACCGTCGGGAGTTCTTCGGTCGGGTCACTGCTCGCGAGGTGATTGAAGCGATCGAGTGCGGTGCCCTCCAGCAAGGGCATCGGGCGATCGGCCGCGATGAGCATCCGGGCAAGCATGCTCCGCCGAGCCGTGTCGCCGCTGGACAGCGCATCGAGCAGCGTCTCGCGCTCCCCGATCGGTGCATCGAGCAACCGGTCGAGCAAGGGCGAGAGGGCCGACCACTCCTCGGCCGAGACCGAGCGATGGCGGTCGGTCACTCCCCGAGGCTCATCCGGAGCAGCAGACGCGCCTTGACCCAGTCCCGCTGGACCGTGCGCGTTGTCACGCCAAGCGCTTCGGCGATCTCCTCCTCATTGAGGCCACCAAAAAAGCGACAATCCACGACACGAGCCAGCCGCGGATCGACCAGTGCAAGGCGATCGATCGCCTCGTGCAATTCCAGGAGAACCGCCGCCTGATCGTCGGCGGGAACCAGCTCCTCCTCGAGGGTCACCGGGCGCACCGCGCCACCTCGCTTGAGGGCTCGGCGCGCCTTGGCCCGGTCCACCAGCACGTGGCGCATGGCCAGCGATGAGAGGGCCAGGAAGTGCCCCCGATTGTTCCAGTGGGCCCCCGCCCGGTTGGCCAGCCGCAGGTAGGCCTCGTGGACCAGCCCGGTCGTGTTGAGGGTGCCCCCGGCTCGCTTGGCGAGCTGGCGTCGGGCAATGGCACGTAGCTCCTCGTAGACCTCCGGTAACAGGTGGTCGAGGTCGTCCCGGGCGGCTGGGGGGTGGAGCGGGCGTTCGGTGGACATCAAGGTCCGTCCCTCGCCGGCCAGAATGGTGAACCCGCGCCCAGCCAATGTCGGGGGCCGCGGCGGGGTGTCGTGATAGCAGATGGGTTCCTCGGTGCACCGCACCGGTACCGAAGCAGAACTCTCGAACGCCAAAAAGGCAAGCGAGCCATCGACCATGCCAAGACTACTCGAACCCCGCTCAGCGAGGGCCGGATTCCTCGTCCTAATTGCCGCCGCCTGTCAGGGCGGCGCTCCGCCGCGCGACCCTCCACCCCGTCTGGTGGTGGCCGATGTGATCGTCCAGGTCCAGAACGCCTCCGGAAAGACGCGCCAAGTCCTGCTCGAATCGGACACCCAGCAACGCATGCTCGGAGACGTGCCGGCCCGCGCCTCCCGGTCGTTCTCCCTCCCGAGTGGGCTCGGTCCCGAAGCGGCAGGCCTCAGGTTCCTGGCCCGCAACCGACAGGACACCCTCCACTCGTCGAGCTTCCATGTCATGCCGGGACAGATGGTGATCTGGAGTTTCGACGACAAAGGGGCACGACCGGTCGTCACCCACTGAGGCGGACCTTGGAAGTGGGATGCGGACTAGCGGACGGCGACCGAGTTCTCGCACCTCGGCCTGGGGAGGCGCTGATCTTCAGCGCGGTGGCAGTCCGACCCGGGTGAGCAACGCCTTGAACCGGGGATCGCTCCGCACCGGATCATACCTCGGGCCGTAGGTCGGCTCGAGGCGGGGCCAGATCTCCCCAGCGTCGGTCGCGCGCTCCAACTCCTGCAACGCGAGTTCCTTTTCCCCGAGCCCGAAATAGCCGAAGGCCATTGCGGTGTGACCCAGCCAACGCGTCGGCTCCTCGCTCGCCAGCACGGCGATACGCTTCTGGACCGTCTCCCGATCGCCGGTCACCGCCAGAGTCCAGAGCACCTCGGGCCAGTAGGGAGGCCCCTTGCTGGTGACCGTCCTGGCTTCGGCGAGCCGGCCCTCGGCGACCAGCAACTTCGTCGTCATCGTGACCGTGGGGAGGCTGAGCGAGTCGATCTGCAGCGCGCGCTTGGCCTCGAAGGCCGCGCTGTCCATGTGCCCGGCCAGGAGCCAGGCGTTCGTCATGTTACCCGCGACGACCGCCGACGCCGGATCATCGTCACGGGCGGCCCGCATCTGGACCAGGGCGGCATTGATATGCCCCTCGTCGAAGAGCACACGACCGTACTGGGTGCGAGCCTCCACGTCGTGGCTGTCGAGCATGATGGCTCGCTGAAACTCGGCGTTCGCCCGAGACCACTCGAACCGATGGGACCATACCAACCCCAGGGCGATGTGCGGTTCGGCGAGTGTCGAGTCGAGGGCGATGGCGCGTCTCGCGCTGGCCATCGCCTCGGCGGCCACCGAGTCGGGATGCACGCCTTGGAAATAGGGTGACAGCGCCAGTGCCAGGCTCAAACCGGAATACGCGTCGGCGGCCAGGGTATCGAGGGCGACGGCGGCACGGAACATCGCGATGCTGCCGGCGATGTTCTGGCTGCGCTGGCGAAGCTTCTGCTTGCCGATCAGGTACAGGTTGTACGCCTGCGCACTGCCCCGGTGCGATCGCAACGCCACGACGACCTGTGGCCCCGCGGCGCTGCCAGCCGGCTTGCGGAGGCTGTCGCCGATGGTCACGACGACTTGATCGCGCAACGACTCGAGATCCTGCGGGCGCTCGAACTGATCCGACCAGAGTTGGAAGTCGTCTTCGGTGCTGATCAGCTGAATCAGCAGGCTCTGACGGCCCTCGATGCTGCGGAGCGATCCCATCACGAGATAGCGCGCGCCGAGGGCCCGGCCGGTCGACCGCGGATCGATGTCGCCGAGGCCCTTGTAGTTGAAGGCACCAACGCGGCTCACCACGCGGATCCATGGCACCTTGCCCAGGGCCGGCGCTCAGGTCTTCACTGAACCCCTCGGCGACCAGCGCCTGGGTCGAGTCGCCGCCGCGACTCGACAGTGGCAGCACCGCGACCGTCACCGGCCCACCGCGCTGATGTCCCTGCCAGCGGACCGCCGCGGCGACGCCGAGCAGTACCAGCGCGGCGACGGCCGACACCAGCCACCGACGGCGACGGCTCGGCGGTGCGGCAGCGCCGACATCCGCTGACTCCGCCGGGCACGTCGAGCGCTTCACTGGCGTCCTGGGGCGCGCCTGTCCGGGTCCTTCTCGAGGCAACGTTCAATCAGGTCTGGCGATCGACGGCGCCAGATCGGGGCGAAGTTTCGCGACCGACTCCGGTGGACCCGCCAGCTGCGCGGCGACGATCTTGAGCGTGCTGGTCTCCGCGAAGGGTGGTCGCCCGGTAAAGACCTCATAGGCGAGGCAGCCGAACGAGTAGATGTCGGCGCGGTGGTCGGCGGTCGGATCGCCAAGCCCCTGCTCGGGCGCCATGTAGGCCGGCGTGCCGATCACCATGCCGGCCTGGGTGATGCCGCCGGTCGTTGGTCTCGGTCCGCGCGAGCTCGAACGCCTTGGCGATCCCGAAATCGGTCACCACGGCGGCATCGCCGGAGAGCAGCACGTTGTCGGGCTTGATGTCCCGGTGCACCACGCCCTGATCCGTGTGCATAGGTC
Source organism: uncultured Gemmatimonadales bacterium (assembly GCA_963850655.1). GTDB lineage: Bacteria > Gemmatimonadota > Gemmatimonadetes > Gemmatimonadales > GWC2-71-9 > Palsa-1233. The sequence continues at coordinate 73,801 of CAWKMI010000013.1, forward strand.
GAGCGCCCGTGCGACGTCGCGCAGGATGGCTGATGGCATCCGGCGATGGGCGAGCGCGCCGCTCGCGGTCGATCCGGGCCCGAAGCGACTCGCCCGCTTCGTAGGGCATGACGAAGTAGAGCAGGCCGTCCACATCGCCGGAGTCGAACAGTGGCATGATGTTGGGGTGGCGAAGCCGTGCGGCGATGCCGATCTCGCGCAGGAACCGCTCCGGCCCAGAGCGGCCGCGAGATCGCGCAGGATGACCTTGATGGCGACGTGTCGGTCGTGCTTGAGGTCGAAGGCGAGGTGCACCCGCGCCATGCCGCCGTGCCCGAGTTCGCGCTCGAGCCGGTAGCGCCCGCCAAGCACGGTCGGGAGGTCCTCGGTGGGATCACTGCCCGCGAGACCGTCGGTCATTCGCCGAGGCCCTGTCGGAGCAGGCTCTGGTCGAGAGCGTCCCAGTCGGCTGGGCGATGGAACGGGCGCTCGGTGGATTTCACGGTCCGTTCCCCCTAACCGGCCATGCTGATGGCCCAGCGCCACCCCGGTGTGGCAGGCGTGGCGGGGTGTCCTCATACCAGCTGGGTCATCGGTGCACTTCACCGATACGTAAGCAGAACTCTCGGACGCCCAAAAGGCAAGCGAGAGGTATAGGAATTTCAATCAGGGTCACCCGAATGTTCAATCAGGGTCCCCCGAACGTACCGCGGCGCAGGACGTTGTGCCACCCGCCCGCTGGCAGGGCGGGCGACGTGTTCCGGGTGTCAACTCAGCGTTGAAGTCGTGCGGTCTGCCTCGCGGCGGGTCGGGGGCAGCGGGCGGGTCGACCTCGAAGATCTGCCGCAGGAGCGCGGCCCACCGGCCGCTGGCCTCGGTGGGCGCGAGCCGGGGCGTGGTGACGATGGCGAGGGGCGCCTCGGCCGCCGCCGGCTCCACTTGGCGCCGCATGCCGCGGGGCCGATTGGCGTACCAGCCATAGTAGCGTGTGGTGACCTGGCCCTTGTCCGGGATGTGGGCCAGCACCCGCGCGATCGTCCTCGGGGACCCACACCGCCGTGTGCACGTGAAAGCCGGAGTGCGGCCAGGTGAGCATCTCCGCCGCCTGGTCCTCGTCGAACAACTCCAGGCGGACAAAGAGCCGGAGCACCGCCCGGCGGAACGCCTCGGT
>CAWKMI010000014.1:0-114966 GCA_963850655.1 uncultured Gemmatimonadales bacterium
CCCGGCGCAGCAGCGCGCCAGCGCATACATGAACTTCCTGCGCCGCGCCGACGCACCGGCGTTGCTGGCCGAGAACGATCACGCACGCCGGTGGCTGTTCCTGACCGGCGCGACGGGCGCCGCCTGGCTCGACACGGCGACGCGCCAGCGCTATCGCGACGTCTGGGCGCAAGGCCTGGCCGGCGCCTGCAACTACTACCGCGCATCGCCGCTGCATCCGCCCACGGGACCGGACGATCCCATTCACACGCTCCAGTTCGCGCCGGAGGCGGTCACCGTGCGCGTGCCGACCCGCGTGATCTGGGCCGAGGCCGACGTGGCATTGCCGCCGGCGCTGCTCGACGGCCTCGACGCCTACGTTCCCGACATGCGGCTGCACCGCGAGCCCGGCGCGAGCCACTGGATCGTGCACGAGCGGCCGCAGGTCGTCGCGCGGGAGATCGAGGCCGAACTCGCGCGCTGACGCGCCCGTCTCGCCTCAGGGGCGGCCGATGAACAGGTACAGACCGGTCGATCCACGCGGTGCGTGGGTCAGGCCGAAGTAGACCGGCCCGAGGCCCGTGTCGGCGCCGACGAACAGGCTCGTGCCGGTGCGCAGGTCGCCGAGGTTCACCTCGCTCGCCTGCGCCCAGGCATTGCCGGCTTCGAGCGTCGCGCCGACGAACAGCCCGCGCGTGAACAGCGGTACCTGCGAGGAGCGTCGGTACCACGTCAGCCGGCCGAACAGCACGGCACTGCCGTTCAGCTGCTCCGGCTCGTAGCCCGACAGCTGGTGGAATCCGCCGAGCGTGTAGCGACCGATGCCGCCCGTTCCCGTCGAGGCGGCCTTCTGCGCGCGCACGTAGGCGTTGAGCGTGTCGCGCTGCCAGGTTCCAACGAGCGTCGCGTCGCCTTCTATGCGCGTGAAGCGCTCGCGCTCGGTCGTCAGCGACAGTGTGCGGTGTCCGGTCACGGCCTCGCCTTTGACGCGGAAGCCGCGCTGCGGAAAGTTTGCGAAGTCGAGCTGGTCGATCACCGTCGCAAGCCGCAGGCCGGTTTCGCGTTCGGTGATTGCGCCGGTGACGACCGGAAAGCCCGCCGAAAGGATGTCGGGTTCGACGCGCTGCACGACGTGCGTGAGCCCTGCGCGCAACTCCCCGAACTCGCCCCAGGGCTGGCCGAGGTCGACGCCGACGCGCGCCAGGCCGCGTTCGAAGCGCGCGAGCTTGGCGCCGCTGTCGTTGTCGTAGACGGTCACGGTGCGCCGCGCGACTTCGCCGTAGCCGGCGAGGAACCAGTCGTTGCTGGCGCCCACTGTCCAGTTCAGCGGGTGATAGATCTCGGTGAACCAGCCGGGCGCCTGGCCGATCTGCACGCGGTTGCGCCATTCGCTGCCGTTCGCGTCCAGCCAGTGGCGGTTGTGGCTGATCTTCACGTTGAAGCCGCCGCCGCCGCGGAAGTCGGTGCTCAGGTCCAGGCCGATGCGGAAGTAGTGCGGGCCCCAGGGCTTGTCCTCGACGTCGAACACCAGACCGTCGCCGTCGGGACCGTGCACCAGCGTGTAGTCGGCGCGCAGGTAGTCGCCGGTGGCGGCGAGGCGGCGCGCATCGCGCTCGGCCTTGGCCGCATCGAAGAGCTGGCCCGGCTTCGACTCGAGCTGCGCGACGAAGCGTTGCTGGCTGGCTGATCTCGGCGCCTTCGACGCGCACGAACGACAGGCGCGCTTCAGTTGCGTCCGCATGGGGCCTCGCCTCGCGCCAGCGGGCGTAGGCGGGAGCGTCGAGCGACAGCACCGCGAGCCGCGCCGAGAGCGGCAGGGCACCGCGCTCGCCGCGCGCGATCAGGTCACGCACGCGTTCGAAGTCGCCGGATCCGAGCGGGCCGAGGTCGGGCGCGATGAGCACGTCGCGGGGCGCGAGCGCGTCGAGGCTGCGCCGCACGTTCTGCTCGGTCAGGATGTTGATCATCTGCGACGTCAGGCCGCCGACCGAGGACAGCGTCTCGCGGCCCGCCAACGGGGTGCCGATGTTGACGGCGATGACGATGTCCGCGCCCATCGCCCGCACCACGTCGACAGGCAGGTTGTCGACAAGTCCGCCATCGCCGAGGATGCGGCCGTCGACCTCGGTGGGTGCGAACACGCCGGGCACGCTCATGCTCGAACGCAGCGCGAGCGCGAGGTCGCCTTCCGACAGGACCAGGGGCTTGCCCGTCTCCATGTCGGTGGCGACGGCGCGGAAGGGGATCGGGCAGCGCATCGAAGCGGCGCACGTCGCGCACCGGCAGCGTGTAGCGGCGCAGCAGCGACTCCAGCCCGCGCCCCGAGAGCGCCCCCAGCGGCGCGCGCAGTTCGCCGTCGCGCATGCCGATCTCGATCACCGGCGAGATCCCAAGTCCTCCTCCTTGCGACGCTGCGAGAGCTGCTGGCGGTCGACCCGGCTGGCGAAGACGGCGTTCCAGTCGACCTTGAGGAGCTCCGCCTCAAGCTGCGCGGCAGTCATGCCGCTCGCGTACAGGCCGCCGATGATCGCGCCCATCGACGTGCCGGCGATCATGTCGATCGGCACGCGTTCGCGTTCCAGGACCTTGAGTACACCGACGTGGGAGAGCCCGCGAGCGCCACCGCCCGAGAGCACGAGGCCGACGCGCGGGCGGGCTGCTTCCGGGGCCGGCGCCGGCGACTGCGCGTGCGCGGCGGCGGCGACCAGAAGCCCCACGATCAGCGCGGCGCAACGGCGGCGCGGCCGGATCGTCATGTGTCGAGCGAGATCTGGTTCAGCAACGCGTCGAGCGTGCGTTGAACCAGGGACTTGTCCTCCAGCGGCTGCACCAGCCCGGCCGCCTCGAGCCGCTCGAGTGCGACCCGCGTGATCGAGTGCGTGGGGCTCGGCCGTTCGCCGGCGAAGAGGAAAGAACGGCCCTGATCGCTGCGCCACAACAGCTGGACGCGGGTCCAGCGCCCCTGCACGAACAGGCGCCGTCGCTGCCCCGGGACGAGAGCGTCGACGCGTTGCGCGGTGACTTCGACGCTGCCGCCGCCGACATCGGTGTGCAGGAAGTCTGCCGGCACCGTGTCCATCGAGGCCAGGTCGATCACCGAGTCGCTGAAGGGCCGCGCTGCGGGCGCGTCCTCGATGACCTCTTCGCGCATGCGCTGCACGATCTGTTCGGAGGTCAGCGTGGTCCCGCCGGCGCGGTGCCCCGGCCGGAGCGCCTCGGTGTGCACGGCCATCAGGGGATCGAGCAGCGACTGCTGCTCCGCCGGTGCAATGCCGATCAGCGTCATGCCGGCGCGAAGCCGCTGAAGCAGGCTCGGCAGCAACGCGAGCAGGCGCTGGCGACTCTGCGGGTGATCGGGGGTCTGCAGGCTCCAGAGCAGGTCGTCGACCGTCTTCATGTTGGTCGGCGTCGGCTCGCCCTCCTCGCCGAACTGCAGCACCGACTCGGCCAGCACGCGTGCCCAGGTCCCGGTCACGAAGCGGCGAATGTCCGGAGCCGCACGCATCGATGCCATCTGCTCCGACAGGCGTTGCGAAAGATGCTGCTCGAGCAGTTCGCCCTTTTCGCGGCGTCGCAGCGACTCGATCGTTGCGGCGGCTTCGCGATGCTGCCACTGGAGCTGTTCGGCCAGGAAGCTGTCGACCCGGGCTACGCCGCGCCGGAACAGCGCCGTGTCGCCGGACGGCGAGCGCGAGATTTCCTCGGCCACCGCGTCGCAGAAGGCCAGCAGCGCCGCGAGACGGTTGTCGTCTGGGACCGGATGGCCGACTGCCGCGTACGCGATGCGGTCCATCAGCAGCCACACCGGATGTTCGTGCGACTCAAACACGCCGCGGTCGTGCAGGGCGACGCGCAGGGCAGTCACTCTCAGCCGCGCCAGCACGGCGCGACACGCGGCGTTCAGTTGGGTGTCGGCCTGGATCAGCGCGAACACGCGCGACAGCAGCTCGACGACACGCCCGTCGACCGCGGCAGTACCCGAAGGGGAGCGGCCGAGCAGCGTGGCGCCATGCGGCGCAGCCCCCGGCATGCGCGCCAGCAGCGAACCCAGCACGCCCGGCTGGGTCGCATCGAACTCGGGCGCACGCGTGCTCCCCGGCGCCAGCAGCACGGTGCGGTAGATGCCGGGCTCCACCCCCAGGGCCTCGAGCCGCGTGCTCGCGGCGGCCCAGGCATTCTTGAGCAGGCCGGCGATCACGCCGGAGGAGATGCGCAGCAGGATCGCCTGCTGCGCCTGCACCGTGACCACGGCCCCGGCGGCTTTCCACAGCGCGGTGGCGTACACGAGCGGGCGCAGCGGATTGGACTCCGCGCTGACGTGCTGCTGGCCGTTCAGGGTCGAGGTGAAGGTCTGCAGCTCGCGCAGCTCCCACTCGGCGGTCGTGTCGATGATCTGCATCGCGCGCGAAATCTCGATGTCGACCTCGACGCGGGACTCGTCCATCAGCTCGAGTCCGCCGCCCGGCGCATCGACCGCTGCGTTCGGGTCGGGCTGCGCGGCGAGTTCGCGCATGACGCCGTCGCGCAGCGCGTCGAGGAAGGCGGTCTGGTAGCGGCTCGCGCCACGTTGCAGCGCTTCGACCAGCATGAAGTGGTGCTCTCGCTCCGCGGTCGTCAGGCCGCCGTCGCGGTGGTCGCGCAACAGCTGCACGGTGCCCGCCAGGCAGCGCTCGACGAGCGCCGTCGAGCGGGCGAGTTCGTCCTCGACGAAGCGCAGCATCAGCGGGGCGACGGCCATGGCCGAGATTATGTCGCTCCGAAACGGAAGAAGGCCGCCTCGCGGCGGCCTTCTCGACGTGTCGGCGTGTGGCCGGACTTACATGTCCATGCCCATGCCGCCCATGCCGCCCATGCCGCCCGGCATGCCGCCGCCGGCGCCAGCCTCTTCCTTCGGCGCCTCGGCGACCATCGCCTCGGTGGTAGCCTCAGCGACGCGACCGACGCCGCGTTCTGCAGCGCAGTACGGGTCACCTTGGTCGGGTCCAGGATGCCCATCTCGATCATGTCGCCATAGGTGCCATTGGCGGCGTTGTAGCCGTAGTTGCCCTTGCCGGCGAGCACCGCGTTCACGATCACGCTCGGCTCGTCGCCGGCGTTCTGCGTGATGATGCGGATCGGCTCCTCGATCGCGCGCAGGATCAGCTTGATGCCGGCTTCCTGGTCAGCGTTGTCGCCCTTGATCGTGCCCGCGGACTGCTTGGCACGCAGAAGCGCGACGCCACCCCGGCCACGATGCCCTCTTCGACGGCCGCACGGGTGGCGTGCAGCGCGTCCTCGACGCGGGCCTTCTTCTCCTTCATCTCGACCTCGGTGGCGGCACCGACCTTGATCGGCCACGCCGCCGGCCAGCTTGGCCACGCGCTCTTGCAGCTTTTCGCGGTCGTAGTCGCTCGTGGCCTCCTCGATCTGCACGCGAACCTGCTTGACACACGCCTCGATGTCGGCGGCGGCGCCGCTGCCGTCGATGATGGTGGTGTTTTCCTTGCCCACCTCGACGCGCTTGGCCTGACCGAGGTCGGCCAGCGTGACCTTCTCGAGCGTCAGGCCGACTTCCTCGGCGATGACCTTGCCGCCGGTCAGGATCGCGATGTCTTCGAGCATGGCCTTGCGGCGGTCACCGAAGCCCGGTGCCTTGACGCCGACGACCTTCAGGATGCCGCGGATCGTGTTGACCACCAGGGTGGCAAGCGCCTCGCCTTCGATTTCACCGGGAGGATCGCTCGGATCAATCCCTCGGTCGATGCCACCACCCGGCAGGCCCAGCTCTATGTCGAGGTGCCGAACCCGGGTCAGGCACTCGCGAGCGGGATCTTTGTCGAAGGGCGTGTGGCGGTCTCGAGCGTGCGGATGCTGGCGATTCCCCTCTCGGCCATCGACAGCCGCGCGGCGATCCCGTCGGTCAAGCGGGTGCGTGGCGGATGGTCGAGTAGGTGCCGGTCACGCTCGGTGTGCGGGACGAGCTGGCGGAACGGGTGGCGGTCGTGACCGGCCTGGAGCGCGGTGACACCCTGCTTATCGGTGGCCTGCTCAACACTCCCATCGGATCTCCGGTGCGCGTCACGCGCGCCGATCACTGAGGCGAAGGGAGCCGACCATGTGGATCTCCGACTTCGCGATCAGGCGTCCGATCATCACGATCACCACCATGCTGGCGCTGGTGGCCTTCGGGGTCGCCGCGCTGATGCGGCTTCAGGTCGACGAATTTCCCGACCTCGAGCAGCCGATCGTGATGGTGCAGATCCTCTACCCCGGCGCCTCGCCCGACGTGGTCGAGCGCGAGGTCGTCGAACCGATCGAGGAGGCGGTCTTCGCGCTGTCCGGGCATCGACCGGTCGAAGACGACATCGAACTCGGTCGACGGCCTGGCGCAATTCACGATCACCTTCGAGTACAGCAAGCCGGTCAACGAGGCGTCGCAGGACGTTCGTGACGCCATCTCGACCATCCGCGGCGACCTGCCGCAGGAAATCGAGGAGCCGATCATTACGCGCTTCGACTGGGGTGCGCAGCCGATTCTCTCGCTGACGCTGTCGAGCGCCGACGCTCGATGCGCGCGCCCTGACCTCCCTCGCGGACCCAGGCGTGGTGGGTGCCCTGCGCTCGGTGGCTGGCGTGGCCCAGGCCACGGTGATCGGCGGCGCCTACCCCGAGATGACGGTCCAGCTGCGGCCGGCGGCGATGCAGGCTGCCGGCGTCGGGGTCGAGGAGGTCGTGCGGGCGATCGGGGCAGAAAATCTTGCCGCGCCGGTCGGCCGGTTGAACGGCGCCCAGGAGGAACGGACCATCCGCCTCAAGGGCCGGCTCGAGAACGCCGCGGCATTCCGCTCGCTCGTCGTCACCCAGCGCAACGGTGCGCTGGTCCGTCTCGGCGACCTGGCCGATGTCTCGGAGGGGATGGAGGAGCAGCGGACGGCGGCGAGCTACAACCGGAAGGCCGCCGTCGGGATCGACGTCAAGAAATCCAAGGGGTACTCGACGACGCAGGTGGTCAACCAGCTCCGCGATCAGGTCGACGCGCTGCAGCAGACGCTGCCGGCTGGCGCGAAGCTCGAGATTATCCGCGATGCCGGCGTCCGGGTCGAAGGCCTCCGTCGACAACGTCAAGGCGTCGTTGATGGAAGGGGCATTTCTCACCGTCCTGGTGGTCTTTCTCTTCCTCAATTCGTGGCGTTCGACCGTGATTACCGGCCTGGCGCTGCCGATCTCCGTGCTGGCCGGGTTCATCGGCGTGTGGGCGTTCGGGTTCACCCTGAACATGATGTCACTGCTTGGCCTGTCGCTGGCGATCGGCATCCTGATCGATGATGCGATCGTCGTCCGGGAGAACATCGTCCGGCATGTGGGGATGGGGAAGGACCACTACACCGCGGCCCGGGAGGGCACCGCCGAGATCGGCCTCGCGGTGGCGGCCACGACGTTCTCGATCATCGCCGTGTTCGTGCCGATTGCGTTCATCTCCGGGCAGTCGGGACAGTACCTGAAGCCGTTTGCGCTGTCGATTGCCGGCGCCGTGCTGGTGTCGCTGTTTGTCTCCTTCTCCCTCGATCCGATGCTGTCGGCCTATTGGCCCGATCCCAAGCACGAGGAGCACGAGAAGTGGTGGATCACCCGGCAGCTTGACCGCTTCAATGCCGGATTCGATCGCTTCACCGACCGGTACGCCCGGGTGGTCAGCTGGGCGCTCGATCACCGCTGGTCGATGGTCGGGCTGGCCACCCTGAGTTTCGTCGGCGCCATTGCGCTTCAGATGGTCGCCGGTGGTGGCGGCTTCGTGCCGTTGTCCGATCGCAGCGAACTCGAGGCCATTGTCGAGGCGCCCGCGAGCTCCAACCTGGCCTACACGATGGAACGGAGCGACGCGATCGCGGCGATTGCGATGCAGCATCCTGAGGTGGTCTCGTCCTACATCACGGCCGGGACCCCGCTGCCGCTGCGCACCCCGGGCGTCGACCAGGCCTACATCTACTTCAAGCTGACCCCGCGCGGCCAGCGCAAGCTCTCCGAGGCCGCCCTCGGCGCCATCCTGCGGCGCGAGTTTCGACAGGTCGGCGGGGTGAATACCTCGGTGTTCACCGGCGGCTTCGGCGGAGCGCTCAAGGAGCTGCAGATGCAGTTCCGCGGCCCCGATGCCACGGTACTTTCGCTGCTCGGGGCTGAGGCGCTCGATTCGGCTCGCACGGTGCCGGGCGCGGCAGACGTCGCCTTGTCGGCGCGGGGACCGCGGCAGGAGTTGTCGGTCGAGATCGACCGGGGCCTCGCGAGTGCGATGGGGCTGTCGGTGGCGTCGATCGGTCTGGCGATGCGGGTGGCCTTCGCGGGTGTCGATGCCGGCGACTGGGTCGACCCGAGCGGCAAGACGCGCGACGTGCGGGTGCGCCTGGCCCCGGATGCGCGCCAGCGCGCCGCCGACCTGCAGCGGATGCCGCTCAACGTGATCGGGGCCGATGGCCGGCCGCACACGGTCTCCTTGGGGCAGGTGGCCCGCGTGACGCTGGAGCAGGCGCCGGCCCAGATCGACCACCTCGACCGCACCCGCGTGGTGACGCTCGAGGCCAACACCGAAGGCCGTCCGCTGAGCGATGTCACCCAGGCCATGAAGGAGAAGCTGGCGGGGATCACCATGCCGCCGGGCTACACCGTCACCGAGGGCGGCTGGAACCAGGAACAGAACGAGACGTACGCCAGCATCTTCACCGCCCTCGGCATTGCCGTCCTGCTGATGTACCTGATTCTGGTGGTGCAGTTCGGCTCGTTCCTCGATCCGCTGGCGATCCTGGTGTCACTGCCCCTCTCCCTCATCGGCGTGGTGGTTGCGCTGATCGCAACAGGCGACACGCTCAACATCATGTCGCTGATGGGGGTGATGCTGTTGATGGGCATCGTGGCCAAGAACTCGATCCTGCTGATCGACTTCGCCAAGTGGGCGCGTGAGGAGCAGGGGATGTCGCTGCGGGATGCGCTGATCAAGGCCGGCCGGATCCGGTTGCGGCCGATCCTGATGACCACCTTCGCGCTCATTGCCGGCATGCTCCCGGTCGCACTGGGCGCCGGTGAAGGAGCCGACTTCAACGCCCCGCTCGGCCGGGCGGTCATTGGTGGCGTGATCACCTCGACCGATCCTGACGCTGCTGGTGATCCCGACGATGTACGAAATTGTCGACGCGGCCCGCGCCGGCATGACCCGGTTCGCCGGGCGGTTCATCGGCGGCGCCGAGGCGTGGCGTCCCAAGACCGGCGAGCACCCGATGCCGACGGCCGCGATGCTCGAGGATCAGGCCGCAGGATGATGTCGCCCCGGCGGCGTCAGGTATGTCCGCGGGCTGTGTCGGATGCCATCGGGCTGATCGGGGTCTCTGTGGACCCGAGTCCAGAGGCGACCAGCCAGGCACCACCCTTCTTCTGGTAGGCACTGAGCCATTTGCCGCGAGCCACGATCGCGGAGTCCGGGCCGGTGAGGGACCACCCGCCGCCGGCCACGGCGCTTGTCGAGCTGAGCCACTTCACGAAGCCGGTTGTGATGGTCATCGTCATTCCGGCGGGACGACTGGCGAACTGTGCGGCCATGGCCGATTCGAAGGCTGGCCGGCCTTGAACCGGATTACCCCGATCATCGAAGGACTGGTAGTCATCGAGGACCAGGGCGGCCATGGCCCCCGCGTCTCCCTTGTTCCATGCCTCGCTCCACCTCGCGGTGGCATCGCGAATCGCCTGTTCGTCGCCGGCGGTTCCGGTCGAGAGCGATGGTGTGCAGGCCGCGACGGTGAGCAGGGCAGCGGCGATAATGGTGCGACGCATCGAAAACCTCTCGAGGGAGGTGACGAGTGGACCGGGAAGCGGCAAAGGGAGGCGGCAGGTCGCCGCCTCCCCTTGTCGAGGTGCTGCAAGCGCTAGAACCGCGCCGTCAGTCCGGCCAGCACGCGCCGGCCGATGAGCGATCCACCGAACAACTGATACCGCTGTTGGTCGAAGATGTTGGTCCCGTTGACGGAGAAACGGTACCGCGGCGTGAATTGATATCCAACCGATGCGCTGATGCTCTCCGATGACGGAACTTCACCGACGAAGACCCCGGCCGCCCACTTGTACTTGGGGACGAAGCGACCCGAGATGTTGGCGTCAAAACCGTTGGTCATCCCCTCGTAGGCGAAGGTGAGGGTCTCCTTGTGCTTCGGCGTGTTGGGCAGCAGCTGGTCGCCAAGTTGCTGGCTCTTGACGGTGAAGTCGAACATCGAATAGGTGCCGTCGACGCGGAATTCGTCAGTCAGCTGATAGCCGATCCCGAAGTCGAGACCGTGGAGGTCGACGTTGCCCGCGTTGGTGTACGAGACGACAACCGCCGTGCTGCCATCCTCGAGGCGAGTCAGGCCGGCCGCGGCCAGGGGCTGGGTCGGGGCGAGGTTGGCGGCTACTGCCGCGACCAGCGCCGCCTTGTAGGCGTCAGGGACCTCTGCCGGTGGCGGTCCAGTACGGGAAACTGTGGATTGACGCCCGGCAGCAGGTCGGTCACGAAATCCCTGACGTTGCTGGTGTAGTAATCGACAGTGACGAAGGTCTTGGCGTTGAGCGCCCCCTTGTAGCCGAGCTCCCAGCTCTTGGTCTTCTCGACCTTGAGGCTGTCGTTGCCACGGGCCTTGATCCGGCACGGCGCTCGAGTTGGTGAACAGCTGGCCACTCGGGACACCCGCAAGCGCCGGGCCGAGCGGCGAGGCGCGCAGGGCGCCCTCGAGCGGCAAGAAGTTCGCCGGCGCCTTCACGTCCGTGTTGAGGAAGAATTCCGAATAGTTCGGGGTCTGGAAGGCCTGATTGTAGGTCACGCGGAAGGCGTGGTTCACGGTGGGCGAGAAGACCAGCGCCACCTTGGGCGACCACTGGTGGTCGAAGAGGTCACCCACGTCGTAGCGCGCGGCGCCGACCAGGCGCAGCTTGATTGGAGATGCTGTACTCGGCCTGGCCATACCCGGCGTAGACCATGTCATGCCGGTCGTCATCCGCAAGGCGCATCAGCGTGCCGAGCGTGTTGACGTTGTACTGGCGGACGGATGCGCCACCGATCACGCGGAGCTTCTGGTCGAGCAGCGTGGTGTTGCCCTGTGCCTCGGCATGGGTAATGGTCGACTTCTCGAGCAGGAGGGCGCCGGAGAGGAGGGACCGCTGGCCGGCCGAGGAGTCCGAGGTCCGGTGATTCAGGTAGGCGAGAAGATTGAAGTGACTGCTGTTCAGGGCGACACGTGCGTACGGCTTGAGTCCCTTCAGTACCTGCACCCGGCCAATTCCCGTCACCAGCACTTCGTTTTCAACCTGTGATGCTCCGCCTTCCAGGCTCAGGACGGAGCTGCCCATGTAGTGGTCGAGGCGTGCGGTGCCGTACAACGCCGTGATCGGATCGCGAGTGCCGGTAGCTCCGCGACCCACGTCCAGGGCGCCGGGATCCTGCCCTGCGAGCGCGATCGCTTCGAAGCCGATCTTGCCGATGGAGGTCGAGTCGGTCCCCAGGCCGCCGAAGGCAGGCTGGTATTCGCGGTACACGTCGAGTGAATCCAGCGCGGTGCGCGAGCGTGTCCAGGTGTCATTGCTGCTGTAGCCGCCGTTGACGCGGATTCCCCACGAGCCATCGCCGAAGAGACCGGCCCAGCGCCCATCGGCCTTGAACGAACTCAGCTCACCGCCGGCGATGGAGATCTTGCCGCCCTGGGACTCCCGCGGCGAAAGCGTCGTCATGTTCAGCACGCCGGCGAAGGCGTTCGGGCCATAGAGCGCCGAACCGGGGCCGTGCACCAGTTCCATGCTGCGGAGCTCGTCGGTGGCTACCGGCAGCGAGTTCCATTCCTGCGAGCCGAGGAAGGCGATCGCCAGGTCGCGCCCGTCAAGAAGCGTCAGTACCCGGCGGTTGAGCGACGAATTGAAGCCGCGAGCGTTGATGTTGAAGTCATTGACGCCGCTCTGCGCGAGATCGACGCCACCGCCCTGGCCCAGCGCCATCGGCGCCTGCCCTGTTGCCGCGTTGTTCTGCATCACGCGGGGCTCGATGGTTGTCACCGCTGCCGGCGCGACGACGACACGCTCGGGCTCCTTGGAAGCGGCCGACACGGTGATGTCGGCGAGATTCACCGGCTTCGGCTCCATCGTGACATCGACGGTCATCCCATCAGTGACGACGACCTCCTTCTCCAGCGGGGCATAGCCGAGCCAACGGAAGATCAGCGTCTGCGGACCGGTCGGAATGCGCACCAGGGTGTACTTGCCCGAGGCCCCGGCGGATGTGCTCGTGCCGACCAGGCCCTTGACCGAAACCAGCGCACCCACCAGCGGCTCGTTGTCGCCGACGCGGGTGACCGTTCCCCGGATCGTGGCGACACCTTGTGCCGCAAGGGGCACGAGCACGAACGGCAGGAGGAGGCAAAGGAAGAGCGAAAGGCGACCGACATTCTTCGAGAGCATGGATTCCCCTGTCACGCAATAAAGGAATAGGGACCGGGGCGAGCTTCGCCCACGGAGCAGCATGTGTCCTGCCAACGGTGTCAGCACTTGGCCGTGCAGATAACACGCCTGAAACAACTGGGATAGGCCCAACGATGTAGTCCCGGTCTCGTTTGCAAAAGGGGGGATCCGATATCGGTTTTCCGGTGGTGGGCCCCGGGCAGCACGGGGTCATGGTTGGTTCACGCCGCGGCCGTGGTCCGGAGGTTGCTCTGACAAGGGGGAGGATCGATATCCTCGGGCACCCGGACGTTTTGGAATGGAACATATCAACTATCGCTTGTCTGTTGTTCTGCTGCTGGCACTGACCACCTCGTGTCTGGATTCGGGCGAAGAGCAGTACCTTGGCGCTGGAGGATCGTTCGGCGTCGGGATCCCCGAGGTGGCGTTGCCCGTCCCGTCCGGCCAACACCAGGTTGGGCGCCGGTACGAAGTCTGGGGCGATGCCGGACGCAACCGGTCAATTCCGGTCTGGATCTACTACCCGGCCTGGCTGACCGACTCGGCAAGCGAGCCGGTTCTGGCGGATTCCCAGTGGGCAGGACTCCACCGCGATGAGGTGGCCCGCGTGCTCGGCGCAGGCCCGGCCACGGGACTGGAACGTCTGCGCACCAGGGCACGGACTGATGCGCGGGTCGAACCAGCGCTAACACCGTTTCGCGTGCTGCTCTTCGCTCCCGCCCGTGGCTGGCTGCCGACCGACTACTCGGCCCTGATCGAGGAGCTGGCCAGCAGAGGCTATGTCGTTGTCGCCTTTGCGCCCCCGGGCGATGCCGGTGTGGTCCGTCTGCCCGATGCCACAGTGGTTCGCGTCGGCGATGCCAGTGAGGCTTCGCAGTGGCGCACGGTCGCCGATTTCAGCTTCATTGCCCGTACCCTTCGCGACCGGGCCCGCGATCCTGGCTGGCCGCTTGCGGGAATGCTCGATTTCTCCCGGATCGGGGTCCTCGGGCATGGCATGGGCGGGAGCGCGGCGTTTCTCGCGGTGGCCCACGACACTGTTTTCGACGCGGCGGCCAGCCTTGACGGGGATTTTCTTGGCACTTCCAGCCACGACCTGCCGGAGCAACCATTGTTCTATCTCTCGACGCAACCTCCCGGTCTGGAGAGCGCGCCGATCGAGGAGTGGTGTGAGCTGGACCGGAGTGAACGCCGGCATACCGAAATGTGGAATGCGGTAAGGGTGGATTCGCGCTGGTCGAGGCGCGCGCAGGTCTTCGGGATGGAGGGAGGGAATTTCCTCGACGCGGCCCTGATGCCCCAGCTGGTGACGCGCGCCCTGTCGACGCGGTTTTCCTTGGGCGCCATCGGTGGCGCGCGCGGCATCGGGTTGGCGGCGGGGCTCCTGGATAGCTTCTTTGGGGCAGTGTTCAACGGCTCTGGCGTCAATTTCGCCACCGCCACAGCCGCTTTCCCCGAGGCTCGCCTGAGCTTCTGATTCCGTCCGGTGCAGGTGGCTTCGCGCCGTCCCCGGGTGTCGCAGCGACTCGACTTGTGTGGCATGAACGCTGCAATTCACCCGGTTGTCGGACGCCACCCGACTAGTACCGCTCGAGGTCCTTGCCCACCACCACCCTACCGGTGAAGCCGCCCTTGCGAATGCCGGCCACGAGGTCGGCGTCGGTCGCTCCCAGGCGGCGGACGATGTGGTCGAGGATCAGCAGCTTCGGCTGCGCGATCGTCGCGATCGCACCAAGCTCGGCATCGGAAGTGTGGAACGCCTTCAGGTACTTCGGCCATTCCTCCCCGCCGGGGCGGTTCTCCGGCACCAGGCCCGAGGCGGGATAGACCTCGTGGATCAGGACATCCGCCCCCCGGGTTGCGTCACGGAGAGCGTCGCTCGGGCGGGTGTCACCGGAAATCACGATGATGCGTCCGGGGGTTTCGATCCGATAGCCATACGCTTCCTTCCAGCTGCCGTGCAGCACCGGGATGGCGCGGACTCGCACGCCCGCGCTGTCATAGACAATGCCGGGCTCGATTTCGTGGACGTTGACTCGCCAGGCATCGCGGATTTCGTGTTCCAGTCCCTCGGTGCGGATGTCGATGTCCTCCTGCCATGCCGCGACGATATGGTCGGTCATCGCAGCCGTCCCGTGCGGGCCGAAGATCGGCATCGGTGCCCGGCGACCCATCACCCATGACGTGAAGATCAGGTCGGGAAGCCCGAGCGTGTGATCACTGTGGAGATGCGTGAGAAACAGCGCGGTCACGCCGTTGATCGGGAGCTTGGCGGCACTGAGTCGGCGCTCGACGCCCGGACCGGCGTCAAAAAGAAAGACGCGCGAGCCGACGACGATCGCGGTGGCCGGACCCGAGGCGTCGGGATCGGGGCGCGGCCCGCCGGTGCCAAGCAGAACGATGACGGTCGAGTCGGCGGCTGTCACGGTCGCAGGGGAGCGACCTGTCGACAGCGGCATGACGAGGGCGCCGAGGCAGGCAGCGGCGAGGAAGATGCGCATGGGTGGTCCCGGGGGATGAGTGACGGACCATGGATTATCTTCTCCTGCATCTCAATGCGCCATCCCGTCGTGGTACTTCAGGCGATCCGTCGCTGGTCGCCGGGGCGGGGCTCTTTGTCTTCAAGACGGGCGGCTAGCCCGGCTGTGGCTTGCGACCTTACCATTAGACACTCCCGCACGATCCTCCGAACCACCAGAGATGATCCCATGAGCTCTGCTTTCGTGATGCCCCTGTCGTTCTCCCGTGTGATTCGCGCTGCGCTGCTCGCGGCCGTGACGCCGGCACTCCTCCTGGCCCAGGCGTCGCCGCAGAGCGAGGAGGCGCTGGCCAAGGCCAAGCCGGGTCGCGATCCGGGCCAGCCGATCGACACCCTCTACACCCGGAAGATCAAGGAATACACCACCCAGCCCTACTTCCTGTCACCGATCGTCGACTACATGCCCGCCTCGCGGACGGTGCCGACGCCCGATGAAGGTGCTCGGCGATATCGCCGGTGCGCCGGGGAAGCTGCCGAACTCGAAGGAGGTCTACGAGTACATGCGGTTGCTGGCGAAGGCGACCCCGCGGGTGCAGGTGTACTCGATCGGCACCACGGAGGAAGGGCGCGAGATGATCGCGGTCGCCGTCGCCTCCGAGAAGCTGATGGCGCGCCTCGATGCCAACAAGGCCGACCTCGCCAAGCTCGCCGATCCGCGCAGCATCGGGATGAACGACGCGCTCGCCGACGAGATCAGCAGGCGGGCAGCACCAGTGTACTACGTGACCGGAGCAATTCACTCGACGGAGGCCGGGGCGCCGAGCGCGATGATGGAGATGGCGTACCGGCTGGCCGTCGACGAGAGTCCCTACATCCGCAACATCCGCGAGCATGTCATCACGCTGATCACGCCGATCGTCGAGGTCGACGGCCGCGATCGCGTGGTCGACATGTACGAGTACAAGAAGGCGCACCCGAAGGACGTCGTTCCCGGTGCGCTCTACTGGGGCAAGTACGTCCAGCACGACAACAATCGCGACGCGATGGCGCTGACGCTCAAGCTGTCGCAGAACGTGCTCGACACCTACCTGGGCTGGAAGGCGCAGGTGCTGCACGACCTGCACGAGTCCGGCTCGTTTCTCTACGACAACACCATCGGCGACGGACCCTACAACGCCTGGCTCGACCCGATCCTGACCAACGAGTGGCAGATGATCGGCTGGAACAACGTCAATGAGATGACCCGCTGGGGCATGCCCGGCGTCTATGCCTTCGGCAACTTCGATACCTGGTCACCCGGCTACCTGATGTTCATGGCGGCGACACACAACGGCATCAGCCGCCTGTACGAGACCTACGGCAACGGCGGCAACGCCGACACGCAGGATCGCACGTTGAGCGCCAACGAGACGTCGCGCACCTGGTACCGGCAGAACCCGCCGCTGCCGCGGGTCCGCTGGTCGCTGCGCAACAACAACAACTATGAGATGACGGGGGTCATGCTCTCGCTGAACTACATCGCGACCAACCGGGTGTACTTCCTGCGCAACTTCTATGACAAGAGCAAGCGCTCGGTCCTGAAGGCCACGACCGAAGGACCGGCGGCCTATGTCTTCCCGGCCTCCGATCCCCGGCTCGGTTCGCAGGCCGAGTTGCTGCGGGTCCTGCAGCACCAGCACGTCGAGATCTCGCGTGCGCCGGCGGCATTCACCGCCAACCTGCCGGTCCGTCCCGCACCGGCGGGCGCGACCGGCCGCGGCGGTCGTGGCGGTGCAGCGGCCGGCGCCGGCGGCGGTCGCGGTGGCCGTGGCGGCCGTGGTGGTGGCGGCGACAGTACTGCGGCACCACCACCGCCGCCGACACGCGAGTTCCCGGCGGGCAGTTACATCGTCCGGATGGACCAGCCCTACTCGCGCATCGCCGACGCGCTGCTCGACTATCAGTACTGGGCGCCGAACGATCCGCAGAAGAACCCCTACGACGACACGGGCTGGACCTTCCCGGAGAACTTTGCCGTTGAGGCGGTACGGATCACCGATCCGAAGGTGCTCGATGTGCCGATGGCGGTGGTGCCGGGCGAGGTCAAGGCACCCAGCGGCGTCAGCGGTACGGGCAGCGTCTTCGCGATCAATCACAACGCCGACAACACGCTGATCACGCTGCGCTATGGCCTGAAGGATGCCGACATCCAGATGGCCGAGGAGCCGTTCGACGCAGCGGGGCAGAAGTTCGGGCGTGGCACCTTTGTCATCCAGGGCATTTCGCAGGCCGATCTCGACAAGGCAACCACCGAGCTGGGCCTCAAGGCGTGGGCGCTCGATGCGGCGCCAACGGTGAAGATGCACCCGGCGCGCGCAGCCCGCGTGGCGATCCTCCACACCTGGACCAGTACGCAGACCGAGGGGTGGTGGCGCCAGGCCTTCGATATCTACGGCATTCCCTACGACTACATCGACCCGGGCTTTGTCCAGAGGACCGATGATCTCCGCGCGAAGTACGACGTGATCATTGCCGGCCCCGGGATCAGCCAGAGCGCCGTCGACGGTATCGCGATGTATCGCAATCCCGAGCCGTGGCAGAACTCACCCGAGACGCCGAACATCGGCACCTACGCCCAGACTGATGACATCCGGCCCGGGTTCCAGCTCGAAGGACTGCTCAACCTGCGGAACTTTGTGCAGCAGGGCGGCGTCTTCGTGGCGGCGACCTCCAGCGCAAACTTCCTGATCAGCAACAATCTCGCCCGCGGGGCGACGAGCAACCGGCCCGGCGCGACAACACGAGTGGTCGGTTCGCTGCTGCGCACCACCATCGCCGACTCCGGCAGCCCGATCATGTATGGCGTGCCGAACAACCTGGCGGTGCTGAGCGATGGCGGCGAGAGCTTCAACGCTGGGGGTGGCGGTGGTGGCCGCGGGCGTGGGGGCGGTGCGGCAGCAGGTGGCGGCGGACGCGGCGGCGGCGGGGCCGGCCGACCGACGGGGCGGGGGACCCTCGACGATGCCGACGCCGTGCAGGGCCGGCCCGCGACCATGGGCACCGAACCACTCGGGCCGCCGTTGACGACTGACTCGACCGCCGGCGGTGGCGGTCGGGGTGGGGCGGCGATCACCGTACCACCGGAACTCCAGCCGCGCCCGCTGCTGCGCTTCGACACCCAGGATAAGCTGCTGGTGAGCGGACTGCTCGATGGCGGGGCCGACATCGCGGGGCAGACCGTGGTGGTCGACCTGCCGTCGGAGAAGGGCCACTACATCCTGTTCGCCAACAACCCGATCTATCGTGGCGAGACGATCGGCAGCTATTTCATGGTGTTCAACGCGATCCTGAACTTCGACAATCTCGGCGCCGGTCGCGCCGGGCCCGCGGCCACCACGGCTGGTGGGCGGGGAGGGCGTGGGGGCGGGGGAAACTAGAAGAATTGCGTCGGCGGGGGCGATGCATGGATCGCCCCCGCAGGCGTCGGAGGGTGGATCACGGCGGTCCCCAGATCCCCAACACGTAGGTGATCGGCAGGATCACGGCCACCAGCGCATCGCCGGCTATGAAGCCGGACGCGGCCGGAATCGAGTAGCGCACCGCTACTTCCGGCTTCGCCCGCCGCCAGATCCAGTCGCCGAGGCCGCCGAGGAACATCGTGGCAACGGCATTGGCCGGCACCAGCATGCCGATGCCCAGCCCGGTCGGTGACGGAACCCAGGTGCGCCACTCCTTCTTCTGTTCGAGCAAGGTGAGGATGATGCCGAGCCCGGCGCCGACGAACAGCGCGATGATGGCGCTCGGCGGCAGCCTCGAGAATCCCTGCGACAGGATCTTGGCAAATCCCACCCAGCGCACCGACGTCGGGCTCGAAGCTCGCCACCCTCCCCGATGCCATACGTGTCGCGCAGCAGCGGGTAGATGACTGCGAGCGCGATGGCGCCGAACGGGACGGCGATCAACTGCATGTAGGTCAGGCTGCGCGGCGTCGAGCCGATCATGTAGCCGGTCTTGTAGTCCTGCATCAGCCCTTCGGACTCGGCCGCGACCGACGCGGTGATGCCGCTCGAGATCATCCCGGCGCGGAGGTCACCCGGCGCCAGGGCGCCGAACATCGCCTGCATCACATTGGTCATCGTCGAGATCGGCCCCCAATTGGTCTCGCCGAGCACGCGCAACGCCACCAGCATCAAGGGAATCGAAAGGGCGATCGCGAGGAGCGAATGCCATACCGGGGTTCCCATGAAGGCGGATTGCACAATCACCAGCCCCACGACCGACAGGGTGACGCCGACCAGCAGCCATCGCATCGGAAAGTCGCCCGTGTCAACTGACGAATCCCGCAACGCACTGAAGGTGCGCAGCAGGACTCGCCACTTGAGTGCCAGGGCGGTCAAGCCGCCTGCCACGAGCAGGCCGGTGGCCGGCCACATCACCCAGAGCAGGATCGCCGTCTTGTTGGCATCCGGTGCCAGTACGCCGGCCTTCGCGAGCATGGCAGGCAATACTACCCATGACGCGAAGAGGCCGAGCAGCATGCTGAAGCAGATGCGTAACCCGATAATCATCCCCGATCCGAAACTGAGGAGGGAGATGCCGAAGCCTACGCCGGTGGTGGCCGAGAACGTGTTCAGGTTGATCCGGAAGACCTCGGCGATCCAGGCGCGAGAGGTCGCGAACATCAGCAGTCCCGAACTGAACATCGACGTCACCATCACCGTGGCCGACTTGCGCGCCTGGTCGCCCTTGGAGTCGAGCAGGATCAGCGTCTCGGCCGCCGCGACACCGTCGGCGTAGGTGAGCTGTTCGTCGACAATGAAGTGCCGCCGCAGCGGGACCGCCAGCAGGACGCCGAGGATCCCGGCGATCGATAGCCAGAGGAAGGTCTGCAGCATGGTGAGGTGGATGCTGAAGCCGCTGTCCTTCTCCGCGGCGAGCATGTCGAACGCCGCGAGCAGCCAGCAGAGGAAGGCGATCTGTCCGGCCGTGGTCCCGGCCGTCTGGACGATGTTGTTCTCCCAGCGATTGTAGTTCCTGGTGAAGATGCCCAGCGCCAGGAAGCCGAAGAACGCCGAGACGACCGAGATGTTGGGGCCGAAGCCGAACTTCAGCACGATGTAGGGGTAGGAGGCGCCAATCAGCAGGGCAACGCCCAGTGCGACGGTAATTGATCGGAGAGTCAGTTCACGGATTTCGGGCGGCTTCTGCGGGGCAGGAGTGTCCACGAGGGCTCCAATTGTTGGTGCGGGTCGTGCTGGGGGGGGGCACAGGAGTGTACGGCGCACCGCGAGGGGGCCGCAACCCTGCTCAAGGTGGCGCCACTCCCTGACTTGCCCTAGTTTTCCCGATCTCCCCAGTCCCCAAAGACCGCCCCGGTCCAGGATGCCCGTGGATCTCCGTACCCAGCTCCAAGCACATCTCGGCACTGCCTTTGTCCTCGAGCGCGAGCTCGGCGGCGGCGGGATGTCGCGCGTCTTCGTGGCTGAGGAGGTGCGGCTCTCCCGCCGGGTGGTCATCAAGGTCCTGAGCCCGGAACTGGTGCAGGGGATCAACGCCGAGCGGTTCGAGCGCGAGATCCTGCTGGCCGCGTCGCTCCAGCAGGCCAACATCGTTCCGGTGCTTGCAGCCGGTGAAGTGGACGGCCTGCCGTACTTCACCATGCCGTTCGTCGAGGGCGAGTCACTCCGTTCCCGCCTCGGTGGTGCCGGGCTGCCGATCGCCGATGTCCTGACGATCCTCCGCGACGTCACCAAGGCGCTTGCCTACGCTCACGCGCGCAACATCGTCCATCGCGACATCAAGCCCGACAATGTGCTGCTCTCGGGTGGCACGGCGGTGGTCACCGACTTCGGCATCGCCAAGGCGTTGAGTGCCTCCCGCACGGCTGGCACCGGAGCGACGCTCACCTCGGTGGGCACGTCGATCGGCACGCCGGCCTACATGGCGCCGGAACAGGTGGCCGGCGATCCAAACCTGGACCATCGCGTCGATCTCTACGCCCTCGGCTGCATGGCGCAGGAGCTGCTCACCGGCAAGGCGCCGTTCGCCGACCGGACACCGCAGAAGATGCTCGCCGCGCACCTGAGCGAGGCGCCGGCGTCGGTAGGATCGTTGCGCGCCGACTCGCCGGCGGCGCTGAACGCGCTCATCGCGCGACTGCTGGAGAAGGACCCGGTCGATCGCATCCAGTCGGCCAACGACGTGCTGCGTGCGCTCGAGGTCGTGAGCACCACGTCGAGCCCGACGCTTTCGCTGAACGCCCCCGGCGCGCTGCCGAAGGTGCTGGGTCTGTACGTCGTCGCGACCGCGGCGGTGGCAATCCTCGCCAAAGCGGCGGTGGTCGGCATCGGCCTGCCCGACTGGGTCTTCCCGGGCGCGGTCGGTGTCATGCTGCTCGGCCTTCCGGCACTGCTCTTCACCGCCTATGCCAAGCGGGTGGCACGACGGTCGGCGCATGCGACACCAACGCTGACCCCGGGTGGGTCGATGGTCGGTCGGCCGCCGTCGGGGACGATGGCGACGATTGCGCTCAAGGCCAGTCCGCACCTCTCGTGGCGCCGGACAACCCGAGGCGGGATGTACGCGATGGGGGCGTTTGTCGCGCTGGTGATCGCCTTCATGACGCTGCGCGCCTTCGGTATCGGCCCGTGGGGATCACTCGTGGCCGCCGGAAAGCTCGGCGCCGACGATCGCATTGTGCTCGCCGACCTCACCGCGTCGGCGGAGGATTCCGCGCTGGCGCCGATCGTCGTCGAGGCCGTGCGCGCGGCGATGTCGCAGTCACGCGCCGTCCACCTGGTGTCACAGACTGATATCGCTGGTGCCCTGCAGGAGATGAAGCTCGCCAACGACACCCGGCTCAACGATGCCGCGCTGGTGTCGCAGGTTGCGGCGCGCACCAACGCCAAGGCGGTGCTGGGAGGGCGTCTTGCCCGAGCGGGCACTGGCTACGCCGTGAGTCTGGAGCTGACGAGCGTCCAGGGAGGCGCCGTACTGGCGTCGTATCAGGCCACGGCCGGGCAGGACGACCTGCTCAAGGTGGTCGATGGCCTGTCACGCAAGCTGCGCGGCAAGGTGGGTGAGTCGCTCAAGCAGGTGCAGCGGTCGGTACCACTGGAGCGGGCGACCACGTCGTCGCTCGAAGCGCTGCGCAAGTACAGCGAGGCGGTGGTCGCCAACGACATCGACATGGACTACGCCCGCGCCGTGAGTGCGGCACGGGCAGCCGTCAGGCTCGATTCCACCTTTGCCCTGGCCTGGCGGAAGCTGGCCGTGGCGCTCTTCAACAGCCAGGGTTCGGTGGCGGCACAGGACTCGGCGATTGGCAGGGCAGTCCAGTACGCCGACAAGCTCCCCGACCGGGAGAAGTACCTGCTCCTCGGCTATTACTACGAGAACGGTTCGGCCACCGCGGATCAGGCGAAGGCGCTGGCGGCCTACCAGTCGGCTTTCCGAGCGGACAGCACCAGTACCACCGCGACCAACCAGCTCGGGCTGGCCTATGAATTCCGTCATCAGATGGACAGTTCCATCGCCTACTTTCAACGCCAGCGGCGCCTCGAGCCGGGAGTGGCCAGCGACGCCCGGGTCATTCGTGCCCTGGCCAAGCAGGGAGCGGTCGACGCGGCGGTGAGCCTGCTCGATTCGACCGAGAAGCGGTGGCATGACGTCAACGAGCCGCTGATCATGTATGGGGCGCGAGCCACGCTGTTCGTCGCCCGGGGACAACCGGACTCGGTGCTCCGTCTCGGCGAGACGATGGGCAAGTCGCCCCGTACCACGATCCGCCAATCGGGGTTGTTCATGGTGCGGGGGCAGGCCACCGCCGCTGGGCGGATGGCGCAGGCCGCCGCCGCCGACAGCGCCGTCCGGGTGCTGCAGGAGTCGGACAGTCTCGCGCCGGTGTTCGAGATCTGGCGCCCGGCACACGACATCCTCTTCCGCGGTCGCCTGGAAGAGGGCGTGCAGCGCCTCGATGCCATCACCGGCAGCCCCCGCTGGGCGGCAGCGTCTCCCGGTGATCGGCCGTACGTGACGGTGACCAACCTGTACGCTCGGGCGGGACGACCGGATCGCGCCCGCGCGCTCCTGGCCGCCTACCAGTCCAATGATGCGTATTCGAAGACTCCGGACGCCAAGCCGATCATCGCCGGATTGCTCGGCGAGATCGCGCTGGCGGACGGAAAGAGCGACGAGGCCCTGCAGCAGTTCCGGCGCTCGCAATCCACCGCCGATGGTGCGCCGGTCGCATGCCTCTCGTGTGTCTGGGAGGCAATGGCCCGTGCCTTCGACAAGGCCGGCCAGTCCGATTCGGCCATGAGCTACCTGGAGCGATACCTTGCGGTGCTGCCCGGGGAGCGCGGCATCGGCGCGAGTTCGTCCGATGCGTTTGCGCTGGCCGGCGTCGAGAAGCGCCTCGGCGAGCTGTATGACTCGAGGAAGGACAAGACCAATGCCATCAAGCACTACGCCGCATTCGTCGACCAGTGGAAGAACGCCGACACGGACCTGCAGCCGGCGGTCGCCACCGTGAAGAAGCGGCTCAGCGAACTCCGCGGGCAGGAAGGGAAGTAGTGGCCGCCGATCTGCGCGACCAGCTCCAGGCGCATCTTGGCAACGCCTTCACCATCGAGCGCGAACTCGGCGGTGGCGGGATGTCGCGGGTGTTCGTCGCCAACGAGGTGCGGCTGTCGCGCAAGGTGGTGATCAAGGTGCTGAGTCCCGAACTGGTGCGGGGGCTCAACGCCGAGCGGTTCGAGCGCGAGATCCTGCTGGCCGCGTCGCTGCAGCAGGCCAACATCGTCCCGGTGCTGGCGGCGGGTGAGGTCGAGGGGTTGCCGTACTTCACCATGCCCTTCGTCGAGGGCGAATCGCTGCGCGCCCGGCTCACCGGCGGCGGCCTGCCGATCCCGGACGTGATCGCCATCCTGCGCGACGTCGCCCGCGCACTCGACTACGCCCATGCGCGCGGTGTCGTGCATCGCGACATCAAGCCTGACAACGTGCTGCTCTCCGGGGCCACCGCGGTGGTCACCGACTTCGGCATCGCCAAGGCCCTGAGCGCGTCACGCGCAGAATCCGGCGCGACGCTGACGTCGGTCGGCACGTCGATCGGCACGCCGGCGTACATGGCGCCCGAACAGGTTGCGGGCGACCCGAACATCGATCATCGTGTCGACCTCTATTCGCTGGGATGCACGGCCTACGAACTGCTCACCGGACGGTCGCCGTTTGGCGACCGGACGCCGCAGCGGATGCTCGCGGCGCACCTGAGCGAAACGCCGACGGCGGTGAGCGTGTTGCGCCGCGACACGCCGGCGCCGCTCGCGGCGCTCGTCACCCGGTTGCTGCAGAAGGACCCGGCCGAGCGGGTGCAGTCAGCCAGCGAGGTGCTTGGCGCGCTCGACATGGCGGGGACGGCATCGGCGCCGACACTCGCGCTCAGCGCTCCCGGCGCACTGCCCAAGATCCTCGGCCTGTACCTGGTGGCGCTCGGCGCGGTCGCCATCCTCGCGAAGGCCGCCGTGGTCGGCATCGGGCTGCCTGACTGGGTCTTCCCCGGCGCGGTCGGCGTCATGCTGCTCGGCCTGCCGGCGCTGCTCTTCACGGCGTATGCCAAGCGCGTGGCGCGACGCGCGGCCACCGCAACGCCCACCCTGACACCGGGCGGATCGATGGTCGGTCGGCCGCCGTCGGGGACGATGGCCACCATCGCGCTCAAGGCGAGCCCGCACGTCTCGTGGAAGCGCACCGCGCGCGGCGGCGTGTATGCGATGGCGGCGTTCGTCTTCCTCGTCGTGGCGTTCATGGTGACGCGCGCGCTGGGCATCGGGCCCGCGGCGTCGCTCTTCGCCTCGGGCCAGCTCTCCGAGAACGACAAGATCGTACTGGCCGACTTTGTCACCGCGCCGGAAGATTCGGCGCTGGCGCCGGTGGTGGTCGAAGCGGTGCGGTCGGCATTGTCCCAGTCGAAATCGGTGGCCCTGCTCGGTCCGGTCGAGGTCTCCGAACAGCTGCAACTGATGGGCGAGGACAAGGACGCCAGGCTCACCGATGATCTCGCCGCGAAGCTCGCGATCCGTGCTGGTGCGAAGGCCGTCCTCGGCGGCAGTCTCGCCTCCGCGGGCAGCGGGTATGTCATCAATCTCCAGCTCCGTAGTGCGGCGACCGGCGCCATCCTGGCCTCCTTCCCCGGCACGGCAGATGGGCTCAAGGGGTTGCTGTCCACGGTGGACAAGCTCACCCGCCAGCTCCGCGGCAAGGTCGGAGAATCGCTCAAACAGGTACAGCGGTCGGTGCCGCTGGAGCGCGCGACGACGTCGGATCTCGACGCGTTGCGGCTCTACAGCCAGGCGGTGATCGCCAACGATCGCGACCAGGACTATCCCCGTGCCATTCAACTGGCGCGTGAGGCGGTGGCGAAGGACAGCACCTTCGCGCTCGCCTGGCGAAAGCTGGCCATCGCGCTCGGGAACATCAACGGGTCACAGGCGGCGACGGGATTCGGCGCTGGAACGTGGTGCACGATACGCCGACAAGTTGCCGGACCGCGAGAAGTATCCTCGTGCTGGGTGCGTTCTACGGTGTTCATCGCACCTTGGGTAATGAGGCCAAGGCATTCGATGCCTACACCTCCGCCTATCGGGCCGACTCGTCGAGCACCATCGCGGCGAATCAGCTTGCCAACTTCTTCTCCGGTCGGCGGCAGTGGGACTCGGCGATCCGGTACAGCCGTCGGCAGCTGGCACTTCGCCATGATGCCGCCACCGCCGGGATGCTCGGCGAATATCTGCTTTCCACGGGCCAGATCGACGAGGCGAAGCGCCTGGTGGACTCGACCCTCGCAGCCGCGCCCGCCG
Source organism: uncultured Gemmatimonadales bacterium (assembly GCA_963850655.1). Lineage (GTDB taxonomy): Bacteria > Gemmatimonadota > Gemmatimonadetes > Gemmatimonadales > GWC2-71-9 > Palsa-1233. The sequence goes on from CAWKMI010000014.1 coordinate 25,735, forward strand.
GAGAGCAGCCGATTTCGCTCGTCGAGGGCAAGGCCGCGGTGTATCGGGCGGCTGGCCTGGACGACTCGCTCTCGGCTTACGTCGATTCCCTTACCAGGTCGCCGGTGGCCAATACTCGGCGCATCGCCTACGGCTTTGTTTCCGAGCAGGACTGGAAGCATGGCCGGATCCGCGATGGGATCCGGGCAGACAGCATGATTTCGGAACTGGTGACAGCCAGTGGGGGCCAGGGCAACCCCTACGGCATCATGGATGCGGTGGCTGACATCATCTATCGTGGCCATCCGGAACAGGGGGTCCGGCAGATGGATGCGCTCCTTGCCTCGGCCGAGTTCCGCAAGCTGCGGCCAGCGGACCGGCCCTATCCGTCGATCGCCTCGCTCTATGCCATGGCTGGCCGCCCCGACAAGGCCCGGGAGATGCTGCGGCGATTCGCGGTCGAGGATTCGGTCCGCGCCAATTCGCCCGACTGGCAAGGGGCGATCCACTCGTCCGAAGGAGAGATCGCGCTGGCGGAGAAGCGCTTCCCTGAGGCGATTGCCTTCTTTCGGCAACAGGAACTGGGTCCCGACGGCCGGAAGACGGGTTGCGAGTGGTGCGCATTGTACAATCTGGGGCGCGCCTTTGCGGCTTCAGGGCAGGCGGACTCCGCCATCGCGAACTTCGAGCAGCTGCTCGCCATTCCGGTCAATCGACGCGACGAGGGAGAGGCCACGGCCGTGGCGCACAAGAGTCTCGGCGAACTGTACGACTCGCGCAACGACCGCACCAACGCCATCAAGCACTACGCCGCGTTCGTCGATCAATGGAAGAACGCCGACCCCGACCTGCAGCCCGTCGTCGCCACGGTGAAGAAGCGCCTCAACGAGTTGCGCGGGCAGGAAGGGAAGTAGGCGCTGAAACTGCGCAAACGCTCCTCATCTCTGAGGCCCGGGACATGACCGCACCGATACGGCTCCAAGAGGCCTTGTCCGATCGTTACCGTATCGAGCGCGAGCTCGGTGCCGGCGGCATGGCCACGGTCTACCTGGCCCACGACATCCGGCACGACCGCCAGGTGGCCGATGAAGGTCCTCCGTCCCGAACTCGCCGCGGTGATCGGCGCCGAGCGGTTCCTCAAGGAGATCAAGACCACCGCCAATCTGCAGCACCCGCACATCCTCGGCCTGATCGACTCGGGCGATGCCGAAGGGTTGTTGTGGTACGCCATGCCGTTCATCGAGGGCGAATCGCTTCGCGATCGACTGACGCGCGAGAAGCAGCTGCCGATTCCCGATGCGGTGCGCATCGCGATCGAGGTGGCGAGCGCACTCGACTACGCCCATCGGCACGGCGTGATTCACCGCGACATCAAGCCGGAGAACATTCTGCTGCACGATGGCAGTGCCCTGGTCGCCGACTTCGGCATTGCGCTCGCGGTGAGCACGGCGCGGGACCCGGATGACCGAGACGGGGATGTCGCTCGGCACGCCGCACTACATGAGTCCCGAGCAGGCGATGGGCGAGCGCGAGATCACGGCGCGCAGCGATGTCTACGCGCTGGGGTGCGTCACCTACGAGATGCTGGTCGGTGAGCCACCGTTCAACGGACCGACCGCGCAGGCGATCATCGCGCGGGTGATGACCGACGAACCGCGCACGCTCACCGGCCAGCGCAGGTTGATTCCTGAGGGCGTCGAAGCGGCGGTCTTCACCGCGCTCGAGAACTCCCTGCCGACCGCTTCGCGACAGCCGCCGAGTTTGGCGCGGCACTCGGCAACTCGACCACCACGACGGCGCATCGCGCGAAGAGGCCGACCGTTCCCTCGCGCCGGTGGGTTGGTCTCGCGCCGTGGGGCCTCGCGCTGGTGGCCATCGCGGTGGCGGCCTGGGCATGGTTGAGCCGGCCGACGGCCCCCGGGGTCAGTTGGCAATCGGTGATCCTGAGCGACTCGCTTGCCATGCCCTCGCCGTACGGTCCCCAGCTTGCCTTTTCCCCCGACGGGCAGAGCCTGGTGTTCCGGGATGCTCGCCAGAACGGCCTCTTCTGGATCAAGCGGCGAAATCAACCGGAGCCGGTGCCGATCCCGGGGACGGAACGAGGGTTCGGCCCGGTCTTCTCGGCCGATGGGCAGTGGCTGGTCTTTACCGCCGATGGACATGTCCGGAAGATCCGTCCAGGCGGTGGGGCAGCGGTGACCGTCGCCGACTCCGCCGCTCCCCCCGCCTACGGGATCGCCCTGCTCGACGATGGCACGCTGGTCTATCCCTCGCCCAGCGGCGATCAGCTGCGGCGGGTGAACCTGGCCGGCGGAGATTTCTCCGTCGCACTGGCCGATACCTCGCTCCGTGGCTACGGCCTGCTGAACGTGCAACCTCTGCCTCAGGCGCGCGGCGTCCTCTTCGAGGTGTGCACGTCTGGTTGTGTTACGACCGCGATTCACGTGGCGGACCTGGGCACGGGCACCCAGCGGCTGTTGATCCCGGACGCCTTCGCAGCGTGGTATCTCCCGACGGGACACATCTTCTACATCCGCCGGGATGGCGTCGGTCTCATCGCGCCGTTCGACCTCGGCAAGCAGGAAGTCACCGGCGCGGCGATTCCGGTGCTCGACGCGGTTCAGGAGATCGTCGGGGTTCCCATGCTCACCTGGTCTCCCTCAGGTTCGCTGTTCTATTTCCGCGCTGACGGTTCGTCGGGTGTGGCCGAGATGGTGCGGGTAAGCCGGGATGGGATCGTCATGCCGGTGGACACTGGCTGGTCCGGCGCATTCAACTCTTTCGAGCTGTCGCCGGACGGGCGGAGGATGGCGGTTGGTGCGGGCGCCACGGCGGGCGGCCTCAGTATCTACATCAAGCAACTCGACCACGGCCCCTTCTCCCGGCTCACGTTCGGGGGACAGGATCGGCGTCCGGCATGGTCGCCAGACGGCAAGCTGGTGGCGTTCATCCGCGACAGCAGCAACGGCGGCAAGGCCTATGTGCGGCCAGCGGACGGCAGCGGTACCGACAATCTGCTCGCCGGGTTCGACCGCCCCCTGCAGGAGATCACCTGGTCCGGGGACGGGAAGTGGCTGGTGGCGCGCACCGACAACGGCACCGCCGGGGCGGGTGATCTGGTTGGTCTTCGCGCTGGTGGCGACACAACGCCGGTGGCCCTGGTGGCGACGAGCTTCTCCGAGATGCACCCGGCGGTCTCCCACGACTCGCACTGGCTGGCCTACACGTCGAACGAATCGGGCGCCAACGAGGTGTATGTCAGGCCGTTCCCGGAAACGAACAGCGGTCACTGGCAGGTTTCGATCGGTGGCGGCACCGTGCCAGAGTGGTCTGCGGATGGCAAGGAACTCTACTTCCTGGGGCCATCCGGCCGACTCATCGCGGCTGAACTGGAGACGGCTCCGGTGTTTGAGGTAGTGCGCCGGCAGAGCCTGTTCGATGTGCTCCCGTTCACGCTGGATCCCTTCCATCAGTCGTACAGCGTGGCGCCGGATGGGCGCTCCTTCTTCTTCACCCGCCCGCGGTCGTCCGGACGGGTGGCAACCACGGCCCGCGCCGTCATGGTGGAGAACTGGTTTGCCGACCTGCGGGCGCGGGTGAAGCGGTGAGTGCGGAAAGGCGATCAATGAACCTCGCCACGGTGGTCTTCACGATCGGTTGAGGAGTGCCAAATGCCCGATGAGCTGCAGTGGGCGCGTCCCCGCGATCGCGACCTCGACATGTTCGGCCTCACCCACACGGGCAAGGTGCGGCAGGAGAACCAGGATCATTTCATGCTCTGTACCGTGCACCAGCAGGTTGTGGTACACGGCACCTCCCTGCCTGATGTCGACGCGCTCCCGCTCCGCGGCGAACGACTGGCGACGTACATGCTCGTGGCCGATGGGGTGGGCGGGGCGACCGGTGGCGGCGAGGCCAGTCGCGTCGCGCTCGCGACGATCACGCAATACGTGGCGTCTTCGCTGCGCTCCTACCATGCTGCGGGGTCCGCGTCCGACGAGGAGTTTCACAAGGCGTTGACCGATGCCGCGCTGGAGGCGCATGCGGCCGTGCAGCAGCGGCAGCAGCACGGCGAGGACACCAGGATGGCCACCACGCTGACACTGGCCGTGGCGGTCTTCCCCTGGATGTATGTCACGCAGGTCGGGGATAGCCGCTGTTACCGGTACTACGAGGGCGAACTGACGCAGGTGACCCGCGACCAGACCATCGCCCAGGGACTCGTCGACGAGGGCGTCATGCCGGCCGACCAGCTGGCCCGTTCACCGCTCAGCCACGTGCTTGCCAGTGCCATCGGTGGCCACGAAGCGGTTCCGGTCGTGAGCAGGATCTCCATTCCGCGAGGCTGTGTCCTGCTGCTCGCCACGGATGGACTCACCAAGCATGTCAACGAGGATGAAATCCGGCAGCACATCGCCGAGATGACCTCCTCCGAGCAGTTGTGCCGGTCGCTGCTTGAACTCACGCTCGAGCGTGGCGGCAGCGACAACGTCACCCTGATCGCCGCGCGCGCCCCGTTGCGAAAGGCCACTTCCCAGGACACCGCGTGACCGATCCCGTGGCACGCCTCTCAGCCGCCCTCGCCGACCGCTATCTACTCGAGCGGGAGCTGGGGCATGGCGGGATGGCCACGGTCTACCTGGCCGAGGACCTCAAGCACCATCGCAAGGTGGCGATCAAGGTGCTCCGGCCGAGCGTCACCGTGGAACTCGGCGCCGAACGGTTCGTGCGCGAGATCACCACCACCGCGAACCTGCACCATCCGCACATCCTGCCGCTCTACGAATCGGGCGAGGCCGACGGCTTCCTCTTCTATGTCATGCCGCATGTCGAGGGCGAATCACTGCGACAGCGCATTGACCGCGAGAAGCAGCTCCCGGTCGACAGCGCGATCCAGATCGCCCGCGAGGTGGCCGACGCGCTCGGGTATGCCCACGACCGGGGCGTGATCCACCGCGACGTCAAGCCGGAGAACATCCTGCTCGAGGGCGGGCATGCGATGGTCGCCGACTTCGGCATCGCCCGGGCGGTCAGCATGGCGGGCTCCGAGCGGATTACCCATAGCGGGGTCAGCGTCGGCACGCCGACCTACATGAGCCCGGAGCAGGCGGCGGGCGCGATCGATCTTGATGGGCGCAGTGATCTTTACGGACTCGGCTGCGTGGTCTACGAAATGTTCGGCGGCCAGCCGCCGTTCAGCGGCGCCACCGCCGCCGTGCTGATGCGACAGCACCTGACCATCGACGCGCCGCCGATCACCAATCTCCGGCCGGGGACGCCGCCCGCGGTGATCACCGCGCTGCAGCGGGCCCTCGCCAAGGCCCCGGCCGACCGTTTCAACACCGTGGGCGATTTCGCTGCCGCGCTGCAGGGCTCCGGACCGGTGGCACTCCCGGCAGGTCCATCGACGCGACGACGTCCCACGCTGCTCGTCGTGGCGCTGGTGCTCGTGATCGCGGCCCTTCTCGCCTTCCTCTGGTTCCGCCGCTCTGGCACCCCTGCGACGGCCGTCAACCTCTCCTCGGTCGCCGTGTTGCCGTTCGAGGACCTCAGCCCCGATCACGCCAGCAGTTACTTCGGCGACGGCATCGCCGAGACACTGATCAACGCGCTCGCGAGCGTCGCCGGGTTGCACGTCACCGGACGGACGTCGTCGTTCGCGCTGCGCGACCTGGCCGGCAACGTGCAGGAGATCGGAAAACGGCTGGCCATCGCAACGGTGCTGGAAGGGAGCGTGCAGCGAGCAGGGAACCAGCTGCGCATCACGGCGCAACTCATCCGGACCTCCGACGGTGACGTCCTCTGGAGCCGGAACTTCGACCGCGATGCCGGGGCGATCTTCGCCGTGCAGGACGAGGTGGCGCGCGCGGTGGTGACGGCGCTGCAGGGGCGGGTGCTCGCGCAGGATGACACCTCGCTGGCGGCGCATGGCACCAGCAATCCCGCCGCGTATGACGCCTACCTGCTGGGGCGGTACTACTGGGGCAAGCGCACCACGGCCGACATGGTGAAGGCCGCGGGGTACTTCAATCAGGCCATCGCGGCAGACTCGGGCTATGCCCGCGCCTGGTCGGGGCTGGCCGATTCGTACGTGCTATTCATCCCGGCGGAATACGATGTGCCGGGGGTGAGCGTCGATTCGATGCTCGGCTTGTCGGAACACGCGGCTCGTCGGGCCATTGCGCTGGACCCAGGCCTCGGTGAGGGATGGAGCTCGCTTGGCGAAGTGCTGGAATACCGCGACCGGTGGGTCGAAGCCCGGCAGGCCTTCGAAAAGGGCGTCGAGCTCAGCCCGAATTATCCCACCGCCCATCAGTGGTACGCTTACGACCTCTGCGTCTGGAACCGCTGGGACGACTGCATCCGCGAGATGTCGCGCGCGCGCGACCTTGATCCGATGTCGACGGTGATCCTCGTCTCACTCGCCGGCGCGTACGACGGTGCGGAGCACTGGGACGAGGCAAGCGCGCTCTACGCGCAGGTCGACGCCGTGGATCCCGGACACCCGCTGCTCATCATCATTCGGTTTTTGCACGACCTCCGCCGTGGAGCGACCGATCGGTGGGCCGACGGCTACCGTCGGGTGGCACGGCTGAAAGGGGCCGACAGCGCAGCCAGCGAGGCGATCGTCCGGCAACTCGTGGACTCCACCCGTCGCACCGCGGCCCTGCGCCAGCTGGCCCGGGCCTCCGGTCCCTATTTCCGGCTGGTCGTCGCCCAGTTGCTGGATGGCGATGATGGCGCCATTGCCGTGGTGAACGCCCTGAAGGGGAGCCCGGATCTCGATCAGGTGAATGCCACCAGCGTCATGATGCTGCTGAGCACTCGACTGCGCGCTGACCCGCGGATGCAGGCGGCGCTGCAGCGGCTGGGCTATCCGCATTACTGAGCATCGATCCGGCCTGCGACGCGAGCAGGAGCGGTGACCCAATGGCAGGAGCTGGTCACCGCACCTACTTCACCCGCACCAGCCGCTGCCGTTGTCTGCCCCCGGCCGAGTAGAATCCCACCGACGTTCCATTCGACGAGACGATCGATGTCATGGTGAGCGACAGGGTGTCGCCATGGATGGCGTATTGGTCGCGTGAGTACCCCCCCTCGAAACTCGAGATCTTGGCGCTGATCGGCCGGAAGATGATCGTGTCACCGGCGACCTCGAATCGGCCCGCACTCGCGGTGAAGACGCCGAATCGGCCCAGCTTCTCCGAATCGGTCGGGGCCCACGGCATGGCGAAAGTCGCCGCCTGGCCGGTGGTGTCGGTCCACGTCCGCGAGAAGTGACTCCCCGAGAAGATCACCAACCCCGGGTCGGGTACCGCCGAGCCTTCCTTTCCAGTGGAATCGATGCCAACGACATCGACCAGCTGCCACGCGCCATCGAGGGGGCTCGCGGTGCTGCCGGCTGCCTCCGGGCCGCAGCCCAGGAGCGAAAGCAGCGGGAGGAAGAGCAGGGCGGGCGTGAACCGGCGTACTGGGAGGATGGCGCGGGCTGCTGGCATCGTCCGGGGCCTCGGGAAGGGGATTGTCCTGGTGGCTGGTCCTCGTTCGGCCACAAGGCGACGGGAATGATCGGCTAACAGCATATATACGAGAAGACCATCCGCGGCGGTTTCAATAACCAACAATCATTAATAGCCATCAAATGATTGCGGACATTTATTATCGGATATAGACTTCCACCTCCCCTTCTATAAGGCCAGAAATGGCGATCAGCATCAAGGACCCGGAAACCGACCGGCTGGCACGGGCACTCGCAGCCGCCACCGGTGAGTCACTGACCCAGGCGATCCGTCAGGCACTCCAGGATCGGCTCGATCGCGAGAGCCATCGGTCCCGGCGCGGGATCGACGTCGAAGTGCGCCGAATCCAGGAACACCTCGCCCAGCTCGCCGTCCTCGACCCTCGTCCGGCCGAGGAAATCGTCGGCTACAACGCGCACGGCGTGCCCAGCTGAAGATGGTTATCGACACCTCAGCGATGCTGGCGATGCTGACCGGGGAAGCCGGTGCTGATCGGTTGGTCGCGGCGGTGGCAGCCGACCGAAACCGGCTGGTCTCGGCCGCCACGGTGGTCGAAGCATCTCTGGTGCTGCTTGGCCGCTATGGCACGGCAGGTGACGCCCAGCTCGACCGGCTGCTGCGCAGCATCGGAGCGGAGGTGGTGCCGGTGGGCGAGGAGCAGGTGAACCTCGCGCGCGATGCTGCCATGCGCTTCGGTCAGGGCCGGCATCCGGCAGCACTGAATCAGGGCGACTGCTTCAGCTACGCCCTGTCGGTGGCGCGCGGTGAGCCGCTGCTCTTTGTGGGTACTGGATTAGCCCAAACCGACGTCGAGGTTTCTCCATGGTAGCCCCGCGCGAATGACCGACGCCGCCACCCGGCTCCGTGCTGCCCTCGCCGACCGCTACACGATCGAGCGCGAGCTCGGCGCGGGCGGGATGGCCACGGTGTACCTGGCACACGATCTCAAGCACGACCGTCAGGTCGCCATCAAGGTCCTCAAGCCGGAGCTGGCCGCCGTCCTTGGCGCCGAGCGCTTCGTGGTGGAGATCAAGACCACCGCGGCGCTGCAACATCCGCATATCCTGCCCTTATTCGATTCGGGCAGCGCCGACGGCTTCCTCTTCTATGTCATGCCCTACGTCCAGGGCGAGACGCTGCGCAGCAAGCTCGACCGTGAAACGCAGTTCGGCATCGACGAAGCCGTGCGCATCACCCGCGACGTCGCCGACGCGCTCGACTATGCCCATCGCCACGGCGTGATCCACCGCGACATCAAGCCCGAGAACATCCTGCTCCACGATGGGCGGCCGATGGTGGCCGACTTCGGGATTGCGCTGGCGCTGAGCGCTGCGGCCGGTGGCCGGATGACCGAGACCGGGATGAGTCTCGGGACACCGCACTACATGAGCCCCGAGCAGGCGACTGCGGACAAGGAGATCACCGGGCGGAGCGACATCTACTCGCTCGGCAGCGTGCTGTACGAGATGCTCGCCGGTGAGCCGCCGCATGTCGGGCACTCGGCGCAGCAGATCATCATGAAGATCATCGCCGAGGATGTCCAGCCCGTCACCCGGCATCGGAAGGCGGTGCCGGCGAACGTGGCGGCGGCGGTGGCGAAGTCGCTGGAGAAGCTGCCGGCCGATCGCTTCGAGAGCGCCAAGGCCTTTGCCGACGCGCTCGGCAATTCCGCGTTCGCGACGGTGAGCGGTACCGCGTCAGGCGTCGGCATGTCGGCGGGACGGAGCGGGGTGTCCCGGCGGACCTGGTGGACGACCGTGGCCGTCGCGGCGGTGGCCCTCATTGCGGCGGCGGCTGGCTGGCTCCGGCCGGCGCCGAGGGTGGAGCTCTCCCGCCAGCGCGTGACGCTGTGGGAACATCCGCTGGCGCGGCTGCTGTCGCCTGGCGCGGAACGCGGAGCAACGCAGGCGGCGATCGCGCCTGACGGCTCCAGCATCGTCTTTGTCGACTCGGTCGGCGGCACGCTCCAGCTGATGCACAAGCTCAGGGGCGAGAGCCGGGCCACGCCGATCGCCGGGACGGAGCACGGCGTCTCACCATTCTTCTCTCCCGATGGCAAGTGGATCGGCTACATCACGACCGATCGCAGGCTCCGGAAGGTCCCGGTCGAAGGCGGCGGATCGATCACGCTTGCCGACCAGGTCAATCCGACGTATGCCATCGGCGCCTGGATGGACGATGGCACGATAGTCTACGTCGGCGGCGGTGGCGCCAAGTTCATGCATCGCGTTCCCGCGAGCGGAGGCGTCAGCCGACCGCTGGTGGCGGACACGGCCAGGACCTTCGGCTCGATCCTGTTGATTGCCCCGCTCCCGGGGAGCCGAGGAGTGATCTACACGATCTGTCCCGGCAATTGCGCGTCGGCGTCTGACGTGCGCGTCTTCGATTTCGCGGCCGACAGCAGCCGGCTGCTGATCGCGAACGCCGCCGGTGCCTGGTACTCGCCGACCGGTCATCTGCTCTATACCGATCGGGCGGGCGGCCTGTACGCGATGGGGTTCGACCCCAAGCGGCTGGTCACCACGTCGGAGTCCGTGCCGGTGATCGACGGCGTGTCGCCGGGGACCTTCACGATGTCCGCATCGGGCGCCGTCCTCTATTCGCTCGATGCCGGCGCCGGCGCGCCCGCGCAACTGATGTGGGTCGCCCGCGATGGCAGTGCCGTGCCACTCGACTCGACCTGGCGCGGCGATTTCGGATACCCGGCACTTTCCCCAGACGGTAGATCCCTTGCCGTCAGCCTGGCTGACGGCCCGACCCAACTCTGGATCCGGCGTTCGGACGGAACCCGGCAGAAACTGACCCAGGACGGCACCGTCAACTGGCGACCGGTGTGGACCGTCGACGGCCGGTCGATCCTCTTCGTATCCAACCGGCAAGGCACCGGCCAGAATGGCTACGATCTCTTCCGCATGCCGGTCGATGGCAGCGCGCCACCCGCACTGCTGCTGCACCACACCTTCGGCGTCTGGGAGGGAGAATTCTCCCGGGATGGAGAGTGGCTGGTGTTTCGCGCGGACGAGGAGGGTGGCATCTCCCACATCCGGGCGCGACGCCTCAGCGGCGACACCGCCCTGGTGCCGATTGCGGTGGACAAGAACCCCACGCTGCAGGTGGCGCTCTCTCCCGATGGGCACTGGCTCGCCTACGTCGGCAGCAGCACCGGACGCGCCGAGATCTATGTCACGCCATTTCCGGCGGCGACGTCACCGCGGCTTGTGTCGCGGGACGGCGGCAGTGAGCCCCGCTGGGCGCACAGCGGCCGGGAACTGTTCTTCAAGGGCGGTGGCCAGCTGATGGCCGTGGACGTCACGCCCGGGCCATCGCTGATGATCGGCACACCACGGGCGCTCTTTCCACTGGCCGGATACCGGGCAGCGAGGAATCGCCAGCAGTACGACGTGGCCCCCGATGACAAGCATTTCGTGATGATCAAGGACCTCGGCGGGAATACGGTCGGCGACGTGATCTATGCGGAGCACTGGTTCCCCGAACTGCTCGCCAAGGTGAAGCGGTGACCACGCTCGATCGACTCACGGCCGCCCTTGCCGACCGCTACCGTATCGAGCGCGAGCTCGGCGCCGGCGGGATGGCCACCGTGTATCTGGCGCAGGACCTGAAGCACGAGCGCAAGGTGGCAGTGAAGGTGCTGCGCCACGAGCTGGCACAGGCCCTCGGCGGTGAGCGCTTCCTGCGCGAGATCAACATCGCTGCACAGCTCCAGTCGCCTCACATTCTCCCGCTGCTCGACTCGGGCGATGCGGACGGCCTCCTGTACTATGTCATGCCGTTGGTGAAGGGCGAGTCGCTCCGTGACCTTCTGGTCCGCGGCGGAGCGCTGCCACCGTCGGAGACAATGCGGCTGCTGCGCGAGATCGTCGATGGCCTCGCCCACGCCCATCGGCACGGCGTCGTGCATCGCGACATCAAGCCCGACAATGTCATGCTGGCCGAGCGCCATGCGATGCTGATGGACTTCGGCGTGGCCAAGGCGCTCAGTGACGGCACCGCCCAACACACGCTCACAAGTGTCGGCATCTCGCTTGGCACACCGACCTATATGGCCCCCGAGCAGGCGGCCGCCGATCCGGCCCTCGACCAACGCGTTGACATCTACGCCGTCGGTGTCATGGCCTACGAGATGCTCACCGGCGCGCCGCCGTTCAGCGGCACGCCACAGGCGGTGATCGCCGCCCATATCACCAAGGCGCCGCCACCGCTTGGCAGCAACGTGCCTCCGGCGATCGCTGCGATCGTCATGAAGTGCCTCGCCAAGCAGCCGGCGGATCGCTTCCAGTCGGCCGACGAGCTGCAGCAGGCGATCGAGTCGCTGGTGACGCCGAGCGGAACGGTGGCAGGAATGGGTGCGGCGCCGGAAGGCCGTCGTCGCCGCATGCTGGTCGGGATCCTCGGCCTCGCGGCGGTTGCGGTGCTGGGATTCTTCGGCGTGCGGACGATGCAGCGCCGGACCTGGGTCCGCGAAACGGCGGTTCCACTGATGCGCCGGATGATCGAGGACGGGCAGATGGACAGTGCATGGACGGTCGGGCGCGAGGCGCGCGCCATCGCACCGAATGACACCACCGTCGCGGCCCTCCTCGCCACGGCGACCTATCTCCGCCCGGTCATCACGGTGCCAGGAGGCGTCGAGGTCTACCGTGCCCCCCTCACTGATACCAGCGCCTGGGTCCATCTCGGCACCACTCCGATCGACTCCATTCAGGTGCCCCGTCAGTTCGGGCTGCTCCGATTCGACAAGCCCGGATATCAGCGGTTCTATGCGCTCAGCTGGGGAAAGAACTGGTACGCTCAGCCCGCGGTGGTGCTCGACAGTGTCGGCGCGCCCGATCCGGAGACGATCACCATCGCCGGTGGCAGCTACGGCACCTTCCTGGTTGGTACGGACGGGTCGCCGGAGCTCGAACTCCGCGACTGGAAGATGGACCGCTATGAGACCAGCAACCGGGACTACAAGGCCTTCGTCGATGCCGGCGGCTATCGTGACTCTGCGCACTGGGAGCCCCCCTTCCAGGACGGCGACCGCACGCTCACCCGCGCGGCGGCGATGGCGCGCTTCGTCGACCAGACCGGCCGCCCCGGCCCCGCCACCTGGGTCGCGGGTGACTACCCCACCGGGCAAGGCGAGATGCCGGTGGGCGGCGTCTCCTGGTACGAAGCAGAGGCGTACGCCCGGTGGAAGGGGAAGTCGTTGCCCACCATCTACCACTGGGCTCAGGCAGCTGGCGTCTACATGTCCGATGGCGTCGTGCCCAGGAGCAACCTGGGAGGCACCGGCCCGTGGGCGGTGGGCACGCCGCGCGCGGTGAGCTTCACCGGAGTCTCCGATCTGGCGGGGAATGTGCGCGAGTGGGTCTACAACGAATCCGGCGGCGGGCAGCACTTCATCCTGGGTGGCGGTTGGAGCGACCCGACCTACGCCTTCGTTGACGCCTACGCCCAGCCACCGATGGATCGCTCGGTGATCAATGGCATCCGCCTCGTCCATTATGACCCCGCCGACCGCAACGTGGCGCTCGCCATGCGCCCGATCCCGCGGAAGTTCACCGACTGGTTCAAGGTGCCGTCGGTTTCGGATGCCGTGTTCGAGGGATACCGACGTCAGTTCGATTACGACCCGCTCCCGCTCGACACCAAGGTGGAGCACACCGATTCCGCCAGCAGTGAAGACTGGAATGCCGAGTTCGTGAGTTTTACTGCGGCGTACGGGGGCGAACGGATGCAGGCGTGGGTGTTCACGCCGAAGCGTGGCAAGCCGCCGTACCAGACGGTCGTCTTCTTCCCGGGCTCCGGCGCGATCAACACGCACACCAGCACCACGCGGCGTGATATGACGGCGAGTTTCGTGGTGAAGAGCGGTCGCGCGTTCGTGCTCCCGATATACAAGAGCACCTATGAGCGGAGCGACACCCTCACCAGTGACCTGCCGAGCGAGTCGATTCTCTGGCGCGACCACGTGGTGATGTGGGGGAAGGACTATTGCCGGACGCTCGACTACCTGAGCAGCCGTTCTGACATCGACACGACGAAGTTCGCCTACTTCGGCTACAGCTGGGGTGGCAACATGGGCGGGGTGATCCCGGCGATCGAGCCGCGGATCAAGGCGTCGGTACTCTACGTCGCGGGGCTGACGATGGAGCGCGGGCGACCGGAGACGGATCCGATCAATTTCCTCCCGCACATTCACATTCCGGTGATCATGCTCAACGGCAAGTACGACTTCTTCTTCCCGACCGAAACCGCGCAGAAGCCGTTCTTCGAGCGCCTGGGTACCGCAGCGGCCGACAAAAAGTGGGTGGTGTACGAGGGCGGCCACGACGTGCCACGGCCGCGGCTGATTGCCGAAGCACTGGCGTGGCTGGACCAGTATCTGGGGCCGGTGAAGCCGTGAGCGAGCCAATCCAGCGCCTCACGGTAGCACTGAGCGATCGCTACACGATCGAACGGGAGCTCGGGCAGGGCGGCATGGCCACAGTCTACCTCGCCCGCGACATCAAGCACGACCGCGATGTCGCCATCAAGGTGCTGCGCGAGGATCTCGCCGCCTCGCTCGGCGGGGGCCGCTTCCTGCGCGAGATCAAGATCGCCGCTCAATTGCAGCACCCGAACATCCTGCCGCTGCTCGATTCCGGCGAGGCGAACGGCTTCCTCTTCTACGTCATGCCGTACGTCTCCGGCCAGTCGCTGCGCGAGCGCATTGCGCGCGAGGGAGAGCTGCCGGTGCACGAGGCGGTGCGGTTGATCACCGAGGTGGTCGATGCCCTGGCCCACGCGCACGAGCACGGCGTGGTGCACCGCGACATCAAGCCCGACAACGTGATGCTTTCCGGGCGCCATGCGCTGGTCGCCGATTTCGGCGTCGCCAAGGCGGTGAGCGAGGCCACCGGACGCAACACCGTCACGACCCTCGGCGTTGCCGTCGGTACGCCGACCTACATGTCGCCCGAGCAGGCTGCCGCCGATCCGCACATCGACCATCGCAGCGACATCTACGCCGTGGGCGTGATGGCCTACGAGCTGCTCACCGGCCAGCCGCCGTTCACGGGGGCGACGCCACAATCGGTGCTCGCCGCCCACGTCACCCAGGCTCCCGATCCGGTCGGCAATCGCCGTCCCGGCATCCCGGCCGGGCTCGATGCCGTGATCATGCGCTGCCTCGCCAAGCGACCGGCCGATCGCTGGCAGACTGCCGGTGAACTGCACGCCGCCCTCGAGGTGTTCGCGACGCCATCGACCGGGATCACGCCGACCCAGACCCGGCCGACGACTGCGGGCGGTGGGAACCGGCGGCTTGCCTGGATTGCTGGCGGCGCCGTCGTGGTTCTTCTCGCGGCGTTCGGCTTCTGGCGCTTTGGCGGCGCAAACATCGGTCGCTCGGCGACGCAGGCGATCGCGGTGCTCCCGTTCGACAACGTCGCGCACGACACCGCGTTCGACTATCTCGCCGACGGCATCGCCAACGATGTCCGCAGCGGGCTGATGGAGTTGCCCGGGCTGATCGTCAAGGCGCGCACCTCCTCGGAAGCGGCCCGAGGGAAGCCGATACATGACGTCGGATCGATGCTCGACGTGGGTGTGATCCTGCAGGGCACCTACCGCCGCGCTGCCGACAAGACCACCGTCACCGTGGATCTGGTCAACGTGGCCGATGAGGCGGCGCTCTGGACCGGCAACTTCACCCTCCCTGCCGACGGCAACTTCTCCTCGGCCCAGGACTCGATTACCGCGGCCGTCAGCAAGGCGCTCCACCTGGTCTCGGCGGGCGGCGCCGGTTCGGCCGCCCAGCTGCGCGGTACCCGCGACATGGCAGCGTACGACGACTATCTCAAGGGGCAGTTCTTCTTCGCCAAGCGCGGGGGCGAGAACCTGCAGCGTGCCGTTGACTACTTCGAGCGTGCCATTGCGCGCGACGGCAAGTTCGCGAGGGCCAAGGCCGGCCTTGCCATGGTCTACAGCATTCTTCCCGGATATGCCCAGGTCGGCGGCACCGACTCCCTCGGTCCGGCGGCGGAACGAATCGCGCGCCAGGCGCTGGCGATCGACTCGACCCTGGTGGATGGGCATGTTGCGCTGGCCAATGCCCTGGTCGCCGAGGCGCGTCCGCTCGAGGCGGTGGCGGAGTTCCGGAAGGCGCTTGCCATCGACCCGCGCGACGCCACCGCCCATCAGTGGCTCGGCGACGCACTCAGCCTGCTTGGGCAGAGTGACGAAGCCATCCGGGAGGGACGCGCCGCCGTCGAGCTTGATCCGCTGTCGGCCGTGGCCGGCAATGACCTGGTCTACACCCTGGTCTGCGCCGGAAAATTCGACGAGGCGCTGGTCGAATCGCACCGGGTCCGGGAGCTCGATCCTCGCTTTGCCTTCGGCGACTTCTACGTGGGCGAGGCGTACGCCTTTCTGCAGAAGACCGACAGCGCGGTCGCGGCACTCGAGCGCTTCTACCAGCTCGACTCCCTGGCACCCCAGGCGCGGGCAATGCATGTCTGGCGGTTTGCGGTGGTCGGCAACTGGCCGGCCGCGGAAGACGAGCTCAAGGCGCTCGACCGGACGATCACTGGTGGATCGCGCGAGATCGACATGGCAGCGGCCGAGCTGGTGCTCGGCAACCGCGCGGCGGCCCTTGCCGGCCTCGAGCGCGAGGGAGCGAAGCGCTCGTACTATCTCGCCGTCGTTGCCCTGGGCTGCGACCCGCTCTTTTCCCCGCTGCGTTCGGAGCCGCGTTTCGTGGCGGTCGTCAAGCAGATGGGTCAGGGGATGTGCACCAACACCGTCCGCTGGCCGATTCCATCCCGAACGAGGAGCACCCCGCCATGAGTCTCGAGCATCTCAGGGACACCCTCGCGGATCGCTACCGCATCGAGCGGGAGCTGGGGCAGGGAGGCATGGCGACGGTGTACCTCGCCGAAGACTTGAAGCACGATCGCAAGGTCGCGATCAAGGTGGTCCGTCCCGAACTCGCCGCCGTCATCGGTGCCGAACGGTTCGTGCGCGAGATCAAGACGATCGCCAACCTGCAGCACCCGCACATCCTTGGCCTGATCGATTCGGGTGAGATCGACGGGACGGCGTACTACGTCATGCCGTTCGTTGAAGGGGAATCGTTGCGCGACCGGATGCAGCGCGAAAAGCAGCTGCCGATCGCGGATGCGGTCCGCATCACTGTTGAGGTGGCAGGCGCACTCGACTACGCCCATCGTCACGGCGTGATCCACCGCGATATCAAGCCGGAGAACATCCTGCTGCATGATGGCTCCGCGCTGGTGGCGGACTTCGGCATCGCGCTCGCGGCGAGCAGCGCCGGTACCCGGATGACGGAAACCGGCATGTCGCTCGGCACGCCGCAATACATGTCGCCCGAACAGGCGATGGGAGAGCGGGAGATCACCGCCGCATCGGACGTGTATGCGCTTGGCTGCGTGGCCTACGAAATGCTCACGGGCGATCCGCCGTTCAGCGGGTCGACCGCCCAGGCGATCGTCGCGCGCGTGGTCACCGAACAGCCGCGGTCGCTGACCTCACAACGTCACACCATTCCGGCCAACGTGGAGCAGGCGGTGTTGACGGCGCTCAAGAAGCTCCCGGCCGATCGCTTTGCCACGGCCGGGGAATTCGCCTCGGCGCTGGGGAATCGAAGCTACACGTCAACCACGGCGATCGCGGCAGCACCGGTCAATGCGGCGCGCTCCCGGTTCCGCGATCCGGTGTTTGTCGGCGTGAGCCTTGTGGCACTCGCGGCGATCACCGGCGTGGCGACGCTGATCCGACCGAAGGCTGCCGCCGCGGTCCTGCCACCGATCCGCTACGTGCTGGCGACAACCGATAGCACCAGGCCGTACGGGAATTATCCGTGGCCGGCGGCGATATCTCCCGACGCCAGTACCCTGGTCTACACCGTCGAGCAGGACGCCGGCGCGCCGTCGCTCTACTTCGTCCGTACCGATCAGCTGACCGCCCACCCGATTCCCAACACCGTCGGCGCGTATCAACCGTACTTCTCGCCCGACGGGAACTGGCTGGCGTTCGAGAATGCGGGCAAGGAATGGAAGGTCCGACTCGACGGCAGTGCGCCCGTGGCGATTGGCAGCGCCGGCGGCTCGAACGGCGCCGACTGGCTGGCGACCAACGAAATCGTCCTGGGCACCCAGGGACCGTTTGCCGGCCTCTCGATTGTCAGCGCGGCGGGCGGCACTCCGGTGGAGTTCACCCGGGTTGACAGCGCCAAGGGGGAACGCAATCACCTCTGGCCGATTGGAACACCGGATGGCAAGGCTGTCATCTTCTCCATCTGGACGGGGAGTCTCGCCACCGCGCAGCTTGGCATCGCTCCACGGAGCACCGGGGTGGTCACGTCGCTCGGCATCGAGGGAATCCGCCCGCTGGCTGTCCTCGATGGCATGCTGATCTATGTCAAGGCGGACGGTTCGGTGATGGCCGTCGGGCTCGACATCACCGGACGGAAGACGCTCGGTTCACCAATTCCTGCTCACGATCCGGTCGGGGTGGTGTCGTCGCTCAACGGCAACTCGGAGATCTTCGTTTCGCGCGGCGGAGCTCTGGTGACGTCGATGGGCGGGGCAACCGGTTGGCTCTCCTGGGTCACCGGGGCAGGCCACGCCACCACCATCACGCCGAAACCCGCCAACTACGTCACCGCACGCCTCTCTCCCGACGAGCGGCACATCGCCGTCCTGATTGGCTCCAACGCGGAATCGGACATCTGGATCCTGGACCTGTCGCTCGGGACGCTGTCCAGACTGACCACCTTGCGAACGGTCACGTCCGTCACGTGGACGCCCGACGGCACCAACGTGCTGTATCTCGCCTCGCAGCAGAACGGCAATACGCTCTGGGTTCAGCAGGCCACTGGCGGCGTCCCCGCGACGAAACTGATCGACCTGCCCTACGCCGCTGCCGCGGCGGTGATGGCGCCGGACGGCAAGTCGGTCCTGGTCTCCGTCGCCCCCAAGGACTACTGGGAGACCCGCCGGTTCGTGCTCGACTCGGCTTCCTCACTGGAGCCGTACCTGGTGCTCAAGGCCAACACCCACGCCGCGCAGTTCTCCCCCGATGGCAAGTGGGTCGCGATCGTCTCGGACGAATCGGGGCAGGATGAGGTGTATCTGCGGTCCTACCCTGACCCATCGACCAAGGTGCAGGTCTCGGTCGGCGGCGGGTCGGCACCGATGTGGTCGGCCGACGGCGGCAGGCTGAATTACCGCAGCGGCACGGCACTGCTCGTCGCGCGAATCGCCACGACTCCGACGCTGAGCATCCTCGGCCGGGATACCGCGCTCAAGTCGATGCAGATACCGCAGCTTTCCGCCAGCTATTTCGCCGCCACCTACCAGCCAACGCGCGATGGTCGGCGCTTCCTGATGTCGGTGCCCGAGCGGAACACATACCAACTTGTGATCTCCCCCAACTGGATTACCGAGTTCCGCCGGAAAGTGGCGGAGGCAGGGGCGGGGAAATGACTACCTCAAGACAGTCGTACCGTCGATGACTCTCGATCGCCTCACCTCGGCATTGTCCGATCGCTACGCCATCGAGCGCGAACTCGGCGCCGGCGGCATGGCCACCGTCTATCTCGCCCACGACCTCAAGCACGACCGCAAGGTGGCGGTGAAGGTGCTGCGCCCCGAGCTCGCCGCCGTGATCGGCGCCGAGCGCTTCCTGGCCGAAATCAAGACCACGGCCAACCTGCAGCACCCGCACATCCTGCCGTTGTTCGACTCAGGCGAGGCCGACTCCTTCCTCTTCTACGTCATGCCGTATGTCGAGGGGATCTCGCTCCGCGACCGGATGACCAGGGAGAAGCAGCTGCCGATCACCGAAGCGATTCGCATCGCGACCGAGATCGCCAGCGCGCTCGACTATGCCCATCGCCACGGCGTGATCCATCGGGACATCAAGCCCGAGAACATCATGCTGCACGATGGTTCCGCGCTGGTGGCCGACTTCGGCATCGCGCTCGCCGCGAGCAAGGCCGGCACCCGGATGACCGAGACCGGGATGTCGCTCGGCACGCCGCAGTACATGTCGCCCGAGCAGGCGATGGGCGAGCGCGAGCTCGATGCACGGAGCGATGTGTACGCCCTCGGGCTGCGTGCTCTACGAGATGCTCACCGGCGAGCCGCCGTTCAGCGGGCCCACCGCGCAGGCGATCGTCGCCAAGGTGATGACGGCCGAGCCGACGGAGATGACCTCGCTCCGGAAGACGATTCCGGGTCATGTCGCCGATGCGGTACATACCGCACTGCAGAAGTTGCCGGCGGATCGTTTCGAGAGTGCCAAGGAGTTTGCCGAAGCACTCGGCGACAGGAGCTACACCACCTCGGCGACTGCGGCCCGCGCCCCGGGTCGCGCGGCGCATTCGACGCTTCCCTGGCTGGTGAGCGCCGCGGCCATTGTGGGGATGGCAATCTTCGCCTTCCTCTGGTGGCGCCGCCCGTCGGCGACCTCAGGCGACGTGGTGCGTGCCATTCTCGAGTTGCCCAGCGGAACGGCGCTCAGTTATCCGTCGTTGGCCCTGGCTCGTGACGGGAGCCGGATCATCGTGAGTGGACGACAGGGAGACAAGAACATCCTCTTCCAGCGAACGCTCGATAACCTGACGTTCGCGCCGATCGCTGGGAGTGAGGACGGCAACCGGCAGTTTCTGTCGCCCGATGGCAAGTGGGTGGCGTTCGCGACCGGAAAGATGATGCGGAAGGTTCCCTTGGACGGTGGTCCGGCAGCCGACATTGCGCCAAGTTCGTGGGCGGGCGGAGACTGGACCTCCGATGGGACGGTGATCTACACGCCCAACTACGTGAGCGGCCTGTGGAGTGTGCCAGCCGGCGGTGGCACCCCAAAGCAGCTGACGGCGCCTGACAGCGCGCGCGGTGAGCTGGCCCACTGGTGGCCGCAAATGCTCCCCGACGGCGACCATGTGCTCTTCACGGCGTTCAGTACACCGATCGAGCGGGCGCGCATCGAGGTCCTGTCGCTCAAGACCGGGAAGCGCACGATGCTCCTCGAAGGCGCCGTCTCGGCGCGATACGTAACGGCTGGCTACCTCCTGTACGCCAAGAATGAGGCGCTGTATGCAGTGGCATTCGACGCCAAGGCGCTGAAGCTGACCGGACAACCCGTCCCCGTGATTCAGGACGTCGCCCTTGCCACCGACGATGGGCGAGCCGGCTTTGCCGTATCGGACAACGGCACGCTGGCGTATATCGCCGCGTCGTCGCTCGTTCCGGATCTCGAGCTGGTATGGGTCAACCGCCACGGCGAAGCGGGTGCGTCCGTCACCGCACCGGCGCGTTTCTCTGATCCCGCGATATCCCCCGATGGTCGTCGCGTTGCCATCGCGATTGCGAAGCCCGGTGAACCGAAGGACGCTTGGGTCCTCGATCTGACACGCGGCACCCGCACCGCGCTGACCACCGGTGGCGCCAACGACTTCGGCCCGCTCTTCACCCCCGATGGCAACCGCGTGATCTTCCAGTCGGAGCGTCCGGTCTTCGACCTGTACATCCGGGCCGCCGATGCCAGCAGCCCCGCGACGCCATTGATGATCTCGCCGTTCGACAAGTATCCGGGCAGTATCACGCCCGACGGCAAGTTGCTGCTCTTCCGGCACAGCGTGCTGCCGCACAATGAACTCTGGACCATTCCGCTCGACGGTTCTGGCAAGCCGGCATCGCTGCTGCGTTCCGACGCGGGCGACCTTGACTATCCCAGGATTGCGCCCAACGGTCGCTGGCTCGCCTACACCTCGAACGAGTCGGGGCGCACCGACGTCTACCTGAGTCCGTACCCCGGGGTGACCAGTGCTCGCCGCCAGGTGTCGGCGGATGGGGGGAGCAGCCCCCGCTGGACACGGGCTGGACGCGAGCTGGTTTACCGCGACGGGCGGCGGATGATGGCGGTCACGGTTGACCCTGCCTCGGGCCAGCTGGGTACCCCCACGGAATTGTTCCGCGGCGATTTCGAGACGGACGCCAATTCCTACGACGTCACACCCGATGGCGAGCACTTCCTGATGCTTCGTCGGGCGACAGCGGCGGAGCCACGTCAGGTGATCATCGTGACCAACTGGTTCAAGGAACTCCGACGCCTGGTGCCGGTGAAATGAAGAGGATCCCGGGATGACCGCTCCCGCGGAGCGCCTCGCCGCCGCCCTGGCCGACCGCTACCGGATCGAGCGCGAGCTCGGCGCGGGCGGGATGGCGACGGTCTACCTCGCCCACGACCTCAAGCACGAGCGCGAGGTGGCGATCAAGGTGCTGCGCGAGGACTTGTCGGCATCGCTCGGCGCCGGCCGCTTCCTGCGCGAGATCAAGATCGCCGCCCAGCTGCAGCATCCGCACATCCTGCCGCTGCTCGATTCGGGCGAGGCCGACGGCTTCCTCTTCTTCGTGATGCCGTACATCAAGGGGCAATCGCTCCGCGAGCGGATCGATCGCGAAGGAGAGCTGCCGGTCCACGAAGCGGTGCGCCTGCTGACCGAAGTGGTCGATGCCCTGGTGGAGGCCCACGAGCACGGCGTGGTCCATCGCGACATCAAGCCCGACAACGTGATGCTCTCCGGCCGCCACGCGCTGGTGACCGACTTCGGCGTGGCGAAGGCGATCAGCGAGGCGACTGGCCGGAACACCGTCACCACCCTCGGGGTCGCCGTCGGCACGCCGACGTACATGTCGCCGGAACAGGCCGCCGCCGATCCGCACGTCGATCATCGCTCCGACATCTACTCCGTCGGCGTGATGGCCTACGAAATGCTCAGCGGCCGGCCACCCTTCACCGGCAGCACGCCGCAGCAGGTGCTCGCCGCGCACGTGACCGAAGCACCCGACTCAGTGGCGAAGCGCCGCCCAGCGATTCCGCCGGCAATCGAGGCGGTGGTGATGCGCTGCCTCGCCAAGCGGCCGGCCGATCGCTTCCAGACTGCCGCCGAACTGCACACCGCACTCGAACCGCTGGCGACGCCGAGCGGCGGACTGACACCGACGGCCACGCAACCAGTCCAAGTTGTGGTCGGGACCCGTCGCTTTAGCGACATCGGCCGAGTCGCGGCTTTAGCCGCGGGTGTCGTCGCGGTCGCCGCAGCCGTATGGTGGTTCGTGAATCGTCCGCCGGAGACAGCCGCACTGACATCCAATGCCCAGCTCACCCGTCTCGCCGGCATCGAAGAGTTTCCCACCATTGCACCCGACGGCATGTCGGTCGCCTATCTGGTCCAGGGTCCCGCCGACAGCGTCTCGCATGTCGAGTTTCGCCGCACAGATGGCGGTGATGCGGTGCAGATCGCCGGTGGGATTGCGCCGACTGGCTGGTCGCCGAGTGGGGACCGCCTGCTGGTCGCCGGGTTGAATGGTCTCCAGAGCCAACCGGCCCTTGGCGGCCAGGGAACGGTCATCGACTCACGGAGTTTCTCGGGGTGCTGGTCCCCCGACGGGACGCAGGTGGCCTATGTGGTGGGTGACTCCATCATGGTTGGAGGCGTGACGCGCAAGCAGCCGCGACTGGTCACTCGGGCACTCGATCCGCACTCGCCGGCCTGGTCACCCGATGGGAAGTGGATTGCCTTCGTGTCGGGTAACTCCGCCTACCTGGGCACTTGGAACATTGCGCCGAGCAGCGTCTGGATCGTCGACGCCGCAGGAGGGGCTCCGCAACAGTTGACCTCCTCCGACGCGATGAACATGAGTCCGACCTGGGCTCCCGACAGCCGGCGATTGCTGATCGTGTCGTCCCTGGCGGGCGTGCGCGACGTCTTTCAGCTCAGCCTCACCGCCGGTGGCCGCCGGCGGGGTGCGCCGGTGCGCATCAGCACCGGGCTCAACCCTTCGCTGATTGCCCTTTCAGCCGACGGAACGCAACTGGCGTACTCGGTGGCGACGAACCACTCCGGGGTCTGGAAGATCGCCATCCCGAAGTCCGGAGCAGTTTCGACGCGTGGCGCGATGCCGGTGACCACCGAGGTGCAGACCATCGAGGGCATCGCCATCTCTTCGGATGGAAAGTGGTTGACCTTCGACTCGAATCGAGAAGGGGTTCAGCAGATCTTCCGGATGCCGCTCGCCGGCGGTCCGGTGCAGCAGGTCACCCACGATTCTGTTCCCGCGTTCAATCCGACGCTGTCACCCGATGGCCGGGAGGTGGCGTATCACACGGTCGACCACGGGCTCCGGCGGGTCTTCGCGCTTCGCATTGACGGAGGAAGTCCCCCGGTCCAGGTCTCGCCCGGTGCCACGCCCGATGAACGCGCCCCGTCCTGGTCGCCCGATGGGCGCCGGATGGCCTGGTTCCTGGGGGGCAATGCGACGGATGCCTTGGTCGCATCACGCGACAGTTCAGGGCGCTGGAGCGCGCCCACCACGATCACCCTGAAGGGCGGATTGGTATCACCGATCTGGGCCGATCACGGCACCGAACTGGTGGCGGTGGATTCCACCGGCCGGGTGGTGCTGCAACCGGTCGACGGCAGGCCGACCCAGCGCTTGCCTCAGTCCAGCCGGCCGGATACATCGGTCACCCTGGGCCAGGGTGTTCTGGGTGACGATGGCCTTGTGCTGTACATCACCTACAGCCATAACGGGCAAGGCCCTCCGCGCGGCGGGGTCTATGCAATCGCTCTGCCCGGCGGTCAGATGCGCGAGGTGCTGCGATTCGATGAGCCATCGCGACCGCACGCGTTCGGGGCGCAGGGCATCGCCGAATACGGCGGCTGGCTCTACTTCACGCTCAGCGATCCCGAGAGCGACATCTGGGTGGCCAGCGTGAAGGGGCTGAAGCAATGAGCGACCGTCTGACGGCGGACGGCCGCCGCGACGACATGTCTTGACAGGTCTTTTTACAAAGACTATTATGGTCATATGACAAAAACCTCGATTTCCGACCTGAAGGCCCGCCTCAGCGCCTACCTGGACATCGTCCGGCAGGGGGACGAGGTCCTGGTGACCGACCGGGGCCGCGTGATCGCCCGCCTCTCGCCGGTCAGCGGGGACGTACTGGAAGACAGCCGCCGGGAGGCGCTGATCCGCAGCGGACGCCTGACCCCCCCCACGGCCGCGCTGGCGAGGGACTTCTGGAAGGTGCCGCACCCCAGGGATACCGAGGGCCGGTCGCTGGCCGCGTTGCTGGCCGAGCGGAGTGAGGGCTGGTGAGGTTCTGGGATGCCTCGGCGCTGGTCCCGCTCATCCTGGAGCAGCCCCGGACCGCCCGGGCGCGCCAGCTGCTCGGCGAGGATCGGGAGCTGGTGGTCTGGTGGGGTTCGCTCGTCGAATGCGCGTCCGCGATTGCCCGGCTGCATCGCGATGGCCAGCTCACGGCGGCGGAGGAAGCCCGGGCGCGCTCGCTGCTGCTGGCCCTGAAGGCGAGCTGGTTCGAGGTACAGCCCGGCGATGCCGTGCGCGAACAGGCGCTGCGGGTGCTCCGCCTGCACCCGTTGCGCTCCGCCGACGCGTTGCAGCTGGCCGCGGCGATGGAATGGGCGGGATCGCCGCCGGACGGGACGTTTGTCTCGTTCGATGCACGCCTCAGTGCCGCCGCCCAGCGCGAAGGGTTCCGCACCCCCGTCGAAGAGGAGATGCCACCTGGTGTCTGACGCCATCGCTCGGCTCACCGCCGCTCTCGCCGACCGCTACCGCATCGGCGGAGGGGCGACGCATGCGTCGCCCCTCCTGGGCGAGGGCGGCATGGCCACGGTATATCTGGCCGAGGACCTCAAGCACGATCGCAAGGTCGCCATCAAGGTGCTGCGCCCAGAACTCGGTGCGGTGATCGGCGCCGATCGCTTCCTCAAGGAGATCAAGACCACCGCCAACCTGCAGCACCCGCACATCCTCGGCCTGATCGACTCGGGCGAGGTGAACGGACTGCTCTGGTACGCAATGCCGTTCGTGGAAGGGGAGTCGTTGCGCGATCGGCTAACGCGCGAGAAGCAGCTGCCGATCCCTGATGCCGTGCGGATCGCGACCGAAGTGGCCGGCGCGCTCGACTACGCCCACCGTCACGGCGTGATTCACCGCGATATCAAGCCGGAGAACATCCTGCTGCACGACGGCTCCGCGTTGGTGGCCGATTTCGGCATTGCGCTGGCGGCGAGCACCGCCGGCACCCGGATGACGGAGACCGGGATGTCGCTCGGCACGCCGCACTACATGAGTCCCGAGCAGGCGATGGGCGAGCGGGAGATCACGGCACGGAGTGATGTGTACGCCCTGGGATGCGTGCTCTACGAAATGCTCACCGGCGATCCGCCATTTACGGGCTCGACGGCGCAGGCGATCGTCGCCAAGGTGGTGACCGAGAAGCCGCACTCGCTCACCGCGCAGCGTCATACTATTCCGCCCCATCTCGAGGCGGCAGTGCTCACCGCGCTGGAGAAGTTGCCGGCCGATCGGTTCGCGACGGCGGCAGAATTCGCGGCGGCACTTGGGGACCGGAGCTACACCACCACGGCGGTGGCATCTGCCGCCGGTGCGCCGGGCGGCAGAAAGTGGCAGTGGATCGCGGGCGCGTTGGGTGTTGCGCTCGTGGTCGTCTCGGCCGTTGCCGTCCTCGGCCGGCGCAGCAACGCGCCACCGGGGGTCGTCCGCCGCTTCAACATCACCATGGACCAGTACCAGACGCAGTTCGGCAACCCGGTGATTTCGCCCGATGGCAGCCGGATCGCGTATACGAGCAACGAGGGCGCGCTCATGGTGCGGGCGAGCGACGACCTCACGGCCAGGCTGTTGCCCGGGTCGGATGGGGCGTGGGCGCAGGTGTTCTCGCCGGATAGCCGGAACATCGCGTTCAACAACGGATTCCCGGGCGGCTTGAAGATCCTGCCGGTCGATGGCGGCGCGGTGCAGACGATCGTTGCCGACTCCACCTACGGCACCGGCATCGCCTGGAGCGACGACGGCTGGATCTACTACCTCTACGGCCCCGATTACGGTCGCGACCTGATGCGCATCCGCCCGGAAGGCGGCAAGCCCGAGTTCGTGGCCCGGCCCGACACCACCGCGAACGCCCTCTTCTACTACTGGCCCCAGGTGCTTCCCGGCGGCCGGAAGATTCTCCTGACGGTATATCCGCTCACCGGGGATCCGAGCATCGGGGTGCTGGACAGCAAGAGTGGCAAGATGGCGACGGTAGCCAATGGCGTGGGAGCGCGTTACACCCCGTCCGGTCACCTGCTGGTGGTACAGGCAAACGGAACGTTGCAGGCCGCCCGCTTCGATGCGTCGAGCGGAACGGTCCTCGGTGGCTTCACCGACATGGCCACCGGCCTCTATGTCGGCCCGGCCACCACCGGCACGATGACGCTGTCCGACGATGGTACCCTGGTGTACGAGCTTGCCGCGCCAACCGGTCATGTGATACGCGTTTCGCGCGACGGCGGGAAGGAGACCATCATCGACCCCAGCTGGCAGAGCGAGTTCGGCCAGCCATCGGTCTCCCCCGATGGCACCATGCTCGCCATTCCGGTGGCCCGCGCCGGGCGCTATGACCTGTGGGTCAAGTCGCTCGCCAGCGGGGCGTTCACCAGGCTCTCTTCGGGCGGTACCTACAATTACCGGCCGAGCTGGTCGCCGGACGGGAAGACCGTGATCTTCACCTCGGACCGGCGCGGCAAGATCACCACCTGGCGAGTGCCAGCGGACGGGAGCAGCCCGCCCACCGAACTGGTCGATCTTCCCAGGTCGGTCGATGAAGCCGAGTTTTCCCGCGATGGCCAGTGGCTCCTGATGCGCGTTGGCTCGGGCGCCGGTCGGGACATCTCGGCCCGGCGCACGTCGGGCGACACTTCGCTCCGGTCGATCGTCGCCACGAAGGCCGAGGAGTTCTCGCCGACGCTATCGCCCGACGGGCGCTGGCTTGCCTATGGCTCAGACGAAAGCGG
Source organism: uncultured Gemmatimonadales bacterium (assembly GCA_963850655.1). Lineage (GTDB taxonomy): Bacteria > Gemmatimonadota > Gemmatimonadetes > Gemmatimonadales > GWC2-71-9 > Palsa-1233. Next base: position 53,131 of record CAWKMI010000014.1, read on the forward strand.
GCACAGCGAGGTGTACGTCCGCCCGTTCCCCAACGCGGGCAGCGCCCGCTTCACGGTCTCGCACAACGGCGGCAACGAACCGAGGTGGTCGCACTCGGGCAAGGCGCTCTTCTATCGCGACGGGAAGGAAAATCTGATCGCGGCCGAGGTGGCTCCGGGAGAGACCTTCCGGGTGCTGTCTGAACAGACGCTCTTCTCGACGCACGAGTACGGCACCGACAACCGGCACAATTTCTACTCCGTTGCCCCGGATGATCGCTCGTTCTACTTCGTCAAGTCGCCCAACCTGACCGGCACGGCCAATCAGCTGATTGTCACGCTGAACTGGTTCGAGGAATTGAAGCGGAAGGTGGGGAAATGAGCGAGACCATCGCCCGCCTCACTGCTGCCCTCGCCGACCGCTACCGGATCGAGCGCGAGCTCGGCGCGGGCGGCATGGCAACAGTCTACCTCGCGCACGACCTCAAGCACGATCGTGACGTCGCGATCAAGGTGCTGCATCCGGATCTCGGGCGCCGCCCTGGGCGCCGAGCGCTTCCTGAGCGAAATCCGCACCACGGCCCGGCTCCAGCATCCCCATATCCTGCCGCTGCTCGACAGTGGCGATGCCGATGGCTTGCTCTACTACGTCATGCCCTACGCCATCGGTGAAACTCTGCGTGCCCGACTCGATCGCGAGCGCCAGCTGCCGGTGGGCGACGCGGTGTTGATCGCCCGGGAAGTGGCGGATGCGCTCGGCTACGCGCATGCCGTCGGGATCATCCATCGTGACATCAAGCCGGAGAACATCCTGCTGCAGGGCGGGCACGCGCTGGTGGCCGATTTCGGGATTGCGCTCGCCGTGCAGAGCGCGGGTGGCGAACGGATGACGCAGACCGGCCTCTCGCTCGGCACGCCGCAGTACATGTCGCCGGAGCAGGCGATGGGTGAGAAGCAGATCGATGCGCGCAGCGACATCTATGCCCTCGGTGCCGTGACCTACGAGATGCTGGTGGGCGAACCGCCATTCACCGGGCACAGCGTGCAGGCCATCGTGGCCCGCCTGGTGACCGAAGAACCGCGCGCCATCGGCGTGCAGCGGAAGGCGGTCCCGGAGCATATCGAGAGCGCCGTGATGCAGGCGCTGGAGAAACTGCCCGCCGATCGATTCGCGAGTGCCGGTGAGTTTGCGTCGGCACTCTCCGCCGCCGCAGGCAGCCGGACCACCACGCGGGCCGCGGCTCATCAGGGCGCTGATCCACGTGGTCGGCAACGGGCGTGGGTGGTCGCTTCGCTGACAGTGGTCGCGTTCGCGGCCGCTGGTGGATGGCTGCTCGGGCGGCGGGGTGCGAATGCGGGAGGAGGCCCCGCCATCTTCGATGCTGGCCTCCCCGACAGCGCCGCGATGTTCTTCACCGGCCAGACGCCCGCGACGCCGTACGGCTCTGCCCTGCAGAACCTGACCCTGTCGAATGACGGGAAGACGGTGGTCTACATGGCGCAGGCCGGCGAGTCCACGGTGCTCTGGCGCCGCAACCTTCGTGATGCGACCAGCGCACCCATCGTGGGGACCGAAGGGGCGAGCATGCCACGGCTTTCGCCCGACGGCAGCCAGGTTGCCTTTCTCGCCGGCCCCGGCATCATGGTGGTGTCAATCGGCGGCGGGCAGGCGCGGCGCATTGTCGAGATCGATGGGCAGGTCACAACACTCGAATGGACCTCCGCCACGCGACTGATCGCCACCGACGCCGAGGGGTACCGGGCGCGCGTCCTCGACGTCCAGACGGGCGAGGTGGAACGGCACACGATCCCTCGATGCATCGACGGACGCTGGTTCGCCGAGGATCAGCAGCTGATCTGCGCACTCGGGCTCGTTGGTCGGCTGATCGACCCGAAGACCGGCGCGACGTCGCTGATCCAGAGCCACGGAGTGGAGGGTGCCGCGCCGACGGTCGTGGCTGGTTCTTCCTTTCGCATCGTTGATGGGAAATACCTCGTCTATACCGCGCCGGAGGGTGACCTTCGCGGGGCGCCCTATGATCGGGCGACCCACCAGATCGGTCGATCGGTCTCGCTCATCGACGGCATCCGTCGCGAATCGATCGGCACGGCACAGATGGACGTGAATGCCGCGGGAACACTCATCTATGCCCCGGGTGGCAACGGCGGCGTCGGTAACCTGGTGCGCATGGGTCCTGATGGGATCGTCAAGCCGCTCGGCATCCCTCCCGGATCCTACGGACGCTGGGACTTGAGTCGCGATCGCCGCTACCTGGCGGCGGTGTCACAGGCGAGTGGCTACCAGGAATTGCGGGTGTTCGATCTTCGCGACGGACAGTCGTTCGCGTGGATGCACGGCGAGGTCCTCGGGCAGCCGCTGTGGAATCCGCACGGCGACTCGCTGCTGGTGATGGTCCAGGATTCGAGTGGAGTGCGGCTGGTGGCCGGCTCGCCCTTCACGCCGGTCGCCCCGGCCGTGCTCCTGGCAGCGAAGGGGGCAAACGAGAGCCCCTATCCCTACGACTTCCACAGCCCGACGCTCGTGCTGGCGCGGACCCTCACTGGCGGACCGCTGATCGAATTCGACCCGTCGCGACGGCCGGTCCGGTTTGACAGCATCCCCGGCGTCGACGGCGGGTTCACCATGATGTCCCCCGACGGACGGCGCATCCTCTTTGCGGTGTCGGCAGGAAGCCGGGTGATGGTGACCTCATCATCGCCGGGTGCCACGCAGCGCCAGGTCGCGGCGAACGCGGTCGAACCGATCTGGCTCTCGGATACCGAGGTCCTTTATCGCTCGGGCGTGACCTGGCACCTGGTGCGGCTCGATTCGGCTACCGGTGAGCCGACAGGGTCCACCACCGTATGGGGGAGCGACGCGCGATTCGCCGATACGTTCGGTTGGTCGAATCGACCCAGCTGGGATGGCGGGATCATCTATCAGCAGGGCCCGGTGGGCACCACTGCTCCCTACCTGCGGGTGATCCCCAACTGGGTGACGCAGATGAAGCGCGCGGTGGACGGAGCAATGCCATGAGCGAACCACTCGCGCGGCTGACCGCCGCCCTCGCCGACCGCTACCGCATCGAGCGAGAGCTCGGCGCCGGCGGCATGGCGACGGTCTATCTCGCCGAGGACCTGAAGCACCATCGCAAGGTGGCGATCAAGGTGCTGCGGCCGGAGCTGGCGGCCGTGATCGGCGCCGAGCGGTTCCTCGCCGAAATCCGCACCACGGCCAACCTGCAGCATCCGCACATCCTGGCGCTGATCGATTCGGGCGACACCGACGGCATGCTCTGGTACGTCATGCCCTATGTCGAGGGCGAATCGTTGCGCGACCGGATCACCCGCGAGAAGCAGCTGCCGATCGCCGACGCGGTGCGGATCGCGACCGAAGTGGCCGGGGCACTCGACTATGCCCATCGCCACAAGGTCATCCATCGCGACATCAAGCCCGAGAACATCCTGCTGCACGACGGTGCGGCCCTGGTGGCCGACTTCGGCATCGCGCTCGCCGCGAGCAGCGGCGCTGGCACCCGGATGACCGAGACCGGGATGTCCCTCGGCACGCCGCACTACATGTCCCCCGAACAGGCGATGGGCGAGCGCGAGATCACCGCGCGCTCGCGACGTCTACGCGCTCGGCTGCATCACCTACGAAATGCTGGTCGGCGAGCCGCCGTTCAACGGCCCGACCGCGCAGGCAATCATCGCGCGGGTGATGACCGAGGAGCCGCGGGCGCTCACCATCCAGCGCAAGTCCGTGCCGCCGGGAGTCGAGGCGGCGGTCTTCACCGCGCTCGAGAAGCTCCCGGCCGACCGCTATGCCACGGCGGCGGAATTCGCTGCTGCGCTGGCCGATCGGCGGAACGACCAGCCGCCGCGACGGCGGTCCCCGCCGCGTCAGGCGCCCCACGCCGACCGCGCTTCCTCTGGCCGGTGACGGCCGTGCTTCTCGGCGCGGTCGCGCTCTGGGGCTGGCTCCGACCCGGACCCGTCCTCGCTCCCCAGCCGGCAGCGCGTGGTGTTCTGGCGTGCTCCGTTCTCGGATTTCCTGAATCCCAGCGCCGAGACGGATCGAGTCCCGCATCGCCATCTCGCCTGATGGTGAGTACATCGTCTTCGCCGACTCGGCTGGGGGACGACACCCAGCTCTTCCTCAAGCGTCGCAACGAATCTCGTGCGACGCCAATCGCGGGCACCGAGGGGGGCGCCGGCCCCTTCTTCTCGCCCGATGGTCAGTGGATCGGCTATTTCGTGCACGGCGGGATCCTCCGCAAGGTACGCGTGTCGGGCGGCGGTTCGATCCAGCTGGCCGGTGCGGGAAACACAACCTATGAAGTCGGCGCATGGCTCGACGATGGGACGATCGCCTTCACTGACAACAGTGGCGGGATGTCGCGCGTCTCGGGGGATGGTGGGCCCGTCACGTCCCTTCGAGCGCCCAGAATGGACCACCGCGACGACCCCTCCGCGATCACGCCCCTGCCGGGGGGCCGGGGTGTGGTCTTCACCGGCTGTCCCGGCAACTGTGCCAGCGCCTCCGCCGTCTATGCCTACGACATCAAGCGCGACACCACGGTCCTCCTGGTGCCCAACGCTGCCGGCGGCTGGTACTCACCCACGGGTCACCTGCTCTACGTCAGCCGAACCGGCGGGCTCTTCGCCGCGGGATTCGACCTGAAGCAGATGAAGATCACCTCCGGTGCCGTGTCTGTTGCCGACAGCGTGGCTCCGAACGGATTGGCACTCTCTGCGTCCGGCACCGCGCTGCTCGTCCTCGGAACGGAAGACTTCGACAAGTCCACGCTGGTCTGGGTCTCGCGCGATGGCACCGAGGAACCGATCGCGACGGACTGGACGGGATACTTCGAATACCCGGCGCTCGCGCCGGATGGGAAGACCATCGCGGTGAGCGTGCGCAATGCCGTGACACAGCTCTGGGTCCGCCGCGCCGACGGATCCCGGATCCGCGTGACCCACAAGGACCTGGGGAGCTGGCGTCCGAACTTCACGCCGGACGGACGGAACTTCGCGTTCATCACTGCCAGTGGTGCTACAACCGACTCCGGAGCAACCGACGCCTATCTCAGCCCCACCGATGGCAGTACCCCGCCGCAACTCCTGCTCAACATCAAGCCAGGCATCTGGGAGGCCGAATTCAGCCGGGACGGGAAGTGGCTGGTTTTCCGGACGGATGATGCCTCGTCCTATGGCGTCTTCTACGCCAGGCGCCTGCACGGCGACACCACCCTCTCGATGATCTACTCGGACAGCAGCTTTCAATACCCAGCTTGCCCTCTCGCCCGACAGCAAGTGGCTGGCGTTCACGTCCGACCACTCGGGGCATTCCGAGGTCTACGTGGCGTCGTTCCCCGACATGCAGGTCAAGTATCCCGTATCACAGGGCGGCGGCACCGAACCCCGGTGGGCGCACAGCGGGCGCGAACTCCTCTTCAAGAGCCGGGGCAAGCTGATGAGCCTCCCGGTCTCGCCGGGCGCGGGGTTTTCGCCGGGGAGCGCCCGTCCGCTCTTCTCGATCGCGGGGTTTGCCGACGCCATCAATCGGCAGCAGTACGATGTATCGCCCGACGATCGCCGCTTCCTGATGATCCGCCGGCCCGTCGAGCAAGGCGCAGCAGGATGTGGTGCTGGTGGAGCACTTCTTCGAGGACCTCAAGGCGAAGGTGAAGAAGTGAGCATCGACCGCCTCACGGCCGCCCTCGCCGACCGCTACACCATCGAGCGCGAGCTCGGCGCTGGCGGCATGGCGACCGTGTATCTCGCGCACGACCTCAAGCACGATCGCGACGTCGCCATCAAGGTGCTGCATCCCGAGCTTGGGCGCTGCCCTCGGCGGCGAGCGATTCCTCACCGAAATCCGTACCACCGCGCGGCTGCAGCATCCGCATATCCTGCCGTTGCTGGACTCCGGTGACGCGGATGGATTGCTGTACTACGTGATGCCGCTCGTCACCGGCGAGACCCTCCGCGACCGGCTCGAGCGCGAGCAGCAGTTGCCGGTGAACGACGCCGTCCTGATTGCCCGCGAGGTCGCCGATGCGCTGGGATATGCCCACGGGCTCGGCGTGGTCCACCGGGACATCAAGCCGGAGAACATCCTGCTGCAGGGCGGTCACGCCTCGGTCGCCGATTTCGGCATTGCGCTGGCCGTGCAGAGCGCCGGCGGACAACGGATGACGCAGACCGGCCTCTCGCTCGGCACGCCGCAGTACATGAGTCCCGAGCAGGCGATGGGCGAGCGCACCGTCGACGCGCGGAGCGACATCTACGCGCTGGGTGCGGTCACCTACGAAATGCTGGTCGGTGAGGCGCCGTTTACCGGACCGAGCGTGCAGGCGATCGTCGCGCGGTTGATCACGGAGGAGCCGCGCGCCATCTCGTCGCAGCGGAAGGCGGTGCCGCCACACGTCGAAGCGGCGGTCCTCCAGGCGCTTGAGAAGCTGCCGGCCGATCGCTTTGCGTCAGCGGCGGAGTTCGCGGCGGCCCTCAGCGATCCCAATGCCACATCGCTCCGTGCGACGACATCCCGAGGCGTGCCCGGTGCACCGGGGCGCCGACGCGGACTCATCGTGGCGGCGATCACCCTCTCGGCGTGCTGTCTGGCGGGGGGCTGGTTGCTCGGTCGCGCGATGATGCCCCCGCCCGCCGTCGCGCCGCCCACGCTGCGCTACGCCATCCCGCTGCCCGACAGCACCGGACTCGCCGACCCCAGTACCTTCGACATCACCTATGCCCCCGACGGCTCGAGTTTCACCTACGTGTCGAGCGTGGGACTGATGGTCCACCGGACCGGTGAGCTTGAATCGACGCCGCTTCCGGGCGGTGCCCGTGGCGAGAACCCGTTCTACTCGCCCGACGGACGCTGGCTCGGCTACACCGTGGACTCCAGGATCCTCAAGGTCTCCCTCGAGGGCGGGAGCCCGATCACCCTCTGCGATTCGTGCGCCGGCTACTCCGCCGACTGGGGCATCGACGACACCGTTCGGTACCATCGGACGCCACCCGAGGACCTGATGTCACGGGTGTTGATGGCCGTGCCGGCCAATGGGGGCACGCCCCACGAGATCGCCCGACCCGACAGTGGCAGCGGTGAGGCGTTCCGCTCACCCGTCCTGATTCCAGGCACCAGGACGCTCCTGTTCGCCCTCTTCACCGGCACCAACAGCCGTCTGGCCGCGCTCGACCTGGCCTCGGGGAAGGTCACACGATTCCAGCAGCCTGGGTTTTCTCCCCACTGGGTGAATTCCGGCTTCGTGACCCTCGGAAGCATCGACGGGGGGCTGATTGCGGTGCCCTTCGACACCAAGAGGAAAGAGCCCGCCGGCGCCCCGATCACCATCGCCCGGGATGTCTACCAGCCCGACGGCTACAGCTCCCGCGCCGCGGTCGCCCGATCGGGTGCCATTGTCTATGTCCAGAGTGGCGCCGGGGCTCCGCGTTCCCTGCTGATGATCTCGCGTGCCGGGCAGGTCAGTGCGTTGCCGGGTGATCCCCGATTGTTCGCCAATCCGCGGATCTCGCCCGACGGGCAGTATCTCGCCATCGGCATCCACGATCCCGGCTCCTCGGCCCGAGACGTCTGGACCCTTGACCTGCGGCAGCACAGCTGGTCGCGTCTCACCACCGATGGGCTCAGCGACCGACCCATCTGGACACCTGACGGGCGGCGACTGGTCTATTCCAGCAATGACGATATTTGGTGGATTGCGGCGGATGGGAGCGAGAAGCCCGTCGCATTGCTCGAGGCCCAAGGTGCGCGCTACGGTGGTTCGGTCACCCCGGACGGGCGCACGCTGATCTATCAGGAGTCCAGCGGTTTGCTCCCGTCGGGGATTCGCCGGCTCGTCTTCGACTCGGCCCCTGCCTCCGAGGCGATCATGCAGGGAGGTCTCGGTGAGGTGGCTCCGGCGCTCTCGCCTGACGGACACTGGCTGGCCTACCAGTCCAGCGAGTCGGGGCGTCCGGAGGTCTACGTCCGGCCGTATCCCGAGCGCGGTGCGCGGACGTCGATTTCGCTTCGTGGCGGCACCGAGCCGGTCTGGGCGCACAGTGGCCGGGAGCTCTTCTACCGCGCGGGTGATTCGCTTGTCGCGGCGTCGGTCACGACGGGGGACGCATTCGCCGTGACCGGCCGTCGGACCCTCTTTGTGGGTTCCTACCTGACCAGCACCAGATTCAGCGAATACGATGTGACGCACGACGACCAGCACTTCATCTTTCTGAGTGGCGGGAAAGAGCGGTTCACCATGATCGGCCTCCAGAACGTCTTCGCACACCTCCTTCGCGACAAGCAGGCGCCGCGGTAGACCGATTGGATAGCTTGCCGGAGATGACCAGATATGACCATATTGTGACCATGTCCAATAGAAGAGAGAAGACCGTCAAGGTCGCCGAGTTGAAGGCGCAACTGAGCGCCTACCTGCGGGCGGCACGCGAGGGCCACGCGGTCACCGTGTGCGACCGTGAGACCCCGGTCGCGCGGTTGGTGCCCTACCACGTGACCACCGAACCGCTGCCATCGAAGCCTCCCAGCCGGAAATGGGGTGAAGCGAAACTCCCTCCCCGACTCGGTCGCCGGAGCGACAGTCTTGCCGCGCTGATCGAGGAGCGGCAGTCGTCGCGATGATGGTTTACCTCGATGCCTCGGTCGTGCTTCGTCTGGTGCTGGGAGAGGAGCATGCGCTCGCCAGGCGGGAGCGCTTCAGTGGCGCGGTCGCCAGTGCCTTGACGGAAGTCGAGTGCCTGCGAACGCTGGATCGGATGGCGCGTACCGGTGACCTCACCATGGAGGAAATGGCTGACCGGCGCATGGCGGTCTACCGGCTCCTCGAGGAAGTCGAGGCCATTGACGTGAGCGCCCCGGTGCTTCGTCGTGCCGCGGAACCGTTCCCGACTCCGCTTGGCACCCGGGACGCCATCCATCTCTCGACCGCGATCGCCTGGCGTGACACCAGGGAGGTGCCGCTGACCATGGCGACCCATGATCGGTCGCTGGCGACCGCAGCCCGCGCGGTCGGGCTGGAGGTGGTGGGTGTCTGACGCCTTGGCCCGCCTCGCCGCGGCATTGGCCGACCGCTACCGCCTCGAGCGCGAGCTCGGGGCTGGCGGCATGGCGACCGTGTACCTCGCGCACGACCTCAAGCACGACCGCGATGTCGCGATCAAGGTACTTCGCGAGGACCTCGCCGCCGCACTCGGTGCCGAGCGCTTTCTCGCCGAAGTGAAGATCACCGCCCGGCTCGATCATCCGCACATCCTGACGCTGATCGATTCGGGAAGCGTGGAAGGCACCCTCTACTACGTCATGCCATATGTACGGGGCGAGTCACTCCGGGCGCTGCTCACCCGGCAGCACCAGCTCGGCCTGGACCAATCGCTTCATATTGCCCGCCAGATCGCTTCGGCCCTGGACTATGCCCATCGTCAGGGTGTGGTCCACCGCGACATCAAGCCCGAGAACATCCTCCTCCACGAGGGCGAGGCGATCCTCACCGACTTCGGCATCGCGCTGGCCGTGAGCGAGGCCGGTGGCGACCGCCTCACGAGGACGGGGCTTTCGCTCGGCACACCGAGCTATATGAGCCCGGAGCAGGCAGCGGGCGACCGGGACGTCGATGCCCGCAGCGACATCTACGCACTCGGGGCGGTGACCTACGAGATGCTCGCGGGCGAGCCGCCGGTAACCGGCGCCACGGTGCAGGCGATGATCGCCAAGCTGATGACCGAGCGCCCCACCTCGGTGCGTGTGCTGCGCGACACTATCCCGGTACCGGTGGACACGGCGGTGATGCGCGCCCTCGCGAAGGCACCGATCGATCGCTTTGCCACCGCTAGAGACTTTGCCGACGCCCTCTCGGCCGAATCGACTGTCGCGCCGACGCCAGTCCGATCTGTGGGCACTCGAAAGGCACTGATCGCGGCTGCGGGACTGCTCCTCGTGGCGTTCGTCGGGGCGTACCTCTACCGCCAGCGCGGTGGCTCGGCCGATGTCGCCCCTGCCGGCGGCATCCGCTCCATCGCCGTCCTGCCGCTCGACAATTACTCGGCCGACTCCACCCAGGACTACTTCGCCGAGGGGATGACCGACGAGCTCACCAGCGATCTCGCGATGATCAGCCAATTGCGCGTCACCTCGCGCGGCTCGACGATGCAGTTCAAGGGGAAGAATCGGCCGCCGACGCCGGAGATCGCGAAGACGCTCAATGTCGATGCCATCGTGGAGGGATCGGTCACGCGCTCCGGCGATCGGGTCCGCATTACTGCCCAGCTGATCGACGCCCGCGCCGACAAGCACCTCTGGGCCGAGACCTTCGAGCGCAAGTCGAGCGACGTGCTGGCCTTGCAGGCCGAGCTGGCTTCGGCGATTGCGGCGGCGATCAACGTGCAGCTGACGGCCGGTGAGCAGTCCCGCCTCGCCGCTGCGCCCACCGTGAATCCCGAGGCCCACGACGCCTACCTCAAGGGGCGCTTCTTCTTCAATCGACCGAGTGATGAGAACCTGCAGAAGGCGATCGTGCAGTTCAGCGAGGCGGTCAAGCTGAGCCCGGACTTTGCCCCGGCCTACTCCGGGCTGTCCGATGCCTATACCTGGGCGGCCTATAACGAAGGATTCATGTCGGTCGCCGAGGCGAAGCCGCTGGCGAAGGAGACCGCCGAGCGGGCCGTTGCGCTCGACAGCCTGTCGGCGGAAGCGCACACGTCGCTCGGCGTCTTCAAGGCGTGGTTCGATTACGACTGGGACGGGAGCGAACAGGAACTCCGCCGGGCGGTCGCCCTGAATCCCAGTTATGCCTTTGCCCACGACCAGTTCGGCCTGATGCTGGCGATCGTCGGCCGCTTCGACGAGGCGATCGCCGAGGGCCAGCGCGCCATGGCGCTCGACCCGCTCTCGCCCTCGATCCTGATCGATGCGGTGGTGCCGTTCGAATTCTCGGGCCAGACCACGAGGGCCCTGGAACTTGCCCGAAAGGCAGCGGACCTCGATCCGACCTTCTACTTCCCCGCCCAGCAGGAAGGGATGATGGCGCTGCACGCGGGCAACTTCCCCGAGGCAATCGCGAAATTGAAATACTCGCGGACCATGGGCGCACCACCGTTCACGACCGCTGACCTCGCCTACGCCATGGCGCGGTCGGGTGATCGCGCCGGGGCGATGGCGACCCTCGCGGAACTGAAGAACGTCTCGCCTGGCGGCAAGGTGGCGCCGTACAACCTGGCACTGCTGCATCTCGGCCTCGGCGATCACGCCCGCGCGCTGGATTTTCTCGAGCAGGCGTATGCCGCGAATTCGCAGCAACTGGTCTGGCTCAAGGTCGATCCGATCTGGGATCCGCTGCGACCCGAGCCGCGGTTCATCGCCATCATGAAGAAGCTGAACTTCCTCCCATGAGGCGCGCATGAGCATGGAACGCCGCGCCCCATGATCCGCGCCGGAACGACCCTCGGGCGCTATCGTCTCGTCGACCGGCTCGGTGCCGGCGGCATGGGCGAAGTCTGGCGGGCGCACGACGCGAACCTTGATCGCCAGGTCGCGATCAAACTGCTTGCTCCCGGCGCCATCGGCGACGCCGATACGCAGGCGCGTTTCCGGCGCGAGGCACTGGCGCTTTCGCGACTCTCACATCCGGGCATCGCCACCGTCTTCGACTTTGACTCGCACGAGGGCACCTCCTTCCTGGTGCTGGAGCTCGTCACCGGAGGCACGCTGGAGGCCCGCATCGCCACTGGCCCGATGCCGCAGGACGAGGTGCGGCTCATCGGCGCCGCGATCGCCGACGCACTCCACGATGCCCATCGCAATGAGATCGTGCATCGCGACCTCAAGCCCGGAAATATCGTGCTGACCCAGTCCGGCCAGCCGAAGATCCTTGATTTCGGGATCGCCATGCTGCTGGGCGACGCGGGATCGGCCAAGCTGACCCGCACGGGGATGATCCTCGGATCACTCCCCTACATGGCCCCGGAACAGTTGACCGGGGATGCCGACAGCCCGCGCACGGACATCTACGCCCTCGGCGTGCTCCTGTTCGAGATGCTCACCGGTCGCCGGCCGTTCATCAAGGAGCGGGCCGAGGCACTCATGTTCGAGATCTTCGGCAGTGCGCCGCCCACCGTGCGGTCCCTCCGGCCCGACATCGCGGACGATCTGGACCGGCTGGTGATGGCGTGCATCAGCAAGGAAGCGACCGCCCGACCACAAAGCGCGCCGAGGTTGCCGCCGCGCTGCGGAGTGGTGCCAGCGCAAGTGCGGTCTCCAGGCAGCCCGCCATCCCCGTTGCGGATGCGATTCGCGCCATCGCGGTGCTGCCGCTGCGCAACACCTCCGGTGATCCGACGCAGGAATACTTCGTCGACGGGATGACCGAGGCCATCATCTCCGATCTGTCGCACATCAAGGCGCTGCGCGTCATCTCGCGCACCTCTGCCATGCAGTACAAGGGCTCCACCAGGCCGCTGCCGGAGATCGCTCGCGAATTGAATGTCGATGCCGTGCTCGAAGGCTCCGCCCACCTGGTTGGCCAGAGGGTGCGGCTGAGCGTGCAGCTGATCGCGGCACGCAGCGACCAGACCCTCTGGGCCGATCGGTACGATCGTGACCTGGGTGACGTTCTGGCCTTGGAGAGCGACCTGGCGGCGACCGTGGCACGCGAGATCGCCGTGCAGCTCACCCCGGCCGAGGCGGGGCACCTCGCACGACGCGTGGTGGTCAACCCCGAGGCGCACCTCGAGGTGCTCAAGTGCCGGCATGAGATGTACGGCGGGACCAAGGATGCGCTTGAGCTGGCGTTGCGCCACGCCAGGCGAGCGCTCGAGCTCGATCCCGAATACGCCGTGGCCTGGTCGGCCGTGGCCGACTGCCAGATCATTCGAGTCATTCGCGGGCTGGCTTCACCGGGAGAAGCCGGTGCCGAGGCGTACGCCGCAGCGGTGCGGGCGCGAGAGCTGGCTCCCGAACTGGCCGAAGCGTGGATTTCGCTGGGACTCATCGCCTCCAATTCCGGGGATGTTGCCGGCGGGTATCGCCTGCTGCGGAAGGCAACGGAACTCAACCCCGGACTCTCATTTGCTCACAACATGTTTTCACGCGTGCTCTGCGCATTTGGCCAAGTCGATGAGGCGGTGGCGGCCGCCGAGCGATCGATCGAACTCGATCCGCTCTCGTCGATGATCCGGACAGTGCTCGGTGACGCCCTGTACTATGCGCGGGAGTACCAGAAGTCGGTGTTCCACTACCGGATGGCAATCGAGCTCGATCCGCGATTCGATGGTGCGCACACTGACATGGCCCGTTCGCTCGAGGCGCTCGGCCGGTTCGACGAAGCGCGGGCGGAGTACGAGGAAGGCCGCCGCCTCGGCGGTGGCATCGCCGGGCCATCGTTCGGGTTGGCTCACCTCGCGGCCGCAGCGGGCCAGGAGGCCGAAGCACGCAGGATCCTGGTGGAACTCACGGCAGCACGTGCCAGCCGGGTGGTGTCTGCGTGGGGAATCGCCGCGCTCCACGCCTCGCTGGGTGACGTCGACGATGCGTTTGCGTGGCTGGAGACCGCCATCGCAGAGAAGGCGTCCGGCCTCATCTGGCTGCGCGTACACCCCCGACTCGATCCGATCCGGGGCGATCCGCGCTACTGGCCGATGGTGGAACGCGTGGGACTCGCCGATGTTCCGAACGGCACGTGAACCGGATTGAGCGACCGAGCGCCGCGCGTCGCCGTAACGACCGGATCGGGCGCGCACTCGGCGCGGGTCGCAATGCTACCGCTCCCGCAGCACCTCGCACTGCGGGTTGTCGAGGAGCCGGTGATCGGCGGTGACGAGGGTGAGGCTGTGTATCAACGCAGTGGCCACCAGCAGCCGGTCGGCCGGGTCATGGTGGGGGAGCTGGATGTCCGCCGCACGCACGGCCACATCCCGGGTGAATGATGCCTCTCGAAAGACCGCTGCCGCGAGCATCTGGTCCAGCCATCGAAGCGGATCGCCCTTCACCTTGATGCGACCACGCTCGAGGAGCAGCGCGGTTTCCCAGATGCTCATCGGCGAGAGCCAGATCTCGTTCTTCGCGGATTGGATTTCCCGGGCCGCGCGACGCGGGACGCGTTTCGGGTTGATGATGCTCCACAACCAGATATGGGTGTCGAGGAGCAGTTTCACTCGCGCAGGGCATCCCAATCATCGGGGTCCATGATGGGCGACACGATGTCGCCGACGATCTCGCAGGTGCCCGCCATCGACCCCATCCAGCTCGCGCTGGCGTTACCGACGGAGGTCGGGGTCACATCGGCGATGGGGACGCCCCGCTTGGTGATGACAATGCTCTGCCCGGTCCGCCGGACCTCTTCCAGCACGGCCAGACAGGTGGCCTTGAACTTGGAGACGCTGATGGTCTCAGGAAGCGGGGGTGTCATGGGGATGATATTACTATAGTCAACGATCATGGTCAACTCACGGGATTTCATGGCTGCTGTCTCGGTAGCGCCAAGATGATGGCTCGACGTCGGATAGGCGGTACATTTGATCGGTCTTCGGGGCCTCTTGAGGCGCGGGTGGCTCCCGCCAGGCAACCGCCGCTCCTCACTTTCTGGATTCCCAGCGATGACCGCACCGTCAGCGTCCGCGGCTGAAGCCGCGGCTCGGCTCACCGCCGCACTGTCCGATCGCTATCATCTTCGAGCGCGAGCTTGGCCGAGGTGGCATGGGCGCGGTCTATCTCGCCCGCGACCTGACCCTGGATCGGCTCGTCGCGCTCAAGATCCTGCCATCGGAATTCGCGGCCGACAGCTCCCTGCGCGAGCGGTTCCTCCGCGAGACGCGGGTGGCCGCGTCGTTCTCCCACCCGAACATCGTGCCGGTCTACGCAGTGGAAGAGCGCGACGGGCTCCTCGCCTTCGCCATGGGCTATGTCGAGGGCGAGAGCGTCGCCGAGCGCGTCGCGCGGCAGGGGCCACTCGACGTCCGGACCATGGTGCGGGTGCTGCAGGACGTCGGCTACGCGCTGGCCTACGCCCATGGCCGCGGCGTCGTGCATCGCGACATCAAGCCCGAGAACATCATGATCGAGCGGGCCACCGGGCGTGCGCTCCTGATGGACTTCGGCATCTCGCGTTCCATGACGCCCACCGCCGCCGCCCCGGGCCTGACCCGCGTCGGCGAGGTGGTCGGCACCCCGGAGTTCATGAGCCCGGAGCAGGCGACGGGCGACCAGGTGGATGGCCGGAGCGATCTCTACTCCCTTGGCCTTGTGGCGCTCTTCGCGCTCACGGGCGCCAAGGCCATCACCGGAACCTCCTCGGCCCAGATCATCACGCGCCAGCTGACCCAGTTGCCGCCCGCCGCGATCTCGCTCCGGCCCGACATCCCGCCCGCGCTTGGCACGGCCATCGACCGCTGCGTCGCGAAGGAACCGGGGGAGCGCTTTCCGACCGCGGAGGTCCTGGTCGAGGTCCTCGATGCGGCCCAGCTCGCCGCGCCGGAGATCCCGCTCGCGATCCGTCTGCTGGCGCAGGAGGTCACGACACTCGGCCTGATCTTCTTCTTCCTCTTCCTCTCTGCCTGGCTGATCGCGCGCGCCATGAGCAAGGTCAGCGCGCTCGACGTGTCGCTGCCGATCGCCGTCCTGGTCGCCGTCGGGATCACGCGAGTGTTCGAGACGTTCTACAGCGCGCGACGGCTGGGAGCCTTCGGGTTCTCAACTGAGGACGTGGTGAAGGGTTTCCGTGCGGTGGCGGAGGAGCACATGGTGCACCGGAACCAATTGCAGGCCGATCCGGCGACTCTCCGTCGTCGCCGGGCGACGGTGATCCGCGCCGGCGTGCAGCTCTTGATCGCGATGATCCTGTGTGGCGCGGGAATCTCGGGGCGGGTGGAGACATCACCCGGCCACTACCACGTGACCGTGGTCTACGCGATGCTCTTTATCACCGGTGCCTGCCTCCTCGCGGTGAGCTTCGTGCTTCTCGTCAGGAGTCCCTTCCGGATGACCATCGGCGAGCGATTCTTCCGGACCATCTGGCTCGGGCCGCTTGGCCGGGCGTTTCTGCGACTCGCAGTGCGTCGATGAGCATCGATCACCTCACGGCCGCCCTGTCCGACCGCTACCGCATCGAGCGCGAGCTCGGCGCCGGCGGGATGGCCACGGTCTATCTCGCGCACGATCTCAAGCACGAGCGCGAGGTGGCGATCAAGGTGCTGCGCGAGGACTTGTCGGCATCGCTCGGCGCCGGCCGCTTCCTGCGCGAGATCAAGATCGCCGCCCAGCTGCAGCATCCGCACATCCTGCCGCTGCTCGATTCGGGCGAGGCCGACGGCTTCCTCTTCTTCGTGATGCCGTACATCAAGGGGCAATCGCTCCGCGAGCGGATCGATCGCGAAGGAGAGCTGCCGGTCCACGAAGCGGTGCGCCTGCTGACCGAAGTGGTCGATGCCCTGGTGGAGGCCCACGAGCACGGCGTGGTCCATCGCGACATCAAGCCCGACAACGTGATGCTCTCCGGCCGCCACGCGCTGGTGACCGACTTCGGCGTGGCGAAGGCGATCAGCGAGGCGACTGGCCGGAACACCGTCACCACGCTCGGCGTGGCCGTCGGCACGCCGACCTACATGTCGCCGGAACAGGCCGCCGCCGATCCGCACGTCGATCATCGCTCCGACATCTACTCCGTTGGCGTGATGGCGTACGAGATGCTCAGCGGCCGGCCGCCCTTCACCGGCAGCACGCCGCAGCAGGTGCTTGCCGCGCACGTGACCGAAGCGCCGGACTCGGTGGCCAAGCGGCGCCCGGCCATTCCGCCGGCGCTCGAGCAGATCGTGATGCGCTGCCTCGCCAAGCGGCCGGCTGACCGCTTCCAGACGGCCGCTGAGCTGCACGCGGTGCTCGAACCGCTCGCGACGCCGAGCACGGGAATCACACCGACCCAGACGCGGCCGGTCACCGCGTGGACCGATCCCGCCACTTCGCGCCGGTGGCTGGTGCCGGCAGGCGCGATTGTGATCGTGGCCCTGGTGGCGGCTGTGGCCTGGTCGTTGTCGCATCGGGCACCGCCAGGCGATGTGCTCGTCGGCGCACCGCGGGTCCAGGCGACCTTTTCCGGCTCGGCGGAGGCCGGAGCACTGTCGCCCGACGGTCAGCGCGTCGCAGTTGCGGAGCGGGAGTGCGACAGCGCCGGGCGATGCACCATGTCGCTGGTGGTGCAGGATGTTGCCGGGGTCGGTCGGCTCCGGGCCGCCACTGGAGTGGCCGGATTGTACGAGATCAAGTGGAGCCCGGACGGACGAGAGTTGCTGGTGGTGGCGACCTCGGCCGACGGTGTGTTCGGGAACTTTGCGGTCCCGTCGCTCGGCGGAGCCACGCCGCGGTTCATCAACTCGGCACAGAGCTATTACTTCGGCGCGGGCGACTCCATCCTGGTGGCGACCGAACTCGGGCCAAACCAGCTGGGATTCTCCGCCACCAACCTGCTTGACAGGCAGAGCAGCGACACGCTGCGATTCGCCCGGCCGGGACTCACGGCGGGGAACTGGGTTCCGTCGCTCGATGGGCGCCAGATCGCACTCGCTGTCCGCGATGCAACTGGTGCCGCATACCTGCTCGTGATCGACCGCAAGGGCACCCCATTGGATTCGCTTCCCCAGCCCCGTGGAACCAGTCCACTCGGATGGTCGCCCGAGGGCCGGCTGGTGCTTCAGGTGCGGGACACCGTCAATCGGGAATTCGCCGCGATCGTCGACCGACCGGTGAGCGCCTCGGGGATCATCGGGCGTGAACAGCGGATTCTCGTGCCTTCCCAGTCGATGTCAAATCCCGGGATATCAAACGCCGGGGTGTATTTTCTCGCAGGCCCCGAGGAATCGGTGCTGTACGAAGCCACCCGCCCGGCGGTGCTGTCGGCCAATCTGGCCCTCCGCAAGGTGACGAGTACCACGGCATCGCTCGCCATGCTCATGGCGGGAGATGGCAAGTCCCACCTGGTTCTCCAGACGCCGAGAGTCGATGAGGCGCAGGCGGTCAGCCAGTTGTCGGTCCTTCCCTTTGGCGGCGGCAACGAACGGCCCCTCACGGCCGGGATTCGGGGAGTAATTGCCACCTCCCGGACCGTCAATGCGGACGCATTGGTGGTGGTGCATCGCGATGGCCCCACGGCCCGCATCACCTCGTTTGACCTGGCGTCCGGTCGCAGCACCGAGCTGGGCACTCTGTCCGATACCACCGTAATGAACGCCCTGGAGGTCCTCCGGGATGGAAGCCTCGCCTGGTACGATCCGGATGACTCGAACAACGTCATTCAGGTTCGCGACGCGTCTGGCACACGCCGCACGATCCGCCTCCCGAACATCTCGACCGAACTGCTCGAAGATTCCTTCTACGGTGGCGGAATCGTCGGGTGGGGCTGGACCAAGCCGTCGTATGACACCCTGGTGGTGTTCCATGTCGCCCCGGGGGCGCCGACTGCACGCGTGCTGCTCCGAACCGTGCAGGAGAACGTGAACGGGATGCATTGGTTGCCCAATGGCACCATCGAGATCATCTTCGGCGAGACCTCGCACAGCTCGGCGATCTACCTGCTCGATCCCCGGACGCTCGCCCTGCGGCGAGTGGCGCCCCTCCGGCTTCCCGACATCACGGCCATTTCGTTTTCCACCGACGGGCTCCGGATGAACCTGCGGACCAGTGAGGCCCACCGCGATCTCTGGATTGTCAAGGCGTTCAAGTGAGTGAGTGTTCAGGGGATGGTGGTGGCCTCATGCACAAGGGACGCCTGGAGACCTTCAGCGACGGCGTGATCGCGATCCTGATCACCATCATGGTGCTGGGACTCCGGATGCCCGAAAGCGCCGACCTGCACGGGTTGCAGGCGATCCTGCCAGCGGTCCTGACGTACCTGCTGAGCTTCATCTACCTGGGGATCTACTGGAACAACCACCACCACATGTTCCACCTGGTCGACACGGTGAGCGGCGGGGTCCTCTGGGCCAACCTGCACCTGCTCTTCTGGCTCTCGCTGGTGCCGTTCGGGACGGTATGGCTGGGAGAGAATCACTCGGCGGCGGTGCCGGCGGCGGCCTACGGGGTGATCCTGTTGATGGCCGCACTCGCCTACAGCATCCTGGTCCACGCGATCATTGCCACACAGGGCGAACATTCCAGGCTTGCCGCCGCCGTCGGCAAGGACTGGAAGGGGAAGGTCTCCATCGCGCTCTATGCCTCGGCCATCCCGCTCGCCTTCGTAGAATCGTGGATCGCCGACGCGCTCTATGTCACCGTGGCGTTGATGTGGATCGTCCCCGACCGGCGGATCGAAAAGCGACTGGAGCGGTGATCACGGCGCGGGTGCAGGGGCGACGCATGCGTCGCCCCTGCACCCGCCTTCGCGCTATCGTCCACCGTCGATGAAAGTTCCCTCTCGTAAATCCGCCAGCGCCTTCTGAATCTCGTCCCGGGTGTTCATCACGATCGGGCCGTGCCACGCCACCGGTTCCTGGATCGGGCGGCCCGACACCAGCAGGAAGCGCACGCCCTGGTCACCGGCATTCACCACCACCTCGTCGCCGTTGCCGAACATCACCAGTGACCGATTGCCGCTCATCTCCCGCACCAGCGTGTCGTCGTTGCCGGCGGTCTGCTCAGTGAGGACGCCGAATGGTGTCGAGGCGTCGCGGAAAGTGGCACTTCCCTCGAAGATGTAGGCAAAGGCGCTGCGATAGGTGTCGACCGGCAGCACCTTGCGCTGTCCGGGCGGAACCCAGACGTCGAGATACTGTGGCTCGGCGGCGATGCCATCGACCGGGCCGCGCTTGCCCCAGAATTCACCGCAGATGATTCGCACCGCGGTACCGTCATCATCGGTGACGGTGGGAATTTCCTTCGACGCGACGTCCTGGTAGCGCGGCGCGGTCATCTTGTGCGCCGAGGGGAGATTGGCCCAGAGCTGGAAGCCGTGCATCCGCCCGCTCGGGTCGCCCTGTGGCATCTCGTGGTGCATGATGCCGCGTCCGGCGGTCATCCACTGCACGTCACCGCTGCCGAGCAGGCCGCTGTTACCCAGCGAATCGCCGTGCTCCACCGTCCCGGCCAGGACGTAGGTGATCGTCTCGATGCCGCGATGCGGATGCCAGGGAAAGCCGGCGAGGTAGTCCTCCGGCCGTTCGTTGCGGAAATCATCAAACAGCAGGAATGGATCGGTCTCCGAGGTGTCGCCGAAGCCAAAGGCGCGGCGCAGGTGGACGCCTGCCCCCTCGATGGTCGGAATGGCAGTGCGGGTGCGGGTTACCGGGCGAATCGACATCATCTTCTCCGTTCATTGTGTCGGGCGGGGTGGCACGCGCCACCCCGCCATTCTTAATTAACAATGATTTCGTCGGAAAAGATCCATGACGGGCTCCCCGCCCCCGGGTGCCAGGCTGGAAGCGGCCCGGGATTGGTCGCCACCACGCGCACCCAGCGCCCGGAGCTTCCTGCCGGGAGGGTGATCGTGACCAGTCGGCGCGACCGGCCATCAGAGGTGGTGGGAACATTGAGCGCGACCGTGCCGCCCTCCCGCCAGCTGCGGCCGTCGTCCGAAACCCGCACCGTGACACTCGCCGGATAGAGGATCCACGACCGCACCTCCTCGAGCAGCGAAATCGAGACATCGTGCAGCGCGCGCGAGGTCCCCAGGTCGATGGTGGCGTCGAGATCGGGACCCTGCCAACCGTTCCAGAGGCCGTCGGCGAAGGTGGTGCCGCGGGCACCATCGGTCAGCGTGTAGGCGCCGGTGCCGGGATCACGGGAATCGGTCGGCGTCACGAAGGTCACCGGCTTGTTGCGGGCCAGGTGATCGGCCACGGTCACCGTGCGCGGCTCCCCGATGGCGTCCCTGCCGCGGCGAAGCTGGAGTGTGAACTGGCCGTCCTGTCGAAGAGGGCTCCGGCATGTTCCGTTGACAGCAGGCTTGCCGTCGCGCCGGATCACCAGGAT
The DNA here is from genome assembly GCA_963850655.1 of uncultured Gemmatimonadales bacterium. Lineage (GTDB taxonomy): Bacteria > Gemmatimonadota > Gemmatimonadetes > Gemmatimonadales > GWC2-71-9 > Palsa-1233. Next base: position 74,081 of record CAWKMI010000014.1, read on the forward strand.
CGTGACGCCCGGCAGTGAGATTGTCGTGGCCGAGCATCGGAGCTGGTGCAGTGGTCGGTGTCGTAGCGGATCATCAGCGTGGCTGGCAGATCGGCATTGGCCGGGCCGAACACGATCCCCTGCCGTTCGAGGCGGACCTGCTCGGGGGCAAGCCGAGTCGCGAATTCCGCCGGATCGGCCGGGCCGGACCACATCGCCTCGGCAAACCCGATCAGGCGCGGGAAGTACATCATCTCGACGTTGGCCGGCGAGACGACCCGCTCGGTCCAGAGCGGTGCCTCGCCGCCGAGCACATGGGCCGACCCGTTCGGCCGGAGTGGCCGGATCGAATCGGACGATCCGGTCGAGCGGCAAGTTCCTTCGGCGAAGCCGGGCGATTGACATAGGTCCACTCCGCCGGTGAGGCGATCACGTCGGCACCGGCAGCGAGGGCCACGCCGATGCGGTTGCTTCCCTGCCATGCCTGCACGACTGCACCCGCCGGGGCGCCGCCATTGAGGATCTCATCCCAGCCGATCATCCGCCGGCCGTGTGCCTTGAGCCAGGTGGCGATTCTCGCCGTAAACCAGCGCTGCAGTCCCTCTTCATCACCGAGGCCCTCACGCGCGATGATCGCCTGGCACTCGGCGCATTCCTTCCAGCGGCGCTTCGGCACTTCGTCGCCGCCGATATGGATGTAGGGCGACGGGAAGAGCTGCAGCACTTCCGTCAGGACGTCATCGAGAAAGGTGAACGTCGCCTCGGTGGGGCAGAGGACATCATCGAAAACCCCCCAGCCGCTCGGCACCGGCAACTGTTCGCCGGTGCAGCTCAACTCCGGATAGGCCGCCAAGGCGGCGCGTGAGTGTCCCGGCATCTCGATTTCGGGAACGACGGTGATGCCACGAGCGGCGGCATACGCCACGACGCGTCGCACGTCGTCCTGGGTATAGAAGCCCCCGGAGCGCGTCGAGTCGGATTCGGTGCGCCAGGCGCCGATGCTGGTGAGCTTGGGGTAGCGATTGATGGCGAGGCGCCAGCCCTGGTCTTCGGAAAGGTGCCAATGGAAGACGTTCAGCTTGTACCGTGCCATCACGTCGATCCAGCGGAGCACATCGGCCGTCGGAAACCAGTGCCGCCCAACGTCGAGCATGGCGCCACGCCATTCATACCGGGGCCGGTCATGGATCTCGATGCCGCCGACCATTCCGTCATTCGCTCCCGCGATCAGCTGTCGTGCCGACTGCGCCCCCCAGCGGAGCCCAGCGAGTGACGGTGCGCTGATTGCCATGCCGTCGGCGCTGACGGTGAGCTGGTATGACTCATCGGTCTCGGGGCCGTTCCCGAAGACGAAGCGGATCTCGCCATTGGCCTCGAGCCGGGCTGGAAGGCTCATCCCCGTTCGGAGCAGTTCAATCAGGAGTGACGCCGCAGGCCGTGCCGCTTGCCTGTTGATGCTGATGCGAAGCGTATCCGCCATCCGCCAGGGGGTGCCGACCGCGGCGATGCGCCCGGGACGGGGGATCAGCTGGCTGCCGGGGGATTGGGCATTCACCGAAGTGGCCCAGAGTACGGCGACGACGAAGATCAGCGGCCTGGACTTCATCGGAGGTCCCTGCAGCTACGCCAGGGCGAGGTGCGGGTCGAACCCCTGTTCCAGCGTCGGCTTGATGATCTGGAAATACGGTGAGACGTCGAAGTCGCGCGGCACGAAGAGTCCCTGGGCATGGATACGCTTCACCTCCGCGGCATCGGCGGCAGTCAGCCGGTTCACCGCCACGTGTCAGCAATGGATGGGGGAGAATCGGATAGCCGACGGAATCGAACGCTTCGGCAATCAGCGTGGAGCAGATCGCCCTCGTCGGGTCGCCGCTGCCGATAGCGAGCATGCGGCGACGCCAGCGGGTGGGGATCGGCGGCGTCGGCAGGAGGTAGCGCGCCAGGTCCCAGATATGCTTGCGATCGTACTGGCGGCCGATCCGAGCGACGGCGTAGCCGATCACCCGGCCGATCTCGGCACTGGAAAGGCCGACTGGCCGGCAGATCCTGGTGTGCTGGGCGGAGTACTTGCTCAAGGGTACCGCGCGAACGCCGGCGTTCACGTCGGCCTCGAGCAGGACGTCTGGCTCGCTGCCGTCGGCCGCGGGGCCGAGGGCATCACCGATGCAGAGCGCGGCATGAGACCACGACGACTGGGTCAGGTACTTGATGGTGACGCTGATCCTGGTGTTGCCCTCGATCAGGAGCACGTCGCCCTTGCGGAGCACGGCGGGGAGCGCATCGGGATATGATGTCGACGCGCGCAGTTCATGCGTGCGTGGCGCGGTGAGGAAACGTGCGAGGGCCTTGCCGGTCTGCTCGAGGATCCACATGGTCGCTAGAGCTTCGCCACCGTCCTGGCCCACTGCCGCGCAATCGCCTGATGCCCCGCGAGAGTGGGATGGACGCCATCGCCGAGCCAGTATCCGGGTGACGACTTCTTCGCCAGTTCCTGCAGCATGTCGTGCAGCGGAACGAACGTGGCACCCGCGCCCTTGGCCACCCTCTTCGCCGCGGCGCGGAAATCATCGAACTCGGGGAACCAGGCGTCGCTCACGGCGCCGACGCGCAGCACAAACGGCTCCATCAGAATGAGTCGCACGCCCGGGAGTACCGCGCGAGTGCTCTGCGAGCAGCGCGGCGTAGCCGGCCTCGTATCGCGCCGCCGCGCCTTCGTGTGGCTTGTCACGTACGTGCCAGATGTCGTTGACGCCGATCAGGATCGAGAGGATCGCGGGGTTGAGCGCGATCGCATCGGCCTGCCAGCGTGCCTGCAGATCAGGGACGGTGTTGCCACTGATGCCGCGATTGAATACCTGCAGGTCGCGTCCGGCATAGTGCTCCCGCAATTCGGCGGCGAGCAGCAGCGGATACCCCAGTCCCAGCGCGCGGATGTCGTTGGCACCGGTGCGGGCGCGATCGCGCCCGGCGTCGGTGATCGAGTCGCCCTGGAAGAGCAGGGTGGCGCCGGCCGCGATGGGCTCAGGCAGATCCAGCGGCCATCGGGCGGCACCGACGACTGCCGCAGAGGTGGCGAGAAATTCCCGGCGAGTGGTCATGCGTTGGCTCCCTTGTCCGTGGTCAGGCCTCGTCAATCTCGGCGGTCCCGGTATCGCGCAACCCCTGCTGCATCTCTCCTCGTGCCTTCTTGGCCAGCCGGACATACCGGGCGCGGAACCTGTCGAGGTCTTCCTGCTCAAGTTCCTCGAGGTCGAGCAGCGCCAGGTGGGCTCCCTGCATCGCGCGGATCAGCTCGTCGAGCTTGATCTGCACCGCCTGCGAGTCACGATTCTGGGTGTTCTGGATCAGGAACACCATCAGGAAGGTGATCACGGTGGTGCCGGTGTTGATCACCAGTTGCCAGGTGTCGCTGTAGTGAAAGAACGAGCCGGTGAGTCCCCAGCTGATCACCACGGCCGTCGCCAGGATGAACGCCATCGGCCGGCCAGCGGCGTGCGCCGTCGCCTTGGCAAAGCGGGTGAAGCCGCTCGTGGTCTTGCCGATCATGGCATGTGCTCCGAGATGAAGCGTCGACAATAGTAGAAGCTCGCGGCGGTGCCCACGATGCTCAGTATGTACGCGGTCATCAGGCCGAAGCGGGCGCCGATCCACCAGCCAATGCCGCCGCCGATGGTGGTGCCGACCGCGATGATGAGCCAGTTCATTCGGGCAGCTCGCGCAGCCAGATGTTGCGGAAGCGCATCGGGTTGCCGTGGTCCTGCAGCGTCAGCGGCATCCTGTCGGCGTGGGCGAGGTAGGGATCACGCCTGGAGTTGGTCGTCGGGCCGATCACCGTCTGGTCGTCCTGCACCAGGATCCCATTCTGGAAGATCGTCATCCGGGCCGGCGCAGTGACCTTGCCGGTGGAATCGAAATGCGGCCGGTGGAAGACAATGTCATACGTCTGCCAGACTCCCGGCGGACGCGAGGCGTTCACCAGCGGCGGGAACTGGCCATAGATCGAGCCGGCCTGCCCGTCGGGGTAGGTCTTGTTCTGGTACGAATCGAGCACCTGGACCTCGTACCTGCTCATCAGGAAGATCCCGCTGTTGCCGCGCTCCTGACTCTCACCCTTCGGCGGGGTCGGGGTCATCCACTCGACGTGGAGCTGCACGTCGCCGAAGAACTGCCTGGTGGCGATTGCCCCGGTGCCGGGGACGACCTCCATGTAACCACCCTGGATCTTCCATCGCGCCGGCGTCGGAACTGAATCAGTGCTCTGCCACTTCGCCAGCGACGTGCCGTCAAACAGCACGACCGCGTCGCTTGGCGGCGGCACCGGCGCGCCGGGCGCCCCCGGGGTCACGATCACCGGCTGGGGCCGGTCCATCGCATGCTGCTTCCAGGGCGAGGGGTCCCTGGGAATCGGATTGGGATTTTGGGCCAGCGCGCCGCTCGTAATGCAGAGCGACAGCAGGAACGTGGTCGGGACCGGAGTCAATCGGGTCATCAGGGCCTCAGGGGGAGGGTGCGGCTGGTGCCGGCGGTCGCTTGGTGCGCCGGGTTTCGGGGATCGCCTTCATGGCGGATGTCAGGTCGCCGAGCTCCGCTCCGGAGAGACTGCGATACAACGTGTCAGGGATCCCGCTCGTCGGATCGGTTACGATCAACCCGCGGGTCGTTCCATTGTAGTACAGCTTCATCTTGATGTCACCGACCGGGTAGCGGCGTGCGCCCCGCGGCGTGCGCCGGATGATCACACTGTCGGTCAGCAACAATGACTCGTTCCATGCCTGGTCACCCGGCACGAAGGCGTATTCTACCACTTCCCCGGCGCGGAGCGAGCCATCGGCCATTGCCTCGGCGATCAGCGCTGGCGGGATGCTCTGGCCGCGGGCGCTCAGGCTCGGGAGGGTGCCGCCGCTGAACCCACGGAGAAGTTGGAGGATCACCCAGAACGCGAAGCTGAGCACGATCACCGCAGTGATCCCGATCACGGCGAAGAGCCGAATCCGGCGCCACCGCTTCCGCCGACGCACCTCCGCTGGGGAGAGCAATGCATCCGGCGTGCGGGCCTGGGCGAATTCCGCCGCGAAGGCCCTGGCGTCAGGACGCTCGGTCGGGGACTTCACCATCGCATGCGTCACCGCTGATCCCAGCGCAGCAGGGAGATCTGGCCGCAACGTGTTGAGCGGGGCGGGTGTTTCGAGAATCTGCTTGGCAAGGAGACCCGCCGTGGTCGACGCCTCGAATGGAAGTCGTCCCGCCAGCATCTCGTAGAGCACCACCCCGAGCGAGTAGACGTCGGCGCGACCATCGACCTCCTCGCCGAGCGCCTGTTCCGGACTCAGGTATTGCGGCGTGCCGATCGCCATCCCTGGCGTGCGCTCACTCGCTCGACCGGTGACCAGCGAGATCCCGAAATCGGTCACGATGGCGTGACCGGCCGCATCGAGCAGGATGTTCTCGGGCTTGATGTCGCGGTGCACGACACCCCGCGAATGCGCGGTCGAGAGCGCCTGCGCCACCTCGTGTGCCAACCGGGCGGCCTCGGCAGGGTCGAGTTGTTTCTCCGTGGCGAGTCGTTCGGCCAACGAGCGGCCCGGAATCAGCCGCATCGTCAGGCAGAGCATTCCGTCGCGCACTTCGGCGCGGTAGAGCGGCACGATGTGCGGATGCTCCACCGTGGCGACGATGCGGGCTTCGTCGAGGAACCTGGCCTGGCCTTCGGTCGAGAGTCCCGCAGCGGGATCGAGCACCTTGATGGCCACGTCGCGCTCGAGCACGGGATCATGGGCGCGGAACACCGCCCCGAAACCGCCGACGCCGAGCACCTCGAGCACCTCGAGTTCACCGCGCATGGCGTGGGCGAGGCGTTCCTGCAGGGCCGCGGCGTCGATCGTCATTCGGTGCAGGTCTTCCTCACTTGACTATCGTGACCCACGCGGTCGACGTGACAATGCGACCGCCGCTTCCCACCGTGAGCTGCACCCGGTACCGACCGGTGTCGAGGTTCTTGAGCCCCAGTGTGCGCTGTACCTCGGTCCACTTGCTGCCGGCGACCTGAGTCGAGCTGATGCTCAGTCGCGGTGCGCGCTTGGCATCATCATCACTGCGAAAGAAGTCGAAGCGGGTCTGATAGCTGCTCCCCGGTGCGAGTCCCGCCACCTGAAAGTACACCTCAGCCGAGCCTTCCCTGGGATAGACGTTGAGCGGATTGAGCGGCACGACCGTGGCGCCGGAGTTCCAGTGGACGCCACTGCCTTCGCGCCCCAACACCAGGTCGCTCACCGTGAGGGCGTGGGCATTGCCCGGGACCACGAGGGCGGGGAGATGGGCAACCGATCCACCGCTGTCGGGTTGCGTCAGCATCAGCGTGGCGGAGTACTGCCCGGGTGAGACCGGAAGTTCAGCCAGACCGGTCAGGTACTCGCCCTTGGTGAGCGGCTTTGTGGCCGTGAAGTAGCGCGTGGTGTCGAGGTCGGTCCGGCTGCCGTCGCTCTGACGCGCGGTCAGCACCCGTACCCGGACCTGATAGACCGTGCGGCCGTTGGTTGCCGTGACCGGCATCGCCGTCAGTTGGTCACCTGAAATCGCGAATGCCGCGACGACCCGGGGGCCGACTCCGGGCGCCCGATCAAGGCCGTAGATCACGACGAACGGCGTCATCGCCCGAGCCAGGGGGGGACGGTAGCGGTCGGTCTGGGTGGCCGTGTCGATCGCGGTCAGCCCTTCGTCGCGGAGGCGGTGGAGCTTGGCGCCTGAGGCGAGCGCGGCGGCGTTCTGGGCAGTGCGCATTCCGGTGGCAGGATCGCCGCCGAGGCGCTGGGTTGGAGTGACCTGGATCGTTTCGTTAAGGCCGGATCCTGCAAGTGAACCGAAATCGGCGCTCGAATAGGGGCTTGGCGCCGCATTCGGAGAACAGATCGAAGCGTCGAGATGACAAAGCTGGTTACGAAGAATGGGATTGGCCGTGATCAGGGTGGGCGTCAACTGTGACGCCCCGACCTGCCCGTCGAAGTTCACCTCGCGGAAGGAGAGAACCAGCGGCTTGCCCTCACGGTGGTAGACCCAGAGCATCAGCGACTCACCTTGAGTGGTCTGCGCCGTTGCGTCGGGCTTCCCCTGCCGGATGTACACCACGCCGCGATCATCGAGCAGGTCCTGTGTGGCTCGAAAGTCCCGGAAGGGGTTGTGATGCCCGATGCTCTCGACGTCTCCATATGCGAGAGCGATGTTGGCGGTAATGGTGTTGAGACCCCCTGGAGCGTCAAGGTCGTTGTTGCCACCATCGTGTACTGAGTTCTGGGCGGGGAACCGCTTGGCCAGGTTCTTGATGTACTCCTCTTCGTCATAGAAATCCCACGCCACCGCCACACCAGCAGCCAGATGGCGCCCGGTTTGCGGCAGCCGCAAGCGATAGATGCCGAGAGCGAATTTCACCCGGCGATAATGCTCCACCAGTCGTTCGCCGTCCGCGTGCCCTTCCTCGACATCCCGATCGGCCCAGAATGTCGCCAGCCACCCTGGGCGTTCCCGGACCGGCAAGGAATCCCATGCAGCCAGCTCCTCAGGGGATGCAACCCATTCCAGTTCCTTGCGGTACGCCTTCTGTCCGATCTCAGCGGTGTCGCGTACTCCAGCAAGCAGAGCTGCGCGGCCCTGAACCGGCCTTCCCGCCCAGTAGCGCGCGCGGGCGAGTTGCAGCAGCACGACGCCGCTGTCGACGTCACGTCGTGACAGTGCTGCATCGAAGAACATCGCTGCCGAGTCAGGGTCGCCGCCTTCGAGTTCGACCATGCCGGCGGAGTAGAGTCCGTAGGTCGGGAGCAGTCGCTTGACCTGACGCAGCATCTGCACGCGGTTGCCGAGGCGTGACCCGCCCTCGCGCGGAATCGGGGCAATCGCCAGCGCTTCGGCCGCGGCCAGGAAATTCGAGTCGAGTTCCAGCGCCTGGACCAGGGCGTTGCCCGCACCGACCTCGTTGCTCATGCCGATGGGATGGCGGGGGCCTGCGTGCGCCAGTACCCCGGCTCGCGAGGCCTGCAGGCGAGCGACTCCCAGGCCATACCACCCCACCGGCCAGCTCGGTTCCTCGGCCACAATCCGTTCGAAGAGGTCACGGGTCCTGGCGGCGTCACTCCGATCCTTGCTGAACTCGATCCGTCGGTCGGCGATCAGTCCATCACAAAGTCGCCCAAGGGTACCTGAGCGTGCGGCACAGCGTGAGGCAGGTGGAAGCTCGGCGGCGGTATTCGCCCGGCCAACCTCATCGAAGAGCGAGTCGAGGAACCGGCGGGCGGCCGGCTCCTGGGCAGGAAGGTTGTGGGCAAGCGACACCGCGGCGAGCAGCGCCAAGCTGCCACATGAAACACAACGGAACGGTCTTCCCATGGCTACCCCGCTAGACCGACTCTCGTTCGGTCACCATCAAGTCGCCGCGCGGCTACTTCGCCCTGACAATGAACATCGCCGCCCCATGCCTTGGCACCTGCGCTGTGATCCGGTCGGTGACGGTGGTCGACGCCTTGGACCAGAGATCATGCACGGCATAGGAGCCCGCCGCGCGAAGCCCGAGCTCCGTGACCGTCACGCCAATCGTGGCGGGCTGCTCGCCGCGGTTGAGCAGCACCACCGCCTTGGAGCCATCGCGCATCGGCTTGGCCCACACCTCGGTCACGCTGTCCTTGCGCACCCGGGCGCCCTGCATCGCCGCCCCAGTCCTGGTCGACCGCGATGACATCCTTGTTGTTGAGGATGCTCCGGGTCGAGTCGGACATGCTGCGCAGGTCGTTGCCGGCAATGAGCGGGGCGTTGAGCAGCGCCCAGAGCGAGAAGTGGGCGACGTACTCGTCGGAGGACATCCGGCCATTGCCGACCTCGAGCATGTCCGGGATCGTTCCAGCCGCCGGGGCCGGAGTACTTCTCGAGCCCGACCTGCTTGTCGAGGATGCCGAGCATCGAGTTCCACCGGTCGCTGATGTCACCGGTGGTGCGCCAGAGCTGGCCGCCTACCTGGCGTCCCCACTCCCAGGGCTTGTTCTGCCCCCACTCACAGAGCGAGAAGACGATGGTCCGGCCCGACGCACGGAGGGCCTTGGCCATGGCGTCGTAGCGCTCGTAGAACGGCTTCTTCTGGTTGTTGCAGTTGTCGTACTTGAGGTAGTCGATGCCCCACGAGGCGAAGGTGTTGGCGTCAGCGACTTCGTGATCGAGCGATGCGGGGTAGTTCTCGCAGGTCGCCGTGCCGGCCGAGGAATAGATGCCGAGCTTCAACCCCTTCGCGTGGACATAGTCGGCCAGCGCCTTGATGCCGTGGGAGAAGCGAACCGGATCGGGCTGCAGGTTACCCTGGGCATCACGTTCCTTGGCCATCCAGCAATCATCGATGTTGATGTACTGATAGCCCGCAGCCTTCATCCCCGACTTGACCATCGCATCGGCGGTTTCATGGATCAGGTTCTCGTCGATCTTGCAGCCGAACTTGTTCCAGCTGTTCCATCCCATCGGCGGCGTGGCGGCGAGCAGCGCCCCCGAAGTGGTGGGCGTCGGCGTCGGAGCGGGGCCGGGGCTGCATGCGATCACCAGGCTCAGGGTGGCGAGGACGAGGAGGGAGGAACGAAGGCCGTGGCGGCTTGGCATGGGAGTGTCCTTGGAATGCTGAGGGATAAGCCAAAGATACTGCCGGGTCTCCGGTCGGGGGAGCTACGCGATCCCCGCCATCAGCCGCAGGACGCTGTCCTGGTTGGCCCGCTCGCGGGACAGCTCGCCGGCAACGCGTCCGGCGCGCAGCACCTGCACCCGGGTGGAGAGCGACAGCAGTTCGGGGAGTTCGCTCGAGATCAGCAGGATCGCCGTGCCTTCCGAGGCCAGCTTGTCGATCCAGGCATGCAGTTCGGCCTTGGCCCCGACATCGACCCCGCGGGTCGGCTCGTCGAGGATGAGGATCGAGCTCCTGGCCGCGAGCCACTTCGCCAGCACCAGCTTCTGCTGGTTGCCGCCGGAGAGGGCCGTGGTCGGTGACTCGAGCAGCCCAGTGCGCACCTTGAGCCGCTCGAAGTGCTCGAGGGCGAGGTCGTGCTCGCGCCGGCGGCGGACAAAGGTGAACCGTGACAGCGTCTCGAGCACGGTGAGCGTGGCGTTTTCCCGGGCGAGCATCGAGAGCACCAGACCCTGACGCTTGCGGTCCTCCGGCACCAGTCCGATGCCGTGGTCCATCGCCGATCGCGGCGACCCGATCGCGACCGCGGCACCGCGCACGAAGATTCCGCCGGTCGCTTCGGGATCGAGCCCGAAAATCGCCCTGGCAATCTCGGAGCGCCCCGCTCCGGTGAGGCCCGCCAGCCCGAGCACCTCGCCGGCCCGCAGGGTGAAGGAAACATCCTCGAAGCGGCCGGGGCTGGTGAGATGCTCGACCCGGAGCAGCTCCGCACCGGCAGCCGCGCCGACGTGCGCCGGGAAATACTGCTCCAGCCGACGACCGATCATCTGGTGTACCAGCGTGGCCTCCTCGAGCCCGGGCGTGGGAGTGGTCGCCACATGGCGACCGTCGCGGAGGACGGTCACCGAATCGCTCAGCAGGAAGATCTCGGGCATCCGATGACTGATGTAGATCACCGTGACGCTGCGAGCCACGAGCTGGCGCACCAGGTCGTAGAGTCGTGTTGCCTCGCCTTCGCTGAGTGAGCTGGTCGGTTCATCAAACACCACCACGCGCGCGCCACACCCCACGGCCGCTGCGATCTGCACGAGTTGCTGCTCGGCGATACTGAGCGTGCCGAGAGGCAGGGTCGGGTCCATGGTGGCGCCGACGGTCGCCAGCAGTTCGCGGGCCTGGGCATCGAGCGCGGCGCGGTCGATGACTCCCCGCCGGGTAGGGATGCAGCTCAAGCAGAGATTTTCCGCGATCGACAGATACTCGCAGAAGGCAAGTTCCTGGTGTACGATCGCGACGCCAGCGGCGAGGGCCTCGCGCGGCGACTTGAAGGTCACCGGTGTGCCATCGAGGTAGATCGTGCCCTCGTCGGGCTGTTCGATGCCGGCGAGGATCTTCCCCAGGGTGCTCTTGCCGGCACCGTTCTCGCCGCAGACGGCATGGCAGGAGCCTGCGGCAATGTCGAACGTCACGTCATCAAGTGCGGTGATGCCGGGATAGCGCCGGGTGGTGCCGGCGAATCGGACCGCAGCGCCGGTCATGTCCCGCGCCTCGCCACCATCCGCCTGGCCAGCAGCTTGGTGCCGCTCTGGTCGAGCACCACTGCCGCAATCATTGCGGTGCCGATGATGATCCACTCATAGTTCTGGTCGAGGTGCAACGTCCGGATCGCCTGGCGAATCAGGACGATCAGCAGCGCCCCCAGGGTCGACGAGATGGCTGACCCCTTGCCGCCTTGCAGCGAAGCGCCGCCCACCACCGCGGAGGCAATCACGTAGAGCTCGTACCCGGTGCCGTCCGACGAGGTCGCTGAGCCGTAGTACCCCGCACCGAGGAAGGCCGCGATGCCGGCCGTCAGGCCCGACCAGAGGAAGACCCCCAGCCGGATCCGGTTCACCCGCAACCCGGCGTAGCGGCTTGCCTCGGCGTTGCCGCCCACCGCCAGGACGTGACGTCCCATCACCGTGCGCGTGAGGAAGACGGCGCCAACGGCGGTGACGGCGAGCATCGCCAGGAGCGGGACGGGAGAAAGCGTCGCGCCGAGCCCGAGCGAGGCCTTGGTCACCGCCGTGAGCGATGTCGGAACGAGAATCGACTCGGCATGGCTCGAGACGAAGGCGAGGCCGCGGAACACCCACATCGTCCCGAGCGTGATGATGAAGGAGTGCACCCCGAGCCCGATCGTCATGATGCCGTTGGCCAGGCCGCACAGAAACGAGATCGCCAGGCAGGTGAGCAACGCCACGAACACCGTGGTCACTGGTCCCATTGGCCCGATTCCCCGGAGCACCATCGCCATCCCCACGCCTGAAATGGCGTAGATCGCCCCGACGGAGAGATCGATGCCACCCGAGATGATCATCAGGGTGGCGCCCACCGCCATGATGGCGATCGTGCTGGTGTCGGTCGCCATCTGGAGCAGGGTATGGGCGTTGAGGAAGTTGTTGATCGATTGGCCGGTCATCGGGTCGATGTGCGACCCGGACACGGCCGTGAGCACCCCGGCCAGGATGACCAGCACCACGGCGAGGCCAAACGACTGGACGCGAACCAGCGAGTGGGCAGTGCTGCGGAGGTTCATCGAAGCGGCTCCGCGACTACTCGGTCACGCCGAAAGCGAAGACGGTGCGCGACTTGTAGACCGCGCCCGGCTGCAGGATCGTCGACGGGAAATTCGCGTGGTTGGGCGAGTCGGGATAGTGCTGCGTCTCGAGACAGAAGCCGGAACGACGGCGGATAGACGAGGCCGTCCTTTCCGGTGATCGTGCCATCCAGGAAGTTGCCGGTGTAGAACTGCACGCCGGGCTCGGTGGTCGAGACGTCGAGGGTCCGGCCGGTGGCGGGTTCGACGACATGGGCGAAGTGCACCAGCCCCGGACCGGTGCGGTTGATCACGAAGTTGTGGTCGTAGCCGCCGCCGTTCTTGAGCTGCGTGTCGTTGGCATCGATGCGCGCCCCGATCGGGGTCGGCGGTCGTGAAGTCGAACGGCGTACCCGCTCACCGGGGTGATCGCGCCGGTGGGGATCAGCGTCGCGTCGACCGGTGTCATGCTGTCGGCCTCGAGCGTGAGCACGTGGCCGAGGATGTCGCCGGTCCCTGCACCGGCGAGGTTGAAATAGCTGTGATTGGTGAGGTTGACCGGCGTGGCCTTGTCGGTCGAGCCCTCGTAGTCGATCACGATCTCGTTGCGGGCGTTCATCAGGGTGTAGGTCACCGCGCGCGGTGAGCGTGCCGGGATACCCCTGGTCGCCGTCGGGGCTGACGAGGGTGAAGGCCACGCCGACGCTGCTGTCGCTCCGCACCGGCTCCGCCGTCCAGACCTGCTTGTCGAAGCCCTGCAACCCGCCGTGCAGCGCATTGGGTCCGTTGTTGACCGCCAGCGTGTACTGCCTCCCGTCGATGCGCGAAGTGTCCCTTGGCGATCCGGTTGCCGTAGCGTCCCGACGACCGCGCCGAAATACGGCGAGCTCTTCACGTACCCGGCCAGCGAGTCGAAGCCGAGCACCACGTCGCCCATCATGCCCTTGCGCGTCGGGCACCTTGATCGAGATGGATGATCGCGCCGTAGCGACATGGCGCGCACTTCCATGCCGTGGCCGTTGGTCAGCGTGAAGATCTCGACTGCCTCGCCGTCAGGCGCGGTCCCGAAGGGGCACGGGCAAAGGTCGACGGCTTGACCACGTGCATCCTTGGGTAGCCGCGTGCGGGGCCGCAGGCGCGGCGGCGAGGATGACGACCGCAGGAAGGAGGGCACGGCGAAGGTGCGCGAACGGTCATGGCGTGATCACCTCGTCGAGGCCCAGGTCGATGTACTGCCCGCCGCGTGGTCTGGTGGACGTGAATGGCGATGAGATTGTTTCCCGCGGCGGAGGGCAGCGCGCGCGCCCGGGCATCGAGCGGGATGCGCTGGTACCCTGAAGTGTAGCCACTCGAACTGTGCCCACCAGCTGCGCCGTTCAGGTAGACCTCGGCGTCCTCGTCGTGGTGGATCCGCCAGTGCGGGATTCGGTCAGGGCCGGGTGAGTCGAGCGTCGAAGCTGCGTCGGAGCCAGATATCCGAAGTGGTCCACGGGGTCCGCACCACCGCGCCCGGGGTGCCGGACGTGCCGAACCCGCCATGCCCTGCTGCCAGCGGCTGTCATCGAAGTCCGGCGGCGAACCATCCGTCGACCGGGTGCGGTGGTGGTGTAACTGCCAGCTCTGTCCGGTCGCGGAGCGAGGTGGGGACAACGCTCCGGACCGTGACCGGCGAGGTGAAGAGCGACCTGGCGCTGGCGGCGATTGCGTCGGAGGGAGCTTGACGATCGCGCGGTCGTAGGTCATCAGGCCGTTGACCTCGACCTCGACGTCGGTGGTCTGGGTATACACCGCGGCCGAGAGCCCGTCGGCGATCAGGAAGCGTGAGCTGGTGCATCAGGTCGCTGTAGGCCGTGCCCAGCGCGTGCGTGTCGGAGAAGCTGCGATAGCCCCAGTTGTTGCTGTCGACCCAGGTGTGTCCGGCGAGCGGGAGGCCGAGGCCGCCGAACTCGCCGAGCACCGCGGCGCGGCGTCGGCTCCAGCGGCCGGCATCGCCGGGCCCGGGATAGGCGTGGATGTCGGAGACGTCGCCGACGTGCTGGTCGGTCCAGCCGCTGGCGTTGTCCACCAGCCGGGAGGGGTCGTACGCCTTGAGCCAGTGCGACCGTCTTCTCGGTGTCGTGCTGGCCCCAGCCCTCGTTGAACGGCACCCACATCACGATGGACGGGTGGTTGCGTAGCGCGTCGATCATCCGCTGCAGCTCGGCGGCGAACTGCTGTCCTCGCCGCCGGGGTGTTGTTGTCGCCGCTCGGCATGTCCTGCCAGACCAGCATGCCGAGGCTGTCGGCGAGGTGGTACCAGCGCTCGGGCTCGACCTTCACGTGCTTGCGGATCATGTTGAAGCCGAGTCGCTTGCATCGTCTCGATGTCGAAGCGCATCGCGTCGTCGGTGGGCGGCGGTGTAGAGGCCGTCGGGCCACCAGCCCTGGTCGAGCATGCCGTACTGGAACAGCGGCTGGTTGTTGAGGAAGAGCCGCGTGCACGCCCGGCGGCGTCCTCGCCGACCGCGATCTTGCGCATGCCGAAGTAGCTGTGGACCATGTCCCCGCTCGGAGAGCGTGACCGTCAGGTCGTAGAGGAACGGATCGTCGGGCGACCAGAGCTGTGCGTCGGGAATGCGACAGGGTGATCTCCTGGCCGACGGTTGCCGTGCCCGTCGCCAACCGGCTTGCCGATCCGAGCATCGGCGCGTGGCCGCGATCCGGCTGCCGGGCGCGGCGCCGCGCGTGTTGACTCGAACATGCACGGTGCCGGCATCGATGTCGGGCGCGATCGACAGACGCCGTCGATGTGCGGCCGCGGCACCGGCTCCAGCCACACCGTCTGCCAGATGCCGGTGACCGCGGTGTACCAGATGCCGTGCGGCTTGAGCACCTGCTTGCCGCGCGGCTGCGGACCGCTGTCGGTCGGGTCCCACACGGCGACGAGCAGCTCCTGGGTCCGCCGGCCGCAGCGCATCGGTGATGTCGAAGGTGAACGGGTCGTAGCCGCCGCGATGCTCGCCGAGCCGCCTGGCCGTTCACCCAGACCGTCGCCTCCCAGTCGACGGCGCCGAAGTGCAGCAGCAGGCGGCCGCCGCGCGGGCATCGCCGGCGCGCGTGAAGGTGCGGCGGTACCAGAGCCGCTGCGCCGGGCTCGACGGCGCGCTGGACGCCGCTCAACTGCGACTCGACCGGCGAAGGGGACGAGGATCTGGCCGTCCCACTTCGGCGGGCTGCGCCGCGTCGCCGGCGGTGATGGCGTAGTCCCATGGGCCGTTGAGGTTCGTCCACGCTGGCGCGGACCATCTGCGGGCGGGGATACTCGGGCAGGACGCTGGCGGGGTGACCGCGGCGGCCCAGCGGGTCCGGAGCGTGGGTCCATTCTGTGCTGAGAGTGTCGCTGGCCGCGAGCGCCGAGGTCGCCATCAGCACGCCATGGTCCGTTGCGTCATTGTCCTGCCTCCCGGATGATCATTTCCGTCACCCCGCTGGCGGCGGGAAGAGCGTGCTCGAAGACGATGCGGAGCTTCCCGGTCTCGACCGGCACCATCCGAACGGTGTTCACCGATGAGACCAGCGGCTGGAGCGGCACCTGCGGACGTCACCTGCGTCGCCACCCACTGACTGCCATTCCAGGTCTGGATAGTGTAGCGCTTCGGGGCCTTCACGCCACTACCGTCGCCCCAGAGATAGAGCTCCACCGCTGCCGATGCGCCTCGGGGCGCCGAGGTCGACCTCGACCCAGTCCTGGGCGTTGGGACTGCCGAAGGCCGTCCAGCGGTTGCGTGAATAATGGCTGAATGCGACGACCATGTCGTTCACTTCGCTCACCTGATCGTACGGGGAGGTGAACGAGGCGCTCACCGTGGCGCCATAGGCAAGATCCGGCGACGGCGCGGGAGCGGGGGAGGGCGGGAGCGCACGTGCGACCCCAGGCCTCGATTTCGGTCAAGCCGACGGCGTTGCCGGGCCTTGGCGTGAGGGTGACCCGCAATCGGGAGGTGGTGATTGGCGCGAACGAGACGACGTTGGCGCGTCGCCCCTCCGGCGCGGCCGGGGTGCGTTGTTGCGCCGTGATCGGCACCCAGCCGTTGTCGCGCCAGATCTCGAGGTCGTAACGCGCTGGCGGCTTGATCCCTGCCGAATCGTCGAGGAAGTAGAGCTTCACCGACTCGACCTCTCGTGGCGCGCCGAAGTCGATGGTCACCCAGTCCCTGGCGTTCGGCGACCCCGAGGTTGTCCATCGATTCGGTGGCGACCGGTGATACCAGTAATTCCCGTCAACGAGATAGTGCGGCGACGTGCCGGGGGCGCTGTACGAGGTGGAAATCAGCGGGTAGGCCTTCCTGCCGTTGTTCACGGCAATGTTCACCAAGCGCACGGAGGTCCGGCTGCGCGCGACGCCAGCGGGCAGCGCAGCGACGAGTCGGTCGAGGCGCGCCGAACGGCCGATCACCGCTCCATCGGATAGCAGCGTGAGCCCAGCTCCACGCTGGTAGCGGCTGCCATCACGATCCCAGATGATGGCGATTTCACGGCCATGATAGCGAGACGTTCTCAACCGCGAAGTAGTCCCAACTGTCGGGTGCGAGCGGCTGCACCTCGAGCGAGTCGTCGGCGCGGGGCCGCAGACCCGACAAGGCCGGTGATGACCAGGTCGACATAGCCCGAATGGAAATAGTGCTCGCTGTGATCGAAGGTGTTGTGCCCGTCCCATGATCCGTTGTCCGGGTTGGCCGCCTCGGCGATGTAGGGGCGGCCGTCCCGGCGCTGGTCGAGCGTGTAGGTCTGGAAGAGCCGGAAGTAGTCGGCCTTGTCCACCACCGACTGGTGGTAATTGTCGAGCAGGTTGGCCATCGCCACCAGCGTCTGCGTGGTGGCGTAGGGCCAGGCGTTGCCGCTCCAGACGCAGCAGCGCGGCGAGATCAGGAACTGCGGATCGTGGCGTTCGACCGTGGTGGGGCCGTGCGCGGAGAAGAAGTAGGCCGTGTCCATCAGGAAGCGCCAGGCGCCCTCGTACCCGGCGTCGGGAAGGTTGAACTGCCATGGCACGAAGCCGATCTCCTCCCGGCCATGGGCGTTGCCGGCATGCGGCCCGCTCTGGTAGGTCAGCGATCCGGCCGTGATGCCGTCCTGTTCGTCGGTGCGGAACTGGTGGAAGAAGAATTCCCGCTTCGGATCCCAGAGTTCCCGCTGGACGCGGGCCTTGAGGTCGGCGGCGCGGGCGGCAAATTCGCGCGGCCGTCGCGGGTTCGCCGAGCAGGGCCGCCGCTCGCGAGATCGCCACGCGCGTCGGCGTAGAGATAGGAGTTGAGCGTCGGCCGGTAGCCGTCGGCGCCGGAACCCTCGTCGGTGGTCAGCCGGGAGTTGATGTTCACTTCCATCCCGTCGTGCATACCGTCCCAGTGGAACATCCTGTTCGGTGGAGTCCCAGCGCTCCGCCATCCAGCCGGCATACTGGGCTTCCATGTGCGGCAGCATGGTGCCAGGAAGCCCCGGTCGCCATTGACCAGGAAGGCGGCGAACACCGCGTCGCCGTACCAGTTGCTGTAGCTGCGCGGCTGCGGCGCCGGGGGTCTCGAACCAGTAGCGGGCGAAGTCGTCGACGATCCGCCGGTCGCGCAGCCAGCGGACCTCGTAGAGCTGGTGTCCCAGCGGGACAGCAGATGGCGCCATAGGCGCCGGACCAGAATGGGCGATCGATGAACTCGGTGAAGGTGTAGCCGGTCGCCGGTGAGCCGTAGGTCAGGTGCTTGGTGACCAGCTCCCAGCGGTAATAGTAGGTCGCGTCGATCTCCGGATCGGGCGACTCGAAGAACGGGATGTTGGCCTCGTACCAGTCCCAGTCGCGGTTGTCCCACCACGACTGCCGATCGAGGATCATCTGGTGATCGAGCACCGGGCGCACCTGCTGGGCCTCGCCCTGACCGGCGACGCCGATGAGGGCCAGGACGAGCATGTGAATGACGCCGTATCGCATGCAGTCACCTGCAGTTCGAGGCAAGCCAGTGCGGGGGGAAATGCCTGGCGCCCGGGCGGATCCGCCGGGTTCGACCCTCAACGTTACGCGGTTCCCGGACGGTCCGCCATCTGGCGCTTCAGGGCGTATACTTCATGATCCACCCAGAAATCCCAGGAGCCCACGATCATGACCCACCGGACGCTGTTCGCGAGCCTCTCGACCTTGGTGCTGGCTGCCACGCCGGTGGCTCCCCTTTTGGCCCAGGAACGCGAGGACCGGACCCTCCTCTCCCAGGAGGTGATGACGGCCATCATCAACGAGGTGTCCGGGGAGCGGGCGATGCATTACGTGCTCGACCTGGTGCCGTGGCAGCGGGTGCGGCTTCCGCAGGAGTACAACGACACGACGCATGAAAGCCAGGTCATGGTCAGGTACGCCCGGGAGTTCGGCTTCAGCAACGTGTCAATCGAGAAGTTCGGAAATGCCACCACGGCATGGCAGCCGACCCAGGGCGAGCTGTGGATGACGACGCCGAAGAGCGTCAAGCTGTTCGACATCCAGGACATTGCCCTCTCGCTCGCGTCACTGAACGCCAACGGCGACATCAGCGGGGAGCTGGTGGATGTCGGCCCGGGACGGGCGCAGGACTTCGAGGGGAAGGACGTGAAGGGCAAGTTCGTCCTCTCTTCGGGCCGGACCAGCCAGGCATATGCCCAGGCCATTCAGCGCGGAGCGATCGGCGTGCTGGGGGTCAGTTCCATCGGCTTCCAGCGGGAAATCGACTTCCCGAACCAGATCGTCTCCTCCAGCGTCATTGCCCAGCCCAACACCGTCGCCTGGTCGGTGACGCCGGAGGTGCAGCACAATCTCGCCGCCATGCTGCTGCGCGGCGACAAGATCACCATCCGCTCGATCACCAGGAGCGTCGAGGTGCCGAGCCAGCCGGAATATGTCCACGCCGAGATTCCGGGCGACGGCAGCACCACGCAGGAAGTGGCGATCAGCGGCCACCTCTATGAAGGGCTCATCAAGCAGGGCGCCAACGACGACAATTCGGGCTGTGCGCTCACGCTCGAGATCGGCCGCGCCTACCTCAAGCTCATCGCCGAGGGAAAGCTGCCGCGGCCCAAGCGGACCATCAACTTCCAGTGGGTGCCGGAAATTTCGGGAACCAACGCGTACCTGAACGCGCATCCCGACAAGGCGAAGGCCATCATCGGGACGCTCAACTTCGACATGGAGGCGATTCGCGTCGCCGACAGCCGCAGCTACTGGGTGCTGCAGCGCACGCCGGATACCTATCCATCGTACCTCAACGACATTGCCCAGAGCATGATGGAATACGTCGCCGACATCTCGCGTGAGCGGGTCCGCTTCCGCGGCGGCGGCTATGCACCATCGGAGCCGGTGGAATCGCAGCACGGCAGCAAGGATGCGTTCTACATCAAGATCGACAAGCACTACGGCTCGAGCGATCACGTCACCTACATGCAGCACGGCATTCCGGCCGTAATGTTCATCACCTGGCCGGACATGTACTACCACTCCTCGGAGGACACGCCCGACAAGCAGGATCCCACGCAGTACAAGCGGGCCGCGGCGGTAGGTCTCGGTTCGCTGGCGGTCCTAGCGACCGGCACCGAGGAGATGGCGGCGCGGGTCGTGGCCGACAACCTCGGCCGCGGCCTCTCGCGCATGGGTGAGTCGCACACCAAGGGCCTCGGCTACCTGGCCGATGCCACCGCCGCCGCGCTGCCGCAGGCGTACAAGGACGCCCGGAACTCCATCCTGCACCAGGCCGGGATCGAGAAGGGGGTGGTCACCTCGGCGAGCGTGATGTGGACCAATGTCGCGGATGGGACGAAGAAGACCGCCGCGTTCCTGCCGCTGATCGACCAGCGCGCCGGCTCGCTGCTGAATGAGGTGAAGGCCGCTTATCAGCTCACGGCGCTGCAGCGCGGCGTGGCAGCCACCGAACCGGTGATGACGGCCGAAGAGAAGGAGGCCGCCAGCCTGATGGTCGAGCCGGTCGCCAGTGCGGGTGGCGGTCGTGGCGGTAGCGGGGGTCGTGGTGGTGGCGGACGCGGGGCCGGCGGGCCGTCACTCCCCCAGGAGTACAACAGCGAGTTCTCGCTCCTGCTTGGCAAGAAGCTGACAGTGATGCAGGTGCGCGATTTCCTGTCGGGGGAGTTCACCCCGATTCCATTGGCCGATGTGATGGCCGTGCTGAAGGCGCGGGAGACCGGGGGATCGATCAAGCTGGTGCCGGCACCGCCACCGGTCAGGAAGAGGTAACGCAGCGCTCCATGACCAGCCGGGAGACCCGGCGGTCGTAGGGCATGAATGGGTGCAGGATGGGGAGCTCGATGAACTCCTCGTCGCCACCCATGCGCGCTTCATCCACCGAGATCAATCCGTCGTTCGGCTCGTCGCCGAACGGGCTCCAGTTGCCGCAGGGCCCGCCGGTTCCGGCGATGATGGTGCAGGACACGGCCGGAGCCTGAATGGCCGCCATCCGTTCCGGCGATGCCAGCATCCGGCCGGCATCACCGTTGATCGCGCGAAACCAGAACGCGCCGAGGAAGCGGCGGGCCAGTCGCGGCGACTGGTTGGGCGTGCCGATCATGACCATCCGCCGCGGTCGTGGCACGCCTGAGGCGAGACCGGCGATGGCGACGCGAAGCAGCAGGCCACCCAGCGAGTGCCCAGCGACGATGTACTCGTCGTCGACCTCCTGTTCGAGCCGCCGGCGCAGCCTGCCCACGATGCGCTCCACCGATTCGAAGGCGGCGCTGTACCCGAACTGCGACGGCTCGATCCCGGCCCGGCGCAACGCATCCGCCAGGGTCATCATCGAGACCGGGGTCCGCCCCATACCGTGCACCAACAGCGCTCGCATGGGGCGGAGGGTATCAGCGATCACCACACGGGGCAAGCATCCCGCTACTTCTGCAGGACCAGCTCGGTGTTGATCATGATCTTGACCTCGTCACCCACGACCACGCCGCCGGTCTCCAGCGCGGCGTTCCACTCCAGTCCGAACGCGCTCCGCATCAGCTTTCCCTTCGCGGAGAAGCCGCGCCGGGTGCCGCCCCAGGGGTCGCCGCCGGCTCCCTCGAATGTCACGTCCAGCGTGATCGGTTTGGTCACGCCGCGGATGGTCAGTTCGCCGGCAAGCGTGAACTCACCCTCGGTGTTGCCGCTGATCGTCCCGCCGCTGAACGTCATCGTCTGGAACTGCGCCACATCGAAGAAGTCCGCCGAACGAAGGTGCGCATCGCGCTTCTCCTCGCGGGTGTCGATGCTGGTCACGTCGATCGCAACCGCGATCTGCACCTTCCGCGGCGTGGCCGGGTCGAGGACGACCTCGCCCGTCACGGTCCCGAAGCGTCCCTTCACGTTCGAGATCATCAGGTGGCGAACGGAGAACTCGACCTCGGTGTGCGAGGCGTCGATTGCCCAGGTGCTGGTGGTTGGTGCTCCTGCCGTCATGGTGGTCATTGTGGCGCCCCTCTCCCTTATTGGTGATACGTTGATTATTGCCGTGTAAATAGTACAGTACTGAATTACATGACTGTGAAAATGTCCGTCCTACTCCAGCGCCTGCATTGCCCGTCGAATCGCGTGTCGGTCATCCGGTCTGATGACTTCGGCCATCGCCGCTTCCAGTGCCCGAATTCGTTCCGCTCCAGCGGCCTGGCGCTTCCGCCCCTCTTCTGTCAGCTCGGCGAGAATCACTCGGCGGTCCGCAGGATCCAGCGTTCGGCGCACCAGCCCATCGGCCTCGAGGCGGTCCACCATCTGGGTCACGTTCGAGCGGACGCAATTGACGCGCGCGGCCAGCTCACTGAGCGGGATCGCATGCCCCGCGTCGACGAGATGGCCCAATACCCCGTACTTCGCCACCGACAGCTGGTCCTCTGCCAGGGCCTGTTCGATCCGCTCCTCAAGCCCCTTTGCGAGCTTGAGCAGCGAGAGCAGCGGCATCCCGGATTCGGCCGGTGCCTGGGGTGGATTGTCCGCCTGCACATTGTTCATAGCTGTATTATACACATAGCCCAGACTGCCGTCAAGCCCCCATCAGAGACACTTGAAGACCGACCCGGTCCGCCCTTCGGTGAGATCAAAGACCCCAAGCACCTGAGAGCTGTCGGTCAGCACCACCGTCAGAGTCATCGTGTGCCCCCGGATGGTCCCCTGGTAGCGGGCCGGTCGCCGGACGGTGTCTTCGTCGATCCGGATCGGTCCGCCATGCCCCGGAATGTGCTGGCCCGTGGCCGCGAAGAGACCATCCGGCGTGACGGTCCAGTCGTTCGAAATCGTCCCGGCGGCGCAGTCATACTCCATGGTGCCCCCGGTGGCAGTCAGCACCATGAGGGCATGCTGGCCGCCCCAGGGGCCGACGATGTCGGTGGTGGTGAAGTCGCTGTTGCACGCCGCGACGGCGCTGCAGGCGACCACCAGGCGAAAAATGGCTCTCGGCTTCATGCAGTCCTCCCGGCCGTTTCGTCATTCGCCTGCAGGATCGCTTCCCTGATCAGGCGACGCTCGGCAACCAGCCGCTGGAATGCTATGGGACGAACGAGGAGGAGGGCAAGCGCACGTGAGCTGCCGATCACCCGATCAAGTCGCTCCAGAAAGGCCAGGGCGATGTAGCCGGTGAATGGCATCACCACCAGCGAAAGCATTGCCCACTCAATATCGAAGATCCGATCGACCACGATGGCGACCAGAATCCAGGTCAACGGAAACACCGTGGCGGCCGCGAGGATCTTCGATGTGGCAATGACATCGCGATCCTTGGCGAATTTGGTGGCGAGCGGGCCGATCAGGCGATACGCGGGAAAGTGGATCACGATGCCGATGAGGGCGAGCGGCAGCATGATGACAAACAATGCGACCGTCTGGAGTGCGTACCGCAACACGCGCAGACCATCGATGCGCCCCGGGGCGACGCTTTCCGGCGCCAGCCCCGCGGCGGCGAGTTTCGCCTCATAGCGCTCGACCATGCCCTGCAGCCGGGCCAGGTGCTCGGGCGCGCGGTCGCGCAACACGGCGTATCCCGCCAGGAAGCGTCGCCGCAGTTCGAACTGATCAACCAGTTCCCGGTGGGTGTCCTCGGTGTCTCCCGAGGCATGGATGCGCTGCGCCCGGGCGATCAGCGCAAGCGCTTCATGCTGATCGGCCTGCAGGGTGACGTCGGCCAAGGCGGCGGTGAGTGTTGCGGTGAGTTCGTGCACCGGTCCGGCGGGCGGTTCGCCATCGGCATCGAGCGGGGCGCTCGGCACGATGATCGGCGTCCCGAAATACACCAGGGCAGAGCTGCGAAAGGTGGCCTTGGCGGTGTAGTACAGGCCGGTCGGGATGATCTGCACCGGCCGGTCCGCCGGGCCCATCGCGGTGGCGCCGAGCGCCATGCGTGCCGCGCCGGTCTTGAAGGGACGCAACTGCGGGTCGTCGTGCGACACGCCCTCGGGGAAGATCGCAACCGCACCACCACCCGCCAGCAGCGTGTGCACCCGCGTGAAGGTTTCGTGGTTGCGGGACATGTCGGCATTGTCCTGCCGGCGGTACACCGGGATGGCGCCGGCCCAGCGCACCAGCCGGCCGATGATCGGCATCCGGAACAGCGGCTCCTTGGCGAGGAAGACCACCTCGCGCGGGGCGAAGGCCAGCAGGAAGAGCGGGTCGACCAGCGAGTTGGGATGGTTGGGCGCAAAAATCACCGGCGCATCGCGCGGGATGTTCTCGAGTCCCGCGATGCTGACCCGACGGAAGAAGATCCGCAGGACCAGTGCGGCAAGGCGACGCAGCGAGTTCATCCGCCGGCGACGGCCTTGGTGCGCGAGGGCCAGAGGGCGGCCGCCATCCAGATGATGCCGGCCACGAGGACCGCGACCGGCACGATCCGGATGGCGTACTCCAGCGACGCCGCGTTGTCGCCGTGGAACTTCGATATGCTGCCGATGATCAACGGCGAGGGGACATCGCCGAGGAAGTGGATCATCAGGATGGAGAACGCCATCGCGGTGGCGCGCTGCGTCGGGATGACGGCGTTCAGGATGGCCGAGTTGACCGGGCCGGTCGAGGCAAAGAGCAGCAACTCGACCACGACGAGCGCGGGGAAGTAATGCCCCGGGTCACCGTCGGTCAGCGCAATCCAGGCGAACGGCGCCGCAACGAGCGTCGAAACGCCGGCGACAAAGAGGTAGGCCTTGGTGGTGTAGCGGAGCAGCCAGTCGCCGATCCACCCGCCGGCCCAGGTGCCGAGCAGTCCGGTTGCCACCACGATCAGCCCGAATTGCGTGGTCGCCTGATGTTCCGAGAGGCCACGGACGCGCTGCAGGAACGATGGCATCCACCAGCTGATCGCGCCGAGCCCGAACGTATACGCGGCGTAGCCCAGGACGGTGCTCAGGTAGGGCGCGTTGCGGAAGAAGCCACGATAGGTGGCCCAGCCCCCCGCATGGCGCCGCCGTGCGGGATCGCTGCGGCGTCGGAGGGGTCGTCGTGTGCGCCGCGCACCGGCTCGGGCAATCGCGTGAGCAGGTACGCCAGCACGAGTCCCGGAGCACCAGCCACGAAGAATGCGGCTCGCCAGCCGAAGGCGGCATCAACCATTCCGCCGATGATGAACCCGAGCGCGGCGCCCACCGGAATCGCCACATAGAAGATCGACATCACCCGGCCGCGCTGGCTCTTGGGATAGTGATCGGCGAGCACCGCGGGTGCAATCGACCCGTAGGCGGCTTCACCCACCCCGACGGTGGCACGGCCCAGGAACAATGCCAGGAAGTTGCGGGCGATGCCGCCGAGCATGGTGCCGATACTCCAGATCCCGACGCCTGCCGCGATCAGCCGCGAACGCCGGCCACGATCACCGAGCATCCCGAACACGGGCGACGTCAGGGCGTACACCACCAGAAAGCCGGTCGCGAGGAGCCCGATCTGCTGGTCGGTGAGGTGCAGTTCTGATTTCTTGATCGACTCGAGCAACGCCGCCATGACATAGCGGTCGATGTAGTTGAACAGGTTGATGAGGGTGAGGATGATCAGCGCGGCGCGAGCATGCCGGCGCAGCTGTGCTGCATCCGAGGAATCGGCGAGCGTCGACATCGAGTCCTCTCGGCGTCAGGGAAGAGCAGACTGGCAGGTGATGCGGAAAAGGTGCGCCCCGGACCGTCAGGGCACAAGCCGGAACCGCGCGCTATCTTCACCAGGCGGCGATCATCTCCCCGTCCATTCCTGGCCAACCGGGACGCTCACCCCATGCCCAACACCGCTTCCAGGCTCCCACGTCGTGATTTCGTCGCCATGCTGACCGCCGTCGGCCTCATGCGTCTGCCCGAGCTTCCCGCGGCCTCGTGGCGAGGCGCTCGCCCGGTGCCGTCGCCCTCCCAGCTCGAGTGGCAGCGCGACGAACTGGCGATGTTCCTTCATTTCGGGGTCAACACCTTCACCAACCGCGAGTGGGGAGATGGCACCGAAGACCCGGCGATCTTCGCCCCCACCAACCTCGATGCCGGACAGTGGGCGCGCTCGGCGAAGGCCGCCGGGTTCCGCACCATGATCCTCACCGCCAAGCACCACGATGGCTTCTGCCTCTGGCCGACGGCCACCACGACGCACTCGGTCGCGTCGAGCCCGTTCCGTGGCGGCAAGGGTGATGTCGGTGCGCGAGTTCGTCGATGCCTGCCGGACAGAAGGACTCAGGGCCGGGGTCTATCTGTCGCCTTGGGATCGCAACCATCCCGCGTACGGCGACTCGCCCCGCTACAACGACGTGTACTGCGCGCAGCTCACCGAGCTGCTGACGCACTACGGCCCGATCCACGAGGTCTGGTTCGACGGCGCCAACGGCGAAGGACCCAACGGCAAGCAAGCAGGTCTACGACTGGCCGCGGGTCTGGGCGCTGGTGCGCAAGCTCCAGCCAAGGCGCGGTGATGTTTTCCGACGCCGGGCCGGATGTGCGCTGGATCGGCAATGAGAGCGGTACCGCCGGCGAGACGAACTGGTCGACGGTGAATCCCGCCGTGGTCCGCGTTCCCGGCGTGAGCGGCAGCGCGGTCGATGCAGCAGCTGCAGCACGGCGACCCCGATGGCACCGTCTGGCGCCCGGCCGAAACCGATGTCTCGATCCGCCCGGGGTGGTTCCATCACGCCGCCGAGGACAGCCGCGTGCGATCGGTCGAGAACCTGGTCGGCCTCTACTTCACCTCGGTCGGGCGCAACTCCAAACTGCTGCTCAATGTCCCGCCGACGCGCGACGGCTGGCTGCATCACACCGATGTCGAGCGCCTCGCCGGGATGCGCGAGCGCCTGCAGGCGATGTTCCACGAGGACGTCAGCAAGGGAAGGAAACGGGTGTGGCGGCGCACCGGCGCGCGCAGCGCGACCACCGAGATCGACCTGGGTCGTGAGACGCCGGTGGGGCTCATCGATCTCGGCGAGGAAATCCGGCAAGGCCAGCTGGTCGCGCGCTATCTGGTCGAAGGGGCAGGCGGAGGTGAATGGCAGATGCTCAGCAAGGGCACCACCATCGGCTACCGCAAGCTCGATCGTTTCGCTCCGGTCGCCGTGCGACGGGTGCGATTCACCATCGAGGACGCCCTCGATACGCCGGAACCGGTGCGGGTCGCGCTCTACTCGGGGAGTTAGCGCGAGGGCGCGTGTCGCGGCCGGTCTAGCGGTACCGGACGCCACCCTTCATCACCAGCTCCACCTTGCGCAGGGCGGTGATGTCCTGCGTTGGATCCCCGGTCACCGCGATGAGGTCGGCCAGCAGGCCCGGCTTGATGCTGCCGATGCGGTCTTCCATGCCGAGCATCGCGGCATCGGTGACGGTGGCGGCGAGCAGGGCTTGTGACGGCGTCATGCCGTAGAGCACCAGCAGCTCGAGCTCCTTGGCGTTGTCGCCGTGGCTGAACACGCCGACATCGCTGCCGTTGCAGATCTTCACGCCGGCATCGAGCGCCGCCTTGGTGGTGATCTGCTTGGCCTTGAGCGAAGCGGGGAGCGGGTTGCCCGGCTTGTAGGCGCCGCGTTGCTCCAGTTGCGATTCACCGGCGGCCACGGTCGGGCAGAACCAGGTGCCCTTCTCCTTCATCAGCTTCCAGATGGCCGGCGTGCCATTGTCGCCGTGCTCGACGCTGCGGACCCCGGCCATGATGGCGCGACGCATCCCTTCTTCGCTGGTGGCGTGCGCCGACACCGGGCGGCCGGAAGTGCTGGCGATGTCGACGATGAGATTCAGCTCGTCCTGAGTGAAGCCCGGACGCACCTCGCCGTTGGGTCCCCAGCGATAATCGGCGTAGACCTTGATCCAGTCGGCGCCATGCTTGATCTGGTCGCGCACCACTCGGCCAATCGACTCCGGTCCGCTCACCTCCTCGGCGCCCTGCGGGATCTCGTCCGTGATATCGGTGGAGAATCCCTTCGGTCCGTACTCGCCCAGCCCGACGATCGCGCGCGTGGCGACGATCAGTCGCGGGCCCGGGAATGATGCCCTGGTTGATCGCCGCCTTCAGCCCCACGTCGGCGTAACCGGCGCCCTCGGTGCCGAGGTCGCGCATGGTGGTGAAGCCGGCGAGGAGGGTGGCCCTGGCGTGGTTGACGGCGCGCGGCGACGCGCAGCGCCTCGGGTTCACGGAGCACCTGGTCGTCCCACACCGCCTCGTTGTACGGGTGGAGCAGCAGGTGCGAGTGACCTTCGATCAGCCCCGGGAGGATGCGTGGTGCCGGGGAGCTCCACCGTGGTCGCGCCAGCAGGGAGATTGAGTTGATCGCGCGGCCCGACCGCCGTGATCCGCTCGCCACGCACCAGGATCGCCCAGCCCTCGTGCGGCTTGTTGGCGACCCCCTTCTTGTCGACACTGCCGTCCCAGACCCGGGCCGGCACCAGGAGGGTCACGGTTTCCGCGCCGCTGCCACCACGGCCCTGTGCGGGTGCAACGGCAGGGAGGGCGAGCAGCAGGCACGCGGCAAGGAGGTGTCGGTGCATTGGTGGCAGCTCCAATCGTGGTTGGATGAAAACTACTGCCGATCGATCATTGGTGATTGATCGTCGATCCTCGCCAGGACCTTCTGCATCGAGAGACGGTAGGCGTCGAACGCCTCGCGACCAGCCGGAGTCAGCTGGTACATGGTGTGCGTGCGCTTCAGGCGGATCACTTTCTCGATGGTGACGTAGCCGCTCTCCTCGAGCTTGTTGATATGCTGCGCCAGGTTCCCCTTGGTGAGCGAGAGCTCCTCCAGCAGGAACAGAAAATCGGCAGACTCGAGCATCGCCAGGCAGGCCATGATCGCGAAGCGAACCGGGTCGTGAATGACCCGGTCCACGTCGGTGTGCTCGCGAAAGCCATCAACCCGGGGCATCGTTGCCGGAGTCCCCGGCGCGTGCCGAGTGGTTCACGACGAGCGACCGGAGCGCGGCGCCACCGCTGAGGGTGAGGAGCAACGCGGTGACCAGCACCAGGGCACTGTAAAACGGATAGGGGCGGCAGCCCATGAAGTACAGCGGTGACGCGAACCTGGCCACCAGCACCGCGACGATGGCGTGCCGGGCAAGCCTGCCTTCCCGGGCAAGGTAGCCCAGTCCTGCGAACAGGATGAACGCCGAGGCAGGCCGTCCCCACCCGTCATTCCGCTCCTGCTCGAGTGCGACCACTCCCAGCCCGGTGACAACCAATGCCACGGTACTCAGTGCCGCGAGGTCGGTGCGCTGGGTGTGCCGCGCATAGCCGAGCCGGGGGAGGACATATCCGGATCGCAGCGTTGTCACGCCGGGTCCGGCGGCGAGGGCCATCCCAGCGCCAGCACGATGCAGCCGCTCAGGGCATCACCCCGGATTCCCACCAGCCAGGCCAGCCAGAGGCCAGCGGGCACCATCGTGATCAGGCCGGCACGGAGCTCATGGGTGCCGTCCCGGAGGAGGTGCTGGGTGACGCGGCGGTTGATCGACTCGGTCCTTGGGCAGTGGGGAATCCCTCCAGCTCCGGTTGGGTTTGCGTCGCAAACCGGTTTGTGATATCCTAATCAACCACCTCTGATGGGCTGCGGCAATAGCCCGGCGGCAACCAGATGGGGGAGCGTCCCGCTGAGCTGTTCATCGTCATACCGGGGGGAGTCATGCGTATCGGCACTTTGGTCTTCTTGCTCGGGCTGTTCGCGGCGCCGCTTGCTGCACAGGGACCGGTCCCGTCAGGGATCTCGAGTCCCGTGGTGCATCGGGCGGTGAACACGGCGGCCGCGCCAGGCCGATTCTGGCCGACGCCTGTTGGTCACGGTCCCCGATTCCATTCGCCCAAGCCATTGGGCCGTTGGGATGGGCATTGGCGCCGGTGTCGGGCTCCTTGGGTGGGCACTGGTGCGCGGCGCCTGCGACACATCCAACTGCGGTGGAGCAACGTCGTACCTGATACCCATGGCGCTGTTCGCCGTGCTCGGAGGTCTGATTGGTTCGATGTCTCACTGATTCGCCAAGGCGCCGGGCATTCGCCTTCGGGCTCGCGTTCGCGGTGCCCGCTGCTGTGCACCCGCAATCGCCCTTGCCGACGATCCCGGTCGATAGCGGCCGTGAGGTGCGAGCGAAATTGCCGGGCGCAGTTGTTCGCGGCCGGCTGCTGATCCGCTACACGCCCGGCGACTCCACGATGCGCGTCTGCCTCTATCCGGCCTGGCGCTGCAGCGGTAGCGGTGAGGCGAGCACCGTCAGGGAGCTGCGGACGCGGGCACTGCTCCGCCTCGAAGTGCAGCGTGGCACCGGGGCCAGGAAGGGCGCGATCATCGGCGGCGTCGTCGGCGGATTGCTGGGTGGCTTCTATGGACTCATGGTCGCTGGCCTTAGTGACGATCCGGGGGGTCCATCGCTCGGACAGGGGGCTTTCGTCGGCGGAGTCGTAGGAGGCGCGGCGGTGGGACTCCTTGGTTACGGCATCGGCCACTCAGTGACGCGCTGGGGACCGGCGCCGTGAGTTGGTCAGCAGCGTCCGGCGCGTGACGGTCGAGAGCATCTTGGGCCGACGGTACAGCAATGCTTCGACACCTGGAGCAGCGCACATGAAGCGCCCGAAGATGCACCGCGAACGATCGTTCCTGCTCGCCCTGCTGGCTGTCACGGCGTGCAGTTCCAATTGGCAGCCGATGACACTCGTTCCGCCCCGCCCGCTTGAGCAGAAGACGGTGCTCGAGTTCCGCGCACGAAATCAGTTGGTACGGCTCCACGGTGTGGAGTTCAGGCAGGACTCGTTGAGCGGCGTCCCGTGGCTCGAACACCCTAGCTGTGACACGTGCCGCGTCCGCTACGCCTTCAGCGAAATCTCCCAGACGAGGACCGGTCATCCGGGCGCGGGAGCGTGGAGTGTCGGAATTCCGATGCTCATCGTCGCCGGCGGCTTCATCGTGGGGGCGATCTTGTACGCCACTGGCGGCAGCGGCAGTTGACCCGCGGCAGAAGTGCGATCGTTCGACGGATGACAGAGGAGCCATGATGCTTCGAGCAGCGATTCTTCTCGTACTTTGCCCACTCGTCCCAGTCGGGGTGGCGGCGCAGGACACTCTCTTGCCGGTGGCGGTCGACAGTGGGAAGATGGTCCGCATGCACCTGGCGCACAGCGTCGTCATCGGTCGACTCACGACGCGCTTTCAGCGCTCGGACGCCGAACTCCACTACTGCCGTTACCCCGGTCCACCCTGTCTGGGCATCGAGGACTCTGCCGCGGTGCGAACGGTACCCGCTGCGAACCTGTTGCGGATTGAGGTATCTCAGGGCTCGCTATGGCACCGGGGGGCGGTGATCGGTGGCGTGCTGGGGGCGGTCACCGGCGGGTTCGCGACCGCCTTCCTCCTCTCTTTCCGCGAATGCATTAAGTGTGATCCGGAGACGCCGATCATCGTGGTGGGCGCAATCAGCAATGGCCTGTTCTGGGGTGGACTGGGGGCGTTGTGGGGCTCCGCGTTTCCAAGGTGGGACAAGAGCCCCTAGGGTCAGCCCGGCCTCCCTTCGCTAGGTTTCGCATCCCGGCGAGTTTCCGGTATCCGCCTTCCTGCCTCACTGGAATCCGGAGGGATGAATTCGATGCGACGTTCCCGCGTGCGGCGTGACGACGAACTGCAGGTGATTCCCGGCATCGGACCGTCGCTTGCCACAGATCTGCGCGACCTCGGCATTCGGCGCGTTGCCGATCTCAGGCCCCGCGATCCCGAGCGGATGTACCAGCAGCTGAACACCCTGCGTGGCGTCCGCCAGGATCCGTGCGTGCTCTACGTCTTCCGTTGCGCCGTCTACTTCGCGCGCACCACCAGACCGAATCCTGAACTGCTCAAGTGGTGGAACTGGAAGGACCGCCAACTCACCCGGAGGACCGATGGGAAAGCGTGACAAGCGGTTCGATGTCTACATCGCCAACTCCCCGGAGTTCGCGCGGCCGATCCTCAGCCACCTCCGGGAGGTGGTCCACGCCGCATGCCCGGAAGTCGAGGAGACCATCAAGTGGGGCCATCTCTTCTTCATGTATCAGGGGATGCTCTGCTTCATGGCATCGTTCAAGACCCACTGTGGCTTCGGGTTCTGGCGAGGATCGCAGATCGTTGACAAGTCGGCGGCGTCCGGCGAGAAGGCGATGGGCCAGTTCGGGCGGATCACGGCCGTGTCGGATCTTCCTTCGAAGCGCGTCCTCGCCGGCTACGTCAAGGCGGCGATGCGATTGAAGGAGGATGAGCCGAAGGTGACCCGCCCGAAGCGGGCACCAAAGAAGTCGCCGCTCCGCGTCCCGGCGGACCTTGCTGCCGGGCTCCGGAAGCACAAGAAGGCGAAAGCCGCGTTCGAGGCCTTCGCGCCAAGCCATCGGCGGGAGTACATCGAGTGGATCACCGAGGCGAAACGGCCGGAAACCAGGGCGAAACGACTGGCCACGACGCTCGAGTGGCTGGCGGAGGGGAAATCCCGCAATTGGAAGTACGAAAAGTATTGATACGAGCGGATCACTCGGCAATCTGACCGCAAACCGGCTAGATTACTCAGGTTGTTCGTGCAAATCTCTCCGTTTCTCAAGCTCCGAGCCGTCGGCGGGCACGCCTGACCACGGCCCCGAGGTCCCATGAGCGCTTACAAGGTCGACCAGCGGCACCTGTTTCATAATGGCCGCGAGTTTCATTTTGTATCATACGAAGGATCCGCAGCCAACCCCAAGAAGAACGAGCCGGCCGGCGAGGCGTCATGGTTCCTGATGGGTCCCGGCAAGCGGTGGGAAGTGATGCCCCAGGACTTCGGGGCCCCGGCGGAAGATGTCGATCGCTCCCTGATCGCCTGGCTGGACGAGAATATCTAGGCCCGACCCCCCCGGATTCCCCGACCGGATCTTCATCGAGGCTTCATCATCGGCTGTCTATGATACCGGGCCGTGCGCGCGATGGCGTGCACGGCCTTTACCATTTCAGGGGATGATCCGCCGATGAGGATCCCGACGCTCCCGACGTTGCAGACGATTGGCCAGCAGGAGGGCCGCCGCTCGTGGGCCGAACCGTGGAAGATCAAGATGGTCGAGCCGCTCCGGATGATCTCGCGCGAGGAGCGCGAGGTCGCCCTTGAGGAGGCTGGCTACAACACCTTCCTGCTGCGCTCCGACGATGTCTACATCGACCTCCTCACCGACAGCGGCACCAATGCCATGAGCGACCGGCAATGGGCCGGCATGATGGTCGCTGATGAGGCCTACGCCGGCAGCCGGAACTTCTACCACCTCGAAGAAGCGGTCCATCGCTACTATGGCTACCAGTTCGTCGTCCCGACCCACCAGGGGCGCGGTGCCGAGCACCTGATCTCGCGCGTGGCCATCGAACCAGGACAGTTCGTCCCCGGCAACATGTACTTCACCACCACAAGGCACCACCAGGAACTCGCCGGAGGGACGTTCGTCGACGTCATCATCGACGAGGCGCACGACCCTCGCAACCTGCATCCCTTCAAGGGCAACATCGACCTGACCAAGCTCGAGGACCTGATCGCGCGCGAGGGCGCCGCGAAGATCGCCTATGTCTCGCTCGCCGGCACGGTGAACATGGCCGGGGGCCAGCCGGTGAGCATGGCCAACGTCAAGGCGCTCCGCGCGCTCTGCGATCACTACGGCATCAAGCTCTATCTCGACGCGACGCGCATGGTCGAGAATGCCTTCTTCATCCAGGAGCGGGAGGAGGGATACGCCGGGACGCCGGTTGCCGCGATCCTGCACGAGTTCTGCAGCTACACCGACGGGGCGTGGATGAGCGCCAAGAAGGACTCGCTGGTGAACATCGGCGGGTGGCTCGCCATCAACGACCCGGTGATGTTCGAGGAGCTGCGGAATCTCGTGGTGGTCTTCGAGGGGCTGCACACCTACGGCGGGCTGGCCGGGCGCGACATGGAGGCGATCGCCATCGGCATCGCCGAGTCGGTCCAGGATGATCATATCCGCTCACGCATCGGGCAGGTGCGATACCTCGGCGACCTGCTGACCACCTGGAAGATCCCGATCGTCCAGCCGGTCGGTGGCCACGCCGTCTTCCTCGATGCCCGGAGGTTCTTTCCGCACCTCTCGCAGGAGGAGTTCCCGGCCCAGACGCTGGCGGCGGAGCTCTACCTCGACTCGGGAATCCGGTCGATGGAACGCGGCATCGCCAGCGCGGGGCGCGACCCGGTGACCGGGGAGAACCATCACCCGAAGTTGGAGCTGACCCGTCTCACCATCCCCCGCCGGGTCTACACCCAGGCCCACATGGACGTGGTGGCCGAGTCGGTCCGCGCGGTTTATGAAGGGCGGGAAGGCACCCGCGGCCTCCGGATGATCTATGAGCCGAAGTACCTCCGCTTCTTCCAGGCCAGGTTCGAGCGGCTCTGACGGCCTGCAGGCAGGACCCTGACGCACGAACGGCCGGCTCACGTATCGGTGAGACGGCCGTCTGTGGAGGATGCGCCGGGATCCGGCGCATCCTCCTGTCGGAGTCTCTTAATGATAACATTGTACTGAAACGGCAACTCAGGACCTTGGCAGCACCGTTTGTAGGCCAATCAGAGGCGGTGAAGAGAAGCTTCCGAAAGGTCAGATTGTGAGATATGGAAAGGATGCTTGACAGAACGTCAAGTATCCTTTACTGTTGATCAACACCTGACCCGGAGGCAGCACAATGCACGAAGCCCCAAAGTCGAAGTGGTATTTGTACCGCCGAACGGCGGGCACCACTTTGGCCGGACCTTGGCTGCTCGCGTGGCTGGTGTCGAGGGTCGTGCTCCAGATGGTGGAGCTTGCCCCATCGCTCCAAGTGGTGGTGTCCCTGCTCCCCTTGCCGCTGTTCCTGCACTTCCTCTGGCGCTTCATGCTTTTGATGCGGCATTCGGACGAACTGCAGAGGCGCATTCAGCTCGAGGCGCTTGCGATCGCCTTTCCAATGACCACCGCGATGCTCATGACCGTCGGTCTCCTGCAGACGGCAGGGATTTCACCGACGGGCGGCTGGTCGCTCACCGAGATGTGGGTTTACGCCGGCTTGATCTATCTCATCGGTCGAGCCATCGCCCAGCACAGGTACTCCTGAGTGCCCGTCCAGACACGATTGAGGGAATTGCGAGCGGTTCGTCAATGGTCCCAGGCGGACTTGGCGAATCAGCTCGAGGTCTCACGGCAGACGATCAACGCAATCGAGACGGGCCGGTATGAACCAAGCCTCTCCCTTGCCTTCAAGTTCGCGAAGCTATTCGGGCTCCCGATCGAGCAGATCTTCGAGCCCAAGGATTGAGCACGTCATTCGGCTGGATCGAAGGGGCCGAGCGCAACCAACGACACGTGAGGCGACAGATGCGGTTGGGCTTCCTGGTTGGAACGGTTATAGCAGTTGCGAGTGGGGCCTGTGCGGGAGACGGTGCAAGGATGCGCGACGGCTCGATGGAGCTGAGGGAGGTGGTGACCACCGCAGGATCTGCTTCGTGGGAGGGACTTGAGAAACCCACAGCGATCAGGGTCGCCCAGGATGGCTCGGTCTATGTCGCGGATAATGGCGATGGCCACATGCACGTCTTCGATCGGGATGGCCAGCCGATTCGTGAATTCGGCGGCATCGGCAGTGGGCCCGGCGAGTACCGCAACATCCGGGCGTTCTCGGTGTCTGCCAACGACGTGAACATCTTCGATGTCACACCGACCAGGTACCTCAAGGTTACGACTCAGGGTACGCGCCCCAGGACGCTGCAATTCCCGGGATCGGGGGACGACCAAGTGGCTGCGTTCGGTGATGGCTCGTTGGTGTTGGCGAGCACGGCACGCTGGGCTGTGCCGCCTCGCCCCGGCACCTCGGCATGGCCCTTGGCCAGAATTGTCGACTCACAGGGGAGTATCGTCGCTGACATCGGTGAGCGGGAAGCTGCGGCAAACCCGTTCGTCGGCCTCATTCGCAACTTCGTTCTGCCGGCGGGAAGTCAGGACGGCGAGCTCGTGTGGCTGGCGTATCTCAATAGCCCGGATGTCTTGCTGTATACCACCGCGGACAAGTCCACGAAGCGAATTGCCCGGGCACTCCCATTTGCGTGGAAGCGTCTACCCAATGACTTCATGCCGAGCATGTTGGCCCCGCTGCCTGGCCGACCAACAATCCCCCCGTTTGACGTAATCACGTACGGTGCTGACGCCGATGCTGACGGTCGGGCCTTCATCCTGACCGCGCTTGAGTCGAGTCAGCTTGCCAACGGCGAGCCGACGGCCATGGCCGTTGACGTCATCCACTCCAGGTTTCCAGAGGCCCTGCTGCGACTCCGGCTGCACGGCTACTACACGCACTTGGCAGTCTCTCCTCATGGCGATCGCCTGTACCTCCTCAATGCGACGACCGGCGTGATCCGCATGTATGAGATTCCGAAATAGCCTTGGCTCGCTCCCTTGAGCTATGAGAGGGCAGAGCTTCATGGAGCGCCTCGGCCTGAGGCAGGTGCCGACGCACGAACGGCCGGCTCACTATCGGTGGGCCGGCCGTCTGCGGAGGATGCGCCGGGATCCGGCGCAACCCTCAGTTCAGTGGATCAATTAGGAGAGCTTGACGACGTTCTCAGCCGCCGGTCCCTTGGCGCCCTGCACGATGTCGAACTCAACCCGCTCGCCTTCGGCGAGTGACTTGAAGCCCTGGGCCTGAATCGCCGAGTGATGGACGAAACAATCCTTCTGACCATCTTCGGGGGTGATGAAGCCGAAGCCCTTCGCATCATTGAACCACTTCACGGTGCCGGTTGTACGCATTTCCTACTCCTGCGAGATGTAGATCGGGGGTGCGGACATGCCGTACAGACCGACCACATTGTTGTTCGTGAGCGATGCCTCACGATGCATGGCGTCGGCGTCGTGCCGACGGCCCCCGCGACTGGCTGGGTGGTAGGCAAGAGGGGGCTGGCACGAAGGCCAAGCCCCCAAGAGTCACTTCCGTACCCAATCGCGCAGGTAAACAGTACCACCCAAAAGGTGGATACACAAGAGGGGGGATGGGGAGGGGGGTGGCCACCCGGAGGGGCGGAAGGAAGGGCTTGGGGGGGCAGGGGGTGGGGAATGCTGATACGATTGTCTAGTGACCCCTCCAGAGTCGGGAGACCCGTTGCCTGATCGACTTCAACCCGCAGGACGCCTCGCCCTCGGGGTGCTGGCCCTGATCCTGTCTTCGGGGGTGCCCGGTGCAGCCCAGAAGGCGCCCGCCCCCCTCACCCGGGATACCGTCTTCATCGTTCCCGGGTCGCACCTCGACCTCGGCTTCACCGCTCCAATCTCGCTGGTGCGGGAGCAGCGGATCCAGGTGCTGGACCAGGCAATCAAGGATGCCGAGCGGGACCCCGGCTTCGTCTGGTTCGAGGAGGGGGGATGGGTCGTCGAGGCCTGGCTCGAGCGCTACCAGGGGCAGGCATCAAAGATCGCCGCCCTCCGCCGCCTGGTAATCAGCGGCCGAATCGGGGTCGGGGCCACCCTGCTCGGACCCCATGCCGCCGCGTTTCCCAGGGCGCTCGGGCTGCTGACCATACACCTCGACCGGGTCCAGCGCGAGCTGGGAGTCCGACCCACGGTCGCGGTGATCAACGACGTGCCGGCGCTTCCCGAGGCGATTGTCGATGCCCTGGCCGCCGCCGGCATCAAGTACCTCCTTGCCGCCCCGAACCTGACCTTCTCGCCGCCGTTGCCGGCCTTCCTGGTCAAGCAGCCGTTCTACTGGGAATCGTCCCGGGGAGCCCGGGTGCTGGTGTATCTCGATGTCGACGGGTACATGTCAGCCAGCGCGATCTGGGGGCTGCCGCCGGAGTGCGCCGCGGCGATGAATCCGCAGCGCTTCCCCCAGTCCCTCGGAGCCGATGGCATCATCGCTCGCGGTGTCAGTGATGGCCTGCAGCGTCGTGGGAACAACCTCCCGCTGCAGATCATCCAGGACGCCTACGACAACTGGGGCACCCAGTGCGCCCAGCTCCTTCCCGCGGCGCTGGCGCGCTTCCGTGCGCAGCGTAGCCAGACCGAGCTCGTGCTGGCGACGCCGGAGAAGTATTTCCAGCACCTGGAGCGCCGCTTCGGGAAGACCCTGCCGGTGCGTCGGGGAGAGTGGGGAGGGGACTGGGACCTCCTCCGCGCGACCGAACCGGTGTGGAGCTGGCGGCTGCGCACGGCGATGGCGAAGGTGACCGCGGCCACTCCGGACGCGGCGAAGATCGCCCTGGTCGCGGCGATGGATCACAACGTCGGCCTCGGGCCCCGCTGGATGGACGGGCTCTCCAGGGAGATCGCGATGCGACACGTCCGCGAAGTCGCCGCCCTCTATCGCAGCGCGGTCACCGGCGTGCTCGGTGAGAAGGGCGCCGCATCGGTGCCGGCGCCTCTCGCCAGGCCGGTCTGCTCCGGTGGCCGTTGCAGTGGCGCGCCATCTCCGGCGCGGCGCAGGCGGTCGCGCGTCTCCGCGCGGGCGGGCCGGGTTTCCTGCATCCGATGATCGATGATGCCGCCAAGGTCGTGGCGATGCCGATGCGGTGCCGCCGACTCGAGCCGGATGCTGGTGCATGTGCGGCTCGACCGGGCCAAACTCGAAGCACTCCAGGGCGGGCGCCGCTTCGGGGCCGTGATCGAGATCCGCCTGAATTTCCGACCGGATCAGCTGAAGCTCGCCCCCGAGGATTCGCCCGCCGCGATCGCCGGCAGGTGGCTGCTCGGCAAGCCGCCCGAGACAGTGATCGCGCCCGATGGCGTGAGGGTGACCGGGCCGGGACTCTCGCTGCGGGCGCGGGGACCGCTGATCATCGGGTGGAGTTTGGCGCGAGATCCGAAGAACCCGGCCATCACCTGGCTGCAGGGGCTGGCGTTCATCGACGCCCTGGAGGGCACTACCGATGCGGGGAAGTTCCGGCGGCCCTTCGCCGAGATGTACCCGGGCGAGCCGGCAACGGTGGACTACGACATCGAGGTGGTGCGGCTCACCCCCGGCCTTGATCGCCGCCAGATTCCGCTCAGCTCCAGCAGCGCCGCTTCCCGAAATACCCCCGTCGTTCGCCAGTAGATCGTGCCTGCCCGATCGACCAGGACCACCTCGATGCTGTCCTCGTTCTGGATGGCGAGCGCCCGCTTGAATGGCCCCTTGCTGATGTAGAGCGTGATGGTCGCGGCCCGAACCGCCGAATCGGGGATTCCGCCGCGCATCCCACCGTCGATCACGCCGCGCATGATGGTGAGGGTCCGCGGCAGCACGGGCAGTTATAGACACGCAGCCCCGGATGGTCAGCCGTCAGCGGTCGCAGGTGCGGTGTCCAGCTGTCGACGTCCTCCTGCTGCTTCCGCTTGAACGCGATCAGGACCACGTTCAGCTCGCCCTCGAAATCTGCCGGGAGAGTGAACTTCCGCTTGGTGAGGCTGTTGCCGTTGACCTGAGGAAACACCGGGATGGTGTCCTCCGCGGAGGCGGTGGGCACCTCCATGGCTGCAGTTTGAGCCAGCATCGTCAATGAAAGGCAGGCGGTATACAACAAGAGCATTCCCCGGTCAGGACGGCAGGGAATCTAGCGCACCCGCGCCCAGTCTTCCGGCGTGTCGACGTCCGCCAGTGCAGCGGTCGGCCAGTCCACGATCGCCGCCTCGGCACGGTGCTGCTGCACCACCTGCTTCCATCCCTCTCCCTGGCAGGCAAACAGCTCAGGAAAGAGGGTTCGACGGAACAACAGCGGCGGCGCGATCACGTCGCCGTACCGTGACGCCACCAGCGGCGAGTCGCATGATCGCGCCGTTGAAATCACGGTCTGCAGCATCTCCGGCGTGACGCGGACCATGTCGGCGAGGATCACGACGACCGCCATGCCCTCGTCACCGAGGTGCCGGAGTCCGATCTGCAGTGACGTGGTCGCCAGGCCGGTGAAGTCCGGGTTCTCGACGCAGGTGCATTCCACGCCGTCGAGTGCCGCGCGCACTTGCGCTGCCTCATTGCCGATCACGACGATCACGGGAGAGAGTCCGGCAGCCTGCGCGCTCAGGGCGGCCCGACGAACCAGCGGTTCACCCTCGAGGGTGAGCAGCATCTTGTTGCGTCCCATCCGCCGCGAGGCTCCGGCGGCGAGCACGATCGCACCGATTAGAATCGGGTCAGTCGCTGGTGGCATGAATCGGCACGAGGCGCTCACGCAGCGAGCGGGCCGCGCGGCCCGAACGCATCGCCATGATCTCCGCCAGCACCGAGAGGGCCACCTGTTCGGCGCCGTCGGTACCGATGTCGAGACCGACCGGCCCGTGAATGCGGTCATCGCCGGTTGCGCCGAGGGACGCCAGGATCCGTTCGGTGCGTTGCCGCGGCCCGAGCATGCCGATGTACGCCGCGCGGGTCCGAATCACCGCGGCAAGGTACGCAGTGTCATCGGCGAAGTGATGGGTCATGAGAATGACGCGGCAATTGTCATCGAGCGTGATGCGTCCCACGAAGTCGTCTGCGGTGCTGTTGACCAGTTGCGCTCCGGGAAAGCGCTCCGGGAGCAGGAGGCCGGGCCGGTGATCGACCACCATCACACGAAATCCGAGGTCGATGGCGAAGCGCACCAGGGGTTGGGCATCGTCGCCCGCGCTGATGACGACGAGCCGTGGCGGCGGGAGGAAGATGTCCGCGAAGACGCTGCGCCCGGCAAGGTCGTGCAAGCCCGACTCAGCGCCTGTGGCGATCAGCTGCCGGGCCAGAAGGGTCACCGGCTGGCCGATGGCGGTCGCCATCAGGTCGCCTTCACTGTCCGCTGCCGTGACCACGAGGCGCTTCAGGGGCTCCCCTGCCACCGGCGAGTCGACCACGGTGCACACGGCGAACGGTGCGTCGAGGTCGAGCAACGCCCGCTCGCGCTGGCGTGAGTCGGCGACCGGCTCGATGAAGACATCCACCTGGCCTTCACAGCCGACGCCAAGATCCCACGCGCTTACCTGATCGGCACCGGAGCAATAGCTGCGCATCTGGGCGCTGCCGCTCGCATTGACCTGCTGTGCCACCTCGCGCACGTCCAGCTCAAGGCAGCCGCCGCTGACGTTGCCCGCGGTCGACCCATCGGCCGCCACGAGGAGCTTGGCGCCCTCGTGGCGATAGGCCGAGCCGCGAACGCGCACCACCGTCGCCAGGGCGGCGGGGATCGACGCGCGCTGCAGCTCGGCCAGCCGGTCGAGCACCAGGCGTGTTTCGAGATGGTGCTTCAGGTGCTCCACCACCTGACCCTGCTTCACCAGCGGCAGCGAGCGGTATCGCTTGCCGCTCGCGG
>CAWKMI010000015.1:0-149892 GCA_963850655.1 uncultured Gemmatimonadales bacterium
GTCCGTTTCCTCCCCAACAGTGCCGCCAAGAGTTTCTTCACTTTTGCTGTGACCCCCAACTTTTGGCACTGTGACGGTGAACTTGCTTGTAGTATCGTTCACACTTGGCCCGGTGGGTAGTGACCGTCTCCCTCCTGAGCCTCGTGGGGTTGGCCGTGGCGTACAACGCCGCGCGCTCGATTTTCTA
Source organism: uncultured Gemmatimonadales bacterium (assembly GCA_963850655.1). Lineage (GTDB taxonomy): Bacteria > Gemmatimonadota > Gemmatimonadetes > Gemmatimonadales > GWC2-71-9 > Palsa-1233. Next base: position 188 of record CAWKMI010000015.1, read on the forward strand.
GGAAGGAGCCAGCATGTTCGGAAATCTCGGATTCATGGAAATCATGGCCCTCATGGTGGTCGTCCTCCTGGTCTTCGGAGCCAAGCGGCTGCCGGAGATCGGGTCGTCGATGGGGAAGGGCATCCGCGAGTTCAAGCGCTCGCTGACCGACACCCAGGCTGCGCTCAAACGAGGCGGGCTCCCATGACCGCACCGGCGCGCCCCCCGCCCGCTCGGACGGCCAGCCCGTGGCGCCGCCGACCATCCGCCGAGCCAAAGCGCCTCTCGCAGTATACAGGCCTGCAGCGCAACCGAGGGAAACGGAACGGGCGCCCGAGGAGAACTCGGGCGCCCGTTCTGCGTGCCGGTCCCTTCGACCCGCTCTCAGCGCTTGGGCTGCTGGCCTGCCTGCAGGGGCGGCGTTGGCCGCTTCCGCCTGCGCATTCGTCTGCTGCACATCGGCCCGGGTGTCCTTCACCTTGGCGTTGGCGCGCAGGGCGGCAATGATACTGCCGGAGGCGATCCTGCTTCGCCACGCGAAGAACTGCGCCGAGAGCTGATCCTTCTCCTTGAGGAAGGCCGGTCGAGTCGGCCGGCACATGGTCGAGCACCTTGAAGACGTAGAGGCCGTCGGGAGTGTCGATCAGGTTGCTGGGTCGCCCTTGCGCAAACCAAACGCCGCCCCGATGAGACTCGGCGTGGTGATCGGCGGTTGCACGCGGGTGAAGAGCGGGAACATCTGATTCGGGAGCTTCATTGCCTTCGAGGCGTCGACAAGGGGTTCGCCACCGTGCAACACGCTTGACCAGTGTTTCGCCGATCTGCTTCGCCGGGCGCGACCTTCTTCTCCAGGCGCACGCCGTAACTCGACTGCACCACGCACTTCATTGAGGGCGGCATCCCGGCCTCCTGCACCGAGTCGAGCCGGAAGACGTAGGAGGCGCTTCACCCTCGATGACCGGGGAGGTCTCAGGGACTTCTTCGCCTGGAACGCCCAGACGCCGGCGTCGGGAATCACATACTGTCCCAAGCACGACCCGGCCACCTTCCTGCACCGGACCGGTCTGGCCAATGGGGAGCTTCAGCGCGCGAGCCACCGTGTCCAGAGCGGCCGGGTCGAGCCGCTCGGCCGCGAGACGCTCGAGGGAATCGGTCTCGGCATCGACCTGATCGCGATGCTTCCCGGCGAGTTCGAACTTCACCAGGATGTGGCTGCGCCGTGACACTGTCCTTGGTGCGCTTGCTGACGTGATCAGGTGATAGCCGAACTCGGTCGCGACAGGTTCGGAGACAGTGTTCAACGGAAGCGAGAAGACCGCATCCTCGAACGCCTTGGTCATCGCGCCCCGGCCGAACGTGCCCAGGCTTCCCCCGTCGCGGCCGCTGCACGTGTCGGCTGACTCGCGCTTCGCCACTTCGGCGAACGGCGTGCCCTTGGTGATCTCGTCCCGCAGGGCCTTGGCGTGCTCGAGCGCCGCGGCCGAGTCGCTTGCGTCGAGCTTCCGCGGCACCGCCACAAAACTCATGAAGGCCTGACGGGCCCGCTTGAAATCCTCGCGTGCGCCTTGAAATACGCCTGTGCCTCGGCGTCGCTGACGGTCACGGCGCTGTCGGGAACCGCGTTGCGCGGGAGGATGGCCGTGAGCGAAATGCTCACCTGCTCGTTCTGGTCGCGGTAGCGCTCCCACAGGGCGGCGTCGGAGAGGTAGACGTCGGCAGTGATGTTGCGCATCAGCTTGGTCTGCAACAGTTCGTTCCGCGCCTGCGCCTCCGAGCCGGGGCAGGAATTGCGAGCCGAGCGGCGAGACGAGCCAGCGCTGATACTTGGACAGGTCGAATCGGCCGTCGGTCTGGAAGTCCTGGCTGGTCTGGAGTTCCTGCGGCGGGCACGTTGCGGATCCAGTCGGCGACTTCCTCGGTCGGCAGACGGTGATCCGTTGCGCTTGATCTCGTCGGTCATCACCGCCTGCTGGATGAACGACTCCCAGACCTGGTTCCGCACTTCCTGCGCGCTCATCGAGGCCGAGGGAGGTGCCGGCTGCCTGCTGACGCTGCTGGGTAACGGCGTTCTGGACCGCTGACTGATACACCCGGGTATCAACACTCGTGCCGTTGATGGACCCCACGGTGGTCTTCGTAAAGAACCCGCCCTTGCCCGGAGATGCCGCTCAGGTCGACAATCATCCAGGTGAGGAAGGTGATCGTGATCAGGTAGACCACGGGCTTGGCGGCGTTTCGGAAGGCTTGCATCATAAGCTGACGATGTCGACTCCGGCTACAGGAGGAAACAGCCCGGAAAGCTAGGTTCGACGGGGCCGTTCCTCAAGGCAACCAGGGAGATTCGCCGTTGACACGTACCTCGACCGGGAGCTAGTCTTGCCCTTCCTCTCTCCCGCTGTTCACCCATGCCACAGTGATGTCCCACGGAATCTGACTGCTTTGTAGCCATCTCGCCGCCCACTGGGCGGGAGCAGCCCCACGGCCGGTCCTTCGGGCCGCTGGCGGAGGCGCTGCGGAAGCGTGGGGCCCATCGCCGAGGCGCTCCGGGTGGTAGAGGAGGGGTTGGCGCGGGAACCGGACCATCTGCCGGGGCATCTCGTCTTGAGCCGAATTCGCATGGACCAGCAGGACTGGCAGGGTGCCGAAGGGGGCCCTGCGCGCTGCCCTGAACGATCGATCCCGGTCCCATCCCGGGGTGTTCTGGAGGGGATGGCCTTCCTCGCCGATGCCTACCGGTCGGGCGGGCGGAGGGGAGGGCGTGGCGGGAAGCCCTCGATCGGCAGTCGCCTTCCCGCGAGGCGGAGCTCCAGTCTGTCGTCGAGCCCCCCCTCTCCCACCGGCCGAGTCCCTGGACGATGCTGAGCTGGGAGAGCCCGGGGACTTCATTCAGACCGAGTCCCTCGCCACCCTCTACCGCCGCCAGGGACACCTGGAGAAGGCGATGGAGGTCTACGAGGCACTGGTCCGTCAGTCGCCCCGGTAACGAGGCGCTCCCTGGCCCGTCGGGACGCCCTGCGAGAAGAACTGGCTCGGGAGCCGGCCGCGTCCCCTACGACTCGGCCATCAGCGGCGGGCCCAGCGTACGGTCCTGGTTGGCCGGGATTGCCGCTGCCGCCCCGCTCAGGCCCCTCTGGCCGAGACCGGGTACGATGCCTTCTTCGAGTGCCCCGGTCTGGCGCCGCCGGACGCTTCGGCTGGACTTCGAGGCGTTCCAGACTTGGCTGAAGGGGCTCGGGCGATGATGCGTGTCGTGGTGGTCAACGGACCCAACCTCAACCTGCTCGGTTCCCGAGAGCCGAGGTCTCTATGGGCACACCACGCTGGCCGAGATCGAGGACATACTCCGGGTGATGGCGGGCCGAGCACGAGGTCGCCATTGAGTTCGTGCAATCGAATCATGAAGGCGTTCTGGTCGACACCGTACAGGGGCTGGGCAAGCGGTGCGATGCGGGCCATCGTGAATCTCGGCGGGTACACCCATACCTCGGTGGCGATTCGTGATGCCTTTCTTGCGGCCCCGGTCCCATTCATCGAGGTGCATCTCTCGAATCTCTTCGCTCGCGAACCGGCCCGGCATCACTCCCTCACCGCTGACCTGGCGCTCGGGGTGATTACCGGACTCGGCGCCCAGGGCTATCTCCTTGCGCTCCAGGCGCTGATCGCCGCGCACCGCGATGGTTGATCGGCGCGCCGCACGACAGCGCGGCTAGGTCGATCTGGCCAGCATGATGCGGGAAGGGCCTCGGCGCGCTCCTGGTCTCGCACCTGCCGAACATCCGGTGGTTGACCGGATTCACCGGGTCGGCCGGAGTGCTGCTGGTTGGCCGACGCGGTATGGTCTTCATCACGGATTTCCGCTATGCCGCGCAGGCGCCACAGGAAGTTGGCGCCGCCGCCGATGTGGTCATCGAACGGCAGAATGTCCCCGAGCGGATCCGCAGGGCGATTGAGACGCTCGCCCCGGAGAGCCCTCGGGTATCGAGGCGCATGTCGTAACGTGTGCGCGAGGCGGAACGCCTGAGCGGCGGGCTGCGATGCAAGGTGGTGCCCACCAGTGATCTGGTGGAACGGCTGCGACAGGTGAAGGACGACCAGGAGGTGGCCTCCATTCATGCCGCCGCCGCACTCGCCCTCGATGCCCTCGCCGGGGTGCTGCCGACCATTCGGTCTCCGGGGGTGAGCGGGAGCTCGATGTCGCCGCGCGGCTTGAATCAGCCCTGCGAATCCGGGTGCCACTCGCTTCCCCGGATTCGCAGGGCTGATTCAAGCCGCGCGGCAACATCGAGCTCGCGATCGCCCACGGCGACCGTGGGGAGGACGGCGGCCAACGCGGCGTGGGCAAGTGCTGCGGCGGCGCGAATTGCGGCCACTTCGAGGTCGTCCTTCACCTGTCGCAGCCGCTCCACCAGGTCGTGGGTGGGAACGACCCGGCTCCGAAGTCCCCCCGCCAGCTGTTCCGCCTCGCGAACACTGACAACATGGGCCTCGATGGCCAGTGACTCCGGCGCCATCGCCTCGATCGAGCGGCGCAGCCGCTCGGGCACGTTCCGGCGCTCGATCACGACACCAGCCGCCTCGCCAACCTCCTGCGGCGCCTGGGAGGCGTATCGGAAGTCGGTGATCAGCGTCATCCACCCCGGCCGACCAGCAGCACCCCGGCTGAGCCGGTGAAGCCAGTCAACCAGCGGATGTTGGGAAGGGACGAGACCAGCAGCGCGTCGAGGCCCTCGTGCTCGAGGCTCGCGATCAGGTCGGCGTAGCGCGATCCCCTTCCGCTCGGTCGGGTCAGCCATTGCGGAGGGCAGTAACCAGGGCCTGCAGGGCGAGAAGGTACCCCTGCGCACCCAGCCCGGTGATCACGCCGATTGCTAGATCAGCCGTCAGGGATCGATGGCGGACCTCTTCTCGTGCGAAGAGGTTGGACAGGTGCACTTCGACGAAGGGGATTGGCGCCGCGAGAAAGGCATCTCTCAGCGCCACTGAGGTATGGGTGTAGCCGCCCAGGTTTACGATCGCACCATCGCAGCGCCCGCGAAGCCCCTGGACGTCTCCACAAGGGCCCCTTCATGGTTCGATTGCACCACCTCGAGAGCCACGTCGAGATCCTTCGCGGCGGCCCGCAACATCGCCTCGATGTCGGCCAGCGTGGCCTGGCCGTAGAGGACGGCTCCCGGGACCCGAGGAGATTCAGGTTGGGCCCGTTCACCACCAGGATCCGCATCACTTTCCCAGTCCCTTGAGCCATGCCTGAAATGCCTCGAAGTCAGCCGCCGGGCGCGGGGAACTTGCCGGAGACTCGAAGAAGGCATCATACCCGGTTTCGCCCGGAGGAGCCTGAACTGGTGCCGCGGCGGCGATCCCGGCGAGCCAGGTCCGGACGCTTGGCCCGCCACTCACGGCTGCGTCGTAGGGCCGGGGGCGACTCCCCGCGAGCTCTTCCCGCAGTGCCTCGCGACGCGCCGACAGCGCCTCATTCTGGGGTGACCGTCCGGCCAGAGCCTCGTAGACCTCCATGGCCTTCTCCAGATGGCCCTGACGACGGTAGAGCCCAGCCAGGGACTCTGTCAGGATGAATTCTTCCTGTCCCGCCGGCTCGGCCTCCTCTGGTACTCCCGCCGACGCTCGGGAAGGAGGAGCCGACACCGCTGGTGGTGCTTCGGCGGGATGGGACTCGATCAGGACCTCCCGCCAGGCGCTTGCCTCCCCCTGCCGGCCGGTCGCATCAGCGAGATCGGCCATCCCTTCGAGCACTCCGGGGTGTGAAGGGTCGATCGCCAGGGCCGCGCGGAGGGCCACCTCCGCCCCTGGCCAGTCCTGCTGGTCCATCCGGATCCGGCTGAGTACGAGCTGCCCCGGCAGGTGCCCAGGCTCTCGGGAGAGTCCCTCAAGCACCACCCGCAGCGCCTCATCCAGTGCGCCGCGCTTGCGCAACGCCTCCGCCAGCGGCCCGAAGGCCCTGCCGTGAGGTTCTCCTGCCTGATGGGTGGCGTGCTGGTGCATGCTGCGATTCCCCGTGACGTCGCGGTGGTGCGGGTGTGCAGGGTGCCAGACGGGCAAGACTAGCTCCCGGTCGAGGCTGGTGTCAACGGCGAATGAGGCGGTGTGCCTTGAGGAACAGCCCCGTCGAACCTAGCTTTCCGGGCTGTTTCTTCCTGTAGCCGGAGCGATACCGCAGCTTATGATGCAAGCCTTCCGAAACGCCGCCAAGCCGGTCGTATACCTGATCACGATCACCTTCCTCACCTGGATGATCGTGGATCTCAGCGGACTCAGTGGCAAGGGCGGGGTCTTCACGAAGACCTCCGTGGGCTCGATCAACGGCACGAGCGTGGACACCCGCCTTTACCAGCAAGCGGTCCAGAACGCCACTACCCAGCAGCAGCAGGCGACCGGATCGTCGCTCGGACTCGACGAGGTGCAGCAGGTCCGCGATCAGGTGTGGGAGTCGTTCATCCAGCAGCAGGTAGTGCTCGATGAGATCAAGCGAAACGGCCTTTCCGTCTCCACCGAGGACGTGGCGGCGTGGATCAGGAACTACCCGCCGCAGGAGCTCCAGAGCAGCCCGGACTTCCAGACCAATGGAACATTCGACCTGACCAAGTACCAGCGCTGGCTCGTCACCCCGATCGGTCAGCAATATGTCCCGGCGCTGGAGGCTCAGGCACGAAACGACCTGTTGCAGAATCAGCTGATGCGCAATGTGACGGCCGACGTCTACCTCTCCGACCCAGCACTGTGGGAGCGCTACCAGGACCAGAACGAGGAAGTCAGCATCTCGCTGACGGCGATTCTCCCTCGCAACGCGGTCCCCGACAGCGCCGTCAGCGTTAGCGATGCCGAGGCTGGCGCCTACTTCAAGGCGCATCAGGACGAGTTCAAGCGGCCCCGCCAGGCCTTCATGAGTTTCGTGGCGGTGCCGGGGAAGCTCGATGCGAGCGATTCGTCCACGGCGCTCGAGCACGCCAAGGCGCTGCGCGAGGAGATCCTCAAGGGAACGCCATTCGCCGAGGTCGCCAAACGCGAGTCGGCCGACACCTTGAGCGGTCGGGACGGTGGGAACCTCGGCACGTTCGGCAGGGGCCAGATGTCGTCGGCGTTCGAGAAGGCGGCGTTCGCGATCCCGATCAACACCGTTTCCGAGCCCGTCGGCACCCAGTTCGGGTATCACCTGATCCGCGTCTCCAAGCGCACCAAGGACAGCGTAACGGCACAGCACATCCTGGTGAAAGTGGAGCTGGCCGGCAGGCATCGCGACCAGGTCGACGCCGAAACCGATTCCCTGGAACGCCTGGCCGCCGAGCGGCTCGACCCAGCGGCACTCGACACGGTGGCGCGGGCCCTGAAGCTGCCGATCGGGCAGACCGGGCCGGTACAGGAGAGCGGCCGGGTCGTCCTGGGATCCTACGTGATTCCGGATGCTGCGGTGTGGGCCTTCCAGGCGAAGGTCCATGAAACCTCGCCGGTCATCGAGGGCGAAGCTGCCGAATACGTCTTCCGACTCGACTCCGTGCAGGCCGCTGGGATTCCCGCTCTTGCCACGGTTCGCGGAGCAGTCGATTACGGCGTTCGATTGGAGAAGAAGGTGGTGGCCGCCCGACAGATCGGCGCCGCACTGGTCAAGCGGATCGAGGCTGGCGAGCCGTTGGTGGAGGCTTCCAAGGCGATGAATCTCCCGAACCAGAACTTCCCGCTGTTTACGCGGGTGAAGCCGCCGATCACCACGCCGATTCTCATCGGCGCCGCATTCGGCATTCGCAAAGGCGACCACAGCGGCCTGATCGAAACCCCCGACGGGCTCTACGTCTTCAAGGTGCTCGACCGGGTTCCGGCCGACTCGGCCGCCTTCCTGAAGGAGAAGGACCAACTCGCCGCGCAGTTCCTGCGCCTGGCCAAGCAGGATCGTGTCCGCCAGTATGTCACCGCACTCCGCGCCAACGCCAAGGTGAAGGACGCCCGCGCCGACATCCAGAAGACGAACGCCCAAGCTGAGGCCGATGCCGCCGCGCAGCAAGCCGGCAACCCCAAGCGCTGAAAGCGACTCCGTTTCCGATACGCATCACGGGCGCCCGAGTTCTCCTCGGGCGCCCGTGCCATTTGCGGGAAGCGCTGCCGGCCGATCTACTGCGACAGTCGCTTCGGTTCGCTGCTGCTGGGCGGCGCCACCGGCTGGCCGTCCGTCGAGCGTGGGGCCACCGTGCGATCGTCGCTGGTCGCATTGGTCAGCGCTTCCTGGGTGTCGGTCAGGGAGCGCTTGAACTCTCGGATTCCCTTCCCCATCGACGACCCGATCTCCGGCAACCGCTTGGCGCCGAAGACGAGCAGCACGACGACCATCAGCGCCATGATCTCCATGAAACCAAGATTCCCGAACATGCGGACTCCTTCCTAGAAAATCGAGCGCGCGGCGTAGTACGCCACGGCGACGCCGACCAGGCTCAAGAGGGAGACATCAATTCCCACCGGCCCGAGCGTGAACGATACCACCAGCAGGTTCACGGTCACAGGGCCGAGACTCGGCGTCACACTGAAGGTGAAGAAGCTCTTCGCGGCGCTTTCCGGAAGGAACCGGACCAGGAGGGCGGAGAGGAAGCCGCCAATCAGGAACCCGGCCGTCAGGACGCCGAGGTAGAACCGGGGGCGCTTGGGACCGGTGGGCATCAGCTGCGGCGCTCCAGGACGTAGGTCAGCGAGGCGCGAAGCGCCTCGCACGCGGGGCTTTGGGGCAGGGCCGCCAGATTGTCGTCGGCCTGGGCGCAGAGGCGCTGGGCCCGCTCCCGGGCAGCATCGAGCCCCCCGTGAATCGCCACGGCCGCCACCACGTCGGCGATCTCGCGATCGGACGGCTCCGGGTTGCGCATCAGGGCGTCGAGCTGGGCGCGTTCGGCCCCGGAGAAACTTGGCAAGGCATGGATCAGGGGCAGGGTCACCTTGTGCTCCCTGAGGTCGAGGCCGGATGGCTTCCCGGTCACGGACGGGTCGGCGACGTAGTCGAGCAGGTCGTCGATGATCTGGAAGGCCATGCCGAGGTTTTCGCCAAAGCGGCCCAACGCCTCCCGTTGTTCCGGGGTCGCTCCGAGGGCACCCACTTCACAGGCCCCCGAAATCAGCGAGGCGGTTTTCGCCTTGATCAGCAGGTCGTAGTCCGCCTCGCTGAAGGCGAGCGGGTCGTGGGAGAGGAGCTGGCGCATTTCACCAATGGTCATCTCGTTGGTCACTCGCGCAAGAATGCGAAGGGCCTCGAGATTTTGCAGACGCACCAACTCGACCATCGCGCGCGAGTAAAGGAAGTCGCCCATGATGACCGACACCTGATGGGAAAACAGGGCGTTGATGGTCGGCATGCCACGGCGCAACACCGAGTGATCCACCGAGTCGTCGTGAACCAGGGTCGCGAGGTGTATCAGTTCGATGACGGCGGCCAGCGCAGCAGCTTCCGGAGTGGGTCCCTCGGTGGCCTCATCGGCCAGCAGGGTGAGCGTCGGCCGAAACATCTTGCCCCGCATCCGGAGCAGATGCTGATTCAGGTCGCTGATCAGCGGGAAGTCGTCCTCGATCATCCGACGCATTTCGTGCTCGACCTGGGCCAGCCGCGGCACCACCATCGCCTGGAGGTCGGTCAGCGACAACGGCCCGAGCTGCGAGAGCGTCATGCCGCACCGTCGGCATCAAGGTTGGTCAGGCGGTCACTGGCGTCGATAAACCCGACATCGACAGCCAGAACTCGCTCATAGCAGCCCCGTGCCTCGGCGTCCTTGCCTTGCGTCTCGAGTGCTCGACCGAGCCAGTAGAGGACGCCAATTTTATCTGCATCGCCTTCGGGCCCCTTCTCCACGCTCTTCAGGACTGCCTCGGCGACGGCAGGCCGATTCTGGTCGAAGAAGACCTGTCCCAGTGCCTCGGAGGTGCGCAGGCGCACTTCCGGGGCACGCAGCGCCTTCTGGAACTCGCCGATCGCCTCATCGAGCAACCCCATTTCCTTGAAGGCGATCCCGAGGTCGTAGTGCGCCTGATGATCCTCGATGGGAAGATTCTGATCGAGGGCCCGCTTGAATTCCGCCAAGGCATCCCGGAAGACGTCTTCCTCATCGGGAGCCACGTCCGGTGTCTCGGTCCGCATCCGTGTTGACCGCGGCCCAGTGTCATCGATGACCATCGCCGCGAAATCGACGAACCCATCGGGGGTCGAATCGACGACCTCCGGTGCCAGAGCCCGGAGGGCGTCGCGGGCATGCGTGTTGTACTCATCAAGCTCGAGAATGCGGCGGTACACGGCGACCGATTTCTCGGTGCTTCCCTCCCGCCCCAGGGCGTCAGCCAGGCTGACGTAGGCTTCACACAGACGGGGAACATCGCGCATGCGCGAGGCAAGCTCGACGCGTGCCTGATGCCGGTCGATCGCCGGAGGTTCAGCCTGGGTGAGCTCGGTGGCCACCTGATAGGCCTGGAGCCATTCTTCCTTGGCGACGTATCCCGCCAGCGCCGCCTCGAGGGCTGCAATCCCGCCAAGGCGGTCGCCGTGCTCCAGCAGCGCGTGGGCAGTGAGGCGGTTCCCGAGCGGATCGTCAGGGGAGAGGACATTCGGAGGGGATCGCGGCGGAGCGGCGCCGGTATCGAGGAAGATGATCCCGGGATCCTCACCTACCAGTTCGCCGGGGGCCACATCCAGAGGCTCGGCAGGGGGCTCGAAGGTCGTCGCCTCAAGGCCGTCGACGACCGCGGGCCGACGGGCTTCCTTGACCATCTCAGAGCGCTCGAGTCCCTCGACGACTTTCGCCGTGGCGGCGTTAGCCCCGGTCGTGCCCGCCCCGACGAGCCCTTCGATCGACTCCCCTTCGGGGCGAACGGACTCCACTCGCGACGTTGCCTCAAGCCCGCTCAGCGGCCCGGACGCCGCGCGATTCTCGATCTCGGATCCGGGCGCGACGGCGGGGACGATCCCGAGGGACTGGTCGTCGTCGCGCTGAGGCGCGGAGGCCCGTTCAATGGTCAGCAGCCCCGTGTCGATGAAGACCAGACCGCTGGGATGGTGCTCGGCAGTATCTCCTACCGCGGCATCCTGGACGCCGGAGTCGCGTCCCAGCAGCTCATCGATCAGCTGATCGAGGCCTCGCCAACCGGGGAACTCGCGACCGAGGCGCTCGCACTGGTTCCGGGCGTCATCGCCTCGGCCAGCGTGCACCATGTGCTGGTGGTAGGTCCGGAGGCTGTCGCTGACATCGTAAAGTACGCGCTTGCGCGCCTGAAATCGGGCCAGTTCGAGATAGACGTGGATCCGGGTCGGGTCGAGGCGGAGGGTCTTGCCGCAGAGCGCGATGGCATTGTTGAAGAAGCCCTGCTCGCCGTACCGGGTCGCCGCCTGCTCCCATGCCTCACAGGCGCCAAGGACATCGCCAGCCTTGAGCGCCAGGTCGCCGATCCGGTTGAAGATGGCCGGATCGCTGCCCTCGACCCCGCCCTCCCCCTCCCGGATGACCTGCCGATACAGCTCGATCGCGTCGCGCCACTCCTCACGAAGTTCGTGCTGACGCGCCGATACTTTGAGTTTATCAAGCGCCATGAAGCATCGCGGAAAAGAGTGGACCCAAGTGCAGACAGGACTTGGGGTTCTAAGTGTAGGCCCTGCCGCGCGCCGAGACAAGATTCCCGGTCGCGTTCCGGTATAGTCTCGGCGGGAATCCGGGTCGGGACAAGTCGGGACCAGCAGGACCTGAGCCGAGCACCGCTCCTCGACCAGCGGCTGCCTAGGGTTGAATCGTCTGCTGTTGATAGTCGAACTTGAGGTCGGTCAGTCGGAGCAGGAAGATACTGAACACCAGCGCGTAGTTGCCATTGGCATTCTTGGTGAAGTTGAAGGTGGCCCGCCAGTCGTGCAGGTCGCGCTGCAACTGGATCTGCTGCGATTCGAACCGCTTGGCTGTGGCGTTGTACTGCGTCTGCCAGCGCACGGCCCAGTACGAGGTCGGGGAGAAGGACATGTTCAGCCCGAGGCTGCTCTGGCTGGTGGCCACGGCCTGGCTGATGATCGGTGGTTGGCCAAAGGGGTCCTCGGGCACCGAGGGCACGGTGATCCCCGCGTTCGGCCGGGGTCGGCTGAGGGTGTAGTTGATCGTGGCGTTGAAGCCGGTCCGGCTCAATCCGGCGGGCATGCCGCTCGACCCGCCGCCAAACATCCCCGGACGCGACGGGACCGGCACAGTGGGCGGGGCTGCGATGGTGCCCGGCCCCGCGGTCCTGCTGGCGAGGCCGAGCAACCGGGCGAGGCCGGTGAAGGCCCTGCCGCTGAGCGAGACATTCGCCGCGACGTTCGACAGATGGGGCGAAAAGGTCGCTGTGTCGGACCCCACCTGGCCTTTCCAGAGGTCATGGCCGAACGAGAGAGAAAAGCCGGGAAGCAGGTCGCTGGCCAGCGCGTTGTTGAGGCTCGAGGTGGTCCAGCCGCTGCGTCCGGGCAACTTCGCCTGCTCGAAATCGTAGCCCACGGAAGAAGTGTTGATGCTCAGCACCGTGACGGGGCGTGCGGTGGACACTGCCGAGAGGGTGTCTCCCGGCGCACGGCGCGGTTTGGCCTGGAAGTTCTGGCTCAGGGTGATGGTCGCCGTCATCGCCGCCGGGGTGGCCGTCGGGGTCGTCAATCCCCCGTCGCTGAGAGCCTTGGCGAAGTCGGCCGGCAATGTCGCTTTGGGAGCATAGTCGAACGAGAGTTGCGGCGAGAGCGCATACCGGAGGCGGGCAGCGGGGCCGAAGCCCCCGCTCGTCAGGGCGTAGAAGTTCGGCGCTGCCGCCAGCCTGAATTGCAGCTTCTTCCCCTGCATCACCCAGGCCCCGTTGGTCGCGTCGCTGCGATAGAAGAGCGGGTAGTTCACGATGATGTTGGTGATGCCGATCGTCGGCGTAACCTTCCAGGACGTGCGGAAAAGTTGCGGCAGGTTCACCCCGGTATTGAAGTCGATGCCGCTGCTGAAACTGCCGCCGCGGGTCAGGGAGACGGTCACGGAGTCGCTCTCATCGGCGGTGGTGCTGTCGGGGCGCCGCACGGTGCGGGTCACTCGACCCACGGACTGCTGGTCATCGAGCCGGATGTTGTTGTTGAGCGTGAACTGGCCAATCCGGATCGGCGTCGGGAAGGACACCATGGAGTGCCTCGAATGCCCGGTGGCGACCGTGGTGTCGATGGTGCCATTCCCGAAGACGACTCCCGGCGCGATGGGCATCTTGAACTGGAGGTCGTTCGTGACGGAGAGGTTCGGCGACCAGGTGATCAGGCGGCCCAGGGCAAAGTCGCGTGGCTGGATCGACAGCGACGGCAGCGTCATGGTCCCGCTGCCATCGGTGATGCTCTCGCTGCGATTGCCGCCAATGCTGACGGTGCCCCACGGCAGGCGCTTGGTGAAGTTGAGCTGACTGCGGATCGAGGCAGTATTCACCAGCGGGTCAATGGCATTGTTTCGCACTACCGTGGCGTTCGAACTGTAGTTGAAGCTCAGCGAGATGCTGGTCGCCACATTGAACCGCTGATTGTGCATCCATCGGAGGTTCAAGCCACTGGCGCCGTTGTCCTGGATCTGCTTGCTGTATGCCAGGTCGCCATCGACGAACCGGTTGCGCCAGTTGTACCGGACGTTGGCACCGTACTCGATGTACCGGTTGGCGTACCAATCCAGCTTGGCGGTCATGTCGATGTAGTCGTTGGGCACCCAGTAGTAGCCGAGGTTGGTGATCGCCCGGTTGTACGTCCGCTCGGGACGGACGATGTCGTTGAACCCGAAGCGCGGGATCAGGATCCCCGAGCTCCGCTTCGACTTGGTGTCCTGGAAGATGAACGGGAGCCAGACCAGCGGCACGTCGCGGACATACAGCACGGCGGGCCGCGCCACGATGATCGAGTTTGACACCCACTTCACCTGCCCCGCCACGAAGTGGTAGTCCGGGATCGGCAGGTCACAGCTGGTGAATTCGCTGTGGGCCACGTAGAGTCGCGATCCTGACGAATCGATCGCGAAGTTGCCTCGCATGTACCAGTTCCCGCCCATCTCGTTGACGGACGTGAACGCCTCGCTGACAACCACCCGCTCCTCGCAGGTATTGATGGTCGTGACCCGCCCGATCAACGGGCGGCCGCCTTGAAAGAGGTGCGGCTCGCCGCTGCCGATGAGCTCGCAGGTGCCGTTGTCGTAGCGGAGCAGGCGGGCCTCGAAGATCGAGGTGTCGCGCCTGATGCCTCCGCCGTGGATGACGAATCTGGGCCCGGCAGGCGAGAGCACGGCGGAGTCTCCCACCATTTCTGTGAAGCCGAACCCCTTCCGCTCGAGGAGCACCTGGGCGATCGAATCGGCTGTTGGGAAGGTGACGGTGGGCTTGTCGGGGAGGCCGAGGCGCTTGGCCGCTGCCGAATCGAGCGTGCGAGTGGTGGCAGGCCGACGACTGCTGTCCGGCGCGGTGGGGGGCGCCCGCCCGCTGGTGACCGGCTTCGTGACCCCCCCCTGGGCCAGGAGGCCGTGCGGCAGGCCGCACAGCAGGAGCAGGATGACGCCTGCCATTGCCGCATCGCGCATTCGCTTGCGCCGCGCCACGATGTATGCCCCCGCCACGCCGAGCTCGTAAAGCAACAGCAGCGGAACGGTAAAGACGATCATCGAGAAGACATCTGTTCCCGGCGAGAGAATTGCGCCGAGGAAGAAATTCACCAGGATCGCATACCGCCGGAACGTGTTGTACTTCTTGTACGACATGATCCCGATCCAGGCCAGCAGGATCATCAGCAGCGGCAACTCGAACGAGATCCCGAACGCGAGAATCACCTGCAGCACGAACGAGAAGTACTCGTCGGACGTGATCAGCGGATTGAACGTGTCGGGCATGAAGGTCATCAGGAAATTGAGCCCCATCGGCACGACATAGTACCAGCCGATGCCGCCGCCGATCAGGAAGAGGGCGAGTCCGGCCCCCATGGCCGGAACCATCGCCTTCTTTTCCCGGGCATAGAGCGCCGGGGAGAGAAAGGCCCAGACCTGGTAGAGCACCACCGGGGCGGCCAGCACCAGCCCGAAGAACGCGCCGATCTTGAGCGCCACCATGACCTGGTCGGTGACGGCATGAATCACCAGTTTGTGATCGGCCAGGTAGGGTGCGATCGGCTTCGAGAGGATCAGGATGAGGTTGAAATGCAGCGTCGCCCACAACCCGAGGCCCACCCCGACGATCACCGCGACCAGCGACCGCAGGATGCGGAAACGCAGCTCCTCGAGGTGGTCGAGGAACGGCATCTCGCCGGAGGACGTGGTCATGGGAGGGTCAGGCCGGTCGACTATGGCTTGCGGATCTTCTGGAGCGCGGCGGTGTATTCGACGCTGTCGGGAAACTCCTTGACGATCCGCTGGTAATACTGCATGGCCGCGTCGGTGTTCCCCCGCGCTTCTTCCAGGGCGCCAAGCTTGAGGAGCGCGGTCGGAGTTGCGCTCGCCCTGGGCAGCTTGAGAACCATGAGATAGTAGGCCCGCGCGGAATCAGGCTCGGTCGCCTCGAAGGTGCTGCCGATCCGGATCAGGGCGGTGGCCGCATAGGGCGAGTTCGGGAAGCGCGTCAACAAGTCATGATATGCGTCGCGCGCCGTCTGGATTCGGCCGGCAAGGAGCTCGCGGTACGCCGCCGAATTGATCTGGTCATCGCTCGCGCCGGCGCCCGAGCTGTCCCCCATCATCGCCGTGGCCTGGCGCGATTCGATGTCGGTGCGGATCTGGGCCAGCTTCTGTGTGCTGACGTTCATCGACTGGGCAAGAACGCTGATGTCACGCCGCAGGTCATCCGACGTCGCCTGTGAGTTCCGGTCGACCTGGGCGACCCGCTCATCGAGGGCGTGAGCCAGTGACACCATCGAATCCATCAGCCGCTGCTGGTGGGCCAGGAGCGCGGCGAGTTCCGCACCCCGGGCCGAGTCGGCTCGCGCCTGCTCGCGTTGTCCCACGAGCACCTGCGTCTCGACCCGGCGCACCTGCCCCGGCGTGGCACAGGCGGCCACGCCGAGGATCACCCCGAGCAAGGTGCGCCGAGGAGAGAGTGTCATGGTGCCTGCAGCACCTGGCCGCCGGCGGTCACCTCGAACTCATCGCGGCGATTCATCGCCCAGGCGGTCTCGTTGGAGGATGGATCGAGCGGCTTCTCCCGCCCCAGGGAAGAGACATCGATGCGCGAGGCATCGATGCCGAGCCGCACCATGTACTCCTTCGCGGCCGTGGCCCGCTTCATTCCGAGGGTGATGTTGTAGTCATCCGATCCCCGCTCGTCACAGTGCCCGGTGATCCGGACCTTGGCATTGGGATTCTTCTTGAGAATCGCCACCTTCATGTCCAGCGTGGTCCGGTCGTCATCCTTGATCACGGCCAGGTCGTAGTCAAAGTGGATCATCGCGGCCAGTGAAGCCGTCATCCGGGCGGTGATCGAGGCTGCCGACTCCGCATTCGTTGCTGCCGGCGCTGTGGTGACCGGGGCGGCCCGCGGGGCCGGTGCCGGCGCGGCGGTTTCCTGTTGCGGGGTCGGGGTCACGACTGGCGCCTGCTTGTGACAGGCAGTGGCCGTGGTCGCAAGCCCCAACAGGGCAACGACGAGAGTGCGCGGGTTCATGGCGGTCCTCCACTTCGAGAGTTCGTGGCGCTGAGCGTCGGGGACCACGCCGGATACGTGGCCGCTCCCGGGGTGGGCAGGAGGCGATTCGCTCCCGTCACCGTGTCGAATATCCACAACTGTTCCCGCCCCGATCGGTTGGTCTTCAGCACGACATGCCGGGAGTCCGGTGCCCAGCCGGGGTAGTCGTTTCGCCCGGATGCGGTCAACATAGTCTCCCGGCCACTTCCGATCGAGTAGAGGAACACCTGACGTCCGCCACCGGTAACATCCCGGGCAAAGGCAATCGTGCTCCCGTCCGGCGACCACGCCGGGGCACCCGCATTGCCGCCTGCCGTCTCGGGAATGATCAACACCGAGGGAAGCGACCCGTCCTGGTCCATCACCCAGATCTGGCGCGACCCCGCACGATTGGTGACAAACGCAATCCGCAGCCCGTCTGGAGAATAGGCGGGCCGATTATTATCCGCAAACCGCGTCTGATTCAGGACGCGCTCACAACAGATCGTGCCAGAGATATCCACCACATAGATGTTCGACCCCTTCTCGCCATCGCGCGCGAAGGCCAGCTTCTGCCCGTCGGGCGAGAAGGCCGGGAAGGTGTTGTTCTTCGACTGGACCCGGTTCCTGGTGCCGCTTGCCAGGGTCTGCACCCAGAGCGTCCAGGCACCGTCGCTGTACTCCGAATAGGCGACGCGCGCGCCGGTGGGTCCCCACGCCGGGGCCATGTAGAGCAGGCCGGACCGCGTGACCGGAACCAGATTCTGGCCGTCGGAGTCGATTCGCCAGATTCGGTCGTCCTGGTCCCTCCGGATCTTCAGCAGGATCCGGGTGGCCGCAATCCCCTTCCCTTCGCCGGTCCACGCCTGGATCTCGTCGCTCACCTGATGGATGGCCAGCCGTCCCTCGCCCTCCCCCCCGAGATCCACCGCACGGGTGACGTCCTGGACGACGTCGCCGGTGATCAGGTTGTACAGCTTGACCTCGATGCCTCCAGGCGCCGGGAGCAGCAGCACTCCCCAGCGAATGCCGAGTCCCTTGAGCCCCTCGATGCTGAGCTGGGACGCACTGGTCGAGTCGGGGACGACGGCAGGTTCATAGTGGTCGGAGTTGACCAGCAGGTCCCGCTCGATGATCCGCCGCACCGAATCGAGCCCCGGCGAACCGATGACGATCATCCCCGGTCGCGCCCCGCCTGAATACGTGATCCCCAGGGCGATCCGCTTGGCGATCGTGTCCTGTCCGGCGAGGGGACCCACCGAGATGGCCATCAGGGCGCTGCAGCATAGTGCCCGGCGCAGCGACTTGGTCAAGGCTTCCTCGGAGAGAACGAGAAGGAGATCTCCAGCTTGTCATCGGGCCATCCCTGAGGAAGCGGCCCGAAGACATTGGCGTTCGCCGTGGCAATTACCGCGCTCTTCGCGGCAAGGTTGAAGCTGTAGAACCCCGCCTGCTTGAGCATGACAATCTCCGTGACCGAGCCATCGCGGTGAATCGTGAATCCGACGGTCGCTTCTAGGCCCGGAGGCCAGGTCTGCTGCGCGAACCGGGAGTAGATCTGGTTGACGATGTTCTTGAGATAGTCGGGATAGGGAAACTTCAGCCCCGGGAAGCTGCGGGTCAACACATCGTCCCCGGTGCCGGGGGTTTCGCCCGGCAGCGGCGTGGTCTTGGCCGCCGGTTTGGGCGGAGCCGGTTTGGGCGTCTTCGCAGCGGGCTTCTTGGGTTTCACGGTCGGCTT
The DNA here is from genome assembly GCA_963850655.1 of uncultured Gemmatimonadales bacterium. Classification (GTDB taxonomy): domain Bacteria; phylum Gemmatimonadota; class Gemmatimonadetes; order Gemmatimonadales; family GWC2-71-9; genus Palsa-1233. The sequence continues at coordinate 18,525 of CAWKMI010000015.1, forward strand.
CGCCGCCACCGTCTTCTCCGGCTCCCGCTTGGGGGGAGCCACGGTGGCACTGCGCGCCGAGGCAGTGGAGGGGGCCGGCGCCGCGACGATATTCACGGCATAGCTGATCGTCTCCGGTCCGGTGCTCCGGTGCGCGACAAGCAGGAGGCCGGCCACGAAGAGGCCATGCGCCATCGTTGTCCCGATCACGCCGATCGATACCGGCGCCCGCGCAATTTCGCTCACGGCTTGTCCATCGGTTCTGCCACGAGATTCAAGGGCAGCTTGTGGCCGTTCAGGACGCCCATCACCTGCATCAGCACGCCGTATTGCAGGCGCATGTCACCCCGGATATTGGCGGATTTCGGATGGTTGTTGGCGATGAGGACGCCGACGGTCACCCGAAATTCCTCGAAGGACATCGTTCGGGCGCTTTCGCCGATGGAGATTCGCCCGTTCCGGTCGATCCCGATGTTCATGGCGTCCCGCGCGTCGGTCGGGCCAACAACAGACTTGGGAAGGTCCACCCTCACGCCGCCCACCATGATTGGCGCCGTGATCATGAAGATGATGAGCAGCACAAGAATGACGTCGACGAGGTTGATGATGTTGACCTCGGCGTTGAGGTGCCGAGCCCGTCGCATCCGTCCGAGGCCGCCAAACCGTGCCACGCTACAGCCGTCCCTCGCGCCCGAGCGCGCCGATGGTTTCCTGGGCCAACCGCTCCAGCTCGCCTTCGAACCGCTGGGCGCGGGCGGTGAAGACGTTGTAGGCGATGACGGCGGGAATGGCAGCGGCGAGGCCCGCCGCGGTGGCAATCAGGGCGTCGGCAATCCCGGGTGCCACTGCCTGGACGTTCCCGCTCCCTTCGTTGGCAATCCCGATGAAGGCGTTGATGATCCCCAGCACCGTGCCGAGCAGGCCGAGGAGCGGCGCCGCCGAAGCCACGGTGGCCAGCATCGGCACCATCCGACCGATCGCCGAGACTTCCCTGCCGACTTCGGTCTCGAGCGTCATCATGAGTGCCTCGAGTTGCGTCAACGACAGTCCGGACCGATCCACCCCCTGCTTCTGCATCGTGGCGCGCAGGTCGCCAAGGAACGAGGTTGTGCTCCGCACGATCTCGGCGAACGGCGAGATGCCGAGGCTGGCCATCGCCTGCTCGCGCTCATCCATGTCCCGGGAGCGCGCCACCGCCTTGTTGAAGGCGAGCCGCTGCGCACGGAGGCGGCGGAACTCCCACCACTTCATCGCGATGATGTACCACGAGATCAGGGAGAAGACCGCGCAAATGATGAGGACAACCTTGGTCTCGATCTTCGCGCCGAGGATGATATCGAGCATGCCCTGCGTGGCAGGACCGGCTTCCGGCATTCCCTGCATCACTGACTCGCCTCCTGAAACCAGGCGGCGAGCTCTTTCAGGCCGTCATCGAAGGTGGCACGAGGGGCCCAGCCAAGCTCGCGGCCGGCTTTCGACACGTCGAGGCACGACCGGAACAGCTCACCGGCACGCGCGGGGGCGTATTCGATCACCGGCGTCTTGCCCAAGGCCCGGCCGACATGGGCGGCGAGCTCATTGACCGTGGTTTCGCGGCCGGTACCGATGTTGAATGCCGGCCCGTCCAGCCGGCTGCCACGGCTCACCGGCGCGCTCGCGGCGAGCAGGTTGGCGCGAGCCACGTCCTTCACGTAGACGTAGTCACGGGTCTGGGTGCCATCTCCGAAGATCGTCAGCGGCTTGCCCTCCACCAGGCGGGAGACGAAGATCGACACGACGCCGGCCTCGGACTTGGGGTCCTGTCTGGGACCGTAGACGTTCGAGTAGCGAAGCGCCACACCTTCAAATCCGTGCAACTCGCCCAACGCCCGGAGGTAGTGCTCGCCGGCAAGCTTGCTGACCCCGTAGGGCGAGATCGGCAGCGTGGCGGTGGGCTCCGGCGTGGGCAGCAGCGCCGGGTCACCGTAGACCACGCCACCACTCGAAGCGAAGATCACCCGTTTGGTCCCTCCGGCGGCGGCGGCGGCCAGCATGTTCGTGAACCCGACCAGGTTGATCGACGCGTCCAGCGCCGGCTCGTGCACGCTGATCCGGACATCGATCTGCGCCGCGTCGTGGATCAGCAGGTCGTAGCGGCCATCCGCGACTGCCTCGAAGGCCTGCCGCTCGCGGACATCGGCCTTGATGAACCGTGCACCCCGCGGCACCTGTTCCTGCTTGCCGCGAGAGAGATCGTCGAGGCAGGTCACCGACCACCCGTCACCCAGGAATTCTTCGGCGATGTGCGAGCCGATGAACCCGGCGCCGCCAGTGATCAGGACTGAACCGCTCATGTGAGGTCTCCGCGGCGGACGCCAAAGGCGCCCGCCGTCAGGGTTTGCATGGAACTGTGGGGAAGATAGTCGAGCGGGGCGCCACGCTTCAGTTCGAAGGCGTGGCGACTCGAATCACCGGGCTGCCCGCCGGGATGTTCGGGTCCCTGATCCGGAACAGTCCGGACCGTGCTGCTCTTCTCGCCGACGTTCACGACCTGGCCGGTGGCAAGCTCTTCGTCGATCAGGTCCGCCTCCTCGGGCCGGGGAACGGCGCGACGCCGGAATTCAATGAAGTCCCCGAGTCGAATCCCGTTGGGACGACCAAGATCGACGAAGACCTCACTCCCCTGCTGGTGGAGATCGCCCGACTCCCGACCGAACAGGTACGACCCGGTCGGACCATCGGCCTTCACCGGCTGGGCCGTACCCAGGTCGGGCAGCGGGCTCAGCGGCAGCGTCACCTGCCCTGCGTAGATCGTACTGTAGACCGCGATAACGACCGCCTCGGTCTGCCGTGGGTTGCTGTTGCCGACTTGCGCCAGGCCAGTGGGGAGCACCATCTCGCCCCAGCCCTTCGGCCCGGGCATCACCACCGCCAATACCACCGTGTCGCCGCGCTGGTAGGCCACGCCCATCGGGGGACGTATCCCGATGGTGGAGCCGACCGACGCCATTTCGGGGGACTGGCGCGCGGCGACTGCCGGCAGAGCAACCGGCCCCAGAACCTGGCCATACGACATCACGCGCATCTCGGTCAGGAAGGCTGCCGGGCGCAGCTCACTTGGCCGGATGACCCGATAGGGCTCCAGATGAGGATGCCGGCGGCGCCGGGCTGGGGCCCCTGGGACTGCGCGGCTAACGGCGCGACCGCCGTCAAGGCGAGCAAGCTGAGAGTCGTTCGCATCGCGGTACCTCCCGAATGGTCGGATGGACGCCTTTCAGGGGCCACCAACGCCCCAGAAGGGTAGAAACGTAATGGAGTGGAGTATCGACAGGGGAAGGAGAAGGGAGAAGCGAAAGGCGAAAGGCGAGAGGCGAAAGGCAGTACCACTGGCGGGGATCTCCACGCCAGACAGGACTTCTCGCTTCTCGCCTCTCCCTTCTCTCTACTCTCTCTTCGCTCAGAACGGCAGGTCATCATCCTCGGCGTCAAGCGCCTCGGGCACCTGGTCGAGCGACGAGTCCTTCTTCGCACCAGATGCAGCCTTGGCGCTTGCCCCGCTCCAACTGCCGCCACTGCTTTCGCCGGCGTCACCGCGACCCGACAAGAGGATGATCTCGCGGGCGCGGATCTCGGTGGTGTAGCGCTTCTGGCCTTCCTTGTCCTCCCAGGAACGGTACTCGATCTCGCCCTCGACGTAGAGCTTGTCGCCCTTCTTGCAGTAGCGTCTCGACCACGTCGGCCAATTGCTGGCCGGTCTTGTTGTTCCAGCAGATCACCCGGTGCCAGGCGGTGTTCTCCTGTTTCTGGCCGTCGGCGCCCTTCCACTGGCGAGACGTGGCAAGGGAAAGTGTCGCAACGCGACTGCCATTGGGGGTGCTGCGCACCTCGGGATCGGCGCCGAGATTGCCCAGCAGGATCACCTTGTTCAGACTCTTGCTCATGATTGTGCTCCAGCGTCGGTCAGACGTCAATAGATGCTCCAGCGGACGGGGAAAATATGCCTCCGCCTCGATGGATATCCTGCATCGCCTCAGCGCAAGCGGTGGTCGCGCCGACGCGAACGAGATCAGGTCGCGCTTCAGGACCAGCGCATCCTCCACCGGCCGACGATAATAGCCCCGCCGGACGCCGGAGGCGATGAAGCCCGCCCGGGCGTACAGGGCCCGGGCCGCTCTCGTTCGACGCCCTCACTTCCAGCCAGACCGAGCGAACCCCCCGGTCCTGGCCATCGTCGCGAGAGCGGCATCGAGCAGGCGGCGGCCGAGTCCCCGCCGACGTTGCCCTGGATGCACCGCGAGGGTGAAGATCTCGGCCTCGTCCTCCACGACCCCCCCGAGGAGATATCCGATCAGCCTGTCCTCCGCCATCCTCGGTTACCGAACCGATCGTCGAAGGGTGCGCCAAGGTGCCGGCCAGTTGAGCCGCGGTCCAGGGATCGCTGAACGAGGCTCGCTCCAGCGGACCAGGCCCTCGAGATCAGCGGAGGATGCCGGGCGCAGTCGGAAGCTGTCTGCCATGCGTCCGTTCCCAGACCGCCTGCGCTTCGGCAGGTCGGCCGTATTCGGGTTCCCATCCGGCGGCGTCCACCACAGGGTCGTCCCCCCGCGGCGTGCGGCGAGGCGAAGCAGCTGGCGCGCGTCAGGGAGTGCCTGCGGTCCCCCAATGACGGGTCCGCCCTGTGACCCGCGCGACTTCAGCGGCGATGGGGGCCGGGATCGTGCCCACCACCCGTCGACCGTGCCGAACGCCGCCAGGGCCGCCGGAGACATCGCTCGTGGCGGTCCGCCAACCGCGTCCACCCCTCCGGCGTCGAACCGCCAGCACCCGGCGAAGACCTCGCCCCGCAATGCATCGCTGAGGGCCAGTACCACGCCACCATCACCGGCGTGGGCCGCCGCTCGCACGAGTAGCGAGGGAGCGTGTGCCATTCGAGTTGGCGACCCCAGACGATCGCCTTCGCCACGGATGTGGCCACTCGCAGCCCGGTGAACGAGCCGGGACCATCGCCGGTGAGCACGCGGTCGACGTCGATGACCGTCGCGCCGATCTCCTTGAGCACTTCATCAAGCAGGCAGAGAATGGCCGTGGCATGGCTCCGGGCGCCGTCAAGATGCCGGTGCGCCACACAGGAGCCATCGGACGCCGCCACGCTGCATCGGTCAGTTGCCGAATCCAGGGCGAGCGAGATCACGCGATCTCCAGTGAGCCGCTCATCCGGCGCCGGCATGGGTCAGGGTGATGGTATGGGTCGGCGCGGGTGCCCAGGCCCCGGCACGCTCAGGCCATTCGATCAGCAGCAGGTCGGCGCCCATGAGGGTGGCCCAGTCGAGATCGAGTGCCTCCTCGGCCTGTCGCAACCGGTAGCAATCGACATGGTACACCGCCCCGGTCGGCGCCTCGTAGTGGTGCACCAGCGCGTAGGTCGGTGACGTAGCCGATGCGGCGACATCCCGCCCGCGCGCGATGGCGCGCACCAGCGTGGTCTTCCCCGCCCCCAGGGCTCCCACCAGCCAGACGACACTCCCGCTGGGAGGGTGCGGCCGAGACGCAAACCCTCCTCCTGGAGCGCGGCCTCCGTGACGACCGCTGCCGTCATCGCCGTGCCATCCGCGGCTCGGGCGCTTGACGTTCGGCGCATCGGCCGACCGGAGGTCATTGAGCTGATCGCGCAGCATCGCCGCCATCTCGAACTCCAGGTTGGCTGCCGCCTGCCGCATCTGCTGCTCGATGGCGGCAATCGCCGCCGCGCGCTGGACCGGATCGTGGAGGTCCACCTCGGTCGTGGTGAGCCGCCTTTCCGCCGCATGTCGGTCCGATCGGTCCGCTGGTCGGCCACGTTGGTCGAGAGCCGCACCTCGTCGAGCGACTTGACGATCGACATGGGCGTGATGTGATGCTCGATGTTGTGGGCGCGCTGGATCTCGCGGCGGCGGCTCATTTCATCGATCGCCCGCTGCATGGAGCCCGTCATCCGATCGGCATAGAGGATCGCCTTTCCCTCGACGTTGCGTGCCGCCCGGCCCACCGTCTGGATCAGGGAGCGGTCGCTGCGGAGGAAGCCCTCATGGTCCGCATCGAGGATCGCCACCAGTGACACCTCCGGCAGGTCGAGGCCCTCGCGGAGCAGGTTGATGCCAACCAGCACGTCGAAGTCGCCGAGCCGGAGCCCGCGGAGGATTTCGACGCGCTCGATCGCGTCGATCTCGCTGTGCAGATACCGCACCCGGACGCCGGCCTGCTGCAGGTAGTCGGTCAGGTCTTCCGACATCCGCTTGGTGAGCGTCGTCACCAACACTCGTTCACGTCGCTTGGCACGGAGGCGAATCTCCCCGAGCAGGTCGTCGACCTGCCCCTTCACCGGGCGAATGACCACCTCGGGGTCGATCAGCCCGGTCGGCCGGATGATCTGCTCGACAACATTCGCCCTTCGACAATCCGAGCTCGAGTTCGCCGGGCGTGGCCGAGACGGTGATCATCTGCGGCGAGAGTGTCATGAACTCGTCGAAATGTAGCGGACGATTATCGAGCGCACTGGGCAGCCGGAAGCCGTATTCGACGAGGACGTCCTTGCGGGCGCGGTCGCCGTTGAACATCCCGCCGATCTGCGGAAGCGAAACATGCGACTCGTCGACGACCACCAGGAAGTCGGGCGGGAAGTAATCGAACAGGCAGGCGGGCCGCTCGCCGGCACTGCGCTGTCGAAAGATGCCGGGAGTAGTTCTCGACGCCGGCGCAGGTGCCCACTTCCAGCAGCATTTCGACGTCGAAGGTGGTCCGCGACTCAAGGCGCTGCGCCTCGAGGAGCTTGCCCGCCACCCGGAGCTCGCGAAGTCGCTCGGCGAGCTCCTCCCTGATCAACCCGACCGCCCGCTCGACCGTGGCACGCTCGGTGACGAAGTGTTTCGCCGGATAGATGGCACACCGGTCGAGCTGTGCAATGGGATTGCCCGAGACCGGGTGGAAGCGCGTGATCCGCTCGACACGATCGCCCCACAGTTCGACGCGGACACCCTGCTCGTCATAGGCGGGAAAGATCTCGACCGTGTCGCCCCGCACCCGGAATGTCCCAGGCTCGAACGACGCGTCGTTGCGCTGGTACTGGATGCCGACGAGGTCACCGAGGATCCCGTCGCGGCCTCGCTCCTCGCCCACCGCGATGCCGACCATCAGCGCGCGGTACGCCGCCGGATCACCGAGTCCGTAGATCGCAGACACCGTCGAGACAATCACCACATCGTCCCGCGCCATCAGCGACGAGGTGGCTCGCAGCCTGAGTCCCTCGAGGTCCTGGTTGATCGAGGCATCCTTTTCGATATACACGTCCGTCGACGGGACGTAGGCCTCCGGCTGGTAGTAGTCGTAGTAGGAGACGAAGTACTCCACCGCGTTGCCCGGCAGGAACTGCTTCATCTCACCGTAGAGTTGCGCGGCGAGCGTCTTGTTGTGGGAGAGGATCAGGGTCGGCTTGCGGCCGGCCGCAATCACGCTGGCCAGGGTCATGGTCTTGCCGCTGCCGGTGACACCGAGGAGAGTCTGGTAGCGCTCGCCCCGCTCAAGCCCGGCCGTCAGCTCGGCGATGGCTCGGGGTTGGTCACCTGCTGGCTGGAACGGGGCGCGGACCTCAAAACGGGGCATCCGGTAATATAACCAGCAGGTTCGGGAAATGTTCGGTCGCATTGGAAGGTCGTGCTTCGCCGGGCCCTCGGGGCGGGATCAGCTCCCCTCCCTCTCTTCGCGCCGCTCGACCGTCGAAACGCCCTTCACCCGTCGGATTCCCTTGAGCACCTTGACCAGGTGCGGGAGGTTGTCCACCTCGACGAAGACGGTCCCGAAGACACTGCCGTCCTTGGAGTGCAGGTCCGCGCCACGGATGTTTGTCCCAGTCTGCGAGATGGCTTGCATGATGTCGGCGTAGAGGCCCCGCCGATCGTCGCCGGTGACCACCAGGCGCACCGCAAAGGTCTCCCCGGATTGCTCCTGCCAGTCGATATCAACCCGGCGCCCCTCGCTGGCGAGCGTGAGCAGGTTGGGGCAGTCGGCGCGGTGGATCGAGATCCCGCGGCCCTGGGTCACGTAGCCAACCACCTGGTCGCCCGGCACCGGCTGACAGCACTGGGCGTAGCGGATCATCAATCCATCGACGCCCTGGATCTTGATCCCCCGGCCGAGGCGGATCCGGTCGATCACCCGGCCGAACACCGTCGGTGGCTTCTCCTGCAAAGCCTCGGAGGGCAGGTCCGGGAAGAGGGCCCGCATCACCTGACCGAGGGCAAGATCGCCGCGCCCGAGCGATGCTTCGAGGGCGACACCCGAGAGCAGGTTGAGGGTGACAGCGGCGTTCTCCAGGGCCGCAGGCGTTGGGGCGTCGAGCCGGCGGCGCTTGAGCTCGCGGGTGAGGATCTCACGACCAAGCTGGCTTGAAATGGTTTCTTCTTCCTGCCGGATCCACTGCTTGATCTTGCTTCGGGCCCGGCCGGTCCCGACATGGCTCAGCCAGTCGCGACTCGGCTTGGCCTGGGGTGACGTCAGGATCTCCACGGTATCGCCGTTCTTCAGTTCGCGGTGGAGCGGTGCGATCCGGCCATTCACCTTCGCACCGGAGGTCCGCAGCCCGACGTCGGTGTGCACGTGGAACGCAAAGTCGATCGCGGTGGCTCCCTTGGGGAGCTGCTTGACGTCGCCCTGCGGCGTGAACACGAAGATCTCGTCGTGGTAGAGGTCGACCTTGAGGAATTCGAGGAACTCCTCGGGGGTGTGACTCTCCTGCTGCAGTTCGATCAGCTGCCGGAACCAGCCGAGTTGCCGGCCCAGATCATCGCCATGCTCGGCGGTCTTGTAGAGCCAGTGTGCCGCGATGCCGTATTCGGCGGTCCGGTGCATCTCCTGGGTGCGGATCTGGATCTCGAACAGCTGGCCACCGGGACCGAAGATCGTGGTGTGCAACGACTGGTAGCCGTTCGACTTGGGGCTCGCGATATAATCCTTGATCCGCTCCTGGAGGGGCGTCCACACATGGTGGATCAGCCCCAGGACGTGATAGCACTCCGGCACCGTGCGGACAATCACCCGCATCGCCATGAGGTCGTAGATCTCCTCGAATGGCTTGTCGCGCTTGCGCATCTTCTGGTAGATCGAATACAGGTTTTTCGGGCGGCCGCTCACCTCGAACCACGGCAGGCCGGCGCGTTTCAGTTCCTGCTCCAGCGGGCCCCGCAGCCGCCCGATCGCCTGCTCCCGCTCGGCGCTCCGCTCCGCCACCTGGGCAGCCAGGGCAATGTACTCGTCCGGCTCGAGGAACTTGAAGGCGAGGTCTTCCAGCTCGGCCTTGACGTTCGCCATGCCGAAGCGGTGGGCCAGCGGAGCATAGATCTCGCGCGTCTCGGTGGCGATCCGCTTGCGCCGATCAGCGGCCAGGTGCTCGAGCGTGCGCATGTTGTGCAGCCGGTCGGCGAGCTTGATGATGATGACGCGCGCGTCCTTCGCCACAGACAGCAACAGCTTGCGGTAGTTCTCCGACTGCTCCTCGGCCGAGGAGCGGAAGGAAAGATGCGAAATCTTGGTGAGGCCATCGACCAGCTCGGCGACTTCAGTGCCGAACTCGTGTGCGATGTCCTCGGTGGTGGCGCCGGAATCCTCGACCACGTCGTGCAGCAGCGCGGCACAGATGGACGTGGTATCGACCAACAGGCTGGCGAGAATGGTGGCCACCGCGATCGAGTGCTCGACAAAGTCCTCGCCACTCATCCGCTTCTGGCCGCGATGGGCTTCGGCCGAAAACGCCAACGCGCGGGCAATGGCGGCGATATCCAGCCGGTCCGCGTGCCGCTCCAGGACGGCACGGAAGGCGGGGCTCAATTCGGCGAGCTGGGCGGTCGACGCAGTGGTCACAACAGTCCGGCGGTGGCGAAGGAGAGATAGCGGTCGCCGGCGACGATCACATGATCGTAGACCGGCAGGTCGAGCAGCTGGCCGGCCGCCACCAGCTGCCGGGTCACTGCGCGATCCTCCGCCGAGGGGGTCGGATCCCCGCTCGGGTGGTTGTGCACCAGGATGATCCCGGCGGCGGCCTCGGCAATCGCAGCGCGGAACACTTCCCTGGGGTGAACCAACGAACTGTCGAGCAGGCCCCGGGTCACCAGGACATCCCGGAGCACCTGGGACCGGGTGTCGAGAGCCAAGAGATGGAACTCCTCCACCTGCAGGTCCCGCAGACGCCCCCCCACGAGCCGTACCACATCTGCCGGTTCGGCGATGCGAAGCGCGTCAGGTCGAGCCTCGCGAGCCAGCCTGATCCCCAACTCGAACGCCGCCAGCAGCCGGGCCGCCTTGGCGGGGCCCACACCAGGCGCCCGAAGCAGTTCGCTTGGTGGTCGCGCGGCCAGCCGACGCAGCACCCCGTCACCCGCCGAAAGGAGCCGAGCGGCAACCCCCAGAGCGTCCAGGTGCGAATCTCCCGTCCCTAGCAGGATGGCGACAAGCTCCTGCGCCGTCAACGATGCCGCCCCCAGGCGCCAGAGGCGCTCCCGGGGGCGGTCGGTGGAAATCGGGGTGGTCATCCGGCGAAGGATGGCCGGCGGGGGCGGATCTGGGGCGGCCGGATTGCCAGGGAGAAGCACGGGATGACGCATGACAGAGGACCGTGGCCGCGGGAACGTCGCAACTCCTCCCGATCATCACCCGGTCAGTGCAGCAGCTCACTGAACAGGTGAATCCCGTCGCCTTCGCCCACCAGCACGAGGGTGCCGACCGGGGACAGCTTCGCGAAGGAATAACGCTCCTGATCGGCCCGAATCTGGATCACGGCACCGCTCGATAGATCGATGGTCCAGAAGGTCGACTGCGGCAGCGGCAGACTGGCGTCTTCCTTCGTCAGCACCAGGCAGAGATCACCCCGACAGGATAGATCCACGATTCTGCGGTGAGAATCAGCCGCGATCGTTACGAGCGTGGTCACCGGGCCCCCGGCCAGCTCGACGCGCCGCAGAGTGAGCGAGAGAGAATCCTCGGTGAAGACCGCCGTAGCCCCTCCCAAGGCGATGCTCCACCGCCACACCGAGGCGGCCCCCTGAACCACCTGGAGAACCGCAGAATCGGCAACGATGGTCCCGCGAACCAAGCCGAATGGAGTCGTGTAGCCATCGGGCCTGAGGTTCGACGCCAGGGACACGAACTCCCGCGGGCCGACCCATTGGACATCGGCCAGGTAGTTGATCTCGGTGGGCGGGACCGTGGCATGACCGAGCGGGTCGTTGTGGTAGAGCGTCAGCAGCTTCCGGCGCGCCGTGAACGGCGACGCCGAGTCGCTCAGCCAAAGATCGGCGTGCGAATGGAGCGGTCGGTGGGACGGCCGGCCCGGTGACCGGTCGATGTCGCCGATCAACTCGACATAAAGCAGCCGCCCGTCAGCCCCCATGGCAAGCGCGGGGAAGTTCTCGGTGGTATCGGTCGACCCGGTGTATTGCGGTCGCGCCTCGCACCTCTCCCAGGAGATGCTCCCGCCGGTCGCCGGGATAACCTGCATCGCGCCGATTCGACCCGAGTCTGGAGGGTTTCGCTTCCGGTTTACTGCGGGAGGCGTGCCATAGCACGTGCCCTGGAAGACAATTCCGCCACCATTCTCGGACCAATGCCCATCCATCCCGGATCCGATGCGAGCCTCGGGTCCTGGCACGAAAGGCACCGTTTCGCGATAGGCGCCGGTCGTGAACGGGTCGGAGTGACAGCCGACCAGAAGCAGCACCAATACGCCGAATGATCGCATTACCGGCCCCGTGAGAGGGTACGCGCCGCTAGATCCCTGCCCCATGACACTTCTTGTACTTCTTCCCCGACCCGCACGGACAGGGATCGTTGCGGCCGATTTCCTTGTCTTCGGCATCGGCGTCACTGATCCGACCGTGCCGAGCGGCGTGCTGATTCGCGGCGGCGGGGCGGCCGGAGACCGGCCGGACCACTGAAGAAGTCATCCTCACTCGGCCCGCTCGCCTGGATCGGCGCGCGCAGGGGGCTGGCGGTGGCGGCGGGGCCGGCGCGTCAGCGCTCACCTGGATCTTGAGGATACCGTTCGGCGAAAGTGGCCTGCATGTCGCGCAGCAGGTCCTCGAACATGTCGTACGCTTCCTTCTTGTACTCCACCAGCGGGTCGCGCTGCCCATAGGCGCGATACTGGATGGCGTTGCGCAGCTGGTCGAGATCGTAGAGATGGTCCTTCCACTTCTCGTCCAGCACCGCCTGCATCACCTGCGAGAGACCTGCAGCTCCACCTCGGGAATGCCGATCTGACGCCGAAGTCGTGCAGGTACTCGATCTTCCGGTTGAAGGCCACCTCGCCTTCGGCCGCACCGCGGCTCGACGACCGACTCGAGATCCGGGTGTGCCGACGCGTCGGCCAAGGCATCGGGCCCGACCAGATAGTGCATCAGCAGGGACTCGCGCAGCCCGACCGGTCGAAGTCCTCGGGATGGACGGCGGTGGCGAGGTAGTCGCGCACCGAACGATCGAGCGCGGCGCGCAGCATCTTGAGCGCCTCGGCCTTGAGCTCCTCTCCCTTCTCCAGCGCGAAGAGCCGGGTGGAATAGATCACCTCGCGCTGCTGGTTCATCACGTCGTCGTATTCGAGCAGCCGCTTGCGGGCCTGGAAGTTCTGCAGCTCGACGCGCTTCTGCGCCGACTCGATCGCCATGGTGATCATCCGCCCGGTGATCACCTCGCCCTCTTCCGAGCCGCTCTTGTCCATCATCGCGGCAATCCGGTCGGAGCCGAACAGCCGCATCAGGTCGTCTTCGAGCGACAGGAAGAACAGCGACTCGCCCGGATCACCCTGGCGACCGGAGCGGCCGCGCAACTGGCGATCAATGCGCCGCGACTCGTGGCGCTCGGTGCCGATGATGTGCAGCCCGGCCTCCGGCAGCGTCAGGTCGAGCGTCGGCGCTCGAGCTTGATGTCGGTGCCGCGGCCGGCCATGTTGGTCGCGATCGTCACGCCGCCCCGCTGGCCGGCCTTGGCGACGATCTCCGCCTCCCGCTGGTGGTACTTCGCGTTGAGCACCTCGTGGGTGACCCCGCGGCGCTTGAGCTGCCGCGAGAGCGTCTCGGAGACCTCGACGCTCGTGGTGCCGACCAGGATCGGCCAGCCGAGCTGGTGGAGGCGCTCGATCTCGTCGACGACGGCGTTGTACTTCTCGCGGCGGGTCTTGTAGATCTGGTCAGGGTGGTCGGTTCGCCGGATCGGCCGGTTGGTCGGGAATGACGGCGACCTCGAGCCCGTAGATCGAGTAGAACTCCGTCTCCTCGGTCTCGGCGGTGCCGGTCATGCCTGACAGCTTCTCGTACATCCGGAAGTAGTTCTGGATGGTGATCGTCGCGAGCGTCTGCGTCTCGCCCTTGACCGTCACGCCCTTCCTTCGCCTCGACCGCCTGGTGCAGCCCGTCCGACCAGCGCCGGCCGACCATGATGCGGCCGGTGAACTCGTCGACGATCAGCACCTGGCCTTCCTGCACGATGTAATCGACTTCCCTCTCATACAGCGCGTGCGCCTGCAGCAGCTTGTGGATGATATGCAGCTGCTCGCTCTTGGCGGCGTAGTCCGCTCTCGATCTTCCGGCGCTGCTCGGCCTTCTCCTCCAGCGACAGCTCGGTGTCGTGCTCCAGCGTCATGGATGTCGAGCGAGATGTCGGGCACCACGAACAGCGTCGGATCGTGTGGCGACATCGCCGCCGTGCCGCGGTCGGTCAGGTGAACCGAGTGGCCCTTCTCGTCGAGGACGAAGAAGAGCTGTTCCTCGATCTCGCGCATCTGCTGCTGGCGGGTCGGCAGCTTCCGGTCGACGATGTAGTCCAGCTCGGTGCGCTGCACCAGCTGCTTGACACCCTGCTCGTTGAGGAGCTTGACCAGCTTCTTGTTTTTCGGACCGCCGAGCTGTGCCTGGTAGAGCTTCAGCCCGGCCTCAGCCCTGCGTCTTGTCGTCCTGCAGCAACCGCTCACCCTCGGCGGCCAGCCCGCTCACCACCTCATTCTGGCGACGGACCAACTCGGCGACGCGCGCGTTGTGCTCGCGGTACGCCGTGCTGTCCTCGTCACCGACCGGTCCCGAGATGATCAACGGCGTGCGAGCCTCGTCGATGAGGATCGAGTCGACCTCGTCGATGATCGCATAGACGTGTTCGCGCTGCACCCGCTGGTCGAGCGAATAGACCATGTTGTCGCGCAGGTAGTCGAAGCCGAACTCGTTGTTGGTGCCGTAGGTGATGTCGGCAGCGTACGCCGCCCGGCGGGTCGGTGACGACGGTTCGGTGTCGTCGAGGCAGCCGACCGTCAGTCCCAGGTAGTTGAAGAGGTGCCCCATCCACTGGGAATCGCGCCGGGCGAGGTAGTTGTTGACCGTGACCAGGTGCACAGCCGCGTCCCGTCAGCCCGTTCAGGTACATCGGCAAGGTGGCCACCAGCGTCTTCCCTTCCCCGGTCGCCATTTCGGCGATACGACCTCGGTGCAGCGCGATTCCGCCGATCAGCTGGACGTCGTAGGGCACCATGTTCCATTCGATCGCCTGGCCGGTGACCTGCGCCGTGGTGCCCACCAGGCGGCGGCAGGCCTCGCGCACGGTTGCGAACGCCTCGGGGAGGAGGTCGTCGAGTGTCTGGGCGACTTCGTCCTTCCAGAGGTTCTCTGCCTTCCGCAATTCGCTGTCGATCCTCTCGCGCTCGACCGGATCGGCACAGGCATGCTTCTCCGTTCTGAGGCGATCGACGTCGGCACGCAACGCGTCGGTCCGATCGGCGAGGATGCCCCGGAGCTTGGCCGTCTGCCCACGCAGCGCCTCCTCGGCGAGGCCCTTGAGGAGCGCCTCCTGCTCGCGGATCTGGGCGAGCACCGGCTGGAGGCGCTTGACCTCTCGATCCTGCCGTGAACCGAAGACCGACTCGAACACCTTCTTGATCATGCCCCGTTACTCCCGTAAAGCCTCTCGCCGACGATGTAGTCGGCGACCTCCCGCGTAACCCACCCCACGAGCGGGAGCTGCCCTGCCGCCCTGGCCCGGACGTCGGTGGACGATAAGTGCAGCCGGGGCACCACCACCTCCAGGTCGAAGCCGGCCGGGACAGGCTCCTCGTCGCGCCGGAAGACGGCGACTTGCGCCAACCGCCGGATCTCCTCCGGATCGCGCCAGGCGCCGAAGGTGGCGGCCGCGTCGGCCCCGAGCAGCAGGATCAACGCGTGATCGGGGTACTCCGAGCGCAGCTCCCGCAGCGTCTCGACCATATACGACGGACCGGGGCGATCGAGTTCCCGCTGGTCGATCGCCATCCCGGGAATTCCTTCAATCGCCATCGACACCATCCAGGCGCGGTCGAGCGACTCAGCGTGGTGTCGCCCCTGCTTCAGGGGTTGTGCGCCGGAGACCAGGAACAGCACCCGATCGAGCCCCAGTTGCTCGCGAGCGAGCTCGGCGACGACCAGGTGGGCGTTGTGGATCGGGTCAAAGGACCCGCCGAAGACTCCCAGGCCAAGGCGCACTGGCTCAGTGCCCCGTCGAACGCTGGCCAGTGGCCGCCGCGGGCGGCGGCTTGACGGGACAGGTAGCGTCGAGCTTCGGATCGGCGGGCCACTCCAGGCGGTAGTAGCCGCACATGTCCCGCGCGTCATCGGTGTAGCCCAGTCGTTGATATGCCGCGATGAGCTTGCCCAGCGCATCGGGCACGATCGCGGCCTGGGGCCACGTCACGATCAGGTGCTTGAACACCAGAATGGCCGAATCGTACGCCTTGAACCGGTAGTAGTAGACGCCGGTCTTGTATTCCTTGAGGGCGAAGCGATCGTTGAGATCCTGGACCTGGGCCGCTGCTCCCTTCGCGGCAGCCGAGGTCGGGTACCGGTTCACCAACTCCTGATAGGTCGCCAGCGCCGTCTCGCCGTACGTGGGGTCGAGTTCCACCCGCCGCCAGAGGGCCTTGTAGGCATCGCCAGCTAGCAGCAGGGCGCGGGGAGCCAGGGAGTCGCTCGGGTACTCATCGGAGAGGCGACGAAACTCCCGGACGGCCTGGAGATTGTTCCCCTGTGCCAGTCGGGCTTCGCCCACGTACATGAACTTCATCCGCACGCGGGGATCAACGGGCGACATTTCGAGGGCGGTGCGCTCGAAGAGCGTGCTCGCCTTGTCCCACTTCTTCTTGGCGAACAGGGACACGGCCGCCGTCCAGAGCGAGTCAATCCTGGCCGGCGTGGCCACCATGGTCTGTGGCGGCGTCACCGCCGCGTTGCGGGAGCACGCCGTGCCGGACGCCATCGCGGCAAAGAGGAAGACACTGGTGCTGCGTCGCGTCACGGATGCCCCTGCATGGTCGAGTCGGTCGCCGCGCCGGAGTTCCCGGGACGGAGTCGTTCAAGTGCCAAGTACCGTGATCGAATCCGGCGCCACCGGCGCTGCGGCCACGGTCTGCCAGGCCAGCGTCGCCGCCGGGGAATCGCCCTGGACCAGCCGCGCATCTCCGAAGCCAACCATCGCACGCCGTCCCACCGACCCCAACGGGTCGCGGCGAGCCGCGCGGTCGAGCCATACCTCGGCCTCGGCCGCAAGGTGGTCACCGAGCGCTCTGAGCCCAAGGTCCAGCTCACAGCGCCCGAGTGTGCTCTCGGCACTGTCGTGCGTGCCGGCGCTTCCCCCATGTCGCACCGCGCTCCGCAACGTCGGCACAGCGCCCTGGCAATCACCCGAGGCGCGCTGCGCCGATCCCAGGGCAAGCAGTAACGAGTCAACCGCCCTCCGGCCCGGCGAGGCCGCGAGCGCCGCAGGAATGACAGACCTCGCCAGCGAGTCGGACGGCCACGGTTCGTGGGCCAATCTGAGCGAGAGGCGCCCCAGAGGCCACCCCACCTTGAGTTGGCGCAGGCCAGCGATGGCAAGAATCAGGGCATGGGGGTTGTCGTCGCGTTCGGCCGCGGCGGCGGTCCGGGCCAGTTCTGACGCGGCTTCGCCGGCCCGGTCGGGGCGATCGACCCCGAGTTTCGTCCAGGCCTCTGCCGCCACGGCCAGGGAGTCCGCGAGGTAGGCCGCATCGGCCAGCTTGGCCGTGACCCGGGGCGACAGCTCGGTCGCCCGGTACAAGGCGACGGCCTCGCTCCAGCGCCCATCATGCCAGGCCGAATCCCCGAGTCGTTCGCTGTCTGATCCCGCGGTGTGGCAGGCGGTGAGGAGGATCAGGGCGACTCCAGTCGATTTCACCCGGGGATCCGTTCCACCATGGCCAGGTAGGCGGCGAGGCCCTCGAACTCGGGGCGCTGCGTCCGGCAGGCCCACCAGACCATCCGGGCCTCGGTGGCGTCACCAGCCAGGTAGCGTGCCAGGCCCAGCTGAACTCGAGCGTCCACCCATTCCGGCCGATCGACGAGAATCGCCTCGAGCGTCTCGATGGCCTGCAGCGGATTGCCCGCCTCGAGCAGGAGGCGAGCAAGCCGCAACCGGAGATCCAGGAATGTCGGCCCGAGCGCCACCGCCCGGCGATACTGGTCCACCGCGTCCGGCAGGGCACCCACTTCGGCGTAGAGTTCCCCGATGCGCGCGTGCTCATTGGCCAGGCGCGCCGCCACTGGCGCGCTCAGCCCGTTGACTCCCGGTCCCTCGGCTGCTCGCGCCAAGGCAAAAGCGTCCGCACCCTCCTCGGCCCGGCCGAGCTGGATCAGCACGACTCCCCGATGAAGCAACGCCTCCATGTACCTGGGATTGAGCTTCAGGGCGTGATCGAACTCCGCCAGGGCCTCTTCGGGACGATTCAGGAGGGAGAGACAGACCCCGCGCAGGTGGTACGCGTCGGCCCAGGCACGACCGGTCCCTACGACGTCTTCGAGGCAGTAGAGCGCCCCGTAGTAGTCACGGTTGTTGAAGCGCTCACGCGCCGCGGCAATCAGGCCCGCCACGCTAACGTCCACCAACAACCTCCCGGAAATACTCAATGGTGCGCGTGAGTCCCTCGCGGAGCGCCACCTTCGGCTCCCACCCGAGCACGGCACGCGCGATGGTGATATCCGGCTTTCGCATCTTCGGATCGTCCTTGGGTAATGGCTGGTACCGGAGGGGAGACCCGGAACCGGTCAGCGCCAGCACCTACTTCGGCCAGCTCCATCATGGTGAACTCGACCGGGTTGCCGATGTTGGTCGGATCGGTCCGATCAGAATGGTACAGCCGGTAGATCCCCTCGATCAGATCTGAACAATAGCAGAACGATCGCGTCTGGAGGCCTTCTCCATAGACGGTGAGGGGTGCACCCCGCAGCGCCTGCACGATGAAGTTCGAGACAACCCGGCCGTCCTCCGGTCGCATTCGGGGACCATACGTATTGAAGATGCGCACCATGCGCGTATCGACGCCGCGCGTCCGGTGATAGGCCATGGTGGTCGCTTCGGCGAATCGCTTCGACTCGTCGTACATGCTCCGCGGGCCGATCGAACTGACGTAGCCCCAGTAGCTCTCGGGTTGCGGATGGACGCTGGGATCGCCGTACACCTCGCTGGTCGAGGCGAGAAGGAACCGGGCTCCCTTCTCCTCGGCCAGGTCGAGGGCGTTGAACGTCCCGGAGGACCCGACCCGCAGGGTTTCGATCGGGAAGCGCTGATAATCCGGCGGACTGGCCGGCGAGGCGAAGTGCAGGACGCCATCCAGCTTCCCGGAAACGACAAACTTCTCGCTGACGTCCTGCGGCATGAAGGTGAACGCCGGGTTCCCCTGGAGGTGCGCAAGGTTCTCCTCGCGACCGGTAATGAAGTTGTCGAGGCCGATGACGGCATGGCCGTCGGAGAGGAATCGGTCGACGAGGTGGGAACCCAGGAACCCGGCAGCTCCAGTGATGGCCACACGCATCAGGTACCCTTCCGACCGATGCCGGCGTACCGGAATCCCATGCTCAGCAGTCGCGCAGGCTCATACAGGTTGCGCCCATCAACTACGATGGGCGTGCTCAAGGCAGCCTTGATGCGGCCGAAATCCGGGGTCCGGTACACCAGCCACTCGGTGATCACCGCGAGCGCATCGGCGCCGGTCAATGCCGAGTACGGATCGGTGGCCAGAATCACGCGGTCACCCCAGATGCCGCGCGCCACCGCCATCGCCTCGGGGTCGTGGGCCTGCACCCTGACGCCGGCGGCCAGCAGGCTGTCGATGAGGGTGACGGCAGGGCTCTCGCGCATGTCATCCGTACCGGCCTTGAAGGCGAGTCCCCAGACCGCCACCGTCTTGCCACGAACATCGCCGAGCAACCGGGAGAGCTTCGCGAACATCACCTGCTTTTGCCGGGCATTGACTGCCTCCACGGCGTCAAGCAGGTCCGGCATCATGCCCACCGTCCGGGACGTGTGGGCAAGTGCCTTGACGTCCTTGGGAAAACAGGACCCCCCGTAGCCCGGCCCCGGAAAAAGGAAAGCGGAGCCGATCCGCGAATCACTGGCGATCCCCTTCCTCACCGCAAACACGTCCGCGCCGACCCGCTCGCACAGCTCGGCGACCTGGTTCATGAAGGAGATCCGGGTTGCGAGCATCGCGTTGGCCGCGTATTTGGTGACTTCCGCCGACGGAATGTCCATGAAGAGAATCGGCGATCCGGAGCGGACATAGGGCGAATAGAGATCGCGCAGGAGCTCCTCGGCCCTGGGGTCATCCACGCCGAGCACCACACGATCGGGCTTCATGAAGTCGTCGATCGCGGCGCCCTCCTTGAGGAACTCCGGGTTCGACGCCACGGCAAAGTCGGCCGCCGTGATGGCGCGGATGGCCGTACGGACTTTCTCGGCCGTACCGACCGGCACCGTGGACTTGGTCACGATCACCTTGAAGCGGTCGAGGTGGCGACCGATCGTCGTGGCGACCTCGAGAACGTGCTGCAGGTCGGCTGAGCCATCCTCTCCCGGCGGGGTGCCCACCGCAATGAAGACGACGTCCCCGTGCTCGATCGCCGCGGCCAGGTCGGTGGTGAACTGCAGCCGGCCCTCGGCCATGTTGCGAGCCACGATCGGCTCGAGGCCTGGCTCATAGATCGGCAACTCGCCACGCAGCAGTCCGCCGATCTTGCCCTCGTCATGATCGGCACACACCACGTCGTTGCCCGTCTCGGCGAGGCAGGCACCCGCCACCAGGCCGACATACCCCGACCCGATCACGGTGACTCGCGTCACGGCACCTTCGCCAGGACGTTGCGGGAGTCGACCACCACCCGGGCCACCCGCTTGACAAGCTTCCAGTCTATGCTCGAATGATCAGTCACGATGAGCAGTGCGTCCGCCGCGCGAATCGATGACTCGGTGAGCGGAACGGAATGAAAGTCGAAACCACCCTCGGAGAATCGCGCCACGTAGGGATCGTGATACGACACGTCGGCGCCGAACTGATGCAGCAACACCAGGATGTCGAGCGCAGGGCTCTCACGCAGGTCGTCGATGTCCCGCTTGTACGCGACGCCGAGCACGAGAACCTTCGCCCCCTTGATGGCCTTGCCCTGTTCATTCAGCTTGTCCATCAACTTGCGCACCCAGAACATCGGCATCTCGCTGTTCAGCTCGCCCGCAAGATCGATGAACCGGGTCTTGTAGTTCAGGCCCCGCATTTTCCAGGCGAGGTAGTGAGGGTCGATCGGGATGCAGTGCCCACCGAGACCCGGCCCGGGCAGGAACTTCATGAAGCCGAACGGCTTGGTGGCGGCCGCCTCGATCACCTCCCAGACATCGACGCCGAGCTTGTCGCAGACGATCGCCATCTCGTTGACGAGGCCGATGTTGACACTGCGAAAGGTGTTCTCGAGCAGTTTGACCAGCTCCGCTGCTTCGGTGGTCGACACCGGCACCAGCGTGTCGATCGCCGGGGCATACATGGCACACGCAACGCGATGGCAATCGGCGGTGATCCCGCCGACAACCTTCGGGGTGTTCTTGGTTCCATAGGTCGGGTTACCCGGATCAACCCGCTCGGGGGAAAACGCCAGGAAGAAGTCCTCCCCCACCTTGAGCCCGGTACTTTCGAGCGCCGGGAGCATGATCTCGCGAGTGGTGCCCGGATACGTGGTGCTCTCGAGGATGACGACCTGACCCCGGCGCAAGGAGACCTTGACCGCCTCCGTCGCGGCGACGATGAACGAAACGTCAGGATCCTTGTGCTTGGATAGCGGCGTGGGGACGCAGATCGAGATCGCATCGACCTCCTTGAGCCGCGTGGCGTCAGTGGTCGCCTCGAAGAGATTCGAGGCCCGCAACTCGGACACCTCGCGATCCGACACGTCCTTGATGTGCGACTTGCCGGCGTTCAGGCCGTCGCACACGCGCTGCAGGACGTCATACCCGAGCACCTTGAAGCCGGCGCGCCCGAGTTCCACCGCCAAGGGGAGCCCGACGTAGCCCAGGCCAACGATTCCAAAGGTGATATCGCGCCGACCGGCACGCTCGATGAGTTCGTCCGCCAGTGTCATGACTTGCTCCCCACCTGCATCAGGATATTCCCGTCGGCCGCCGTTCGGCCTGCCGCGCTCACCAACTCAACCACATGCCACCTCGCCCAATCATCGGCAGCAACCCGGCCGATGCCGGGCACGAACCGCGCGAACCTAGCCATAGAATTCCCGGATTGCCTCAATCACCTCGTCCTGCTGGGAGTCGGTGAGTTCGGGATAGATCGGGAGTGAGACCACCTCGGCCATGGCCCGTTCGGTGACCGGAAGGGCGCCAGGCCGGTAGCCGAGAGGCGCAAAGCACTCCTGAAGATGCAACGCGATCGGGTAGTAGATCATGCAGGCAATATCCCGCGCCTGCAGATGTGCCCTCAGCTCGTCACGGCGATCGGCGCGCACAGTGTACTGGTGAAAGATGTGCTCATTGGCCGGGTCGGTGACTGGCGCCCGCACCGGGCCGAAGCCCTCGAAGGCGGCGGTGTACCTGGCCGCTCGAGCCCGACGGCCGGCGCTCCAGCCGGCCAGGTGCGGCAGCTTGGCCAGCAGCACCGCGGCCTGCATCGAGTCGAGCCGGGAATTGATGCCGACTTCATCGTGATGATACTGCTTCGCTCCACCGTGCAGCCGCAGTCGGCGCAGTCGGCCGGCCAGGGCCTCATCCTGGGTCGTGATCATCCCGCCGTCGCCCCAGCCACCGAGGTTCTTGGTCGGGAAGAAGGAAAAGGTCCCGGCCGTTCCCATCTCGCCGGCCATTCGCCATGCATCGCCGACCTTCCGGCGGGCGCCGATGGCTTGGGCCGCGTCCTCGATCAGGGCGAGGCCGTGTTTCGCGGCAATGGGCTCGAGCTTTTCCATCGCCGCCATCTGGCCATAGAGGTCGACTGCCACGATCCCGCGCGTGCGTGCAGTGATGGCAGGCTCCACCAGCGCTGGATCGAGGTTGAAAGTGCCCGCCTCGATGTCGACGAACACTGGCGTCCCGCCGGCGTTGTGAATCGCACCGGCGGTCGCGAAGAAGGTGAAGGCCGTGGTGATGACTTCGTCACCCGGACGCAGGTCGAGCGCGCGGAGCGGCAACAGCAAAGCGTCGGTGCCTGAGGCACAGGCAATCCCGTGCCGGGCATGCGAAAGCGATGCAACCCGCTCCTCCAACTCGGCGATCTCCGGGCCCATGATGAACTGCTGACGCTCGACGACGTCCATCATCCGGGCGAGCACCTCGTCCTTGATGGCCCGGTATTGGGCCTTCAGGTCCAGCATCGGAACGCTCACACCACGGTCCTTCCAGAGGAGGTGAAGACGTCTCTCAAGTGCAAGTCAGGGTGCAAGTTAGCCTTGGGGTGACGGCGGGACAATCTGGCGGAGCACGCCGTCGGTCTCCTGATACCCTGCCCCGCACTCGGGGCACGTCCCCCGACTGTCCCGCAGCGGCAACCGGACGCCGCACTGGCAGACCCACCCGACCCGACGGGCCGGCACACCGAGCATCAAGGCAAAATCCGGTACGTCACTGGTCACCACCGCCCCGGCCCCCACGAACGAAAACGAACCGAGGGTGCTGCCGCAGACGATCGTCGCGTTCGCTCCGATGGTGCCACCACGGCGCACGAGGGTGGCCCGGTACTCGTGCTTCCGGGAGACGTGGCTGCGGGGGTTGTTGACGTTCGTGAACACGCAGCTCGGTCCGCAGAAGACGTCGTCCTCGAGCACGACTCCTTCGTAGATCGAGACGTTGTTCTGGATCTTGACGTTGTTCCCGATCCGGGTCCCGGGCATGACCACCACGTTCTGGCCGAGATTGCATCGCTCGCCGATCACGGCGCCCGCCATGATGTGGGAGAAGTGCCAGATCTTGGTTCCGCTCCCGATCACCGCCCCATCATCGACGTAGCTCGACTCGTGGACAAAAACTTCCTTCATGTCAGTCCTCCAGGCACCCGGTCTTCAGTCGTCCCGGCAAGCGGTGCCAGTCCCGGACGACGGTGAGAAATGCGGACGTCCTACGCGATCGTCCCGTCGCGCCGAATCAGTTTCACCTCGGGCTCGAGGCTCACGCCCCAGCGCTCCTGCACCCGCTGCCGCACCGTCACCATCAGCTGCACGACGTCGGCCGCGGTGCCCCCGCCGACATTGACGAAGTAGTTGG
Organism: uncultured Gemmatimonadales bacterium; assembly: GCA_963850655.1. Classification (GTDB taxonomy): domain Bacteria; phylum Gemmatimonadota; class Gemmatimonadetes; order Gemmatimonadales; family GWC2-71-9; genus Palsa-1233. The sequence goes on from CAWKMI010000015.1 coordinate 42,051, forward strand.
CGTGGAGGGTGGAGACCTCGATGCCTCCGATGCGCAGGCCCTTGAGGTCGGTCGCCTCGATGAACTGCCCGCTGGTGCGCGGCTGGCCTTTGGCTGGCACGGCGGCGAGCACCGGGTTCTTGAACACGCTGCCACAGCACGGCAGGTTGAACGGGGTCGCCTCGCGGCGCCACTTGTAGAGGGCCTCCGTCTCCTTCTCGAGGAGTGCCGGGTCCGCCGCCGCGAGCTCGACGGTGGTCCCCAGCACCACGACGCGGCCCAGCCCACTTCGGCGATAGTCAAACCCGGCGTCCGCGGCCAGGATGGTGTGATCAGCCCCGTGCTCGTCGACAACCAGCACCTGCCGAACGACGTCGCGCCATTCCGCCCCGTGGCAGCCCGCATTCATCACCACGCCGCCGCCGACACTGCCTGGCACGCCGACCATCTTGTGGATCCCGCCCCACCCGGCCGCCGCGGTGCGCTTCGCGGCCAGCGCCTGGGGCATCCCGGCCCCGATACTCCACACCGCGCCGTGTTGTTCCACCAGATCGAGCCCCTTCCCGATGCGGATCACCAGGGCGTCAAGCCCCTCGTCGGGGAAAAGCAGGTTGGATCCCAGGCCGAGCGCGAACCATGGCACCCCGGCACCGGCGCATTGCTGCAGGGCGATGGCGACATCCTCGGCGGTGGCCGGGAAGAGCACCGTCGCCACGCCGCCAATTCGGTACGTCGACCAGCGGCTGAGCGACTCGCCCTCGCGCACATCGCCGCGCACCGCAAGTCGCAGGGCGGCGGCAAAGCTGGTGCTCGGCTTCCCGGTCACGCGCCCTTCGTCTCGCGGGCGATGGCATGCCACTCCTGCAGCGAACAGACCTCCAGGCGGCGGCTCTTCATCGCGATGATGGCGTCGCACGCCGCCGCAGCCGCCGACATGGTGGTCGTGTAGGGAATGCCGTGCTGGAGCGCTGCCCGACGCATGGCATAGTCGTCCTGCTGGGTCAATTTGCCCAGCGGCGTATTCACCAGCAGGTGCACCTGCCCCGACACCATCAGGTCGATGCCGTTCGGCCGCCCTTCGTAGACCTTGAGCACGCGCTCGGCCGGAACCCCGGATGCCCGCAGGTAACGCTGCGTGCCCGCCGTCGCGAGAATCCGGAAGCCGAGGGCGTGAAAGCGCCGGGCGATGGGCACCACGGTCGGCTTGTCGGAGTCGTTGACGGTGACGAGCACCGAGCCATCGAGCGGCAACTGGCCATCGGCACTGGCCTGGGCCTTCGCGAACGCCATCCCGAAGGAATCGGCGATCCCCATGACCTCGCCCGTGGAGCGCATCTCCGGCCCGAGCCGGGTGTCGACGCCGGGAAACTTCGCAAAGGGGAAGACGGCTTCCTTCACCGCGACATAGGGTTGCAGCGGATCGTCGATGAGGCCCAGGTCGGCCAGCTTCCGGCCGCTCATCACCGCCGCCGCGACGGAAGCCAGCGGCACGCCGGTGGCCTTCGACACGAAGGGAATCGTCCGTGAGGCTCGCGGGTTCACCTCGAGGACATACACGATCCCGTCCTTGATCGCATACTGGGCGTTGATCAGCCCGACCACCCCCAGCGCCTTCGCAAAGGCCCGGGTGTGCTCCCGCATCTGCTCGACCTGAGTCTCGGTGATGAGGTAGGGGGGGAGCACGCACGCGGAGTCCCCGGAGTGGATGCCCGCATCCTCGATGTGCTGCATGACGCCACCGATCACTACACTCTCGCCATCGCAGATCGCATCGACGTCGGCTTCGAAGGCGTCCTCGAGAAACGAGTCGATCAGCACGGGGTGCCCCGGCGCCACTCGAGCGGCCTCGTCAAAGAAGCCGCGCAGCTCCTCGTGGTCGTAGACAATCCGCATCGCCCGGCCGCCGAGCACATAGCTGGGACGGACCAGGATCGGGTAGCCGATCCGCTCCGCAACGGCCACGGCAGCGTCGACCGAATCGGCCGTGCCGTTCGGCGGCTGCCGGACGCCAAGCCGGGTGGCCAGCGCCTCGAAGCGGCGACGATCTTCGGCGGCGTCGATGGCGTCCGGCGTGGTGCCCATGATGGGGACTCCGGCGGCCTCCAGCGCCTTGGCCAGCTTGAGCGGCGTCTGCCCGCCGAATTGCACCACGACGCCGATCGGCTGCTCGACATGAACGATTTCGAGAACATCCTCGAGCGTCAACGGCTCGAAGTACAGCACATCGGAGATGTCGAAGTCGGTGGAGACCGTCTCCGGATTGGAGTTCACCATGATCGTGCGATAGCCCAGTTCGCGGAAGGCCAGCGTGGCCCGCACGCAGCAGTAGTCAAACTCGACGCCCTGGCCGATCCGGTTGGGGCCGGACCCCAGAATCATCACCGTCGGGCGGCCATCGGGTGCTGCCTCGTTCTCCTCGTCCCAGCAGGAGTAGAGATAGGGCGTGCGGACGGGAACTCGCCGGCGCAAGTGTCCACCGTCTTGTAGACCGGGCGCAACCCGAGCCGGTGGCGCGTGGCGCGCAATTCCCCCTCGGGCAGTCCCCGCAAGTCGGCGAGCTGCCAGTCGGAAAACCCGGCGCGCTTGAGTCGCCGCAGCATGGCACGATCCGCCGGATCGTCCGTGCCGAAGGGATGCGCAATCCACTCTTCCTCGAGCGCCACCAGCTCGGCGAGCTGGTGAAGGAACCAGGGATCGATCAGCGAGGCGTCGTGGAGGTCCGCCACCGAGACCCCCGCCACGAGGGCTCGCTTGACCTGGAAGAGCCGTTCCGGGCGTCGGCGTGCGGATGGCCGACAGCAGGGTCTCGCGGTCGATCGCGCTGAGGCGGTCGTCGATCGGCCCGGCGCCGATGACCCAACCCGCCCGGCCGCTTTCGAGCCCGCGGAACCCCTTCTGCAGCGCCTCCTTGAACGTCCGCCCGATGGCCATCGCCTCGCCCACCGACTTCATCTGGGTCGTCAGGCGGGGTTCGGCGCTCGGGAACTTCTCGAAGGCGAAGCGGGGGATCTTGACGACGACATAGTCCAGCACCGGTTCGAACGAGGCGGGCGTGACCTTGGTGATGTCGTTTGGCAACTCATCGAGCGTGTAGCCGACCGCGAGCTTCGTCCCGATCCGTGCAATCGGAAAGCCGGTCGCCTTCGACGCCAGCGCCGAGGACCGCGACACGCGCGGGTTCATCTCGATCACGAGCTGCTCGCCGGTCGCCGGATCAACGGCGAACTGGATGTTGCAGCCGCCGGCCTCGACGCCGACCTCTCGAATGATCTCGATCGCCGCGTCGCGCATCGTCTGATACTCGCGATCGGTCAGCGTCATGGCCGGGGCCACGGTGATCGAATCGCCGGTGTGCACGCCCATCGGATCGAGATTCTCGATCGAGCAGACGATCACGACGTTGTCCGCCCTGTCGCGCATGACCTCGAGCTCGAATTCCTTCCAGCCGATGATGCTGCGTTCCACCAGCACCGACGTCACCGGCGACAGGTCCAGGCCGCGGCGTGAGCATCGCGACGAACTCTTCGCGATTGTAGGCGATCCCGCCGCCGGTGCCGCCGAGCGTGAACGATGGCCGGAGGATGGCGGGGTAACCGGTGCGCTCGACGGCTTCCAGTCCCTCCTCCAGCGTGCGTCACGGTGCGTCCCGGCCGGGGTCGCCAGCCCGATCCGCACCATCGCCTGCGCGAACTCCGCCCGATCCTCCGCAATCCGGATCGCCCGCTCGTTGGCGCCGATCAGCTCGACGCCGAACTTCTCCAGCGTGCCGTCCTTGCACCAGCGCCATCGCCACATTGAGCGCCGTCTGGCCCCCCATGGTCGGCAGCAGCGCGTCCGGCCGTTCCCGCTCGATCACCCGCGCCACCCATTCCGGGTGTGACCGGCTCGACATAGGTGCGATCGGCGATCTCCGGGTCGGTCATGATGGTGGCAGGATTCGAGTTCACCAGGATGACCCGATACCCCTCCTCTTTCAGGGCGCGGACCGCCTGGGTCCCGGAGTAGTCGAACTCGGCGCCCTGCCCGATGACGATCGGGCCGGAGCCGATGATGAGGATCGAGGAGAGGTCAGTCCGCTTGGGCATCAACCAGGTCCTGGAGCGTGCGTTCAAAAGGGATCTGCGGCGACCAGCCGGTGGCTGTTCCGGAGCTTTGGTCGCGTCGCCGATCAGCACCGGAATATCGCCCGGTCGGAGCAGCGCTGCATCCTCGACCGCGTGTGCGCGCGACACCGATGCGCCGCGCCAGCTCGCGGAAACACTCGGTGAGCCGACGCCCGACCCCGCTGGCGACGTTGTAGACCTCGCCCGGCGCTGCCATGTTCGAGAAGGAGGAGATAGGCTCGCACCACGTCGCGCACGTCAAGGAAGTCCCGCACGGCGGCGAGATTCCCGGTCCGCACGGCGGTGGTCCGGGCGCGCTTGGCCTCCAGGAGCCGGGCGGTGAGCGCTGGCAGCACGAACGCGGTGCTCTGGCCCGGCCCGGTGTGAGGGAACGCGCGCGCGATGATCACCGGGGATGCCGCTCTGCCCGCCCCGGTCCAGCAGCGACATCCTCCGCCGCCGCCTTGCTGGCCGCATAGGGTGACACCGGATCGACGGGCGCGTCCTCGGCGATCGGTCCGGCATGCCCTGCCCCGAACACTTCGGCGGTCGAGGCGAAGAGAAAGCGCGGGTGCAGGCCGGTGACTGCCATGGCCTCGATCAGCCAGCGCGTGCCGATCGCGTTGACCTGCATCGCCCCGGGTGGGTCGACGCGCGCTGCGGCACCTGAAGCGACGGCGGCCAGGTGGACCACCGCCTCGGGATGCTGATCGGCGAGTCGACGGACGTCCCGCACGTCACGAAGATCAGCGCGGACCACCCGCACCGGCCCCGTTGCTCCTTCGTCTTGCCACTCATCGGGCAGCGTCGCACCAGGAATCACGGCCGCAACGACCTGATGCCCCTCGGCCCGGGCCGCTCGCACCAGCCATCGGCCGACGAACCCATCTGCGCCGGTCACCAGCAGGCGCATCAGCGCGCCTTCAACCGGGCGAGATCGGCGTCGACCATCATCGTGATCAGCTTCTCGAACGGAGTCGTCGGCTCCCAGCCCAGTTCGGTCCGGATCCTGGTCGGGTCGGCAAGCAGCATCTCCACTTCTGCCGGACGGTGAAATTTCGGGTCAATCCTGACGTACTTCTGCCATTCCAGCCCGACGTGCTGCGAAGGCAACCCGGACGAGATCCTCCACCGAGTGCATGACCCCGGTCCCCACGACATAGTCCGTCGGGGTCGGTGCCTGCAGCATCCGCCACATTGCGTCGACATAGTCCCAGGCATAGCCCCAGTCACGGCGCGCCTGGAGGTTGCCGACCCGCAACTCTTCCGCCATGCCGAGGACAATGCGCGCCACGCCATCGCTCACCTTGCGCGTCACGAACTCGATCCCGCGACGCGGCGACTCATGATTGAACAGGATGCCACTGGCCGCATAGAGTCCGTAGGATTCCCGGTAGTTCACCGTGATCCAGTGACCATACAGCTTTGCCACTCCGTATGGCGAGCGGGGATAGAACGGCGTCTGCTCGTTCTGCGGAGTCTCGGCGACCTTGCCGAACATTTCGGAGGAACTCGCCTGATAGAAGCGCGCCGTCGGACAGGCCAGCCGAAGCGCCTCGAGAATGCGAGTGACGCCGAGGGCGGTGAATTCCCCAGTGAGCACTGGTTGGGTGAAGGAGGTCGGCACGAACGACTGGGCGGCAAGATTGTAGACCTCGTCCGGTCGGACCTCCTGCAACGCCATGGTGAGCGAGTGCTGATCCAGGAGGTCAGCCGCCACGATCTTGACCCGAGGGATCAGGTGGTCGATCCGCTCGTAACTATGGTGTGACGTCCGGCGGACGACGCCGACGACCTCGTAGCCCTTTTCCAGGAGGAACTCGGCCAGATACGAGCCATCTTGTCCGGTGATGCCTGTGATGAGCGCCTTCGGCATGGTGATCGATCCTGGTCAGTGGTCGTGGGTCTTGGTCGTGAGTCGCTGGACGTTAGTCGGTTGTCGTCGGGCCTGAATTGCCCGCGGGGAAGGCCCTGTCAGAAGCGGCTTTCGCCCGCGGAACACCACCGGTGAAGGGCCGAAGCCGCCACCTTCCCTTACTCTGCCCGGCCCTCTATCTTTCCAAGTCTGTACCTGAAACCGTTGGCTTTGAATCGGGGGAATACCATGGCGCGCATCTGCACCATGTGCGGCAAGGGGCCGGTAACCGGCAACCATGTCAGCCACGCAAAGAACCGCCGCAAGCGGCGCTGGTTTCCGAACCTGCAGACCGTCCGTATCCTGGTCGAGGGTGAACCCTCCCGGGTTCGGGTCTGCACCCAGTGCCTCAAGAGCGGCAAGGTCGTCAAGGCCCCGACCGCAGCGCCCGCCGCCATCGCCTGAGCGCTGGCCCCGAAGCCCGTCTGGCGGGTGGCCCTCCCACGAGGCGCCACCCGCTTCTGTTTCGCCCCCCGGCAGACCAAAAAAAGGGGACCCGAAGGTCCCCTGCCCATCCTGCCATGCCGGCCACCGGACCCAGCTCACTCGGCGAGGAGCTCAATCCGGGCCATCTCCGCCCCATCGCCGACGCGGTGCCCCAGCTTGAGGATCCGGATGTAGCCGCCAGGACGACTGGCGAAGCGCGGTCCAATGGTCTTGAACAGCTTGGTGATGATCTCGCGATTCTGGATCTTGGTCTCCACCTGCCGAATGGCATGGAGGTCACCCCGGCGCGCGAGCGTGACGAGCCGCTCGGCATAGGGGCGAAGTTCCTTGGCCTTGGCGACGGTGGTCGTGATCCCTTCGTGCTCGAACAACGACGCCGCCATGTTGCGCAACAGGGCCCGACGATGGGCCGAGGTGCGCGACAGCTGCCGTCCCTTGGCGCGGTGCCGCATGGATTAGGCTTCCTCTTCGTGGCTCGCCGGGGCGAGCGGGGGGGTGCCGGCATCGATGATCCGCAGATCGCCGTCGCCGTCTTCAAACCGCATCGCCAGGTTCAACCCTTCGCGCTGCAGCAATTCGCTGATCTCCTGCAGGGCCTTGTCGCCGACGTTCTTGACCTTGAGGAGATCGTCGGCGCTGAATTCGACCAGATCCTTGAGCGTCCTGACGCTGGAATTCTTGAGCGAGTTCAGCGATCGGACCGACAGCCCCAGGTCGTCAATCAGGCGTCCCAGCCTGGTCCGCAGGTCGGAGCCTTCGGCTCCCGCCTCGGTGCCAAGTCCGCGGTCGGTCGACACGGTGCCGAACTCGACAAAGTAGCGGAAATGCTCCTGCGCCAGCGCGGCGGCATAGGCCACCGCATCCTCTGGAGACAGTGTCCCGTTGGTCTCGACCGAGATGGCCAGCCGATCGTAGTCGGTGCGCTGGCCAACGCGCGTCTCGGCGACCGTGAAGTTTGCGCGGCGAACGGGGTTGTAGATGGAATCGATGCGTACCAGGTCAACCGGATACGACCGATCCGAGGTGTGCATCTCGGCCTCGACGTACCCGCGGCCCTTGTTGGCGTACAGTTCGCAGCTGACTTCGCGATCGTCCTGCACGGTAAAGAGGAGCTGATCCGGATTGAAGATCCGGGCGTGGCCGGTCTCCTGGATGTCACGGGCGTACACCGGACCGGGGCCCTGCTTTTCGATGCGCAGCACCGCCTCGTCGACCGACTCGTCGAGCACCAGCGTCAGCAGCTTCAGCCGCTGGATGATCTGGTGCACATCCTCGAGGACGCCCTGCACGGTCTGATGCTCGTGCACGACGCCGTCAAGCCGGAAGCCCCACACCGCGCTCCCGCGCAGCGACGACAGGAGCAGCCGGCGCAGCGAATTGCCGAGCGTGTGCCCGAAGCCGCGCTCCAGCGGCTGCAGGCGAAACTCGGCCACATTGGGGTTGTCGTCGTGCTTGGTGACTTCGACAACCTGCGGGCGAACCAGTCCGGTCAGATCAATGCTCATCAGCCGCGTTTCCTTCAGGTCACTTCGAGTAGAGCTCGACGATCAGCTGCTCCATCGCATTCACCGGAATGGCGTCGCGCGTGGGCAGCTCGAGCAGGCGGCCAGCGGCCTTCTCGGTGTCGATCGTGAGCCACGACACCGGCGCACCGCGGGCCGCGAATTCCTGCGCGGACCGCACGGTGAGCAGGTCGCGATCGGCCGGCGTCACACGGATTTCCTGGCCCGGCAGCACCCGAAAGCTCGGAATGTCGACCTTCCGGCCATTGACCTCGACGTGGCCGTGGCGCACCAGCTGGCGGGCACTCCGCCGCGATGCCGCGAAGCCCATCCGATAGACGATGTTGTCGAGCCGGGTCTCGAGGGCGACCAGCAGGTTGGTGCCCGTCACCCCCGACAGCTTCGCGGCACGCGAGAAGGTGTTCCGGAACTGCGACTCGGTGAGCCCGTAGATCCGCTTGACCTTCTGCTTCTCACGCAGCTGCTTGGCGTATTCCGACATCTTGCGCCCGCGGCTTGCCGACGGGCCGTGCTGGCCCGGGGCGTATGCCCGCCGCTCGATCGCGCACTTTTCGGTCATGCAGCGCGAACCCTTCAGGAAGAGCTTGGTGCCCTCGCGGCGGCACAACCGACAGGCCGGACCAGTATATCGCGCCATGACCTCAGACCCGCCGCTTCTTGGGGGGGCGGCACCCGTTATGGGGAATCGGTGTCACGTCGCGGATCGAAGCGACCTTGAGGCCGACGGAGGCGAGGGCCTGGATGGCCGACTCCCTGCCGCTGCCCGGTCCCTGTACCCGCACATGCACCCGGCGCAGCCCGAGATTCAGCGCTTCCCGCGCACAGTTCTCGGCCGCGACCGTCGCCGCAAACGGCGTAGACTTCTTCGACCCCTTGAACCCGGCCTTGCCAGCCGTGCCCCAGGCGATCGTGTTGCCTCGCAGGTCCGTGATGGTGATCAAGACGTTGTTGAAGGTGGCGGAAATGTGCACCACACCTTCAGACTCGACGATCTTCTTCGAGCGCTTGGCGCTCGGCTTGGTAACAGGAGCAGGTGCCGTCATCTACTTCTTCGTCGCCTTCTTCTTGCCCGCGATGGCCCGACGGGGGCCCTTCTTGGTGCGGGCGTTGGTATGCGTGCGCTGACCGCGCACCGGCAGGCCTCGCCGATGGCGGATGCCCCGATAGCTCCCGATATCCTGCAACCGCTTGATGTTCATCATGACTTCGGTGCGCAGCGCGCCCTCGGTCTTGACCGTCCGCTCGATCACCTGACGCAACCGCCCGACTTCAACGTCGGTGAGGTCGCGCACCCGGGTGTCGGGCGAGATTGCCGTTTCGGCGAGCAGCTTCCGGCTGGTCACCCGGCCGATGCCGTAGATGTACGTCAGTCCGATCTCGACGCGCTTCTCGCGCGGAAGGTCGACGCCTGCAATGCGTGCCATGTTAGCCCTGCCGCTGCTTGTGCTTTGGGGTGCGGGTGCAGATGACGCGCGTCACGCCCTTACGCTTGACGACGCGGCAACTCTCACAAATCGGCTTGACACTCGAACGTACCTTCACAGGCGGTCTCCAAACCCGAGGTTTCGGGATAGCTCGCAATGATACTGGCGCCGGGGGTGAGACGCAACCCGGCCCACCACACAGGGTTCCCTCATCCGGCTACCGGATTCGGACCCCGATCCTGTGGACTCCCCCGGCCACGTCGTGGAAGGGCTGGAAGGCATAGTCCAGGGAGAGGGCATCGAGGCCAACTGACGCGCCCATGGTCACCATCGAGGCCCCCGGCAGCCTCGCCGGATCGCGCCGCCGGGCGCCCAGCCGCCCCGTGACAGTCCAGCCGGCCACCGGCTCCCAGGTCAGTTCGGCCCCGGCCCCGGGCACCAGACGGCCGCCCGCTTCCCTCGTCAACGCCGCGGCCACCGCGAGGTCGAAGAAGGTGCCGACGGCCATGCCGTCCTTCATCCCCCCCAGCGTGACCCGGGTCGGGAGAGGGCCAGCCACATGGTCCAGCTCCAGTTCTTGGCCGAGATTCTGGACCGAGAGGCCGAGGTTGACCCCGGCGACCTGTCGGCCCACCCCGGCGTCGAAGAGTACTCCAGCAGCCCTGCCATCCTGCCGCTGCTCGGAGACGTAGTGGACCGCCCCGCCGAACCGGATGCCGAACCACCCCCTCTCGGCGGCCAGCATGGCATCAAGCGAGGTCGCGTCGAGGGGGCCACGGCTCAACAGCGACCCCGCCGACGATGGGTAGCCACCCGCCGCAGTCCCGAAATCGAGAAAGCGAACGCCGATTGCCACGTTGTTTCCGGCCACCTTGCCCACCGAGGCGAACGTCCCCAGCGTGGCCGCTCCCCCATAGCGCGCGATCGAGAGGGTCGACCCACGGGTCCCAATCTGAGCGGGATTGTAGAACACCGCCTCGGCCCCGGTTCCGGCCACGTAGGCGTCGCCCAGACCCAGGGCACGAGTTCCTCCCGGAGCAAGCAGGACGGCCGGCGCGTGACGGAGCGACTGTCCCGGAAGAGACGTCGCCAGCAGAGCCAGCTGCACCGAGAGCATCAGCCTCATCGCTCGGGCGTGGCCGTTCATGGCAGGCTCGGGGTGAGGAAGGCGCCCGCGGTGTTTGACAGCCCGACATCTGCCATGATCACCGTCCCGGCCAGGGTGCCGTCGAACACCCAGCGAATCGTCCGCAGCGTCGCCGGATCGAAGTGCGGATCCTTGGCGCGGAAATCGGCCAGCGGAATCACATACGTCTGGGGGATCAGTTCGAAGAGCGAGCCGAAACTCGACTTGTCACTTCCCTTGCGCCGCATCACCGTCGCCTCGAGCGGCCGACGCGCAACACCATACCGCGAGATCGGCAGGCGCACTGCCACGCCGGCCGCGTCTACGGCTTCGACGGAAAGCTGCATGGGAAGCGAATCCTTGACCTCCGGCTTCTTCTTCGGCTCCTTGGGCTTCTTCGGAGGCTTCGCCTTCGCCTTGCCCGAATCCGCCGCGCTCTTCCCCTTGGTGGTGTCCTTCGCCGCGGCGCGTGGCTTCGGCTTGACATCGGTTGGCGCCATGGAGAACTCGAGCGCGGTGCTGCCACCGACCTGCCAGGCAACGCGCAACGAATCGGTGAGCGTCACCGCGTAGCTCGCGGGCCGCCCGATGCTGGTGGTGTCGCTCCCGGCGATCCGGTTGTTCCAGCCGAGCCAGGCCGCGTTCCGGCCGACGTTGCCGTTGCGTGACCGGAGCGGCATCACCGCTTCCTTCCAGGTCGCCAGGCTGTCGTCGTCGATGGTCACCCCCAGTGCGGTGCCGGTCGCAACATCCACGTCTTCGGTGTAGTCGGCGAGGGCACGGAAGCCGTTGTCCTGGAATCGGGTGATGTACATCGTCTTGGGCAGCCAGCTGCCGATGAGACGATGGTCGCGGAAGATCGGCAAGTACTCCACGCGATCCCGGAGCGTCGCCTCGATGAACGCCGAGAGGTAGACCTTGGCCATCTGGCGCTGCTCCTCCGGCGGGATGAGGCCACGAAGGTCGAGGAACCGGGCGCTCTCGGGCCCGCCGTCGGTGTTGCCCCATACCGTGTTCCACTGGCCGTGGTTGGCCCGGTACATCCAGACGGCTGCCTTGAAGTGCGGCGCGCCATCGGTGAACCGGACACGCTCGTACTGTCGCAACCCCGAGAACGTCGAGACATCCCCATCATGAGAGCCGTGAATCACGAGGTAATTCACGTTCTCGAGCGGTGTCGGGCGGTTGGCCGGCTCGTACTGGCCGTCGACCGGGGCAATGGCGACCACGGCGCGGATGCCGAAATGGAAGTCGAACGCGATGGTCGCGTCGTCGGGATAGTGCGACAAGGTGTTGAAGGCGGCGGCGACGGCGACAGCCTCCCCGCCGCGGGAGTGTCCCATCAGCGCAATCCTCGTGAGGTCGACCTTGTGCGAGAACGGACCGGCGGACGAATCGTTGAACTGGCGCCAGACCTTCAGGTGCTGGAGGAGCATCCATCCGCGGGCATCGTTCTCACCGCGGATGTTGCCGTTGAGGAAGTTTTCGTCGACCGAGACGAAGATGTAGCCGCGACTGGCGAACAGCTCGCCGAGATAGCCGTAGCCGGGATCGGAGAACTTCTCCATGTCATGATTGCCGTGCACGATCAACACCAGCGGGAACGGTCCCGGGCCGTCGGGATACCACACGCGGCCGTTGATCGGCATCGAGTCGAAGCCGAAGCCGAAGAACTTCTTCCGTGCCTTGGCCTGCGCCGGCGAGGGCCCGGATGCGAATTTGCTCCCGTCGACCGGCCGAGTGCGCAGCGCCACGGAGTCACGAAATGCCGGACGCCGCTTGTCCTTGCCGCTGCCGTAGTTCAGCGTCAACACCTTGAAGGAGCCGGTCATGGCGGGGTTCGGCGCCGTGAGCGCCTGATGCGCGAGGACCATGGCCGAATCGTCGTGAGCCAGCTTCATCGGCTGGACGCAGGACGCCATCACGACCGTGGCCGCGGCACAGGTGATTGGCCGCAGCAGCCGCATGCAAGCCTCCGGAACTCCGTGGCGCGGCACGTTCATCCGCGGGCAGCGAGGTGAAAGGCCGCATAGGCAGCCGCAGGGTCGCCTGCATTGATGATCGGTCGCCCAACCACCAGATGTGTCGCCCCAGCCGCCACCGCGCGCTCGGGGGTCGCGACCCGTTGCTGGTCGCCCACGGCGTCTTCGGGGCGGCGGAGCCCGGGGACGACAATTCGCCCCCCGGCGACAATGGGCTGGAGACGCGCGATCTCTTCGGCGCTGCAGACCAGGCCATCGACCCCTGCCCTCATGGCGAGCTGTGCCAGTCGCGCGGCCTCCTCGCCGAGCTCCACGCCAGTTCGGCCGGTGGTGGCAGCCCAGGACGCGGCATCGTGGGAGGTCAGCACGGTCACCGCGACCAGCTTGACGCGTCCCTTGGCTGACGTGACCGCGGCACCGAGCATCGCCGCGCCGCCCAGGGCGTGCAGGGTGAGCATTTCGACGCCCAGATCCACCGCCGCCTCGACCGCACCGGCAATGGTGTTCGGGATGTCGTGCCACTTCAGGTCGAGAAAGACGGGATGACCCGAGGTCACGAGGGCGCGGACAAATCCGCTCCCCGCCCGGGTGAAGAGCCGGGAGCCGACCTTCACCGGGACATTCGGCGGCAGCTGGTCAAGCAAGGCCACCGCGCTCGGCGCATCACGATGGTCGAGGGCAACAATGAGTTCAGCCACTACTCGACTCCAGTCCGTCAAGGATGCGTTCGGGCAATCGCGGATCCGCGAGCGCCGCTGTTCCAATCGCGACCAGGGCGGCGCCTGCCTCCAGGTACTGGCGGACGTCGGCCGCACTGCGGACCCCGCCGACACCGATCACCGGCACGCCGGGGAGTCGCTCCACCACTCGGCGCACCGCGAGAAGGGCGACCGCCAGCAACGCCGGCCCACTCACTCCGCCATTCCCGTGACCGAGTCGGGGGGTCGTGCCGTCATAGAGAAAGCCCGGCAGTGTGTTGACGAGGGTCACGCCATCGGCTCCGGCCTCGCACGCGGCGCTGGCCAGCGCCGGGATGTCGGGCAGCGCAGGGGAGAGTTTGGCGAAGAGCGGCAGGCGGGTCACGGCCCGACAGCGGGCGACAACATCGGCGAGCGTCCGGGGGTCTGCCCCGAATTCCGCACCGCCGGCCGAAGTATTCGGGCACGACAGATTCAGCTCGTAGGCGACATGCGGTCCACCCTGCTCGAGGTGGCCAATGACCTCGGCGTATTCGCCGGGCGTGAACCCGACCACGTTCACGAGCACGCGGGTGGTCGTCAGGTGGGCAGCGAGCCACGGCATCTCGATCTCACGGACACGCACGACCCCGGGATTGGCGAGCCCCACCGAGTTCAGCATCCCGCCACGGAATTCGGCCACTCGAGGCGGCCGGTTGCCGTCTCGGGGCAAGAGAGAGACCGCCTTGGTGACCAGGCCACCGAGACGATCGAGCGCGATGACGCCTGCCAGTTCGCGGCCGAAGCCGGCTGTGCCGGAAGCCAGAAGCAGGGGATTGGCGAAGGTGATCCCGGCGACCTCTCGCCGCAACGTCATTTGATGGCGTCCGTGGCGCTGAATCTTGCCGCAGCCTTGGCTGCAAGCGCGCCGATGAACCTGGCCAGCGAATCCTCGAGCTGCCGATACCTCGAGTCGTCCATGCCACGCAGATAGGCGAGGTACGGGCTGCCCTGATGGGCCACGACGCGCTCGCGAATCGCCGCCGCCGAATCCGGCTCCAGCCAGATTCTGGCGAACATCGACTTCGGGACGTACGGGGAGGAGGGCCAGCCTTGTTCGACCCGAGCGAAGAGCGTCGCACTCAGTCGGGGAGCGCCGAGCGAATCGCGCGCGAGTTCGGCCAGCGCGAAGGTGAGCAGGTCGCCTTCGGTCGAACCCGGAATGGTCCCGGCGCCCTCCTCGACCATTCTGCCCAGAAGGAACGTCAGATGGGTCCACTGCTGTCCGGCCATGAAGTCTCCCACCGGAACAGGGGCCTGCAAGAGCGAGTCACGGAGCACGCCCAGCTCTGGCAAATCGGCAACCCGGGCAACTGCCCTCTCCGCGGCAAGGACCCGGCCTCGGGACGCTGCCGCCCCGGGTTTTCCCGACAACAGCCGGTCGAATCGTCGGTGGAACGCGGCGGTGTCGTTCGCGAGCGTGCCACGGAGCGCCGCCAACCCCCAGTTGCTGATCTCGGCTTCGGTCCGCCCAGGCTTCGCGGCGAGCAGGACGAGCAGGCGATCGACGGCATCGGTCGAGTTGCCGGCGAGCACCTCCACGAGGCGATCCCAATCGGCTGGCACGTCAGGGAGCTCGAGCAGGAGTCGCACCTCAGCAAATGCCGAATCGGGCCGGCCCACCATCGCGAGCGCCACCGCGCGATTCAGGCGTCCGGCGTAAGAGGCCACTCCGGAAAGCACGTCGAGCGCGGCCGCGGGACGTCCGGTGGCGATCAGGTCACGGCCGGCACCTTCGCGTGCTTCCAGGCGGGTCGCGACATCCCGGCTCTGGCTGAGGCCGGCGAAGAGCGCCGCAGCGCGCACCGTGTCGACCAACTCCACACACCGGGCGAGCTCCAACTGCAGCGCCTCGGCCCACTTTGCATCGGGAGCGTCAGCGAACGCTGTCTCGAGATACGGGCGCCCGCGATCGCAGTCACGAGCCCGACTTCTCGCTCGACCAAGCAGCCAGCGCGCCTCGGCGCCCTTCTTGCCGCTCGGCGAGCGCGCCAGGGCCGACTCCGCCTTGACCGCCGCCTGACTCCAAAGACCCTCCGCGTCGAAAGGGCGACCACCCCGTTCGGCGCGAGCGGCCTCGCCGGAAAGGGAGCGTGCCTGGTAGAGGGAATTGGACCAGGTGCATCCGGCCAGCAGGAAAGCGACAACGAGCGCCGGGCGCTTCATTGGTCGCCCGCCGAGGAAGAGTCGGTGGTGAGTCGATCGTACCACGCGAGGTAGTTCACGATGGCACTGGCGATCGCCCCAGCGAGCTGTTGCTGCCCACTCGGGCTCGACATCATTTCGCCATCGATGGGATTGGTCGCATACCCGATCTCGACGAGAATCGATGGGCGGCGCGCCGTCCTGAGCACGGCGAACCCGGCAGACTTCACGCCCTTGTCCGGGCCCGATTCGACCTCAACCAGCATGCGCTGCATGAACTCCGCGGCCTGAGCCGACGCCCGAAGGAACTCGTTGCTCTGCATGTCCTTCAGGATGTACTCGAGGTCGGAAAGATCGACGTCCTCCGCGGCGGTGTTGTACCGAATCGCCTCGTTCTCCATCTGCGCGACCCGCGCCGCATCGCTCGTCTGCGCCTCGCCGAGGTAGTAGGTCTCGAAACCGCGCACCGACGTGTACCCGGGGCGCCTCTCCAGGGAATTCGAGTGAATGGAGACAAAGAGGTCACATTCCGCACGGCAGTATCGCGGCGCGCGCTGGCCGAGATTGATGAGGGTGTCGGTCGTGCGCGTCATCGTCACGCGGACGCCGCGCTTCTCCAGCTCGGCGCGAACCTTCAACCCCACCGCGAGCGTTACGTCCTTCTCGCGGACCCCGCGCGGGAAATAGAGACCGGGGTTGCCGGGATCGGCGCCGCCGTGGCCGGGATCGATGGTGATGTGGTGCACCGTCCTCGGGCGGTTCGTGACACGGCTGGGCGGAGCCGCGGGGGCGCTCTTGCCGGACGATGGCACCAGGACCGGCCTGGTTGCTGGTCGTTGGGCCAACAACGCGGTGGCGGGGGTCCAGTTCCATGCCTTGCGGCCGGGATCAGCAAGAACCTCGGCGACGAAGGCCAGTGGCACATACAGCGAGTCGCCGCGACGGTGCGCCGTGGCCGGGAGCCCGAGCAGCCGGGTCCCATCATGGACCAACGGTGCCCCCGGGAGGAAGCGGAAGCGTCCGCTGGGGGCATCGAGGACAACCCAGTCACCATCGCCCGACACCTTGCCTGACAGCGCCTGGGCAAGCGGGCCAAGGGGAACCAGCGGTCCCTCGCCCTTCCAGACGACCAGATCGATGCGCCGGAGACCCACAGCCGTGCTCACCTGGAGCTGCGTCGGCGAGGCGACGATGCTGGCGAGGAGGAGGCATCCCGCGATCACTGGCGGCCCCGCCATGCCATCGCCCGTGGAGATGTCGCGCTGGGCCTCGCGCTTCTTGACGTCCTCACGCTTGTCGTGGTCCTTCTTGCCCTTGGCGAGCGCCATCAGGAGCTTGGCCCGGCCCCGCAGGAAGAAGAGCTCGAGCGGCACCAGCGCAAGTCCCTCCCGTTCCACCGCTCCGATCAGGCGCTCGATCTCCCGGCGGTGGAGGAGGAGCTTCCGGGCGCGGACCGGATCGTGGTTGTAGCGGTTGCCCTGCTCGTAGGGAGCGATGTTCATTCCTTCGACCCATACCTCGCCCCGGGCGACCCGGGCAAATGCTCCCTTGATCGAGGCGCCACGCTGCCGGAGCGACTTGACCTCGGTCCCGGTCAGCACGATGCCGGCTTCCAGCGTGTCGAGCACGTGGAAGTCATGCTTCGCCTTGGGGTTCCGAGCCACCGAGACGCGCTTCGGTGGCGGCGCGGGGGACTCGGGTCGCTGGCTTCGTGGGCATAGTCAGGAATAGTAGCGGACGAAGTAGCCCGCTGCTTGACGCTGCGAACGTGCGTCCACTAGCTTTGCCGCCCTGGCCGAAGTGGTGGAACTGGTAGACGCGCTGCGTTCAGGGCGCAGTGGGCGCAAGCCCGTGGGGGTTCGAGTCCCCCCTTCGGCACTCCAGCAGCATTCGCAAGACTCCCGACTCAGTATCGCGACATTCCCTCGTCGACGTCGCAGGCCCAGGCGTCGACCCCGCCCGACAACGACAGCACGTGGGCGTACCCGGCCCGCTGCAGCAGGTCCCGGGCGGTCGCCGATCGTTCGCCATGGTGGCAGACCGTCACCAGCTCACGCCCGGCTGGCACCTCGCTCAACCGCACCGGCAACTCGCTCAACGGCACCAGGTGCGAGCCGGGAATATGCCCCACGGCGAACTCCCAGGATTCTCGCACGTCAAGAACCACCGGCGGATCGGTGCCACGCAGGGCCTCGGCGAGCACGGTCGCCAGAATCTCCCCTTCCCCGCCAGCGCCTCCGGGGTGCACGCCGCAGAAGGCCTCGTAGTCAACCAGTTCGGTGAGCGTCGGACGGTCGCCACAGACGACACAGTGCGGGATCACGCTCCACGGCAATCTCGCGCTGCGTCAGCGCAAGGGCATCGATCAGGATCAGTCGCCCGGCAGCCGACCGGCCGATGCCGAGGATCCACTTGATGGCCTCGAGAGCCTGCATGGTGCCGACCATCCCCGGCAGGACACCCAGCACTCCCGCTTCGACACAACTCGGCACGAGTTCCGGTGCCGGTGGTTCAGCAAAGAGGCAGCGATAGCACGGTCCGCCAGGCGCTCCGAACAACGAGAGCTGGCCGTCGAATCGGAAGATGCTGCCGTACACGAAGGGTCGTCCTTCAAGCAGGCAGGCATCGTTGACGAGGTAACGCGTCGGGAAGTTGTCGCTGCCATCGATGACGATATCGAACCGGCGGATCATCTGCCGGGCGTTCGCGCTGGTGAGCCGCTCGGCCATCGCTTCGATGGTGACGTGCGGATTGAGTTCGCGCAGGCGCCTGGCCGCCGACGCCACCTTGAGTTCGCCGATGGCGGGCGTATCGTGGAGAATCTGCCGCTGCAAGTTCGAGACGTCTACCCGATCGCGAGTCGACAATGCCGAGCGTCCCCACACCAGCCGCCGCCAGGTACAGCGCGGCCGGCGAACCCAGGCCCCCAGCCCCGACGAGGAGGACGCTGGCCGCCGAGAGGCGCGCCTGCCCCGCCGCACCCACCTCGGGCAGGGTGAGGTGGCGTGCGTAACGGAGAAGCTCATCCATCCCCGGAGGCGGGGGTGGTGCCGGGGTCATCCTCGATCGTCGCGGCGCGGGTGGACGCGCCGTGCCTCAGGCTGTTTCGAGAACAGCAACCGCGAGTTCGGGCACCTGGACTTCGTCGCGGAGCAAGTCCGCGAGCGTAATGCTCGTCAGGAAGTCATCGATCCGAACTTTCAGCGCAGTCCACATCGGACGGAAGCTGCAGTTGCCGTTCGGGCCACACCGCTTGCTGTCGATGGGGTGTGTGCCGCAGTTCAATTCGAAGGTCTGGTGGTCCGAGGCGGACATGACATCGTGCACCGTCATGGCCTCCGGATCCCGGGCGAGAAGGTAGCCGCCCTTGGCTCCGCGCACCGACTCGACGAGCCCTGCACGACGCAGGCGGAGCAGGATCTGCTCGACATAGTCGCCGGAAGCCGTTCGGTCTCGGCCAGTTCCCGAGCGGCGATGGGGCCACGTTTTTCGCCCCGCCGCCTGGCGAGGTGAAGCGAGATGATCAACGAGTACTCAGTCAGCGTGGTGGTTCGCATGGACCTACCGCCCGTTGGCAAGGGGGTACGAGATGAACATACGAGTTCGTCGGGATCGCCCAAGATGCACCGCCGAGTTATAATGGCGAAACAGTCGGGAATTGTCACTTCGGGCTTTCCCTGACAAGCCGGCGGACTGCCGCGAGCGCCGGCAACCGGGCCCAAGGCAAGCACAGCAAGGGCAAATCGCCATCCCAGCGACGCGGCGAGGAGCGGCACCATCTGAATGCTGCCAATCGTCAGGAGAAACCCGACAGAGGTCTGCAGGGTGAGCGCGGTTCCGACGGCGTGCGGTGGAGCAATTTCGGTCACCAGCGCGGAGAATTGCGCGGAATCGGCGATCACGGCGACACCCCCAGACGAGGCAGACGCGCGAGGACCAGCCAGGCCGGCCGCCGAACACCAGCCGTGCTCGCAGCGCGCAGCTCCGCTCACGACGCAGCGCCAGACGCGGACCACGGGACGCGACCCATCCGGTCGGCGCCATGCCCCCCCAGAGGCATCCCACCGCCCCGATCGCCACCGCGGCAAAGCGCCCAGACTGCCGGCATGCGCCGCAGACAGCCCTCGCGCAGCGAACGGAGCCGGCCAGAAACGCCGGAATCCAGGCCCAGAACGCATACAGCTCCCACATGTGACCGAGGTATCCGCCGGTGACTTCGCGGAGCCAGCGGTCCCGGGCCACCTCCGCGATGAGTCGCCACGAGAACGGCCGCGCCGGAAAGGCATGAGGTCCATCGCGATAGCCGACGCGAATGAGGACGGCTGCACTCAGCGCGGCGCCCGAGGGCACCAGCACGGCAAGCGTGAGCGAGAGATGCCCGGCACCCTCCAGCAGATAGGGGATCGCCTTGCCGACGGTGAGCGCCCCGACGACCGCGCCGATGGCCAGCCCGCGGCCCGAGCGGAACCAGGTGGCGGCCATCTTCATCGCCGGCGGATAGACTCCGGCCAGCGCCATGCCGGTCAGGACGACCCAGCAATGCCAGTGGGAAGGTGCCGCGAGCAACAGCGACGCGTTGGCGACGGCCCCGAGCAGCGCAGCTGCGGCGACGTATCGTCGAGCGGGAATCAGGTCGGGGAGATTCAGAACGGCGGCGAGCAGCGTGCCGAAAACGAATCCGAGCTGCACACCCGAGGTGAGCCAGCCAGCCTGGCTCGAGGAGAGTGAAAGGTTCGCGCGGAGCGCCGGTGCCACGGCACTCCCTGCGAACCAGACCGACATGCCCAGCAGTTCGGCGGTAGCCAGCAGCGCGAGCTGCCGCCAGCGCCGTGCCGGGTCGTGGTCATCCGCCCGCCGGCGTGCCCTTGCCTCCGCCCGGCACGCCGAGTTCGGTCATCGCGCGCAGGTCGAGGACCTCCTCGAGTTCCTTGCCCCGAGCATGTCTTCTTGATGACGAGTTCCTTGACCGTGAGGCCGGTGGCGATCGCTTCCTTGGCCAGCTTCGCGGCTGCGGCGTAGCCGATCTTCGGCGCCAGCGCCGTGACCAGTGCCGGACTCCGCTCCAGCCAGTGGGCGCACTGGGCCTCGTCGGCTTCGATGCCGCGGATACAGCGCTCGTCGAACACCCGAACGGCGTTGGCGAGGATGATCGAGGCGAACACGATGTTGTGGGTGATGACCGGCATCATCACGTTGAGCTCGAGCTGGCCGGCCTTGGCGGCCAGCGCCACGGTGGTGTCGAGCCCGATCGACCTGGTAGCAGACCTGGTTGACCATCTCGGCGATCGACGGGTTGACCTTGCCCGGCATGATGCTCGAGCCCGGCTGCACCGCCGGGAGGAGGATCTCGGCCAGGCCGGTGCGCGGCCCCGAGGCCAGCAGCCGGATGTCGTCGGCGATCTTGTTGAGATCGAGCACGAAGGCGCGGACCGCGCCGCTGAAGGTCGGCGATGTCGCCCATCGACTGCATCAGCTGGATCCGGTCCTCGGCGACCCGGAGTTCGAGCCCGGTGAGCGCCCGCAGGTGCTTGACCATCAGGCCCGGATATGCCGGCTCGGCGTTGATGCCGGTGCCCGACCGCGGTGCCGCCGATGTTCATCGCCCGCAGCCACTCTGCGGCCTGCACCAGCTTGGCGCGATGCCGGGCGACGGTGTGCCCGTAGGCGGTGAACTCCTGGCCGAGCCGGATCGGGGTGGCGTCCTGGAGGTGGGTGCGACCCGACTTGACGATGTCGTCGAACGCCCGGCCCTTGGCGAGGAAGGCTGTCGCGCAGGCCCGTCATCGCGTCGAGCAGCGCGAGCAGGGTGCGCAGGGCGGCGAGGCGCATCGCGGTCGGGATCACGTCGTTGGTCGACTGCGCCATGTTGACGTGATCGTTGGGATGCACCGGCGCGTAGCTCGCCGCGCGGCTTCGCCGAGGAGCTCGTTGGCGCGATTGGCGAGCACCTCGTTGCAGTTCATGTTGTGCGACGTGCCGGCGCCGGCCTGATACGGATCGACGATGAACTGGTCGCGATGCTGGCCCGACGAGCACCTCGTCGGCGGCCGTGATGATGGCGTCGGCAAGCGCCGGCGTCGAGGCGGCCGGTCTCCTTGTGCGTCAGCGGCCGCGCGCCGCTTGATCCGGACCACCGCATCGACGAAGGCCGGGAGCGGGCGGAGCCCCGAGATCGGGAAGTTCTCGACGGCGCGGAGCGTCTGGATGCCGTAGAGGGCGTCGGCGGGAACCTGCTTCTCGCCGAGCGGATCTTTTTCGATGCGGAAAGTCATAGGACCGGGCATTCCTTCGGAGATTTCGAGGTCGTGGCGCCCTGCGGGCGCCAGCCCGGAAAGCTATCGGAAATGGCCCGGGGAAGGTATCCGGGACCGCGCCGGCGATCGATGACGGTTTCTGTCCGGGATTCGCGCACGGTGGTAAGGAGTAGTCCGGCCGCGGGCGGGTCCACATCCCGTCCGCCCGGGCATCAACCTAACCTGGAGGCCCAATGAGGCGGATGCGATCGGGGCAGCTCACCACCCTGGCAGTGGTGGTGCTCATGGCGGGTTGCGGCGGCGGCAGCCCGACGACGGACACCGGCGGGAACAACGGTGGCAACAACACCACCACCGGTCCGATGACGGCGAACATCGCCGGGGCCGCCTGGGCTGCCAGCAGCGCCAGCGGCGTCTACAATACCCAGTTCCAGATCCTCACCCTCTCCGGTGGGGGCTTCGTGAACGGATCTCCTATTCCCTGTCGATCGGCCTCACCGGCATCAGTGCGCCCGGGACATACACTTTCAGCACCATCCCGGCCCGGTACGCCGTCGTCGGTAGTTCGCAAAGCATGGGATGGGGGACCACTTTCGCCAATGGCAGTGGCAGCATCACCGTGACGACGCTCACCGACACCCATGCCACAGGCACCTTCTCGTTCACCGCGGCACCTGATGGCACCAGTCAGTCCACCACGAACCTGGTGGTCACCAATGGCACGTTCGATCTGAGCGTCACCACGCAGTAGCGCGTCGCCAGGGTTTCAGCCGCGCAGGAAGGGGTTGGAGCGCTTCTCCCGACCGATGGTGGTCTCGGGGCCGTGCCCCGGGAGGACTCGGGTATCATCGGGAAGGGTCAGCAACTGTTCATCAATGCTTCGGAGGAGCGTGCCGGAGTCGCCACCGGGAAGGTCGGCTCGGCCGACCGAATCGAGAAAAAGCAGATCGCCAGAGATACAGAGTCCCTGGCCGACAAAGGCCACGTGACCGGGGGAATGGCCGGGAACGTGGCGGACCTCGAAGCGCCACGGGCCGACCTCAAGCACGTCGCCCTCGCGGCATTCCCTGTCGGGTGGTGCGAGTTGCGGGAAGGCCGAGATGCCGTAGAAGAGTGCCTGTTCACGGGAGCGGTCGTACCATTCTGCATCGAGCGCGTGCAACAGGACCGGCGCGTGCGTCGCCGCCCGGACCTCGTCGACGCCCCAGACATGGTCAAGATGCCCATGGGTCAGCCAGATGGCTCCCACGTGCAGGTCGCGATCATTGATCTCGCGCAGGATCCGCGCGGATTCCTCCCCCGGATCGACAACCACCGCGGCCCGGCTGTCGCTGTCCCAGACCAGCCAGTGTTCTCGTCAAACACGCCGTTGGCGATTCGCTTCACTTCGAGCGTGGACACGATCAGCCCTTCGACTTCCGGGCGGTCAGGAACTTCTCCACCGCGATCGCCGCCGTGGTGGCATCGCCCACGGCGGTCGTCACCTGCCGCGTGAGTTGCACCCGGAGGTCTCCGGCGGCAAAGAGTCCCGGGAATTGACGTCTCCATCCGGTCGTTGGTGATGATGTACCCCGACGGGTCGTGTTCGAAGTGCTGCTGCACCAGGCCGGTATTCGGGGTGAATCCGACAAAGATGAAGGCGCCGTTCACCGCCAGCTGCGAGTGGGCTCCGGTGACGGTGTGCTCGAGTTCGAGATGGGTCAGCCCGCGCTCGGCGCCTGACCATGGCCAGCACCTTGCTGTTCCAGACCACCTCGATCCTGGCGTTGGCCATCGCGCGGTCCTGCACCACCCGCGAGGCACGGAACGCATCGCGCCGGTGCACGATGTAGACCTTCTCGGCATACCGGGTCAGGTAATCGGCTTCTTCGACGGCTGCGTCGCCACCGCCGATCACCGCGATGGTCTCCCCCTTGAAGAAGGCGCCATCACACACCGCGCAGTACGACACACCCTTGCCGGCGTATTCGAGTTCGCCGGGGACGCCGAGCCGGTTGGGGGTCCCGCCCGCGGTGAGGATCACGGCCGGCGCGGTGAACGCCGCTCCACTCGAGCAGCTCACCGTAAAGATCCCGTCCGCGCGGCGCACGATGGCGGCGACCTCCTCGGTGCGGATGTCCGCACCGAAATGCACCGCGTGCTCGGTCATCTTCTCGGCAAGCTCGGAGCCGAGAATCGAAATGAACCCCGGATAGTCCTCGATCTTTTCGGTATTGAGCAGCTCGCCGCCAGGAAGGCCCGCGCTCGAGCAACACCGCCCGCAGCATTCCCCGACCGCAGTACATCGCGGCACAGAGCCCGGCCGGCCCACCGCCCACGATGATGACATCAAACTCGGTGTTGGCTTCGTTCATGCCCTGATCCCGGCCCATCGGCCAGCGAGAGGAGTTGCGTGAATCATCGTCGAAGCAGGCGGCCGCCATCGACCACCAGCGTCTCGCCGGTCACGAAGTCCCCGCCCTCGAGAAGATAGAGCAGTGCGCTGACGGCGTCATCCGGCGTGCCGAGACGTTGAAGCGGGGTGGTGGCGCTCAGGAACTCGCGCTTGATCTCGTCGTAATCGTCTGGCACCAGGACGGTCCCGGGAGCAATCGCGTTGACCGTAATCGATGGTGCCAACGCCGAGGCCAGGACCTTTGTGAGCATGACCACCCCGGCCTTGCTGACGGAATGTGCCGCATAGTGCGGCCAGGGCTTCGAGCCCACCGAGATCGGCGATGTTGACGATCTTCCCGCCCACCTTGGCCAGGTGAGGTGCGGCCTGCTGGGCGAGCAGGAACGGCGCGCGGAGGTTCAGGTCAAGCACTGAATCCCATTGCTCCACGCTGGTTTCGGCCACCGAGAGTCGGTCCATCACCGCCGCGGAATTGACGAGCACGTCGAGCCGGCCAAAGGCATCAGCCACTCGCGAGGGGAGTGCAAGTGCAACCGCAGCGTCACGAAGATTGCCACCGAACGCCTGCGCCGTTCCACCCCCGGCCTGGATCTCGCGCACCACCTCGTCGGCATCCAGGGAGGCGGACCCGTAGTGCACGGCGACCTGCATCCCGCGCCTCGCCAGCGCCACGGCAAAGGCACGCCCCAACCGGCGCGCGCCACCAGTAACCAGCGCGACCCGGCCGGGAAGGTCCATTACCCGACCGCCCCGGCAGCGGGTCGGGCCGACTCGAGCATGGGAAGCCATTCGTCAGGCACCGATTGCACTCCCAGCATTGCGTGAGCCGCCTCCGGCTGCATCTCGCCGTGCCAGTCCGATCCCCCGGTCCTGGCCAGTCCGAGTTTCGCCGCCATCGCGGTGATGTTAGCCACGAGTTCGCCGTCGTGACTCGGGTGTCGAGTCTCCACAGCATCCAGGCCTTCGGCCTGAAGCTGTTTCAGCAGGGCAAGCGTGGCACGATACCGCAAGTGGGCAGCCGATACGATGCCATGGGCGGCGTGTACTAGGCGCGCCACATCGCCGAAAGAGGGCAAGCCCTTGTCGACGTACGCCGGCCGATTCTTGCCGATGTAACGATCGAACGCTTCCTGCACGCTCTGTACTGCCCCGAGGTTGAGGAGCGCCCGGGCCACGTGCGGTCTCCCCACCGCGCCACCGGCAGCCTCCTGCAGCACCTCGATGTAGGAGATCCTGATGCCGAGCCCGACCAGCGCCGAGACCATCGCCTGCGCCCGCCGTTCGCGATCGGCGCGTGCGCTGGTCAGAAACCCCTCGATGGCAGGGTCCCCTGCCGGCACAAACAGCCCGAGAACATGCATCTCCCCCCACTCAGCGGCGACCGAGAACTCGCACCCTCCAATCACCCGCACCCCGACGTCTCGCCCGGCCGACAGCGCCTCCGTCAGGCCGGCCGTGGTGTCATGATCGGTCAGGGCGATCGCGGACAATCCCAGCTTCGCTGCGAAGCGCACGACCTCCGAAGGACCGAGGAGCCCATCGGAGGCCGTCGAGTGACAGTGGAGGTCGATCACCTCAGCCAGACCGTGAATACTCGCCGTCCGGCGACGTCCATGAGGGCTGTGCGGTGTGCAGCAGGTTCGCCAGGGCGCGGTCGCTCATTTCCTCGAGCGCGGCATCCACCGCCTTTGCGCCTCGTGGCGAGAAGCGCGCGAACCGACTCTCCCGGGACCCGCCGGTGGTTCGGACAAATTCGAGCGTGAGTTCATCGCTGACGTACTGGGTGCGGCGTCCGCTGAAGGTGACCTCCCATGTTGCGCCCTCGGCGTCGGTGATCTGGCGAGCCATCTGGATCTCCCTCGGATCGAAAGGAACGGGGTCAGCCCTGGTGCTCAGGGAAGGTATGCAAGGCATGGCGCAGGTCAGCCAGGAACCGGTCGGCATCGGCACCATCGACAATTCGGTGATCGTAGGCCAGGCAGAGCATCCCCTTCGTGCGGATTGCGATCGTGTCGCTCCCATCCGGCAAGGTGAGCACCGAAGCCCGTTTTTCGATCGCCCCGACGGCGAGAATCGCGACCTGTGGCTGGTTGATGACGGGCGTGCCAACGAAGGTCCCGAAACCACCCGGATTGGTGATCGTGAACGTGCCGCGCTGGACATCTTCCGGCATGAGGCGCTTGCCTCGCGCTCGCCCGGCCAGGTCTTCGATCGCCCGCGCGATCCCCAACAGGGAGAGTTCATCGGCATGACGGATCACCGGAACGATCAGCCCCCAATCGAGCGCCACCGCCAGGCCGATGTTGACATCCCGCCGGTAGATGGTGTGGTCGCCCGACACGGCGGCGTTGATTACGGGATGTTTCCGCAAGGTGTCGGCCACTGCCTTGATGATAAACGCCAGATACGTCAGGTTCACGCCGCGTTCGGCGAAGCTCTCCTTGTGCCGCTTGCGCAGGCCGGCCACATGCGTGAAGTCGATCTCGATCAGCGAGTTGACGTGCGCCGACACCCGGCGCGACAGGACCATGTGGTCGGCCGTCAGCTTGCGAATCTTGCTCCAGGGTTCGACGCGATCCCCCTCCCACGCGGGCACCGACGCCCCTTCAGGCACCGAGGGCAGCGGCGACTGGGCGACGGCCACCACGGGCGGCGCCGACGCCGGGCGAGGGGCGTCGGCAGCTGGTCCGACCGACGGGATGCTCTTCGCGCCACTCTCGAGGTAACTGAGCACGTCATCCCTGGTCACGCGACCAGCCGAACCACTGCCGGGGATGGCACCGAGATCAAGGCCGTGCTCCTCGACCATCTTCCGCACCAGTGGGGTCGACCGCTGTTGCAGCCGCTCCTCGGCGCTCAGCGGGGCTCCCCGTGGGGGCGGGGGTGGCGGAGTGTCTGCGACCGCTCGGGGAGCCGGCGTGGGGGACGGTGCCGGGCTGGACGGCGTTGACCGCGCCGACGTCGTGCCGGGTGCGGGCGCGGATGCGGCGGCGGCGGCGGCGGGCCGAACATCTGGTTCGCTCGACGCGATGGCGGCAGCCGTCGCGTCCGTCTCGATCCGGGCCACGATGGTGCCCACCGCGACCGTCTGTCCCTCGGTCACCAGCACCTCGGCCAGAACACCGGCATTCGGGGCAGGTATCTCCGCATCGACCTTGTCGGTCGAGATCTCGAAGATCGGCTCGTCGCGCGTAACGCTCTCGCCGACCTTTTTCAGCCAGCGGGACATCGTCCCCTCGGTGATCGACTCACCCATCTGCGGCATCAGCACATCGATACGGGCCATCCGGGCGCTCCTCGTTGAATCTCTTCGAAAGCTAGCAGGCCGAGGCATCGAGCCACTGCAAGGCGAGTTCGGCGACAAGGGCGGAAACCTCGACCAGACCGCTGTCGCGGTCAAGCCGAGCTCGGAGTGCGGGGCGCTACTCCGAGCGCGTCAGGCGGGGATGATCCAGAACGCGAACGCGGCAATGAGGGCGGCGGCCGGGATGGTGAACACCCAGGCCCAGACGATCCGGCCAGCAACCCCCCAGCGCACGGAGGCGATCCGCTTCGATGCGCCGACCCCGACGATCGCGCCGGTGATGGTGTGCGTCGTGCTGACCGGCACGCCGAGGTGGGAGGCGAAGAGAATCGTCATGGCGCCACCGGTTTCAGCACAGAACCCGCCGAACGGCTGGAGCTTGGTGATGCCGCATTCCCATCGTCTTGACGATCCGCCAGCCGCCCAGCAGCGGTCCCCATGGCGATCGCGGTATAGCACGACATGATGACCCAGAATGGCATGTGGTTGGCGCTCAGCGAGATAGAGGTCGTGCAGCACACCGGTCTGCCGGGCAAAGAGTTCCTGCGATGACACCAGCAGTCCGACGATGATTCCCATGGTCTTCTGCGCGTCGTTGGAGCCGTGGCTCAGCGAATAGAGGCCGGCCGACACCAGCTGCAGCTTCTTGAACAGCCAGGCCATTGTCCGCGCGTCCTGCTTCCAGAGCGTCCAGGACAGGACGACCGAGAGCGAGCATGCCGAGCGACATGCCGAGCAGCGGCGAAATGAAGATGCCCAGGATCGGCTTGACCCAACCCTTCGCGATCAGGGCGCCGAAACCCGGCCTTGGCGATGGCCGCGCCGGCAAGGCCGCCCAGCAGGGCATGGGACGACGACGATGGCAGGCCGAACCACCAGGTGATCAGGTTCCAGGTGATCGCGCCGAGCAGCGCGGCGCAGACTACCGTCGGGCTGACCACTTCGGGGACGATGAGCCCCTTGGAGATGGTCTTGGCCACGGCCGTGCCGACGACGAAGGCGGCGAGGAAGTTGAACGAGGCGGCCCAGAGCACGGCAAACCGGGGCGACAGGACCCGCGTGGCCACCACGGTGGCGATGGAGTTGGCGCTGTCGTGGAAGCCGTTGATGAAGTCGAAGACCAGGGCGACGACGATCACCGCGAGCACGAAGCCGATGCTGTTGGTCCACCGCCGTCAGCCGTGCTTGATGGTGATGGACTCGAGCACGTTCGCGGCGTCTTCGGCGCTGTCGAGCGTCTTCTCGAGGGTGTCGTAGAGCTCCTTCCACTTGATCACCATGAGCGGTTCGTGCTCGCTCCTCGAAGAGGCGGCCGAGCCAGAGGTAGTACATCGCGTCGCCCTCCTCCTCCAGCCGCTTGATCTCGCGGCAGGCCAGCAGCACCGTCGACGGCGGCCCCTTCTCCAGCGCCTCCACAGCGGCCAGCACCTGGATCGTGGCGCGATGGATGATCTCGCAGAGCAGCCGGGCGCCCTCGGGGACTTCTTCGATCGCGGAAGATCCGCGAGCGCCGGGCGAGCAGTCGATCCGGTCGATGACGTCATCGAGCCGCGAGGCCAGCTCGTGGATGTCCTCGGGATCGAACGGGGTGATGAAGAGCGGTCGAGACGGGTGACGATGGCGTGCGTCACCTCGTCCGCCTCGTGTTCGAGCCCCTTGATGACCTCGACCAGCTGCCAGCGGTCGTCATCGCGCCGGCCGTACATCTCGGCCAGTGTGCGCGGCCGCTTCAACCGACTTGGTGGCCAGTGCGGTAAACAACTCGAAGAAGTGCTCGTCGCGGGGCAACAGGCGGATGGGCATGGGCTCGTCAGGCGAAGAGGAAGGAGCGAGTCAGTATGCGCCTCGCAACACGTGCTCGGGTTCGGCCAGGACATGCACCTCCCCGAGGTATCGCTTGGCAAGCTTGTCCAACTCGCTCTCACCCGGCTGGTCCGTCGAGACCGTCACCAGAGTGTAATGGCCTCCCTCGGCCCGCACTCGCACCGTCACTGTGCCAAGCGAGCCGGTGAAGATCCGGTGGCGCGGCGCCGCCTCCGCTGGTGTGAGCGTGGCGTCCGAAGATGTGCACCGCCTCGGCCAGGGCGGCGTCGGGGGTCGCCGTGGTCCGGTGGAAGTAGTTCACGGCGCGCTCCTGTTCACTCGCCGGCGTAATCCTGGCCGAGGTGGGTGATCATCGGTTCGCCCATCAGCCAGCGGAGGGTGTTCTTCAGCTTGGTCTGCTGGATGAAGAGGTCGTGCTCCGGGTAGAGCCCCGGAGCGGTCTGCGGGCTCTTGAAGTAGAACGACAGCCACTCCTGCACGCCTGACAGCCCGGCGCGCTGGGCCAGGTCGAAGAACAGCGCCAGGTCGAGCACCAGCGGCGCGGCCAGGATCGAGTCGCGGCAGAGGAAATCGACCTTGATCTGCATCGGATAGCCGCACCACCCGAAGATGTCGATGTTGTCCCAGCCTTCCTTGTTGTCGCCGCGCGGCGGATAGTAGTTGATCCGCACCTTGTGGTAGATCTTGCCGTAGAGTTCGGGGTACAGCTTGGGCTGCAGGATGTACTCGAGCACGCCGAGCTTCGACTCTTCCTTGGTCTTGAACGACTCGGGATCGTCGAGCACTTCACCGTCGCGGTTCCCGAGGATGTTGGTCGAGTACCAGCCGGCGACGCCGAGCATGCGCGCCTTGAACATCGGCGCCAGCACCGTCTTCATCATCGTCTGGCCGGTCTTGAAGTCCTTGCCGCCGATGGCCACGCCCTTCGTCGCGTGCCAGCTTTTCGATGGCCGGGATGTCGCAGGTGAGGTTGGGGGCCCCGTTGGCGAACGGCACCCCTTCCATGAGCGCGGCGTAGGCGTACAGCATGGACGGCGCGATCGACACGTCGTTGGCGTCCATCGCCTTCTCGAAGCTCTCCAGCGTCTGGTGCGCCGGCCCCGGGACGATGAAGATCTCGGTCGAGGCGCACCACACCATCACGCACCGCGCGACCCCGTGCTTCTTCTTGAAGTCGCGGATGTCCTCCCGCAGCTGCTCGGCCAGATCGCGCTTGGTCTTTCCCTGTCTTGACGTTGATGCCCTCGAGCCGCTTGACGTAGTACTGGTCGAACACCGCCGGCATCGGCTTGATCGCCTCGAGGAAGTCCTTGATCGGCTCGACATGCTCGTGCTTGTCGAACACCCCGCAGTGCAGGCACGACTGGTAGGCGTTGTCCGGCATCGGATCCCACGCCCCGAAGACCAGGTCCTCGAGCGGGGCGAGCGGGACAAAGTCCCGGATCAGCGGTGCGCGACCTTCGGTGCGCTTGCCGAGCCGGATGGTGGCCATCTGCGTCAGCGAGCCGTATGGCTTGGCGAGCCCGCGCCGCGCGAGTTCGGTGCCCGCAATGAACGTGGATGCGACGGCACCGAGTCCGACGCAGAGCACACCGAGCTTGCCGTTGGCTGGCGCCAGGGTCCGAGCCGTGTTGTCAACCACGCTGTAGTCCTTTCGACTGGAGGTCCGCAAGGCGTGGCCTCGCGCCGGACGTGCACGAACCGCTGCACGACCGTAATGAGCGACAGCGCTGTCAGGATGATAACCGAGAGCCGTGATCACCACCCCATTCTTCCCGCCACCGAAAAGGGTCGTCGGGATACCGAGCAGGAGGATCCGCTCGGCGCGCTGGAAGATGCCGACCGAGCAGTTGATGCCGAGCCCCTCGGCCCGGGCTCGCATGTACGACACCAGCAGGGCGGCCACGATGGCCACCATGCAGGCGATCACCGACACCTCCCGCAGGTGGATCCCCGGCGCGTAGGTCAGGTACGCCGCAATGCCGATGAACGTGACGCCATCGCCAACCCGATCAAGGGTCGAATCATAGAAGGCGCCGAATCTGGTGGTGAGCGCGCTCTGCCGGGCGACCTGACCATCAAGAGTGTCGATGATGCCGCTGGCGAGCAGGAAGCTGCCGCCCCAATGCATCGCCCCGAGTCCGTAGGCCACCGCCGAAACCACCGTGAGGAGCAGCCGACGGTGGTCAGGGTGTTCGGCGTCACCCCGCTCCGCAAGAGCAGGCGGACCAGCGGTGTCGTCACCCCGAAGTAGCCGCGCTGGATCGCTCCAGGAACCAGTTCTGCCACGTGCCTCCATCCTTCGGCGGTTCCAAGAGTTGCGAAGCCCGGGAGAGCAGTAGAATGCGGCGAAAACCTAACGGGCGAAGGGGGTTCGAGCAATGAAACGTCCGCCACCCCCGCCCGGGTTCCTGCCGCAGCTCCGATACGCGAGGACCTTGTCCCGCAAGGGGTTGGGGGATCGCCCGCCGACCTGGACGCCTACCGGTACAGCAGGAACGGCTTGACACGGTCGCGGTACTCGTCCAGCGCCGGCTGCCACGATGCGACGATCGCCGATGGAGGATCCCCACGGAGCAACGCGAGCCGCAAGGCCGGTCCCCCCGCCAGGCGGTCGAACGACCCGCCGATGGCAATCCGGTCCGGGGGAGAGCGAGCGAATGGCTGCCAGCAGGGAGACCGCGACCGTGGTCGGGTTGTAGCGCCGGGCGTCAGTCACCATCAGGCGGATCCCGGCGACGGGCGTATCCTCGAACTTTCCGTCGCCTGCGCAGGTGGGGCGTGAAGGTCACGCCAAGGAAGGCGACCCCGGGGAGTCTGGCCGCTCGCGATCGCGCCAGCACGGCCGTGGTATCGAGCCACGGCGCACCGACCTGGTGAAACGGCGCGTCGCTGCCCCGCCCCACGGAAAGCGCCGTTCCCTCGAAGAGGCAGATCCCCGGATAGTGGAAGAGCGCCTCGAGGTCCTGCAGGTTCGGGCTCGGCGCCCGGAACGGCAGTCCGGTTGCGCCGAAGAGCTGGTCGCGCCGCCAGCCGTCCACCGGCACGACGCCGAGGGAGACCCCGATCCCCAGGTCGGACCGCGCCAGTCTCGCCTCTTCGCCCAGCGTCAAGCCATGGCGCATCGGTACCGCGAGCCGGCCAACCATCGAGCTGAAGGCGGGATCAAGGACGTTGCCCTGCATCGCGCCGCCGATCGGATTGGGCCGATCGAGCACCACGACCGGGATCCCGAGCGCCCCGGCCGCCTTCATCACCTCCACGGTCGTGGCGAGGTAGGTGAAGTAACGCGCGCCGACATCGGGGAGGTCGACCAGCACCAGATCGATTCCCCGAAGCATCGCCGGCGTTGGCGCGACAGTCTGGCCATAGAGGGAGTAGATTGGGATCCTGGTCGCGCTATCGACGCCGGAGGCAACACGTTCGCCCGGAGCAGCCGTCCCGGTGAGCCCGTGTTCAGGGGCGAAGAGCGCCACGAGGTTCAGTCCAGCGGTGCGCATCCGGGCGATGTCGCTTATTCCCTGCGCATCGACGGCGGCCATGTTGGTGACCAGGCCAATCCGCTTGCCGCGCACCAGCGCGATGGAATCGCCCAGCAGCACATCGATACCCGGGCGGAACCGGCGACGAGGCAGGACGAGCTGGAGTGCTCGGCGCCGCCGCAGCGCGCGGCGCGACCGGCTCCGACGGCGGTGAAGCCCCGGCGCAGCCCGAAAGCAGCACCACGACGGTCACCCATTTCAGGATACCCGAGCCCATCGTGTCTCATCATCCGTTCCGCCCCCTGCTGGTCATGACGCTTCTGGTGGCCTGCACCTCGACGCCACCGCGCCCGCGCAGCGGCACCCGTGCCCGCTCCGCGGGGCCCTGAGCTTCAGCGGGACATCCCGGTGGTGCAACCGGCGGCCCGGGTTGATCGCCTGCTCGACTCGCTCTCCGTGCGCGACAAGGTGGCCCAGCTGGTGATGCCCTGGCTCCTCGGCGGCTACGAGCCGCTCGATGGCACCGAGATGCAGCAGGCCCTCATGTGGGTCGATTCGCTGCAAGGTCGGGCGGCATCATCATCTCGATCGGTTCCCCGACCGAGATTGCTGCGAAGTTGAACGCCTTGCAGCGCGCTGCGCCACTCCCCCTGCTGATCGCCAGCGACCTGGAGGGCGGCACCACCTTCCGGTTCTCGGCTGGCGGGACCCAGTTTCCGACCCAGATGGGCATCGGCGCGGGCGGGCCGTGGAGCAGGACGCCTACCAGATGGGGAGGATCACCGCGCTCGAAGGCCGCGCCGTGGGGATCCATCTGGCCTTCGCGCCGGTGGCCGACGTCAACAGCAATCCCGACAACCCGATCATCAACACCCGTTCCTTCGGTGGCGACCCGAAATGGTGGCGCGGTTCGTCGCCGCGACGGTCCACGGGACTCCACGACAACGGCATGCTCGCCACCGCCAAGCATTTTCCAGGGCATGGCGACACTGAAACCGATTCCCACCTCTCGCTGCCGACCATTACGGCAGGCTGGGCTCGCTTCGACACGCTCGAGCTGGTGCCGTTCCGCGCCGCCATCGATGCAGGCGTGGACGCCGTCATGTCGGCGCATATCGCGCTGCCCGGGCTTGATCCCGGAGAGCATCGCGCCGGGACGCTGTCACCGCCGATCCTCACCGGCCTGCTGCGCGACTCGCTCCACTTCAAGGGACTCGTCGCCACCGACGCACTGAGCATGGGCGCCATCGTCAAGGAAGTCGGTCCCGAGGAGGCGCCGATCCTGGCCTTCCTCGCCGGCTCCGACCTGCTGCTGATGCCCAGCGACCCTGGCAAGGCGATCGACGCCATGGTGCCGGCCGTCGCAGTCGGGCCGGATCCCGCGCGACGCGACTCGATCGCTCGGTGCGCCGGATCCTGGAGATGAAGGACAGCGACTCGGCCTCTTCGAGCACCGGGAGGTGGACATCGCCAGCGTAGCGAAGCGTGGTCGGCAAGGCGGAATTTCGCGCGAT
This sequence comes from uncultured Gemmatimonadales bacterium, assembly GCA_963850655.1. Lineage (GTDB taxonomy): Bacteria > Gemmatimonadota > Gemmatimonadetes > Gemmatimonadales > GWC2-71-9 > Palsa-1233. Next base: position 76,205 of record CAWKMI010000015.1, read on the forward strand.
CGGCGAAGCCGCCACGCAACGCTCGATCACCTTGCTGAAGGATTCGCTGGGCACCGTCGACTCGATCCGAGCCGGCAAGCGGAACGTCGCTCTGGTGGTGTATGGCGATCCACGGCAGCACGCTGGGCACCACGCTCGCCGCTGAGATGCGCCGCACGAGGCCACACCGTCCGGCTGCTCCGCACCTGGCCCGATGCGTCGCCGGCCCACGCGACTCGCTGCTGCTGTCGGCGAGCCGGAGTGAGATCGTGACTGTTCGCGACCAGTGTCCGGGCCATCTCCGGCAAGGGCACCATCGCGCTCCAACCGTGCCGCCCTGAGCCTCATCGGGACGCTGGCCAGCCGCAAGCCGACGATGCTGCGTCTCGTTCGGCTCGCCCTACCTGATCACCCAGGTTCCCGTCAGTGCCGAGCTACCTGATCGCGTGGGCGAACAACAGCACCAGCGAAGTCGCCGTGGCCAACGCGCTGGACCGGCGCCGCGATTACGGGCCGGGCGCCGATCTTGATTCCGCCGTCATGGCCGATCGGCTCCGGACTGCAGCGCACCGGGGCATTGATGCGCGCGCACTTGCGCGCTCGTGCTCGTCATGCTCGCGGCGTGCGCGCCGCGGCTGCCGCGCACGGCATCCGCTCCCCAACAGTGCCGCCCTCGTCGGCACCCTCGCGCCGGCGGCCGCTGCGCTCGACTCGGCGATCCGGGCCGCGGGCCGCGCCGGGCGCCGTGCTGGCGGTTTCGATGAAGGGAGAGCGATTCATCTACGCCACCGGGCACTCGGCGTCCACGATCCCGCACGACCCGATGGACAGACGCTGTACGACATGGCGTCGCTCACCAAGGTGATCGCGCTCACGACGCTGTCGATGATGGCGGTCGAGGAGCACAAGCTCGACCTCGACACCCCGGTGGTGCATTACCTCCCGGACTTCGCCCGCGGCACGGGGCAGAAGTCGCGCCGTCACGGTTCGCGACCTGCTGCTGCACGACAGCGGGCTGCCGGCCGACCCGCTCCTCTGGCATGAGGCTCGTTCGACCCGGCGCCGTGTCCTGCGCGCGCTCACGACCGATCTCGACACCATCCCCGGTGCGCGGATGGTCTACTCCGATCTCGGCGCGATCACCTTGATGGCGATACTCGAAAGGCAGTACGGCGAACGGATCGACAAGCTCTTCGCCGAGCGAGTGGTGGAGCCACTGGGATTCACGTCGCATGCGCTATCTGCCGCCAAAGGGATGGCGCCGCGAAATCGCGCCGACCGAAATGATCCCTGGCGCAAGCGCGAGCTGCGCGGCGAGGTGCACGACGAGAATGCCGCCTGGATGGATGGCGTATCGGGCCACGCCGGGTTGTTCAGCGACGCCGAGGACCTGCTGCACTTTGGCGAGTGGGCGCTGGCCGGAGCACTCGGCGCGTCCGGTCGCACGGTGCGCTCCAGCCGCCCAGGGAGTTCGCCACCTGGACCATTCGGCAGGATCATCCAGCGGGTTCGTCTCGCGCCATCGGGTGGGACACGCCGTCCGGCGTTTCCTCGGCGGGGACGATCATGTCGTCCCGCAGCTTCGGCCACACCGGCTTCACCGGCACCTCGATCTGGATCGACCCGGAACGCGAGTCGTCATCGTCCTGCTGACCAACCGGGTCAATCCGACTCGGAATACCCCGAAGTTCGGGCTGATCCGGGCGGTGGTGGCCGATGCGGTGATGCGGGCGCTGTTCCCCGGCGCCCAGCCCCGGCAGCACTGAACCGTTCCGGGGAACTCCGACCCGGCCGGTATTGTTCCACTTGGACGGGCATTATCTTCCCGCAAGCGGCCGCACCATGCGGCCAGCTTGACTCGGAGGAGTCCACGATGACCGAGACCACTACCCAGGCCCTTCCTGAGGGCTTCGTCCTGAACCTCACCGACAAGGCCGCCGTGGAAGTGCAGAAGTTCATGAGCGGTGAAGACATCCCGAAGGAGACCGGCGGGCCTGCGGGTGTCGGTGCTTCCGGGCGGCTGCTCCGGCTTCAAGTATTCACTCAACATCGAGGACAAGCCGGCCGACGACGACATGACCGCCGAGATCAACGGTATCCGGGTGTTTGTCGATGCCTTCAGCGCGCAATACCTCTCCGGCGTGACGATCAACTACGTCACCGCGATGCAGGGGAGCGGCTTCACGTTCGAGAATCCCAATGCCACCGGCGGCTGTGGCTGCGGGACGAGCTTCACCGCCTGAGCGTGAATCGCGAGTGGTGACGTGGTGAGGGGGCCGGGGTCCGGCCCCCTTGTCGTTTTCCACCAGCAAGGCGAGGTTGGAGCGGCTGGCCCGGTCACGATCTACCGGCACCATTCATCGACCAACCACTCACGGCGACGGATTCTTGACCCCCCTCGATCTCGCCATCGTCACCGTCTACTTCGTCGCGACCCTGGGCCTCGGTCTCTGGTTCTCGCGGTCGCAGCGCTCCTCCAGCGACTATTTCCTCGGGGCCCGCAACCTGCCGGCGTGGAGCGGTGCTGCTGTCGATCGTCGCCACTGAGACCTCGGCCGTCACGGTCATCTCGACCCCGGCCGTCGGGGCGCGTGGCGACCTGACCTTTCTGCAGCTCCCGATCGGCTATCTCTTCGGCCGCATCGGGGTCTCGATCTGGCTGCTGCCGGGCTACTTCCGCGGCAAGCAGGAAACCGCCTATGCACGGCTCGAAACGAGATTCGGTTCGACGACGCGACGCGCGATATCGCTGGTCTTCCTGGTGACGCGCTTCCTCGGTGACGGCGTGCGGATTTTTGCCGGCGCGATTCCGCTCGCCCTGCTCACCGGGTGGAGCGTTCCAGCGGCGATCGTCGTCATGGGCGTCATCACCCTGGGGTACACCTACGTCGGGGGCATCAAGGCGGTGATCTGGGCCGACGTGGTCCAGTTGATGGTCTACCTCATCGGCGGATTTGCTGCCCTGTGGATCGCCGCCTCGTTGGCTGGTGGATTCCGGGAGACCATGGACCTTGCCGCGGCGGCAGGGAAGCTGCGGGTCTTCAACCCATCGTTTTCGTTCACTGCCCCGTATACCCTCATCGGCGGTCTTATCGGCGGGGCACTGCTTTCGGCGGCATCCCACGGCACCGACCAACTGATCGTGCAGCGGCTCCTCGCCACCCGCTCGCTGCGTGACGCGCGAGTCGCGCTTGATCGGTTCCGGTGTCCTGGTCATCGGCCAGTTCCTGCTCTTCCTGCTGGTGGGCACGGCGATCTGGGCCGCGAACCTCGCCCCGGCGACGACACCGTCGAACGAGATCTTCGGTCGCTTTCGTGCTCGAGCACCTCCCCAACGGGCCTGCGCGGGCTGGTCATCGCCGGCATTCTCGCGGCCGCCATGAGTACGCATTTCCTCGTCCATCAACTCGGTGGCCTCGTCGCTGACGTACGACCTGTACGCATCGATCACCGGAGAACGACGACCCGGCCAGGTTGCTGCGTGTCGGTCGCGCGGTCTCGCTTCTCTGGGGCTGCCTGCTGGTCGGCGGCCGCGCTGGGCTTTGCCAGCTCTCACCAGCGACACCGACACGCCGGCCGTTGTCCTCGCGCTCTCGATCGCCTCGGTCACCTACGGCGCCCTGCTCGGCACCTACATGCTGTCAGGCGCGGGACGGCGGGTGATGGGAAAGGACGTCATCCGCGGCGCGGCGGCCACCGTGGTCATCATGCTGGTGACGAGCTTCGCGGCGCGATTGGCTGCTGCAGGACTTGGCTTTCTCCACCCGCTCGGGCAGCTGGCCTGGCCGTGGTACGTGCCCATGGGGACCGCGATTACGTTGATCGTGGGCTGGTGTTCGAGTCGTCTCCGGCCATCGGAGCCTGTACCGACATGATCGTGCTTGGAGCTGATGTCGGTGGCACGTCGTCGCGCGTCGCGCTGTTCCGCGACGACACCGAGCGGGGCCGGGTCGAGGGGCCCGGCGGCCCGATGCGCGCCGGTGAAGGCGAACGCCTCGCCTCGCAGCTGGCCGCGCTGGCACGCCAACTTCTGCAGCGGATCAAGGCGAGCCGAGCCGATACCATCGTCGTCGGAGCTGCCGGCGCCGGTCGCGACCTGGAACAGGACGAATTGCAGTGCAGCCGTGGCGCGACAGCGCCTGGCATGGCGCACCATCGTGACCACCGACGCCGAGCTCGCCTGCGTCGCCGCCTTCGGCGGCGGACCGGGGATCCTGCTGATCGCCGGTACTGGCAGCATCGCGCTGACCCGCGGCGAGAGCGGCTCCGTGCGCCGGGTCGGCGGCCTCGGCTGGCGAATGGGGGACCTCGGTTCGGGCTACTGGCTTGGCCAGCACGCGCTCGGAGCCGTCGGGGCAATGCATGATGGTCTCGGCCCGGTCACCCATCTTGCCGAAGCACTTTGCACGGCGGCGCGCGTGCCGGGCATCGCCGGCCTGGTACGCTGGTCGGTCAAGGCCACGGTGGCCGAGGTGGCCTCACTGGCTCCCGCCATTCTCGCTTGTGCGGAAAGCGGAGATCCGGTGGCCGCTTCGCTCCGGGACGCCGCCGTCGAGCATCTGGCACAACTCGCCCTCGCCGCTGGCGCCCGTCACGCCCCTGTTGCGCTCTCCGGTGGCCTGCTCGGCAACCATCGCGCGTTCCGCGAGCGACTGATCGAGCACCTCGAGCAGGGCCCCGACGTCGCGGTGGTCCGCCGGGCGATCGACCCCTGCCGAGGGGCGCCAATACTGGCACAGGAGTCCGCCGACACTTCGCGGGAGGAACGAGAGAAGAGTTAACAAATGAGCCGAGGGGACGTCGTCTTGTCGAACGACTGCGGTCCAACGTCGCCGCAGACCGCGGCGTAGCAATCGACAAGGACCGACGTCAACAGGAGGACGATATGCGCTACTTCATGACAGCACTCGCAACACTCTCCCTGGGCGCGCTTCCGATCACGGCCCAGGTTCCTGTTCGGCCAACCCCGCCGAATCCACCGACACAGCCGGCTGCCCCTCCTGCGCCGATTACCGAGGAGCAGCGCCAGCAGCATCAGGCGATTCGCGAGAAGTACGCCAAGGAACTTCAGGCGCAGCGCGAGACGATTCAGGCACTGAACGAGAAGATGCGTGCCGAAATTGAGGCAACCCTCACCCCGGAGCAGCGCCAGGCCCGGCAGCAGGCCGGCGGTCGCGGATTGGGCCTGGGCCTGGGCCTGGGCCTGGGCCAAGGTGGCGGTCGCGGATTGGGCCTGGGCCAGGGCCAAGGTGGCCGTCGTGGATTGGGCCTGGGTCAGGGTGGCGGTCGCGGAATGGGCCTGGGTCAGGGACAGGGTGGCGGTCGCGGGATCGGCCTGGGTCAGGGTGGCGGCAGGGCGGGCGCCCTGGCACCGGGCCTCGGTCAGGGGCAGCGACAGGTCATGCTCCGGAACCGTGCCAATCGGGCCGCGCGCCAGATCATCACCATGCAGGACCGGTTGCAGCTCCGCGCGATGCGGCTGCAGCGAGGCGCCGGGCAGATGGGACAGGTGGGAGTGCCGGGTGGTCGCGGTGGCCAGTTCGGTCGCGGTGCGATGATGGGTGGCGCGACTCAGAATCCGCCTGCTCCCGCTATGAAGCAGCCGCTTCCCAGCAAGGCACCGCCAGCGCCGCCGGTGCCAGCGAAGAAGCCCCCGACGGGAGGTGGCGGCGCCTGATGGCCGGCGGTTGACGCCAGAATGAGCGACAGAAGAGGCGGGTGGGTCCATGCTTGGATCCTCCCGCTGCTCGCTTCTCGCGGCTCGGCTACTCGAGTACTTCCGTCACCACTTCCTTCCCGGTTCGCAGCACCGAGTGGCGATAGCCGTAGAACACGTAGATCAGCAGCCCGATCACCAGCCAGATGCCAAAGCGCTCCCATGCGCTCCTCGGCAATCCCTTCATCACGAAGAGACAGGCGGCAGCGCCCAGTGGCGAGACGACCCAGATGAATGGCACCCGGAATCCGCGCGGGCGATCCGGCTCCCGCACTCGCAGGATGAGCACGCCAATGCAGACCAGGAAGAACGCCGCCAGCGTCCCGATGTTGGTCAGGTCGTAGATCATGTTCTCTTCGAAGAACACCGCACCCAGCGCCACGAAGACGCCGGTGACCATGGTGGTGACGTGCGGGACACGGGTCTTGGGGTGGAGCTTCGCCGCCCACCGAGGCAGCAGGCCGTCGCGCGCCATGCCGAAGAAGATCCGCGGCTGGCCATACTGGAACACCAGCAGCACGGCGGTCATCGAGACCACGGCGCCGGCGGCGACGATCCAGCTGGTCCGCTGCAACCCGGCCAGCGACAGGGCGCGAGCCAGCGGGTCGGCCGAGGCGAGCTGCATGTACGGCACGATGCCGGTCGCGACGGCACCGACGACGACGTAGATCAGCGGTACAGATCGCCAAGCCGCCGAGGATGCCGATCGGCAGGTTGCGCTGCGGGTTCTTGGTCTCTTCGGCCGCCGTGGACACCGCATCAAAGCCGATGTAGGCAAAGAAGACGATCGCGGCGCCCTGATGAATGCCGCGGAACCCGTTCGGCGCGAAGGGGACGTAGTTCGCCATGTCGATATGCTGGGCGCCGACGAAGACAAAGAGCCCAAGCACCAGGAGCTTGATGGTGACCATGATGTTGTTGGCGCGGGCGCTCTCGCGCACCCCCATCAGCAACAGGCCGGTGACGGCCGCCGACGATCAGGAACGCCGGCATGATTCAGGAACACCGGAACGCTGCCGATGTGCGGTGCCGAACTCATCAGGCCGTGAATTGCTGGATCGGGGGATCGCGCGGCCTGCAGGTATCCGTGTGTCAGCCAGGGCGGGATCGTGATCCCGAACCCGCTCAGCAACGCAACGAAGTAGCCGCTCCACGCCACGGCGACGGCGATGTTGCCGACGGCGTACTCAAGGATCAGGTCCCAGCCGATGATCCAGGCCAGGAACTCGCCCATCGTGGCGTAGGTGTAGGCATAGGCCGACCCGGCCTGCGGGAATCATCGCGGCGAGCTCGGCGTAGCAGAGCGCCGCGAGACCACAGACGAAGCCGAGCAGGATGAAGGAGAGGATCAGGGCCGGGCCGGCGCCGAGACGAATCACCGTCCCGTCCGCCGCGATCTCCCCCGCGGCGGCGGTGCCCAGGGAGGAGAAGATGCCGGCGCCGATGACGGCCCCGATGGCGAGCATGATCAGGTCGCCGGCCCCGAGGGAACGCAACATGCCACGGTCGCGTTCTGCCGCGATCGGCTTCCGAGCAAAGAGTGAAGTCATGTGAGGTACTAGAAAGTAACCGTCATGGTGAGGATTCCCGCAACCGCCTTGCCCGATTCGTCCCGGGCCGGCTTGAACCGGTAGTTCCGCATGACCTCATCGAACTTCCGGGCGTAGGCCCGGTCCTTGATCGGGGGAGTCACCTTGACGTCGGTGACGCGACCATCGGCGGCGATGGTGAACTTGACCTCCACCGAATCGCCATGAAGTTCCTTCGGCGACTTGATGGGCGGAATCACCATCTGTTTCGCCTCTGGCGGGAATCCCCCGAGGCCGCCGCCCTCGCCGCCTCCGGTGCCACTGCCGCTGCCCGGACCAAGCCCGCTGCCGCGGCCAGTCCCCGTCCCCGTGCCCACGCCACCCCCGGTGCCGCCGCCGCTGCCTGCCCCGGGAGCGGTACTGGCAGAGGGGTTGGGAACAGCTGGTACCGGCGTCTCGACCGGGGGTTGCACCTTGTCGGGGACGATCTCGATCTTCGGAACCGGTGGCGTGACCTCAGGCGTCACCGGCGGCGGCGGTGGCGGCTTGGACAAGGCGGTCACCACCACTCCTCCGGCCCCGCCACCGCCACCGCCACCGCCGATGAACTGCATCAGGGCGTTGCCGGCCGGGTTGTTCCGGTTGATCACCACCGACTGGGTCAGCCGGATGGCGAGCAGGATGAGGAGCAGGTGGAGAAAGGCGGAGAGCGCCACGGCGAGCGTGCTTCGGGATGTCGAGGTAGGGGAGGGAAGCGTGGACGCGGACGCCCCGGGGGGAGCGTCCGCGTCAACGGAACCCACTGCAGGTGTGCCGTCGATGCTAGTTGGCTTCGATGGGCGTCCACCCGATGACTTCGACACCGGCACCTCGTACGATATCCAGGGCGGAGATGATCTCGCCGTACTTCCGCGTCTGGCCCGGCTTGACGAACATCAGCTTCATCGGCCGGCGGTCATAGATGCTATGGATCTCCTGATCCAGCGACGCCAAGGTGAACTCCGCGCCGTTGTTGAGCGAGAACCGGCCGTCGTCCCGAATCTCCAGCACGATCTGGTTGCTGTTGGACGGCGTGTTGCGCGCACCAGTATCGACCGGTGGAATCTGAATGTCCATGGCGGTGCGGCCCAGGGCGATGACCACCATGAAGATGATCAGGAGCACCAGGAGCACGTCGATCATCGGCGTCACGTTGATGTCGGAGTTGACGCCTCCGGAACTTCCCGCTGACATGGCCATAGCTATTTCTTCCCCTTCTCTTCGCCCATGAGGCCGCCCTTCTTGTCGGCAATGGCCACGAGGTTACGTGCCCCGGCGCGGCGGCCGATCTCAATGGCCTCCTGGATCTTCGAATACGGCAAGCTGGCATCGGCCTTGAAGAAGAGCCGGTGCTCGAGGGGGTTCGCGTTGAACATGCTGCGGAGCGAATCCTCGACCTGCGCCATTTCCAGCGGCTGCTTGTTGACGAAATACTTCCCCTGGACGTCCAGCCCCAGGGTGATCTCGTTCTCCTTCTCTTCCTGCTTCTCCAGATTCACGCCGCTTGGCATGGTGGCCTGGAACCCGGCTGCCAGCAGCGGCGCCACGATCATGAAGATGATCAGCAGCACCAGCATGACGTCGATCATCGGGGTGACGTTGATGTCCGCGTTCACGGCACCCCGGCCGGACTTACCCGTGGATATGGCCACTGCCAGTCACCGCCTTCTGGGCCTGGAACTCCTTCGTGAAGATCGAGCGCCCGAACTCGCTGCCCACGCTCTTGATGAGGTAGTCGATGAGCTCCTTGGAGGTGTAGGTCATCTCTACACCGAGATTCTCGACCTTGGTGGTGAAATAGTTGTACGCCCACACGGCCGGGATGGCGACCATGAGGCCGAAGGCCGTCGTGATCAGGGCCTCGGCGATGCCGGCGCCGATCGCACCAAGACCACCCGAGGCCCCGCCGCCCTGGGACATGCCCATGAAGGCGTTGACGATACCCATCGTCGTGCCGAGGAGGCCGACGAACGGCGCCGTCGATCCGACGGTGCCCAGCACGCCCAGGCCGCGCTTGAACTCGGCCAGCACGATCAGCATCTGCCGTTCCACCGCGCGCTCCGCCGAATTGATGTCGGCTGCGGTGATGGTGGCGCGGTCACGCAGCAGCGGCTTGACCTCGGACAGCGCGCCGCCGAGCACGCGGGCCACGTGGGATTCCTTGTGCTTCTCCGCCAGGGTAATGGCCTGGTCGAGGTTCTCTTCCTGAATCGCGCGCGAGAACAGCGGCGCGAACTTGCGGGTGCCGGCTTCGCTCTTCTTGACCTTGATGATCTTCTGGATCACGATCGTCAGGCCGAAGACCGACATGATGCCCAGGACGACCACGATTCCTCGGGCGAAGGTGCCTGCAGCTGCCCACAGGCTCAGGAGACTCATATTCATTGTTGACACCCTTCACTGTGAAATGGTGAGCGGCCGCGACGGCGCGGCCCGAGCGTACACGGCGGAGGCGCCGTCGTTACCCGCCGATCGTGAACCGGACCACCTGCTCGACCAGCTGCCGCACCGGCGTGCCCTTGATCTTCGCCGGCTTGAAGTTGGACTTCCTGATGGCCTCAATAGCGGGGGCTTCGAACGCCTTGTTGGTGCTATTGAGGACCTGGATGGTGTTTTCCTCGACCTTGCCATCCGCCCCGACGATGTACCGCATGGTGACGCGGCCCTCGATGCCTGCCGTGCGCAACGCCGGCGGGTAGGTCGGCAGCGGCCCGTTGAGGTACTGCACCGGGTCGTCGACCTGGTCGACCGTGAACGACTCGCCGGTGATGACTGGGCCGGTGCCGCCGATGACGCCCTGCTGGATGCCGCCCTCGATGCCCTTACCCGAAAAGTCCTTGGCGTTGAACTTCTCGCTCAGGTTGATCGGCGGGATGGAGGTCGGGATCTCCCTGGGGGGAACGACCGTCTGGAACCCCTGCGGCGGCGGATTCTTCGTGGCCACGGCATCGGGCGGCGGCGGCGGCGGCTCCGGAGGCGGTGGCGGTGCCAGGAACGCCATCGTCGGCGACTCGAGGACCTTCTTGACCTGCTCGGCCGCGCCCTGTGTCGCCTTGACGGCGGCGAAGATCAGAACGACGTGGAACACGACCGACAAGATGGTCTGGCCGATGCTCCGCTCTTTCTTCGGCTTCGACTCGATGAGATTCTCGAACATCGTGGAAGCTCCTCCGCCAACGTCTGGGGGTGATCTTGTCGCCTTGAATCTCATGCCGCCAGATCGCTTGGCAATCACCCCCGGATGACAATTCGATGACAGCCGGATTAGGGATTGCTGGCGGGCTCGGCCTCGGGATCCGCTGGCCGCTTGGGAAGCGTCGCGGTGAAGGTGCTTCCCCGCCCCGGGCGGCTCTGGACGCCAATCGTGCCGCCGTGGGCGCCAACGATCCACTTGGCGATGGCGAGGCCGAGCCCCGATCCCGGCCGGTCGCCGGTGCGGGTCCGGGCCGGGTCCGCTCGCCAGAAGCGCTCGAAGACATTGGGGGTGTCGCCCGGTGCGATGCCGATGCCACTGTCCTGGACCTCAAGGAGGGCGTTGGCGTCATCTTCACTGAGTCGAATCACCACCGTGCCCCCGGCCGGGGTGTACTTGATCGCATTGGTGATCAGGTTCATCAGCAACTGCCGGATCCGGGCGGCATCGATCGGAACCACCAGTTTCGAGGCCGGCAGTTCGAAACTGACGCTGACGTCCTGCTGCTCGCCGAGCAGCTCCGCGGTCTCCCGGGCATCGGCGACGAGTGCCCGCAGGTCGGTCTGGGAGACCTGGAGGGCGGAGCGCCCCTCATCGGCTCGTGCGAGCGTGAGGAGATTGGTGACCAGCTCGCCCATCTGGTTGATCTGTCGCAGCGTGTCGTCGAGCACCCCGACGATCTCCGCGGGCGTCTTGGGATGGGTCAACGATCGCTCCACCCCGGCGCGCAGCACCATGAGCGGAGTCTTGAGCTCGTGCGAGGCATCGGCGGTGAACCGGCGGAGCGCCATGAAGCTCTGCTCGACCCGGCCGAGCATGGCATTGAGTTGCGACCCCAACCGCGAGATCTCGTCCTCGCCCGAAGGAACGGCCAGACGACGGTGGAGCGAGCGGCCGTCCTGGATGGCCCGCAGCTCCTCGATCATCACGTCAACCGGCCGCAACGACCGACCGGCGAGCCAGCTGCCGAGCACGGCGGAGATGACGAGGATGATCGGCGCCATCAGGGTCATCGTGATCAGCAGCTGTTGCGGACCCCGGTCGTCGGGCTGTGGTTGCGCGGCCAGCATGAGGGCCCGGACGTGCGGCCCGGCGCTGTCGACCGGCAGGAGGTAATAGCGAAAGCGCGCCGACCCGGGTGTCAGGTCGAGCGTGCCCTGCGACTCCTGCAGCGGCTGCCGAAGCATGACGTTCAGGACGCTCTTCAGCGCCTCCCCGCCAATGCTGCTCGCCGCCGATGAAGTGAAGATCGGGTACCCGGTGTCATCGACGATCCAGAGATAGTCCCGCAACCCCTCGAGGTAGGCGCGCACCTCGTTGGCCAGCACCAAGGACGTATCCGTTTCCCGCCCGAGGACCCGCACCCCGCTCACCACGGTGCCAGTCCGGTTGGCGACCTGTACCAGGGCGGTCCGGGTGAACTCCGACTCGGTCAGCAGGCGTCCGTCGAGCTGCTGCTCGGCCTCTCGGGCGGTCGAAGCCGTCCGTTCCCAGTAGACCGCCGCCCCGAACGCGACCATGGTCGCGCTCAGGGCGAGGGCGTAGGACGTCGTCAGACGGACGCCGGTCGAAGCCATCTACCCTTTCACCACGTACCCGACTCCGCGCACGGTGTGGACGAGTTTGTTGGCGAACCCGGCATCCACCTTCTTGCGCAGGCGGTTGATCACGACATCCACGATGTTGGTTCCCGGATCGAAGTGGTAGTCCCAGGCGTACTCGGTGATCAGCGTTCGCGACATGACCCGGCCGGGGTGTCTCATGAGGTACTCGAGCACCGCAAACTCCTTCGGCGTCAGATCGATCGCCTGACCCGCGCGGTGCACCTCGCGGGATTCGAGATCGAGCACGAGGTCCACCACCCGGAGCGACTGGGCCGTGAGCTGCCGTGGCCGGCGCGAGAGCGCCTCGATCCGGGCCAGAAGCTCCTCGAAGGCGAATGGCTTGGTGACATAATCGTCCGCTCCGGCCCGCAGCGCGTCGACCTTGAACTCGACGGTATCCTGCGCGGTGAGCACCAGCACCGGCATCGTCAGCCCCCGGTCGCGCAGCGTGCGCAGGACCTCGAGGCCCGGCATGCCCGGGAGGCGCAGGTCGAGGATGATCAGGTCATAGTGTCCCGCGGAGATGACGCGAAGCGCCTCGGCACCGTCCTCGACCCAGTCGGCGATGTACTGCTGCTCCTCCAGGCCGCGCTTGACGTAGTGCCCGACCGTCTTGTCGTCCTCGACGACGAGCAACTTCACTCGGCTCCTCCTGCGAGGGGGACGAACATCCTGAAGGTGGTGCCCTTCCCCGGCTCACTTCGGGCTTCGAGGCGGCCACGATGATCGGTCACGATGCCGTAGCAGATGGCGAGACCGAGGCCCGTTCCGCGGGAAGGGCCCTTGGTGGTGAAGAACGGGTCGAAGATCTTGGGCAACAGGTCGGCCGGGATGCCGGGCCCGTCATCGTGGAATTCCGCGATGGCGTACCCCCCTTCGCTCACCGTGCGGATGACAACCGTTCCTCGGCCGCTCGAGGCATCCGCGGCGTTGAGGAGGATCGCCATCGCGGCCTGGATGAGCCGCTCCCCATTGCCCATCACCGGGGGCAGGCCCTCATGGAACTCGCGGCCGACCTGCAACCGCCGGAAGCGCTGGTGGTGCTTGAGCAGGTAGAGGGTGCGATCGAGCAGCGCATTGAGGTCGGTCGGCTCCATCGCCCCGCTGTCCCGGCCGGACCGGGAGAAGTCGAGCAACCCGTCAATGATGTTCGTGCAGCGAGAGACTTCGCTTTCGATGATGTCGAGATATTCCTTCACCACCGGCTCGGCCGAGCCACCCACGCGCGCCGAGATCGCCGCGACGCAGGCGCCAATGGTCGCCAGCGGGTTGTTGATTTCGTGCATCACGCCGGCGGCGAGCGTCCCGACGGCCGCGAGCTTTTCCGTCTGGTGCATCGCCCGCTGGATGGCATGGGTCTCGGTGATGTCCTCCCCGATCGTCATGACATGCGAGATCCCGCCCCCGTCGACCCGCATCGGCAGTCGCGAGGTGCGATAGCGTCGTCGTTCGCTGCCGGTGGCCACGTCCTGCTCGCTCCGGTGAATCTCGCCGGTTGCAAACACGCTGGTGAACTCGGCGCGGAGTACCTCCGGCGACTGGCGATGCAGCACCTCGGTCACGGGACGACCGATCACGTCCTCGCGCCGGAGCCCCTGGGTCCCGATCTCCCGGCGACGGTTCCACAGCACAATCCGCAGGTCACGATCCACCACGTAGAGGCCGACCGGCAGCGCATCGATGGTGAGTCGGTGGAGCTGCCGCTCGAGACCGCCGGCGTCGTCTTCATTGACATCGAACGTCGGCAGGACCGCGGCAATCAGCGCGGCGACCGCGTCGAGGATCGGCCGCAGTTCCGCCGGCTTGCGGAGCGGTGCCACGACCTCCAGGACCGCGTTGCGGTCGCCGGTCCAGGGGATCGCCACGGCGAATGCAGTGGTGGCGCCCGTTCCCCCGTCGGTTGCCCTGACCTCGTCGGAACGCCGCTGCCCCGCCCGGAGTCGCACCTCGCTGGCAGGGAGCATGGTGCGAAGGTGCTCGCAGAGATTGCGCAGCCGTTCGGTGGGGGGGGCCGTGCCCGCCAGCGTTCGGGCGGCCCCGGCAACGACGGCGAGGGGCGGCGGGAGCAACGGGCCGGCGTCGCTCACGGCGCTGACCTCACGCGCCAGGGACCGAACGCCGCCTGGGCGACTCGCCAGCTGCCCTCGCGACGCGCGACGGTGAGAAAGTCAGTTGACTCGAACTCCCGGCCATCCACGGAGTCGACCGCCACCACCACGACCCGCGCGGTGGCCAGGTCGCCATCCGGCCGAAGGTCAATGCGAGCGATCCGCACACCGGCATCCTCATTCCGCCGTTCGGGAACCTCGATGAGGGTCCGCAGGGGAACCAGCGCCGCCCCTGCCGAGCCCGCGAGGAGCACGGTGGCCGCCGGAAATGCCACGCTTGCGAGCTGCGATTCATCCCGGCGGGCAATCGCCTGATAGAAGTCCGCCACCAAGGCGCGCAAGGCGGCATCCTCCGGCCGCGACCCGCCCGGGGTGCCATCCTCGAAGTGGCACGACAGCAGCAACAGCCCCGCGAGGAGCGAAAGCGACATCCACCGGCGGCCAGACATGCTGAGGAAGCTGGTGCGTCGTGTTCGCGGCGCAAGGGCCGCGGTCAGCCCAGGGCCTCCAGCTGCGCCAGCAGCTCGGTGTTCTCGCGCCGGAGGCCGTTGGTCTGCTCGACCCAGGTCCACCGAACGCTCCCGGATTGGTCGACCAGGACATAGGAGCGGCGGGCGATGAACCGCTCCTCGTCCAGGACGCCGTAACGCCGGGAGACAACCCGCTTGATGTCACTCAGCAGGTCAACCGTGATCCGCTCCTGCGCCTGGTAGGCCTTCAACGTCGGGATGGAGTCGACGCTCACCGGGAGGACCACTGCCCCGTATGCCATGAATCGGGAATAGTCCTCCGAGAAGGCACACAGTTCGACCGTGCAGACGCCGGTGAAGGCCAGCGGGAAGAAGGCGATCAGCACATGCCGCTGGCGACGGAACGAGGACAAGGTGACATCCTCGCCCGCCGTCGATGGCAAGGTGAAGTCAGGTGCCAGCTCACCGACGGAGGGCAAGGTCATTCAGGCAGCCTGGGCAAGTCAGCGGGCAGCTGCAAATCGCCGACCGACCTCGGTCCAGTTCACCAGGTTCCACCACGCGGCGACATAGTCGGGGCGGCGGTTCTGGTACTTCAGGTAGTAGGCATGCTCCCAGACGTCACACCCGAGCAGCGGTGTCCGGCCTTCCATCAGCGGGGAATCCTGGTTGGGCGTGCTCTCGATCCGCAGCGCACCATCGCTGCTCATCGACAACCATCCCCAGCCCGAACCAAAGCGAGTTCCGCAAGCCTTGGCGAACTCCTCCTTGACCTTGTCGAGCGAACCGAACGTCTGTTGCAGAGCCGCGGCCAGGTCGCCCTCAGGTGCCTCGGCCCCGCCCGGCGCCATCACTTCCCAGAACATCGTGTGGTTGGCGTGACCGCCGCCGTTGTTGCGCACGGCCGTTCGCTTGGCCTCTGGCACCTTGGAGAGATCGGCGATCAAGGCCTCGAGCGGGAGCGCAAGGAGCGCGTCCTGGCCCTCGAGGGCGGCGTTGAGATTGTTCACGTAGCCGGCATGATGCTTGTCATGGTGAATTCGCATCGTCTGCTCGTCGATATGCGGCTCGAGTGCCGCATAATCGTAGGGGAGCGCGGGAAGGATGAACGGCATGCAGACTCTCCAGTGGAGGTATGGAATGAGGAAACATGGGCCGCGAGGGGGAGAGAGGCAACAACTCCCGGACCGGGCCACTTTGCCGGGCGACTCAGGGTGCCGATACTTCTCGCGTGCACAACCAGGGGAACCCCGGAATGGCCTTGTCGTTGCGCTATGCCCTGACGGTCCCCGGCCGCGCCCTCGTGGCACTGGAAGCGGATGATCTCCGCGTCGCCATGCAGGCAACGGACGGTAGCGACGCGCTCGGCGACCTGGCCCGAGCCACCGTGGCCCTGCTCGAGGGAGCCGAGCGGGCCTCCGTGGTCATCGAGGATGCGCCCGGCGTCCATGAGTGGACCTTCGAGCGAGACGGGGAGAACGTCAACCTGCAAATCCACAGCTGGGCCGACCGCCGGTCGCGCAGCGCCGACATGACGCTGTCGCAGGAACGGTCGGTCGACCTCGCGTGCGTCCTGGCGGCCCTGGCGCGCGAGCTGGTGCTGGTCCTGGATGTGCTCTGGGTCGGTCATGGCCCGGATGGCTGGGCCCGACTCTCACCGAAACATCCCTACCCCGCTCCGGAACGGCGACGCTTGCGGCAACTGCTCGCCGTGACGGCGCGCCGCAGCGCCGAGCGCCGGGCGCGCGCCGACTAGCTCTCGCGCAGCAGGACGCGCGTGGCCGTGGCGACGTCTACCCCGGTTACCTCAACCACCTTCGATCGAGATCCCTCGCCGGCGCGAAGCGTGACGGCCCGACGGGGCACGTGGAGCACTTCGCTCAGCAGCCGGGTGAGTGCCGCATTGGCCTTTCCATCCACCGGGGGCGACGCCAGGCGGATTCGGATGGTGTCACCATGGCGTCCGAGAATCTCACTGCGCGAAGCCGACGGCTGCACCCTGACACGGAGTCGCACGCCGTTGGCTGTCGCGGTAATCGTCACGGCCTTGGCGGACCCGGTGGCTGGGTCGGCTGCGGTGTCGTCGTCGTGGCCGAGTCGTTGGCGTGCAGCTTGGCATACTCCGGTCCGACCGCATCCAGGATCGCCTCGAGCGCCACGGTGTTGACCTTGGCCGGGACGCGGCTGCGCAGGACGGCGGGGAGTGCGCCGGGGAGTGGGCGGTAGCGGCGCTGCCCAGTGACCAAGCCTTCGATGATCGCTGTGGCTGCCTGGCCCGGATCCTTCCCCGCGAACTCCCTCACGTCGGTCAGGACGGAATCCAGTGCGGCTCGGTAGAGCGGCAGCAGTGAACGGCGTGCCTCAGGGGTATTCGGACCGCCAGGAGCGATGATCCCAAGCAACATCTCCCGCTTCGCCGTCTCGCGGATGAACAGGAACGTCGAAGAGTCGGCAGCACCACTGAGGAGCACCCGTTCCACGGGCCCCAGGAGGGCGATCCAGACGCGGAGCCGGGACGGCGACAAGGCACCACCCGTCCAGCTGGCCATCGGTGCACTGTCCGCCACAGCCAGCGGTTCGGGAGCGATCAGGCGCGCGCGATCTACGGCGTCCGAGGCAAGGGTCAACTTTTTCGCCACGGAGATCGAGTCCACGTACTGTTCATCGGCCTTCCGGCCGATCCGCGGCGTCAGCCACTGCCGCAGTGGTTCCCGGGCCTCGGCCGCTGATACACGTCGGAGCATGTGGAGCCCGATTCGCGAGCGAAGGACCTGCGAGGTCTCGCCCGGATCAAGCGACCATGCTGCGGCCTGAAATTCTGGCGGTAGCTCCGCCTTGGTCAGGGCAGGAAGAAAGCCGTTGTTGCGGATCGTCGCGGTGTCCTCCGAGGCCTCCCTGACCAGGGTCGTGAATGACTCCCCGTTCTTCAGCCTTGTCTGGACCGCCCGCATCTTCGTGATCACGGCCATCCCGGCCACGCTGTCCTTCGCCTTTGATCCGTCGATGAAGAGATGCTGGAATACCCGGACCTCGTCCCGGCCAGCCAGCGAATCGACCGAGCGATCGGAAACCTTCGGCCGGGCCGTTGCGCGCATGCGCCAGTACTCTTCGAGCACGCTCTGAGCGGCTTCGGGCGCGATCACCTCGAGGGCGGTGGTGCTGTCGTCGAGAGTCATCCCTTCGCCAAGCGCCGTGGCCAGTTCGGCCTGGTCGATCCAGGTGCTGACCAGCATCCCGACGGAGGCGGCGGTCGGCGGCGCCGGCGACTGCTTCAACCACGCGGCCAGCGTCGCCCCCTTGAGTTCGGCCTTCCCGACGGACACGACAACCGTCGAGTCGAGATCGCCGCCCCCCTGGGAGGAGCACGCGATGGGGAGCATCAGGAGGCCCAGGGCAGCGGCCCGGAAACGGGGTGCAACGCAGAGTGAACGCATGAGTCGTCGTGGGTCAGTGGTGAGTAAGGGCTTCGACTGCACGAACTTGGCAGCAAGAACGGGACCGATGGAGCGGATGGGAATCGAACCCACGACCCCCTGCTTGCAAAGCAGGTGCTCTCCCGACTGAGCTACCGCCCCCAAGCAGCTAAGAATAACACGGCGGTGAGGGCAAAACGCGACGCGGCGCCCCAGGGTCCGTCCTGAGGCGCCGCCCCGCTTTCACCAGTCGGGCAACCTTGGCAGACGCGCGGAGCGGTTACTGCCCGCCGCGCCCACCCCCGCCCGGCAGAGGCACTGGCCGCGGCAGCTTCTCGTCCCGCTGCGCTGCCTGCCAGGCAAAGCTCGCCACCACCGCCACGTTGAACTTCATGTCATCGGGCTGGAGCCGCTCGTAGACGTCCTGGTTGGTGTGGTGCGTCCTGCCGCCGTAGTCGAGGCCGTCCTGGATGAACTGGAAGCCGGGAAGACCTCCGGCAACAAAGCTGAGGTGATCCGTGCCCCCAGTGTTGCTGATGGTCAGGGTCCTCATCCCCTCCGCCTTGAACGGTCCCATCCAGGCATCGAAGATCGGCCGCTCGGCCTCCATCCCCTGCAGGTAGACCCCACGGATCTTGCCGCTGCCGTTATCGACGTTGAAGTAGGCCGCAAACTTCTGGTGTTCAGGCTTCGGCGCGGCGGCGGTCCCGAAGTGGCTCGCGACATACTCCCGGGAGCCGTAGATACCCTGCTCTTCGCCCGTCCAGAGACCGATCCGGATGGTCCGGCGCGGCGAGAGATTGAGCGCCTTCAGGATCCGCATCGCTTCCATCATCACGGCCGAACCCGCCGCATTGTCGGTCGCGCCGGTGCCGGCGTGCCACGAATCGAAATGACCACCGATGATCACGACCTCATCCTTGACGGCCGGATCGGTCCCCGGAATCTCACCGATGTAATTGAATGACACGGTATCGGAGGGATAGAAGGTGTTCTTCATCTCGAGTTCGAGTGTCGGCGTGACACCCTTGGCCACCATTCGGGCAATGCGCCCATACGACTCGGTGGCAACATGCACGAAGGGCACCTGCGGGGCCCCTTTGACCCGCAACGCGCCATTGTCGGTCGCGATGTCTCCCCCGATATAGCTGCCGCCCATGCGGCCGGCGAGGATGGCGCCGACGTTCTGTGATTGCAGCCAGCGCAGCGCGGTCGAGTCGGTGGCGACGTTGAAGCGCCGGGCAAAGCCACCCCGCCCGCCACGGCCGGCCGCTGCAGGCGGGGGAGGCGGAGCGGCTGCGGCTTCCTGCTGGCAGATGGCAGAGAGCACTGGCGGAGTGGCCTGGCCAGCACCACCACGGCCCCCGCCGCGACCCCCGCGACCGCCGCCCGGGAAGGCGGTGTTGAAGAGCGACGAATCACTCAGGCGCGAGGCCCACGCGGTGAACTCGGTGACCGGCGCGTCGCTGGCATCGACCGGCAGAATGAACGCGTTGGTGAGCTTGCCGGCATACTTCTGCTTCAGCTCGGCGAAGCAGTCCGCCTGCACCCGAATCGCCGGGCCGGTCACGATTGCGGACGATTTCGTCGCCGCCCGACCCGCGCCCACCACGGCAAGCCTGGTGCTCGCCGACCACGCCCGCGGCACCGCTTCAATGATGAACGGCGTCGGCGCGATTGCCTGGAACGAGAATCGCTCGCTCGCCCAGCCCAGGGCGTTGGGTACGTACCATGCCTCCGAGTGCACGTTGGCGAGACCCCACGACTTCATCGTGGTCATTGCCCAATCACCAGCCTTCATGACGTTGGGGGACCAGGTGAGGCGTGACCCGTACACATCAGTCATCCAGCTCGCGATCGACATGACCTGCGAACTGTCCATGGCCATCATCTTGATTCTCGAAATGGTCGCGGTGTCGACCGTCTCTTGCGCCATCAACGGCGCGGCGATCATCATGGCCGCGGCCGTGACGGCACAGAAACGCGAAGGTACTCGAATGGACATGGGTGGGCTCCAGATCTAGAGGGTGCCGCGCGGGAATAACGACTAAAGAATGGCGCCGATGGCAGCGGATGTCACGGACCGCGACACAAGACGCCCCGCCTGGAATCACCGGGCGGGGCGTCGGAATTGCAGCGCGGCTCGATTCAGAGCGAGAAGCCCACCAACGCCAGAAAGGTCCGCGTCTTCTGATCCACCCCGGCGCTCACGTCATGGATGTCCTTGAGCCCCCAGCTATAGCGGCCTTCAAGCGTGAGCCCCTTGTTGCCTCCGATCCGAAGCCCGCCACCCAACACGGCACCCCAGTCGGTCGATTTGACGGTGCCGCCGGCGCAGTCCACCTCGAGGACTTTGCAGCTGAGCCGGAAGCCGGCGGATGGCCCGGCGTAGACCATCGGCTGAAGCCCCGGCGTCCCGAGGGTGAGCTTGAGGAGCACCGGGACCTCAATGTAGTCCAGCTTCGGGGACGACCCCGATGGCGTACCGGTCGCGGTCACGCCCTTCTGGACATAGAGGATCTCGGGCTGGATCCCGATCAGGCCGGATCGCATGTCGAACGCGATGCCGGCCGCAAGGCCGGTGCGATTGTCGAAGTCGGGCGACTTGTTTGACAGGGTGGCGTACGAAAGCCCGCCCTTGATGCCCATGGAGGTTTGCGCAGGTGCCGCCAGGGGGATGAGGACTGCGCATCCGGCCAGCAGCAGGAAATGATGACATGCCCTCATGACGGCTCCTCGTGCGGGTTCACGGCTGGAGACGCCGGACGGCCGGATCGTCGCACGCTCAGGCGACGGGGGATAGCGCCAGTCCGAGCTGAACGGCCAGTCGGTCAGCCGCACGAAGCCCACCGCGAAGCACGTCGCTGACGACCAGTCCATCCCGCCACGATCCGGTGAGCACCACTCGCGGCATGAGCACCTCGATCTGTTCGGCGGCGGCAAGACGCGAAGCGTGCCCGCGCACCGCCTGCGGGAACGCCTCCGGCCAGCAGGCTACCTCCGAAAAGGCCGGGTTCCCCGCCGCCCCGATCATCTGCGCCAGTTGCTCCAGCACCAGGGCCACCAGATCCGCGGCCGGCAGGGCGACCACTTCCGGGTGGCGCACGCCGCCGACCAGGCAGGTGAGCAGCACGTGACCCTCGGGGGCGCGCCCAGCGAAGACCGTCGATGGAATGAGGATCGACAGGAGCGGCCGTCCTTCGGCCGAGGGTACCCGGATGCTCAACCCGTCGAGCGGATGACTGATCTGCCCGCGCGCGAAGCCGAGGGAGACGGAAGCAACGGGAGCATGGGGAATCCCGGCGAGCAGGGTGACCGCGTCGCGCCAGGGAGCAGGGAGGTCGATTCGGGCCAGGGCCGGCGTGGGCACCGCCAGGACAACGCCGTCGAAGTGTTCGCTGCCCGACCCGGACCGCAGGGCGACGGCGTCAGTCCAGGCAACCATCTCCTCCACCCTGGTCGAAAAGCAGCAGCGCAAGCCGGGCACGGTGCTCAGTGCCCCCGTCATCTCATCGAGTCCCGTGGGACAACTCCACGCCCCTGACGGTTTGCCGCGCATCCGGCGGCGTGCTTCCATCCCGGCACGCATCTGTCCCTTGAGCACCGAGCCCGCCGACCGCTCGAACTCCACCAACTTCGGGAAGAGATATCGCACCAGGGTGCGGGTCGCGTCGCCAGCGCTCATCTCCAGGACCAGCGAGTCGAAGAGTCGCTCGGCCACTTCGTCGCCGAAGCGACGCCTGGCGAACGCATCGACCGACTCCTCCTCGCCCTCGGCGCGCTTCGCCACGAACGGTTCGCGCGCCATGCGCAGGCGACCGGCGACGGAGAGCAGCGGAGAGGCGACCAGGTCACCGAGCGTCGCAGGAATCGGCTGCGGCACACCCTTCTGCACGACGTAGCGCCGCCGCGCCGCCGCTGAGGCGCGAACCGTTCGGTGAGCAAGTCCTGCCGCGTCGAGCAAGGTCCGCACTTCCGGTGCGGGTTCGGCCACGAGAAGCGCGCCCGCTTCCGCGACCCACGCACCACGGCGGATGGTGCGGATCCGCCCTCCCGGTCGATCACTCGACTCAAAAAGGGTGACGTCGGCACCCAATGAGACCAGACGCGCTGCCGCAGCCAGGCCAGCGGCACCGCTCCCGACCACCGCGATCCGGTGTGCGCTCATGGGAACTCGTCGATCGTCACGCGATAGCCGCTCGCGTCGACCAGCCCGAAATTGGTGCGATCGGCCACCTGGGTGATGACCGCGAGATAGTCACTGGCGCGGGAGACGTCGGGGACCTCGAGGCGGACCAATGCCCCGTCGGTCAGGTCGCCGACCACCATGAGGTGCATCCCCGCCGCGTCCGTCGTGCTGGTCACCTCGTAGGAACCCGCCGCCTCGACCGACAGCACCAGTCCCCCACTCACGACGAGGACCATGGCACCGTCATTTGCCCCGGCTGCTGCGAGGTGGACAGTGAGCGTGCCGGGCACCGCACTGGGTACCGTCGAGTGGCATGCCGTGAGCAGGAACAGGAGGCAGCAGAGGCGCTTCAATGGGCACCGGCCTTCGGCGATCCCATGCGCTGCAAGACCGGCGGCACATGTTGTCCGGTGCGCCGCAGCCAGGCGAGGTAGTCGCCCACGTCGAAGGTGCCGTTTCGGTTGCCGATGCCGTCCAGGTACGCCGCGGAATTGGCGTCAAGTGACGGCCCGCCAAGGAGCGCCCGTGCCGCCGCACCGGCATCAATGGCGGCACTGTTGACGAAGAGGGCCGTCACGTCCCAGGCCCTGCTCATCGCGAGGCTCAGCGCCGGGACACGTGAAGTCGTATCACCGCGCCAGCCGACGAACTCTGCCCCGGCCGACGGAATTGCCGTGAGCGACACCTCCTCGCCGCCTGCCAGGAAGACGCCCACTCCCAGCGCCGCGGCCGGACCGGTCACCGACCCGGGGCCACTCACGGTCACGCGCAAGCGGTGCGTGACGTCGAAATCGGCGAAGAGAGAATCCGGCGGACCGTTTCGCGCCGTGATGGTATGGGTGCGAGGACCGCCATCGCTCCAGCCAGTGAATCGGAGTGCGCTCCGCCCATCGAAGGCCAACTGCAGTGAGTCGCTGGACACCTGGATCGTGTCGCCGGAGGCGATGACCTCGCGCCACGTCGTGGCACTCACTCCGTTGGCACGGATCCGCGCCAGGGGCGAGCGTGACGCGACCACGCTTGGCGCGCGTCGGACATAGCGGAACTGCACATTCCCGATCCCGATGGCGAAGATCTCGTCGAGGCGGATGTCGAGCGACGCAGCGTTGTAGTCCACGGTCGTGGGAAGCGTCGAGAGCCCGAAGGCGTGGTTGCCGGTGCTTCCCGGGTAAGGGTCGCCCGCGTCGCCACGATTCTGGGATCCGGGGGTGCGGAGCTGGTTGAGGCCGTCGGCCTGGATCAGGGAGAGTCCCTGCCGCGACCCCGTGTTTACCTGGTTGGTCGGCATGCCAGCCTCGATGCGGGGGAGGTCGACCTGCCAGATCAGCAAGCCTGGCGACTTGGCCCGGGCGTAGGCCGGATTCATCATGGCCGTGTCGCTGGCGAGCGCCTGCCGGTTCTCGAGGAAGAACTGGATGCCGGGATTGGCCGTCCCGGCGAAGTACACCGTGCCGGAGTTCTGGACCGGCGGTGCGGCTGTTGTGGTCCCGCTGACGAGGGTATCGACCCGCACCCAGCCGAGCCAGACCAGGGACCAGGCATCAAAGGAAGCGGGCGAATAGGGTCGCGCGTAGTTGCCAGACCCCATGATGCCCCACTCGCCGATCCCCTGCGTCCCGGAGAACGGATCGGTGTCGTAGTAATCGGGGAGTCCGAAGGCGTGGCCGGTCTCGTGGGCCACCGTGCCGATCGGCATGATCTGGC
This sequence comes from uncultured Gemmatimonadales bacterium, assembly GCA_963850655.1. Classification (GTDB taxonomy): domain Bacteria; phylum Gemmatimonadota; class Gemmatimonadetes; order Gemmatimonadales; family GWC2-71-9; genus Palsa-1233. Next base: position 100,149 of record CAWKMI010000015.1, read on the forward strand.
CGTTCAAGCACCCGGTGTTGCCGCCCAGACCCGACTGCATCGTGTAGGACTCGACCTTGAGGAACTGGCCGGGGATCGGCTCCCCGCCGGGTCCTCGGCGAGGCGTCTTCGTGACGTATGGCTGCCCGCCGTTCCATCCCGACAGCCGGTAACGGTGCGACCAGATTCCCGTTGAACCGCAGGCGCCGTCGACCGCCGGTTGGAGAAAGGCGACCAGGTCGACCACACCATCGTCATCGCCGGAATTCGGCAGGCCATCGGGACCGTCGTTGTCGAATCGACTCCATACTGTGTCGCCGCCAGGACCGCTGGATACCGAATCGAGCGCGGCGAGCAGCAGGTCAGCCATTCGCGATCGAGCCCGCGATGGACACGACGCGGTCACGCCGATCCCGTTGCAGCCATCCTGGTAGTATGTCGACGCGGAGTCGACGTGAATCCAGTCGAATACCTCGCCATCAAGCACAATGTTGTTGCGGGATTGCATGGCGTAGTACGTCTTGACGCTCCACGGACGGGCTGCGGGAGCGGGGAGAAGAACAACTCCTGGTATTGCGAGGCGGGGAATGGCGGACTGACGTCTCGGTAGCTGATCGGCAGGACCGGGATGAAGAAGCTCCCCCGAACTGCCAGCCCGCCGGGACCCGACCGCATTCAGCCGGGCGAAGGCGCGCCCCTGGAGCAGCGACGTGCGCTCGGCCATGATTCGACCCGCCTTGACGCGCCAGCCACCATCGACCGCGAAATCGAACCCGCGAACCTCGAAATCACCGATTTTTGCCCTCGGGTATTGCGCCAGCAGGGGGAAACCGCACAGGAATGCTCCAATAATGGCCAGGAGGAGGGGACGGCCACGTCCGCCTCCCCCTCGGCTGGGGGGTAATTCCGCTTGTGTGGGTCCGGGGGGGGAATAGTTTTCCCTTCTTCTATGGGCCGCGTCAGCACGGATATCTAACTTGGCCTGCCTACCGAATAAGATCCACCCGAGCTCCGCGAGGATCCATGGCCAGTGAAACCCTCCCGACCCAGGAGACCCAGGTGGCGCTGTTCGACAAGTGCCGGAGCTTCACCGCCGCCCGGGAAGTGCAGGCCGCCGGACTCTACCCCTACTTCAAGCCGATCTCGGAATCCGAAGACACCGTCGTGGTGATCGAGGGCAAGCAGCGCATCATGCTGGGCTCGAACAACTACCTCGGGCTCACGCACCATCCGAAGGTCCTCGAGGCCGCCGCAAGGGCCCTGCACCGTTACGGCTCGGGTTGTACCGGTTCCCGCTTCCTCAACGGCTCCCTCGACCTGCATGAGCAACTTGAACGGGCACTCGCCGAGTTCCTCGGCAAGGAACAGTGCCTGGTCTTCTCGACCGGCTACGGGGCGAACCTCGGCCTGATCTCCGGCCTGGTCGGGCGCGGCGAGACGGTCTATCTCGACAAGCTCGACCACGCCTGCATCGTTGACGGAGCGAAGCTCTCCTTCGGAGTGACGCAGCGATTCAATCACGGCGACCTGGATCACCTGACGCTCCTGCTCGATCGGAACACCCCGGGCAAGGGCGGGATGATCGTCGTCGATGGCGTGTATTCGATGGAAGGCGACATCGCGAACATCCCGGAGCTCTCGAAACTCGCCAAGCGATATGGCGTGGCGCTGGCCGTCGACGATGCCCATGCCCTCGGTGTGCTGGGCCCGAACGGCGAGGGCACCGGTGCCCACTTCGGGATGCAGGCCGACGTCGACATCATTGCCGGCACGTTTTCCAAGTCGCTGGCCTCGGTCGGCGGATTCATCGCCGGTGATGAACAAGTCATTCATTACCTCAAGCACCATTCGCGGCCGTTCATCTTCACCGCGTCCCTCCCGCCGGCCAACACCGCCGGGGTGCTGGCCGCTCTCCAGGTGATCCAACACGAGCCTGAACGACGGGACCGGCTGTGGGCCAACGCCCGTCACCTGCGCGAAGGACTGGCCTCACGCGGCTTCCAGATCGGCCCGACCGAGACGCCGATCATTCCGGTCCTCACCGGGCCGCTCGACACCACGTTCCTCTTCTGGCGCCGCCTCTACGACTCCGGCGTCTTCACCAATCCGGTCGGTCCTCCGGCGGTGCCGCCGGACGGCTGCCGCTTGCGCACCAGCGTCATGGCGACGCACTCGAGCGACCAGATCGACTTCTGCCTTGAAGCGTTCGGGCGGATCGGCAAGGAATTGGGGGTCATCTGAGCACTGCGCCGGCGATTCGGCGCGTCGAGTCGGCCAAGGACCTTCAGCGCTTCATCGACTTGCCCTACGAATTGCACCGGCGGGACCTGCACTGGGTCCCGCCGTTTCGTGCCGAGGTCAGGAAGCTGCTCGACCGCAAGCACAACCCGTTCTTCCAGCACGCCGAGGCCGACTACTTCCTGGCGGAGCGGGACGGGAAGGTCGTCGGCCGGATTGCCGCAATCCACAACCTCCTTCATAACCAGCATCACCATGACAAGGTCGGCTTCTTCGGCTTCTTCGAGGTCATCAACGACTTTCCCGTGGCCAAGGCACTGCTCGACACGGCCAGCGACTGGGTGAAGGCGCGCGGGCTCGACACCCTGCGCGGCCCGGCATCGTTCTCGGTGAACGACGAGTGGGGACTGAAGGTCGGTGGATTCGACACCCCGAACACGCTGATGATGCCGCACAACCCGCCCTACTACCTCACCCTCCTCGAGACCGCCGGCTTCGTGAAGGCGAAAGGTCTGGTGGCACTGCAGGGGGGATCACTCGACGCACCGGTGACACCGCCTGAACGGACCGAACGGGCGGTCAACCTTGTCAAGCAGCGCTATGGCATCACCATCCGTCCGCTCAACATGAAGGACTTCAAGGGTGAAGTCGAGCTGGTCAAGAAGCTCTACAATGATTGCTGGGAGGACAACTGGGGCTTCATCCCGATGACCGATGCCGAGATCGACGTGCTGGCCGACGGGTTCAAGCCGGTGGTGGTCCCCGAGCTGGTGCCCTTCGTGATGAAGGACGGCAAGCCGATCGCCTTTTGCCTCACCTTGCCGGACCTCAACGAGGTGCTGCGCCCCAACCGCAACGGCGGGATGTTCCCTGCCTCGTTGACGATGCTCTACAAGTTGAAGATGAAGAAGCTGAAGCGTGCGCGCATCCTCTTGCTCGGGGTCCTGCCTGAGTGGCGTGGCAAGGGCATCGACTCGGCGCTCTATCACTGGATCTGGACCAAGGCCGCCGAACGCGGGATCAGCTGGGGCGAGGCAAGCTGGCTGCTCGAGGACAACCTGGGCATCATCCAGGGGTTGAGCAAGGCCGGCTTCACCCCGTATCAGACCTTTCGCATCCTCGACCGCCCGACATGAAGGCGCTGGTCACCGGGGCGACGGGGTTTGTCGGCGGGCACCTCGTCGATCAACTCCTGGCTCGCGGTGATACCGTCACCGCGCTGGTCCGCTCGCCAGCCCGGGCGGTATCCCTCGCCCAGCGCGGGGTCGCGCTGGTGCATCGGCGACCTGAACCATCACGACGCCCTCCGCGCGGCGGTCGCCGGCCAGGACGTGGTCTACCACGCGGCGGCCCTGACCGGCGCCGTCGACGAGGCGGAATTCACCTCGGCCAACCGAGACGGGACCGCCAATCTGGCGCGCGCGTGCATCAGCAGCGGCGGCCAACAGCGGTTCGTCCTGGTCAGCTCGATGGCGGCCGGGGGCCCGGCACAACGCGGCATGCCGCGCACCGAGGACGGCCAGAATCGGCCAGTCACGATGTACGGGCGCAGCAAGCTTGCGGCCGAGCGTGCCCTCCGCGACGAAGCCCTGGAGTGGACGATTCTCCGACCACCCACGGTCTACGGTCCGCGCGACCGCGACAACCTGCTCGCAGTCTTCCGCGCCACGCGACTGGGATTCGCCCCGGTCTTTGGGGATGGCTCGATGGAGTTGTCGCTGATCCACGTTGTCGATCTGGCCGCGGCGATCCTGGCTGCGGGCACGCTGCCCGGGCTTGCCGGGGGCCTCTTCTATGTCAACCATCCGGAGACCGTCACCTCCGCAGACCTGGTGCGGACGATCGGCAGGTCGCTCGGGCACGAAGTGCGCCTGTTGCCGGTACCGGAATGGCTTGCCCGAGGACTGCTGACGGTTTCAGGCATGACGGCCGCCCTGCTGCGCCACAAGACCATCCTGCGTGCTGACAAGGCCAACGAGTTCTACCAGCAGGCGTGGACCGCGGACCCGACGGCGTTCATGACCGCCACTGGCTGGACTGCCACGTTCGACATGCCGTCGGGGATTCGCGACACCGCAGCGTGGTACCGCGCCAACGGCTGGCTCTGACTCGCGCCGGACTCGGCCGGGCCCATGAAGAACGGCAGGGGCGCCCGTCGGACACCCCTGCCCCAGTATGTGGCCCGCTGCTACCAGTTACGGCGTAACAGTGATCGAGCCCTTCATCCCCATCGCCAGGTGTGGCACGCAGTACATCTTGTAGAGCCCCGCCGGCGCTCCAGCGAACGAAACCACGGCCGAGTCACCGTCCACGACCATCTTGGTTCCCATCGGCTGGGTCCCATCGGGCATCGCGGCGGTCAGGACCGCCTCGGCCCCGGGGGGAATGCTGTCACCCCAGAACACGACATTGTGTGCCGCCCCGCTCACACCCTTGAACACCACAATGTCGCCGGTCTGGATGGTGAGGTCGGCCGGGACGAACTTGTAGGCCGTTCCCTCCATCACCATGTCCACCACGTGCGTCGTTCCACTCGTTGCCGCCGGAGCCGCCGCCATCCCAGTTGAATCCGCCGCTGAACCGGACTTCTCGCCACCGCCGCATGCCGCAAGAAGCACGGCAACCCCGGCCACCATCGCTGTAACACGCATTCTCGGTCTGCCTCACATCTGATGTTGTCTTGTCGGCATTGCCCCTCGACAATGCCTCTGCCCGGCCACCAGGAACTCGGGAAGCCTGAAACTTAGCGGATCGGACCCGGTTCCCGGTAGTGCGTGAGGAGCTGAAGCACGCTAATTTCCGGCTCGCCAACCCTGGCTGACCCAATTCCCTGCGGGAGTTCATGGTACCACCGCCCTGCCGTCACCTCGGCCGTCAATGCCGAGCGCTCGATGTGACCCTCCGCGTGGCCGCTCTCGAGGGCGAGGAAGACCACGAAGCCACCTGGCTCTTCGGGCATGTGGAGCGGATCGACTTCGGCCGGACGTACGAGCACGACGAAGAGCTGTGGTCGGAGGCCACGCTGCACGTTCCCTGCAAGCACCTGAAGGTCGGCCCGGATGGCCGACGGGCCAGTTGCGGCGCCCATGGATTCAAGGGCAAGGTGCCGAGCCCTCGCCGCAAACCCGCACCAAGCCGCCGTCTCGGCGATGAGTGGTTCACCCTCGTGGAAGGCGGAAAGCAGGTCTCCCGCCGGCTGGAACACGCCCCAGCCGTCCGTCGCGCGCTTCCCCTGGCCCCGGATTCCAACCCCTGTGCCACGGCCAAGTGCCGCACCAGTGACAACCTGCAGAAGGCGGCATGCTGCCGCGACCTTCAGGTGGAAGTTGTCTGTTCTCCGCGGCAGACCCTGCTTGAGGCGCTGCTGCGGAGCCGGCAATCGCCTTACCTGTGCAAGGTGGAACGGGAGGATGAGCGGACCGTCCTGGTCGAGATGATTTCCGCCTGCGCGTACCTCAAGGAAGACGGTCTCCACTGCGACTTGCACGGACGGAAACGACCCGACGGCCGCCCGGCCAAGCCGGTGCTCTGCTCTACCTGGCCAGAGAAACGCTCCGGCCTCCACCCAGGCTGCGCCTTCCGGAACCGCCGACTCAAGGTGTAAGTTGTTGGAACACATGATGTTGTCATGGACTGTGTGGCCGGCGGAGTGGCGGTCGTCACCAGACTGAGCACTTCCCCCTGAAGGGTGGCCCGGATGGCATTTGATCTCGACGGCCTCTATCGCACGACCTACGCCTCAGTTGTCCGCTTCCTGTACCGCAAGGTATGGGACGCCGACCGCGCCGAAGACCTCGCCCAGGAAGTCTTCATGCGGGCGTTGGCCCATGAGCCCGAGAAGCCGCGCTCCTGGGTCTTCGCCGTCGCCGCCAACATCGCTCGGGACGAGGCGCGTTCCGCCATTCGACGGCGGAAGCACCTCGTCCTGCTGACGCACGAGCCCGTGACGTCGCCCTCTGCGAATGAAGACATCGCGGAGGAGGTCGAGCATGCCGAGCAGGAGGACGAGGTCCGGCGCGCACTCGCAACGCTGAGCCCCCGGGATCGCGAGGTGCTGCTCCTCTGGGACGCCGGGCTGTCATACCCGGAAATCGCGACCCAGACCGGCCTGGCCGTCGGGGCGGTGGGAACAACGCTCGCCCGGGCGCGCAAGCGCCTGGTCGCGGCGCATGATGAGTGGGAGGGACACGGTCATGACCAACGTACGACCGCACATTCCTGAGGAGGAACTGCACGCCTACCGCGACGGGGAACTGTCGTCGGCGCAACGAGCGGAGATCGCCGAGCACCTGCTCGGTTGCCTGATCTGCCGTGCGCTGGACGGAGAAGTCAGGGAAGTCCGCTCCCGCGCCGCCGTGTTGTTGAACCGGGCCGTACCGCGGTCGACCAGGCAACCGGCCGCCCGCCGCCGGGCAGCCTTGGCGGGCTGGGTTGGACCAATCGCGGCCGGCCTCGTGGCCGTGACTGGTGTCACCACCTGGCTCGCCATGCAGCGCGGCCCGACGCAGACCCCCCGCCTCGTGACCGCGGCATTTGTCACACCGGGGCTCTTCGCCGACGTCCCATCCATCACAACGCCGTCCCGGGGCGACCTCGCGCGGCGCTCGCTCAGCCTCGCCGCGCAAACCCGACTCCGGCCCAGGGTTGTCGGGCCGACGTTTGTCCAGGTGGCCCACACTTCGGTCGGTGCCCAACCGGTCGATGGCATCGACCCTGCCGGCGGTGCCGACTGGGAGCCGATGAGCCTCGAGGGCGCGATCCAGGCGAATCATGGTCCGATCACCCGACTGTCCGATCTTCCCGTCGTCCGGGTGCAGGTCCGCGAGGGCAGTTCGGGGGAGCGGCCGACCGTGCTCGTGCGCCAGCGGACTGCCGACGGACAGTCGCTCTGGGTGGTCGAGGGACCGGTGGATGAGCTCACCTCACTCAGCCGCATGTTCGAGGCGAGCGGGCTGGAGATGAGCATCCCGCTGCGCACTCGTCCCGACTACGTCGGCACCACCGCCGACCCCATCCGGAGGGAACGGATGATTGCGGTGGCGGCCTATCTGCCAGTGGACAGCCTGGACGCGTTGTTGGGGAAGTTGAAGCGGGAGTAGGGCCTAGTGCCCCGCCTCCCGTTCGAGCGCGATCATCGCCAGCCGCGGCGACACCATCGGATAGGTCCGGGCAAAGAGCCCGTACGTCATGAGGAAGAGCCCCAGGAAGGCCAGCGTTGGCGCGAGCTCCGGGAGCCCGAACATCGGGCCCGCCTCGGCGGTGATCGACGGCACCACCATGAGGTAACGCTCGAGCCAGAGTGAACAGAGCGAAACGGTGGCGAAGAGGGCCAAGGTGAGCGGCGACTTCTTCGGCGCCACGCCAAGGAGGCCGGCAAATGGAATGACGAAGACGCCGGCACCCACGGCCGCGCCGATCGGCCGCCAGGAACCCCAGAGCCTGGCAAAGACGAAGCCGGTCTCTTCCGGCATGTTGCCGTACCAGATGACCAGGAACTGCGACCACATGAGATAGGTCCAGAACACGGTGAAGCCGAAGCAGAGCTTGCCAAGGTCGTGCCGTTGCTTGGCGCTGATGAATTCCTCAAGGCCAGCTGCCTTGCGGGCGTAGAGCATCATCAGCGCCTGCAGCATCAGCGCCCCGAGCCAGGCACCCATGAAATACCAGCCGCCGAGGAGGTTGCTGACCCAGTGGGGCTGGAGGGCCATGATGCCATCGAACGCAATGACAGTCATGACGATGGCATAGAGTGGGGCGAAGACGCCGGCAAGTCGATAGCTGCGCCGATGGTTGGCTTCCTCGTCGAAGCCCCGCAACATCCGGTCGTAACGCGCTCGCCGTGAACCGTCAACGCGATCCCTGGCGAGCACCAAGTCGGGGAGCAGGTCGCTCCTGATCAGTGCCCAGCCGACCGCGAACAGCACTACCAGACCGGCCACCAGCCGCGCGGCCATCCACGAATGGGAGAGCCACCGCGCCTTCCCCGGCGAGACACTCCCGAGGGCCGCCTGCATGTTGCCGTAGATGTCCTGGTAGCCGACGGTCAGGATCAGGACGAGCCCGATCAGCGCCACCGGGAAGAACCACGCTGCAGCCTGCGACAAACGGAGAATCACGCCCGACCACTTGGCGTTGGCGATCTTCCCCACCGCCGTGATGGCAATCGACCCGAACATCAGGCCGGTGAAGAAGATCCAGTTGACGTGGAACGCCTGCCAGGCGCGGTGACTGCCCGTGCCGAGCAGCGACATCACGAAGAGCGCCATGCCCACTACCGCGATCCCGGCCCCGGCAGTCACGAAGCTGCCATAGTCGGAGGTGACACTTTTCTCGACCAGTCGATCGCGTAGCGCCGAAGCATCCGGGATCATCACTTTGCTCCTGCGACTGGTGCGACCGGCGCATTCGCCTGCAGCGAGCGGAGATAGGCGACCACCGCCCAGCGCTCATCCGGCCGGTAGATCCTGTCCCCGTACAGGGGCATCACGCCGCGGCCATAGCGGATCATGCTGTACAGGTAGCCGTCGGAGCGCTTGCGCGCCTGGTCGGTGAGCAGGGACGGAATGCCGGTGATGAACTCCTTGACCGTCCCGTCGCCGGCGCCCCCGTAGCCATGACATGGCGAGCAGTAGATCTCGAAGACGTCCTGGCCGCTGCGCGCGCCGGGACCGGGCGGCGTGGCTGGACGCACCAGGCGGTTGGCATAGACGGTGTCGAAGACGTACATCGACATCACCAGGTCGCCGGTATGCCAATCCGCCTCGCCGCCGCCGACCGGGATGGTCCCCGGCGGTGTACGGCGTGGTACCGAGGCACTCTCGTAGGGATGCACGGCCTTCGATTTGATCATGTGGTCAAACCAGGGAATCTTGTGCATCAGGAGGTCTGGCGACGGGACATCGTTGTACCAGAAGTTGCAGCCACCAAGACCCAGGAGCATGGCCGCGAGCAGGACTCTACGCGTCACGGGTCACCTCCACCGAGCCGTGCTTCCGGAACAGGGTCTCGACGGCGGGGGCCTGGCCCTGGGCGCAGGGCACGAACACCCCGATCCGGTCGTCACTGAACCGCGGATCGAATGGTCGACCGCGCGGGTGCCTTGAGCAGCGTCAGGATGATGAGACCCGCGACGGTCGAGAGGGCACTGATCAGGATGGTCAACTCGAAGCCGAGGACGACGTACGGCGGGATCGGGGCGATCGGCTTGCCACCCACCAGCAGGGGCCAGTCCAGCGACATCCAGATGGTCATGCCGAAGCCGGCCGCACAGCCGATGAGACCCCCGACCAGCGTGAAGAGCCTGACCGGAGACACCGGGTCCCCGATGGCGGCTTCCAGCTCATGATTCGGTGCCGCGGAATAGACCGTGAGGTCCTTGTGCCCGGCAGACTTCAATTCGCGAATCGCGTCACACGCCGCGTCGAGATGATCGAACTGCGCGAGGACGCCGGCAACGGCTTTCGACATCAGAAGCCCTCCCGGTGAGGCTTCAGGCGCGGCATCGGGATCATTTCCTTGAGCTCCTGAATCGCGACGATCGGGAAGTTCTTGTAGAACAGCGTGAACCAGAGACCGAACCAGCCGAAGGAGCCGGCCAGGATGCACCAGTCCGCCCAGGTCGGGTTGATCTGGCCCCACGCATAGGGGATGTAATCATTGGTGAGCGAGCCGGCGATGATGACATACCGCTCGAACCACATGCCGATGTTGATGAAAATCGAGATCACGAACAGTGCCGAGAGGTTCTTGCGAATCTTGGGGAACCAGAGCAACTGGGACACGAAGGCGTTGCAGATGATCATCGACCAGCCCGCCCACCAGTTGGGGCCGAACGCCCGCCGCCAGAAGGTCGTCTGCTCGAAGGTATTGCCGGAATACCAGGCGATGAAGTACTCCATCCCGTAGGAGTAGAACAGGATCGAGCCGACGAAGAGGGTCAGCTTCGCCAGGTTATCGAAGTGGTATTCGGTGATGAGGTGCTCGATCTTGAGGATCTTCCGCAACGGGATGATGAGGGTCAGCACCATGCCGATCCCCGAGTAGATGGCACCCGCCACGAAGTACGGTGCGAAGATGGTCCCGTGCCACCCCGGCACGATCGACATGGCAAAGTCCCACGACACCACCGAGTGGACCGACAGCACGAGGGGAGCACAGAGCGCGGCCAGGTAGAGATAGGCCCTGGAATAGTGGCGCCACTGCGAATCGGCACCGGTCCAGCCCAGCGAAAGCGCGGTGTAGAGCTTCTTCTTCCAGCCGGTGACATGGTCGCGCACCGCGGCGAGGTCCGGCACCAGGCCCACCATCAGGAAGGTCGAGGAGACCGTCAGGTAAGTCGAGATGGCGAAGACGTCCCACAGCAGCGGTGACTTGAAGTTCGGCCAGAGGTATCGCTGGTTCGGGTACGGAAGCAGCCAGTAGAAGATCCACTGCCTGCCGATGTGGATGATCGGGAAGAGCGCCGCTGTCATGACGGCAAAGACCGTCATCGCCTCGGTGGAACGGTACACGGCCGTGCGCCACGGCGAGCGGAACAGGAAGAGGATGGCCGAGATCAGGGTCCCGGCATGACCGATGCCGACCCAGAACACGAAGGTCGTGATGTAGACCGACCACATGATCGGGGGACTGTAGCCCGCGAGACCCAGACCATATTTGAGGAGCGCCCCGAGCGTGCCGAAGAGGACGAGGGTGAGGAACGCCATCGTGCCGGCCAGGATGTAGTAGCCGGTCGTGGGCTTCTCGGTGATCGTGCGGACAATGTCGCGGGTGACTTCCGCATGGGTCAGCGTCGGACGGCTGGGATCGTGCGCGATCACGGTCATCTCAGCGCTCCTCCCCGACCGGCGAGCCAACTGGCGGCTGGTGCAGCACCTTGGCGAGGTACGTCACGGCCGGACCGACATTGAGCTCCTCGAGCATGCGATACCCTCGCGGATCGCGCTTCCACTTCACCACGGCGGCCTCGGGATCCTTCACGTTGCCGAACAACAGCGCGCCCGAGGGGCAGGACTGCATGCAGGCGGTCTTGATCTCGCCATCCCGCACGTCGCGGTCCTCCAGCCGGGCGGTGTTCTGGGCACCGCGGATGCGCTGGATGCAGAAGGTGCACTTCTCCATCACGCCACGGGCGCGCACGACCACGTCCGGATTGAGCTGCAGGGTAAGCGGCTCGGGGAATGCCATTTCGTTGTACTTCAGCCAGTTGAAGTAGCGCACCTTGAAGGGGCAGTTGTTGCTGCAGTACCGGGTCCCGACGCAGCGATTGTAGACCTGGCCGTTGAGCCCGTCGGGTGTGTGGTAGGCGGCATAGACCGGGCAGACCGGTTCACAGGGGGCATTGTCGCAGTGCTGGCACATGACCGGCGAAAACCGCGCTGCCAATGGCTCGCCGTCCTCCCCGCCCTCCCAGTACCGCTCAATCCGGAGCCAGCTCATTTCCCGGCGGCGGAAGACCTGCTCTTCCCCGACGGTCGGGATGTTGTTCTCGGCGTAGCACGCCGTAACGCAGGCCGAGCAGCCGGTGCAGCGTGACAGGTCGACCGCCATTCCCCATCTGGGCTGCGGGTCGGCGTAGTTGCCGAGCAACGTCGCTTCCTTCTGCGCCTCGGCCCAGCCCTCGATCGCGGCGAGCTCGAGTTCGGTGTTTCCCTCGACCTTCTCATGGCCTGAGCTCTTGTACGATTCCTCCGGCGTCATCCCTCTGGTTGCGTGGGCCAGCGGCATGGCCTGAACAATTCCGCGGCCAAGTTGCCGCGGGTTGCCATCGACTCGAGCCACCTGACGGTAGTTCCCGGTGGTCCTGACCGAGACCCTGGTGGAGAGTACGGCAGGAACCCCCCGTCGCTCTCGGCGCCGACCAGGTCGAGGGCATTGACACCGCGAGCCTTGGCGTAGCGACCGTATTCCCGGTGTCCAAGTCCGAGGGGCATTGCCAGCGTATCGGGCCGTACCCCGGCGTAGACGTAGACCTGGGACCTGATGGTGCCGTGCGGCGAGGTGAGTTCCACGATCTCGCCCTCGCGCACGTCGAGGCGCCTGGCCGTGTCGGGGTGCATCTCGACCCAGGACTGCCAGGTGATCTTGGTGATCGGATCGGGGTTCTCGTGGAGCCAGGGTTTGTTGGCGCCGCGACCGTCGAAATACGTCGTCGACGGGTAGGGCAGGAAGACGAATTCGCCGGTGCCATCAAAGGTCGGCTTGGTGTAGCTGACCTGTGATGCGCTCGCGGCGAGCGACGGCTTGCTGACCGGAACCGCTTCGTAGATGCCGCCGCGGCCAATCGACTCCCGCCAGAAGGTGTCGAAGTCGCTGGTCTTCCGGCTGGTGGCCAGTTTCCGCCATTCCGCCTTGAGGTGCTCCTCGAAGGAGACGGCAGTGAACCCGGCCAGCGCGCCACCGACTGCCTTGGACACCTTGAGAATCACGTCGCCGGCGTGCATCACCGGGAAGACCGGCTCCACCACCGGTTGCATGGTGCCCGAAACCCCGGTGCGCGGGCGCAGGTCATCCCAGCGCTCGAGCGAATGGAGGTTCGGGAGGATCAGGTCGCACTCGGCAGCGGTGTCATCGAGGACGGAAGCGGTCGAGACCTTGAAGCCGACCTTCTTGAACGCCTCGGCAAAATTGCCGCTCTTCGGCAGGGCGTAGAGCGGGTTGGCTTCATGGACCAGCACAACCTGCACATCGCCACGGCCCATGGCCGCAAAGAGATCGCGCGTCCTGGCATACCCGTCGGTCACCGAGGGTGCGGCCCCGAACAGCACCGTGCGCCCGACATTTCCCGCGACCTCGTTGAGCAGGTTCACGGCGTGGCAAAGCTCAATGGCACCGCGATGCTGCGCCGGCACGCCGCCAGCCACCGCGAGCGAGGGTCCGGCCGCGATGAACGCGCGGGCGAGCTCGTGCAGCTGTGCTTCCGAGAGGCCGGTGTCCTTGGCCACCGACTCCGGCATGAACGCGTTCAAGCTCCTCCCGAGCGGGTGACCCTTCTCCTCGGCGATCACGTGCGCCATGGCCAGGGCGACCAGCGCCTCGCTGCCGGCCGGGACGTTCAGCCATTCATCGGCGTTGGCCGCCGTCAGGGAGAGGCGCGGACCGACGAAGACGTGGCGAGACATGGTGCGGTCGTGGAAGCCGTGCGACGCCGCGAAGCCGCGCTGCTGCTCGACCACCGGTCCCCAGGTTTCGAGGAAGTCGGCACCGAACGAGACGATGTGCTTCGCCGCGGCAAAATCGTAGGTCGCCAGGTCGTCGCGACCCCAGGTCTTGCGGTTCGCCGCGCGCTCCGCCTCGCGAGCGAAGGGCTCGAACGCGACATGCTGGCCACCGAGCGCCCTGGTCCAGTCCTGCATCAGGGAGGTGAACGTCGACGGACCATAGCCGTTGATCACCGCCAGCCTGCCCGAGGCCGCCCCGACCTTGGCTGCGAGGCGGGCGATGGCGTCGTCCCACTTGATCTCGTCGAACGTGCCGGCAGCGTTGCGGGCCATCGGCGCCTTGAGACGGTCGGGATTATAGAGGGCCTGGAGCCCGGCCTGGCCGCGGGAACACAGCGTGCCCGCATTGGTCGGGTGCTCCGGATTGCCCTCGAGCTTGATGGGTCGCCCTTCGCGCGTCTTGACGTGGAGGCCACATCCCGCGCCGCACTCCGCACAGGTGCTCGCGTACCAGGTCGGGATGCCGGGAACCTGGTCCTCGCTCTGCACCAGGTAGGGAACCAGCTTCGTCACGCGATCGGTCGAGCACCCCGCGAGCGCCGCCGTGCCGACGCTGCTGACGCCGAGCACCTTCAGGAAATGCCGCCGATCGACGCTCTGCGTCGCGGGCGCGTCGGCCATTGCGGCTCCGGAATCGAGTGGTCGGGTCGTCATGTCAGTAGTGGCAGGTGCTGCAGTCGCGAGAGATCTTGCGCTCGATATGGCAGCTGATACAGAAGCCCATGTTGTTCACGTTGTTCACCTTGAACACCTGCGGCATCTGCGCAATGTTGCCATGACAAATGGCGCAGGCCTGCGGACCGAGGGCCTTGATGTGGCGCATGTGCGGGAAGTGGGCATGCTTGGCGATCTCATGCACCCTGACCCACTCCACCGGTTGCTTGTTGTTCCATGCCGTCGCGAGCTTCTTGATCTCCGCCTTGCTCTCGGGCGTCTTGCCCTGTACGAGGGTATGGCATCCCATGCAGGTGTTCATGCGTGGGGATCCCTGGCTCCGACGACGCCGCCACGGTGTAGTGGCAGTACTGGCACTGGATCTTGAGCTGGCCGGCGTGGACATCGTGCCGGAAGAAGATCGGTTGCTTCGGCCCCTTGAGCTTCGACGAGTCCGATTTGGTCAGCGGTGAGGGAGCAGCCGATGGTGGCTGCTGGGCTCCGGACGGCCGCGAGAGGACGGCGAACGCCACCAACGCCGTCGCAACCGCACCGATCCGAAGAGGAACTGCTTGCGCATATCCGCTGACCGCCGAATGAGGGCGTGGAAGTGAACGATGTGACGTTGGGCCGGGCCGACTCGGAAAGGGGAGCCGATTCGACCCTCACCCCCACGACCGGGCGCAAAGCTAGTCGACAGGAAGATGTTGGTTCAACTCGCCGAGGCGTCGATTCCCCGTCGCCGCAGGAAGTGGCCGATCTCGAGGCCGATCGCCCGGAGCAGTCCAGGCCTCCCGTCCCGTCAGGGGCGGCCCGGTAGATCAGCTCGCGAAAGCTCCGCATCACCCGCTCGGGCTGCGCGCTTCTTGAAGAACTGGATGGCCTGGAGCGCCGCCTCCCAGTCGGCGAACAGGGCCTCCATCTGCTCGTGCGTGGCCGGGTCGGCGGCGTGGCGTGGCGGCTTGATCGGGATCCCATCCCCGCCCCGGGCCACCCAGACCTCATGGCCGTAGACGGCAACGGACTGGGCCAGGTTCAGGGAGGTATACGCCGGGTTGGCGCTGATGGTGACCAGCACATCGCAGCGGTCGATCTCCTCGTTGTTGAGCCCTTTGTCCTCCCGGCCCGCCAGGATCGCCACCCTGCCCGCGACCCCCCGCGAGAGCGAGTTCAGCCGCAGCGGCCCGAGGGCGAAGGACGGTGCGCTTGGCGGTCCGCTCCCGGCCGGTCAGCGCCTGGACATAGACCACGTCGGCGAGGGCCTCGTCGAGCGAGTCGTGGACGGTCATCCGGTCGAGAATGTCCTCGGTGTTGTGGGCCACGCCCGTGATCCGGTAATGGTCGATCTCGCACTCCGGCTGCGACCAGCCGGACCGTGTCGATCCCGAAGTTCTTCGCGATCCGGATGCAGGAGGCGAGGTTCACCATGTCCTGCACGGCGATGAGGACCAGGACCGGCGGCGTCACCCTGCAGGATTTCGCTCACCCGCGCAATTCCACGCCCGCTGCCTGCTCGGCGGCGCGGATCGGGTCGAGGTAGTCGGCCGACTCACCCAGCGCCGCGCGGAGCGCCCGACACTGCTCGCGCGTGAAGCCGAGCACGGGGTCGGCCACCCCGACCTCGCGGGCCAGGTCATGGAAGATGCCGATGTCCTTTTCCAGCAAGCGCCAGCCGGAAGAGTCTGCGGCCAGGCGCCCGGTGAGCACCCGCTCCGGGACCAGCACCTCGCTCACAAACGAGCGGCCGCTCGATGCGTTGAGCACGTCGACGGCGTCGCGCGGCGCGATCCCGGCCTTGGCCAGCGTGACCAGTCCCTCGGCCAGGGCGAGGATATTGACGGCGAGCAGGGCGTTGTTGGCCGCCTTCATCGCGTGCCCTGCCCCCACCGGCCCCATCCGGACCACCTTGGCCGCAAATGGAGCCACCACCCGCCGCGGCCCGGTCGACGCTCGGGGCGTCCCGCCGCACATCACGGTGAGCTTTCCCTGGCCGGCCAGCGGCGGCCCGCCGCTCAACGGGGCGTCGACAAAGGCGATCCCTCGCTCCGCCAGCCGCTCGGCGATTCGGCGGGACGTGGTCGGGTCGCCCGAGGTGCAGTCGACCAGGATCGCCCCTCGGCCATCCCGGCGAGCAGCCCATCGGGCCCATCGAGCAGCGCCTCGACCTCGGCCGAGGTGGGGAGACAGGTGATGACCGCGTCAGCCCCTCGAGCGAGGTCACGCGGGGTGGCCGCCGGTCACGCCCAGGGTTCGACCTTCGCGAACTCCGTCGGCCCGTGCGCGCAGTGCGGTTCCAGACCGCGAGTTGGTGGACGGCGGCACAGCGAGCGGCCATGGGCGTGCCGATGGCACCGAGTCCGGCAAAACCGATACGCATCGTCATTCCAGGAGTAGGAGACCGCTAGAATCTAGGGCATGTCGATCCGGATCATGCACGTCGACCTCGATGCCTTCTTCGTCGAGGTCTGCCGCAAGCACCAGCCCGAGTTGCGCGACGTGGAGCTGCTGATCGTGGGCGGTCGGCGGGACTCTCGCGGCGTGGTGCAGTCGGCGAGCTACGGAGCGCGCAGGTTCGGCGTCCGCTCCGGCATGCCGATCGCCCAGGCGACGCGACTCTGCCCCACGGCGATCTTCGTGCGCGGCGAATTCGTGCACTACCGCGAGGCGAGTCACCAGGTGCAGGAGGTGCTGGAGCGCCACGCCCCGATGGCCACGATGACTGGGCTCGATGAGGGGTATCTCGATTTCAGCGGCACCGACCTGCTGCATCCCGTGTCGCTGCTCGGCGTCGCCGAAGCGATCCACGCCGACGTGCACGCGACCAGTGGCCTGCACTGCTCCATCGGAATCGGACCAAATCGGATGATCGCCAAGATCGCCAGCGACTATGCCAAGCCGCGTGGCATCTGCGAGGTGCGCGCCGGATGGGAGAATGGTTTCGTTGCGGGCCTGCCACTGGCAGCGCTCCCGGGCATCGGCCCCAAGACTGCCAAGCGACTTGCCGACCGCGGCCTGATCGATGTGGCGCAAATCCAGGCGATGTCGCAGGCAGAACTCGTTGCCCTGGTAGGCCGAGAGGAGGCCGCGGTCCTTTCCCGGCGTGCCGAAGGACGCGGCGGCATGGTGTTGCGTGCCCATGGACCGGCCAAGTCGGTGAGTCGCGAGACGACGTTTCGTCGCGACATCTCGTCAGCCGATGAGCTGGACCGCGTCCTGATGCTGCTGACCTCCCGCGTTGCCGGGCAGCTTCGCGATGAGGGACTGGTGGCAGGGGCTGTCGTCCTCAAGCTGCGCCACGGCGATTTCACCACCGTCACCCGCCGCACCACTCTGAAGGTCCCCACCGCCCTCGACCTCGAGCTCCTCGCCCCGGCCCGGCTGCTGCTCAAGCCGGCGTTCGCCGAAGCGCGTCACCGGGGTCAGGGCGTCCGCCTGCTCGGCATCGGCACGACCCGGCTGATCGAGTCGGAAGCACCGGACCTCTTCGAAGCCGAGGAGCGGAAGCGCCGCCGTGAAGTGACCAGCGCCGTCGACGCCGTCCGCGCGAAGTACGGCTTTGATGCGATGAAGCTCGGCCGGCTGGTCAAACGGCGCGAGGACACCCCGCCGGAGTAGCTTTCCGGTGGTAAGGAGCTCATTTCGGAGGGATCATGGCCACTGCAGAAGGACGCACCATTCCGTTCACTGGCCCCGAGGCCATCGATGCCGCCGTGCTCGAGACCTTCCCCTATCAGGGGCCCGACCAGGAAATCGTCACCGAGACCAACGAGTTCTCCGCCGTCTGTCCCTACAGCGGACTGCCAGACTTCGCGATACTCACCATCAGGTACATCCCCAGCGACTGTTGCGTCGAGCTGAAGAGCCTGAAGTACTACGTCACGAGCTACCGGAACGTCGGGATCTTCCAGGAGCACGCAACGGCCCGGGTGGCTGAGGACCTGCAACGGCTGCTGAAGGCGAAGACCCTCACCGTCAGCACGCGATACAATGTCCGGGGCGGGTTCGAGACGACGTGCAGTGTGACGTTGGGGATCGAGGATGGATGATCGATGATCGATGATCGCTTTGTCGCCTTGCAGGAGGCGTTGCTCGGCCGCTATTCGCTGGAGCGAGAGCTGGGCGTGGCGGGATGGGCACGGTATACCTCGCGCGCGACGTCCGGCTTGACCGCCCGGTCGCGATCAAGGCGTTGCACCCTGAATTCGCCGCCAAACCAAAATCCCGAGCCCGTTTTCTGGCCGAAGCGCGCACGGCCGCCGGATTGGCTCACCCGAACATTGTCTCGATTTTCGCTGTCGAGGAACGAGCGATATCGTCTGCATCATCATGGCCCTGGTCGACGGCGAGACTCTTGGTGCGCGAATTCGTCGCCGGGGTCCGCTGCCACCAGATGACGCCGAGCGGGTGTTGCGCGAGACGGCCTGGGCGTTGAGCTATGCCCATGCCCACGGCGTGGTGCATCGGGATCTCACCCTTGAAAATGTTCTTGTCGAACGCAGCACCGGACGCGCCTTGCTGGCCGACTTCGGCCTTGCCGGGGCACGTGATTCGATCGAGGCCGAACCCGTGTTCGGAACGCCGGGGTTCCTCGCACCCGAAATCATTCGTGGCGAACCTGCCACGCCGCAGAGTGATCTCTACGCGCTGGGAGTGGTCGGCTACACCGCGCTCTCCGGCCGGCCGCCGTTTGAGGCCGAGAGTTCCGCGCAACTCCTCGCGAAACACTTGGTGCAGCCCGCCCCGCCACTGGCACCCCTCGCTCGCGGGGCATCGCGGCGGCTGATCGAGGCCGTCGAGGCATGCCTCGCGAAGGATCCCGATGCCCGGCCCGCCGATCCACAGGCTTTTCTGGCGCGTTTGGAGCGAGCGCCAGAGCCGGTGGCCATCGCCGCACCACTCAGGAACTGGTTCACCCGGTGGGAGAGGATCCGCCCGGTCTACGCGTTGGCCACCCCGATTCTCGCACTCCAGACCTGGCTGCTGATCTTCGTCTACGGCGCGTCCGGTCGAGCGGCCTTCCTTGCCGCCGCGGCCGTTTCAACGGTGTTGACCCTGACGGCCATCCCGATCGGTGCCCACCTCTTCTTCGAAGCGTTCTCGCTGCGGCTGCTCAAGCGCTTCGGCTTCGGGATCGATGATATCCGGGCCGCCTATCCCCACCGCCTGGAGGAGGTTCGCCAGGAGCGGCGGCGCGAGGGAATTCCTGCCCTGCCCGGTCGCGTGGTGTTTGACCTCACGCTGATCGGTGCAATCGTGCTGGCGATCACCTTTCTTTTCATCTATCCGAACGTCTACCGCTGGTACGACTGGGGTGGTGAGGCATTCTACGTAAAGACCGTCATTGTCTCCATGGCAAGTGACGTCTACCTCGCAACACTGATCGGCGTCGGCATCGGTTTCGCCTCACCCGGTTTCCGACTCAAGCCAGGCGGACGATTCTGGCGGCTGATGGAGTCGTTCTGGCGTTCGCGCCTGGCACGGGGCGTAGCACGGCTGGCAGCGATTGGGCAGCGGCAGCAGGTCGGCGGCGGTTCGACACTGCATCGGAACACTGAGCTGGTGCTCGGACTCGCCGTCGACGACCTCTGGCGGAACATCCCGGCCATCACGCGACACGAGCTGGGCGATCTCCCCGCCCTTGCCCACACACTCCAGGCGAGTGCAACTGAAATGCGCGGGCTTATTGAACGCCTTCGCGACAGCGAGCGCGAGCTCGAGGTTGGCCATCCGGAGCTTGCGAAGGTGATCATCACCCGCGAAGCCCTCGAGACGCGGCACAAGGAGGCGGTCACCGCCCTCGAACGGCTTCGCCTCGAACTGCTGCGCTTGCTGGCAAGCAAGCAGCGCACCGTCGAACTGACCCAGCAGATCGAGATCGCACGGGAACTGGAAGGTGCCCTGCTTCGCGAGGTGGCCGGACATCGCGAGGTGCGGCGCCTCCTTGGCCGTGCCCATCGGACGCACACGTCGATGACACCAACTCCAACCCCGTCGACGGCATAGGACAATGAGCGACCAGGGCGAACTGGAACTTGCCGCGATCGGCGCCGCTCTGGCGGGAACCTACTCCGTCGAACGAGAGCTAGGTCGCGGCGGCATGGGCACTGTCTATCTGGCGCGGGACGTATTTCTTGATCGCCCGGTGGCCATCAAGGTCCTGCATCCCGCGCTGGCTGTCCGGGACGACCTGCGCGAGCATTTCCTGCGCGAGGCGCGAACTGGCGCGAAGCTGTCGCATCCGAACATCGTGCCGATCTACGCCGTCGACGAAGCCGCCGGGTACGTCTACTTCGTCATGGGGCTGGTGGATGGCGAGTCGGCCGGTGTGCGCCTCAGGCGACAGGGTCCACTGCCCACGATGGAGGTCGAGGGGATCATCCGTGACGTCGGCTGGGCATTGGCGCACGCGCACGCGATGGGGATCGTGCACCGGGACGTCACGCTCGACAACATCCTGATCGAGCGCAGCACCGGCCGGGCACTGCTTGCCGATTTCGGGATTGCCGCCGAGATCGACCACAGTGGTGAAGGTCCTCTCCTCGGCACCCCCGACTACCTCGCCCCGGAGCTCGATCCATGGTGATCCCCCAAGTCCGCAGAGCGATCTCTACGCCCTCGGCGTGACAGCGTGGGCGCTCCTCGCCGGCCGTCTGCCGTTCAGCGGTGACGACACCGCGGCCATCCTCGTACAACATGTCGCCACGGCGCCGCCATCGCTTTCCGAGGCTGCGCCTGGCGCGTCAGCGCGACTGGTGCGCGCCATTGAGCGTGCCCTGGAGAAGGACCCCGCGGCACGTGGGGAGAGCATCGAGGGCTGGCTGCGTGACTCCGACACAACAGCGTCGGGCGTGGCGCTGGCCACCCCGCTGTCGCGGTGGCTGAACCGCTGGCAGGTGGTTCGGCCATTCTATGCGCTGGGGATGAGCCTCGCCGCAATGGTCGGTTTGCAGAGTTCGAGCTGGGGGCTTTCACCCTACGGTGGACCTGGGACGGTCGGTGTGCTTGTCGCCATGCTCCGTGCCTTCGCCACGGTGTTCACCTTCGTCGTGGTAGTGCACGCCGGGATCGAAATCGCCTTCCTGCGACGGCTGTTCCGGAGCGGCTACGGCCTCGCCGACTTGCAGCTCGCGCTGGTGCGTCATCGGGCCAATCAACGCCATTCCGCAACGCTTCGTCCCGCGCTGCTCGGCCGCGTGGTCAATGACCTGGCGTGGCTCGGCGGCGTCAGCTACGTCCTGATGGCCGGCCTGATGATGCGTAACTTGTGGCTGTTCATGTCCCCGCGATCGCCCAATATGGCGCTCTGGTCCCTTCTCACGGACATCGCACGCTGGGCCTACATCATCTTCTGGACCGGGCTCGGCCTCAACTTCCTGGTGCCATCGTTCCATTTCCGGCCGGATGGCCTCTTCAATCGACTCGTCGATCGATTCTGGCGTTCCCGACTGGCCTCGGGACTCCTGCGCCTGGCTGCTGTCGGTCTCGGCAAGCAGGTCGGCGCCGACCAGACCCTCCATCGGCCGACGGAACTCGTCCTCGACTTGGCGATCAGCGACCTGTTCGCCGCTCTGCCGGCGTCCGCCAAGGTGGGCCTCGAGGAGCTGCCGGGAACCGCCGAGGCGCTTCGCTCTCGAGTCAGCGAAATGAAGGTGCTGTTGCACCAGCTCGATTCGCCGAACTTTCGCCCCCATCCGGAACTTCACGAACTGCGAGCGCGCCTAGCCGAGCGACAGTCGACGGGAGTCATCGCCCTGGAACAGCTCCGCATTCAACTCACCCGCCTCTCCGGGGAAACCCACCCTACTGGCGCCCTGACGCAGCAGCTGCACGACGCGCGCATGCTCGAAGCCGAACTTCTTGTCGAACTCGGGGCGCACGGCGGGATCCGGAAGCAACTCGCGCGCAGCCGCCCCACGACGGAGCTCACTCCTACACCGAGTCCAGCGTGACCACGAACCCCGCCGTCCCCGCCCCGACCGCCGCAGCCAACCCTGCCCATTCCGCCGACGAAGCCCGCGCCGTCGCCGAGGCGGCCCGCGAGACCGAGTGGACCAGCCCGAGCTTCGTCCGCGAGCTGTTCGAGGGGCGCCTGCGATTGCCCTCATCCATCCCTTCCCGGTGCCCGATCCGGCCGACACCGCCAAGGCCAAGCCCTTCCTCGAAGCGCTCGAGCGGTTCATGCACGACCAGGTCGACAGCGACGAGATCGACCGGACGACCGAGGTCCCCGCCGGCGGTCATCGACGGTCTGCGCAAGCTGGCGCGTTCGGGATCAAGATCGACGAGGAGTACGGCGGCTTGGGCCTCTCGCAACTCGCCTATACCCACGCCATCGCGCTGGTCACGTCACAGGATGGCTCGCTCACCGCCTGGCTGTCGGCCAGCCAGTCGATCGGCGTGGCGGTGCCGCTCAAGCTCTTCGGCACCGATGCGCAGAAGGAGAAGTACCTCCCGCGCCTCGCCAAGGGCGCCATCTCGGCGTTCGCGCTCACCGAACCGCAGGTCGGCAGCGATCCGGCCGGCGTGCGCACCCATGCGGAGCTCTCGGCCGATGGCAGCCACTGGATCCTCAACGGCGAGAAGCTGTGGTGCACCAACGGCCCGGTCGCCGAGGTGATCGTGGTGATGGCGCGCACCGGGAAGAAGATCACCGCGTTCATCGTCGAGGCCGACTGGCCCGGCGTCGAGACGACGCACCGGCTCCACTTCATGGGGCTGCGCGCCATGCAGAACGGCATGCTCCGCTTCACCGACGTGCGGGTGCCGGTCGAGAACGTCATCTGGGGCGAGGGAAAGGGCCTCAAGCTCGCGCTCACGACGCTCAACACGGGGCGGCTCACCCTGCCGGCCTCGTGCGCGGCCGGGGCCGAAGCGCGCGCGTGCGAGATCGCCCGGCGCTGGGCCGCGGAGCGGGTCCAATGGGGCAAGGCCATCGGCAAGCACGATGCGGTGGCGCAGAAGCTCGGCGCCATGGCCGCTGACACGTTCGCGATGCAGGCCGTCGTCCGACCTGGCGTCGCTCCTCGCGGACCGGAAGACGATCGACATTCGGCTCGAGGCGGCGATCGCCAAGCTGTGGAACACGCGAGATCGGCGACCGGATCATCGACAACTGCCTGCAGATCAAGGGTGGCCGCGGCTACGAAACCGTCGATTCGCTGCGCTCGCGCGGCGATCGCCCCGATCCGGTCGAGCGGATGTATCGCGATTTCCGGATCAACCGGATCTTCGAGGGGTCGAGCGAGATCATGCGGCTCTTCATCGCCCGCGAGGCGCTCGACACCCATCTCACGGTCGCCGGCGACCTGATCAACCCGAAGGCGCAGCGGCGCGCAGAAGCTGAAGGCGCTCGCTGCGGTGCCGCGCTCTTCTATGCCGCACTGGTATCCGCGGCAGTGGCTCGGCTGGGGACGGTGGCCGCGATTCGGCGAGTTCGGCGCGCTGGCCACGCACATGCGGTTCGTCGAGCGACGGTCGCGCAAGCTCGCGCGGACGCTCTTTCACGCGATGGTCCGCTTCGGCCCGGACTGGAGCACCGTCAGGCGGTGCTGTTCCGGCTGGTGGACGTCGGCGCCGAACTGTTCGCGATGAGCGCGGCGGTCAGCCGGGCAGCGCGCTGGCGAAGAGCGGAAACTCAGAGGCGATCGAACTGGCCGACGTCTTCTGCCGCCATGCCCGCCGCCGCGTCGATCGGCTCTTTCGCCACGACGTTCGATCCCGACGACGTCGGCCACCTACCGGCTGCGCCCAGGAGGTGATGGCCGGCGAGCATCGCGTGGCTCGAGGAGGGGATGGTCCGGGAGAAGTGGCCGCGTTCAGCGGCTCCGGCTCCGCGGTGCGCCGAGTTGCCGCGCCAGTGCCGGCGCAGGGTGACTTCTTCCCCGCGCCGGCCAGCCACTCGGCCGGCCAGTCGGCCATCCCGTCACGGGCGCCGAGCAGCGCCCCGAGCACGGCCCCGACGGAGGACGCCACGCCCGCCGGCAAGCACCATGATCGTCAGCGCCTCGAAGCTGCGGGGCTGATACGCCACCATCCAGAGCAGCCAGGCGACCGCGGTGGCCGGTCGGCGATCGCGCCCGCTCGGGGATACCGGCGGCTGGCCGGGCATCCGCGGACATGTCGCGCACGGCAGTCGAGCATCGCTCGGGGGCGTTGTTGGCGCGCAGCAGCGACGAGCACCTCGGGGACAACGTCGCGGCGCCCCTCCAGCAGGCAAGCCGCCGCCACCACCACGGCCACTGGCGGCGAGACCTGACTCTTCCGAGGGATCGAGCAGCCGCGCGACATGAAATGCTCCGGCGGTCATCGCGCGCGGCGAGGCACTGGCCAGGGCCGCCGGGAGGGCCACGGCGATCGCGGCGACGCTCCGGCAATCCCGAGCTGACGCGATCGGGGCGTCGTAGTCGCGCAGGTGAGCGAGCGCCGCGGCGAGCAGCGGATCGGCGTCGCAGCCATCGCTCCGCCACCACTCGAGCCAGCGGTGTGCGAGGCGGTGGCAGATCCACGCCCCCCGCGAGCAACTCTTCGAGCAGCCCGTCGGCCAGGGCCGTGGCGGCCCGACGCTGCCCAGCCGGCGATCCGAGCGATCGCGGGCGGCCACCGGGAGTGAGACGCTCCCGAATGGCGACGAGGTCGGTGCAAGCGGCGGTGGACGCCGCCAGGGCGGAGCCAACCACGGCGCCGACCAGGAATCCCTCCCGACGCTCGGCCGGACGTAGAGTCGGGTCGCGGGAGGTTGGCACGGACATGCCACCAAGGTTAGTCGGCAAAAGCCCCTGCACTCGCGCTGCGTTGGATTACTATTCACGTGCTGCCGAAGGGCGCAACCGACGCGTGACATTGACAACCGAGAGGCGATCACCGTGGCCAGCGAAACCATCACCATCACCGACAATCGGACCGGGAAAGCGTACGAGCTCCCGATCACCGACGACACCATCCGCGCGATCGACCTGCGACAGATCAAGGTCAAGGACGACGACTTCGGCATGATGACCTATGATCCCGCCTTCATGAACACGGCCGCGTGTCGCAGCGCCATCACCTTCATCGATGGCGATCGCGGCATCCTGCGCTATCGCGGCTATCCGATCGAGCAGATCGCCGACAAGGCGAGCTTCCTCGAGGTGGCCTGGCTGCTCAACGAAGGCGAGCTGCCGACGAAGCCGCAGCTCGACAAGTGGACCAACGACATCCGCTACCACACCTATGTCCACACCAACATCATCAAGTTCCTCGAAGGGTACCGCTACGACGCCCACCCGATGGGCATGCTGCTCGGCGTCGTCGGCGGGCTGTCGACGTTCTACCCGGACGCCAAGGACATCGAGGACCCGGCCAACCGCTACATCCAGCGCGTGCGGCTGATGGCCAAGCTGCCGACGCTCGCGGCGTTCCTCTTCCGGCATTCGCGCGGCCTGCCCTACGAGCTTCCCGCGCAACGACCTCGACTACATCGGCAACTTCGTCAACATGACGTTCAGCATCGGTGGCAAGCACGAACCCAACCCGGTGCTGCAGAAGGCGCTCGAGATCCTGCTGATCCTCCACGCCGATCACGAGCAGAACTGCTCGACCAGCGCGGTGCGGGCGGTCGGGTCGTCCGGCGTCGATCCATTCTCGGCCGTTTCGGCCGGCATCGCCGCGCTCTACGGCCCGCTGCACGGCGGCGCCAATGAGGCGGTGCTCACGCATGCTCGACGAGATCGGCGACCGCCGACCGGATCCCGGCCTTCATCGAGAGCGTCAAGGCGGGGCACGGCCGTCTGATGGGCTTCGGCCACCGGGTCTACAAGTCCTACGACCCGCGCGCGAAGCTGATCAAGACGATCGCCGACGACGTCTTCGAGCAGACGGGCCTCAATCGCAAGCTCGAGATCGCCCTGGAACTCGAACGGATCGCCCTGTCGATGAGTACTTCATCAAGCGGAAGCTCTACCCGAACGTCGACTTCTACTCCGGCCTGATCTACCAGGCGATGGGCTATCCGACCGACTACTTCACGGTGATCTTCGCGCTGGGCCGCCTGCCGGGCTGGCTGGCGCAGTGGGAGGAGATGATCGGCGACAAGGAACAGAAGATCGCGCGGCCGCGGCAGATCTACACCGGGCAGGGCGAGCGGGCGTTCGTGCCGATGAACAAGCGATAGCTGATGGATGATCGAGCTGGAGCTGGATGCATCACAACGAAGGCCGGCCTCGTTCACCAGGGCCGGCCTTCACGTTTCATCCATCATCCAGCAACCGACCATCGCGCTACTCCTCCGGCAGCTCCCCCTCCAGGTAGGTATACCCTTCCAGCCCCGCGACATAGTCGGCGATGAAGGCGTTGGCGTCCTGGCGGCCGAGGTGGCTCGCACGCGCCACCTTGCGGCGGAAGGTGGCCAGCAGGTCGCTGGCATGGAACTGGACGTAGGTCAGCACCTCGGTGACGGTGTCGCCATGGACCAGGTCGGTGATTTCGTAGCCGTCGTCCTTGAGCCGCACGTGGACGGCGTTGGTGTCGCCGAACAGGTTGTGCAGGTCGCCAAGGATCTCCTGGTACGCCCCGGTGAGGAAGATGCCGAGGATGTAGGGTTCCCCCTCGCGATACGGGTGCAGCTCGAGCGATGCCTTGCCCTTGCGCCCGCCGGCAAAGCGATCGATCACGCCGTCCGAATCGCAGGTGACGTCCTGGATCGTGCCCCGACGCGATGGGCACCTCATCAGTCGATGAATCGGCATGATCGGGAAGAGCTGGTCGATCGCCCAGTTGTCGGGCAGCGACTGGAAGAGCGAGAAGTTGCAGAAATAGCGGTCGACCAGGGCCGCTTCGAGGTGCGTGCTGATCTCGGGGTACGATGTGCGGTCGTCGCCCGAGCAGCGAGGTTCAGCGCATTGAGCGTCGTCAGGTACAGCTGTTCGGCATCGGCCCGGTCGCGCAGCGAGTAGACCCCGCTGGCGAAGTACTCCTGGGCCCGCTCCTTGGCGAACATCGCGTCGTGGAACGTCTCGTCGATCCGCTCGACGGTAAGCGACTCGAGGTTCTCCTGCATCTCGAGCAGCAGCTGGGGCGCGTCGGGCCGGAGCGCCACCGGTCGCGGCTCGAATTGCGACTCGCAGTCGATCACGTTGACCAGCAGCAGCGAGTGGTGCGCGGTGATGGCGCGCCCCGACTCGGAGATGAGCGACGGCATCGGGAACCCTTCGTTGCGACAGATGCCACCGACCGTATACACCACGTCGTTGGCATACTCGCGCATCGTGTAATTCATCGAGGCCGGGCGGGTGGTGCGCGACCCGTCGTAATCGACCCCGAGACCGCCGCCCACGTCGACGTGCGTGATGTCGAATCCCATCTTTCGCATCTCGACGTAGTAGCGACCGACTTCCTCGAGACCCGCCTTCACGTAGCGGATGTCGGTGATCTGGCTGCCGAGGTGGAAGTGCACCAGCTTGAGCAGGTGCTTCTTTCCCGCCGTCTCGAGCATGTCGAGCAACCGGACGAGCTCCACGGCGGACAGGCCGAACTTCGATTTCTCGCCGCCGCTCTTGGCCCAGCGCCCCGAGCCCTCGGTGGCCAGCTTGATGCGCACGCCGACGGTCGGCTCGACCCTCATTTCAGCCGGCCACCTTCAGCAGCACCTCGAGCTCGTTCAGCTGCTCCAGCACGATCATCACCTTGTGCCCCAGCTGCTGACCGATCAGGGCGAGGCGCATGAACTCCTCGTCCTTGTAGCCGTTGCAGATGATCAGGTGCTTCGTGCTCTCGTTGAGGCCGAGCACCGCCATCAGTTCCGGCTTGGACCCGCACTCCAGTCCGACGCCGTGCGGCGTGCCGAACTCGACGATCTCCTGCACCACATGGCGCTGCTGGTTGACCTTGACCGGATAGACGGTGGTGTAGCTGCCCTGATAGCCGAATTCGTCGATGGCCTTCTTGAAACAGGTGGCAAGCTCCTCGATCCGCGACTTGAGGATGTCGGAGAACCGGAGCAGGAGCGGCAGCCCGACGCCCTGCGCGTTGAGGTCCATGGCGATGTCGATAGAGATCGATCATCCGTCCCGGCGAACCGTCGGGATGGACGGTGACGTGGCCCTGCTCGCTGATCCGGAAATACCCGCGGCCCCATCCCCGCATGTTGTAGAGCTTCTCGGCGTCCTTGACCGTCCATTTGTGCGGCTCGGTCGCCGCTGGAGGCAGGATCGGGGCGGTTGACGAGGCCATCGGCGACTCCGGGGGTGGTTCCTGAGGGTGAACCGGGCAAATTTAACGATCACGAGGGGCGGGGGACAGCCAACCACCACGTTCCCTGAGTTCCTCACCCCGGGAGTGTGGGCATGCGCTGGTCCTTCAGGATCCTCCGCGTTGGCGAAACCCAGGTGCGCATCCACATCACCCTGATCCTCTTCATGCTCTGGTACGGCTGGGAGGGGTGGCGGTTCGGGGGCAGCAGCGCCGCCATCGAGGCAGTCGTCTTCCTCGCGCTGCTCTTTCTTTCCGTGCTGCTGCACGAGTTCGGGCACATCTTCGCCGCCCGCCATTACGCCATTCCCACGCCGGAGATCCTGCTGACACCGATCGGCGGAATCGCCAGGATCGCCAGGATGCCCGAGAAGCCGATCCAGGAGCTGGTCGTGGCGCTGGCAGGGCCAGCCGTGACGGTGCTGATCATCCTGGCGCTCGGGCTCTGGCTCAATCTCACGGGTCACTTCGAGCAGGTGCTGAGGCCGGCGTTTGTCGAAGGGCCCCTGCTGCAGGCGCTGTTCTGGACGAACGTCATCCTGCTCGCCTTCAACATGATCCCGGCGTTCCCGATGGATGGCGGCCGCGTCCTCCGCGCCGCCCTGGCGAGTCGGCTGGGCCTGCTGAGGGCAACCCAGATTGCCGCGCGGGTGGGACAGGCCTTGGCCCTGGGGTTCGCCTACCTCGGCATCCAGTACAGCCCGATGCTCCTCCTGATCGCGGTCTTCATCTTCTTCGGGGCCGAGGCAGAGTTCGCCTCGATCCGCAATCGCCAGCAGGGAAAGGAATTCACCGCCGAGCGACTGACGCTCTTCGACGTCCGGTCGCTGCTGCCCGAGACCACGATCGAAGAGGCGATTCGCTACCTGACGACGGTCGACCAGCGCGCCTTTCCCATTGTCGATGGGGATCGGCGACTGCTCGGCACGCTGACCCGCGATGACCTGCTCCAGGGCATCGCCCGCCACGGCCTCGCTGCGCCGGTCTCAGCCATCATGCAGCCGCCGGTGGGCGATCTCGTGATTCCCGTCGGCTTCCCGTTCGAAGGTACCCTCCAGCGACTCTTCGCGAGCGGCCGGGAGGCGTTGCCGGTGGTCGATGCCGACGGCCGCTTCGTCGGGTTGGTCACCCGCGACCACACCACCGACGTGCTTCTGGTCAAGCCGGTCCACTTCACCAACTCGCCTCACCGCCAGCCGTGAAGCGCTTCCTCCGGAGAGCGCCATGCACTCACTGAGAATCGCCATCACGGGGGCGACAGGGATGCTCGGGTCAGCCCTGACGCCGGCGCTCAGTAGCGCCGGACATCAGGTGGTCCCGATTTCCCGCCGAGTCCTCCCTGGCGGAATCGTGTGGGATCCCCTGGCTGGAACGCTGAACGCGGCGGACCTCGAGGGTGTCGATGCCGTGATTCACCTCGCCGGCGAAAACCTGGCCGAGGGACGCTGGACGGCTGATCGGAAGGCGGTGCTGCGGCAGAGCCGGACCGCCTCGACGCGCCTACTGGCATCAACGATGGCATCCCTCAGGAAGCCGCCAGCTACCCTCATCTGTGCGTCGGCGATCGGGTTCTACGGCAATCGCGGTGACGAAGAGCTCGACGAGACTTCTGGCCCCGGCAGCGGCTTCCTGGCCGAGCTGGTGCGCGACTGGGAAGCCTCGGCGGATCCAGCGAGGGAGGCAGGCGTTCGAGTGGTGCACGCCAGGTTCGGGGTGATCCTGGCGCGTGAGGGAGGAGCGCTCGCGAAGATGGTCACTCCCTTCAAGCTGGGGCTGGGCGGGCCGTTCGGCGACGGCCAGCAGTGGCTCAGCTGGGTCGCCATGGCCGACGTGCTTGGCATGATCGGCACGGCACTGACCGACTTGGAGCTGTCAGGGCCGATCAACGTCACGGCACCCGAGCCACTGCGCAATCGGGAGTTCGTGGCCGCCCTTGGCCACGAGCTTGGTCGCCCGGCGGTGGTCCCCATCCCAGCCTTCGCGCTGCGGCTAGCGCTCGGCGAGATGGCCGACGAGGCACTGCTCTCGAGTGCGCGGGTGCTACCGAGGCGGCTGCAGGCCACCGGCTTCGAGTTCCGCTTCCCCGAGTTGCGTGCCGCGCTGCACGAGGTGGTGGGCTCGGTCTAGTAGTGCGCCTCTCACCGAACGACCCCCGACCTCAAGGGACCGCCTGTTGGAAAGAGTGGCGCGGGCGAAGCAGGTGTTGCGTGGCCGCCACATTCTTGGGCCGGATCAGCCTGTGGCGGCAGCCTGGAGCATGTCAGCTATCTTATTGTAGTATAAAGTCTTAGAGGCGCACTGCCGAGGTTGATCCGCCGCCAGTATTCTTGGTACGTCACTTGCTTGCTGATACTCCGAATGATCCACATCTTGCCGCTGCGCATGTCTCAGGAGGAGCGTCCATCATGAAGAAGCAAGTACTTGTGTTCGCGGCATTTGCCGGAGTCGCCGGGTTCGTTCCTGCGCTGCAGGCCCAGACGATCAACAGCATTACGGCAACGTTCAGCAACCCATCGCCCGGTTTGGGCATCAACGTCGACAACTCCGATCCCGCCAGCATTTGGGTCTGCTGGCCGGGTGGTGCGGTTAACGACTGTGATCCGCTCTCCGCTCGATCGGCCTACCGTTTCGAGCCAGCGGCCACACCTTTCTCGCCTGCCCCGCTGGTGACCACGCCGTTCGCGCTCGGCCTATTCTCGCACTACAACTTCCCCATCCCTACCCCGTGGCTCACCTCGGTCGATCTGAACTTTGCCTTCACGATCTCAGGGGCGACCCCGGGCGCCTTCGCCGATGTGTGGACCCTGAATCACGAAGAGACTCCGAATGTCGCCGGGACCTGCGCCTATGGGGCACCTTCCGACGTCCCTTGCCCGGACCGAGTGACCTTCAACCTCACGACGGGCTCCGCGCCAACGCCGTTTACGATTGGCACTGATCACTATATCCTCACGCTGCTCGGCTTCGGAGCATCTGCTGGGGCAGGCGATCTGAATCCTGATTTCATTACCCAAGAAGGCCTGATCAATACCACCACGCTCTGGGCTGAGCTCGAACTCGTCCCCCCCAGCACGGTCCCCGAGCCGGCCTCGATGACGCTCCTCGCCACCGGCCTGGTCGGCATGGCAGCAGCGGCACGGCGCCGTCGGAAGCACACGAAGTAGCCTAAGAGGAGTCACCAACGGAAACGGCCCGGCCAAGATGGCCGGGCCGTTTCCGTTGGGGCTTCCGTGGTTCGCTCAGCCCGGCTTCTGCGGCGAGGCGATGTAGCTCAGGGGCAGCTCGCCAGTGAGCGACCCGAGCCAGGTCACGATCGACTTCACGTCCACCGGCGCCAGGTCCCTGCCCAGCTGGTGATGCGCCATGAGGCGAACTGCCTCGTCGAGGCTGGCCACAGAACCATCATTGAAGTAGGGGCCTGTCTTCGCGATGTTGCGAAGGGTCGGCACCTTGAAGAAGAGGACATCCTTCGGATCCTTGGTCACTTCGTAACGGCCGCTGTCGGCCTGGGAGAACCACTTCTTCGCAACACCGGCCTTCATGTAGCTGTTGCCGCCCAGATAGGATCCGGAGTGACAGGCCTGGCACCCCGCGTCGAGAAAGATGCGCAACCCGGCGCGCTCCTCAGCCGTAAGCGCCGTGCTGTCCCCGTTGAGGAAGTTGTCCCAACGCGATGGCGTCACCAGGCGGCGCTCAAAGGCGCCGATCGCGCGGCCAAGGTTGCCCATGGTCACCGGCTGCTTCTCGCCGGGGAACGCGGCCCGGAAGGAGACCACATAGTTCCGCGAGGCGCGCAAGTACGCGAGCACCGCGGCCGAATCCGGCATCCCCATCTCAACCGGGTTCAGGATCGGTCCCAGGGCCTGGGCTTCGACGTCCTTTGCACGACCATCCCAGAACTGCGCGAGCTGACCGGCAGCATTGTACACCGTCGGCGCGTTGCGCTTCCCGGCACTTCCATCGTGGCCGAGCGAGACCATGCGGCCATCGACACCCCAGCTATCGAGGGCGTGACAGCTGTTGCACGACATGTCGTGGCTTTCGGACAGTGCGGTCTCGTAGAACAGCGAGCGACCCAGGGCCGTGCGTGCGTCGTTCAGCGGCAGGTCTCTCGCCCCGAGCTGGGGTGGCAGCGGTGCGAACAGCGCCAACTCGCTCACCGTGAAGGTGGCCGGTCCACTGGCGATGGACTTTGTGGCGGGGGCGGTACCGCAGGCGGCGAGGAGCAGCGAAGCGAGGAAGACAGCGCCGGTCATGCGTGAGGTCATGGGACGACTCCTGCACGGCAACCGTGCATCCGGATCGCCCGCCCGATCTTCACGGCCCGGACGGGCAGAAGTGTGCCCGGCCGCAATTTCAATATACCACCCAATCATGCTCAGGAAACCGTTCGTCGACCCTCGCGGCGCCGGCCTCCCGACCACCGAGGCGCCCCCCCCAATCGGCACGTCGGTCAAGTACCTTTT
Organism: uncultured Gemmatimonadales bacterium; assembly: GCA_963850655.1. Lineage (GTDB taxonomy): Bacteria > Gemmatimonadota > Gemmatimonadetes > Gemmatimonadales > GWC2-71-9 > Palsa-1233. Next base: position 132,928 of record CAWKMI010000015.1, read on the forward strand.
CCCCGATGTCATCCGGCTCCCCGAAGGCTGTCGTCCTCCTCTCCGGCGGGATGGATTCCGCCACCTGCCTCTGCCTCGCCCGGCAGGCGGGCTTCTCCTGCCATGCCCTGTCGTTCCGCTATGGCCAGCGACACGCAATCGAACTCGACGCGGCAGCGCGCGTGGCCGCGGCGCTGGGGGCGATCGAGCACCGCGTGGTCACTCTCGACCTGGGTGCGTTCGGCGGCTCGGCCCTGACCTCCGGCATGCTGGTTCCCAAGGACCGCACCGACGCCGAAATCGGCGAGGGAATCCCGAGCACCTACGTCCCGGCACGCAACACCATCTTCCTGAGCTACGCGCTCGCCTGGGCCGAAGTTCTCGATGCTCACGACATCTACATCGGCGTCAACGCCCTCGACTATTCCGGCTACCCCGACTGTCGCCCCGAGTTCATTGCTGCCTTTCAGGCAATGGCCCGGATCGGCACCAGGCTGACGGATCTCACGGTGCGCGTTCCGCTGCTGCACCTGACAAAGGCCGAAATCATCGCCATGGGACGGGCGATTGGGGTCGACTTCGGGATGACCCGCACGTGTTACGACCCCAGGCCCGATGGCGCAGCCTGCGGCCACTGCGATGCGTGTCACCTGCGACGGCGCGGATTCGCCGAGCTGGGGCTGGCGGACCCGGCACCCTACGTGGATCACTGAGATGACCTACGCCATAAAAGAGATCTTCTTTACCTTGCAGGGTGAGGGAAAGCACACCGGCCGACCTGCGGTGTTCTGCCGCTTTGCCGGTTGCAACCTCTGGACGGGACGCGAGGCGGACCGCGCCACGGCGATCTGTGCGTTCTGCGACACGGATTTCGTAGGCACTGACGGTCCCGGTGGGGGGAAGTTCGAGGATGCCGAGTCCCTCGCGGCCGCGATCGCGGCGACGTGGCCCGCTGACGGCCTTGCCGAGAGGCGCTATGTGGTGTGCACGGGTGGCGAGCCGGCGCTGCAACTTGATGCCCAGGCGATTGACGCCCTGCACGCCCGGGGGTTCGACGTTGCCATCGAGACCAATGGCACGGTCATTTCTCCGGCAGGCCTGGACTGGATCTGTGTCTCACCCAAGGCAGGGACCACCATCGTGCAGCGTTCCGGCAGCGAGCTGAAGCTGGTCTTCCCGCAGCCGGGCGCAGAGCCGGAGCGCTTCGAGGCGCTCTCGTTCGACCATTTCCTGCTGCAGCCGATGGACGGTCCGGCGCGCGAAGCCAATACCCGCGCAGCTTTGGCCTACTGCCTTGCCCACCCTCGTTGGGGGCTTTCGTTGCAGACCCACAAGATTCTGGGACTCCCATGAGCGGCCGATGAGAGGCTACAGCGACCAGATCAACCACGCCTTCGCGTTCGTGGCGAAATACCGATCGCCGCGCGCCCCGGCGACCAACGCCATGCCTTTCATGGCGCACCCGGCGAACGTCGCCGTGATCCTCGCGCGGCACGGCGTCGAGGACCTGACGCTCGTTGCTGGCATCCTGCACCATGTGCTCGAGGCGACGACACCAGCGGAGCATGACGAACTCTGCCAGAAGATCGGTGAGAAATTCGGGTCGGTGATCCTTGCGGTGGTGCGTGACGCCGCCGTGCCGGGCTCCGACGACCAGGGGATCCTGCTCGACTGGTCGCAGCGGAAACGCATCCTCCTCGGCCGCCTGCTGACCATGTCGCCCCGGGCAATCGATATCTGCTGTGCCGACGAACTCCACGAGTGCGGCAGCACCATCGCCCTGATCGAGCGTCTTGGCCCGGAGTATCTCGCCACCACCGGCCTGCCCACGGGCCCCGCGGCCCTGTGCTGGTATGAGGACCTGCTCGAGGCGCTGGCGACCCGGGTAGACTGGCCCGGGCACGGGTTGCGGGAGGAAATCGCCGACCTCCGCAACAAGCTCGCGGCCGCCATGGAACGCCACGCCTGACCGTCGGGCGGCGAGCGCACCCGGGATATCTTACCGTGATGACTGCCAGCATTCCCGAGGAGACGATCCGACACGTTGAAGCGCGGCTTGGTCATCGTTTCCAGATCGACCAGACGATCGCGCATTCGGCCGAACGGATGTTGTTCCGCGCCTGGGATTCGCTGCTGAAGCGCAGCGTGTCGCTGCGCGTCAACATCGACCCAACCGGAGGGCTGCGCCCCTGGTTCCTGCGGGAAGCCGAGGCGATGGCCCGGCTCGATCATCCGGCGATCCGGCACGTCTATGAAGCCGGGATCGTGGACGAGCTGGCGTACCGGGTCGGCAACTGGATCGAGGGGGAAAGCCTCGCTGAGGCGCTGGAGCGCGGTCCCCGACCCATTCCGACCGCCCTGGTGCTTGCCCGGGACCTGCTCGGGGCCCTCGAGCACGCGCACGCCAATGGCGTCATCATCCGGCGGGTCGTCCCGTCGGGTCTCCTCATCAGCATGGCGGGACGCAGCATTGTCACTGACCTGCGGTTCTGCAACCTGATTCTATCCGAAATTCCCACCAGCGAGCGCCCCAGCGGCCGGCCGTTCATGGCGCCGGAGATCCGCGATGGCAAGGCTGGCGATCCAGCCGCCGATATCTACACGGCCGGCGCGATCCTCTATCTGGCCGTGACCGGGACGACGATTCCCGAAGACCCCGCCCACATCGTGCCCCCGCGGCGAATGCGGGCGATCATCCCGGCGGCACTGGAGCGCGTCATCCTCCGGGCGCTCCTCCCCGAACCGCGGGCACGGTACCTGACCGCCTCCGAGATGCTCGAGGACTTCACCAGTGCGGCGGGGACGTTCGAAGCGGCGACCGAGTCGCTGCCGACGTTGTCTGGCGACATGGCCGAGGGTCCCCAGTGGGAGGCCACGGCTTCGCCGAGCGCTGGGTGACGACTACGAGTTGCTCGAGATGCTCGGTCAGGGCGGGTTCGGCCGCGTCTACCGGGTGCGCGACCTGCACCTGGAGCGCGAAGTCGCCCTCAAGGTATTGCATCCGCACCTGACCCAGGATGCGGCGACGGTCGAGCGCTTCCGCCGCGAAGCGCAGCTCGCCGCCCGGCTGAATCACCCCAACATCGTCGACATCTACGACATTTCCGGACGATCCGGACTGCTCTGGTACACGATGGAAATCGTCGGCCGGGCCCAACCTTGCCCAGCTGGTCGCCTCGGAAGGGCCGATGCCCATCGATCGGGTCCTGCGATTGCTGCGCGAGGCGCTTTCGGCCCTCGGTCACGCCCACTCGCCTCGCATTGGTGCACCGGGACATCAAGCCGGAGAACATGCTGCTCGAGCAGGACGGCTCGCTCCGCATCACCGACTTCGGCCTTGCCCTGGCGCTCCGCGGCAGCGGTCGCTTTGGCGGTGCGACATCGCAGAGCGGCACGCCGCAGTTCGCCTCGCCCGAGCAATTGCTCGGCGAGCGGGTCGACCAGCGAACCGACCTCTATTCGCTGGCAGCCGTGGCGTGCTTCGCCCTCACCGGGAAGGCGCCTTTCCCTGGCGGTACGGTCGAGCAGGTGCTGGCCAAGCAGACCGACCGACGTCAATCCCGGACCTTGCGGCGGAATGCCCCGATCTGGGCGAAGCAGCTCGCGGCCGTGCTCGCGCGCGCGCTGCGCAACGATGTCGAGGCGCGGTGGGCATCGGCCGGTGAATTCCGCAGCGCGATCGAGGAAGCGGTGCAGAAGGGACTGCGCCGGAAGGGAAGCGAGTTGGCGCGACTGGCGGCGAGGATCCTGGGCACCTGATCGAGAAGGGAGAGGCGACACCGCGAGAAGACACCGAAGGCCGGCTTCCCATCGGGAGACCGGCCTTTATCGCTTCTCACTGCCCGTCTCCTCGCCTACTTGTGCCGATACACCACCCGTCCCCGGGTCAGGTCGTACGGCGACAAGACCACGCTCACGCGATCACCCTCCAGCACCCGGATCTTGAACTTCGACATCTTCCCCGCCGCATAGGCGAGGATGGTGTGGCCGTTGTCGAGGAGGACCCGATAGTTGCGGTCGGGGAGGACCTCCTGCACGACGCCCTCCATTTCGATGCCTTCTTCTTTCGCCATCCAAGCTCCGGACCAGGGGGATCAGCCCCGACTGGCGGGGCAGCAACGGGCAGCAATCTGTCCCACGCGCGCGGAAGGGCGCAACGGCGCGAGGCTAGGCGGCCCGGACCAGGGCCCCCCGAAGTTCCGCCATTTCCTCCTCCACCAGCGCCACCAAGCTCCCCCAGCAGCTCCCGCATCGAAGGAGAATTCGATCCCCGCCTCCCGGTAGAGGTCGGGCAGCGATCGGGTGGCGCCGAGCGCCAGGAAGCGGCGATAGGCGGCCACGGCCCGCTCGGGGTCGCGCCGGGCGTTCCGCCAGACCTGCAGTGCCCCGATCTGGGCGATCGCATACTCGATGTAGTAGAACGGATAGAGGAAGATGTGCAGCTGGCGGTACCAGCGCGCAACCCGTTCTGCTTCCAATCCGGTCCAGTCCACCCCCGGCTCGAATCGGCTGCGGAGGTCGAGCCAGGCCGCGTCGCGCGCCGCAGCGTCGCCGCCATCGGGGGAGGTGTAGACCCACGATCTGGAATGCATCGACCGAGGCGATGTGCGCCAGCGAGAGCAGGACATCCTCGAGATGCTCCAGCCGCGCCGACAGCGCGTCGGCGGCCGCCGTAGTACCCCGTCGGTTGGGCGAGGTACGGTGCCGCCAGCAACTCCATCGACATCGAGGCGAGCTCGGCCGACTCGGCCCCGGGATTGCGCTGCCAGATGAAGGGTCGCGCGGCGGAGGCGAATGCGTGGAAACAGTGTCCCGCCTCATGCAGCAGCGTGGTGACATCTTCGGCAACGCCGGCGGCATTCATGAAGACGAAGGGCTTGCCGCGCGCATGCAGGGTATCGCAATAGCCGCCCGGCGCCTTGCCCGGGCGCGACTCGAGGTCGAGCAGTCCCTCCGTGATCATGCCGCGGAACTCACCACCGAGGATCCGGATCAACCGCGGTGAAGATCCGCGCCGCAGTCTCCTGCAACTCGTCCACATCTCGGTAGGGCACTGGCGACGTTTGCGCGCCACGGCCTCCACCGCAAGATCCCACGGGCGCACGCTGGCCAGTCCGAGTCGGTCGCGCCGCGCTTCCGGTCGCGCGGGCCACGGCGGGCACGACTTGCTTCTCGATCGCTTCGTGCAGGCGTTCGCAATCGGCCGGGCGTGTAGTCGAACCGGCACTTCGCCGCGAAAGAGAAGTCACGGAAGTCGGCGAAGCCGGCGTTGCGCGCCATGGTCTGCCGCAGGTCGACCATCCGGTCGAACAGCGGTCGGCGAGCTCGTCCGGGCGCTGCGACATACGGCATGGTTGCGGCGCGCCACGCCGCTTCGCGCACGCTCCGGTCGTGGCTCTTGAGGAAGGGCGAGAGCCGCGGCAGCGGCACCCGTTCACCATCCCACTCGGCGGTCATCGTCCCGGTTATCTGCTGGTACTTGCGCCGCCAGCCCCTCGGCCTCGGACACCAGCGGGACGTTCGCCTCGCGGAAGATGTCGATCGCGCGTGCGGAAGCGGCGCAGCGTCGTCTGCAGGTCCGGCGCGATCGGTGCCGATCGCGACGAAGCGCTTCGCCAGCGCCACCTCGGCCTCCTCCAGCTGCGGCAGCACCTCGGTCGAGAAGCGGAGATGGGCAGATTCCTTCGCCTTGTCGGCGGTGTCGCCGTGTAGGCGATCATCGCCAGGGAAGCCGCCTCGGTGACCAGCTCGTCGAGCCGCGACCAGCGCGCCAGCCAATCCGGCAGGGTGGCCGCATCGAGCGGCGGTTCGCTCATCGAGCGCCCGGTAATAAGGGGCAAGCGATTCCCAGGTGGCGTCGGCAAATCCGGCGCTGGTTTCAGGCAGTGCCGGCATCGGCACCCAGTGATGGTTGAGTTAGCATGGCGGTCAGATGACGGCGCTGCTCAGGTGAAACTACCGGCTGGATGTACCGGAATGCTACCCAGGCGACCACCAGCACGATCACCCCGCCCGAACAGAAACGGCGCACTAATCCCGACCCGCTGGAACGCGATGCCGCCGAGGATCGGCGCCAGCACACGCGCAATCGCCGGCGAAGGTCTGTGCCACGCCCATCGTGGTTCCCAATTCGGCCGGATCGGTTGCGTGCGACAACAAGCGACGTCGTCGACGGGAAACAGCAGCGCGGTGCCCGATCGGGACGAAGGGAATGATGATCGCCAGCATCCAGATCGATGAGCGCCAGCGGGTACATCAGCATGCCGATGGCCAGCAGCAAGGTGCCCGAGCCGCATCGTCCCCGACCTCGCCGAGCCGGTCCGACAACCGGTCCGAGGAAGAACGAAGCGCATGACAAACGAGAGACGCGCCGTAGTAGACAAAGAACGTAACCGATCGTCTTCTCATTGATCTGCGAAGCGTGCCCCGAGCCAGAGCGCGAGCATGGTCGTCAGGAGCGAGAAGGCGAACATGCCCACGCCGTAGATCCAGATCAGGCGCTCCTGTCTGCCCGGTCGGATGCATGAGCACCGTCTACGCCGCGTGCCACACCGGCTTCCGCTGCACAGGGGCCGCCGCCCGCTCCGCCGCGGTCCGCGTTTCCGGCAGCCACCGCCAGGCTGCGATGACATTGAGAAAGCAGAGCCCGGCCGCGAAGAACCCCGGCGCCGCGCGGCCCAGATGCGCCGCGAGTGATCCGATCGCCGGCCCGATCGAGCATCCCGGCGTTCGTCGCCGCGGAAAGCCAGCCAAGGGCCCGGGCACGATCTTCCTTGGCCACCGTGTCGGACACATAGGCATGCGCGACGCCCGTGGTGCCTCCACCCGCACCCTGCACGATGCGCGAGAGGAAAAGCACCCACAGTGAAGTGGCCAGACCGAACACCAGGAAGGCGATCGCCGATGCCATCAGGCCGATCAGCAGCGCCGGTCGGCGGCCGTAGCGGTCGGAGACCCGCCCCCAGAGCGGTGACGCCACCAGCTGTGCGATCGAGAACGAGGCGATGATCCAGCCGACCATCTCCGGCGTGGCCTTGAGCCGCAGCGCATAGAACGGCAGCAGCGGCAGCACCATCGCAAAGCCCATCATGTCCACGAAGTTGAGGCCGATCAGGACGCCGAGCTGGCGGAACTGCTTCGTCTTGGTGGCGGGACTGGTTGCTCGGCTCATGCGGCTTGCGTTCGACGCTCGGACAGCAGGAACGCCGCCGGCGCTGAGCAGGGTGAGCACCACGCCGTAGGCGGCGGCGATGCCGATGTCCCCATCACGGATGGCACCGAGGATCTCCAGGGAGACCGGCCGGGTGTCATACGTGTAGAGGATGACCGAAGTCATGAAGTCCCCGAGACCGGTGACGAACGCCAGCGCCGCCGCACCGGCCAGAACTGGGGCGAGAAGCGGCAAGGTGATCGTGGCGAAATTCCGCCACGCCCCGGCGCCGAGGGAGGCCGCCGCCTCGTCCAGCGAAGGGTCGAGTGCCCGAATGGCGGCGACCAGCGATCGGCCCGACCACCGGCAGCCCCCGGACAAGATAGGCCAGCGGCAGCAGCCAGAGGGTGCCGATCAGCACGAATCGCCCCGCGGCCGGTTGCAGGCGCGAGAACATCGTCGCCAGGGCGATGGCGTAGACCGTCCCCGGCACCGCCCACGGCAGCGCCAGCCCCCGCTCGAGCCACCGCGACAGTCCGGTGCCGGGGATCGCGAGCCACCACGGCGACGGCGAGGGCAAGCACCGCCGGCAGCACTCGCGGCCAGCGCCGCCATCCACAGCGAGGTGCCAAAGGGCCGCCAGCGCTCCGGGTCGGTCACCAGGGTGAGGTAGTTCTTCCCGGTCCACGCCGTCGGCAGCGCCGTGGAGTTCCAGGCGCCGTTGCGGGACGATCGAGACCAGGAGCAAGGCGAAAGATGCGGCAGCAGCAGCCAGCCGGTCGCCAGCCAGGCCAGCACGGCGAATCCCAGCCGGGAGACCGTCGAGCGCCTCCGGCTCGGCGCCGGCGCGATCCCCTTCCCGGCCCCGCGAGTCGCCGGTCCGCCCAGCCGCGAGGCGAGCTGCAGTGCGACCAGCGGAGAATGCCACCAGCGCGAGAGTCTCGACCATCGCCACGGCGATGTCGCCGTTGAGCCGCGTGCTCACCAGCTGCGTCGGGAGGACGCGGAAGCCGCCGCCGAACACATACGGCGCCGAGAATGACGCCAGCGACGTGAGCGCGGTCAGCAGAGCACCGTTGCCAATGGCCGGCCGCAGCAGCGGAAGAACAACGGTGCGGAAGGTCCGCCAGCGGGCGGCGCCGAGCGAGGTCGCCGCCTCGAGCAGCGCCGGATCGAAGGTGGCCAGCGCGCCGCGCACCAGCAGGTAGGTGTAGACGTACATCGTGGTCGCGTGGATGAGCAGCACCGCACCGGCGCCTTCGAATCGCCACGGCGGCGTCTCTGCCCCGGTGACGGCCATCACGAGATGCGCGAAGAGCCCACTTTCGCCATACAGGAAGAGGAACGCCACGACACCGACCAGCGGTGGCAGCACCGCGGGCAGGGCCAGCAGCACGCCAACCACTCGTCGACCGGGAAAGTCGACCAGGCCAGTGAGCAGCGCCAGCGGAACGCCGATGCACGCCGCCGAGCACGACGCTCGCCACGGCGAGCCAGATCGAGTTCCAGCGCTGCGAGCCGCTCGTTCGGCTCCGACCAGGAAGGCGCGAACCGCCGCCAGGGTCCAGCTGCCGTTCTCGCGCACCGCATCGACCGCGACCAGCGCCAGTGGTTCCACGACCAGCCAGGCGAGGACCAGGAGCAGCAGCAGCGGGACGAGGCGACGCATCGTCACCGATCCGCCGGAAAGGCATGGGCACCAATGCCGGTGGGCTCGAGGTGCACGCTCTCGCCGACCCGCGCGGCGTCCGGCGGACCGGCGACCTCGACCTCGATTCCATCGGGCAACGTCACCGCATAGAAGGCAATGGCTCCGGCGAAGCGGCGACGCGCCACCGTCCCGATCGATCCCGCCGACGCAAGGCGCACCCCTTCGGGGCGCAACAGCAGCAGGCATTGTTCCCGCAACGACGCGTCCCCAGTCGCATGCCAGTCGATACCGGCCGCCCGGACGACCACACCCTCCGCAAACGGCGTGATCGCCTGCGCTGGCAGCCGCGAGGTCCGACCGACGAATCCGGCAACAAAGGGCGTGGCCGGCGCCGCGTAGAGACGCCTCCGGCGTGCCGACCTGCTCGAGGCGACCGCGATGCAGCAGCGCGATCCGGTCGGCGAAGTCGAAGGCCTCTTCCTGTTCATGGGTCACCAGCACGGTGGTGATACCGATGGCATCGACCAAGTCCCGCAGTTCGCGGCGCGTTCGCTCGCGAAGCGAGGGATCGAGGTTGGATAACGGCTCATCGAGCAGGAGCACCTTTGGTCGCGGCGCGATCGCCCGCGCGAGGGCGACGCGCTGTTGCTGGCCACCGGAGAGGGCAGTCACCGGCCGGGCTTCATACCCAGGCGAGATCGACCAGGCGCAGCACCTCGCGTGACGCGCGCGTCGCGCGCCGTGGCAGCAAGTCGCTCGTGGGCGAGGCCATAGGCGACGTTTTCGCCCACCGTAAGGTGTGGAAAGAGTGCGTAGTGCTGGAACACCATGCCGCACCGTCGTTCCAGCGCGCTGCGCTCCGTCACGTCCTGCCCACCCAGCGTGATGCGCCCGGCATCGACCGACTCGAAACCGGCGATCAACCGCAGGAGCGTGGTCTTGCCGCTCCCCGACGGCCCGAGCAGCGCCACGACCTCGCCATCGGCGATCGACAGCGAGACATCCTGCACCACGGCGCGTCGCGCCGAAATGCTTGCGGAGCTGGCTCGAGCCGACATCGTGCTCACGATTGCCCCTTCCCCGAGCCGCGCACCCGTCTGGTCCCAGTAGCGCATCCAGCCGGTGCCCTCGTGTGGCGAGCATGCTTCCAGTCCATGGGTGCCGTCACCATCCGTCGTTCGACGTCGGCCACCCAGGCCGGGACCCGGTCGAGCGGCAGGTCGCGCCGCGCCGGAAGTCGCCAGTTCTCGTTCGGCCGTGAGAATCTGCGCGTCGACGCTGCCGACGTATTCGATGAATCGCTCGGCAGCCCGCCGGTGCTTGGTGCCCTTGACGATCCCGATGGCATCCTCGATCACCACCGTGCCACTGCTCGGGAAGGTGTAGTCCGAACGGCATGCCCTGGCGTTGCCAGATCAGCATGTCGGGCAGGTCCCAGAGGGTCACGACGCCCTCGCCGCGAGCCAGCTTCTGCCCCAGGATCGCCGGGTTGAGCGAGTAGCTCCGCGTCTGGGCGTCGAGCCGCCGCAACCACGCCATCGCCTTGCGGCCGTGTCGCCCGTGGCCTGGATCGACCGCTCATGATCAACCCCCAGATCGCCCGCATGGTTCCGCTCGCCATCGGATCGCGGATCAGCACCTTGTCGCGCCACTTGGGCAGCAGCACGTCGTCCCAGTCCTTCGGTGCGTCGTCCGCCTTCACCAGGTTGGAGTTGAAGGCAATCACCGCCGGGGTACGATACACCGGCCAGTAGAGATCGTCGGGGCCGACGCCGCCCGAATCGACACTCTGCCACCAGGTCGGGCGGTACGGCTCGAGCACGCCTTCCGCCACGCCGCGGTCGTAGATCGGCGTGGGCCCGCCGAACCAGACATCCGCCACCGGATTCGGCTTCTCGAAGCGCAGCCGGTCGAGGATGTCCTGGCTCCCCATGTCGAGCCAGCGCACATCGATGTCGGGGTTGGCGGCCTCGAAGTGCTGCTCGAGCAGCGTCAGTTGTTCGCGCCCGTGCGGCGAGTAGAGGGTGAGGTGCTCGCGATGGTCGCTCGAACAGGCAGCCAGGACAGGACACAACAGCAAGCAATCCGCGGCAAGCCGGCCATCGCCCATCGATGATCGATCATCGATGATCGATGCGATCATCGCTTCACGATGGGCTGCTGCCCCAGCCCCAGCAGGTTGGCAAAGAGCCGCCACGCGCCCGGCACGGTCGCCGGCAACTGCCGATGAAACGCCAGCCCGGTGTAGACCGCGGTTCCCTTCCCCACCTTGGCAACCAGCAGGCCGCCGTCGAGCGGCGTCCCGCCGGCATCGTGCATCGAGAGAATCGGCGTCCAGGCCGGATCGTACGTCGGCGGGAAATCGAGCCCGCGCTCCTGCACCCAGCCGTCGAAGTCCGCCGCGCCGATCACGTTCGGCCAGCTGCACGGCCTGGTGCGTCTTCGCCAGGATGGTGACCTCGGCGCGTCTCGTCGGTCACCCGGCTCTGCGTCGGCCGGTACCAGCGTGAACGGCTGCGGCGGAAAGCCGCCACGCATGTACGGGCATCTGCTGGTACTGGATGATCAGCGTCCCGCCTGCCTCGAGCCAGCGCATCAGCCGCGGATGGGCGCGGACCAGCGATTCGTCCGCCTCGTACGCCCGCGGTCCGATCACGATCACCTTGAACCGGTCGAGCGAACCGCGCTCGAGGGCCTCGCCCGTGAGCAGCTCGACGGACAAGCCGGCGTTCATCAGCGCTTCCGGCACCAGGTCGCCACCGCCGCGGACGTAGCCGATCGTGGTGAGCCTGGGGAACATCACGTCCGCAACGACCACCTTGGTCACGGCCTGGGTGGCGATGTTGCGAGGCGCGAACTCCGGATAGCGGATCCGGTCAGGCCGGTCGTGAGCGAGTCCTTCCCGGCAATCACCACCGCGCCGCACGTCGTACTCACCATTGGCCACGCCGACGGGCGGCGACCACGTCGAAACGAACCTGGGCCCGCTCGCCCTCGCGCGTAAAGTGGATCTCCTGCGCCGGGCCGGTCTGCCAGCCGGTTGGCAACACCAAGGAGACGTGCACGGTGCTGGTGTCCCGCGCCAGGTGCTCCAGCGACACCGAGAAGGGATGTCTGCGTCGTGCTGCGCGGCCAGAGCAATGCGATCAGGCGACAGGTTGACGGCAACACGGGGCACGATCATCACCGGACGGCGCAGTTCGCCCTGAACCGGGTCGCGGAAACGTCCCCCGTACCTCGCGGGCGACATTCGCCACCGGCCCGGCCCCGGTCGAGACCCCGAATGCCGCCACCAATGGCGGCGCGAAGGGCTCGCCCCAGACGCCAGGATCGCCGCTCCAGCGGTACATCGCGCTGGTGTCGCGATCCCGCTCGAGAAAGTACGGCGAGTCGGCCCGGGCCCCGGGCAGCACGGTCACGTCCTGGCGGCAGGTCAGCTGCGTCCCGGCTGCGACCGCCACCGGTGTTGACGCACCGGGGTACTGGAAATCGCGTAGCCGTCGTGGGGCGCCACTCGCGTGCCGGACGGTCACCGGTCTCCCGGCCGGCGTTCCACACCGTCAGCGTCACCGGCAGCACCTGCCCGGGAGTGACTTCGTCGTCATCGGTGGTGGCGTCCACAACGACATTCCGTGCTCGATCAGGCTCGCCTCGACCGGTGCGCGTCCGGTCGCCGGCGGCGACTCGGGCGGAATCCCGGCGAACAGCGAATCGTCCGGACCGGTGACCGCGGGCACGCGCTCGACCAGTCGGATCCGCGGTCTGCGACGGGCCGAGATCCTCGAGGCTGCCCTGGTTCTGCGACCGATGCTGCGACCGGCTGCGCACGGCGAGCTGGTGCAGCGAAAGGCCGGTCGCCGGGTCGATCACGCCGCCATCGAACGTGCAGCGTGGTGGCGGACGCGCCGCGAAACGCGCCGAGCGATAGAACTTGCATCGGCTGCCAGGGACTGAGCCCCTCCTCGCGCTGGAGTTCCGGGAACTCGGTCGGGTCGCCGGCGGCGTGAAACGCCTCGAGCGCCAGCACCCCCGCCGCCTGATGGTGGCCGTGACCGTCGGCCGGCGTGCCCGACCAGACCGAGATGATCACCTGCGGCCGGAACCGCCGGATGATCCGCACCATGTCCTTGAGAATCGAGTCCCGCTGCCAGAAGCGGAACGTCTCCGTCGGCGGTCTTGGAGAAGCCGAAGTCGAAGGCCCGGGTGAAGAACTGCCGGCCGCCATCGATGCGCGCGCGCCGCGGCCAGCTCCTCGGTGCGCAGGACGCCGAGCGCCTCGCCAAGCTCCGGCCCGATCAGGTTCTGGCCGCCGTCGCCGCGGGTCAGCGAGAGATACGCCGTCTCGATCCCCTGGCCCCGCGCAAGGATGGTCAGCAGCTCGGTGTCTTCGTCGTCAGGGTGGGCGCCGATCATCAGCACGCGGCGCCAGTTGCCCTCGAGACGCCGCTCCTGGAGCAGGCGCGCGGCGCCGCCGGTGCCCGCACCGCCGACCTGCGCGGCGAGCAGGCAGCGTGCGCCGCCGCCGCGACGAGCAGCCGCGGCCAATGTCGCTCGAAATCGAAGGGTCATGGAGTGCGGTCTTCCGGCGGCGTCTCGGGTCGGCTTGCGATCGCGGCCGACAGTGAAGGCAAGGATGAAGGCGATCAGGGCGGCCAGGAGGAGCGTCTGACCCGCGCCGCCCCCGGTGTGATAGAGCAGCAGCAGCATGCCGACCGAGACGCAGATCGTCCCGACCCCCCGGAGCACTTCCTCGAGGTTGCGCCACTTGGTCTGGAGCCCCCAGTGGATCGCCCCGGCCAGTCCGAAGACGCCGAGCGCCAGGATCCCGAACCAGATCCAGATCCAGTAGCGCCGGCCAACGAGCATCAGGCCGACTCGGGGGAGGCGAGGAAGTGAAGCGGGCGGCGAAGCGCCGGGGTGAACCAGAGAAACGGTAGCGGTCGAGGGCACCGAGGCCAAGGGGGTCAGCCGCGCTGCGGCGTGACACGCGGCGCAGGGGCAGTGCTCCCGAAGCCAGCGGAAGGTGTAGATCCCGGTGCTGTGCCCGTCGCTCCAGCGCGACCCGGAGTCCGTAGGCGCCGACCAGCTCCAGCTGCGATCGGCCCGGACGTCCGCCGGCACCGTGGCCGGGTCGAGGAGCGGCCGGCCGCACATCTCGTCGACACAAGCCGCGCAGGGACACGCCAGCCGCAGCGGCGCGGGCCGGGAAGTGGGCCTCGATGCCCCGCCCCGTCCCAGTCGATCTCGAGGCCGTCGTCGAGTCGGCGGATCGCTGCGTGGCGCCACGTTCTGCGGCCATCTCCCCTCCCGGCTAGGTTATTTTCAGGGCTGCGCCACGAATCTTATCCCGAGACCGACCTGCCATGACTGACTTCCGACCCGTTCCGCACCCGCGCGACCCTCGAGCTCGGCGGGCGCCGCGCCGTCTACCACTCCGCTTGACGCACTCGAACGCGGCGGCGTCGGACACCTCGACCGACTCCCGTTCTCGATCCGCGTCCTGCTCGAGAATGCGCTGCGGCATCTCGGGGCGCGGCTTCGTCACCGAGGAGCACGTCCGGGCGCTCGCCGAACTGGACGCCGGCCGCCGCGGGGCAAGAGCGAGATCCCCTTCATGCCCGCCCGGGTGGTGCTCCAGGACTTCACCGGCGTGCCCTGTGTCGTCGACCTGGCCGCGATGCGCGACGCCATGGCCCGGATGGGCGGCGACCCGGCGCGGATCAACCCGGTGGTGCCCTGCGACCTGGTCATCGACCACTCGGTGCAGGTCGACCACTACGGCACCGGCCGAGGCGTTCAAGCTACAACGTGGCCATGGAATTCGAGCGGAACATCGAGCGCTACCAGCTGCTCAAGTTCGCCCAGCGCGCCTTCGAGAACTTCCGCGTGGTGCCGCCCGGCACCGGCATCGTCCACCAGGTCAACCTCGAATACCTGTCGCCCTGCGTGCAGTTGCGCGAGCAGTACGGCGAGCTCACGGCCTATCCCGACACCCTGGTCGGCACCGACTCGCACACCACGATGATCAACGGCCTCGGCGTGCGTGGGCTGGGGCGTGGGCGGCATCGAGGCCGAGGCGGTGATGCTGGGCCAGCCGTACTTCATGCTGATTCCCGAGGTGATCGGCGTGCGGCTCACCGGCGACGCTGCCGGCGGGCTGCACCGCGACCGACCTCGTGCTCACCGTCACGCAGATGCTCCGCAAGCAGCGGCGTCGTCGACAAGTTCGTCGAGTTCTTCGGACCCGGGCTCGGCTCGCTCCCGCTGGCCGACCGCGCCACCATCGCCAACATGGCGCCGGAGTATGGCGCCACCTGGGCTTCTTCCCGGTCGACGCGGAAACGCTCCGCTACCTCGAGCGGACCGGTCGCGACCCCGAGTCGGTCGCGCTGGTCGAGCAGTACTGCAGGGCGCAGCGGCTGTTCCGCACCGACGAGACGCCCGACCCCGAGTTCAACGACGTCCTCGTCGCTCGACCTCGTCGACCGTGGTGCCCGAGCGTTGCCGGGCCCAAGCGGCCCCAGGACCTGGTGCCGCTCACGCGGCCTGCAGCGGAACTTCGCGATGACCTGCCCGGGCTGATGCAGCCGACCGTGCCGGCCGCGCGCCGCGAACTGGCGCAGGCCGCCTACTCGCGGTGGACGGATGAGGGCGGCGCGGTCGCGACCGCCACTGCCCCGGACGACGCACCACGCGTTACCCGGTCGAGCTCAACGGCGAGCCGCACGAACTGCACGACGGCGCCGTCGTCATCGCGGCGATCACGTCGTGCACCAACACGTCGAATCCGTCGGTCATGATCGGCGCCGGCCTGCTCGCGAAGAAGGCGGTCGGCAGCGCGGGCTCACCAGCCGCGCCCTGGGTCAAGACCGCGCTGGCCCCCGGCTCGCGCGTGGTCACCGACTACCTCGACCGCGCCGGGCTCTGCCCTACGCTCGAGCAGCTCGGCTTCCAGACCGTCGGGCTACGGCTGCACCACCTGTATCGGCAACAGCGGCCCGCTGCCCGAGACGGTGATCGCCAAGGCCATCGACGAGCACTCACTGGTGACCGCGGCGGTGCTGTCGCGGCAACCGGAACTTCGAGGCCCGGGTCCACCCGCAGGTGCGGGCCAACTACCTCGATGTCGCCCATGCTGGTGGTGGCGTTCGCGCTGGCCGGGCGGGTCGACAGCGACATCACCACGCGAGCCGCTCGGCATCGGCAACGACGGCGAGCCGGTCTTCCTCGAGCGACATCTGGCCCTCGCCGGAGGAGATCGCGCGACACCATGGCGATGGCGCTCAGGCCGGACCTCTTCCGGAACGCAGTACGCCTCGGTGTTCGACGGCGACGAGCAGTGGCAGGCGCTCGCGGTGCCCGGGGGCTCGCGCTTCGCCTGGGACACCGCTCAGCACCTACGTCGCAGGAGCCGCCGTTCTTCCCGGATCTCGGCGCCGAGCCGCGCGGCCCTGCGCGGACATCGCCGGCGCGCGGGTTCTCGCGCTGCTCGGCGACTCGGTCACCACCGATCACATCTCGCCGGCCGGCGCGATCCCCAAGAACGGGCCCGCCGCGCGGTACCTGCGCGAGCACGGCGTCGAGCAGCCCGACTGGAACACCTTCGGCGCCCGCCGCGGCAATCACGAGGTGATGATGCGCGGCACCTTCGGCAACGTGCGCATCAAGAACTCGCCTGGTGCCGGACAAGGAGGGCAACTGGACCGTGCACTTCCCCACTGGCGAGATCATGTCGATCTACGATGCGGCGATGCGATACCGCCGCGAAGACGCCGCTGATCGTGCTGGCCGGCAAGGAGTACGGCACCGGCTCCAGTCCGCGACTGGGCGGCCAAGGGCACCTCGCTCCTCGGCGTCAAGGCGGTGATCGCCGAGAGCTATGAGCGGATCCACCGGATCAACCTCGTCGGCATGGGCGTGCTGCCGCTGGTGTTCGAGCCGGGCCAGAACGCCGAGTCGCTGGGGCTCACCGGGCAGAGTGATGACATCACCGGCATCGCGACGGGCCTCGTCCCCGCCGGCCGGGTCACGGTCACTGCACGTCCACGGAGGGCGCGGGCCCGAAGACATTCCAGGCGATCGTGCGCCTCAATTCAGCCGTGGAGGTGGAATACCTGAGCCACGGCGGAATCCTGTCGCGCGTGCTGCGGATGTTTGCCGAGAAAGCCTGAGCGCGTGGCGAATC
>CAWKMI010000016.1:0-93943 GCA_963850655.1 uncultured Gemmatimonadales bacterium
CTAACCCGACTATATGAAAGCGCGGAGCTGCCCGGCGGCGGCTCCGGTGGGACTCGCGGAGTGCCGAGGCGGGCGTGACCTTCAGGGGTCCCCGACCGGAGCTTCCGATGACCTGGGTAGGATTGGATCTGCACAAGCGGTACATCACGGCGTGTGCGATGGATGAGGCGGGGGTGATCGTGGCGGAGCACCGCCGGTTGCCCGCGGATGACGTGACACTGCTCGGGTGGTTGGCCGGGTTGCCCGGGCCGGTGACGGTCGCGATGGAAGCGACGCTGTACTGGGCGTGGCTGCACGCGCGCTTGACGACGGCCGGGTTCGCCGCTGTGGTGGCGCATCCCTACCAGGTGAAGTTGATCTGGCAGGCCCGGGCCAAGACCGATCCGATCGATGCCCGGAAGTTGGCGGAGCTGTTGCGGGTCAATCTCCTGCCCACGATCTGGGTGCCGGACGCCGAGGTGCTGGCGCGGCGCAAGCTGCTGCGGGGACGGGCGTACCTGGTGCGAATGCGCACCCGGATGAAGAATCGGCTGCATGGCTATCTCACGGCGGAGAATTGCCGGTGCCTGATGACCGATCTGTACGGGAAGGCGGGGCGCGCGTGGCTCCATGCGGTGGTGCTGCCGGAGATCACGCGAGTCCAGGTCGATCTGTTGCTCGAGTTGATCGATGCGGTGGACGCGCGCGTCAAGCGCCTCGATCAACGCATCCGGAAGACGGTGGCCCAGGATGCCGCGGCCGAGCGGCTGCAGACGGTGCCGGGCATCGGCCCGTTCGGGGCGCTGTTGTTGCTCGCGGAGATCGGCCGCATCGAGCGGTTCGCGTCAAGTCATCACTTGGCGGCGTATGCCGGGCTAGTGCCGAGCACCCGGAGTTCCGGCGACAAGACCGCCCACGGTACGGTCGATGGAGCGGGCAGCCCGTGGCTCAAGTGGGTCCTGATCGAGATCGTGCAGAGCTTAAAGCTGGCGCCGGGGCCGATCGGGAGGCAGTATCAGAAGCTGCTGCACTCGAAGGGGAAGGCCAAGGCGACGGTCGCCGCGGCGCGGAAGCTGTGCTGTTATCTGTACTGGATGCTGAAGGAAGCGTGGACGTACGAGGAGTGGTTGCGGCAACACGACGAGCTGGGGGTGCGCCCGGAGCAAACGCTGGTGTCCGTTGCGTAGGTAGCAATGCGCCCGGTAACCCGAATGGGCCACCTCCTTCGAACAATACTCCTGTGCCATTGCGCACGTAGAGGCGCCTGAAGACAGCTTCGTGCTGCTCTCGCCCTGACAGGAGTGCTGGCTTGGTAGTTCGGGTGTACGGAGGACCGGCCGTCTCGCGACGGTCGTTGAAATCGTACACCCCCTTGCGCTCCGCGCTTTCAGAGGCGCGCTTGCTGCCGACGAGGCCAAGGCGGTTCGGCCGCCGCGATGTATGTTTTATCTAAGGACTGCGGCGGCCTCACCTGGCCTCGCCGCAGAAGCGCAGGCCGTTAGGTGGCATAACAGGGCGCATCAGCCGATCAGCGGTACACGTCGCGGCGATTGCCAACCCACGACGGTAACAATGAGTTCATCTCGACGATTTCGTAGAGAATTCGGTAGTCGCCCTGGCGGAGACGGTACTTATCCTCGCCGCTGAGCTTCTCAGAACCGACCGGGCGTGGATTGCTGGCGAGGGCTTGGACGTGGCCACCACCCGGCGGCGGTCGTTCGGTGGCAGCGCTTCGATCTCTTTGACGGCAGAGCGCTTGAACCGGAGGATATAGCTTGCCACGCGCTCCATGTCGCGGATGGATCTTCGAAGGCGAGGGTCGGTTCCTTTGCTCGCTCACGGAAGGCGGCCAGGTCCTCGGCGTCCTGAGCAAATTCTGCCGGACCGCCGTATTCACGAGGTCGGAGATGCTCTGGTCGGTCTCGGCCGCCTTCACCCGGAGCGCCATGTGGAGGCATTCGTCGAAGTACACGGTGGCACGTTTCGCGGTGGTCATGCCAGTAATATGACGTCATAACGTTCAGACGTCAAGGAGGCCCACCTAACAGGCGCTTGCTGCCGACGAGGCCAGAGCGGTTCGGCCGCCGCGATGTATTCTTTATCTAAGGACTGCGGCGGCCTCACCTGGCCTCGCGGCAGAAGCGCAGGGCGTTAGGCGGCTTGGTCGGAGGTAGGATCATGAGATTGGCAAACGGCACTCGCCTTCGATTCGCTGACTCGCCGCCGCCTCCTTGCCACGGCGGTTGCTGCCATCGCTTGCAGTTCTGCGAACGGGCAAGCGCCTGCCGTTGGGAGAGCAGGGGCAATTGGGGCGAGGCCAGCCATCCTGCAGTGCGGGACCGGTTGCTCACTTCGGATTGAGCCAATCGGCCGGTTGGTGCCGCCGAGTGATTCCCTGCCCGTTCACTGACATGGCGTTTGTGGCACCTGACCCTCGAGGGGATTCCTAGCCGGACCAACATCGGATGGCGCTCATTTCGTCCGGTTCGACCGAAGCGGGAAGGCGCAGGGTGTCGTTTGGGAGACGTGGTCAAGGTCCCGGCGAATACGCGCTCATTGCCGGGCTTGCAGTGGGGCCGACTGGCCGCGACCTTCCTTTTTGACCTGCGGCCTGCGTCGACTGACGGATTATCGACACGACTGGGAATCTGCGGGTCTTTCCTATCGCGTCGATGTCGAAAGGGACCGGTTTCCTACCAATATCCGGCGGACGCCTCCTGGTGAATGCATCAGTGGGGACGCCTGACCGCGCTCGCTATGCGATGCACGTCGTGGATGATTCCGGTCGCTTTGTGAGGAGCTTCGACGACGACAACCAGAATGACACACCCAATTCCCCTGCCGTCGCGCGTCTGATTTCGCCGGCGAGCGCAGGAGGGTTTTGGGTCGGGCATCGCGACCGGCCCCGGTTTGGGCGGTGGAGCGACGAAGGGAAGCGGCTCGGCGACTTAGTGCTTCCGTGGCACATCTTCGCTGGTGACGAGAGTCTCCAGCGCGATGCGAATGGCAGCCGTAGCATCGAAATACGGATCGACGGCTTAGTCGAGGATCCGAGCGGTCTGCTGCTGGTGTTATTTGAGCGCCCCAAGGGATCGCGCGCGTCTGCGAAGATTGGGAATCCGTCCGAACGCCGGGGAGCGGAAGTTGCACCTCCCTCGCCCAGCGAAAAGGAGGCCATCAGCGAGTCGTGGCTGGTCATTGTCGACCCGGTACGAGGAACGGTGGTGGGCCGCACCCAGCTGCCGGGTCTCTTCAACGCGGCCCTTCCCGGAGCAGTCTTCGTTCGAATTGCGGAGGACCTGTCGGGAGGCGTACAGCTCTTTCCGGTCCATATCACGGTAGCGTCTCGGACTTCGAAGGCGAACATTCCGTGAGATCTCGCCGTGAGGGAGCATGTATCGACCTGAAATGCAGCCCGCCGCATAACAGGCGCTTGCTGCCGACGAGGCCAAAGCGCAGATCGTTAGGCAGCCTCCAGTGTTCAACTGAGAGCCCGACCCGATGTGTGGAGCGACACAGTCACCACCAATCCGCTGAGTAGCATGGCACTACGTTGGCTACCTCACCTTCCCCGGAGTTGGGCACTACTGATGAAACCGTTGATGATGCGCCTTCTTGCCGCCGTACTAGTCGCGATTCCAACCGCATTTTGGTTCTTCGGACGCGAACGCTCGAAACTGGTGGACTGGACAAGTGACCCGCAAGCGGCGCAGGTCGCATATCTCGATTTCATCCGACACTTGTCCCTTGGTCGCACCTTAATTGTCATCCTCGTGTTCTTCTTGGGCTTGACGCTGTTGGTCGAAGGGTTGTCGACTGTGATGTTTGCCGCATTGGATCGCTCGGATCGGGCCACCTAACCCAGGCTTGCTGTGGCCGGGGCCTGAAACGCTGGGCCGCCGCGTTAGATAGGTTTCGGGACTGCGGCGGCCTCACCTGGCCTCGCGGCAGAAGCGCAAGCCGTTAGGGTGCGAACAATGCTCTCGATAACCCCACGCAACTAGGAATCTCGGTGCGAAGTTCTGGACTTTCAGCATTTTGTGTGGCGTCTGGTGGGTGGACTCCTCCCGTTCGTCCCGGCGGCGCTTTCCGCAAAGGGGCGGACTATAGCGTGTGGGCGGTCCCTCAGGCGGACCCGGTTGGGTTGCGGGGAACCACCCGTTCACCCGCCATGGTTAGCGCCGCAGTCCTGTTGCTTTACCACACCAACGAGTCACCATGGGCTTTTGGAGTCAGTCTCGGCTTCATGTCCCAAGCCATCGCATCCGGCCCAGGGCGGATTGCCAGCTCGACCGGTGGGATGACGGACGAAGCGCGCCGAGCGGTCAACGTGCGCGGGATCCGAGGCTACGTGATCGGAAGCTCGTCGCTCGCCAATCTCCGGGTGGACGACCTCCACCACATTTTCGGGGACCTGAACATCTTCGGAGGGAGCGACGCGACAACCACCATCCTCGGCGGGGGAATCGGGATTGAGGCCCGCCTCGGCTGGTTGCAGTTCTTCTCAGATGTGCAATACAACTGGCGCAGCAACGCTATCTACGGTCGATCGGCGATCCCAGTGCGTGTGGGGCTGCACTTCAATTGGGGTTCTGCAACCTAACCGGCGCTTGCTGCCGACGAGGCCAAGGCGGTTCGGCCGCCGCGATGTATGCTTTATTGGGAATGCGGCGGCCTCGCCAGGCCTCGCGGCAGAAGCGCAGGGCGTTAGGCCCACGCGTACCTGACCCGATGCTTCCTGACCATCGACGCAGCCTATCCGACGCATTACCGGCTATCATGGCCCAAGGAGGCCAAGGAACCGATGTGCGCCTCCGCGTTGGGCTTCTCGGTAGCGATGTCATCGAAGGAACATTCGTCGCCGCCACGGCGGACGACCTAACCATCCGGACCGCGGATGGCCGGATCATCAACCTGGAGGCCGAGCGCATTCGCACCTTGGCACTTGCCCATGTGCGCCGTGGAAGAGAATGGGCGCTTGTCGGTGTGGGGATACCGGCGGCGGTCGCTGGGGTCGCGGGCTTAACGGCCCTTCCCCTCGTCGGTGACTACCTTCGGCTGCATTCTCAACTCGCGTTCAAGATCGTCCTCTTTACCGCCATTGGAGCGCTTGTCCTTCTGCTTGGCACAACGGGCTTGCGCAATTGGCTCACCCGATGGGAAACACTGCTCGAGGATCCGGAGCGCTGAATCAGCTCTGGCCGGACGAGCTTCAGGTCGCTGAGAACACGCGGCGCCTAACCGGCGCTTGCTGCCGCCGAGGCCTGACCGGGGCGGTCATCAATGCCAACGGGCCGCGCGTCGCCAACGTACAGGCTCATCTTCATCGCGAGGGGGTTCTGGTAGCATTCATGCAACAGAATCTCAAGCACCCAGAGGCGATCGACCGAGACCGGTTGGGGTTCCCGAACAAGCTGAGCCTCGCCTCGGCGGTGGGCAGCTTGCTCGGGCCACCGCTGGGCGAGGAGAGCGCGTGAGGATCCCGTTCTTCCCTTCGCGCACCCGGCGCGGCGCCGGGTTGGAACGCTCCGGCCGCGAACTTCGGCACGCACTGCGGCGGTTGGCACGGTCACCGGGGTTCACGATCACGGCCATCGTGAGCCTGGGACTGGCCATCGGGATGGCCACCACGATTCTCACCGCGTTCGACTCGGTGCTGCGGCGCGCCATCATGCTGACTGCGGTGGGGGTTGTCGTCGGCCTCGGAGGTGCCCTGGCGGGCTCGCGCCTGCTGCGCTCGGTGCTGTTCGAAGTGCAGCCCATGGATCCGGTGGCGCTGCTGAGCGCCTCCGGGCTGCTGGTCCTCGTGGCCCTGGCCGCCGCGGGCCGACCGGCCTGGCGTGCGACAAGGATGGATTCGACGCAGGCGTTGCGGGGAGAGTCGCGCCGCGCTTTTCGGTGGCGATCGTCATCTCGGGCAGGGCGGTGCGCGGCCCGGGAGATGACGAATGCTCTCAGCCCGCATCGCCGCCGGCGAGATCGAAATCCTTCCGTACGATGGTCTCGTTGCTCGGGGTGCCGGCGGCGGCGTGCGGCTGGCTCCACCCCGCCGCGTCGAGCAATGCCGCCGTCGCCTGGTCCACCGTCGCGATCTGCTCCGGGCCGCTGGCACAACCGGACGCCACATCCAGCCAGCTCAGTGCCTCCTGGAAGGCGGCCCGTTGTTGCGAGGCGCTGCAGGCCAGCAGGGCATGCTCGTAGGCCACCCCGCGCTCCCCACCCCGATCCGCGTGATACGCCACTTCGCCGGCGTCGACCGGCGCGTCGCCCTGCTCGGCGAAGGCGATCATCGCCAGGGCGATGGCGCGGTGCAGTTCCCGGCGGCGCGCGGGACGCAGCGCATCCAGCACCACCTTGGCGATGACCGCGTGGGCGCATTGGTATCGGCCGTTCTCCTCGGTCGCCAGGTACCGCTCCTGAAGTTCATCACCCATCGCCGCCGCCCGAATCCGCGAGATGCCGTGGACGTGAGAGAGCACCCCGGCCAGGCAGCCGCGATTGTGCGCGGCAATGGTGATCAGGATGGTGCGCAACTCATCCGGCACCCGGGCCACCCGCTGGGCAATCGCCTCATGCACCGTGGGTGACATGGTACCGACCTCGACATCGAACTCGGTCCCTGCCGGGACGATCCACTCGCCGCTTTCCGGATCGACGGTCAGCCGGCCCTCGGCCAACAGGGTCTTCAGCAGTTCGATGAGATAGAAGGGGTTGCCGTCCGTCACTTCGTGCAGGCGGCCCGCGAGCCGACGGCCGGCGGTGACCCGGCGCACGTGGCCGAGATCGCGAATCACCGCCTGGACGTCGTCCGTGCTCAGCGGCGCCAGGTGGAGGCGAAGGGCGGTCGGCATCGCGCGAAGGGCCCGCGCCACCCGGATCGCGGGTGCGCCTCGCTCCGCGTCGCCCGGGGTGAAGGCCAGATACCAGAGCACCCGCGTCCCGGCCAACCGACGCACCAGATGGTGGATCATGGCGGCGGAGTCGGGGTCGCACCAATGGAAGTCATCGACCAGCACCAGGAGCGGCCCATCCTCCGCCACCGACTGCAGCAGGTCAGCTGCCGCCTCGTGCAGCAGTGCCGCGGGCGGTTCGGTGCTGAGCGGGGAAACCGCCGGAAAGCGTCGCTGGATGTCGGGGACGATCCGGGAAAGGACACTCAGCGAGCTCGCATCGGCTCCCGCGGCGCCGGGGAGTTCGATCGCGCCACGGAGCAGGCTTCGAGCACGGTGCCGAATCGAACCATCGCGCCGGTTTCATACGAGAACGCCCGCAACGCCTGCGCACCCTGGGTCGTCACCCAGCGATCGAAGTCATCCGCCAGCCGGGTCTTGCCGGCCCCGACCTCACCCTCCACGACGACCACCCGACTCTCTCCGTGCAGCTCGCTCCAGGCCCGAGTGAGTGCCTGCCATTCCCGATCCCGGCCCACCAGCGCCGCCTTGAAATCCCGGGTGGCCTGGTGCCAGTCGTCGTTCCCATCCTGACGGAGCAGGGACGGTTGATGGTCATCCAGGCGCTTGACCAGCTCCCGCAATTCGAAGTCGGGCGCCGCACCCAGCGCTGCCTCATGCTGGGCACTGAACTCGGCGTACCGGGCCAGGGCCGCCGAGGTATCGCCCGACAGGTAGAGCGATTCGATCAGCAGGTGGGCCGCCTGGTTGCTGAGCGGATCGGACCGGAGCCACAGTTCCCCGAGCTCCACGCCATGGCGCCAGTTCCTGTGCGCCGACGCCACCCGCCCGCGTTCCGCCAGCGCGTGATGGTACCGGGCCATCACCTGGTTCCTGGTACCCTCGGCCCAATCGTCGAAGCCCGGGCAGCGCCTGGGAGAGAGCCCGGTGAGCACGCGGGAGACATCCTGCCTCACCGCGGCGTCCGGATCGGCGGCGGTCGCGGCGAGGAACTCGGTGACATCGCACTGGATGCGGGGTTCGAGCTCGACCACCGCCCGGCTCACGCGCAACGACTCGCCCAGCGCACCTCGCAGGACCTTCAGCGCCTGCCTGAGGGAGGCCCTGGCCTTCGCCTCGACGGATTCACCCCACAGCAGGGTGGCCAGCTCATCACGGGGATGCGGCCCGGGTTCGAGGGTCAGGTACGCGACCAGGGCCATGGCCTTGGTCGGTAGGGCCACGCGTGGCGGCTTCCCCCCGATCCGGAGGGAGGGGACGCCGCAGAGCCTCAGTTCGATCCTTGCGATGGGTGCCCCTTGTCAGCGGGGGACCCAAGGGTACCACCTTTTCACGATTCCGGACAGGGAATTCACGTTCTTTTCACGCGCTCCCCTCATCTTCGTCCGTGTAGTCAAGCGACACTCCCAATTCGAACCAGCCACCAGGAGCGACACCATGTCTGACAAGAAGAATGAAGTGGTGAAGATCAACCTCACCAAGGATCAGAAGGACCAGATCAAGAAGGAGACGGGGATGGATGCCGAGTCCCTGGAGCTCAAGGTGAACGAGCTCGAAGAGCGGATCGCCCCCCGCATGTTCCTCGCGTAAGTTCCTGCACCAACGGGGCCGGCCGGGGAACCATCCCCGGCCGGCCCCGCTGCTTTTCCGGTTGCGTTCTACTGAAATTGGATGCAACTTCGGTTGACCCACCCACCCACCCACCCAACCCGGTCGTTGTCAAACGGTGCCAGCCAGTCACGACGACGAGTTCGCCCGGCTCCGCCGGATCCGGCAGCTCACCATCACTCTGTTCGCGACCCTCGACCAGACGGCGGTGGTTTCTGCCGCACTCGATGGCGCCCTGGAGCTGTTCACCGCCGATGGGGCGTCCTTCTGGGCAAGCGACGGAGAACACTTCGTCTGCCAGCTGGCGCGGGGCGAGGGCCGTGACGCACTGACCGGCACGCGGCTGCCGGCCGACGCCGTCCGGGCCGGAGACCCGGGGGCGTTGGTGATGGTGGCCCCGGTCACGATTGCCGGCAACGAGGTCGGCCTGATTCGCGTGTCGCGCGACGCCGGGGCGGTTGGCTTCGACGATGGCGATCGGGAGGCTCTCGGCGACGTCACCGACAGTGTGGCCGCGGCCTTGTACGCCGCCGTGCAGGCCGAGGCGGCGAGTTCCCAGCACGATCTGGCGCTGGTGCTGGAAATGAGCAAGGAGATCGGATCGTCCCTCGATCTCGACCGGGTCCTGCGTACGGTGGTCAATCTCTCCGCCAAGGCGGTCGAATTCGACCGCGGTGCCGTGGCGCTCTACGACAACGGCAAGTGCGACGTCCGGGCCGTGGCCGGTGTTGACACCATCGATGCCACGACACCCGAGATGCAGGATCTGGCGGTGCGGGCAGCGTGGGCCGCGGGGATCGGGGAGCGTTTCTATCTCTCCGATCGATTGGGGCCCCGGACCGACGCCGAGCGGATCTTCCTTCAGATCTTCAGTCAAGACCTCGAGAACGCCAAGGTAGGCAGCGGCCTCTATCTCCCCCTCATTGATGAGGAGGGGGCCGTCGGCATCCTGGTGTTCGAGGCCGAGCGAAACGATTTCGCCTCGGAGGAACAGCAGGAACTGGTCACGATTTTTGCGAACCAGACCACGGTGGCCATTCGCAACGCGCAGTTGTATGCCCGTATCCCGATGGCGGACGCGCTCAGCGCGTTCACCATCAAACGCCGGGAGTTCCTGGAGATTCCTCGGCGGAAGCGGCTGTTGGCTGCCGGGGTCGCCGTGATCGCCCTCGCGCTGCTCTCCCTGATCCAGTGGCCCTTCCGGGTTTCGGCGCTGGAGCCGACCTTCCGCCCGGGCCGGCAGGCCGAGGTGCGGGCCGTGATTCCGGGAGTGGTGGAGGAGGTCTTCGTGCGCGAGGGGACGTCGGTCGAGCCGGGTGCTCCGATTGCCCGATTGCGGGAGGCGGAATTCCGGGCGGAGCGGGATGCGGTGGTCGCGGCGGTGGCCGCCGCCGACCGCGCGGCCACGCTGGCCGCGACGCGCCAGGATGCGGCCGACGAGCGGCTGCAGCGACTCCGGGCCGCATCGTTGCGGAACGAACTCGCCATCGAAACCGAGCGCCTGCAACTGCTGACGCTGCGGGCCCCGATCTCGGGTACCGTCCTGACGGCGCGTCCTCAGGAACGGGTCGGGGCCAGTCTCGACGCCGGAGAGCCCTTTGTCGTGCTGGGACAGACCGACTCCCTGGAACTCGACTTCGGCGTGGATCAGCGGGAAGTGGACCGCGTGTCCCCGGGAGCGGAGGTGCGACTCCGGGTCGACGCGCTGCCGCAGCGAACCTTCACCGGACGCGTCCTGCGCGTGGGCCAGATGGCGCGGACCGGAGGCGCGCAGGAGCCGAACTTCCCGGTGACCGCCATCTTCGCCAACGACGACGGCGCGCTCAGGCCCGGCATGGTCACCCAAGCACGGGTCCTCACGGCCCCGATGTCGGTGCTGGGCCGCCTCTTCCGGACACCGTTCCGGTCCCTGCGGCTCTTCTGGTGGAGGGTCTGGTCGTGGTCCTGAGATCCGGTGCGTACCTGATTCCGTCGTTGGTCTTCTGCACCCTGCTGAGTGCCGGCTGTGGCGGCAAGCCACCGTCACCGATTCGCGAGGCCGTCGCGGCCGATACCGGTGATGTCACGGTGGACACCGTGACGCTTTCGATGCCGATGTCGTTTCCGTCACAGCTGTACGTCGAGCACGACGCCGTCGCCGCCGCGCGCTCGTCGGGCATCATCGATTCGATCCTGGTGGATATCGGCACGCAGGTCGCGGCGGGACAGCTGCTCGCGCGGATCGAGAGCGTTGACCAGGAGCTGAACCTGGCGAGCGCGCAAGTGGCGCTCGACCAGAGTGAGCGGAACGTGATGCGCGCCCGTGCCCTCAGTCGGGTCCAGGGGGTGACCGTCGCCGATTCGGAACAGAGCGAACTCCAGTATCGCGAAGCAGGACTCGCGCTTCGGCGCGCCCAGCGCGCGCTGGAACTCACCCGAATCACCGCGCCCTTTGTCGGCGTCGTGACTGCCCGCTACGTCCGGCCGCGCGGCATGGTGGCAGCCGGAGACACCCTCTTCCGCGTCGCCGAGACCGGGCCCTTGCTGGCCAGGATCCGTGTGCCCGAGCACGCCGCGCTGGCGATCCGCCTCGGTGGGAAGGCAGCGGTGCGGCTGGGCGGACCGGCCGCGATCCGAGGCACGGTGCACGACGTCGCCCCGGCGATCGACCCCGGCAGCGGAACGAGGGAAGTGATCATCCGGCTCGATCGGACGGCCGGTTTGATCGCGGGGTCTGCCGTCAGCGTCGAACTCGGCAGCGAACGCCGCCAGGCGCTCGCCATCCCCCGCGACGTGGTCGGTGCCGATGACTACGTCCTGGTCCGCGAGGGCAGCCGGACGAGTCTGCGCGCCGTGGTGCTCGGCGTCGACCTGGGCGATGGTCGGGTCGAGGTCCTCAGCGGGCTCCATGCCGGTGAGCACCTCGTCCGCCCGGTGCGGTAGCCGGGGCCGCCGGAGGTGCGCCGACCGCGGCTGCGACCAGGGATCGTCCTGATCGAACAACGCTATCGGGGCGAGCAGACCTTCGTGGTCAAGGACCCGACCACCCAGAAGTACTTCCGGTTCCTGCCCACCCAGGCTGCGGGGATTCGCCTGCTCGACGGCACGCGTGCGCCCGAAGACGTCGCGGCCGCGATGGCCGAGCAGGGTGTCGCCATTTCCGCCGGCGCGGTGGAAGCCTTCGTGCGCACCCTGTCACGGATGCATCTGCTCGAGCATGACCTGGCGGAACGGATGGACTACCAGCTCGAACGGCTCCGGACCGAACGCCGGCGTCGGCGATCGCTCTTTCGCGGCGAATGGCTCCGCATGCGCTGGGCCTTCGGCGATGCCAACGGCTTCTTCGATCGGATCATCCCCTACGTGCAGTGGTGCTTCACCCGGGGATTCGTGATCGCCTCGGTGGCCCTCTTCGCGACCTATGCCTGGATTCTCACCACGCGATGGGGCGCCTTCTCCGCGGCGGTCAGCAGCACCTACGCCCCCGCCGCCCTGACGGTGGGCGGTGTCGGCATCCTGGTGGTGACGCTGGTGACGCTGACATTGCTTCATGAACTCGGTCACGGCTTCGCCTGCAAGTACTTCGGCGGTGAGGTCCACGAACTGGGATTCATGATTCTCTACTTCAGTCCGGCCTTCTACTGCAACGTCAATGACGCGTGGAGCTTCCCCGAGCTCCGTTCCCGCCTCTGGGTGACGGCGGCCGGCGCCTGGGTTGAGCTGCTGTGCACTGCGCTGGCCGCGATCACCTGGATCGTGGCCCGGCCGGAAACCTTGCTGGCGCACTTTGCGCTCGCGGCCATGCTGATCGGCGGGTTCATGACGATTGTCACCAACGGCAATCCCCTGATGCCGCTGGATGGCTACTTCGCCCTGTCGGATTACCTGGAGGTTCCGAACCTCCGTCATCGGGCGGCGGGCTACCTCACCTGGTGGTTCCGTCGGCACCTGCTCCGCATCGACATGCCCGAGCCCGATGTGGCGCCGAACGAACGGCGGCTCTTCCTGTGGTATGGCGTACTCTCGCTGCTCTACGGCAGCCTCTTCATCTCATGGATCGCGCTGAAGCTGCTCGGCTTCGCCACGGCGACCATCGGGTTGCTCGGCGGATTGCTCGTCGTCCTCGTGATCGTGGCGCTCCTCCGGACCAGACTCCTGTCGGTCTGGCGCGCGGTGGTCCTCGCGGTCCGGGCACAGACCGGAGGCGCGCGCTGGCGCCGATGGCGGCGCCGGGGTCCGCTGATCCTGCTGGCTGCCGTGGCCATGTCGGCCGTGATCCCCTGGGACCTGAAGAGCGGCGGCGGGTTCCGCGTGGCAGCGGTTCGTTCGCAGGCGGTGGCTGCCGCGGACAGCGGCGTGGTGAGCGAGATCTTTGCCAACACGGGGGCGTCGATCGCAGCCGGTGCTCCCCTGCTGCGGATCCTGAATCTCGATGCCTTGCGGACGCTGGCGACGGAGACCCGCAGCGTGGACTCCCTGACGATCCTCGAGCAGAAGGCGAGAGCCGGCCATGGCGCCGGCCCGGATGCGCAGCTGTCGGCGGAACGCCTGGCCGCCGAGGCTGGAGTGGCGGCCACGCGTGGCCGGGTGGCGCAACAACTGGTGCGGGCTCGCATCAACGGCGTGGTTGCGACGGAGCATCCCGAATGGCTGCTCGGTCGACGGGTTGGTCCGGGGGACACCCTGCTCGTCGTGTACGATCCCTCCGCGCTGGAGGCGCGAATCACCCTCGCCGCTGCCGGCAGCAGCCGGATCGAGCCGGGCCAGCGCGTCAGGTTGATCGCCTATCAGGCCCTTGACGCGCCGATCGATGCCGTCGTGACGAGTGTGGGTTCATCAAGCAGCACCCAGCGATTCGGCGCGATCGAGGCGCGGGTGACATTGCCCCCCGGCACGGTGCTCCGGGTCGGTGCGACCGGCGAAGCGAAGGTTTGGTGGCGGCATTCGACCCTGCTCGGCGCCCTCTGGTGGGCCGTGCGGTCGCGCATCCAGGGGGGATTGCTCTTGTAGCGCGGGCGACGTCGGCAGTCCAAGACGGGCATTGCTGCGCGGGAGTCGACCGAAGAAGAGGGAACCGAGCCCGGCATGTGAGGGTTTACCGATGAGGTCTCCGGGACGGGTGTTTTGGTCACTCGTGAGTGTGGTACTACTTGCCGATTGCGCGAGCAAGCTGGCCATCGAAGATGCAATCCCTGCCGCGGGAGGGTCGAAGCCCGTGGTTGACCACATCCTCCAGTTCACCCTCGCCTACAACCAAGGGGCTGCGTTCTCTACTGGCCTCGGTGCAAACCAACGGTGGGTCCTGATCGGCGTCGTGATCGCCGTTCTACTATGCCTTGCCCGATCCTATCGCCAGATCACGAAACGGGGACTGGCCGCCACCGTAGGGCTGGCACTCGTCGTCGGCGGCGCGGGGGGCTGCCGCGACAACCCAACCGGCCCGTCGGTCGCCGACCTTCAGGCGGCACAAGCCAACTGGGCGACGCACCACCTCACTCGGTATGCGTATCGCTACATGACGACCGGTTTCTTCAACACGCTCGACGGTCAAGCGATTCGGCTGGTCGTCCTGGCTGATACGGTTCGATCGGCTCAATTTGTTGCGACGAATGATTCAGTGCCCGTGGTGCCCGCCACGCTGCCTACCGTCGACGCGCTCTTCACCCTTGCCATATCGGCGAGTAGAGCTGGCACCCTCGTAAGGGTGGAGTTCGACCCAACATTTGGTTACCCGACGCGACTCAAGCTGTCAGGACCGCCGGACGCCGCCGGTGACATTTTCGCCTCTGACATCGAGCTTCTGCCGTGATCGCACGACCCCGTGACCAGGTCGCGGCCTCACCTGGCCTCTCGGCAAAAGCGCAGGTCGTTAGCCTTCCAACTGAGAAGTTCCCGCGCCGAGCGATTCCCGAGGAGATCAATATGATTCGCCCAGCCCATCTTCTAGCAATGCTCGCCTTCACCACCCCCGCGCATGCCCAGACGGTTACTGGAACACCCGCGGACGAGCAATCCATCAAGGCACTGGTCGCCCAGCATGCCTCATCGGCACAGAAAGATGACGTTGATGGGATGGTTGCCACCCAACACGACGACGTTGATGAGCGGCTTTCTGATGGTCGACTTCTTGTCGGCAAAGCTGAGGTGGCAAAGTGTTATCGCAGCATCGTAGCCGGTGGCCCACATCGGCTGGCGCATGTGCATCCCACAGGCTCAATCAGGATTCGGTTTCTAACTCCTGACGTCGCCTTTGTCGATGTTGAGTCTGCTGCAATGTCTGGCACAGGCCCGCGTACGCCATATTTTCTTGTTGTTACGAAAGTTGATGGCAAGTGGGGAGTAGCAGCAGTCAGGAGCGGCGCTGACATAGAGTAAGAAGATTGGAAGGCCGACCATTCGGTCGAGCCGACTGGCTCGACACCTGCCCATGCGATGGGAACTCCGGATGCGGCTACGCTCGACTTTCTGCTGGATGCTGCTGGCCATCGGTTGGCAAAGTGGGCCTGGGAGGACTTGAACCTCCGACCTCACGCTTATCAGGCGTGCGCTCTAACCACCTGAGCTACAGGCCCTTGCGGGCGGGCGATACTACCCAAAAAGGGCCGTAGGGTCAACCGGCCGACCCGTTCTCGCCTCGGTCGACGCCCGCTCGGCTACCCTCCCGCGTTCGAATGCGCCGCGGATTTCTGATCGGTCACCCCCCCAGCGTTCCCTCCCGCCAGAATCCAACCACCCACGCCGCGACCCGTCCGCCGGCAGCGGGCAGTCAACCTTGCGTATAGTATCATTTTTTGATATCATCAGCTGGCCCGGTGGGCCGGGTCACGACATGCGATGACCTCACGGCATCAGGCCACGTACGTCTGGATCTTCGCCCACCCGACGCCGTCCAGCATCGCATGGCGTGACATCATCGCCCTCCTCGAACACCTGGGCGCCGAAATCACTCCAGGGGATGGGGCACGCATCCGGATCGCCCTGAACGGTTGCCGGGCCGTCTTCCACCGGCCCCATCCCGAGAAGGAGACCGGCCGGGGGGCAGTGCGTTCCGTCAGAGACTTTCTGGACAAGGCCGGAGCCAGATCATGATGGAGTACCGAGGCTATCAGGCGACCGTGGAATTCGATGACCAGGCGGGGGTCTTTCACGGCCAGGTCATCAATACCCGCGACGTCATCACCTTCCAGGGCAAGTCGGTCGCCTCCCTCCGCTCGGAACTCAAGGCGTCCGTCGAGGATTACCTCGCCTTCTGCGCCGCACGCGGCGAGGAACCGGAGAAGCCATTCTCCGGTCGCTTCATGCTGCGCATGGCACCCGAGCTGCACCGCAGGATCGCGGGCGCGAGCGCCCTGGCTGGCGTCAGCCTGAACGCGTGGGTGGTCAAACAACTCGAACAGTGCGCCCCGGCGCGCATTGCCCGCGCGCCGGGGCGTCCGAAGGACCTCCGTGGCCGACGACCGCGTGGGGGCTAGGACGAGCTCAGGCCGCCGTGCCGCGTGATTTCGTACCGCGTTTCGTTGAGCCATCGTGCTATCGTACCGCTGACATCCAAGAATCGTCAGCGTCCTCGCGGACCCAGGAGGAAGCAGATGAGCAGTGCGGATACCCCGGCACTCTCCGACCTGCGTGAGGTTCATCGACGCCATATCTTCTTCCTGAGAGAGCAGCTGCAACAGGTCTCAGCGGAGCGCTCCGCCCTCAGGGACGAATTGTTCTCGATGAGAACGGCCGAGCTGCGACGCGCCATGAAGGAGGACTTCCGGCGCCACCTGCACCGGATGATTGTGATCTGGGCGCTCACGCTGATGAGTACGATCGGGCTCTATTTCAGGCGCTGAGCGCTCCGCGCGTCCGCGTCGAGATGATCCGCACATCAGCAATCCGATGATGCGTTCCGTGGGATTTCACCAACACTCCGCGGATGTACCCCACTTGCCTCCCCGCGTCCGCCGAGCCGATACTATGCCCATGCCACTCGCGCGCCATTATTCCGCTGACGACGTCCGCGCCCTGCCCGACGACGGCAACCGCTACGAGACCGTGCACGGCGAACTGCTCGTGACACCGGCACCAGGGGGCAGGCACCAGTTCCTCCTCAGCCAGCTGACCCGGATCCTTGACCGCTACCTGGAGCGGCATGGAATCCAGGCCCTCCTCTGTTCGCCCGCAGACCTTTCGTTCGGTGGCGATACCCTGGTCCAGCCCGATCTCTTCGTTGCCGACCTCGCCGTGTTCCAGCAGACCTGGCAGTGGTCTGACATCCGGACGCTCTACCTCGCCGTCGAGATTCTCTCTCCCTCGACTGCGCGTGCCGATCGAGGGACCAAGCGCCGCCTCTACCAGGAACAACGCATTCCTGACTACTGGATCGTCGACATCGATCAGCAGCAGATCGAGGTGTGGACACCCGATGCGCGCTTCCCCGTGATCGAACGGGAGCGGCTGGTGTGGCGGCATCCGGCGCTCGCGGCGAGCTGCACGGTGGATGTGAGGAGGTTGCTGGACATCGGCTGAGGCGCAAACTCCCGCCACCATGGCAGCCTGAGCAGAGGCGGTAGCCCCGCCAGGGCCTGCCCCCGCACCGACCTGAGCCCACTCGATCGAAGAGCGATGATCCAACGATGGACAGCGCTGCGCCCCCAGTCCCCGCTAGCTTTCTCCGCGACAAGTAGCGCCCGCATCCAGGCGTTGCTCGTCCACGTCGGATGCCTTGATCTCCCAGGACGTGGCAGGACGCTTCAACGGCGGGACCATGCTGGGCAAGGTCGTGGTATTGGCAGGGCTGGCGGGCTGGACGACTTCGGCCATCTTCGTCGCCGTCACCGAAACACACTTCTTCTCTGCGGAAGAGCAGGCGTTCCTTACCGCCACCGCGATCACCAACAACTACGAGCTGAAAAGCGCCCAGCTGGCGCAACGCCTGGGCGTGAGCGACAGCGCGCGGAGCGATGCCGCCGACGTGGTGATCGACCAGACCCGCTTCGCCGACGCGATGAAGACGGCGATGGCCAAGCGCGATCCCTCCTTCAAGTGGCCGACCGGAGTCGACCGGACCCATCAGCGGTTGCTCACCAGGCTGGGCAACTCGAAGGCCGATTTCGCTGCCGAGTATGGCCGGCAGATGATCTCCTCCCACCTGCTGACCCAGGTGGCGGACCGGGAGTACCTCAACCGGAAGCACATGGACCGCGGCATTCGCAAGGTCGTCATCAAGTCGATCCCCTCCGTGAAGCGACAATTGAGCTCGGCGATCTTGCTCGCCGCGAGGAGACGCGCCCTCGCCCAGTGAGGCCGCGCTCCGCCACCCTCCTCGCCCCTCGCCGCTTCAGCGGGTAGCTTTGTTGGACCCCCCACGCCCCCGCTCGCTGAAAGGTGCCTCCATGCGTCTTCCCGTCTGCGCTGTTGCCTTGTGCGCGCTGGCCGCCGCCTGCGCCACCAAGACCACGCCCGCAACCACCCCGACGCCCGCCGGCGGCGGCCGCGGTGGCGCCCCTGCGGTCACTGCCGCCCGCTTCACCCGGACCACCCCGCCCAGCGACCCGCTGGTGCAACGAATCTGGGACGAGGGAATGCAGCACTCCCAGATCGCCGACCTGGCGCAGGTCCTCAATGATTCGATCGGTCCCCGGCTGATCAACTCCGACCGGTACCTGCTGGGCCAGGATTGGTTGATCAAGCAGTACGCCAAATGGGGCGTCCCGGCCCGGGAGGAGCAATTCGGTACCTGGGCGCGCTGGCAGCGCGGCCCCACGCACGTCGACCTGGTCGCCCCGCGGGTGCGCACCCTCGAAGCCACCATGCTGGCGTGGAGCCCGGGCACCAACGGCGCCTGGATCGAGGGTGAGGTCATCCTGCTCCCCACCGACACGACCGCTGCCGGCGTGGCCACCTGGATGACGCAGGCCAAGGGAAAGTTCGTCCTTACCGCGGCGCCCGGGATCACCGGCCCCGGCGCCCCGAACCCGACCTGTCGGGCCCCGGCACAACTGCAGGAGTTCGGCGCCCCGGGCGAATGGTCGGCCGACAGCGCCGCGCGCATCCAGTTGGCTGCCGCCTATCGCGCCCGGTTGCCGCACGGCACCGACACCACCGCCGCCGGGCGGCGGAACTACTCCTTCGAGTGGCCGAAGACCGCCGCTGTCGCCGGCATCCTCAGCACCTACTACTCCAACTATCCCGGCACCGACAAGGTGTTCGGCAATCCCCGCGAGCAGGTGCCGACCATCGATCTCACCTGCGAAGACTGGAACCTGCTCTATCGCCTGGCCGAGCATCACCAGGCGCCGCGCATCCGGGTCTACGCCGACTCGCGCGCGCTGGGTGAGCAGCCGATGTTCAACGTGGTCGCCGAGATCAAGGGGTCCGAAAAGCCGGACGAGTACATCGTCCTTTCGGCCCACTTCGACACCTGGGATGCCGCCACGGGCGCCACCGACAACGGCACCGGCACGGTGACGATGATGGAGGTGATCCGGATCCTCAAGCAGGTCTATCCCCACCCGCGGCGCACCATCATCGTCGGGCACTGGAATGGCGAGGAGCAAGGCCTGCTCGGCTCGCGGGCCTTTGTGGCCGATCATCCCGCGATCGTCGAGCAGGTGCACTTCGGCATCAATGAAGACGGCGGGACCGGCCGGATCCAGAACCTCGGGCCGGGTCCCAACCTGCTCGTCACCGACCGGCTGGTGAAGTACCTCGGCGAGATGCCGGCCGCCGCCACCGCGGGGCTCGGCATCGGGCAGGTCGGCCCTCCGGGCACCGGTGGCAGCGACCATTCGTCGTTCCAGTGTGCCAGGGCACCGGTGATTGGCGCCGGTGGGGTCAATTGGGATTATGGCAACCTCACCTGGCACACCAACCGCGACACCTACGACAAGATCGTGATGAGCGATCTGCGCTACAACGCGGCCCTCACGGCGTTGCTGGTGTACGAGGCCGACCGCGATCCGGCGTTCCTGACGCACACCGTGCTCGACTCGGCGACCAACGCGCGCACGGGGGTGAAGGCGGCGATTTCCTACTCCTGCCCGAAGGCCCCGCGGATGTCGTCGGAAGGGCGCTAGCGAAGACCGGCAGTACGCATCGACCGGACCCTGCCCGACGGCCCGCCGCGCTTGGAGCGCGGCGGGCCGTCAGGATGTCAGGCCAGCAGTGAGGCGCCGAGTTACTCCTCGTCCTCATCCTCGTCAAAAGAGAAGCCCCCAGCAGGATCGTCTTCGTCCGACTCGTCGTCATCGTCGTCGTCGAAATCCTCGTCATCGTCGTCGTCGAGATCGTCGTCTTCGTCCTCGAAGTCGAACGAATCGGTCTCGAAATCGTCCTCCTCTTCCTCGCCGAATCGCCGTCGGGCCGTGATGGCCTCGAGCGACGCCTCCCACGCCGACATGATCGCCTCCCCAGTGCAGGGCTCAGGGTGAAGTTGAACTGCCAATACTGCCTTCCTCAAGATGCGTCAGCCACCCGATTTGCTGCCCGAGTGGCCTTCTTTCGCTCGGTTGCCTGGAGGACCCGCTTGCGAAGCCTGACGTTCAGCGGGGTCACCTCGATCAACTCGTCTTCCTCGATGTACTCGAGGGCGTACTCCAGCGTGATCACCCGGGGCGGCTCGAGCGAAACGTTGTCATCGGTCGCCGTGGTCCGCATGTTGGAGAGCTTCTTCTCCTTGCCGACATTGACGTCCATGTCGCCCGGCCGGGAGTTCTCGCCCACCACCATCCCCTCGTATACCATCTCGCCCGGCGCCACGAACATCTGGGCCCGTTCCTGCAGGTTGCCGAGGGCAAATGCCACCACCGGCGCCTCGCGATCGGCCACCAGCACGCCGCGCTTCCGGCCGGCGAGGGGTCCGGCCCAGGGCCCATATTCCAGAAACCGGTGATGCATGATGCCGGTTCCCCGCGAGTCGGTCATGAACTCCGAGCGGTAGCCGAACAGGCCGCGCGCCGGAATCTTGAACGTCAGCCGCACCATCCCCTGCCCCGGGTTCCGCATCTCGATCATTTCGGAACGGCGGGGCCCGAGCTTCTCCATGACCACGCCCATGTAGCTCTCGGCGACGTCGATCGTCAACTCCTCATACGGCTCGAGCCGCTCGCCGTTGGGTCCCTCGCGCAGGATGACCCGAGGCCGGGAGACCTGGAACTCATAGCCCTCGCGCCGCATCGTCTCCATCAGGATGCCGAGGTGGAGTTCGCCGCGACCAGCCACGGTGTGGGTGTCGGGCGAATCGGTGGGCTCGACCCGGAGCGCGACGTTGCGCTCGAGCTCCTTGAAGAGCCGGTCGCGCACCTGCCGCGAGGTGACGTATTTCCCTTCCCGGCCGGCGAACGGGCGCGTTGTTGAC
The DNA here is from genome assembly GCA_963850655.1 of uncultured Gemmatimonadales bacterium. Lineage (GTDB taxonomy): Bacteria > Gemmatimonadota > Gemmatimonadetes > Gemmatimonadales > GWC2-71-9 > Palsa-1233. The sequence goes on from CAWKMI010000016.1 coordinate 20,821, forward strand.
GATGAAATCGACCGAGATGGTAGGTTCCTCGACCGCGATACCGGCCAGCCGCTCCGGGCAGTCGATCGACGAGAAGGTCTTGCCGATTTCGATGCCCTCGAACCCGGCCAGTGCCACGATGTCGCCGGCAGCGGCTTGCTTGACCTCGACCCGGTGCAGGCCGTCGAAGGTGTAGAGCTTGGTGACCTTGCCGCGATCAACGCCCGGTTCCTCGGCCGGGACCATGCCCAGCCTCGCCCATGGGGAGCAGCGCGACCTGGTCGCCGACGGCGATCCGGCCGCGCTCGATGCGGCCGATGGCGATCCGGCCCAGGAACGAAGAGAAGTCGAGCGTACTAACCAGCATCTGGAACGGCTTCTCGGGATCGCCGGTGGGGGCCGGGATGGTGGCCAGGATGGTCTCGAACAGCGGCTCCAGGGTGGTCCCGGGCTGGTCGAGCTCGTGGGTGGCGGTTCCGGCCCGGCTCGAGGTGTAGAGGAAGGGACAGTCGAGCTGCTTCTCGGTGGCCTCGAGGTCCATGAACAGCGACAGGACCTCATCGTGCACCCGCATCGGCTCGGCGTCGGCGCGGTCGATCTTGTTGATCGCGACGATGGGCTGCAGCCCGAGGTCCAGCGCCTTGCGGGTGACGAAGCGGGTCTGCGGCATCGGCCCTTCGGCCGCATCGACCAGGATCAGCACCCCATCGACCATCCGCAGGATCCGCTCGACCTCGCCGCCGAAATCGGCGTGGCCGGGCGTGTCGACGATATTGAACTTCACGCCGTGCCAGGTGATCGCCGTGTTCTTGGCCAGAATGGTGATGCCCCGCTCCTTCTCGAGCGGGTTGGAATCCATCACGCGCTCCTCGACATGCTGATTGGCACGGAAGGCTCCAGCCTGGCGCAGCATCTGATCCACCAGGGTGGTCTTGCCGTGGTCAACGTGGGCGATGATCGCGATGTTTCGAATCTTCAACTGAACTGACCTTTCTTTTCAAGAACATGATGACGCGTGATTCACCAATCACCAATCACCAGTCACCGGCCATCGTCGGGCCCTGTGGCGGCACCGATTCGGCGCATATATACGGGGGTAGCCGCGGCACCGCAAGACGATCAGGGACGGGGGTGGATACCGTGCGCATGCAGGTGCCCCAGGCGGCCCCCCGATGCGGTGGCGATCTCCTCGTCGCCGCACAGTTCGCCTTCGCATTCGTCCCCGGTTTCGAGCTGGATGGTGACATGGCCGATGGCGAGTGCACTCATTGCGGCTTCAAGCTGTCGGAGCACGGTGGGGTGGGCCTCGAGATCGGGCACGACGGCATGGGCCGACATGGCGGTCAGTCCCCCGGCGACGGTCCAGACATGGATATCATGTACCCGCGAGACGTTCGGCACCGCCAGCAGCCGCTCTTCGACGTCCGCAATCGAAACGTGCTCCGGCAGCCGATCGAGCAGGATCAGCCCGCTCTCCCGGATGAGCCGCCACGCGCTCCGAAGGATCAGCACCGAGACCAGGACCGAGATCACCGGGTCGACCTTCAGCCAGCCGGTATAGTGGATGATGGCGGCCCCGATGATCGCTCCGACCGAGCCGAGGGCATCGCCGAGGATGTGGAGGTACGCCCCGCGGACGTTCAGGTTGTCGGCGTGACCGCCATGCAACACGCGCAGGGAGAAGAGGTTAACGATCAGCCCCACGATCGCGACGGCGCCGAACAGCTCGTCATTGATCGGCAGCGGATGGCGGAAGCGGTCGATCGCCCCGATGGTGATGGCGAGCCCGATGACAAACAGCATCAGCCCATTGACCATTGCGGCGAGGACTTCCCAGCGGAGATTGCCGAAGCGGTAGGCCGCCCCGTCGCGGCGCTGGGCGATCCGCGCGCCGAACAGGGCCAGGACCAGGGCAGCGACATCGGTGAACATGTGGCCGGCGTCGGCCAGCAGGGTGAGCGAATTGCTCAGCAGCCCGCCGGCGATCTCCACCACCGTGAAGAGGGCGGTCACCAGCAGGACCAGCCCGAGTTTCCGCGTCATCCCCCCTCCTGCTTCGTCCGGCGGACTGCCGAGCCCGAGCCCTTCGGGCTAACCTTCCCGCCATGCCCCCCACATCGGACGGCCTGCCGATTGCCCTGGCGCTGGCAATCATCGCCGGCCTGGTGCTGGCCAATGCCTTCTTCGTCGCCGCCGAATTTGCCCTGGTCGGCTCCCGGAAGACGCGCCTTGAGTCGATGGCCAACGCCGGCGATGGCAAAGCTAGGCTGGCCCTCAAGGCGCTCCAATCCCTCCGCCGCTATATCTCTGCCACCCAGCTGGGCATCACCCTCGCCTCCCTGGGACTGGGCTGGGTCGGCGAGCCGGCGCTCGCCCACCTCTTCGAGGGGTGGTTCGCGGGACTTCGTCCTCCCTTCGCTGCCATCGGGAGCCACGGTCTCGCGGTCGCGATCGGCTTCACCATCATCACGGTACTGCACATCGTGCTGGGTGAACTCACGCCCAAGGCCATCGCCCTGCTCCACCCCGAGGTCGTCTCCCGCTGGTTCATCCTGCCGCTGGCCGGCTTTGCCTGGGTGATGCACTACCCGATCACCGTCCTGAACGGGTCGGCATCGGCGCTGCTGAAACTCCTTGGGGTGCGGGCGCCGGCCGAATCCGAGCGGCTGCACTCCTCGGTCGAGATCCGGATGCTGGTCGAACAGTCGGGTGAGGCCGGGTCGCTCGAGCGCGGCGATGCTCGCCTGATCGAAGGCGTCTTCGAGTTCAGCGAGAAGAGCGCCGAGGAGGTCATGACGCCCCGCACCGACGTCAAGGCGCTCGCCGCCGACCTCAAGGTCGACGCGGCGGCCGATGCGGTGGCGCTGGCCGGGCGATCCCGGTATCCGGTGTACGAGTCGTCGCTGGACGAGATTGTCGGCGTGGTGCATGCCAAGGACATCCTGAGCGCGCTGCGCCAGGCACCCGACACCCGAGTGGGAGAGATCATGCGGGAGCCGCTCTGTGTTCCTGGCACGCGCGAAGTCGAGGACGTCCTGGCCGACATGAAGCGGCTCAAGACGCACCTCGCCGTGGTCCTCGACGAGTACGGCGGAACCGCCGGCCTGGTGACGATGGAGGACCTGCTCGAGGAAATCGTCGGCGAGATCTATGACGAGCACGACCTGGTCCGCCATCCGGTGCGTCCCGCCGGTGACGGAACCGCGGTGCTGGACGGGGCGATGCCGCTGGACGAGTTCAATGACCGCTTCGAGGCCGACCTCGACGTCTCCGAGTACACGACGCTGGGAGGATTCCTCTTCGGACAGCTGGGCAGGCTGCCCAAAGTCGGCGATCGCGTGACCGTGGAACACCGCACCTTCATCATCGCGGCGATGCAGGGGAAGCGGGTGGCGAGCGTGAGAGTGGCGGAACAGCGAACGGGAGAAGGGAGAAGCGAGACGCGAGACGCCTGACCCGCGCTCGCTTCTCGCCGCTCGGTCATTTCCTCTCGAACGGCCCCGTTTGGTATCGATCCCGGGCCTGCTGTCGCACCAGGGCGTTATCCGGGGGAAAGACGTTGAACCGGATGATGTGCCAGAGCGCCGCAATGCCATCGCGCCAGCCGATCTTCTTCCCTTCCTCATAGGAGCGGCCCGAGTACGAGATCGAGAGTTCGAAGATCCTGGCGTGGGCCTGGGCGAGGCGGGCGGTGAGTTCGGGCTCGAAGCCGAAGCGATCGGTGGTGAGGATCAGCCGCTTCATCAACGGCGTGCGCACCATCTTGTAGCAGGTTTCCATGTCGGTCAGGTTCAGGTCGGTGAACATGTTCGACATGAGCGTCAGCATCGAGTTGCCGACCGAGTGCCAGAAGTAGAGCACGCGATGGGGACCGCCGAGAAAGCGCGACCCGAAGACCGCGTCAGCCTGGTCAGCCTCGATCGGGCCCAACAGGGTCGGAATCTCCCACGGATCGTACTCGAGATCGGCATCCTGGACGACGACCACGTCGCCGGTGGCCGCGGCGATGGCGGTGCGGATCGCCGCGCCCTTGCCCCGATTGACCGGATGGTGGTGCACGATGTCGATCTTCCCCTCCGCCAGGAGGCGGTCGAGGATCGCCCCACTGCCGTCCCGCGATGCGTCATTGACGCAGACGATCTCCTTGCTGAGCGGGACCGCGCACACCCGGTCGATCAGCGCCTCGAGGGTGCGCTCTTCGTCAAAGACCGGGATCAGGATCGAGACTCTCAGGCTCATCGCGTTCGGCTCCGGTGGGCGAGGTCAATGGCCAGGGCGATGGCCGCCTGCATGCTGCCGGCATCGGCCTGTCCGGTCCCGGCAATATCCATCGCCGTGCCATGATCCGGCGAGGTGCGCACGAACGGCAGGCCCAGGGTGACGTTCACGCCCGACCCGAACGAGGCCACCTTGATGGCCGTCATCCCGACGTCGTGGTAGGGCGCCAGCACCGCGTCAAACTCGCCGCGCATCGCCCGGACAAACACGGTGTCGGCGGGGATCGGTCCGGTCGCGCCGAGCCGCTCGGCCGCGGGCTCCAGGATGCGGGCTTCCTCGTCGCCGAACAGTCCCTGCTCGCCGGCGTGGGGATTGAGCGCGCAGAGCGCCAGCCGGGGCTCGGCGATGCCGAACCACTCTTGCAGTGCCTTGCGGGTCACCTCGCCGGTGCGGACGATCCGGTCGGCGGTGAGGAGGAGGGGGACATTCCTGAGCGGGACATGGGTGGTGACCAGCACGACGCGGAGCCGGTCGCTGGCGAGCATCATCGCCACGTCGACACCGCCGGCGAGCTGCGCCAGCCACTCGGTGTGACCAGGGAACGGAAAGCCGGCCAGGTGGAGGGCGTACTTCTCGGCCGGGGCGGTGACGATGGCATCGACCTCGCCGGTGAGGGCGAGGTGGGCCGCCTGTTCGACCGCGCGGCCGGTGACCAGGCCGGCTTCGACGACGCGGGAGCGCGCCGGGCCGCGCTCTTCGCGCCAGCTGCCAGTGGCCAACCGGTGGTCGGCCGGGATCGTGGCGATCTGGTCCTTGGCGCCGAGCAGCGTGACTTCGGCCGCAATGCCTGCCGCGAGTGCCGCCGCAACGATTTCGGGACCGATACCTCGCGGGTCGCCCAGCGTCACCGCGAGGCGGACGCGCTGGGTCACGGATCCTTGATCTCGATATATGTCTTGGCGCGCAACGAGTTGATATAGGAGCGCGTGGCGTTCTCCTTCCCCAGGTAGGTCCGGATGCGTTCGGCGAGCGACTCGAACGACACCGGACCCGCGGCGTGCCGGGCCGTGACCTTGACGATCGCCCACTTGTCGGCGTCGCTCGGCGTGGCGCCGCCGAGGCGGAACGGCTTGGCGATCTGGCCGGTATCCACGTCGGCGAGGGCCCGGGCATACTCCGGCAAGCTGGCCAGCAGGCTCGGCAGCGGCACCTCGTCGCTGACCTTCTCCTCGGCCGGGTTGTGATAGAGATACTGGAGCGAGTCGAAGGTGGCGCCCCGTTGGAGCGCAGCGTACACCGTATCGGCCAGGGTCTTGGCCGCGGCGGCGGCCGCGCTATCGATCGTCGGCATGATCAGGATGTGGCGAGCGTTGACCTCGCCGGCGTTGATTCGCGACACCTGAATGACGTGGAAACCGAAGGGCGTCTCCACCGGATCGGAGATCGCACCCGGCTTGAGCGAGAAGACGGCCCGCTCGAACTCGGGGACGTACTTGCCCCGGCGCGCCCAGCCGAGTTCCCCGCCGAGGGCCCCGCTCCCGCTGTCCATCGAGAACCGCTTGGCGGCGTTCGCAAACGCGGCCGAGTCGCCCTTGCGCAGTTCGCGCGCGAGGGAGTCCGCCAGCGCGCGCGCCGTGGCCTTGGCCGCATCGTTCGCCTTCGGCGCGATCACGATCTGCTTGATCGACACCGTTGGCGGCAGGGAATCGAAACCCCCTTTCATCCCGTCGTAGAACGCCCGCATCTCCTTCTCGGTCGGCGAGAGCGGCTTGAGCTTGCCGAGGTCCTCCAGTCGCTGGCGGAAGCGCGCGATCATCAGGGCCCGGTGCTGCTCCTGCAACAGGTAGCGACGCCATTCGTCCACCGACTGCCAGCCCTCGCGCCGCAACTCGGCATTGAAGTCGAGCTCGGACGGCAACGCCTTCCGGACGCTGCGGACCACCTGGTCGGTCGCATCGCTGGTCTCCTGCTCGGTCACCTTGACCATGGTGTCCGCCTGCGCCTGCTGGAACAGCAGTTCTTCAGTGATCAGGGTGTCGATGAATTGCCGCTTGAGCGCCTGCAGGGCGGCGCTATCGGTGGGGATCTTGAGCCCCTCACTGCTCTGCTTGCGGTAGAGCAGTTCATCGACCTTGGAGTCGAGAATCGGCGTCTTGCCCACGACGGCAACCACCCGATCGACGACCATGCCGGAGCCACCCTGGGCCGAAAGCACCTTCGCCGCGCCCCCGAACAGGAGCGCGGCGAGAGGCAACGTCACGGCGAAACGCTTCATGGCTCCCTGGTACCACCGGTCGGGGGGGTGCCTGGTGGCGGCGCCGCGGGAGGCGCATTGCCACCCGGGACCGGCGGGCCACCCGGCGCAGGCGTGATGGCGCCCGGCGCGGTAGCGCTGCTGTCTGCCGCCAGCTTGGCCTGGGCCAGCTCGAGCGCGCGCTTGGTGCCCAGCGAATTGACGTCATGATCCATCCGGCCACGCAGCGTCCAGGCGAGCATGCCCGGGAGGAAGCGCAACCTCGCCTGCCGCTTCACCAGATTCTCGAAATAGGCGTCGACCTTGAGCGCCGCGGCCTTGGAGCGATCGCTCTTGCTCGCCCCGGCATCGAGCACATCCGGCCCGAGATCCATGTTCAGCTTGACCGAGTCGAGCTCAGCCTTGAACCCCTCGGTCATGGCCTGCCAGTTGGCCGCCGACATGTGAATGTTGTGCTTCGCCGCGTCGGCGAGCAGCAGGCTGTTCTGGCCGAGCTGCTTGATGAAGATGCCGAACTGGCTGTCAGGCGCGCTGTTGATCCGCTGCAGCAGCGTGGGTCCCTGCATCGGATCGGTGGTCGCCGCCTTGACCCAGCGAACGAAGTCGCCGACCGTGAAGTCGCCGTTCTTCCAGGTGACCAGCTTGCTCTTGTCCTTCCGCTTGCCTTCCATGTCGGCCAGGGCGGCGCGCATGCGGGCGACGCTTCCGGTCTGCACCTTGAGATTGGAGGTCTTTTCCAGGTCGGCGAAGTAGGCTTCCTCGACCGCCTGCTGCCCCTGCGCCGAAAGCGCCGGCTTCCAGTAACGAGCCGCCTCGGCTTCGGTCGGGAAGCGGATGATGTGGTAGCCGTATTCGCTGGTGACCACCCGCTGATCTGTCCCGGCTTGAGGCCCCAGAACACCGTCTTGATCTGCTCTGGCAGGTCGCTTCCCTTGGGCGCCGGTCCCATCATGCCGCTGTCAGCTGCCGAGCCCGGTTCCTGAGAGCTGGCCATGGCGAGGGCACCGAAGTTGGCACCGCCCTTCAGGCGAGCGAGCAGACCCTCTGCCTTCTTGCGGGCCTCAGCCTTCTGGGCCGGCGAGAAGCTGGAATCGGCCAGGATCAGGATGTGCTGGCCGACGCGCATCTGGTCGGCCTTGTAGGCACTGTCGATACTGGCGGCGCTGACTTCGACCCGCCGGGCCACGAGCGAGTCGCGCCACTGGGTGGCCTCCTGCTCGGCGATCATCGGCCACATCGCCTCGGCGACCAGCGCAGAATCCACCGTCAGCTTGTTGGTGGCCAGCGCCTGGGCAAAGAGGGTGTAGTCGACCCAGAGGTTGGCGACGAAATCCACGGCCTCGGGCTTGAGGTCCCGCTTGGCGTCAGGACTGGCGCTCATGATGCCCGCGAGCGTCTCGGCGGACAGTTCCTGCCCAGCCGCCTCGGCGGCCCGGTCGGGGCGCTGGGTCGAGAAGGGGCCACCCTTGCCGCAGCCCACCGTCAAGGCGATCACACCTGCCACCAGAATCATCTCGCGACGCATCGGACTCCTCAACATCAAGGGAAAAATCGGTGGGCTCACACGGCGACTTGCCGCAGGGCCCGGACCAACGAAGGAACCAGTGGTTCACCACCGAGCCGGAGCAGCCGCAACGAGAGCGGCACCGTCCGGCGGACCTCGGCGGCGAGCTGCACGTCGTCGAGCGCCTGCGTCAGGCCCGCCATCCGAGGGGTGGCACCCTGACGGAATGTCAGCCGAGCCTCGTCGCCGCGCACGAGCACATGCTGCAGCCCGAGTCGTCGCGCCCATCGCCCGCAGGCGGCCCATGTCGAGCAGGGCCTCCGCCGGGGGCGGCAGCGGGCCGAACCGCTCGCGCAGTTCCGCCCGCAGCTCATCAATGTCGCCGGGCGCCGACGCCCGCGCCAGTCGCCGGTAGAGGTCGAGCTTGGTCTCGTCGTCCGGGACATAGGCCTCCGGGAGGTGGGCCGGGAACGTCGAACACCACGTCGGGCGGCTGGGGCGCATCGCCGCCCTTGCGGCCCCGCAGGGCGGTCACCGTCTCCTCCAGCCAGCGGAGGTAGAGGTCGAACCCGACCGCCTGGGCGTGGCCCGACTGCTCCGCCCCCAGCAGGTTGCCAGCCCCCCGGAGCTCCATGTCCTTGAGGGCAATCCGGTACCCCGCCCCCAGGTCAGTATGATGCTCCAGCACCTTGAGTCGTTCCTCGGCGGCCAGGTCGATCTGGTCGGGCACCACGAGGTAGCAGTAGGCCCGGCGGTGCGACCGGCCGACCCGGCCCCGCAGCTGGTAGAGCTGGGCCAGCCCGAAGCGGTGCGCATCATGGACGATCATGGTGTTGGCATTGGGCACGTCGAGACCGGATTCGACGATCATCGTCGAGACGAGGATGTCGACCTCGCCGGTGACGAACTGCTGCATCACCCCCTCGAGCGTGTCGGCGGGCATCTGGCCATGGCCGAGTGCCGACGCGGGCGTTCGGTGCCAGCGCCCGCGCCCGCGCGGCGATGGTCTCGATGGTCTCGATCCGGTTGTGGACGAAGAACACCTGCCCGCCCCGATCGAGTTCGCGCGCGATGGCCTCCTCGAGCAGGGCATCGTCCCACGGCTCGACGAAGGTGAGGATCGGTGACCGATCGCGCGGCGGCGTCTCGATCACCGTCATGTCGCGCAGACCCGCCAGCGAGAGGTGCAGCGTGCGCGGGAATCGGCGTGGCGGTGAGGGTGAGCACGTCGACGGAGAGGCGCAGCTGCTTGAGCCGTTCCTTGTGCCTGACGCCGAAGCGGTGTTCCTCGTCGACAATCAGCAGGCCGAGGTCCTTGAAGAGCACGTCGGCGGAGAGGATCCGGTGGGTGCCGATCACGATGTCGATCTCGCCGCTCGCGAGCTTGCGCACCGTTTCCTTCTGTTCCTTGGCCGTCCGGAACCGCGACAGCACCTCGACCTTCACGGGATAGTCCGCCAGCCGGTCGACGAAGGTGCGGAAATGCTGCTCGGCCAGGATGGTCGTCGGCACGAGGACCGCGACCTGCTTGCCTCCCTGCACCGCCTTGAACGCCGCGCGCACCGCCACCTCGGTCTTGCCGTACCCCACGTCGCCGACGAGGAGCCGATCCATCGGCAGCGGGCGCTCCATGTCGCGCTTGATGTCTTCGGTCGCCTTCCGCTGGTCGCTGGTGTCCTCGTAGAGAAACGACGATTCGAGTTCCCGTTGCCAGCGGGTGTCGGGCGGGAAGGCGTAGCCGGCGACGACGTTGCGCCGAGCGTAGAGGTCGAGCAACTCTGCCGCCATCGCCTGGATGGCGTGCCGGGTCCGCTCGCGGACCTTCTTCCATTGCGTCCCGCCGAGCCGATGGATCCTGGGCGGGGTCGAGTCGCCGTCGTCCGCGGCGGCACGGTAGCGTTCGAGCTGATCGAGCCGGTACAGCGGCACGTTGAGCCGGTCGCCGCCCTCATACTCGAGCACTGCCACCTCGATCACGCCGCCCTTCGACCGCGATGGCTGCGATGCCGCGATAGATCCCGATGCCGTGTTCGAGATGGACGACGTAGTCGCCGAGCGCCAGCGTGCCGGTGACGGTCGATGGGGCCGCCTGACGGTAACGACGCATGCGACGCAGCCGGCGTGCCCGGCGGAAGATTTCGTGGTCGGTGAGGATGCGGAGGGTCGGCATCACGAAGCCGCCGTCGAGCGCGCCCGACGGTGAGCGTCGTTCCTGCCGGACGGAAGCCGTTGTCCTCGAGCAGCTCGTCGAGGCGTTCGCGCTGCCCTTCGTTGTCGCAGAGGATCAGCGTTGGCGTGCCGTGCCCCAGCATGCCGCGGAGCCGGCCGAGGTCACGATCGACCCGCTCCGGCGGGAAGAAGCCGATCTGGATGTCCGGCGACGGGTCACGCAGGATCAGCCGCGGGAAGGCATTCCGTCGCGACTGCCATTCCGCCGGCGAGAGGAAGAGATCTTCGCGCGGCGGCGCGTCCTCGCCGAGTCGCCTGGCAATCTCGAGGTGGTGGTCGGCCTCGCGCCACGCGCGATCGACCTCCTCCTCGTCGGCATGTGAAATCTCCTCGAGCAGGAGTGCGTCGCCGGGGAGGAGGTCGAACAGCGTGCTGCGCTTGAGCCGCTCGGTGGGGAGCGCCTCGCTGCCCACCCCCGCGCTGGTGATCGGCAGGACCGTGACATCCGGAAGCTCGGCGCCGGAACGCTGGGTCGTCAGGTCGAACATCCTCACCGAGCTGACATCGTCACCCCACCACTCGATCCGGGCCGGCCCCGCCATGCCGAACCCATAGAGATCGACGATCCCGCCACGCACCGAGAACTCCGCGACCTCGGTCACCGTGGCGACCCGGCGGTATCCCATCGGCTCAAGGGCGGCGACAAACTCGCTCAGTGGCCGGGGCTCGCCAACGGTGAGCCGAAGCCGCATCGCTTCGAGCGCGGCGGGGACGGCCGTTCGCTCGGCACTGGCGCGCACCGTCGTGACGAGCGCCCGGATCTCGCCGCGCAACAGCTGCGCCAGGGTTTCAATCCGCTCGCCGGCGATCTCGAAGTGCGGCTCGTCCTCACCCAGCGCCTCGCGCTGCGGGTAGAGGGCGACGCCGGCACCCAGGAGGTGTTGCAGGTCGGTCAGCCAGCGTTCCGCGTCGGCCGGCGTCGTGGCCAGGACGACGACCAGCCGACCCGCGCCGAGCCGGTCGCCGAGCCAGCTCGCGAGCACGGCCCCGCTCGAGCCCGGGAGCCCGCCGAGCCGAACGGTGGCACCGCGCGCGGGTAGACGATCCGCCAGCGCCCGGATGGTGGCGCAGCGGTCGAAGGCATCGAGAATCGGTCGGAATGTCATCCGGTACGACGGTGAGCCAAGCCGAGCACTCCAGTTTCCACCAGCGCGCAGCACAGGGCGAGCGCCAGCAATGGGCCGCGGAGATCACCGCGGCCGGTGAGGGCGAAGGCGCGCCGGGCACCTCCGTCGAGATTGGCGATGGTCACGTTCCCCCAGAGCGCGCGCACGGCGTCGTCACTGGCCGGGGTGAGGTCCGATTCCCGGGGGTCGAGGGTCGCGCTGAGTCCACCGACGGTATCGGTCCCGGCGAACAGCAGATAGCTGCCCGGTTGCGTGACCCGCCACTGCATGCCTCCCTCAACCAGCTCGCGCTCCCCATCGTGACTCATGGCGGTCACGCGGTCGGGCACGCGGATCGCCTCGCCGACGAGCAGGTCCGAGGCCGGTGGTTCACCGCGGATCGCGCGCGTGAGCAGCGCGTCGAGGAAGGGGACGAAATTCGCCGAGAACGGCAGCGCGGTCCACGACGGATCCAGGCGGGAGCCCAGCAGGAGCAGGTCACCGCTGCGTACCAGCCAGGGTGCGCCATCGACGGTGGCCAGGACCTCGCCAGCACCACCAGCGGATTCGAGCGCGACGCGACGGGTGACGGCTTCGCGACCCGGAAGGAAGGTACTGCTGTCGGTGCGGCCGTTGGCCACCACAAGATTCCCGAAGCGCCAACCTGCACCCCGCGCCGCGAGAGACCGGTTCAGCGCACCGATCTGTGCCGGATCTTCCGGCGGCAGGACGACACTCGGCCCGGGACCCAGTGTCCCGAGGCGGATTCCCTCGCCCGGGCGGACTCGGCCATCGGCGGCGAGCACGTCCAGCGCCGCGCCGACAAAGCGATCACGAGCATCCCACTGGACCGCGCCAGGCGCCGCCACGCGAAGTGTCACGGTGCGCGAATCGTCCAGCCGGAATTCATCCGGCGGCAGCGACGCGGTGACACTCGTCCAGCCCGGCGGTACTGGGCCGATCCGTTGCACTGACGCAATGCCGGGAGTCACCAGCACGTCGCGCAAGCGCCGAGTGCCAAGGGAAAGGGTCACCGGCAGCGGCACGGTGTCACTCGAAGTGACGCTGATGGACATTCGGCCCCCGCCCGGTCCCCAGGGTTGAGAGCCAGCGCTGAGGGCGCTGAGGGCGTGATTCGGCGGCGGCCGCTGTGCCGGGCGAAGGACCAGCATGTCGCCGCTCCCGCGGGCTCCGCCGAGCGCCGTCTGCTGCAAGTCACTGACGAGCACGACTTCCCCGGGACGCCCGGAAGCAGCAATCAGTTCCCGAGCCTGCGAGACCGCGGCCCCGAGATCGAGGCGCACCGGTTGGCTCTTGAGCGTGTGCAGCCGGGCGGCCAACTCGGTGGCGGTGCCCGGTACCACCAGTCCATCGGCGGTGACCAGCCAGAGTCGATCCGCCAGGGTGGCGCGATCGAGCACGCCGACGGCGGCCGGCACCATGTGGGCCAGCGTGGCCTCGCCGTCGTGGACGGCGGCGCTGCTGGCGGAGTTGTCGACCACAAGGACCAGGGCGGTCGGGGCGTGCGAACCGAGTCCGCCGCGGTTGATGGTGGCGCCGGCGGCAGCAAGGACCAGGGCGATGATCAACAGCGTGCGCAGGACAAGGAGGAGGAGATTGCGAAGTTGCAGGCGGCGGCGGTGCTCGCGGGTCGTGTCCTCGAGATAGCGCACCGCGGGGAAGAGCATCTCGCGCGGCTCGTGCCGCTGAACCAGGTGCAGGAAGAGCGGAATGCCGGCGGCCGTCAGTCCGAACAACGCCCATGGCAGGGTGAACGAGATCATGCCTCGAGCGCCCGGCCGAGCGCGGCGCCGAAGGTGAGGCCGGTGGGCACCAGGGCGTAGTGCATTCCTGCCGCGCGGCACGAGGTCCCCCAGGCACGCACCACCCCGGCGACGGTGGCCTGATACGCGCTGGCCCACTCGGTCGGTGCCAGCGTCACGCTGGTCTCGCTCTCGGGATCACGGAAACGGGTCTCCTCGCCGGGAGCGAGGGCAAGTTCGTCGGGATCGGCGATGTGCAACACCAGCACTTCGTGACCCCGATGCCGGAGGAACTTGAGCGCCTTGAGCGTCAGGCTGCGGTCGAGGAGCAGGTCGGAGATGAAGACGATCATGCCCCGCCGACGCAAGGCGCCCACCACCTGCCGCAGCGCCGGCTCGGCCGCCGTGCCCACTCCCGGTGAGGTTGCTGCGAGCGTTTGCGCCAGGGATTGCCACTGTCCCGGCCGCACCCGGGCCGGCGTGACGCTGCGCACCGTCTCGTCAAACGTCACCAGCCCGACTGCGTCTCGCTGCCGCAACAGCACCAGCGCCAGCGCCGCCGCAAGTCGCATGGCATAGTCGAGTTTCGTCAGGCGCTCGGGCGAGCCGCTCCACGCCATCGAGGCGCTGGCGTCGAGCACCAGCATGGAGCGAAGGTTGGTTTCTTCCTCGAACTGCTTGACGTAGAGACGATCGGTGCGGGCAAGCAGTTTCCAGTCGACATAGCGAGGCTCATCGCCAGGTTGATACTGGCGATGTTCGGCGAACTCCACCGAGAACCCGCGGCGCGGTGAGCGGTGGAGGCCGGCGAGGAATCCTTCGACGATACCGTCCGTAACGACTTCCAGGCCGCCGAGGCGTGCCACCTCGGCGGGCGAGAGCAGATCGGGGCGGACGGCTCGATCGGTACCGACCGGGCGCGTCATGCGGGGCGGAACGTAGGGACGATCTCAGGCCGGGTCAACGCACGGGCTGAAACTCGACCGGCTGCAGGACGTCCGGGTATCTTGTGGCCAACGATTCGTTGACCCCGAACTCCCCCTGGAGGGTGCTGATGCACCGTTCTCGGCTTGGCCTCGCCCTGCTCCTCCTGGCCGCTGCATGCAGCCCCCCTCCCGCACCAATTCCCGCGCCCCGGCCCGATGAGGGCGCGGGCCCCGCCGAGATCCTGGCCGCCGGCAGCGTCATCACCCCGGCGAAGGTCCTGAGCCGCCTCTCGGTCATCGCCGATGACTCGATGGGTGGCCGCAACACGCCGAGCCCCGGCCTCGAGAAGACGGCACAGTACCTCGCCGACAACTACCGCGCCTGGGGGTTGCTCCCGGCGGGTGAAGACAGCAGCTGGTTCCAGCGCTATCCGATCGAGCGACTCCGGCTCAACCCGGCCGAATCCTGGTTCGAGGTCGACGCAGCCGGGGCGATTTCGCATTTCACCTTCAACCGGTGGGTGACGGTATCGGGTCCGATGACGGGCCAGGTGCTCAGCGGCGCGCTGGAGATCATCTCCGGGGCGGTGACGGCGGCGGATGTCGAGCCGCTCGACGTTGCGGGCAAGATCGTGCTCTTCGTCCAGAACCCGCAGCGAGCGACCGACAACGCCTTCGTGACCCGCGCGCTGCGTGCCAAGCGACCGGTGGCCATCGTGAACCTGGTCAACACCGATCCGGTGGCGTTCGACGCGCGCGTGGTGAGAGTTCGCGACGCCAACCCGCGCGCCACGCTGGGGGGACTCCCGGATAACCGCCTCGTCGAGCTGACGATTCATGACTCGATTCTGGTCGGCGACCCGAATACGCCCAACAATCCCGACTGGAACCAGTTGCGCACGATGCCGACGGCGGTCCTGATGGGCTCGCCCGATGGTGTCTTCGCGTCCATCAAGGTCGTTGGCACCAACCTCAGCGATGCATCGGCCCCCAATGTCGTGGCGATGGTCGCGCGGCACCGACCCGCTGTTGCGTGACGAATACGTCGTCTTCTCGGGACATATGGATCACGTCGGCACGGTCGGCGACGGGGTCGGCGGCTGCGGCCCCCTCACTCGGCCCGACGGCACGGTGGACACGCATCTGCAACGGTGCCGACGACGACGGCTCCGGCACCACCGGCGTCATGTCGGTGGCCGAGGCGGTGGCGAAGCTCAACGGCCACACGCGACGGTCGATCGTGGTCCTGAACGTCTCCGGCGAGGAGAAGGGGCTGCTGGGGTTCCGGGTATTTCGCCGAGCACCCCACGGTGCCGCTCGGTCAGGTGGTCGCCGACATCAACCTCGACATGATCGGCCGCAACAGTCCCGATTCGATCGTGGTGATCGGCAAGGAGCACTCCGACATGGGGGACGACGCTGGCCAGGGTGCAGGCGGCTCACCCCGAGCTGCAACTCATCGCTTCGGATGACATCTGGCCGAACCGAGAACTTCTACTCGCGCTCCGATCACTTCAACTTCGCCCGCAAGGGCGTGCCGGTCCTCTTCTTCTTCAACGGCGACCCATCCGCAGTACCACAAGGCCGACGACGAAGTGAAGCTGATCGACACCAGCAAGCTCGCCCGTGTGGCCCAGCTGGCGTTCTACCTTGGCGTCGAGATCGCCAACACGACCGCCAGGCCGCAGTGGAACCCGGCGAGCTACCAGACCATCGTGGTGGAGCAGAAGATGCCGCCGGCGGTGGTGAAGAAGCCGTGACCGAAGCCAACAGCATCGGCGACTTCGATGCGTTCCGCGCCCGGATGAACGACGTCATCCTCGGCGCGGGCAACCTGACCATCAACCGCTTCTTCGCGCTCGACTCGCGCGCCTACGAAGCGGGCGCGCTGGGAAGCAAGACCAAGGAGATGCTCGGCCTGGTCGCCAGCCTGGTGCTGCGCTGCGATGACTGCATCACCTATCACGTGGTCCGCTGCCACGAGGAAGGCGTGACCCGCGAGGAATTCCTGGAGATCTTCTCGGTGGGATTGGTGGTGGGCGGGAGCATCGTGATTCCCCACCTGCGGCGGGCGATGGAGCGGCTGGAGGAACTGAGGGGTCCCCGAAGTGAGATTCGGTGACTCGAGAACCGTGAGTTGCTCTCGTCACCGTTCTCGAGTCACCCATCACGAGTCACTCGTCACTCTATCCTTCCGGCGCCGACCGCCTTCCCCGTCAGCAGCACCCCGCCAATGATCAGCGCGCCGCCGACCACATGGATCAGCCCGGGACGCTCGTCCAGCCCGACCATGGCGATGACGGTCGCGACCAGCGGGACGAGGGTGTTGTAGACCACGGTCCGTGACGCGCCGAGCATCGCCACGCCACGATTCCAGAGCAGGTAGGCCAGCACCAGCGAGAGGATCGCGGCGTAGACCACGCCGCCCCAGCCCGGCCCACGAGACGTGCCGCCCAGTCGGTCCGGCGCAGGTCGGGGATGGCGGCGAGGACCAGCCCCGGCGTGCCGGTGTACATGATCCAGGCCGTCAGGCGGAGCGAGGACATCGGCAGCTTCCAGTGCCGCAGCAGCAGGGTGTAGCCCGCCCAGGTGAGGACGGCGCCGAGCAGGAGCACGTCGCCCACGCCGACGCCCGCCGTCGAGTCGAGCCGCCGCGGCCGAGCACGACGACCATCACCCCGACCGTCGCCAGCAGCACCGCGCAGCCGCTGCCGCACCGTGACGGGCTCGATCCCGAAGGCCCACGCGGTCAGGGTCACGACCGCCGGCATCCCGGCCAGGATCAGCGCGCTCTTGGTCGCCGACGTGCGGGCGAGCCCCTCGACGAAGCAGAGCTGGTAGACCGTATTGCCGATCACGCCGAGCCAGATCAGCGGCACCAGCGCGCCCTTGGGCAGCGGCTGCTGTCCCCTCGACCCGGCGCACGATCAGCCCAGAGCACGACCGAGGCGAGCAGGAACCGGAGGGCGGTGAACGCCAGCGGCGGCACTCTCGGCGAAGCCGAGCTTCATGGCGGTGAAGTTGCCCGCCCAGAAGAGCACGACCAGCAGCATCCCGGCCTGGGGCGAAAGACCGCGCGAGGGAGGGGCCGGTGGCATGGGGCAAATATAGGAGGAGAGAATCGACGGGTACGCCGCTGAGGAGTGAAGTCGGTGACTGGTAGACTGGTCGCACCGCCAGTCACCGTCCACCGTTCACCTGTCGCTCTCTCCCCTGCCCCCCTATATTTGCGCCATGAGGCAGTCCCGGATCCGCAATTTCTGTATCGTGGCACACATCGACCACGGCAAGTCGACCCTGGCCGACCGGCTGATCGAGAGGACCGGCACGGTGGCGAAGCGCGATATGCGCGAGCAGCTCCTCGACACCATGGACCTCGAGCGGGAACGCGGGATCACCATCAAGCTCAACGCCGTCCGGATGGCCTATACCGCCCGCGACGGCGCCGACTATGAGTTCAACCTGATCGACACTCCCGGGCACGTCGACTTCACCTATGAGGTTTCCCGGTCGCTCGCGGCGTGCGAGGGCGCCATCCTGGTCGTCGACGCCTCGCAGGGGATCCAGGCCCAGACGCTGTCGAATCTCTTTCTCGCCCTCGATGCCGGCCTCGAGATCATCCCGGTGCTCAACAAGATCGACCTTCCGGGCGCCGAGCCGGAACGGCGCGCCCAGGAGATCATCGACCTCATCGGGTGCAGCCGGGAGGAGATCCTGGCGGTGTCGGCCAAGGACGGCACCGGCGTCCCCGAGTTGCTCGAGGCGATCATCGCCCGCTTCCCGGCGCCACGCGGCACGACCAAGGCACCCCTGCGCGCGCTGATCTTCGATTCCTACTACGATCGCTACCGCGGCGTCATCCCGAGCATCCGGGTGGTCGACGGCGAGTTGCACCCCGGCATGCAGATCGCCTTCGGGGCCCATCCTGAGGATGTGTATGATGTGGCCGAAGTCGGGGTGCTCGCGCTGGGCCAGCATCGCACCAAGGGCCTGACGGCGGGTGAGGTCGGCTATTTCATCGCCAACCTCCGCGACGTCCGCGACGCCCGAGTGGGCGACACCGTGTTCGACGCCGCCAACCGCGCGACCGACCTGCTGCCGGGCTATCGCGAGGTGAAGTCGATGGTGTTTGCGGGCGTCTACCCCACCGACGCCGCCCAGTACGAGGACCTGCGCGACGCGCTGGAGAAGCTCCGGCTCAACGACGCCTCGCTCCAGTACGAACCGGAATCCTCCACCGCGCTCGGCTTCGGCTTCCGCTGCGGCTTTCTCGGCCTGCTGCACATGGAGATCGTGCAGGAGCGCCTGCAGCGCGAGTTCTCCCTCTCGCTGATCACGACGGTGCCGACGGTCGAGTATCACGTCTACACCACCGACGGCAACATGCTGCTGGTCGAGAACCCCAGCGCCCTTCCCGATCCGGCCAACATCGTCCGGATCGAGGAGCCGTACGTCAAGGCGCGGATCATGGCCCCGGTCGAGTACATCGGCGGCATCATGAACCTGGGCCAGGAGCGCCGGGGAGAATACCACGGCATGACCTACCTCGACGCCGAACGGGTCGAGTTCACCTTCGACTTTCCGCTCGGCGAGATCGTGCTCGACTTCTATGACAAGCTGAAGTCGATCTCGCGCGGCTATGCGTCGCTCGACTACGAGCTGGTCGGCTTCCGGGAGTCGTCACTCGTGCGGCTCGACATGCTGCTCAACGGTGATCCGATCGACGCCTTCAGCGTGATCATCCACAAGGACAAGGCCTACGAATGGGGCCGGAAGATTTCCGAGAAGCTCAAGGAGCTCATCCCGCGGCAGCTCTTCCCGGTGGCGATCCAGGCGGCGATCGGCAACAAGGTCATCGCGCGCGAGTCGATTTCGGCGCTGCGCAAGGACGTGCTCGCCAAGTGCTACGGCGGCGACATCACCCGGAAGCGGAAGCTCCTCGAGAAGCAGAAAGAGGGGAAGAAGCGCATGAAGCAGATCGGTTCGGTCGAGATCCCGCAGGAGGCGTTCCTCGCCGTCCTGCAGGTGGACTAGCGAGTTGTCCGCGCCGGGCGCCTTGCCGCGGCGCATCGGCTTCGATGCGCTGCGCGCGCTCCGCAACGCCACCGGCCTGGGCAACTACAGTCGGGGGGTCCTTCGTGGACTGCGGGCCGTCGATCCGGCCCTCAGCCTGCACCTCTTCACCACCGCCCCGCCCCGCCCCGCCCATGCCTCCCTGCCGGACGAACTCGGGGCGCAGCTGCACCTCCCTCCCGCGGCCTGGCAGCATCGCGGCTTGCGGGCCGTCTGGCGGACCTGTCGGCTCGGGCGCGCGGCGAAGCGTGAGCGCCTCGACCTCTTCCACGGGCTGTCGCATGAGATTCCCCGGGATCTCCCCGGCACGCAGATCCCCTCGGTCGTCACCTTCCTGGACCTGATCTACCATCGCCATCCTGAGTATTTCCCGCTGTTCGATCGCCACAGCTACGAGTGGCGCTACCACTGGAGTGCCGAACACGCGAAGGCCATCATCGCCATCTCGGCCCAGACTCGCGACGACCTGATCGCCTGCTACGGCATCCCGGAGAGCCGCATCCGGGTCATTCCCCCGGCCCGTGACCCACGCTTCGCGATCCGCAGCACCGAGGAAGTGCTGGCTGCCGCCCGCGTGCGCCATGGCCTGCCGCCGGAATTCCTCCTCTCCGTCGGCACCCTGGAGCCCCGGAAAAACCAGGTGCTCGCCATCGAGGCCGTCGCCCGGCTCGGGTCTTCCACCCCAATGCTCGTGCTGGTCGGGCGGGACGGCGGCAGCGCGGCCGACCTGCAACGCGTGGCCGCGTCGCGCGGAGTCGCCTCGCGGGTCCGGATCCTCTCCGACGTCGGTTCCGACGACCTGCCCGCGATCGCGCAGGCCGCCACGCTCTTCCTCTACCCGTCGTTCATCGAAGGGTTCGGCATGCCGATCGTCGAGTCGCTGAGCGCCGGGGTGCCCGTGATCACTTCGGCTGGCGGCTGCTTCGCCGAGGCGGGGGGCGCCGGCACCCGCTACGTCGACCCGGCCGATGTCCCGGGGCTGGCCACCGCCATCAGCGAAGTCCTGGCCGATCCCGACCTTGCCGAGCGGATGCGAGTGGCTGGTCGCCGCCATGCCGAGGCGTTTGACGGTGCGGCGCTGGCGCGGCGCCTCCTCGCCGTCTACGATGCGGTGATGGCAGATCGGCCCTTGCCCGCCGACCAGCCCCCCCCTGCCGTCGTGTCCACAGGTTGAACGCACTCTCGCGGAGCGTCGTTGCATGCGTTGGGTAATCGGCGTCGACATCGGCGGGACAAACCTGGTTGTCGGGGCCGTGGCCGAGGATGGGTCCCGAGTCGCCGGCGCACACGTCGCGTCCCACCGACCCGACCCGCGGTGCGGATGCGGTCGTCAACGACGTCGTGGCCATGGTTGGGCACACCCGCGAAGTGTTGCGGTTCACCGAACCCGACCACGAAGTTCTCGGCCTCGGCATCGGCGCACCTGGCCCCCTCGACACGAAGAACGGCATTGTCCTGCTGACTCCCAATCTCGGCTGGGTCAACATGCCGCTGCGCGCCCGGCTCAGCGAACCACTGGGGTTGCCGGCCTCGCTCGACAACGACGCCAATTGCGCCGTCCTCGGCGAATGCTGGATTGGTGCCGGGAGCACCGCGCGCTATCGTCATCGGGGTCACCATCGGCACCGGCATCGGCGGCGGCATCGTCATCGATGGCAAGCTCTATCACGGCGCCTCCGACAGTGCCGGCGAGATCGGGCACATGACGATCGACCTCAACGGCCGCCGGTGCAGCTGCGGCGCCTACGGGCACCTGGAGGCGTACGCCTCGGGCCCGGCGATCGCCAGCCGCGCGACCGAACAGATCGAGACCGGGGCTCCCAGTCAGCTGGCGGACATGGTTGGTGGTGACCTGAAGATGGTCACCGCCCAGACCGTCTACCTCGCCGCGCAACAGGGCGATCGGCTTGCCAATGACGTGGTCCGGGAGACCGCGCAGTATCTCGCGGCCGGTATCGCGAGCCTGCTGAACATCTTCAACCCGGACCTGCTGGTGGTGGTCGGTGGCGTGACCGGTGCCGGCGATCGGTTGTTCGATCCGCTCCGCCATGAGGTCGCGCGGCGAGCGTTCAAGCCGGCCGTGCAGGCCTGCCAGATCGTCCCCGGTGCCCTGGGTGGCCTCGCCGGGGTCTATGGCGCGGCCAAGGCCTTCCTCGACCAGCAATCCGCCGGAGTGGCGTGATGACCCGCATTGGCGTGCTGGGCGCCCTGGTCTGGGACGAGATTCACGGGCGCGACCCGCGGGCGCTCCCGGTCGAGGAGTGGGGCGGCATCGCCTACGCGCTCGCGGCCATGGACGCTGCGCTGCCGCCTGATTGGGAGCTGGTCCCCCTGATCAAGCTCGGCGCCGATCTCGCCGGCCCCGGGGCCGAGTTCCTCGCCACGCTGGGGCGGTTGACGCCGGGGGGACGTTGCATCACGGTCCCGGTTCCCAACAACCGGGTCACCCTCCGATACCTTGACACCGTGCGCCGGTGCGAGCGGATGTCGGGGGGGGTACCGCCCTGGACCTGGCCGGAGCTCGGGCCGATGGTTCGCGACCTCGATGCGCTCTACGTCAACTTCATCTCCGGCTTCGAGATGTCACTCGGCACCGCCGAGGCGTTGCGTCGCGGCTTCGACGGACCGATCTATGTGGATCTGCACTCGCTCTTTCTGGCGATGGGCGCCGACGGAATGCGGGCAATCCGCCCACTCCCGGACGCACCATCATGGTTCTCCTGTTTCGATGTCGTGCAGATGAACAACGAGGAGTTGCAGCAATTGGATGACGATCCGCTGGTCGTGGCAGCCGAAGCGATCCGAGCCGGTGTGTCCTTGCTGAACGTGACGATGGGGTCCCGGGGCGTGGTCTACTTTGCCCGGCCAGGATTCCATGGCATCGGGGACATCACCGGCGCGGCCGCTGCCGCAGCAACCGCCGCGACCATCCGGACGGAACGCCTCGCCGCGCCCGCGACGGAAGGCACCGACCCGACCGGCTGCGGCGACGTGTTCGGCGCGACCTGCTGCGCCCGGCTTCTCGCCGGAGACGACCTGCCGGCCGCCCTCGCCTCGGCCAACTCCGCCGCGTCCCGCAACACCAACTTCCGCGGTGCCGGCGGGCTGGCACGCTATCTCCGCGGCGACCTGGTGCTGGCCTGATGCGGGTCGTCCCGGTGCCGGGCCACCTCGACGACCACACCATCGACCAGCTGGCGGCGGGGCTGGGCCCCTGGCCGCCGGAACAGCGGATCCTGGTCGACGCGCACGCCACCGAATGGGCCTCGCCCACCGGCTTCGTCGCGCTGCTGACGCTGGGCCAGGCCCTCGCCGAAATCGGCGCCCCGCAGCCTCGCCTGGCCCTCCCGGACGGCGAAGGCGTCACCTCGTACTGGGCCAAGGCGGGCTTGCTGCAGCACGCCGAGAAGCTCTTCGAACTGCACGGCAAGGTACCGCGCCGGAAACCGGTCGAGCAGAGCGATGTGCTGCTCCCGGTTACGATGATCCGCAACGCCGAGGACGTCATGGAGGTCGTCGGCCGGATCGGGGAGCGAGCCACCAGCATTCTCAAGGGAGAGCTCGGCCTCGAGGCGAGCGTGGTCGGCGGCTTCGGACAGTCCCTCTCCGAAGCGTGCCAGAACATTGTCGAACACGCGGGCACCTCCGGGTGGGTGGCCGTGCACGTCTACAATTTCCGCCGACGGCTGGGCCGCAAGGTGCTGGTGATCGCCACCAGCGACGCCGGCATCGGATTCCGGCGCTCGCTCGAGACCACCCTCGCCAAGCGGATCGGCGATCGCTGGAGCGATGGCGCAGCGCTCGAATCGGCGCTCATCCACGGCATCTCGCGCTTCCGCGATCCGGGTCGGGGCCAGGGACTCGCCGGCATCAAGCGCTACCTCGCTCGCTGGCAGGGCAAGATTTCCATCCGCAGCGGCACTGCCCGGGTCGCCTTCGCCCCGCAGTGGGACGACGAACCGCCGCGCACCGAAAACCTGGCCTGGTTTCCCGGCGCGCAGGTGACGATCATCATTCCCGCGAAGGAATCCGCCGAATGACCTCCGCCATCCGACTCGACCTGATCCTGCGCGAGGCGGTCGCTACCCCCTATCGTGACCTGGTGACCCGCCAGACCGGAGCGGCAGTGCGCGATCGGCTGTTGATGGTCCTGCGCGACCATCCGGGCGATCGATGCCCACCTGGATTTCTCCGAGGTCGGCCTGGTCGATTTCTCCTGTGCGGACGAGGTCGTGGCCAAGTTGATCGTCGCGAGCGCCGACCTGCCGGTGCCACGCGTCCTGCTCCACGGCGTGGGGGCCGACCACGCCGAGGCGATCGAGCATGCGCTCGCCCGGCTCGGGCTGGTGGTGGTGGCCGTGCTGGTCGATTCCAACCGCCCGCTCCTCCTGGGCGCCATTCCCGATGATTGCCGCGTGGCGTTCGGTGCCCTCACCGACCGGGGGCGCGTCGCGGCCGAAGCGATCGCCCATGCCCTGGGCTGGAGCGAGGGCCGTGCCCGCGAGGCACTCGAAGGGCTGGCCACCCGCCGCTGCGTGCTGGCCCATCCTGATGCCACCTTCGAGTTCGGAGCCGTCGCATGACACCGCGCCCTGGCCCAGGCCTCTCGACCCTCTCGATCCACGGCCGGCCCCTCCGGCAAGCCGACTGGACGCCCGCCGTCACGCCGATCTACCAAAGCGCCACCTTCCGCAATCCGGTCGGCAGCGACGAAGAGGTCCTTTACACCCGGTACGGCAACAATCCCAACCAGGTCGACCTGGCCAGGAAATACGCCCTGCTCGAGGGAGCGGAGCAGTCGATCTTCCTCGCCAGCGGAATGGCGGCCACGGCCCTGGCGCACCTGGCGGTGCTGCGCCCGGGAGACCACCTGATCTCCTCCCGCTGGATCTACGGTGGCACCAGGGTCCTGTTCGACGAGTGAATTCGCCCGCCTCGGCATCGCGGTGACCTATATCGATCCCGACCTGAAGCGGGCCTGGCGCAAGGCGGTCAACCCCAACACGCGCGCCATCTTCGTCGAGGCGCTGACCAATCCGACGTTGCGCGTGGTCGACATACCCGCCATTGCCAAGGTGACACAGGACACAGGAATCGCGCTGCTCGTTGACTCGACGTTCGCCTCACCGATCAACTTCCGACCGCTCGAGCACGGCGCCGACATCGTCATCACCAGCGCCACGAAGTTCCTCAACGGACACAGCGACATCATCGCGGGTGCCGTCGCCGGCACGTCATCGGTCATCGACGAAGTGACCCGGCTGATGCGGGTCTGGGGACCCGCGATCGATCCGCATGCGGCATGGTTGACGGATCGAGGAATGAAGACGCTGGCCCTGCGCGTCGAGCGGGCCAACGCCAACGCGATGGCCGTGGCCAAGTGGGCGAGCCAGCGCCCCGAGTTCGCGGCGGTGCACCACCCGGGGCTGACCTCCCACCCCGACCATGCCCTCGCCGCCAAGCTGTTCGACGGCTACGGCGGGCTGGTCGGGCTGGTGGTCAAGGGCGGGGCCGCCGCGGCACAGCGGTTCGCTTCACGACTGCGAGTGGTCACCCACGCGCCTTCACTGGCCGGGGTGGAGTCCTTGATCTCCGAACCGCGGCTGACGTCGCACAAGGCGGTGTCCGGCGAAGAGCGCATCGCGCTGGGCATCCCGGACGGCTTCCTGCGGCTCTCCTGCGGCTGCGAGGACAGCGCGGACATCATTGCCGACCTCACGGTCGGCCTCGAAGCGGTTCGCGCCGCATGACCCTCCTGTCGGCCGCACTGCCCGCACCGGTGGCTGCGGCAACTACGTTGCTGACGTGATCCGCTTCACGAAGGTCTCCAAGCAATTCCCCACCAGCGGCGATCCGGTGCTGCAGGAGGTCAGCTTCCACGTGCCCCGTGGCGAGTTCGTCTTCCTGACAGGCCACTCCGGCGCCGGCAAGTCCACCGTGCTCAAGTTGATGTATGCGCAGGAGCGGCCGACCTTGGGCGATGTCCGGGTATCGGGATTCGCCATTGGCGCCCTCAAGCGCGACGACGTGCCGCGGCTCCGGCGTCGCCTGGGGGTGGTGTTCCAGGATTTCGGGCTGCTCGAGGATCGCACCGCTGCGGAGAACGTCGCCTTCGCGCTCGAGGTCACCGGCGCGCGGGCCGACGTGATCCCCAACCGGGTGCGCCGGGTGCTCGACCAGGTCGGGCTCGCCGGCAAGGCCGAGTCGTTTCCGCGCGAGCTGTCGGGCGGCGAACAGCAGCGCGTCGCAATCGCGCGGGCCCTGGTCAACGATCCGCCCGTGCTCCTCGCCGACGAGCCGACCGGCAACCTCGATGAGCGGGCGACCCGCGGCATCTTCCAGCTGCTGTGCGACATCAACACGGCCGGCACCGTGGTGGTGATGGCAACCCACGACCTCGACCTCGTCCGCGCCGCCCGACACCGCGTCCTCGAATTGCGCGACGGGCGGCTGGTGTTCGATTCATCGGTGCGCCGCCACATGAACCTCCTCTGGCGCGAGGCGTTGCTGTCGTTCCGGCGCACCAGGGCCCTGTCGGCGCTCTCGGTCACGACCATCGCCTTCGCGCTGTTCGTCACCGGGCTGTTCGGACTCGTCGCCCTGAACCTGCGCGGCGCCATCCGCGATGTCGCCGAGCGGGTCGAGATCGTCGCCTTCGTGTATCGCGGCACGCCCTCCCAGACCCTGAGCGTGGCGATGGAGGACATCGCCGCCTTCCCGGAAGTCCTCGATGTCAGCTACGTCTCCGAAGACGACGCCCTCAAGCGCGCCAAGCAGGAGCTGGTCGAGTTCCAGAAGGCGTTCGAAGACCTCGAGGTCAACCCGCTGCCGCCGTCCCTCGAGATCACCCTCAAGCCGGAGTTTCGCGACGCCGTGCACGCTGGACTGGTGGCCGAGCGGCTGCAGGGCTTCGATTTCGTCGAGGACGTCCGCTACGGACGGGATTGGGTGCAGCGGCTCGACACCCTCCGCAATCTCGCCGGCCTCGTGGGACTGGCCATCGGACTGGCGTTTGCACTGGTTTCGGTGGTCATCATCGGCGTCACCATCCGGATGACCGTCCTGCAGCGCGCCCGGGAGATCCAGATCATGCGCCTGGTCGGCGCCACCGACTGGTTTATTCGCGGTCCCTTCCTCCTCGAGGGCGCACTCAAGGGACTGCTGGGCGGAATGGTGGCCCTGCTCCTCTGCGCCGCGGTGCTCGGCGTATTCAAGGCCAATGGCGTCGGCATGGGGATCGGCGGGATCCACTTCTTCGGACCGGGCCAGGCCTTCCTGCTGATGCTCTTCGGGGTCGCGCTGGGGTTCGGCGGATCACTGGTGAGCGTCGGACGGCACCTGAAGAATGTCTGACCGCGTGGCCACCCGACGCGGGTGGGGCTTCCTGCTCGCCGCCCTGATCCTCAGCCCCGCCCCGCTCTGCGCCCAGCAGACTTCGCAATCCGAACTGGAGCGGTCGAAACAGCGACTGGAACAGATCAAGCAGCAGCGCGACTCGCTCCAGCGCCAATCGATGCGCATCCAGGGCCAGGTCACTGACGTCAATGCCAGAATCCGCAGCCTCGAGCGCCAGCGCGACCTGACCAGCCAGGCGGTCCGCGAAATCGAGCAGAAGATCGGCAACCTCGGCACCAGACTGGAGAGTTCCAGCGCCGCGCTGGCACTGGCCGAGGACAATCTTGCGGACAAGCAGGCCATCCTGCTCCGTCGCCTGACCGACATCTACAAGCGCGGCCCGTTGTATACCTTTCAGGTGATGCTCACCGCCGAGTCGTTCGGCGACCTGCTGGCCCGCTACAAATACCTCTACCTCACCTCGCGCCAGGATCGTTCGATCGTCGGCGAGGTCGCCAAGCTCACCGAGCGCGTCCGGCAGGAACGGAATGACCTGCTCGGCTTGCGTTCGGAGTACGACCGCACTCGCGGCGATCGCGAGGTCGAGTTGCAGAACTACGCCCGCCTCGCCGAAGAGCGGCAGTCACAGCTGAGGCAGCTCCAGCGATCCTCGACCCAAACCAAGCAGCAGCTCACCGCACTCGAGCGCGCGGAGGCGCAGATGACCGCCACGCTCGCCGCACTGGAGAAGGCGGCGCGCGCGGCCGCTCCGCGAGGCGCTGCCGGGGAGCTAGCCGACCCGGAATCCGGCGGCCTCACCACCAGTGACATCGGCAAGCTCGACTGGCCGGTCGACGGCACCATCCTCTACGAGTTCGGTCGCGACTCGCTCCCGAGCGGGGCCGTGGTGCGACACAACGGGATCGGGATCGCTGCCGCCGGTCGGCACGCCGGTCAGGGCAGTGGATTCGGGAAAGGTGTGCCCTGGTGCAGCCCATGGCGACCTACGGCCTGACGGTCATCCTGCGGCACGGCAACGGCTACTACTCGCTCTACACGCAGCTCAAGACGGCGTCAGTGAAGGTCGGCCAGCAGCTCGCGCGTGGCCAGGCGCTCGGGACGGTCGGCGGGGCGAATCTCGCAGGAGGGTCCGCATCTCTACTTCGAGATCCGCGGCGAAAACCAGATCGCGCTGGATCCGATCATCTGGTTGAAGCGACGGCAGTAGATGCGGGAAGCGGGAAGCGAGGAGCGAGGAGCGAGAAGCGGGAAACCGCACTGCCCATCCACCAGCTTTGGTTGCCAGGTTCGTGCAGCTCCCGCCCCTCGCTTCTCGCCTCTCAGGCCGCGGTGCCGATCCGTTCGACGTCCTGCGTCTTGCCGGCCAGCATCGCGGCCTCGACCAGCGCAAAGAGATCCTCGGGCTTGTGCGCCCCTGGATGGGGATAGGTGACGATGCCTGCGGTCAGGCGACACCGCACGCCGAGGTGGAGATCGCCAAGACCGGCGGGACCCATGCGGTCGCGGATGCGGTGGACGGTTTGCCGACCGGCCTCGAGGTTGGTTTCGGGCAGCAGGAGGAGGAATTCCTCGCCGCCGTAGCGCGCGACAAAGTCGGGGGCACGCAACTCGCGCTGCAGCATCCGGCCAAGGTCGGCCAGGACACGATGACCGCCGTCCCGCCCGAGACGCTCGTTGATGTTCCGCATCCCGTCGATATCGAGCAACACCAGGGCGAAGGTGACGTCGTAGCGACGTGCCCGCTCGAACTCTTCCCGGATCCGCCGATCGAGCGCGTCGAGCGTGCCGCACCCGGTGAGCGGATCGACGTGCGCCGCGATGGCCTGACGGCGGGAGATGGCGCCGCGCCGCTCGTCGGCCTCGAGCAGGCGCGTCGTGGCCCCGGCCGCGAGTTCGGCGAAGTTCACCACCCGGGCGGTGAGTGGAGTCTCACCGCGACGGGTGCGCAGGACCAGGGTGCCCATGGTGCGTCCCATCGGTCGCAAGGGAATCGCAGCAACGGTCTCGAGATCGGCGAGTGGCGTTCCACCGGGCGTCACTTCGCCCTGGGAAGCGAGCTGCATCGACCAGGCCGCATCGTTGAGGTGGATGGTCTCGCTGGCGGCCATGGCCGCCATCGCCTCCGGCCAGCGCGCCATCTCGACGTCCACATCGCGCAATTTCGGGGCATCCGTCGCGGCCACGAGTCGGCCAACCGTCGCACCCTCGGCATGGAGCAGCACGCTGACGGAACGCACCTCCATGGCAATGGACAGCGACCGCACCAGGGCGTGCAGCATCTCCTCGCGATGGAGTTCGGTGGCGATCTCCTGCATGACCTGGAAGAGTTTCAGGTCGGTGCCACTCGAGTTCTGCAGCGCAGCACGCGGCGAGGCAAACCGGGCGCGGAGCCTCGCGATGACATGGTCGAGCGTGGCGGGGAGCAGGATCGCGTCGTCGGCGCCGGCCTCCGCCGCGCGCACCAGTTCTTCGGGCTCGCCGCCAGCCAGGAGCACCACGACCTGGGCGCCGCTGGCGCGCGTGCTGGCGATGGCCGCGGCCAGATTGCCGCTGCAGTCCGCCAATCGCTGACAGGTGACCAGGATCAGTGTCCGACGAGCGAAATTGCTCTCGGGCTCCTCGGATTCCGCGACCTGGAATCCGGCACGCAGCAGCTCGCGCTCGAGGTTGTCAGGACGCGCAGCGAGGTCACCGGCGAGCACCACCAATGGTCGCAGTCCCTTCGGCTTGGCCGGAATACGCGAAACTACAGGAGTCGGTTCGATGCGCAGACCCTCAGGCACGAAGTCTCAACACTCAGGAAAGGTCGCTGCAGGTGTCCCCCCGTTGACTGAGCGACTGGGAGCACATGTCTCGACCCAGGGTGGACCGGCATCGGCACCGCCGCGGGCAGCGGCCATCGGGGCCACCGCACTACAGATGTTCACCAAGACCCCCAACATGTGGCGGGAGCCCGTGATCACCCCGGAGATCGCTGTCGCGTTCAAGAAGTCCCGGGAGGACCACCCTGTTGCGAGTGCCGTATCGCACGATTCATACCTGATCAACCTGGCCTCGCCCGACCCGGCCCTCTGGCTCCGTTCCCATGAGGCTTTCGAGGGCGAACTCCGCCGCTCAGAAGCACTTGGCCTCGACGGAATCGTCTCCCACCCGGGCAATTTCATTACCGAGCACGACCCCGGGATGGAGCGAAATGCCAGAGCGATCACCGCGGCCCTCCGGACCGTCCCCGGCAAGGTGATGGTCCTGCTCGAAACCACCGCCGGCGGCGGCACGGTCCTCGGACGGACCTTCGAGGAACTGCGCACCATTCGGGACCTGATCGGCGAGGATGTTCGCCACCGGGTGGGCTTCTGCGCCGACACCTGCCACCTCTACAGCGCGGGCTATGACCTGGTCAACGACTATGATGGCGTCTGGGCCACATGGGATCGGGTCATCGGCCTGATGCACCTGCGCTGCATCCACCTCAACGACTCCAAGACGCCCTTTGCCTCGCGAAAGGACCGTCACGCATTGATCGGCGAGGGTTCGCTCGGCCTCGACCCGTTCCGCCGGGTGATGCAGGATTCGCGTTTCGCCGCAATCCCGAAGATCCTCGAGACGCCGAAAGGTGACGAGGACGAGGTCACCAACGACCGCCGCATGCTCGCCCTGCTCCGCAGCTTCGTGGCCGGTGTTTGACCCCCGGTCGCCGGGGCGGCATCTTCAGCGGATGCGACGCTGGCTCCCGATCGTTCTCGCCATGATCCTGGTTGTCCCCGCGACGGCCCAGCGGACCGTCCGCCTGACCCTTGGCATGACCGGCAGCACGGACCTCGTCCAGGATGCGATGCTCGACAACACCGTCCTCAAGCTCGCCCTCGCGCCGAGCGCCACGGTCGGATTGGCGCTGCCGGTCAATGCCGCGAAGACGTTCCGCCTTATCCTCGAAGCGGGCTACGGTGCTGCGACCCTGACGGCCACCGACTCCAACGCGAGCTCATCTGATCTCGGCTCGGTGGCAACCATCACGGCCCGTGCCATGCTGGACGGTCGCGTCCATGGCACACTGCGTTGGCAGGCCGGGGCGGGTCTCCTCTTCTATCGTCCGGCCACGCCGGGCGGCGTCTTTCTCGACGGCGCCGTCCATCGGTACCTGGTGACGGGCGGGATGAGCTGGACCCATCCTCTTGCGCCCGGACTCGACCTGCTGGTCCTCGGGCGGTACGGGTTCCAGGAATTCACCACGCCGATCCTGATTGCCCGCGGCTATTCCTCCTATCAGTCGGTCCATCGCCTCGGTCTCCATGTCGGCCTGGAGCGGAGCTTCTGATGAGGCGCCTCATCCCGGTGGCGGTCCTGCTCCTCATCGCGTGCAGCGACATCTTCTCGCCGGCCCGTCCCGACACCTACGAATTCAGGGACTTCCAGGCGAATGCTGACGGTGGCACCGACACCCTGACATTCCACTGGTCTCGCGAAATGTTGCCAGTGCGAATCTACGTCGCGGCAGACGACCCGCTCCTGCCTCATACCAAACTCGCGATCGCACGCTGGAGTGGAGCATTCCTCTACGGCGAATTCAGGGCCGTCCTGGTGTCCGACTCAACCTCAGCCGACATCATCCTCGAGAACACCGTCCCCTCCAATGGCGACTTCCTTCGGGAATCCCTCTCGGCCTTCGCGCCAGGCTGCAGCGGAGCGACCGATCGCCCGATCGGCCACAGCTACGCGATGCCGATGCACTCGAATGTCTGGTCCAATACCGGAACCCAGGTGCCCGGACTGGACCTCTGCTACAGCATCACCGTCACCCATGAACTTGGGCACGCTTTGGGCATCCTCAACCACTCGCCCAACGTGGGTGACGTGATGTATCGCTCCCCCATCCTCGACGGCCTCAGCGATCACGACCGCCAGACCATCGAGACCGCCTACCACACCCCCGCCAACGTTTCCGTCACCGGCCGCCATTAGTCACTTGACCCCGGGCCGGTCGCCACCATCTTCAGACACTTGACGCCGCGCCACGGCGGCGTCGCCACCAGGTCCTCGCTGCGGAGTATTGATGCCTACCCGAACTTCCCCGTCGGATCTGACTCATCCTGCATGGGTGCAGCATGATCGCCTGATCGCCTGGGTTGGCGAGATGGCGCGCCTCACCCGGCCGGACCGCATCCACTGGTGCGATGGGTCCCAGGAGGAATACGACAGCCTCTGCGAGCAGATGGTGGCCAGCGGGACCTTCGTGCGCCTCGACGCGAGCAAGCGGCCGAACTCGTTCCTCGCGCTCTCCGATCCCGAGCGACGTCGCCCGCGTCGAGGACCGGACCTTCATCTGCAGCCACCGCAAGCAGGACGCCGGCCCGACCAACAACTGGGTCGAGCCCGCGCGAAATGCGCGAGACGCTGCAGCGGATCTTCAACGGCGGCATGCGTGGCCGGACGATGTACGTCGTCCCCTTCTCGATGGGGCCGCTCGGGTCGCCCCTGTCCCACATCGGCGTCGAGCTCACCGATTCGCCCTACGTCGTGGTCAACATGCGGATCATGACCCGCATGGGGCGCGCGGTGCTCGAGGCGCTCGGCGAAGACGACTTCGTGCCCTGCATGCACTCGGTCGGCAAGCCGCTCGCTCCCGGCGAGGCTGACGTCAAGTGGCCGTGCAACGCCAAGGAGAAGTACATCGTCCACTTCCCCGAGGACGCGCGAGATCTGGTCCTACGGATCCGGCTACGGCGGCAACGCGCTGCTGGGCAAGAAGTGCTTTGCGCTGCGCATCGCCTCGGTCATGGGACGGGACGAGGGCTGGATGGCCGAGCACACGCTGATCCTCGGCGTCGAATCACCGAAGGGCGACAAGACCTACGTCGCCGCCGGGTTCCCGAGTGCCTGCGGCAAGACCAACTTCGCGATGCTGATCCCGCCCAAGGCCTACGAAGGGTGGAAGGTCACCACGGTCGGCGATGACATCGCCTGGATCCGCCCCGGCCCGGACGGTCGGCTCCGCGCCATCAACCCCGAGGCCGGCTATTTCGGCGTGGCCCCGGGCACGTCGTGGGACACCAACCCAACGCCATGGCGACCATGCGCCAGGAACACCATCTTCACCAACGTCGCGCTCACCGAAGACGGCGATGTCTGGTGGGAGGGGCTCACCAAGCAACCGCCGGCACGACCTCACCGACTGGCGGGGCAATGCCGTGGACGCCCGAGAGCAAGACGCCGGCGGCGCATCCCAACGCCCGCTTCACCGCGCCCGCTTCGCAGTGCCCGTCGATCGATCCGGCCTGGGAAGATCCGGCCGGCGTGCCGATCAGCGCGTTCATCTTCGGCGGCCGGCGCGCCACCACGGTGCCGCTGGTGTATCAGGCCTTCAACTGGAACTTCGGCGTCTACCTCGGCGCCACCATCGGCTCGGAAACCACCGCGGCCGCCGCCGGTGCGGTGGGCCAGGTGCGCCGCGATCCGTTCGCGATGCTGCCGTTCTGCGGCTATCACATGGGCGACTACTTCAATCACTGGCTGCAGATGGGACGCGGCCTCAGCGATCCGCCGCGGATCTTCTGCGTCAACTGGTTCCGCAAGGACGAGGACGGGAAGTTCATCTGGCCGGGGTTCGGCGAGAACATGCGGGTGCTGGAGTGGATCGTCGGGCCGAGTGCGCGGTCGCGCCTCGGGCATCGAATCCCGATCGGCTGGATGCCGCGGTACGAGGATCTCCGCTGGACCGGACTCGACTTTCCGAGGGAGCGCTTCCTCGCCCTGATGGCGGTCGACCGCGAACAGTGGAAGACCGAACTGCTCTCGCACCGCGAGCTGTTCGAGAAGCTCTACGACCGGTTGCCGCAGGAGTTCATGTGGATGCGCGAGCTGATTCTCTCTGCCCTCTGGCGGAGCGAGGAGCAGTGGCGGCTGGAACCCGAAACCGCGTGAGAGACCGGTCATGAGCGGCTTCGAGGTCGATTCGCGATCCGCTCTGGGACAACATCCGACTGGAACCCGCCGCCGTGTCCGCGATCGACACGGCGGCGTTCCAGCGCCTCCGCTATGTGCGGCAGCTCGGCCATGCTTTCCTGGTCTACCCCGGCGCCACCCATTCCCGGTTCGAGCATGCGCTCGGCGCCTACCACCTGGCGCGCCGTGCGCTGGCCACGCTCGAGGAGCGCGGCGAGCTCGCCGGCGTCGGCGAGGGCGAACGGCTGGCCGTGCGGCTCGCCGCGCTGCTGCACGACATCGGACACTACCCCTTCTCGCACGCCCTCGAGGAGGCCGGCTTCCCCAGCCACGAGGCCATCGGCGCCCGGCGGCTTGCCGAAGGAGCGCTTGGCGACGTGCTGCGCGCGCTGGGCGGTGCGACGCTGATCGAGTCGATCGGCGCAATGATCGCAGGGCACCAGTGCCTCGCCGCTCGCCGGCCTGGTGTCGGGCTCGCTCGACCTCGACAAGATCGACTACCTCTCGCCGCGATGCGCAGGATGTGCGGCGTGCCCTACGGCACGGTCGACGTCGACCGCCTGCTCGCCTCGCTCGTCCTGGTCAGCCGACCGGGGAGGCCGAGCGAGAGTCGGCGTCCAGGAAAAGGGCATCAGCGCGCTCGAGTCGCTGCTCTTCGCCAAGTACCAGATGTACCGCAACGTCTACTGGCACCACGCCGTGCGTTCGGCGACCTGCATGTTCAAGCGGGCCGTGCGCACCAACGCTCGCAGGCCGGCGCGATCGACATCGCGTCGGTGGCCGAGGCCACCGACGGCTCGCTGGGGTGCATGCTGCTCGAGCACGATCCGACCGGGCTCGGCGCAAGCGCTGCGCGAACGCCGCCTGCACAAGCGCGCGCTCGACCTGCCCGGCGAGCGAGGTTCCCGAGAGCCTTCCGGCTTGGCCTGCGCGCGATCCCGGCGGCGCTGGAGCACGTCGAGGACCCGCTGGCGAGGAGCTGGGACTGCCGCCCGGCGGCGTGCTGATCGACTTATCCCGAGCGCAGCAACGATGCTCAGTGTCGACCTGCCGCTGCTGACCCGCGACGGCGCGGTCGAGCGGCTGACCGACGCAGGGCGCGCCGGCCAGCTGGGCTTGCCGCGGATAGCCGACGAATTGTATCGGAGTGCGCGGCGGCTGCGGATCTTCACCAGCGAGGCGCGGCAGCATCGGCGAGGATCCCGGCAATGATGCTGCGAACCGAGCGATGATCGATCATCGTGCCGCTCATCGCCGGCATCTCGCCGGTCGGCGGCGACACTTCCTCGATCCTCACCAGGATCGTCGTGATGTTGTCGAGCCCGCCGCGCTGGTTGGCCGCAGCGATCAGGGCGTCGACCTTCGGCTCGAGGTCGGCTCCGACATCAGGATCTCGCGCAACGTCCTCGTCGTCGATCATCCCGGTCAGGCCGTCCGAGGCGAGCAGCACCAGGTCCTGGGCCTCGAGCGTGCCGAAATAGAGGTCGGGCACGACATCCTCGCTCGACCCGACACAGCGCGTGATCACGTTGGCGTACGGATGCACGCGGGCCTCCTCCGGGGTCAGCCGCCCGGCGTCGACCTGCTCCTGCACGTAGCTGTGATCCTTGGTGAGCTGGCTGAGCACGCCGCCGCGCAGCAGGTAGGCCCGCGAATCACCCACCTGGCCGATCAGGTAGCGGCGCGGCAGCAGGTCGAGCACCGTGGCGGTCGTCCCCATGCCGCGCTTGTCGGGCTCCTGCAGGGTGCGCCGGAAGATCGCCCCATTGGCTGACCGGATGGCGCGCGACCATCTGGGCCATCATCTCCTGGTCGCGTCATCCCGCGGGCGGGCTGGAACTCCTCCGCCACGATCCGCGTGGCCATCTCGCTGGCGACCTCACCTGCGGCGTGCCCGCCCATGCCATCCGCCACGATGAAAAGCCCGCGATCGCTGGCCATGAGGTAGGTGTCCTCATTGCCGGATCGAACGATGCCGACGTCGGTCCGCGCGGCGCAGGAGAATCGCATTCAGCGAGCTGCCAGCAGGATGTAGGCCAGAAGGCAGACGCCCAGCACAATAGCGGTGCGCGTCAGGAGCCGACTCGACGGCCCGGCTGTTTCTTCAGGGAGGAGGAAGAGTGGCCGGGACGAGGCCGGCACGGCGGCGACCGTCGCTTGCTGGCGCGGCGAATCCGACCATTCGTCGCGCGGGGCAAAGGCGAGCACCACGTCGCCAAGCTGGATTTCGGAGCCGGGGGCCAGCGCCAGCGAACCTTCAACACGCACGCCGTCGACCCAGCTGCCGTTGGTCGAGTCGAGGTCCGTCAGCGTCCAGACCCCCCGGGCAAGCGAGAGCTCGGCATGGCGGGCAGCTACGGCCGGTGCGTCGAGGACCACGTCGTTTCCGGGGTCGCGGCCGATCGAGGCACTGGTGCCCCGGACTCCGAGCTGCGCCATGTCGCGCAGGCCACCACGGACCCAGAGAATCGCCAGCAGGCGTCCCAGCGGTGGTCGCTCGTCCCCTGCCTCGGAAACGACCGTTGGCCAGCCGGATTCGTGCGACAGCAGCTCGTCCAGATTCGACTCCCTCGCGAGGCGGTTCGAGAACCCAATCCGGAAACCTAGGCGCCGCCCTGCCCGCTGGGCAAGCAAGTTCGTCCCGGGCGCCAGCCGGGCCACAGTCCGGCGATTGACTTCAAATGATACCATGAAGATCAGAATTGCCCGAGGGGCACTCTTCTTGCCCATGATCTCTGCCATGTCCGATCGCCTGCCCGCCCCGAATGCAACGGCATCCGCGACGCCGAACCCCCATGCGGCGAAGTCGGTCATACCCGAAAGCCCGCTTTCCCAGGTCCAGCAGCCGGTGCAGCGCCGAGTAGCCCCGATCCGCGTCCCTCCCGAGGCGGACCGCCGCCGCCCCCGGACCAGCCTCCGCCCGGTCAAGACCGGGCCCGCCTATGAGGGAATTCGCCTGACTGATGTGATCGGCGCGCTGTCGCATGCCCTCGACATGTCCGAAGGTCAGCCAGTGGGGCATTCAGTCCGCACCGCGATGATCGGGATGCGGCTCGGCAATGAGCTCGGCTCTCCGACGAGGACCGCAGTGCGCTCTTCTATGCGCTCCTCCTCAAGGATCTGGGCAGCTCCAGCAACGCCGCCCAGCTCAGCAGCCGGTTTGGCGGCGATGATCGCGCCCTCAAGGCGGCTCGCAAGCTGATCGACTGGACCAACCCAGCCGATGTGGCGCGGTACGCATTCCGCCGGGCCTCCGGGGGAAGTCGCGTCTGGCGCGCAGCTGGCACTGCCCTGACGCAGCTTCGGCGCGCCCGCGGCAGGCCGAGCGCGAGATGGCCGCTGGTACGCGCCGACCGCGGGGCGGCGATCGCCAGCGCAACTCGCCATGCCGAAGCGGATGCTGCGAGGCGATCCGCGCGGCCGAGGAGCATTGGGATGGCCAGGGCATGCCGAACGGACGTGCCGGTCGAGCGATTCCGCTGCTCGCGCGGATCGTCGGCCTGGCCCAGACCGTCGAGGTGTTCGAGCGGGCCTTCGGGGTGCAGACGGCCTTCGAGGTGGCCCACGCCCGGCGTGGCCGCTGGTTCGATCCCGCGCTCGTCGACTGCCTCGACACCTTGGCAGACGATGCGACCTTCTGGGCACAACTCAGTCACGCCGATTCGCTGCTCGCCCTCCCTAACGGTGAGCCGCCGACGCGGGTCGTCTTCGCCGACGAACTCCGGATGGACACCATCGCCCAGGCCTTTCGCGAAGGTCATCGACGCGAAGAGTCCCTACACGGCGCGCCACTCGCAGAACGTCTCCTTCCTGGCCACCCGCACCGCGATGGAACTCGACATGACCTCCCGCGAAGTGCGGGCGCATCCGCCGCGCCGCACTGCTGCATGACATGGGGAAGCTCGGCGTCGGGCAACAGCATTCTCGACAAGCCCACCCCGCTGACGCCGACGGAGATGGCGGAGATGCAGCGGCACACGGTGTACACGCTCGAGATCCTCCGCGGCGTTCCCCGGTTCGAACGGTTCGCTGCCCTGGCGGCGTCGCACCACGAACGGCTCGACGGCAGCGGGTACCATATCGGACTCGCCGGAAACGAACTGAGCCTGTCGGTGCGCGTGCTGGCGGCTGCCGACGTCTGCGAGGCCTTGTCGGCCAACCGGCCCTATCGCCCGGCCACGCCGATCGGCGAAGTGTTGCGGTCCACTCAAGGAGCTTGCCGTCGCGGGCAGTCTCTGTCCGGTGGCGGTGGAGGCATTCACGGGCTGGTTCCGGGACCTCCCGCGTGGTTCAACCGATACCGACTCGGGCGGTGATTCGACCTCGCTGATCGGCATCTAGGGGCGCCACGCCGCCACTCAGGCGTCTTTGGCCTCGATCGCCTTGAGGCCGTTACGCACCCAGGCCGAGAAGACGACGAAGCCGGCCGCGATCGTGAACCACTGCAGGATGCACTTCCAGATCAGGGTGTAGATCGCGTTCAGCTCACGCGGGCAGGTAGAGCGTCATCACCATGGTGGAGAGCAACTCGGCGAACCCCGCCCCGCCAGGCGTGGGAGCGAAATAGAGGATCGAGGTGACCAGCGTCTGCACCAGCAGCACGTCGACGAACGGCGCCTCGATCCCGATCGCCCGCAGCGCGACGTAGCCCGCCAGCAGCTTGTTCGCATGACTCGGCCCCGAGACGATCGTCGCCCAGAACAGCGACAGCCAGCCGCGCGGCGTGTTGTACGCCATCATGCTGTCGTGCGCCTGGTCGATCCCGGCGCGCAGCGTCTCGAGCTTGCTCGGCGATCCGCGTGCTCCGCTTGCCCGAGCGCGGTGGCGATCCGGTGCACGCCGCGGGAGATCGGCTTCGGCGCGAGCAGCACCGCGAGCAGCAGGGCCCCGATCACCGAGAACATCCCGATGCTGCCCTTGAACAGGTCAAGCAGCGAGAGCCCCAGCACGTCGCCGTGCGGCCCCAGCGCCTTCCCGGCCCCGAGCAGGACGGCCACGGTGCCCCCGATCGCGAAGAAGAGCACGGTCGCGATGAACGACATCAGGATCGCCATGATCGCCTTCGGCACCGGGACGCCGGCGCGCTTCATCGCGTAGACCTGCATCGGCGACGATCCCGTCTGTCCCGGGGTCACGTAGGCGCCCCACGCCCCCATCCCGCCGGCGATCACCATCGGCCAGAACGGCGGCTTCTCGTGGATCTCCCGCGACCAGGATCCAGAGGCGGAGCCCGCCGCCGAACCAGTCCATCGAGGCCAGGCCCAGCCCCGACCAGCACCCAGCGCCACTGGATCGCGGCCCAGCGACGGCAGGAACGCCGCGCGCCATGGTTGCCATAGAGCAGCACGCCGAGGTAGGCAAGGAGCAGAAAGGGCAGACGAAAACGGAGAAGCCCCGCCGAAGGCGGGCCGGCGTGAGGAGGGCCATTGCGCCAAACGTACCGGCGTGCGCGCGGAACCGGTCAACACCACGGTCTCGGTTGCCGTTCCGGCTGATCGACATTGAATCGCCCTTCCGCGATGGATTACGTTTCAGTCGTGTCCAAACCGGTCATCCGCGTCGTCAACGCCCGCCAGCACAACCTCAAGGGCATCACCGTCGACATCCCGCGCCGCGCGCTCACCGTCGTCACCGGACCCTCAGGGAGCGGCAAGAGTTCGCTCGCCTTCGACACCCTCTACGCCGAGGGCCAGCGCCGGTACATCGAGTCGCTCTCGACCTACGCCAAGCAGTTCCTGGAGCGGATGCCCAAGCCGCTGGTCGACCGGATCGAGGGCATCGCTCCCGCCGTCGCGATCGATCAGCAGGCGCCGACGATGTCGTCGCGTTCCACCGTTGGAACGGCCACCGAGATCTACGACTACCTCCGCCTGCTCTGGGCGCGGGCCGGCGAGCAGTTCTGCACCGACTGCGGTGCACCGGTGCGGCGCGACACGCCGCAGTCCGCCGCCGATGCCATCATCGCGGCCGGTGCCAGTCGGATCCAGGTGGTCTTCCCGCTGCCCAGCGTCGCTCGCCTGGCACACCGCGGCGGTCGTCGAGAATCTCCGCACCCTCGGCTTCGTGCGACTGCTGGTCGATGGCGTGCCGCATCACCTCGAGGAACTCCCCACGACGCGTCGATCTGGTCGCGGCCGAAGGAGGTGCTCGTGGTGGTCGATCGCCTCGACGCCGACCCGGCGCGCAGTGGGCGGCTCGCCGAAGCCGATCGCCGTCGCGTTCGGCGAGGGCGACGGCATCGCCCTCGCACTGCGGGACGAGGACCGCCTGCGGTTCACGGAGCACCCGGCGTGCAGCAGCTGCGACACCCCCGCCGCCGTGGTCACGCCGGCGCTCTTCTCGTTCAACAATCCGCGCGGCGCCTGCCCGACCTGCAACGGCTTCGGCGCCCTGCTGCTCTACGATCTCTCGCTGATCGTTCCCGACCCCGAGCGCTCCCTCGAGCGAGGGCGCGATCGACCCGTGGACCAAGCCACGCTACGAGGCGCGCCGCCGCTGCTGGTCACCACCGCCCGGAAGCTTGGCGCCGACCCCGACCGCGCCGTGGCACACGCTTGCCCGCCGAGGTGCAGGAGACACTCCTGCACGGCAAGACCGGCAAGTACCTCGGCATCTTTCCGTTCCTCGTGGCGACTCGAGGAGAAGCGCTACAAGCAGTACATCCGCGTCTTCCTCCGGCAGTACCAGATGGCCCGCGAATGTCCCGACTGTCACGGCAGCCGGCTCCGGCCCGAGGCA
Source organism: uncultured Gemmatimonadales bacterium (assembly GCA_963850655.1). GTDB lineage: Bacteria > Gemmatimonadota > Gemmatimonadetes > Gemmatimonadales > GWC2-71-9 > Palsa-1233. Next base: position 60,906 of record CAWKMI010000016.1, read on the forward strand.
CTCGCGGTGCGGCTCGGCGGCCGGAACATCGCCGAGGTGGCCGCGCTCACCATCGACGACCTCGCCGACCTGGCTCGCAGGGCTGGAGCTGGGCGATATGGCGCGCAAGGTGGCCGACCTGGTCCTCTGCCGAGGCCGACGCGCGCGTGGCGTACCTGCGCGACGTCGGGCTCGGGCTATCTCTCGCTCGATCGCCAGACGCGGACGCTGAGCGGCGGCGAGGCGCAGCGCATCGCGCTCTCCAACGCGCTCGGCTCGCGCCTGGTCGACGCGCTCTACGTGCTCGACGAACCGACCATCGGCCTGCATCCCCGCGACACCGACCGGCTGCTCGACCTGCTGCACCGCCTGCGCGACCTCGGCAACACCCTGGTGGTCGTCGAGCACGACCTCGCCGCCGTGCGCCAGGCCGACTGGATGATCGAACTCGGCCCCGGCGCCGGCGAACATGGCGGACAGCTGGTGCACTCCGGGCCGGTGGCCGATGCGCACGACACCCTCACGGCCGAGTACCTCACCGGGCAGCAAGCGGATCGGCATTCCGAGCATGCGGCGCGCCGGCCGTGGCGCCGTTCCTGGTGCTGCAGCGGCGCCCGGCTGCACAACCTCGACGGCGTCGACGTGAAGATCCCGCTCGGCACCCTCACCGCGATCACCGGTGTCTCGGGCTCGGGCAAGAGCACCCTCGCCTACGACGTGCTCTATCGCCAGCTCGAGCGCCGGCTGCAGGGCGAACATTCCGCCAAGACGCACCTTGGCGAAGTGGTCGGCGAGGTCGACATCGCTGGAGGGGTGGGAGTTGCTCACCGACGTCGTGCTGGTGGACCAGACGCCGATCGGCCGCACGCCGCGATCGAACCCGGTGACCTACATCAAGGCGTTCGACGAGATTCGCGAGCTCTTCGCCCGGCAGCCGCTCTCGCGGGAGCGGAAATACACCGCCTCGACCTTCTCCTTCAATCTCGCCGGTGGGCGCTGCGAGGCCTGCGACGGCGCCGGGCTACCTCCAGGTGGAGATGGTCTTCCTCGCCGACGTCTATGTGCCGTGCGAGGTCTGCGGCGGCACCCGATTCAAGCGGGAAGTGCTCGACGTGCGGATCCAGGGCGTCTCGATCGCCGACGTGCTCAAGTGGAGCGTCGACGAGGCGATCCGCCGCTTCAAGCACCAGCCGAAGCTCGGCGCCTCGCTCTGGCAGCTGCAGCAGGTGGGCCTCGGCTACCTGCGGCTGGGCCAGCCCGCCACAGACGCTCTCGGGTGGTGAGGCGCAGCGGCTCAAGATTGCCCGCGAACTCCTCTCGGCGCAGAAGCGCAGCGGCCGCAAGCTCTACCTGCTCGACGAACCGACCACCGGCCTGCACATCGACGACGTCCGCACGCTGATCGGCGTGCTCGATCGTCTGGTCGATGCCGGGCACACCGTGGTCGTCATCGAACACCACATCGACGTCATCAAGCGCGCCGACTGGGTGATCGACCTCGGCCCCGAGGCCGGACCGGCCGGCGGAAAGATCGTGGCGATGGGAACGCCGGAGGCAGGTCGCGAAGGTGAAGGCGTCGCATACGGGACGGTATCTGGCAGGAGGCGTTGAACGGATCGATGATCGAGGATCGATCAACGATGATCGATCATCCGCGGCTCGGCCCTTCAGCAGCCCCCAGACTTCCTCGACATGCCGCCGTTCCGTCCGGAACGCCCCGATCGCCACGCGAATCGCGTACTTCCCGCCGATCGTGGCGTGGGTGAGCTTCACCCGGCCCGTGGCGTTGACCCGCTCCATCAGCGCGGCGTTGTGCACGGCGAGTGCAGCCTCATCACCGGCGAGCGCGGGCGGCACATGCCGCAGGCAGACGAGCCCGAGCGGAGCCGGCGCGAGCCGTTCGAACGCCGGTGATCGGCATCGACCCACGCCGGCGAATTCCGTCGCCCAGGGCGATGTGCTGACGGATCATCTCCCGCAGTCCTTCCGCACCATAGCTGCGCAGCACGAACCAGAGCTTGAGCGCCCGGAAGCGACGGCCGAGCGGAATGCCCCAGTCGCGGAAGTTCACCACCTCGCGTCGTGCGTCGTCCTGAGATATTCGGGCGAGGTGCTGAAGGTGCGCAGCAGCGCCTCGACATCGCGCACGAAGTAGACCGAGCAATCGAAGTTGGTCATCAACCACTTGTGCGGATTGGTGACCATCGAGTCGGCCAGTTCCACGCCGTCGAGCAGCGGCCGGATCTCAGGAAGGATCGCCGCCGAGCCGCCATAGGCGGCATCGACGTGATACCAGGCCCCGTGCGTCCGGCAGATCTCACCGATCGCGCGGAGCGGATCGCAGGCGGTCGACCCGGTGGTGCCCATCGTCGCCACGACGATCGCCGGCACCAGCCCGGCAGCCGCGTCCGCCGCCATCATCGCCGCAGAGCGCCTCGGGCCGCATGGCGAAGTCGGTGATCGACAGGGACCACGCGGCGGTGGCCGAGCGGGATGAAGCCGGCGAGTCGAGCCGCCTTGCCCACCGACGAGTTGCGCCTCCGACGACCAGTAGGCCACCAGCCGCGAGGGATCGGCTCCCGGCATGGTCCCGGGCCGTCAGGAAGGCCACCAGCGTCGCAGGTCGACGCCGTGTCCTGGATCACGCCGGTGAAGCCGTCCGGCAGGGCGAGCAGCCGGCGGTACCACTCCATGACCACCTGCTCCAGCTCGGTGGCGGCCGGTGACGTGGCCCAGCTCATCCCTTGCACGCCAAGCCCGGCCGCGAGCAACTCGCCAAGCACCGAGGGTGGCGACGAATTGGAGGGGAAGTAGGCGAACCAGCCGGGATGGCCCCAGTGGGTGACTCCCGGGACGACCAGCTCGCGGAAGTCCGCGAGGATCCGGTCGAACGGTTCGCCCTGCTCGGGCGCGCTACGGGGGAGCGCCCGGAGGAGGTCCCCCGGCGCCACCTGGGAGGCCACCGGATAGCGACTCGATGTCCGTGAAGTAGTCGGCGAGCCAGTCGATCAGCTCGTGGCCATGATGGCGGAAGGATTCGGGGTCCATGATGTCGGGAAAGATAAGGGCGGACAGAAAACCGAACGGGCGGACCTGGAAGGGTCCGCCCTGTCAGTATTGCTGCCCTTTTCAGGGCGGCGCGTGCGTCGACCCTACTTCTCTTCCTTAAAGGCGGCGTGCTTCTTGAGCATCGGGTCGTACTTGCGGAGTTGCATCCGCTCGGGATGCTTCTTCGGGTTCTTGGTGGTCACGTACATGTAGGCGCTCTCGGTGCTCCGGAGCTTGACCTGGATGCGTCCCTTCTTGGCCATGGTCGAATCTCCCCGGGCTTACCAGCTGGCCTTGCGCACACCGGGAATCTTCCCCTCGAGCGCAAGTTCGCGGAACGCGATACGTGACAGTCCGAATCGCCGGACGTAGGCGCGGGAACGACCCGAGAGGGAGCAGCGATTGCGGATGCGCACCGGCGAGGCGTTGCGCGGAATCAACTGCATCTTCCGGTTGGCCACTTCCTTCTCGTCCGGCGTGGCGGTGAGGCTCATGATGACGGCCTTGAGCTTCTTCCGCTGGTCGGCATACTTGGCCGTCAGCTTCTTGCGCTTTTCGTTGCGCTGGACTCGAACTGGTCTTCGCCATCTTTCCCGGAACTCCTGCGGGGCTGGCCCGCTCGACATGCTGGACACGACCAAGCCCCATCTCGGGGCTGGCAAGCCTGTAAAGATGGCGCAAGAGCCGGGCTGAGGAAAGGGGGTGCCCCGGGCCGGGGCTAGCGGTGGAGCACCCCGGTCGCCGCGTCATACCGGGCGACGTACTGATCGGCGTCCCCCAGGCTCTGGGCCTGGACCGTCAGGTCGGTCAGGTCAAAGGTCACCCGGCCAAAGAAGCGCCCGACGGCCCACAGCGATCCGCCCGAGTCGAGGGCCAGGCCGCTGGCAATCCCCAGGTTGCCATCGCCGGCGATGACCGACCCGATCGGGTTGACCCAGTGGAACTCCGCCCCGGCGTCGAGCGAGAGGACGAAGCCGTCCCCGGCCCCCTGATTTCCCTTGGCCACCACGACATGCGTGCCCGCCTCGGGGTCGAAGTCGACGCTGTTCTGGAACCAGCCGGCCAGGTAGAGGTTTCCCGAGGCATCGATCACCAAGTTGTCGACCGATTCCCCGCCACTCCCGCCGATCGACCGCGCGATCCCGGCCCACGCCCCGGTCCCGTCGTAGCGGGCGAGGAAGATGTCGCTGCTTCCCAGCGAGGTCACCAGCACCGCCAGGGCACTGCCATCAAGATCAGCCACCCCGGAGAAGCTCCCGGCGACCCAGATGCGGCCGAGGTCGTCAATCCGCAGGGAGTTCAGTCCGACGACATCAGCGCCGGTCCCGCCGCCACGGACCGCCCACTGCGTCCCCAGTTGTGGCGAGAGGCGGGTGATGAAGAAGTCCACGTCCCCCGCACTCGTCAGCAGCACGGGCGCCAGCGCGGAGCCAAAGGTGGCGACGCCGCGGAACTCTCCCCCAACTACCAAGTCCCCTTCGATGGTTCGGGCGATGGCATTTCCGGCATCATCCTCGACACCGCCAAACTGCACCACACTCTTGAACGTGCCGTCGGCACCATAGCGAGCCACAAAGCCGTCACGGCCTCCGCGAGAGACGAGCAGGGCGGCATCAGCCCCCGGATCAAAGTCCACCGTGCCGCTGAAAGAGCCGGTCACCACCACGTCACCACTGGGTTCGACCAGCATCGACTGGGCCTGGTCCTCACCGCTGCCACCGATCCCCAGCGCCCAGTCACAGGTGCCGGCCGCGTTCAGTCGCAGGAGGAGGATGTCGTGGCCACCGTTGTTGCGAACCTGGAGGCCACTGCACACCGCACCCGCGCTGACCGTGCCGGCCACGTAGACGCCGTTGCTCGAACCGAGCTTGATGTCGAACGGCGTGTCGCTGTCCGTGCCCCCGATCGAATAGACCCACACCAGGGCCCCGGTCGGGCTGTACTTCGCGACCGAGATGTCGGACGCGCCATTGGCGATTCGACCGGCCGAGGTGCTGGCAGGGTCGAAATCGACCGTGCCGGCGAAGTATCCGGTGACATAGGCATTGCCGGATCCGTCGGCTACCACTGCCCGGGCGAAGTCGGGGCCGGACCAGCCGATGCGGAACGGAATGATCGGACCGTCGGTGACAGGCGGAATGATGGAGCCGTTGTCGGGATCGAACGGGGCGCGACAGGCGCCGAGCAGGACCGACAACATGACGGAAGCCCGGACGATACGGGTCAGGCAGCGGGAGGTCGGCATCGTTGCAGAGTATCGGCTTGGCGCGGTCCGGCACAAGAGGCTCGCGAGGCCGGGGCTCATCGGGCCAGCTCCAGCACCACGATCTGGTCCACTTCGTCCTCGGTCCGGGGGGGCAGCGTGAGCGTCACTCCAGCGGCCCCGCTCCGCACCGGCACGACCGCCCCGCCCACCAGCAGTGATGCCCGGACCACCTGGCGCCCGACCGGTGGAATGGTCAGCAGGGGGTCACCCCAGTCGAGGACATGGACATACACTAGATCACCACGCTGGGTGGTGACACCCCAGGGCCGGGGCGAAATCGGACCGCCGCGCGTGCCGTAGATCGCCTCGCCATGGCTCTTCACCCAGGCGCCGAGCTCACGCAGGCGCGCCGACGTGCACGGGCCAGATCTCGCCGCTCGGCATCGGGCCGACATTGAGCAGGAAGTTGGCATTCCTCCCCGCCGCATTGACGAGGTATCGCACCAGCCGATCGAGCGGCTTGACCGCGCGATCGTTGAGCCGGAACCCCCACGATTCGGCGACCGTCTCGGCCGTCTCGAGCGGCAGCGCACTGACATCGGTCGTGTTGAAGCCGGCCGAGTTGCCTCCCGGCAGGTCCTTCTCGAACATCTGGAAGTCTTCACCGGGAAATGGCGTCTTGTGATGGTTCGACCCGACCAGCGCCGCCGGCTGCAGGCGGTGAATCAGGTCGTAGGTCCGCCGCAGCTTCCAGTCGGCATCGGGACGATCCCACATCCCGTCGAACCAGATCCCGCCGATCGGACCGTAGTTGCTCAGCAACTCGGTGAGCTGGCCGTCCATGTAGTCGAGATACTTGTTGAAGTCGCCCGACTCGGGACGCCCGGCACCGCGGCCGGTGCCACCGCGCGGATAGAAGTCGGTGCTGTGCCAGTCGAGTTGCGAGTAGTAGAGGAAGAGCGGCATCCCCGCGGCGCGACAGGCCGCGGCCAGTTCGGCCACGATGTCGTGCTTGTAGGGCGAGCGCTGGATGATCGTCCAGTCGGTCAGCTTCGAGTCCCACAGGGCGAAGCCATCGTGATGCTTGGTGATCAGCGTGATGTACTTGAAGCCGGCGTCCTGGGCGAGCTGGACCCAGGCCTTGGCGTCGAATTTCACCGGGTCGAACTGCGGCGCCAGGGTCTCGTACTCGGTGATGGTGTAGTGTCGGTTCTCCATCACCCACTCGCCGTCCTGGAGCGTCATCGCCGGGCCCCAGTGGATGAACATCCCCAGCTTCATGTCCTGGAAATGCTGGCGTGCGGCGAGATTCTCCGCCGTGGGCACGTAGGGCGCGTCCTGGGCACTGATTGGCGAACTGCAAACGGCGAGGAGGAAAGCAAGTGTGGGGAGAGTGAACCGAAGTGAAGACATCAGTGCGCTCCGTTGCGGAGAGGTCGAGTTCATCGTGGCACCGGTGCGAGGAGGGAGTGCAGGACACGCTGGGTGAGTGGATCGCGCGACGCGTCGAGCATCGCCTGTGCCTGGCGATCGAGAGTCGGGTCCGTTGTCTTGCCCCGGTGCGCCCAGACGGTGAGAAGATCCTCGAGCCGCTCGTCGACATCGGCGGGATAGGGCTTGCCGGCGCCGAGGCGCTCGGGCCACTCGCGCGCCTGGTTGATGAGGGCGAGGGCACCGTTGGCGTCGCGAGCACGGAGTCGTTCGACGGCGCCGAGCAGGTTCGCCTCGCGATAGAGCGCGTGGGCCTCCCCCGCTCCTTCATACGGCAAGAGGGCCAGGGTGTCGAGCAACCGTCGCGCCGCAGTCGCCTCGCCGTTGAGCAGCAGCGCCCGGGCGTAGAGGATGCCCAGCGCGGGGTTGTGCGGAGCCTGCCGGTAGTAGCTCGACGCGATCGAGACGGCCAGCGCGGGCTGGCCGTCGGCAAGCGCGCGCTCGGCGAGCGCCCGGCCATAGCGCCATTCTTCGGGTTCGAGTTGCGCCGCGCGGCGGAGGTCGGCGCGGGCTTGCCCCGTGTCGGCCGGCTTGAGCAGCTCCGCACGAGCGGCATAGAACGGTGCGAACGTCGGGCTTCTCACCCAACTCGTTGAAGAGTTGTCGAGCGGCAGCACTATCGCCCTGGCTCCAGCGGAGCAGCCCGAGGAAGTAACGCGGCAGCCAGCTCGGCGTGCGGGTGATGGCCCATGCCATCACCTCGACCGACTCGATCCGCGAAGGAAAGACCAGCCGCGGTGACTGGGCGTCGGCCCGCGCAATCAGCGCTGCCACGTCAGCGGCTCCGAGGCGATCGTGCAGGAAGGCGCGCCAGTAGAGCACTTCGGGGTTTGGCGGCGCCATCGCCAGCAGCTGATCGGCGGTGGCGAGCTGACCGACGTCGACATACCAGAGCGCCAGCTCGAGCAGCGTCTCGGCGGGCATCTCGTTGCGGATCAGTGCGGTCACGCCTTTCAACGCCGCATCACTTCCGTCCCCAAGTGCCGACTCGACGTGCGCCGCGTGCGAGAGCGGGTCCAGCTGCCAGCATGGCGGCGATGTCGGCCGCCGCCGCGACCGGATCATGTTGCAGCCGGTGCGCCACCGCCCGCGCCTGCCACGCATCGAGATCGAAGCGATTGTAGTCGAGCGCCTTGGTGGCATAGTCAACGGCCCGCTCGAGGTCGCCGTCGTGCAGGTAGAACTTCGCCAGCGCGGTGTACGCCGCGCTCCGGTATTCCGGCGATTGCGACGCGATGTCGAAGCCGTCGCGCGCATCGATGCGCCGGCCGCCGCGCAGGTTGGCCTCGCCCCAGATGAAGTTGGCCGCCGGGTCGTAGCTGTCGATGCTGAGCGCGCGACGCGCCAGACGCAACGCGCCCGCTCCATCACCTCGGCGCAGCAGCAGCGCCGCCAGGTCGGTGAGCGCCGGGATGAAGTTGGAGTCGCTGGCCACCGCGCGCTCGAGGTCGTGCTGGGCACCGAGGTAGTCGCGCTCGCGGAGCTTTTCCTTGCCGGCGAGGTATTTCCCGTACGATGAGTTCCAGTCGAACCCGGCGGGCGAGGTCAGCGGTCGGTTGAGTGAGGTCGCCGAGGTGTCGGCGGTCCACTCGATCTTGTGGCCGCCTAGGGTGACGCGCAGACTGCGACGGATCGGCGACGGCCGGGGCGGTATCGCTCCAGCGTTCGAGCGGGGCGAGTTGGAGCAGCCGGGCGTAGATTCGCTGGCGCCTTCGAATACCTCGAGTGTATCGGCGATCGATTGCACCGGCGAGAGCGCCAGCGCCACCCCGCCGCGGCCCCGGCTGCACGTTGAGCGCGCCCCACTGGTTGGCCGTCACGAAGCCGCCAGTTCCCTTCACCGGGTACCAGTATTCGGTCCAGCGGTCGGAACTGTACGGCGCGAATCCCCGATGCTTGAAGGGCGTCAGCGTGCTCGCCTCGGCGGTCTGGTTGAAGAGCCGTCCCGACTGCACCTCGGTGTACTGCCCGTCGGCGTCGGTGAGCAGCTGTTCCCAGATCATTCCCTGCCGCGAGAGTCCCCAGATCCAGAGCTTCTTCCCCGGCTTCTCGTCGTGCGGGGCGTAGCGCACCATGCCGAATTCCTGGTTGTGCCAGTAGGCGCCGAAGAAGTCGGTGTAGCTCCCGAAGACGTGGTACGACTTGTAGCCGCCGAAGTCGTTGTTGCGGTAGAACGAGATCTGCTTGCCGTTCGCCGTGTTGACCGGCCAGTCGCCGACCTCGCCGCCGTGGCCGAGGAAGTGATTGCCCGGGTAGATGAACTCAAGGTCATCACCCACCGGAATGGCGGCGTTCATCCACGAGTAATACGGCTGCTCGAACGGCGTGCCGTTGTGCCAGAAGGAACTGGTGGTGAAGTAGGCCTTGTCGGCCGGGAGCGAGATCGCCAATCGCCAGGTGGTGCGGGTCAGCAGGTCGAGCGCACCGATGGTACAGGTGACGCTGCCATCAGGATTGCGCTGGGTGACGTAGTCGACCGGCGTCGCGACATTCGGCGTGTGGCCGATGATGCCGTAGTTGGCCTCGATCCCGCCGCTGGTCCACGGTCCGCGCATCGCGATGTCGCGGAACTTCACGACATGGTTGTCGTAGATGAACGACTTGCCCGTCGCCTTGTCGACGGCGCGCCAGATCTTGCCGCCGATCTCGGGCAGGATCGACACCCGGATCCACTGGTTCTCGAGGTCGATCACCTTCCAGGTGCGCTGCACCGGGACGTCGCTGAAGCCGTCGAAGCGGAAATAGGGATAGATCGTCCCCATCACCGGAATCGGATTGGGGTCGGAGAACGGATAGGTGGTGAACTCGGCCTGGTATTCGCGCACCGTGGCCGGCTGGCCGGCCTGGCCGGCAAGCGGCGAGATGAAGAGGAGCACGGGGAGCAGGCGGAGGATGGCGGACCGCGGTGGCATCGGCTCGGCTCCGGGGTGAGGCGCTGCGGTGAGGGCATGGGGTGTGCCTCAATAGTAAGGGCGGGCGGTTGCTGAGGGGCTCGAGCCCGCACCGAGCATCTCGCCCTCTTCACACCGAGGAAACTCGAGTTGGGTTGGTAACGCCTGCGCATTCGGGACGAACGTTGTCGGAATGATTCTCGCCCCTTACGTTTGATCATTCCGCGCGATTTCCCCGCCGGAATCCCGGAGTTTGGCATGCAGAAGCTGGTTACGCTGGCCTTCGTGGCGCTCCTCATCAGCTGCAGCAGGAGCCCAACCGCGCCGATCAGCCCGGTGGTGGACTCGACTGCCAGCCCCTCCGACCAGCTGTGCGCGTCCCGCGACAACGACACCGAGAGCCAAGCTGGTGGAGTGCATCCGGCAGGATCCGCTCTGGCCGCACATGATCGCGTGGCAGCAGATCGCCGACGCCAATCCCGGGCCCCGACGGCCACGCGTCGCGCAACTCTGGTGAACCCGGCTACCTCGCGTCGGTCAACTACGCCGCCGACCTGCTGCCGTGCGGCCGGATATCGAGTGACGATCCAGCCGTACACCTTCGCCTACTGCGACCAGCCTGCCGCGCATCTTCAGTGAGGTGTCGCCCGTGGCACACGACGTTCGTGCTCGGCTCGGACTGGGTCACCCCGTCCACTTCGGGCAGCGGCGACGTCACCGCTCAGGTGCAGCCGGCCGGTGGCATCATCATCCCGGCGCCGGCCAATCCGGCATCGGCCAGCGGCTGCGCCGCCGCGGACTTCACCGGGTTCGTTGCCGGAGCGCGTTGCCCTGATTCAGCGCGGGACCTGCACCTTCGACGCAGAAGGTCGACCTGGCCGCGGCGGCCGGGGCTGCCGCAGTGATCATCTTCAACGAGGGCCAATCCGGCCGCACCGGATCCGGCGGGTGTACCGTGACCGGCGTCGCCGCGGTGCCCGATCGTGTGCCTGGCGTCGTATGCGGTTGGGCGAGAGCCTGTACAATCAGGCCGGCGCTGGGGCCGACAACCGTCCACATCCGAACCGAGACCGAGTTAGCGACCCCAACCGCGCCGACTACAACCTGATCGCCGACTCACCGTATCGGCGACCCAAACCACGTCGTCGTGGTCGACGCGCATCTCGATGCCATCTATGGCGCGGGCATGCTGGACAACGCCTCCGGATCGGCCACGATCCTCGAGATCGCGCTCAAGCTGGCCAAGACCACCACCCGCAACCAGCTGCGCTACATCTGGTTCGGCGGTGAGGAGCTGGGCCTGTTCGGATCGTTCCACTACACGCAAGCACTCGCGCCCAGCGAGCTCGGCAGGATCGTCTTCGACATCGACGCCGATGTCACCGCGACGCCCAACTATGTCTACGCCATCGCGGATCCGGCTAATTCTGGCGGGGTCGAGCAGCTTCCCGGCGAACGTCGTGCCCGCCTCGCAGGCTCGGCAACAACTATTTCGCGAGCTACTTCAGCCGCGCGGGACTTCCCTACGAGAGCCGCAGCAACGACGGCACCGATTCCTATGCCTTCGCCCTGGTTGGCGTGCCCAATACCGGCATCCTCACCGGGCAGGACTGCTGCAAGGGAGCGGCCGACGTGGCGCTGTTCGGCGGATCACTCGGCAACTACGAAGGGAACATCCCGAGCACTGACGGTGGCTTTGTCGACCGGCCGTTCCTCTGGGGCGACAATCTCGGCAACAACGATCCGGTCAGTGCTGGAGACCGTCTCGAAAGCGGTCGCGTCGGTGGTGTTCAACCTGGCGAACGACGCGTCGCTCAACGCTGCGGCGCCGCGTCCGAACGAGGCGAACCTGGGCCGCTCCAGCTCGGCTCTGGCCAAAGGGGTGCTGCAGGCCGGATCTGGAAGCCGGGGCGTGCCCATCCGCTGATCGATCGGGGATCGTGGGCTGGAACAGAAGAGGCCAGCGCCACGCGCTGGCCTCTTCGCTGGGATTCCAAGCTCCCGAAGGACGACCCGAACTGATCTGTCGCAGCCGCACCACGGATTGTAGTGGAACTGCGACACATCAAGTCCCGAATCTGCGCTGACGAGGCTCTGCAGGGGCTTTCCGGCCAATAGGCCGGTGGCATGGTTCTTTCTCCGACTCATTCCGTCCCCAACCCGAGAAGCCTCATGCAACGCTCCAAGTTTGGCGCGGCGGCGCTGGTCGCCATGCTGTTGTTCGCCGCCCAGCCCGCCGCCGTCGGCGCTCAGGTGACGCTCGTGCAAACCAGTGATCCGGGGTTCTACAATCACTCGATCGGCACCTTGCTCAATCTCTCGAACACGGGCTTGAACAACTGCGCGGAGCCGTTTCCCACCAGCAACGACTGCGCCGCCACGTATGCGACAGCACCAAACCTGTCCACCGCGAGTGCCCAACTTGGCAACTGGCTCACCGATCCCCTGAACCTGAACAGCAACTGGGCCTTCCTGGCTTCGATTCCCAATAGCTGGGCGGTTGGAACCGAAGTCGCGGTCATGTACCAGTTCAACACGCTCAGCGCGACGAACGTGGTGGCCAGTTTTGGTGTCGACAACGGGCTGTTCGCGTGGCTTGATGGCGCCTACATCTTCGGCGCACGCGGACCAGGCTCCGTGGTGCCTGCCGAGTACGTGTTTGGCCTGGGAGATTTCAGTGCAGGCACGCACTTCCTGCAGCTGCTGCTCGAGGATCACGGCGCGGTGAATGGCTACGATGTTCTCATCACGGCCGATGAGTTCATTGAGGGTCCGCCGCCGAGCACGACGGTGCCCGAGCCGGCTACGATGACCCTCCTCGCCACCGGCCTGGTCGGCATGGTCGGCGCCGGCATGCGGCGGCGGAAGAAGGCGTAGCCAGTCGAGTAAGCACCACGCGTAAACAAAAGAGGCCAGCGCTTCGCGCTGGCCTCTTTTGTTGCGGCTACTCCCGAGGAGGGACTCGAACCCCCGACCCGCTGATTAACAGTCAGCTGCTCTACCAACTGAGCTACTCGGGAAGAACTCGCGCCACCTGGAGCCCGGCGCGGCGGCAAACTACTTCGCCGGGGAGCGCGAAACAAGCAGAGCGGTCTTCCTGCCTACTCGACAGCAATCCTCCGATGTCCAGCCTTTGGGCCTCTTCGTGGTGCTGGTCCGGTTATCGGGCACAATGTTCCGGAATCGGCCTCGAAGACACGGTCAAGCGTCGATAATGAGCACTTACTCACAACTGACCACGGAGAGCAAGTACTCACTCTTACACCTGAGCGACTGCTTGCGCCAAGCTGGCTGTTCTTCTGCCGGTAAAGGCGCTCTAAGTCGTTGTGGATAATCATTTTATGACAATTCTGACCCTTCCAAATGGTGCGACCATCCGCTATTTTTGATGGATGCCTATTGCACCTTTTGTCGGACACGAAGAACTCCGCCGCCGCTTCGCCAAGGCGATCCAGAACGATCGCCTGCCGCAGGTCCTGCTCGTCACCGGCCCCGCCGGCGCCGGCAAGCAGCGCCTTGGCCTCTGGCTCGCCCAGCGGCTCGTCTGCTCCTCGCCCAAGGGCGATGAGCCCTGCGGCAGCTGCAACGGTTGCCTCAAGGTGTTGAACCTGGCCCACCCGGACGTCCACTGGATGGTTCCCGTCCCCCGGCCCAAGGCCTCGGAGTCTGACAAGCAGGTGGAGGAAGTCGCTGAAGCCCTCGGAGCCGTCATGGCGGAGCGTCGCGCTTCGCCGCTCTGGAGCGTCCCCGATGGGATGTCGAGCCACGGAATCGCGTCGGCAAGATGGCTGCAGCGCGGATGGCGCTCATGGCCGCCGAGGGCGGGCTGGCGAGTCTTCATCATCGGCAATGCCGAGCGGCTGGTGCCCCAGGAGTCGAGCCCGGAGGCGGCCAATGCGCTGCTCAAGCTGCTGGAGGAGCCGCCACCGCGTTCCCTCTTCGTGCTGACCACCGCCGAACCGGGACTGGTGCTGCCGACGATTCGCTCGCGCACGGTGCCGGTGCGGCTCGGGCGGCTGAGTGACGACGAAGTGAGTGGAGTTTCTGGCGCACGCTGCCGCCTGCCGCTGGCGACGGCCGACAGTGGGCGAGCCGCGGCCGCAGGACTCATCGGCGCCGCCGTGGGCAGCGGCAAGGATGGAGCGCGGCGAAGGCGGCCGCAGCGCGCCAAGAATCTGCTGACCGCGGTGCGATCGGGCAATGCCGCCATGATGGAACGGGCGCTCAGGCAGGGCCCCTGGGCAGCCCGCGGCGAGTTCACCGAGATGCTCGACGCCGCTCGGCCACGCTGCTCGGCACGGCACGCGCGCGCGGTGCCGTGACCGGAAGGCCGCCGAGGCGGTGCGGCTTCGCTCGACTGCTGGCTGGCATGACCGGGTGCTGCTGGCCCGGGAGCGGGCCCAGGGCAACGTCAACCCGCAGCTGCTGCTGGCCGCGCTGGTCGACGATCTCGGCCGCGCTGGTGGCCGCGTGAGCCTCACGCACCTCGATGCGGCGGGACGGGCCCGGATGGTCGATGTCGGCGACAAGCCGATCACGCACCGGACGCGGTGGCCGAGGGGCGCGTGCGTGATGTCGCGGCGAGGCGTTCGCGGCAGGTGCGCGAGCCGCCGTCGACGAAGGGCGACGTGATCTGGCTGTCGCCGAGCTGGCCGGCGTCATGGGCGGCCAAGCGGACCGGTGAGCTGATCCCGCTCTGCCACCCGCTGGCGCTGGATCAGGTCGACGGTCGAGGCTGGAACTGGTGCCGAATGGCCCGGACGTGCGCGTGGTCGCGCGACGGCCAGTGGCCACCGGCCGCACCGGCGTGGAAATGGAAGCACTGACCGCGGTGAGCGTGGCCTGCCTCACCGTGTACGACATGGTCAAGGCGGTGATCGGCGACATGCGGATCGACGGAATCCGGCTGCTCGAGAAGACGGGCGGCGTACGCGGAGACTGGCGTGCGCCCGATCGGCGGAACTCGCACCAGGAGGAAGCTGGCATGATGAAACGTATTGTGGCACAGGTCGCCGTAATCGGCGTGGGCGCGATGGCGCTCTCGGGCTGGGCGGCGTCTCCAACGCTGCTGGCAGGACGTCGCTCCGGTACCGGGCAGGTCGACACCGTGAGTCAGGTCGACTCGCTGCAGGATGCCACTTGAAGGACCGACCCGCGCCGAACTCGAGCGCGCACACCAGGTCCTCGAGTATTCCGGCCGCTACGGCATTCCCGGCGATCTCTCCGCACGGATCTACGACAACGCCGTCGCCGAGGGCATCTCCGCCGGCCGTCGGCTTCCAGCTGGTCAACATCGAGAGCCGCTTCCAGAACAGCGCCTAGAGCGGCGCCGCGGCGATCGGCCTGACCCAGCTCCAGCTGCCGACGGCCCGCGGTCTATGACACCACCGTCGGCCCGACCGACCTGATGAATCCCGACATGAATCTGCGGATCGGCTTCCGCTACCTGAAGGATCTGCTCAAGCGATTCGATCAGGACCTGGCGCTCGCCCTCGAGGCCTACAACAAGGGCCCGACCCTGATCGCCGCACAGCAGGATTCCGGCAGCGTCGTGAAGGGGACGCTACTCGCACGCCGTGATGTCCGGCTGAACGCCGCAGTCAGCAAGGCGCTGACACAGCCGACGGACGCAGCACGCTGCGCATCGGATCGCCCCTTGTTGCGTCGCAAGATCCCGGCCGGCATCAGCCCGGCGGGATCTTCAGCCTCTGCCCCGCCTTGACGGCCGGTATTGTCGATGCCCGTTGGCGTTCATCAGCCGAGGCCTGCGGACGCCGTAGCGAGCGGCGATCGCCGGAGATCGTCTCGCCCCGCTGCACCACGATCAGGCCTGGCCGGCTGGCCGCTGGCTTCGCCACCGTGGTCGACCGGGGCGGGGCCTCGCTTTCGCCGCCGTGCTGGACGCTCGGATCGATCGGTGCCGCGTCGCGGATCGGAGCCGCTGGCCGACCCGGATCAGGGACTTGGTCGTTGAGCTTGTTCGCCAGGCGGACCGAGGTCATCGAGACCCGATAGCGCTTGGCGATGCCGCACACGGTCTCACCGCTCTTCACGATGTGCGTGGTCGAAACGCCATGAGAATGCCGGTCCCGCAGCGCGGTGGCCGGGATCCCGTCGGTCAAGCGGCACGAGGATCGTCTTGCCGGCCAGTGAGTGCGTCGCCGGTGATGCCGCGATTGGCGGTCCGGATCGGCCGGCAGAGACATCGAACTGCTTGGCAACGCTCGTCACGGTCTCGCCGCGCTTGACGGTGTGCAGCGCGATCGCGTGCCGTGCCTCGGCTGCCATCGCCGCATAGCGCTGCGGCCACCTGCTCGCGGTCCCGGTCGGAACACGCACGGGTAGTCCCGATCCGGCGGCGTCACCATGCGCAGCAGGTTGGGATTGAGGTCGTGCATCGCGTCGAGCGTGGTGTCGGCCAGGCGGGCGATCAGGTCGAGCCCGGTGCCGCCATCGACCATCACCGAGTCGAGCGGGAACGGCTCGACCCCTTCCGCCGGGTCGAAGCCGTACTTCGCCGGCTCCTTCGCGATGAGCGCCGCGGCGATCAGCTTCGGGACGTAGTCCTTGGTCTCGGCCTTGAGCAGGCGGGTGTCGGCGAGCGAGAAGAACGCATCGTCGCTGCTGATGTCGAACGAATCGGCCTCGGCGAAGCGATCCGGCGTTCGATCTTGCCGAGGCCAGCGCTGCACCCGACCCGCGCCGGCATTGTAGGCGGCCGCGGCGAGATAGGGTGAGCCGAACTTGGCGGTGAGATCGGCGAGGTGCCGAGCCGCGGCGTCGGTGGCGTGGATCGGATCGCGGCGCTCATCGACCCAGCTGTCGACATGCAGGCCATAGCCCCGGCCGGTGGCGGCCATGAACTGCCACATCCCGACCGCCTTCGCCTGGCTGACCGCTGTCGGGGAGAAGCCGGACTCGATCAGGGCGAGGTAGACGAGATCACCGGGGAGCGAGTACTCGGCCAGCCGCTGCCGAACGAACGGCTCGAACTGCCGCCATGCGCTCGAGCCAGATCTGGAAGCGATCCCGCCCGCGTGCCGGTGAAGAAGTCGACGAAATACTGGACCCGTGGATGCGTGGCATAGTCGGCCACGTTGAGGTCCCATGCCGGATTCTCCACGAGGTTGAGCTCCGGCATCGAATCGGTGGGGGCAAGACTTCTCCAGAGAGTCGAGCGCGGCCGCGTCATCGGCCGAATCCTTCGCCGTCAGCATGGCACGCGCCGACGGCCACGCCGGCGATCGACGCGGCGGCACGCGCCGCACCGAATCGGCCTGTGCGGATGAGACCGCGAATCAGCTGACTCCCTGGCGCCGTCGTGATCGCGACGGGGATGCCGGCAGGCTGGACGTGTGAGGAGTTGCCGCTGCACGCGGCGAACAGGACCAATCAGTGATCGCGGTGGACGAGCGTCGCATGTACGGGCCTCCGGCGGCGCGTGGGCAGGACCGGCCAAACCTGGGTCTAGCCTCGGAGTGTGACAACCATCTCTGTAGGGACGCACGAGACGGGCCATCTAGTTGCGAATCGACTGCGGAGCGTGCAATAGGGGCGGTGGGGCTCGAACCCACAACCTACGGCGATTAAAAGTCGCTTGCTCTACCATTGAGCTACACCCCCGCCAACCAGCCAACACCCACTATTTCTTCTCCGCCCCGGCGATAGACGAAGAGTAGCCAGTCGCCCTGCTTGCGGAGCGGCTTGGGGTCGAGCGCGTCGAGCGATTCCACCGGAATCGCCGAGATACGGCGACCTTCGCCTTCGGAAGACGACGACGCGTGAGCCGCGGTGTCCTCGGTGAAGTCCGAGTGGAAGGCGCCGTTGTAGTGAATCACCAGCGGCGGATTCGGCGCTGACCTTCACCCACGCGATCGACTCCGCCATCGTCTCATCCTTCGCGCACTGCGCCTGATAGAACTTCTCGCGTCATCTCGGCCATCTCCGCGGCCTCGGCGCGGTCCCGGTCCCATCGGATGCTGCTTCATCGTCTCGCCGAAGCGGCGGAAGTAATCATCATCGGTCGGGCAGTTGAACTCGGCCGCTGCCAGACCGGCGAGTCGAGTCGGTGAGGCCCGAGATGGCGTCGATGCCCTTCGAGGACGCCGCGCTCGCCAGCTTCCGCGGAATGTTCGCGGCGATCACACGCCAGCCATGCGCCTTCGCGAACTCGACATCGGGCGGTAGTCGGTGGCATGTAGTTGGGCCACGGCCGCGACGTCTTCAGGAAGGTCGCCTCGTCGATCTTGCCGGCCATGTAGGCGTCACCGACCGGCTGCACATCGCGCTCGAACATCTCCATGGAGACCACCACATTTCCCCGGCGGCGGGCAATGGCGTCGAGCAGCGCCGCTTCCATCCGGTGGGTGCTCGGGTCGTCGTGCTGCTCGCCCAGGAAGATCACATCCTGCTTCGCGAGCTCGGCCGCCATGGACTCGAAATCGGTCCACTGCTTGTGCTGGGAGTCGTAGACCCGGTGCGGCGTGTAGCCGCCGGCATGGTGGTGTCTGCGGAGCCGGCGAAGGCGCAGGGCCGCGAGGAGGAGGTGGAGAGTTGGCATGGGGGGAGAATAGCGGCCCGCCCAGTGAGGGGGAGGGTTCCAGCGAAGTCGGCGAGGAAGGCGACGGCGGTCAGTCGAGGGGAACAGCCGCCGGGAAGAGGTCCCCCTGGCCGATCGCCGTGGCGCAGAAGGCGGTGCGGTGGTGCGGAGTCAGGCCAAGGGCCCGGAGCGCGGCGGTGTGCTCGGCGGTGGCATAGCCGACGTTCGAGGCCCAGCCGTAGCCGGGGCGGCGCTCCGCCAGCGCCCACATCAGCCGGTCGCGGGCGACCTTGGCGATGATCGAGGCGGCGGCGATGGCGTGACAGACGTTGTCGCCCTTGATGATCGACTGGTGCGACTTCGTCGAGTTCGGGCATCTGCAGCCCGTCGACGGCGAGCAGCACGATCGTCCCGGCCGGGAGCATCGCTCGGCAGCGCCGGATGGCTCGACGCATGGCGAGCGCGGTGGCGCGGCGGATGTTGCAGCTTCGCGATCTCGCGGACGCTCGCGGCACCGAGTCCCCAGCCGAGAGACTCCTGCCGGATCTGTTCGGCCAACGCCAGGCGCCGGGACGAGAGCTTGACCAGCTTGGAGTCGCGGACCCCCTCGATTCCAGGATGTTCGATGGGGAAACAGACCGCTCCAGCCACGACCGGCCCTGCCAGCGGCCCGCGGCCGACCTCATCAATGCCGATCAGCGCCGCACCGGTGGCCCAGGCGGCGCGTTCGTGGAGCAGGAGGTCAGAGGGCATGGCAGAAGATAGCGGACTACTTCCTCACCGCGATCCTCCGTTCGCGCATCACCTCCGAGCCGCTCGTCAGATCACGCACTCGCACCACCAGACGATAGTCGCCGGTGGAGAGTTCCTTCAGGCCGAGATCCCGTTGCACCGACATTTGCGCCCCACTCGAGACGGCGTTTCCGGTGATGACCACACTGGGAGACTTCGGTTCGCCACTCGGCCTTCCAGAGTTCGTAGCGGGTCTGGTAGTCATGACCCGGGGTCATGCCATCGAGCTCATAGGAGAGGATGACCGGCTCGTCGGTTCGCCAGGCATTGGTGGGATTGAGCGGGATCGACTCAGTCCCATGTCGCCACGACAGCCCGCTCCCCTCGCGCCCCAGGATCGGATCGCTGAGTTCGAGCGACTTGCCGTCGAAGGTCACGATCGGGACCGCCCGGAAGCGGCGGCCGGTTCCCGCAGCATGCATGGTGTCGCCCACCACCACCGAGACGCTCCAGGTGCCCACGGGTGCCGGAACGACCAGATAGGCGCTGAGGTAGGCGTCCTTGCCGACCGACTCGCCCGAGCGCCAATGCCGCAGCGTGTCGAGCGAGGAGAGGACCCGCCCCTTCGTGGTATCGCCGACCACGACGCGAACCCGGGTGGCGAAGTTGCGAGTCGCCTGAAGCGCTGCATCGTCGGGGACGAGGCCGCGGACCGGTACCGCGATCACCACCAGCGTGCCGCCCTGGGGAATCCCGTAGGCCTCGACCATCGCGTCGAGCGAGCGGGTGAACGTCTCCGGGTTGCCATCGCTCGCTTCCGCGCGGCCGCCGGGTCTCGGCCCAGTCGATCCGCACCCGGTTGCTCCCGGCAGTCGGAGCATTGCATCGCACAGTCCGCTCGCGGAATGTCGCCCACCGATGCCCGGCCAAGACGCAGAGCCGGGCATCGAACTGGCAGACCGTCATGATGTCGCCGACGGGCTGGTTGCGCGCCATCATCCCAACCGCATCAGCCCGAGGAACTCGCGCCGGCCGCGAGAAGCCGATCGACGAAGGGTCCTTGCGGCCCGGCCCAGACGAGATCGGCGGCCATGATGCCGGCCGCGCCCGCCGACAGTGAAGATCGCCTGGATCGGTTCGCCGAGTCGCAGCACCATCAGGCCGCGATCGTCGAGGACCCGACTCAGCGGCACGAGGCGGTTGCTGTAGGCGATCGAGCGACGGTCGAGTCGTTCGGAAAGAGGAAGTCGTCGCAGACCGCCCGAATCGAGGGCCACTGCTCCTCGGGATCGGGATGGCCTCGGCCAGGCTGGCATAGTGGTCAAAGCGATATTTCTGGAGGGCGACGCGCCAGCGCCGGAACTGCTCCGGCAATCTGCGTGCCGAGTGCTCTGGCGTCCTCCAGATCCCGCTTCGCCCAGAAGGTCTGGAGCCACGTCTCGCGCACCCCCGCGCTGTCGCCAAGGGCACTCCACTCGGACCGCTCGGCGGGCTTGGCGATCGTCCTGATGCTCATCAGGTAGGCGGTTGCGTCCGCCGAGTCGGCGATGGCCGTCGCACCCGAGTAGTACGCCTCGCGCGCGAACTCATCCTTGCCCTGGGCAAAAAGCACCTCGGCCTCGAGATACTTGCGCTGGGCCCGGGAGAACCCGGCTTGAGGAAGCGATTCGAAGGCCCGCGCCGCCGAGTCAACCGAACCGACTTCCAGTTCGAGGCGAATT
Source organism: uncultured Gemmatimonadales bacterium (assembly GCA_963850655.1). GTDB lineage: Bacteria > Gemmatimonadota > Gemmatimonadetes > Gemmatimonadales > GWC2-71-9 > Palsa-1233. The sequence goes on from CAWKMI010000016.1 coordinate 81,513, forward strand.
CGCGTGGCGGCGAGTTCGCCAGCAAGGTCGGGGTGGCGGCGACCCAGCGCCCGGAACAGCTGCAGTTCCTTCTCGGCATCGAACCAGAGGTAGGGATACGGCGCGATCTTCTCAAGCTCCGCAGCACTCCAGAGATCGCTGCTGTCGGCGGCGAGTGCCGCCCGGAGGGAGCGCGTCACCCCGCCGCGCCAGTCCAGATCCCGCTTGGTCATCGGCGAGTCAATCGGCGACATCGGAAAGGCCATCGCCATGGCCGCCCGGGCGGTGGCGCGAGCGGTTGGAGCGTCGACGCGGTGGGTCGCCAGGTCGATGGTCATCGCGCGGGTAATGCCGCTGAGCTGCTTACGCGCGGAGGCATCACCGCGATAGGTGCGGGCGATGAGGGAGTCGACCTTGGGCGAGACCTGCTGGGCGGCGAGAGGGGTAGCGGCCAGGAGGAGGAAGATCAGGGCTGAACGACGCACGGGGTACCTCCGCCTCAAGAGTACCCCGTGGGACAGGATGCTGCCAAACGACTTGGCCTACCGCTCCTTGTCGCGATCCTCGGCGATGCGGGCCTTCTTGCCGCTCAGCCCGCGGAGATAGTAGAGCTTGGCCCGGCGGACCCGGCCGCGGCGGACCAGCTCGATCGAGGCGATACATCGGGGTGTGCAGCGGGAAGATGCGCTCGACGCCGACGCCGGCCGAGATCTTCCGGACGGTGAAGGTCTCGCCTGGTGCCGCCGCCCCGCCGGGCGATCACGACGCCCTCGAACGCCTGCAGCCGCTCCTTGTCGCCTTCGCGGACGCGCACCATGACCTGTGACGGTGTCCCCGGCGTCGAAGCGCGGGCATGTCGGTGCGCAGGTTCTCGCGCGTCACCTTATCCAGCAGTCCATTCCATCGTCGTTCTCCTGCGCCTTGGCGCGGTGTGCCGCGTCAGGACTTCGCGCCACTATCGGGACGCTCCGTTGCCATGTGCGCCTGCCCACAGATCGGGCCGGCGCTCGCCCTGGGTGAGTCGCTCCGCCTCCTGCTGCCGCCACGCGGCGATGTCCGCGTGGTTGCCCGAGAGCAGCACCTCGGGCACCGCCAGCCCCGCGTACTTCCGGCGGGCCGGGTGTAGCTCGGCGGGCTCAGCAGCCCGTCGTAATGCGAATCGGAGCTGGCCGACTCGTGATCGCCGAGCGCGCCCGGCAGCAGCCGGACCACCGCGTCGAGGACGCAGAGCGCCGCCGGCTCGCCGCCCGACAGCACGAAATCGCCGAGCGAGACCTCTTCGGTGGCCAGGAGATCGACCACCCGCTGGTCGACGTCCTTGTAGTGCCCGCAGAGCAGCGTCAGTCCGCTCGCTCAGCGACCACCGCACCGCGTCGTCGTGGCGCGAAGCGCCGGCCCCGCGCCGACAACACCACCACCGGGCCCGACGTCGCCCAGCGACTCCACCGCCTCGAAGAACGGCTCCGGCTTGAGCACCATCCCGGCCCCGCCACCGAAGGCGTAGTCGTCCACGGTGTGGTGCCGGTCGTGCGTGAAGTCGCGCAGCTGCACCAGCCGGAACTCCACCCGCCCCGCCGCCGCCGCCCGCCCCGGAATGCTCGCGCGGCGAGGCACGGCGCGAACACCTCCGGGAAACAGCGTGACCACGTTGATGGTGAGCATCGCGCTACTCCAGCAGATCCCTCCGGCGGCGACGACGACCAGCCGCCGGCCTCCCGGTCCACCTGCTTCACGAACTCCTTCCGGTACGGCAGCAGGAACTCCCGCTTCGGGCCCTGCACTTCGATCACCGGCCCCGGCGGCAGCTCGTAGTACCCGCTCACCAGCCCGAGCGGCGTCGTCCGCCTCTTGCCGCACGGCGAAGCCGTCAGCTCGTGGAGGTAGACTTCTCCCTCCTCCAGCGGCGTCGCGGCTCCTCGCGCGGCACCGCCAGGAACAACCCCGGTAGCGCTCCACCGCCTCCGCGCTGGTCGTGACCGACGAACTTGCATCAGCCACTCGCGATGATACGTCCGCGCCGCTCGACCGTCACCGGCTCCGACCACCGCTTCCCCGGCGAGATCCACCAGCTAGAGCGACCTGCCCCGCGCGCGAAGACCCGTCCCGGATCGTCGGTGAGCGGGAAGATCGTACAGCTCACCCTTCAGGCCGTGCGGCTTGCGGAACCGCCCGACCACCATGTGGCGGGCGCCTGCCGTCATCAGGCCGTCGGCGGCTTGAAGACGCCCGGCCTTCTGAGCAGCGACGCGCACCGTTTCCGACGGCGGTCGCGCCCTTGGCGATCCAGTCGCGCGCCTTCTCGGCGTCGACCGTGATCCTGGTCGGCTTCGCCTTGGCCTTCGGCGCGTAGGTGCCGATGACCTCGATGAAGCGGCCGTCGCGCGGCGCCGTCCTTGTCGGCGACCACGATGCGGTAGAGCGGGAGCCTCTTGCGCCCGACGCGGCGGAGACGAATGCGAGTTGCCATGTGCTCGATCTCTCCGGCGTTACGTGTTCAGCCGGGAGGAACCCGCGCCCGAAGGGCATGCTTCATCCCCGGGCTTGCCCGCCGACTTCATGAACTTCTGCATCTGCTTGAACTGCGCCAGCAACTGATTCACTTCCTGCACCGTCCGGCCCGATGCCCCGGGCGATCCGGCATCCGCCGCGAGCCGTTGAGCAGGTCGGGGTCCTGCCGTTCCTTCGGCGTCATCGAGAGCACGATCGCCTCGACGTGCTTCAGCCGCTTGTCGTCCGACGTTGGCCGGCTTGAGCATCTGCGGGGTTCACCCCCGGCAGCATGCCCAGCACGTTCTTGAGCGGCCCCAGCTTCTGCATCTGCCGCATGGCCGACGAGGAAGTCCTGGAGGTCCATGCCCCTCTTCGACACCGCCTTCTTGGCGAGCCGGCTCGGACTCTTCCTCGTCGACAGTGCGCCTGCGCCTTCTCCACCAGCGACAGGACGTCGCCCTGCTGGAGGATCCGGCCGGCCATCCGCTCGGGATGGAACGGCTCGAGCGCATCGAGCTTTTCGCCGACGCCGATGTACTTGATCGGCGCCTTGGTGACCCCGTAGATCGAGAGCGCCGCGCCACCGCGGGCGTCGCCGTCCATCTTGGTGAGGATCACGCCGGTGATCGCCGAGCGCCTCGTGGAACCCCCTGGCGATCCGGACCGCGTCCTGCCCGGTCATCCCGTCGGCCACCAGCAGAATCTCGTGCGGCTTGATCGGCGGCCTTGAGCCGCGCCAGCTCCTCCATCATCTCGTCGTCGATCTGCAGCCGGCCGGCGGTGTCGACGATGACCGTCCGCGCCCGCGCCTTGCCCGCCGCCTCGATGCCGCGCCGCACGATGCCCACCACATCGGTGACGCCCGGCTCGCCGTGCACCCCGACGTCGACCTGCGCCGCCAGCGTCACCAGCTGATCCACGGCGGCGGGCCGGTAGACGTCGGCGGCCACCAGGAACGGCGCCTTCTGCTCCAGCTTCAGCCGCTTCGCCAGCTTGCCCGCGGTGGTCGTCTTGCCCGATCCCTGCAGCCCGACCAGCAGGATGACCGTCGGCGGCACCGAGGCGAAGGCGATCGGCGCCTGCTTCTCGCCGAGCAGCGCCACCAGCTCGTCGTAGACGATCTTGACGAGCTGCTGGCCGGGGCGCACCGCCTTGAGCGACCTCGCGCCGACCGCCCGCGCCTGCACCCGCTCGAGGAACTCGCGCGTCAGATCGAAGCTGACGTCGGCCTCGAGCAGCATCCGCCGGATCTCCCGGAGCCCTTCCCTGACCGCCTCCTCCGTCAGAACGCCCCGGCCCGGTCAACCGGCGGAGCGTGTCGGTCAGTTTGGAGGAAAGCTCGTCGAACATAGCCTTCCAAGATAGGGGAGGGGGCGGGTTAGGGTAGGCCAGGAGGGCGGTGGACTGGGGATGGCGAGGCTCGGGCGAGATGGGGGATGCCGGAGCCGGGTGACCGGACGGGCACCCTCGTCCGAGAAGCGACCTGCATCACGCAGTCTCCTCCTTTACTCGCCACCTCCGGCCCAACCGCTTCCACTGCCCCCACCCCTCGGGGGCGATCACGATCCGGATGGCGGCCTTGCCATCGACCTGAAGGCCTCGACCCCGGTGTGGTACCCGGCCCGGGGCCGGGCCGCGACCGGGTCGGCCACCTGGCTCCGGAAGCGCTCGGCGTAGCGGGGCGCGTCCCAGACAGTCACCCAGACCAGCGCCGGGCCGTCGGGGGTCCGGTAGACCCGGAGCCGGTCCCCGCCCCACCCCATCGCCGGGTCGGTGTTGACCCGGTCGTCGTGGCGGAGCGCCGATCGCAGCAGCGCGATCTCGAATTCCCCGAAGGTGTCCTCGTGAATCAGCCCGGCAGTGTCGCCCGACGAAGCGGACGGCGATCGGCTCGTCATGCGCGTCGTACCGGTCGGGATGGAGCAGCTGCTCGGTCGACCGGGGCAGGTTGGCGCCGAACGGCTGCTCGCCCGGATGATGCGCGCTCGAACCAGCGCACAAACTCCGACCCTTGCACATAGGGAAAGGTCAGGTCTTCGCGAATCACCAGCGGCGCCCGCGAGAAGACGCTCGCCCCGGCCTGCTGGCTGCGGAGCTGCTCCTTGAACGTCTCCCAGAAGCGGTCATCGGTCAGCAGCTGCTCATCGGCGGAGCAGACGCCATCAGCGAGGTCAGCGTGGCCTGCCCCTCGAACACCGCCTGGGACGCGGCCAGGCGATCGGCGTCGTGCACGTCACGCAGGATCGAGTCGAGCGGGACGTACTGATGCTGCAGCGCGTGCACCAGTTCGTGGGCAAGACCAGTCGCAGTTCCGTGCGGTCGCCCCCCTCGACGGCATAGAGCGTGGTCGAGTCGGGATCGTAGAAGCCGGCGATCTGTTCGGTGTAGAGGTCGATGAAGAGCTGCTTGACGTCGAGCGTGTCGGGCAGCATGCCGAGGAGCCGGTAGGAGGCCGACCATTCCTTCAAGCCGGGCCGGCGGGCAGCTCCTGATCGAGCTTGGCGAGCAGGTAGGCGCGGATCTGTGTCTCGCGAGCGCACCTCGCTCCTGGGCATCGACTTGAAGGCGAGCCCCGCCGTGCCTGGCCACCACCGGCATCAGCGAGTCGACCATGGCGTTGAGCTGCTGCTGGTTGATCGTCTGGGCCTGCTGCGACTCGCCGCGACAGGCGACCGTGGCCATCAGGATCACGAGCAGGACTCGGCGCATCAGGCTCACCCGGCCCAGCATGAAGCCGGTGTACCAGTCGATGATCGCCGGCCCCACCACCCAGCAGGCCGCCGCACCGATGGCGAGGAAGATCCCGAACGGCACCAGCTTTTCCCTCCCGGCGAGCTTGAGCGGGAGGAAGATCACCGTCCCGAGCGTCGCGCCGAGAAAGAGGGTGAGGAGCACCCCCTGCCAGCCGAGGAAGGCACCGATCATCGCCAGCATCTTGATGTCGCCGCCACCCATCGCATCCTGCCCGAGGAGCTTGGTCCCGAGCCACGCCACCGCCCACAGCAGCGTGAAGCCGATCACGGCACCGAGAATGGCCTGGCGGCCATGGCAGCTCGCCCGCCGGCGAAAGGCGAAGCATGATGCCGAGCGCCATGCCGCCAAGCGAGAACTCGTCGGGGATGATGTACTCCCGGGCATCAGTCACGGCGATGCCGAGCAGGATGGTTCCGAAGAGCGCGGCCCGCAGCGCCTCGATGTTCGAGCCCGTAGCGCCACGCCGACGAGCCCCCAGAGCGCGCCCGACCGCCAGCTCGACCAGCGGATAGCGCGACGGGATCGGCAGCTTGCAGTGCCGGCACTTGGCGCGCGAGCACGCAGCCAGGAGACGACGGGAATGTTGTCGTACCAGGCGATCAGGTTGCCGCACTGGGGACAGCGCGAGCGCGGTCGCACCACGGATTCCTCGGCCGGCCAGCGCACGATGCAGACATTGAGGAACGACCCGATCAGCAGGCCCAGCACTGCCGGCGAAGCAGGCAACGGGAATGACGTGCGGACCGGCGACGGCGATCATTCGCGTCATCGGGTGACCTGGAAGAGCAGGATCGCCGCCGCCGCCGCGACATTGAGCGATTCGGCCGCCGGATCGATGGGGATGCTCACGCGGCGCGCTGCCGCGGCCAGCAGTTCGCGGTGACAGCCCGGCGCCCTCGTTGCCGAGCGCGACGGCGATCGGCTCGCCCGGGCGCGTCGGCCAGCGATCTCGCCATCGACCGCGGTGGCCCAGAGCACGACGCCGCCTGCGACGCGAGCCAGGCGAGGAGCGGCGCGATCTCGCAGTGCAGCGCCGGGAGGCGGAAGAGCGCACCCATCGCGGCGCGAACGACCTTGGGTTGGCGAGGTCGACGGTGCCCGGGCAGGGCGATCAACGCCGCCGCACCGAAGGCGAGCGCGGTCCGGGCGATGGTGCCGACGTTGCCCGGGTCCTGCACCCCGTCGAGCACGACGACCGGTCGCCCGGGCGCCGGGGCGAGCTCCTCGAGCGTCCAGTCGCGCGGGCGATAGACCGCCACGACGCCCTGCGGATGCTCGGTGGCGGCAAGCTCGCCGAGCTCCTCGTCGCTGACGCTGGTCGACGGTCGACCCCGCGCTCGACCAGCGCCGACTCGCAGGGCGTGCCCCGCGGCGTCAGTGAGCAGGGCGGGCGCCGATCACCGCGCCCTTGCACGCCGCGTCGGCGGCGAGCATTTCTTCGACCAGGCGGACGCCTTCGGCCAGGGCGAGACCGCGGCGGTCGCGTCCCTTGCGGCGGTGCAGATCGCGAATCGTGGTCAGCAGGGCCATGGGCTCGGAGGCAAAGTGGAACCAGGGACACGACCCATCGCGCTGACCATTGCCGGCTCGGACTCGGGCGGCGGCGCCGGGATCCAGGCCGACCTCAAGACCTTCGCCGCCCATCGGGTGCTTCGGCACCTCGGTGGTGGTCGCGGTCACCGCACAAAATACCCTCGGTGTCCGCGCGGTTCACCCCATCCCGGCCGAAATCGTCCCGGCCCAGCTCGACGCCGTGGCCGAGGACCTCCCGCCCGACGGCGGTCAAGACCGGGATGCTGGCCACGAGGGACCTCGTCCTGCTCGTGGCCGAGGCGCTCGCCACCCGGCAATGGAGCCACTACGTCCTCGACCCGGTGATGGTCTCACCTCGAGCGGTGCCAAGCTGCTCGACCGACGACGCCATCGAGGCGGTGCGCCAGCACCTTGTTCCGCTCGCGCTGTGCATCACCCCCAATCTCGCACGAAGCCGAGACGCTCACCGGCCGCGCGGTGCACGACCCGGCGACCATGGTCGCCGCCGGCGAGGCGCTGCTGCGATGGGCGCCGCGCAACGCGCTGATCAAGGGCGGCCACCTGGCGAGCGACATCCTCGTCGACATCCTGGTCACACCGAATGGCGTGCGAGCGCTTCAGCCAATCGCGCCTGCCGAGCCGCGTCCACCCATGGCACCGGCTGCGCGCTCTCGGCGGCGATCACGGCGTGGCTCGCGCCGCGACGTGCCGCTCAACGAGGCGGTCGAGCTGGCGCTGGGCTACGTGCAGGATGCGATCCGCAACGCGCCGGGGCTCGGTGGGGGAATCGGGCCACTGTGGCACGGAGTGGAAGCAGGACGATGATCGATGATCGGTGAGCGAGCATCGATCATCGTCAGCCACTTGATCTCGCGCGACGACCCGGCAACCAGTTTCGTCAGCTTCTCGCTCACCGCGGTCCGCCACTTCCATCACCTCGGCGTGACCGAGCACGCCATGGCTGATGCCGGCGGCGGCATTGGTGATGGTCGAGATGCCGAGGACGCGCATGCCGCGCGCGCGCGCGACGATCACCTCGGGCACGGTGCTCATCCCGACCGCGTCGGCGCCGAGCCGCTCGAGCATGCGGATCTCGGCCGGCGTTTCGTAGGTCGGCCCGAGCAGGGCGCGTAGACCCCCTCGTCGAGCTGGGTGCCCTGCTGCCAGCGCCACACGCTTGGCGAGGGCGCGCAGGTCGGCGTCGTAGGCCACGGTCATGTCGGGGAAACGCGTCTCACCCGGGAGGACGGCGCCCTTCGAGCGGGTTGCGGCCGGTCAGGTTGAGGTGATCGCTGATGCACATCAGCGTACCGGGCCCGAACGCACGGCGGATGCCTCCCGCGGCGTTGGTGACGATGAGGGTGTCCACGCCGAGCGCAGGCGAAGACGCGCACTGGCAGCGCCGACACGTGCGCGGCGTGGCCCTCGTACATGTGGAAGCGGCCGCTCTGCATGAGCACCGGCACGCCACCGAGCGTCACCGGCGACGAGCTCGCCCTTGTGGCCGGGCACCGTCGGGACGTGAAACTCCGGGATGCTCGCGGTACGGCATCCGGACGGCGTCGTTCGACCTTCTCGGCGAGCCCACCGAGGCCGCTGCCCAGCACGATGGCGACCTCGGGCGTCCGGCCGCCGAGCGCCGCCTTCACGGCGTCGGTGGCCCGCGCGATCGCGGCCACCGTCGGGCCCGCGCCGCTCACAGCAGGATCCCCGCGATGGCGGCCGACAGGAAGTTGGCCAGCGTGCCGGCGAGCATGGCCCGGAAGCCGAGCCGGGCGAGATCGGCCTTGCGATTGGGGGCGAGCGCGCCGATGCCGCCGATCTGGATGCCGACCGAGGAGAAGTTGGCGAAGCCGGCGAGCGCGAACGACGCGATGGTGAACGAGCGCGGATCGAGCGCCGGCCTTCATCTGGCCCGAGCTGCGCGAAGGCGATGAACTCGTTGAGCACCGCGCGCGTGCCGAGCAGGCCGCCCACGGCGCCACTGTCCTTCCACGAGACGCCCAGCGCCCAGGCGACCGGCCGGCCGAGCCAGGACAGAACGGTCTGCAGGTTGTCGGGAAAGAACGCGACCTTGCGTGTGCACCCATCCCATGCCGCCGTTGACGAGCGCAATCAGCGCGATGAACGAGATCAGCATCGCGATCACGTTGAGCATCAGGTGGAGGCCTTCGCCGGTGCCGCGCGCGGCGGCATCGACCAGGTTCACGTCGGTCTTCGGGATGTCGAGCTTGACGTTGCCGGAGGTCTCGGGCACCTCGGTCTCGGGCTCGAACATCTTCGCCATCATGATGGTGCCCGGTGCGGTCATGATCACGGCGCGTGAGCAGGTGCCGCGCCTCGACGCCGAACGCGATGTACGCCGCCATGATCGACCCCGACACGTGCGCCATGCCGGCGGTCATCACCGTCATCAGCTCCGACTGCGTCATGCGCGGAAGGAACGGCCGGATGGTGAGCGGCGCCTCGGTCTGTCCCATGAAGATCGAGGCGCCGACGTTGAGGCTTTCGGCGCCGCTCGCGCCGAGCAGCTTGGTCATCACCACCGCGAAGGCGCGCACGACCACCTGCATGACGCCGAGGTAGTAGAGGATGGCGAAGAGCGCGGAGATGAAGATGATGGCCGGGAGGATCTGGAAGGCGAAGATCACTCCGAGAGACGAGTTCGGCTTGCCGAGTTCACCGAAGACGAACTCGGAGCCGGCATAGGAGTAGTGGAGGATGGCGGTCACGGCGTCGCCGAACGCGGCAAAGAGATTCCGCCCGAACTGCACCCGCAGCACGAAGATCGCGAACGGCACCTGCAGGCCGAGTCCCCACGCCACGATGCGCCACTTGATCGCCTTGCGATGGTTGGACATCGCCCAGGCCACCAGGATGATCAGCGCCATGCCGATCAGGCCCGGTGAAGCGCCCGAGCAACGGGACGCTCGCGGCCATCGGCGCCGTCACCGGCGCCGGCACCGGCGGCGCCTGCGCGGCGAGCTGGGCGAGGCCCTTGCCGGCGGCCCCCGGAAGCAACCAGGCTGCCGCACATCGCGACGAGCGTGCCGAGAAAGGCAAAGACGAACTGACGGCGAGGCGAGAGGTTCATCGAGCAGGCTCCGCCCGCGGCAGGGCCGCGGGTCAGGTGAGGCTCGACAGGTCGGTCCTTGGCGACGCGCTCGAGCAGGGCGCGACGCTCCGGGCCACAGGGAGGAAGGCGTGTTCGAACGCGGTACGGGAAATGACCTGCAGTTCGGGCCCGGTGAACCCGAGGGCTTCATGGGCCAGAACGTACTCGTCGGTCAGGGAAACGCCACCCATCAGCCAGGAGTCGGTGCAGAGGGTGACCGCCACTCCGGCATCGAAGTACCGGCGGACCGGGTGCTCGGCGGCCGATCGCGACGACCCGGGTCTGCAAGTTACTGGTGATGTTGATCTCGAGGCAGATCCGCCGGTCGCGGACGTATTCGAGCAGCGCGGGATTCTCGAACAGCCGGGTGCCGTGGCCGATTCGCACGGCGTGGCAGCGGTGGATCGCCTCGGAGATCGATTCCCATCCCGCGGCTTCGCCGGCATGCACCGTGATGCCGAGACCGCCGCGCGCGGCCAGCGTCGAAGGCCTCGTGATGCAGCTCGCGGCGGGCGGCCCGCCTCGCCGCCGGCAATGTCGAATCCGACCACCCCATGGTCGCGCATCCGGACCGAGTGCTCCGGCGATCTCGAGCGAACGCTCGGGGCTCCAGTGGCGCAGCGCACAGTTGATGATCCTGGCGACCACGCCGAACTCCCGCTCGCCACGCTGCAAGCCCGGCCCACTCGGCGACGAATCACGTCATCGAGCGTGAGGCCCGTCGTGGGTGCTCAGCCACGAGGCAGTACGCGGACTTCGAGGTAGCGCAGGCCGTCGGCGGCCGGCATCGGCCACCATCTCGTAGGCCACCCGCTCGATCGCCTCGGGGCGCTGCAGCAGGGCGATGGTGATGTCGAAGCGCCGGAGGTAGTCCTCGAGGTCGCCGGCGTCATCAACCAGCATCCACTTGGCGGAGCGACTCTTCGTCGTCGGTCGGCAGCGTGACGCCGGTCTGGCTGGCGAGCTCGAGCATCGTGGCCGGACGGAGCGAGCCGTCGAGATGGACGTGCAACTCGGCCTTGGGGAGCCGCCGCAACTGTTCACGCATCGGCATCGTCCCGGGCCTGCCGGGCCGACCGGCCAACCCGGCAGATGGCGCCCGCCGTCAACGGGGCATCGGGGTCGACGGGAAGGCCGCGGGCATCGGTCGCCGCGGCCGTGCCATCGGCCAGGGCGGCGTGAAGGTCCGGCTCCTGCTCGGCGAGCAACTGCCGGAGGGAGGAACCGGGAGAAGCCGGCAGATGTCGGCCGTTGAGAAAGACGGGAATGGGGTTGGCGGTCACGCAAGGTAAATATCCGGTCACAACCTGCCTCCGGGCAACGCCTGACGCCTTGCGAGATCAGGGCCGCCTGCGCTTGCTTCTCCCCCATGGCCGCAAGCACCCATCGGATCCTGGTTGTCGACGACGAGCCGGACATCACCGCCCTGGTGGCCTATCACCTCGCCCGCGCCGGGTATCGCGTCTCAACCGCCTCGAGCGGAGACGAGGCGCTGCGGGCCGCGCGGGAAGAGCGGCCCGACCTGGTCATCCTCGACCTGATGCTGCCGGGGGTCTCCGGGTACGACGTGCTGGCCGAGCTGCGCAAGCTCGAGGAGACCCGGGATGTCGGGGTGATCCTGCTCACCGCCCGGCGGGACGAGCCCGACCGGATCCGGGGACTTTCCCTCGGGGCCGACGACTACCTCACCAAGCCCTTCTCCCCCGCCGAACTGGTGCTCCGCGTCCAGGCGGTGCTGCGGCGCCTCGGCCTCCCCGGCGGTCTCCTCCGGCTCGACGCTGGTGGTCGGGCCGCTGGTCATCGACCGGGCGCGCGATCCGGGCGATGCTCGACGGCCGGGAATTGAACCTGACGGCCATCGAGTACAAGCTGCTGGTGACGCTGATCGAACGGCGCGGGCGGGTGCAATCGCGACCGCAAGCTCCTTGAAGCGGTCTGGGACGCCCAGCCGGACATCCAGACCCGCACGGTCGACATGCACGTCCTGCGACTGCGGAGCAAGCTCGGCGAGACTGGGCGAGATGATCGAGACGGTGCGCGGATTCGGCTATCGATTCGCCAGTACTGACCGGAGTGCGCTCTTCGAAGTGAGCCTGACGAGTCGGCTGGTTCTCGGCGCCTGCCTCCTGGTGGTCCTGACGGTGCTCCTTCATGCCCGATGGGGCAGCGAGGTGCTCTCCGTCGCGATCCCGCTGGCCATCCTCTTCGGCGTGGTTGCCGGCCGCAGCATCGCCGGTCAGCTCACGCACTGCGCGACAGCGCGCGCGCGCTCTCCGAGCGACTCCCTCCCCGACTGCCAACCTCCACCATGCCCGAGATCGTGGCGGTGGCCCAGGCGATGCGGCAGACTCCGATCGCGAACTCGCCGAACGATTTGCCGAACTCCGCAGCGAGAAGGCCGAGGCGATGGCGATCGTCGATGCGATGGCCGAGGGCGTCATCGCCGCCGACTCGCGAGGGCGGACGGTGCTCGCCAATCGCGCTGCGCGCGAGCTGCTGGGCTATGACGCGTGGGCGCCGATGCCGGACATGGCAACACTGTTCCGCGCCAAGCCGGCGC
>CAWKMI010000017.1:0-225357 GCA_963850655.1 uncultured Gemmatimonadales bacterium
CCCGGCCAAAGGGATCCTGTTGTTGGCCTCGAACACCCGGCCGATGACGGTGCAAGCACCGGAGTACCGTCGGGGTTCTTGCCGAGGTCGGGGATCTCCACACAGCTTCCGGCTGCCTCCGGGAATGACGGTCGCCACTACGGTAGTCCCCTGTCGAAATGCCGGATCTTCCCATGGCGTTCGAACTCGCCAGCGCGCTGGCGGCCGGCCCCGCCTCGTCCGCCCCCCGGGTTGCTTCGGCAAACTCCCTGGCGGCCGCGTCCGTCGCGGCCGGTGGCGTGAGTCGACTCTGGGTCGCGAGCATCTCACCGAGCGTCGGGAAATGTGATCGCTTGCTCTCGGTCTCGACCGGCGCTGGCGGCGTCACCGTGTTCTCGGTCGGCGGTTGCTCGGCGGTGGCGGCCGCGGCGGCCGGATCCGGAACGGGGTCGGCCGGCGGATGCTCCGGTACCGCTTCCTTGGGGACAACCGCTTCGGGATGCTTCGAGTCGGGCCCGAGAATCTGGTCCCTTGTCGGGGGGGGCACCGGCGGCGTGGCCGTCGGGGTCTTCACCCTGGGCTTCGGCAGGGCCGGCAGGGGCAACATGATCGGCTGCGGTTCGGAGCCATCCGGACGGTGAGGAGGCGGGGCCACGCTGGCCCCTTCCGGGAGTCGCAGCAGCAGCAGGGTGATCACGAGCAGATGAAAGAGCGCACTTCCGCCGATGGCAGCCCAGCTGGGCCTTCCGCCCTGAATCGGGCGGTGAATCTCGAACGGAACGACGGGCTTCACACCGTGGAGAGTAGTGGGAACGGGGCCCAAGCGGGATGGCGGCGCTCCCGAATCTGTTTCTTCCCTTGCCGTGGCGGGGCGATATTGGCCAGATGAACCCTTCATCGCATGTCCCTGCCCTGATCGTCGGCGCCGGGCCCATCGGGCTTGCCTGCGCGATCTCCGCCCGCCGAGCCGGCGTGGAAACGCTCGTGATCGACGCCGGAGCGATCGCTCACTCGATCGTCCGATACCCGGTGGGCATGGTCTTCTTCACCACTCCAGAGCGCCTGGAAATCGGCGAACACCCGCTGGTGTGCGCCGGGGCCAAGGCGACCCGCGAGGAGGCCTTGAAGTACTTCCGCGGCGTGGTGCGCGCTGAGGGCCTCACGGTACACCCCTTCACCCGCCTGGTCACGGCACGACGGATCGACGGGAAGATCCATTGCACCACCTCGTCCCGGACGGGCACGAGCTCGCTGACCTGTGATCGGCTCGTCCTCGCCACCGGGTATTTCGATCACCCGAACTTGCTCAAGGTGCCCGGTGAATCCCTGCCTCATGTGTCGCACTGGTTCGACGAGCCGCACCTGACGAGTGGACTCGACGTGGTCATCATCGGGGGAAAGAACTCGGCCGTCGAGACCGCGCTGCAGTGTTACCGCGCCGGTGCACGAGTCACGCTGGTCTATCGCCGCGAAGAGTTCAAGCCGAGCGTCAAGTATTGGCTGCGTCCGGATCTCGACAACCGGATCGCCGGTGGAGAGATCCATGCGAAACTCGGCGCAGAGGTGCTCTCCATCACGTCCGACGCGGTGGTGGTGCGAAACCAGGATGGCATCGAGGAGCGCATCCCGGCCGATCGGGTGTACGCGCTGACCGGCTATCACCCGGACTTCGACCTGATGCGCGACATCGGCATCGCAATTGACGAAACGACGGGACGACCGGCCCTTGATCCCGACACCCTCGAAACCAACGTGGCCGGGGTCTACCTTGCCGGGAGCGCCGGCGCGGGCCGGCACACGTCGGAAGTCTTCATCGAGAATGGACGGTACGACGGCGAGAAGATCTTCGGCGATGCGGCACGTCGCCAGCAGGCCGAAGCGCGCTATCAGGAACGCCGGAGGCCGGTGGGCGAGTAGTCGACTGGATCGTTCAGGCGGACGGGGCCGACTGGCGATCGGGATTGGAGAGGAGACGCTCGGCGAACTCGACACGCTCCTGGAGCTCGCCGACCTCGCTTCTCAGGGCATCGAGCTCGTCGAGGATGCTGGCCGCGGCGCCCGAGGTGAGGAGGTGCTCGCTTTCGGGCTCCCAGTTGGCGACGACGCGACCGTCACCGTCGCGGAAGGCTTGCGAGGCGATCATGATGATGTCGTACAGCCACCAGAGGCCCAAGCCGCCGAGGGTGAGCGCCATGAGGACGCCGGTGCCGGTCTTCCCCACGTAGAACCGGTGCGCACCGAACATGCCCAGGAAGATCGCCAGCAAGAGCGCCGTGGTGCGTGATCGGGGAGATTCGAAGAGATCGTCCGCTGTCATGTTGCCTCGTACGGAGAATGCGCCCGGCAGGATTCGAACCTGCGACCGGCAGCTTAGAAGGCTGCTGCTCTATCCAGCTGAGCTACAGGCGCATGCGACAGGGACGCTGTCGCAGGTCGGCGATCAGCGCCGCACGGCGTCGCGGATCTCGCGCAACAACACGATGTCTTCTGGTGTCGCGGCCGGCGCTGCCGGTGCCGCCGTCGCCTTGCGCTTCATCCGGTTCATCATCTTGACCATCTGGAAGATAACGAACGCCAGAATGAGGAAGTTCACTGCAATCGACAGGAAATTGCCGTAGGCGAAAACCGGAACATTTGCCGCCTTCATCCCGGCAAGCGTCTCCGCCGTGCCGGCAGGCACGTCCTTGAGGGGGATGAACAGGTTGGAGAAATCCAGTCCACCGGTGAACTTCCCGACGATCGGCATGATCAGGTCATCGACCATGGAAGCGACGATCTTGCCGAAGGCCGCGCCGATGATGACGCCGACGGCAAGGTCCATTACGTTCCCCTTCAGCGCGAACTCCTTGAACTCTGATGACATGGACATACACCGCTCTCCAGTGGACTTGGACCTACCCGAATTTGGTTGACGCAGCGGGAACGCCACAATCTATGCCAAATTGCCGCCCTGACCAGATGGAACGCCAATGATCCTCCTTTCCCTCGCCCTGATCCTCCTCCCCGCAGGCCGGCCCGCTGGCCCGCCGAGCGGGGAAGTCATCGTCCGCGCGGCCTACGCGCGTTACGCCGGCAAGTGGCCCCGGACCATCACCTATGTCCAGCGGACCGAAGACCTCGGCACGGAGCGACCACAGACCTGGTATACCGCGCTGGAACTGCCCGGCAAGCTCCGCGTCGACATCGCGCCATTGGGTGTTGGTCGCGCCCTGATTGTCCGCGGTGATTCGACATTCGGATATGGTGCGGGCCAGCTGCGGTCGGCATCGCGGCAACCCAATCCGCTGCTGCTCCTGCTGTATGATCTCCACACCCAGCCACCGGAGCGAACCATTGCGTCCCTGAAGGCACTGGGCTTCGACCTGACCAAGTCGCATGAGGACAACTGGGTTGGTCGTCCCATGCTCGTGGTCGGTGCGGCCAAGGGCGATTCGGTGTCGGACCAGTTCTGGTTCGACAAGGAGCGGATGGTCGTCGTTCGCCTGATCGCCAACCGGCGCACCTTCGAGGCCCGGATTGCCGCATACAAGCAGTTCGGCGGCGGCTGGGTCGAAGGCGCCGTCGAAACATGGAACCGTGGGCGGCTGGTTCGAAAACAGGAGAACACCGAGATCAAAGTCGGCATGAAGCACGAAGCCGGGCTGTTCGATCCCCGGAACTACGCGGTACCGAAGTGGGTTGGCGCCCTGGTCGACGTCTTCGGCAAGGTGCCACCGGTGCCCGCGCGCGTGCGGCCGGGCGGCGGGGGTGGCGAGTAGCGAGGCTACGAGCAGGGTCCATACGGGACGGGGCTGGTGGGCATTGTTCTCCGCCACAGGTCTCGATGCTACATTCCTCCCGTTTCCGACCGTTGATGAACCGGCACCCGCGCCGTGCGTGGCGAGCCGTGCCAATTTCGAATCCCTGGTCCCAGGCAGCATCGAGCCATCCCCCGATTCCCATCTCTCTGGAGAAGCCGCATGAGCAGTGCCGTTGACTCGCCTCCGGCCGACACCGCCCTGCCACAGTTCAAGCAGATCATGGGCCATCCCGGCGCCGCTGTGGATGCTGTTCATGTCCGAGTTCTGGGAACGCTTCGCCTTCTACGGCATCCGCTGGGCGCTGGTGCTCTACATCGTGGCACAGTTCCATGGCGGCTCGGCCACCGGACAGGCCGACGCCAACCTGACCTACGGCTCCTACCTGGCACTGGTCTACGCCGGCGCGATCTTCGGCGGCTACATCGCCGACAAGTACATCGGCTACCAGCGCTCGATCCTGACCGGTGCCGTGTTCATGGCGGCGGGATTGTTCATGATTTCGATGCCGACCCGAGCCTGTTCAAGCGGGCCTGGCGACGATCATCGTCGGAAACGGAATGTTCAAGCCGATCATCTCGACGATGGTCGGCAAGCTGTACGCGGTGGCGACGAACGCCGCGACAGCGGCTTCACGATCTTCTACATGGGCATCAACTGCCGGCGCCTTCCTGGCGCCGATCTTGACCGGCTGGCTGGCGAATCGATCTTCGGCACGGAGGCATGCCGGCCTACAAGGTACGTGTTCATCGCCGCCGGCATGGGCATGCTGATCAGCCTGGTCTGGTTCTACATCGGCCGCGCCCAACTGCAAGGCATCGGCGAGCCGCCCGAAGGCGCGCAGGGCGGGCAGCGCGTGGTGCTCGTCGCCCTGGGCGCCGTGCTCGTCATTCCGATCGTGTACTTCCTCCTCGCGGTCGGCGCACAGATGCTGCAGTACGTCCTGACGGTGATGTTCATCGGTCTGGCCGTGATGCTGATGATCGAGGGCATCCGCGACGGCAAGGTGGCGCGCGACAAGACCATCGCCATGATGATCATCTTCCTGTTCAACATCCTGTTCTGGATGTTCTTCGAGCAGGCCGGCAGCTCGTTCACCTTCCTCGCCGACCAGATCGTCAATCGCGACCTCGGCGGCTTCATCTTCCCGACCGCCTGGTTCCAGAGTGTCAACTCGGTTGCCATCATCGTGCTGGCACCGATCATCGCGTGGATCTGGGTCTGGGCGGCGCGCAAGAAGGTCAATCCCTCGATCCCGCGGAAGTTCGGCCTCGGCCTGCTGTTCAACGGCTTTGCCTTCCTGCTCCTGATGTATGCCCTCTCCAGCCTGCTGAGCGCCGACAACAAGATCCCGTTCTGGACGCTGGTGATGGTCTATGTCATCCAGTCGGTCGGTGAGCTGTGCCTGTCGCCGATCGGCCTGTCGATGGTGACCAAACTCGCGCCGGTTCGCCTGGTCGGCCTGGGCATGGGGGGCTGGTTCCTCTCCACCGGCATCGGCAACAACCTGTCCGGGATCTTTGCCAGCGCAGTCAGCGGCGAGACCGGCATGACCACGGCCTCCGCCCTCAAAGGTTACACCTTCGGTTTCTGGACGTTGCTCGGGGCAGGCGTTGTGCTGTTCCTGCTCGCCCCGCAAGTCAACAAGCTGCTGCACGGCGTCAAGTAGCGACGCGAGCCGAGGATGAATGCAGGGAACGCGGCGGCCGATGGGCCGCCGCGTTCCGTTTCGGACCAATCGCCACCACAAGACACGAACCCGTGCCGAGCTGGGCGACAGACACCGCAGTCACTCCTCCAGACCGGCTGCCTCCAGTTCCTGGCTGATCTCCGACTCCCGGTCCCGGGAGACGAAGAGGCGCTTGACGAGGGCACCGAGGTCGTCGAAATAGGTGTACGCCACCGGGACCACCACCAGGGTGAGCATGGTGGACGTAATCAGCCCTCCAATCACGGCACGGGCCATGGGAGCGCGGAACCCGCCGCCTTCGCCCCTGGCCAGCGCGATGGGGAACATCCCGAAAATCATCGCCAGCGTCGTCATGATGATCGGTCGCAGTCGCACCGCCCCGGCCTCGATCAGGGCGGTCCGGCGGTCCATGCCGTCGTGCCGCTTCGCGTTGGTGTTATCGACCAGCAGAATGGCGTTCTTGGTTACCAGACCCATCAGCATGATGACGCCGATCATCGACATCATGTTGAAGGTGGAGCCGGTGAGGTAGAGCCCGAGGACCACACCGATGATGGAGAGCGGCAGCGAGAGCATGATCGCAAACGGCTGCAGGAAGGACTCGAACTGCGACGCCAGGATCAGGAAGATCAGGATGATCGCCAGCACGATGGATTCGATGACATATCCGACCGTTTCGGCGAGCTGCTCGGTCTGGCCGCCGAGCGAGACCGAATAGCCCGGCGGTAGCGGGGTGCTGTCTACCTGCGCCTGGATCAGGGTGGAGGCTTCGGCAATGGATAGATCCGGATCGGTCGATGCACCGATGGTCACGATCCGCTGCAGTGCCTTGCGATCGATCGTGGCGGGCGCGGTGCCCCGGTCGAGATTGGCCACCTCTCGCAGGGCGATGGTCGTGGCGCCGCTTTCGCCCCGGCCCAGCGTGGGCATCGGCAGTGCGGCCACGTCCGCCACGGACTGCCTGAGCTCCGGCGCAATCTGGACAAAGACATCGCGCTCCTCTCCGGTGGGGTCTTCCCACCGAGTGGCCACCTCGCCAGCGAGGAGCGGGCGCACCGAATTGGCGACCTGGGCGACATCCAGCCCGACCCGGTTGGCGACGTCCCGGTCGAGATTGATCCGGAGCTCCGGCTTGGGCTCACCGAGCGATGAACGGGTATCCACCACTCCGGGGATGGCCGCCACCTTGGCCAGCAGCGTTTCGGAAATTCGCTTCAGCTCGGTGATGTCCGGGCCGCGGATTTCCACTGCAAGCGGTGCCTGCGCTCCGCCGAACCCGCCGGAGACCAGCGTCTGGGTGCGCACCCCGAAATACGGTTTCACGATCTTGCGAGCCTCGAGCATCAACTGCGACTGGCTGAGCTTGCGCTCATGCGAGGGCGTGAGCTTCACGTACATCTGCCCGCCAGACACTTTCCCCGTCGCGCCCGAGCCGATGGTGGTGTAGATCATCGCAATCTCGGGCCGAGCGCGAAGGCCCTGCTCCAGTTCGACCGCCTTCGCCGCCGTGTAGCTGAGCGAGGAGCCCTCCGGTGTCTCGAACAGGATCACGAACTCGGAGCTGTCGGACTCGGGCATGAACCCGCCGCCGACCCGGCCGGCCAGCATCATGGCCAGCACGAAGGCCAGCGTCGCCACCACCAGCGTCAGGATCCGGTGGCTCACCGCCCAGGAGATGATGCCACGATACCGCTGCCCGACCCGGTCGAAGCCCCGATTGAACGACCCGAGCCATCGGGTGATGAAGATGCCCTCATTGCTGGTCGGGTCGTGCGGGTTCACGCCCCACCAGGCGCTCAGCATCGGGGTCATGGTGAAGGACACGAAGAGCGAGACCAGCACCGCCCAGGCGACCGTCAAGCCGAATTGGTAGAAGAACCTCCCGATGATCCCGCCCATGAATGCCACCGGGACGAACACGGCCACGATGGAAAAGGTCGTCGCGAGCACGGCAAGCACGATCTCCGAGGTACCGTGGGCCGCTGCGTTGAAATGGTCTTCCCCCCTCTCGCGATGCCGGACGATGTTCTCCACGACGACGATGGCATCGTCGATCAGGATGCCGATGGACAGCGACAGCGCCATCAGCGTGAGGATGTTGATGGTGAAGCCGAGCGCACCGATCAGGATGAAGGCGGAAATAACGGAGACGGGCAGCGCCAGCGCGGTGATCGCCGTGGCCTTCCAGTCGTTCAGGAAGAGCATCACGATAAGGACCGTGAGCAGGGCGCCGATCAGCAATTCGTGGATCACGTCATTGACGGAATTGCGAATCATGATGGAATTGTCACGTACGATCGACAATCTGGTGCCCTGTGGCAGCTCGGTGTTCAATTCGCGGACCGCGGCGTTCACGCCATCGTCGATGTCGACGGTGTTCCCGCCGGAGACCTTGAGAATGTCGATGCCGATGGCGCGTTCGCCGTTGACGGTCGCAATCGATCGCACCTCCTCGGCGCCCTCCTCGACGCGGGCGACCTCGCTCAAGCGCACCGGATGGCCGCCGCGCGTGGTCACGATCACCTGCCCGAACTGCGTCGGGTCGGTGATGCGCCCCGTCACCCGAACCAGGCGCTCCCCGATGCCCCGTTCGAGGCGGCCCGCCGGGACCTCGAGGTTCTGCTGCCGGAGCGCCGACATCACCTCGGGCATGGTCACCCCGAGCGCTTCCATGCGGGTCGGCTGGACGTAGACCTTGACCTGGCGCGCCGTGCCGCCGGCGATCCGCACCTCCCCAACTCCCGACACCGATTCCAGCCGGCGCGCAATGGTCTCAGCGGCGAGCACGGTCAGGGCCACCGAAGAGAGGGTGCTGGAATTCAGGGCCAGTGAGAGGATCGGCTGGGCCGAGGGGTCCAGCGTCTGGACCACGGGCTGCTCGAGATCCTCGGGAAGATTGGGCCGGATGCCGTCGATCTTCGCTCGGATATCTGCGGCCGCGACATCCACGGAACGACCAAGATCGAACTCGATCACCACCTGCGAGACGCCCTCGAGCGACGTCGAGGTGACGCGCTTCACTCCGCGCACCGGATTGAACGCCTCTTCCATCTTCCGGGTGACTTCGCGTTCGACTGTTTCCGCCGAGGCCCCGGGGTAGACCGACTGCACCATGATCACCGGGATGGAGACGTCGGGGTACTGGTCAATCGGGAGCTTGCGATAGGAGAAGATGCCGAGCGTCACCAGCAGCAGCATCACCATCGTGGTGAAGACGGGTCGGCGAATGGCGACCCCGCTGAGGCCCTTCAGCTGCAGGTCCGGCATCAGTTGGGCGTCCCGGAGACCCCGGCCGGAAGCCGTACCGCCGCACCATCGACGATCACCGCCGTGCCGGCAATCACCAGCTCGCCCTTCTGCAATCCCTTGGCAACGAAGGTCAGGCCATTGACGTCATCGACCGCCCCAATTTCCACCGGTCGCTTCGCGACCCGGGCGTTGGCAATCACCAGCACCGAATGACTGCCGTCCTCCTCGGTACGCACGGCGCTCGAAGGCACCGCCAGGCCCTGCGTGCTCGCCCCCCCTGCAGCTATCCGCCCGTGGGCATATTGTCCTGCCACCAGGTGGTGGTCGCCATTCGGCAGCTGAGCGTACACGCCCACCTGGCGGGTACCCGGATCGGCCACGGGATCGATCCGGGCAATTCGGCCCTCAAAACTCCGGCCTGGAACCGCGTCGAGCGTGAAGGTGACCTTCTGCCCGACTCGCACCCCTGCGGCAGCATTCACCCCGATCCGGCCCTTCAGCTCGAGCACCCTCGTGTCCACGAGGGTGAGCATCTGATCGCCCTTGCGCACCGCCTGTCCTTCCTCAACGACGCGTGCGCTCACCGAGCCAGTGATCGGTGAGGCCACCGTGGAATACTTCAGGTTTTCCTGCGCGATGTCTGCCTGGGTTCTGGCGTTTGCGAGGCGTGCGGCAGCACCCTGCCGCTGCGCCGTGGCCGCCTTGAGGTCGAGCTCCGAGATGGCCCCGGCGGCGTAGAGCCGCTGAGCCGCCGCGTAGCTCTGATCGGCCACGGCCAAGTCGGCTTCCGCCGAAGCAGTAGCGGCTTTGGCCGCCGAAGCCGAGCCCTGCACGCCGGCGCCGTCGATGGTGGCCAGTGACTCGCCCTTGATCACCGCCGAGCCACGATCGACCTGAAGATCCCGAACGTTGCCGTCGATCTGGGCCTTGATCTCCACCGAAACCGAGGGGTCAAGCGGTCCGGAGATCTGCACCCCACCGGTGATGCTCGACTCGATGACCTGGGCAACGTCGGTCGGTCCGAGCAGGAGCGTGCCACCACTGCCCGGTGCAGCTGAGTCCGCAGTGGTGGCCGCGGCACCGGGATCATCTTTCCTGTCACAGGCCGGCAGCGCCAGGATCAGCATCAACAGGCCCAGCCGTCGCACGGTCATCGACTCCTCGGATCCGCCTTCATCATGAACGCCTGGCTGGAGGACTTCCCATTGACGGTGAGCCGGGCCATGAACACCCCGGTCAGTTGAGGAGCGGCCGCCCCGCCGCCACCACCCCGACCGCCGCGACCCCCACCCCCACCGCCAAATCCCCGACCGCCACCGCCGCCAGGGGCGAAGGTGACGCGGTGCATTCCCGCCGCGCCGGAGAACGGCTCCGGCGTCGAGCGCCACAGCGGTGACGTGTTGGGGATCCCGCCCCGGCCGCCGCCCCGCCCCGCCACGCCCTGGTTTGGGGCGGCATCGCTCGTGAAGGTCCTCACGATGGCGCCGCTGGCATCGAGAATCTCCAGCAGGACTGGCCCCGTCGCCGGGTTCTTCAGGTAGTAGTCGATGTTGGCGCCGCTGGGCGCGTTCTGTGCCTGCGGCTCGTCCTTCTGCAGCGGCGTGCCATTGTCGCCGGTCGGGGATGTAGTTGATCCCGTCGGCCGGCTTGAACAGAAACGCCTCGGCGCTGAGCACTGCGTCGTTGATCTGCCGGAGCGGCGAGATGTCGTCGATCACCCAGAAACCGCGGCCGTGGGTCGCGACGATCAGGTCGTTGGCGTAGACCTCGAAATCGCGGACCGACGTCACCGGCAGGTTGAGCTGCAGCGGCTGCCAATGGTCTCCGTCATCGAGCGAGAGGAAGGCGCCGCGCTCGGTGCCGGCGAAGAGCAGGCCCCGCCTCATCGGGTCTTCCTTGACGACGTGCACGTACACCCCAGCGGGCAGGCCACTGGTGATCTTCTGCCAGCTCTTGCCCAGGTCCCGGGTGCGGTAGATGTACGGATCGAAGTCCTGGAGCTGGTGCCGGTCGACGCTGGCATACGCGGTGTTCAGATCGAAATGGGAAGCCTCGACGCCTGTTACCCGGCTCCATGGCGTCACGGCCGGCGGCGTCACATCCTGCCAGGACTTGCCGTCATCGGTGGTGACATGAATCAGGCCGTCGTCGGTGCCGACCCAGACCATCGGGGCCTGCAGCGGCGAGGGCGCGACGGCATAGATCACCCCGCGCTTGCCGTTGCGATCGGTGTCGTTGGCCGCCGCCGCGTCGAGGGTGGCCGGCACGCCGGGCTCGGGACGCGTCAGGTCGGGCTGAGATCTGCGTCCAGGTGGTTGCCGTGTCGGTGCTCTTGTAGAGCATTTCACTGGCGTAGTAGAGGGCACGGGGATCGGCCTTCGACAACACCAGGGGCTGGGTCCAGTCGCTCCGTCCGGCGGGTGCCGACGTGGCCGGGATGTTGGCATTGAGGGTCGAGGTCGAAGCGGCTGCCCCGTGCCGCCGTAGATGATGCCCGGGATGCAGCGGATCGCCGGCCGTCATGCCGCTCTCGCCGCCGGCGCCGATCGGCTCCCAGTCGCGCATGGAGATCTCGGCGAACTTGCCGCGGCGAGCAGACCGCAACGCGCGCCGCTGTCCTGCTGCGCGCCGGTCACCCAGTACGGGAAGCGGTAGTCGACCGACACGTGGTAGATCTGCGCCGTCGGCTGATTGAGCCACGAACTCCAGGTGACATCGCCTGCATCGTCGGCGTCTTGGCGTTGCGGGTGATGATCGCGCCCTGATCGCTCGCGACGATCATCGTGTTCGGATCGTCGGGCGAGATCCAGGCCTGATGGTAGTCGTCGCCGCCGGGCGAACCGCGCAGCGCGACCCACGTCTTGCCGCCGTCCTTCGTGCGGCTGACCGCGACGTTCGGGACGTAGACGATGTCGGCGTTCTTCGGGTCGACGGCGAGCTTCTCGAAATACCAGCCGCGTCCCCACGAGCGCAGTTGTCGGCCGACACCCGCGTCCACGTCGCGCCGGCGTCGTCGGAGCGGAAGAACCCGCCCTGGCGCGGCGCAGCCTGGCCGCGCCGCCCCGCCCGCGACCTCCGCCTCCGCCGCGGCGGATCGGCGGCAGCCGGCGGTGCGCCAGGTGCCGGGACCTCGGGTAGGAGACAGTCGATCACGGCGTAGAGCCGCCGCGGGTTGCTCGGCGCGACCGCGATGCCGGTCCGTCCGATGCCTTCCTTCGGCAGCCCGGCCGTCAGCTGCTTCCAGGTGGTGCCGCCGTCGGTCGACTTCCAGATGCCGCCGCCGGGGCCGTTCGTCGGCTGGTAGGTGTACCACGGCGGCCGCCGCGTGTTCCAGAGACCGGCGTAGACGACTTGCGAGTTGGATCGGGTCGATCGACGACGTCGACGGCGCCGACGTTCTCGTCCTGGTACAGCACCTTCTGCCAGGTCTTGCCGCCGTCGCGGGTACGGAACACGCCGCGTTCGGGACTCGCGGCGTAGAGGTGGCCGATCGCCGCGACGAAGACGACGTTCGGGTTCCTCGGGTCGACGGCGATCCTGCCGATGTGGTGGGTCTCGTCGAGGCCGAGGTGGGTCCACGTCGCGCCGGCGTCGGTCGACTTGTACACGCCGTTGCCGAACCCCATCGAATCGCGCAGCGTGGACTCGCCGGTGCCCGACGTAGACCACGTCGGGTGCTGACGGCGCGACCGCCATCGCGCCGATCGACGCGACCGGCTGCGCAGTCGAACACCGGACGCCACACCCGCCCGGCATCGATCGATCTTCCAGACCCCGCCGTTGACGGCGCCGAAATAGAACTCGTTCGGCCGGCCGGGCACGCCGGTCACCGCGTCGACACGCCCGCCGCGGAACGGCCCGAGCATCCGCCAGCGCAGCCCGGAATAGGGTGACGCGTCCACCGGAGTGGCCGGCGGCGGGATGAGATATTCGTCGATGTCGTCCGGCCGAGGCGAAGCGAGCAACCGCTGAGCCAGGGAGGGACCAATCAGCGAGACCGCACCGAGTTGACCGGTGAAGATCAAGAAATCGCGGCGTGATTCGGGTTTGGGCGACACAAGCAGCTCCTGATGGCGTCGGAGAAGCACGGAAGTATACTTCCATGATCGCCTCAGCGAGTCAGCCCACCGGCGGCGTACCGAAGCCCAGGCGTCATTTCAAGGGAGACCCCTCGTGAACACACGTCGGCAGTTCCTGATCACGGCGCAGCTCGGCCTGCTCGAGCACGCTTGCTGCGTGCCGCGACGACAAGCAGGCGCCCGGTTCCACCGCCCCGCCAGGCGCACCGCCGACCTTCGGCACGACACCGGCCGCCGGGCCCGAGGTGTCGCCGTAAACGTTCGCCGAAGCCGAGAAGCTCGCCCAGGTTCAGATGACGGCAGCAGAGCGCGCCCAAGCGGCCGCGAGTTGGCGCACCACGATGGCGCCGCTGCTGGAGCGGCGGGTGGGACCGCGGAAAGTCGTACTCGACGGTGGTCGTCCCCGCGACGCGATGGAATCCGGCGATCGCCGGCGCGACCAGCGGACCGGCGCGCGACCGTTTCGTGCGCAGCCGCGGCCGATCCGGACCATTGCCGACTTCCGGCAAGCGAGGCGACATCGCGTTTGCGCCCGGTGACGCAGCTCTCCCGCTGGATCGAGCGCGCGCAAGCTGACCTCCGAGCGGCTGACGAGCATCTATCTCGACCGCATCGAGCAGTTCGATCCACAGGCTCCGCTGCGTCATCACCCTCACGAGAGAGCCCGCGCTGCCCAGGCTCGCAAGGCCGACGCCGAGATCGCGGCCGGAAAGTATCGCGGGCCGCTGCACGGTATCCCGTACGGGGTGAAGGATCTGCTCGACACTGCGGGGATCGCGACGACCTATGGTGCCGAACCGTTCCAGGAATCGGGTGCCCGCCGAACGACTCCGCGGTCGTCCGCCGTCTGGACGAAGCCGGTGCAGTGCTGATCGCGAAGCTGAGCCTGGGTGCGCTCGCGCTGAACGACATCTGGTTCGGCGGCCAGACGATGAACCCGTGGGTGCTCGAGGAAGGGGCGTCGGGATCGAGCGCCGGCCCGGGCGCGGCGACGGCCGCCGGCCTGGTCGGTTTCTCGATCGGGAGCGAGACGGGCGGCAGCATCGATCAGCCCGTCGATGCGCTGCGGCGTGACCGGGCTGCGCCCAACATTCGGGCGGGTTCCTCGCACCGGCGCGATGACGCTGTGCTGGTCGCTGGACAAACTCGGTCCGATGACGCGCAGCGTCGAAGATGCGATGCTCGTGCTGCAGGCGATCACCGGCCCGGATGCCGGCGATGTCGCGAGCGTGCCGAGCCAGCTGGAGTTCGACGCCGACTGCGACCGGTGACGGGATTGCGCGTCGGATACTTCCCCGCCTGGATGAATGAGGCCCCGGCGACCGACGTGGATCGCGCTGCGCTCGAGGCAGTCGAAGTACGCTGGGCATGGTCCCGACCGAAGTGACGCTGCCCGACTGGCCATACGGGTCATTGAACCTGCTGCTGTTTGCCGAAGCCGCGGCGGCGTTCGAGGAGCTCACGCTGAGTGGAGGCTGAGGCGACTCAAAGTCGCAGCTGCCCGATGCATGGCCGAATCTATTTCGCCAAGCGCGCTTTCTCTCGGCGGTCGATTTCGTCCAGGCAGACCGGTTTCGCCGCAAGGTCGCGATGGAGATGGCGCGCGATCTTCTCCGAGGTGGATGTGCTGCTCGTCCCATCGCTGCGTGACGAGATGCTGACCATCGTCGAATTTCACCGGGCATCCGTCGCTGACGTTGCGCGCCGGGTTCGTGCAGTGTCTCGGAGCGCGCAGCGACTGGGCGCCCGATCCGCAGAATCCGCTGCCGAAATTCTCACCGCCTCGCCGCGTGCCGCACGGCGTCACGTTGATCGGCCGGCTCTTCGACGAGGGGACGGTCGGACGCGCCGGCCTCGCGCTCGAGAAGCGGCTCAATGTGGCCGGGGAGAATCCACCGGGGTTCTAGGCGAGCCACCCTGGAGAGCAACGTGTGCCGCGACACGATGCCGCGCTCGGCGCTGGGATGGCGCCGAGCGCAGTCAGCATCGGGGTGTTCAGGGCTTGACCGTGCCGATCACCGAATCCGACCCGTTCATGACGAGGGCGCCATTTGGCTGCAATACTACCTTGCAAGGACGCGGGTCGCCGACGACCGAGTCGGCCGCCACGTTGATCGACACCGTATCCTGCATCATGGCGACGGTCGCTCCGAAGGCGTCGAGGATGCTGGCTTCACAAATGACCTCCCTCTGGGCCGCTTCCGCGTCTTCCTTTTGGCAGGCGGCGACCATCGCCACCATTCCCAGGGCGGCCAGCAGCATCATGCTTCTCATGTGAAACCTCCGGTTCAAGAGTGACCTGCGATCTTCACTGTCCCTTCGCCGACGTGGAGAGGGCCTGCAAGCGCTCGGTCGCACCGCGGTAGATCAGGCCTCGCAGCGCATAGTGCGACGGCGGGATCCGTTCTGGTTGCAGCGCAAGATCGAGATACACGCGCGCCGAGTCCTGCTGGCCTGAGAGCTGAAACGCATCGGCCGCTGCCAGCCGCAGCCAAAAACTGTCCACGCGATCGAGACTGAGCGCGTCGTGCTCGCCGGCTGCCGCGATGGGGGCCAGATGTCGCGCGGCGGAGTCCGGGCGGCCCGTTCGCATGTCGAGGAGCCCTCGCAGCAATTCCGGGCCGGCGCCGAGGCTCCCCCTTTCGACCGCGTTGAGCGGCTCCAGCCGGCCGAGGAGTCGGCGAGCGCGGACCGTGTCGCCGGAGAGCACGGCGGCAAGGCCGGCGACCAAGGCCTGAGCTGGAGTCGAGT
This sequence comes from uncultured Gemmatimonadales bacterium, assembly GCA_963850655.1. Taxonomy (GTDB): domain Bacteria; phylum Gemmatimonadota; class Gemmatimonadetes; order Gemmatimonadales; family GWC2-71-9; genus Palsa-1233. The sequence continues at coordinate 15,546 of CAWKMI010000017.1, forward strand.
CGGGCCTGATCGTCCAACCTACCCGCCGCCGCTCCGCCATGGCCAGCAACAATCTTGCGCGCTGGTACCAGCGCGCACCAGAGCCGATTGACGCGGCTGCGGCGGCCGCGAGATCCCGGTCTGCCCGGCCCGGGTCGCCCAACGCTGCCCGCGCCGCCGGCCCAGCGGTATTCGCCATCAGCGCCAGGAAAGCCGGGTCGTTCGGTTCCGATGGGCGCCGACTCAAGCTGTCTCCCGTCTTCCAGTCGCCGGCGGCAGCGGCGAGCTGCAACTCGGCGAACCTGGCGTGCGGCCCGATGAGACGCCGGAGCGACGCTCGGCCGTCATCGAGACGCCCCAGGCTAATGAGCAATGCGGTGCGGTTGAGGAGCTCGATCTGGCCCTGCTCGGGGAACGGGTCCATCGCGATGGCACTGTCAACCTCCTGAAGAGCGTCTTCATACCGTCCCATCGAGGAGAGGTACAGCGCCATGTTGCTTCGGCCGCCGATTGAGCCCGGGACTTCCTGGAGGAAGAGACCATAGGCGCGGACGGCACCGACCAGATCGTGCCGCAACGCATAGGCGGCATCTCCCTCGAGTCGGTAACGTTGGGCGTCGGTGAGTCGGTCGGGGCGCCGCAGGGCTTCTCCGTAGGCGATTCGTGCCGAATCGAGATTGCGGGAGTCGACGAAGTTCATCCCGAGTGCGGCCCACGCCGCCGCGAACCCGGTGTCCAAGGCCAACGACTCGAACAACAGCCGGTTGCTGCCGGCGATGTTGCCCGCAACGGCGAGGTCAAGCCCGCTGCTGTACTTGAGGTACGCCGGAAAGCTCGGCGTGGTGACCCGGTAGAGCGGTCGATCGGCTTCGACCTCCTGGCGGTGCTCGCCAAGGCCGACCCTGATCTTGCGGGCGAGTTGCTGCACTCCATCGGCGAAACTGTCCACCGTGATCTGGCCGGTGGTTGCCAGGATGGGCGCGCCGCTTCCTGCGTCGACGACCTCGACCACGGCCGCAAATCGACCAGGCGAGATCGGTGTGATGCTGCCGGATACGACGGCCCGAACCGATGAACGGACCGCAAGCTCGCGCGCGCGTTCAGCCGTCACCGTAGTCGTCTCCGGCAGGCCAGCTTCACTCATTGCCTGGTGAACCTGCTGCGGCTGCATGGTACGGAGATACTTCGATTGATTCAGCTCGGCGGCAACGAGGTCGCGCAAGGCCGCGGCAAGGCCGGGGGGATCGGAGGGACCAGCGAAATCGGCAACGAGGATCCAGTCGCGTGCTTTCAGCGGGGCGGTCTTCACCACCCAATAGCGGACTGCAAGCGCGACGACAGCAGCGAGCGCCAGTACCCCGGCTCCGAACCGTCGCCACCTTCGGCTCGGGTGCGCCAGACGAACCGCGGCCGGGGATCGGTCCAGCGCCTCGACGAACTTCGTCGCCGTGGTGAACCGATCTGCAGGCACCTTGCCGAGCGCCGTCTCAATGACCTGCTCGATACCGGTGGGCAGAGTAGGACGGACCACCCGCAACGAAGGCGGTCGCTCAGTCAGGTGTCGCGCGATGATGGCTTGCGCGGTCCGGCCCGTGAACGGCGGCTGACCGGCCAGCATCTCGTACAGCACGCACCCGAGCGAGTAGAGATCGCTTCGTCCGTCGAGGTGGTCGTCACCACTGGCCTGCTCAGGACTCATGTATTCCGGCGTGCCGAGGGCGACTCCCTGGCTGGTGATCCGGGGACCGCCGGCAGCGGTCACCGCCCTCGCGATGCCGAAGTCAGCGACCAGCGCATGGCCAGCGGTCAGGAAGATGTTCTCGGGCTTCACGTCGCGGTGAACGATCCCCTGTCGATGGGCGTGCTCCAACGCTTCCGCCACATCGCGCGCGATGGCGAGTGCGTCGGGAACCGGCAGCTGACGTTCCCGCACCAGCCGGGCCCGCAAGGTCTCTCCCTTCACGAGCGGCATGACGTAGAAGAGGTAGGGCCGACTTGGGAGATCACCGTCGGCCACTTCCCCTGAGTCGAACAGCGGCAGGATCAGCGGGTGCTGCAGCTGGGCAGCAAGGCGGATCTCCTGGAGAAACCGGTCGGCCCCGAGATCGGCGCTGAGATCAGGCCGCAGGACCTTGATCGCGACCTCGCGATCGAGTCGCAGGTCGTGGGCATGGAAGACGAAGGCCATGCCCCCCTCACCGATGAGTGGGGCGCGACCATCCGGACCGGCGTCAAATCGATACCGGTCGGCAAGCTCAGCCCGGAGCCGTTCGAGCACTTTGTCGAATCCGGGAGGAGTGGTCATGACTCGAATCTACAGCACGGCCACCAAACAGCAGGGCTCCTTCGTGCTCCCGGGATTGGGAGGGACGGTCGGCATCGGGATTCCCGGGGCCAGGATCGAACCGGCCACCGCTGCCCGCGTCCTGCCGATCGTTGCCACATCCCTGGGGAGTGCCTTCTTCGTCTTCCGCACAGTCTGGAAGGCCACGACGTCAGCGTTTCGTGGACGACTCCACCGACTCAGGGAAGCACTCTCGAAGGCCGTCGAACATAGCATCGCCCCACCGGAGCAGCCGCAGGCCAGCTTGGTCAAGCCGATCGTCACGGCGCCTCGTGGTACAAATCGGCCCGCGTCAGCGGCAATGCCGGAACGGTACCGGTCGCATCGGGCCGCGCAAATAGCACCTGATGGATCGTCAGGCGCCCCGCTTGGAAACTCGCCGCGCCGCCGGCCATGTGCAGTCGCCAGATCCGGTACAACTGCGGACCGACGAGCGCGATCGCTTCGACTTGCGCGCCCTCCAGCCGACGCGCCCATTCGCGCAAGGTCCGGGCGTAGTGCTCCCGAAGCGACTCCACGTCGCGGGTCTCGAACCCGGTGTCGAGCCCGGCGCGAATCAGGGTGCTGAGCTGCAGCAGTTCGCCATCTGGAAAGACGTATTTCTTGGTGAAGTCGCCTTCACGCCAGGCGAGGATGCTCGCGACGGTTCGTGGATCGGCACGGTCCTTGGTGATGCAGTGGTTCAGGAACAGCCCGCCAGGACGCGTCATTCGCCAGGCCTGCTCGAAGTACGCGGCCAACTGCGATTCACCCACGTGTTCGGCCATGCCCACACTGGCGATCTTGTCAAATGGTTCCATGTCGGTGATCGCCCGATAGTCTCTCAGCACGACGCGGCACCGATCCGAGAGCCCCGCTGCGGCAATCCGCTCGCTGGCAACTTCCGCCTGCGCGGGGCTGATCGTGATCCCCGTGGCGACGACACCATGGTGGGCCGCGGCATGCTGAATCAACCCACCCCAGCCGCAGCCGATGTCGAGCAGCCGCTCGCCAGGCTTCAGCCGAAGCTTGCGGCAGATATGCTCGAACTTCGCGACCTGGGCCTCCGCCAGGGTCTCGGCGCCGGTCGCATAGTAGGCGCACGAGTAGACCATGCTTTCGTCGAGGAAGAGCGCATAGAAGTCGTTCCCGACGTCATAGTGCGCGCGAACCGCCGCCGCATCTCGCCGCTCGGAATGGAGGCGGGCTGCGTGTGCCTCGCCGAGTGACCGCCGGGCGTTGAGGCGCCGACGGCGGGGGACCGGCAGCGGCAGGAGCAGGCGGACCAGGCGGAGGAGCGCCCCCGGCGCGGCCAGCCGCTCGCGCACGACGCCCGCCACCAGGCTCGCCGCGCCGAGGTCGCCCTCGACATCGAAGTCGTCGTAGATATAGGCCTCGGCGAGGTGCAGCTGAGACGGCATCAGCAGCATGCGACGCAGGGCACCAGGATGCTCGAGCACCAGCGTGAATCGGGAAGGCCGATCGGACCCGAGCTCGACCACGCCGCTGTTCCAGTACCGGATGGCAAAGGCCCGTTCGTTGGAGGGACCGAAGACCAATTCGGCGACCTCCCGGCAGGTGGCGAGCCACCTTGCATGGCGTGGATCTGCTGGAGAGACTCCTGCGGCCTCTCGTTCGGTGCCTAGTGACATGCGTCCCCCTGAAGGCCGTGAATGACCGATCTTGGGAACCGGACCAGCAGCTGGCATGATCGCCGTCAACTCCGGCGGCTGCCGGAGCGACGTCACCCTCAATCGGAGGTCGCAGGCGCCCCGCGTGCTGGGCACAAGTACCAGTAAGTATATGCCTCTCCTCCGCCGCCAGCGTCATCGTCCGGCGATTTGCGCGTCAGCTCCCGGCGGCTCGCCCCCGACCCCCGACCCGGCGCCAGTCGATTCCGGCGTTTTCCATTGCGCATTCGGGACCCGAGCCGTAACGTAGCGCTATGCGGGAACTCCTCCGTGCAGGTCGGTTCGCAGCCTCAATCGTGGTCGTCCTGACTGCCGCCGGGTGTGGTGGCGGCAGCACAACTCCGGCTGCACAAGTCCACATCCGGGCGCAGTTGCTCCGCCTCCCAGGAGGGAGTTTGTCGCTGCGTGCTTCGACCGCTGCCCCCCGGATCGGGTTGGGCCCCCCCCTGTCGATCCCCTGGACCACTCAGGTCAGCGTCTCCTCGGTGCGCTCGCCGATCACCACGATCAGCCTTGTCATCGCCGGCGCCTCCGGCACCGGCTCCTACATCTCGCTGTACACCTGTCCTGCCGCGAGCGCCTCAGGCTGTCTGGTCGAGTTGAACGGTCCCGAATTGCAGAATTTGTTGGGCACTTCACCCGTCACCGTGCCACTCGGCACTTATGACAGGATCAATGTCGACGCGTGCACCGCATCGGATCTGAGCGGTCGCCGGGTGTTCATGACCGGGAGCGCCGTGATCCATGGAACGACCTACTACACCAAGACGATTGGTGCGCTCGGCACAGCCGGGCCGGCAGAGCCGGTTGCGATCGATTACACTGGCTGTACCGTCAGCTACCCGATATCCCCGCCGCTGCTCATCACGGATACTCTCACCGCCACGACGGACGTCCGGCTGTATTTCGACATCTTCGAGATCGCCACAGCGGTGCTCCCGAGCCCGCAAGCCAGCAACATCTTCGTTGGGGGCCCCTGCACTCCGCGACCGACGGAATCGACACCGTTCGTGTGCCTGGCCTATCCCGATCCTGTCCCCGTCGTCGGCATTGTTCCGCCGGTTACCGAGCGGTATCACGTGAACGATGGGGTCACCATCGGACTGGTGTTCGATGCCAGCACTGACCTCTTCTACGGGGGCTACAACCGCCGATTGCTGATTGAAGATCAGCTCTGGGACCCGGGCGTTGCGCCGGACCCGCCGATTCACTTCTTCACGCGGAATGGTGACGGCACCTATCGTTTGGAGCTGGTCGGCGGGACGGCCACTGCCCCGGGACCGGTGTTTCCAGCCTGGCAACGCGCCAGCCACAGTGGAACAATTGTCTTTTCCGACGGAAGCTCTCACTCCTACTCGGCCGTCCGTCTGCCCTGATCCCCGGGCAGCGGGCCGAAGCGACCAAGCCCCCTGTCGGACGTGACCGGTAGGGGGCTTGGCGCATGGTCAGCTCCCAGACACGGTGGCTATGGCTGGTGCTCGTTGACGGTCGGGAACGGAGGCGCCGGATACGTGCCGATGATCGAATCGGCGATCGAACCAGCCCAGAAGTCGGGCGGCCCTTCGCTTTCGGCGACCTGGTTCTCACCGGAACAGTCCGCGCTTCAGATAGGCGGCAATGGCCCACAGTTCGCTGTCGGTCATATGCCGCCAGGCTGTCCAGGGCATCGGCGGCGACAGGTAGTGAGGGGTCGCAGGAAATTGCCCTGGCCGGGTGTGCTCGACGTGATCTCGACGTCGGGGGTGTCTTCCGGCCGTAGTCCATAGCGCAGCGCGTTGAAGATCTGGCGCTCGGTGAAGCGCCCGAGCCCAGTGGCGTTATCCGGGCGTCAGATTGCGCGGACGGGTGACGTAGCAGGGCTTGGCCTTGGGTTGCGAACCGTACAGGCCGCCCCAATGTAGAAGATCTGCGCTGAATCGGTTACGCCGGCCAGCCAGCCCTTGATGCCGGGTCGACGCCGCCATGGCAACCGCCGCAGTCCGCGTTGATCACGACTTCCGGCCCAGCAGCACCTGCGCATTGGAGTCGGCAGCGGTCGACGGCGGCGCTGGCCGAAACCGTCGCTGGCTGGTGCGGCCGGCGGCTGACCATGACGGCGACGCACATCAGGACGGGCACTGCACCATCGGTGCCGCCATCCACGTGATGCGCGGGCGTTGCATCGCGTCGTCCTCCGGTTCAGTTGATCTGCAGGATGCCCATCATGCCATGGTCTTCGTGATCGAAGATGTGACAGTGAAACATCCAGTGTCCCGGATTCGCGTCGAAGTGCACAATGAATCGCGCCGATTGAGTGTTTCGGCACGTTCACGGTGTCCTTCCATGACGGTCATTTCCGGAATGCCATTACGGTCGAGCAGCTGGAACTGGAAGCCATGCAGGTGGAACGGATGATCCATTCCCACGACGTTTTCGATCGTCCAGATCTCGGTCGCACCAAGCTTCGCGCTCTCGTCCACGCGGCGCCATGCTCCATCGTCCGGCCGTTGATGATGCCCCTGCGACATCACAATGGTCCGACGCACGGTCGGCCTTGGTGGTGTCCAGCGGCGGAACCACTCGCAACGTTCGCCGCAGCGTGATCGGGGGGACCGGTGTCTGCGAGTGTAGGCCAGCGCCAGCAGGTGTGCGCGGACGGTCCCAGTCGTCCGGACGAGTCTGCGGACATGTAGCGATCATAGGGAAGCGGCTTCGAACGTCTTCGAACTGCCAGGTGCACCGGTGCCTCGGACGAGAAATTCCACCCGTTCACGTTTGCCATGCACGATCTCCTTCATCGATCCGCCGGATGCTCGAACAGACCGCCATCAGTCCCCACCTGCACCAGGGTCTGCCCCGCAATGGCCAGTCGATACACCCGCGCAGCGCTGGCGTTGATCACCCGCCACCGCTGCACCTCGCCGCCGCCGGATGCTGACCGTCGGCATGACCTGGCCATTGACCAGCAGATGTTGCCCTCGCGCCCGTTCTCCTCGATCGACGATCGCCGCGAGGGAATGCGGGGCCGGAAAATCGAGCGAGCCATCAGGGCGAAAGCGATTGTCCGCCAGGATCAGCAGCTTCTCGGGAATCCCCGCAGCGGATCATGCGGCGGCCGAACGATGATCGCGCCGTACAAGCCCATCGCCACCTGATAGCCGGTACCGCTTCGGGATGCGGGTGATACCAGTAGGTCCCTGCCGTGCCCGGGTCGATGGTGAAGACGATGTCTTTCCTCCCGCCGGGAGGGACGGCATTCAAGGGGGAGCCGTCCATGCCGGCGGGAATGTGCATGCCGTGCCAATGCACGGTCGTTGCCTCGGGGAGATTGTTGGTGAAGTGGATGATGACGCTTGTCGCCCTCATGGACATCGAGGGTCGGGCCGGGGACCATGCCGTTGTAGGCGTAGGCGTCGGTCACCTTTCCGGGTTCAAGGGCCAGCCGCGCCCGCCCGGCGGTCAGCGAAACCTCGACGATGCCGGGCGTCGAGGAGCGATTGACGAAAACCGGTGGTTCCCTGAGGGTGTCCGCAGCAACCGGAGGTGCGGCAAGCGGAGTGGCAGCGGCGGTTGGTGCGCTCGGGACGCTCGACCAGACGGTGAAGAAGAGCAAGGCCAGCAAGCGAAACATCAGGCTCCTCGCTTCCCGCGGTGGAATGCGATGGTGTCGCAAGCTGAGTCCCGTCGGGGCACGGCTTGCAAGGCGCTCGAAATTGCGATGGGAAAATTCAACATACATTCAGGGAGATGGGAACGGGAGGCCCCTCAGCCACCGAGCCCGGCCAGGCGGCCAGGCCTTGCCTGCCCGATGACCCCAAGAAGTCGCGAAATCAGCGGCCAGGCGGAGCACGGCCCGGACTTCCTCACCTCCGCCGCCGGAAAGCCCAACGGGCACGACTCGTCATCACGCCACCTGGGGCAGGACCGGACACGATCACCTCCGGTTTGAGATCCCGCCCCGAAGGTCGGAGGGCACGGTCAAGGAATGCCCACGCGACCTTGCGAACCCGACGTGTTCCGTCGGTCATATCGCACCATCATCGGCCCCATACTCGCCGCTGATCGGCACCTGGCCGCAGCAATGGGCCTCATCACGATGCGCGTTGGCGGCTTGCAACCAATCTGGCTAGACTTTGTCACGATGCGATCTCCGAGCACGTCGTCATTCAAGGAGTAGATTGTGCCACCATCACTTCACCTCAACGGCAAACGCGGCGCCGAACTCCTCCACGACCCGCTCCTCAACAAGGGCACCGCCTTCACTGAGGCCGAGCGCGACGCCCTCGGCCTGCGCGGCCTGCTGCCGCCGCACGTCACCACGCAGCTGGAACAGCGCGGCGCGTGCTGGAAAGCTTCCGCGCAAGACCGACCGACCTCGAGAAGTACATCTACCTGTCTCGGCCTGCAGGACCGCAACGAGACGCTGTTCTACCGGGTGGTCATCGACCACCTCGAGGAGATGATGCCGATCATCTACACGCCGACCGTGGGCCTGGCCTGCCAGCGCTACGGCCACATCTTCCGCCGGCCGCGCGGCCTGTACATCACGCCGCAAGGACCGCGGCCGCATCGCCGAGGTCGCTGCAGAACTGGCCGCACGCCGACGTGCGCATGATCGTCGTCACCGACGGCGAGCGCATCCTCGGCCTCGGCGACCTGGGCGCCAACGGCATGGGCATTCCCGTCGGCAAGCTGTCGCTCTACACCGCCTGCGCCGGCGTCCATCCGGCCCAGTGCCTGCCCGTCATGCTCGACGTCGGCACCAACAACGAGTCGCTGCTCGACGACCCGCTCTACATCGGGACTGCCGGCAGCCGCGCGATGCGCGGCCCGGAGTACGACGCACTGCATCGAGGAGTTCGTCGACGCCGTGCAGGAGGTGCTTCCCGCAGGCGTGCATCCAGTTCGAGGACTTCGGCAACGCGCAACGCCTTCCGGCTGCTGCACGAAGTACCGCGACCGCATCTGCACCTTCAACGACGACATCCAGGGCACGGCGGCCGTCACGCTGGCCGGCCTGCTCTCGGCGCTGCGCATCACCGGCAGCAAGCTGGCCGACCAGCGCGTCCTGTTCCTCGGCGCCGGCGAGGCCGGCATCGGCATCGGCGACCTGATCGTCGCGGCGCATGGTGGCCGAGGGCGTGCCGAGGCCGAGGCGCGCGCGCACTGCTGGTTCGTGGACTCGAAGGGGCTGGTCGTCACGGGCCGCACCGACCTGGTCGAGCACAAGTTGCGCTTTGCCCACGACCACGCGCCCGTGCGCCGACCTTGCTCGACGCCGTCGAGACGCTCAAGCCCGACGCGCTGATCGGCGTGTCCGGCATGCCGCAGACGCTTCACCGAAGCCGTCGTCGCGCGCCATGGCGCGGCTGCAACGAGCGCCCGATCATCTTCGCGCTGTCGAATCCGACCTCGAAGTCCGAATGCACGGCCGAGCAGGCCTACGCGTGGACCGACGGGCGGGCCGTGTTCGCCAGCGGCAGCCCGTTCGCGCCGGTCACGCTCGACGGCCAGACCTCACGTGCCGGGACAGGGCAACAACTCCTACATCTTCCCCGGCGTCGGCCTGGGCGTCGTGGCCAGCGAGGCCACGCCGCGTCACCGACGAGATGTTCTTCGTCGCCGCCAAGACACTGGCGCGACTGGTGACCGAGGATGACCTGGCGCTCGGCCGCATCTACCCCGACCTGACCCGGATCCGCGAGGTCTCCGGCCAGCCATCGCCGTGGCCGTCGCCGAGGTCGTGTTCGCGCGTGGCCTGACACGGCTCTCGCGGCCGGCCGACCTGGCCAGCCATGTGGCAGCGACCATTTACCAGCCGCAGTATCGCGACTACGTCTGACCGGTTTTCACCACGGAGGACAAGCGGCGACGGATGTCGACGCCGCTGCACCAGAAGCCCCGTAACGTCCATCGACGGTACGGGGCTTCGAGTTCCCGAGCCGGGGTGCCGGGATTTGGGCGCAGGCGAGGCCAGGGACCTTCCGCTCTCAAGCGGCCATCACATCGGCGTCGTGCTTCGAGGCTCACGAGCACGCCACGACCCGATTGCGGCCTCCGGTCTTGGCGCGATACATCGCCCGGTCGGCGCGCTGGAGGCAATCGTCGATGGAAGCATCATCCCGGCGCAGCTCCGCCACGCCCACACTGATGGTGCACGCGAGCGGCTGCCCTTCGAAGACCAGGCTGGCCTGGGCGACGGTTGCCCGCAGCAACTCCGCGAATCGCATCGCCCCGGCGAGATCGGACTCGACCAGCATCACCGCGAATTCCTCCCCGCCGATCCGGGCAAACAGGTTGGTCTTCCGGATGATGGCCGAACTCGCCGCACAGACCGTCTGGAGCAGTTCATCACCGGCGGCGTGTCCGTACCGATCGTTGATCCGCTTGAAGTGATCGATGTCGAACTCGGCAACGGCGAGCGGTCCCCCGTAGCGTGCCGCGCGGTCGAACTCCTGCTTTCCCCGTTCGAAGAAATACCGGCGGTTCAGGATCCCGGTGAGCGAATCCCGCCGCGCTTCCGCCTCAAGCCTCGCCGCGGACTCCTTCTGTTTCGTGATGTCGCGGAAGAACCAGACGCGACCGAGGTACCGGTCGTTCTCGCCGAAGACGGCGCGGGAGTCTCGCTCAAGCGTCCGGCCGTCCCGGAGTGCGACCTCGCAATGGTCCTCGTGCTGCGGGTTGGCGTAGAGTTCGCGCACCCGGCCCAGGAAGGCGTCCGGATCGCTTACGCGTCGCACCACTTCGGCGAGGATCGGGTCGTCGCTGATCCCCACGGCGGCACCGGGCGAGTCGAGCCGCACCAGCTCGCCCGGCAGCCCCCAAACCTCGATGAACCGCGCGTTGTGGGCCACGACGATGCCCTGGCCGTCGACCACCAGGATGCCGTCGGGCGACGCCTCGATGACCGCCGTCAGCAGCGAGCGCTGAAAATCACTGTCCGCCAATCCGTCGTCGCCCGGGGAACCTGGTGGCCGGCTCACAAGCCACCGCTGAAGCACCAGGGAATCCGGGGAGCCCTGTCACGCAGACTGGGTGGGAACGGTAGGTCCGGGAGCGGCGGCGACACGAGAAACATGGTTCGTACCCTCACGCGCGGCTGACCTACGATCTCCTGCGGGGCCTGAGCGGCTTGGACGACACTGGAACGATGGCGGCCGGGACCACTCGCAACGGCAGGTCACCATCCGGACCCTCGCCGTCCCGAGGAGCGGCCACACCCGCGAGCCCAAAAATAGTAACTCTGGCTCCGGGCGATCCGTAGAAATCTGGGCGGAAGGCCACCGCGCGCAACTTCCGCCCCGTTCTGGCGGTCCGTGTTTGCACTACCGCTGGAATGGGGAAGCCCCACCCCGACCTGAGTCGTGGTGGGGCCTAGTCGGGGCGCCGGGATTTGAACCCGGGACCTTCCGCTCCCAAAGCGGACGCGCTACCGGACTGCGCCACGCCCCGAAGCTGCAACTGCGCGAGAGCCAACATAGCCTGCCCATCCCCTATTTCAATCCCGCTCGGCCGGGCAATTGCTTAAGTTCAAGCCGTCAGCCTCCCCCCTTGCCCCGGAGGGCCCCGCATGAAGCCCGTGGTTGCGCACTACCAGGACGGGACCGTCCTGAAAGGACTCACCAACGACTTCTTTCCCGCCAAGGACCAATTCCACCTGGTGCCCGCAGACGGCCAGCCGGGAGAGGGCCCGGTGGAGGTCCTGATCGCGAACCTCAAGGCGGTCTTCTTCGTCCGCGACCTGATCGGGTCTCCTGATCACAAGGAGTCCAACGCCTTCGACCAGCCCATGGCTGGCCGCAAGATCCGCGTGGTCTTCAAGGACGGCGAAGAGCTGGTCGGCACGACCAATGGCTACCAGCCCGGCAGGCCCGGGTTCTTCATGTTTCCCGCCGACGGCACATCGAACAACGAACGGTGCTTTGTCGTCAGCGCGGCGGCGAAGGAAATCACCTTCCTCTAGACGCCTCGCGACCTCAGCGCCGCCACCATCGCCGCGGCGGCGCGGCCCCGATGCGACACGGCATCCTTCGCCCGGCGGGACGCCACCCCGAACGTTACCCCAAGCTCAGCGCTGACAAAGAGCGGATCGTAGCCGAACCCGCCGGCGCCCTGGAGCGATTCCGCAATCCGCCCCTCCGTGCTGCCAACCGTCATCACGTCGGTGCCGGCGACCGGATCATGCCAGACCAGGACACAGCGATACCTCGCGGTGCGATCCGCCGGCAGGACGCCGCTGAGTCGCGCGAGCAGCATGTCGTTATTGGCCGCGGTCACGAGATGATCGGGACCATCATGCCCCGCGAATCGCTTGGAATGAACCCCCGGTTCGCCTCGCAGGAAGTCCACCTCCAGCCCAGAGTCGTCGGCCAGGGTCGGAAGCCCCGAGCGTGTCCCAAACCAGGCCGCCTTGGCCTGTGCGTTCTCCTCGAACGATTCGAAGCGTTCGAGTCGCTCCTCGTCGGGTGAAGGGGTGATGCCGATCTCGTCGGGGAAGACGATCTCGCAGCCGAGCGGGGCGAGGAGGGCGCGGAATTCCGCCCGCTTGCCGCGGCTCCGTGTGGCGACCAGAAGCCTGGTCACGTGCTGAGGGCGGCCCGCTGCAGTGCGAACAGCTGCGCCAGCCCGTCTTGTGCAAGATCGAGCAGGCATTCGAGCTCAGCGCGGTCGAAGGTGCCCTGCTCACCAGTCCCCTGCACTTCCACGAACGAAGCCGGTTCGAGCATCACGACGTTCGCGTCGACCTCAGCATCGCGGTCCTCGAGGTAGGCGAGATCGAGACGCGCTTCGCCGGCCACCTTCCCCACCGACACCGCCGCCACCAGCCGACCGAACGGCGTGACCTGCTTGGTCTGCTCGGCGAGCCAGGAGCACGCGTCTGCCAGCGCGACACACGCCCCGGTAATGCTGGCGCACCGGGTGCCGCCGTCCGCGGTGAGGACATCGCAGTCGATCTTGATGGTGTATTCGCCGAACGCGAAGGTAGCCATCGCGGCCCGCAGCGATCGGCCGATCAGTCGCTGGATCTCGGATGTCCTCCCGCCTGGGCCGTTGCGCTCGCGGTCGGTGCGCTCGGAGGTCGCCCGCGGGAGCATGCCGTACTCCGCGGTCACCCATCCCAGGCCGCTGCCCTTGCGGAACCGCGGGACGCCGGACTCGACGCTTGCGGTGCAGTGGACCAGCGTACCGCCCATGCGCACCAGACAGGAGCCCTCCGCGTATGGGTTGGCCCGGCGCTCGAGCACGGTGATGCGAAGCTCAGTGTTACTGCGACCATCAGGACGGGGCACGAAGACGCTCCAGAAGCAATGTGGCAGATCGATCAGGAAGCAGCGGCACGATCTCGATCCGACCACCATGGGCCCGAACAACATCGGCACCGGCGACAGCGTTGGCCGCATAGTCACCGCCCTTGACCAGCACATCGGGCAGCAGTGCAGCGATCAGCTCTGCCGGCGTGTCCTCGTCGAAAAGCACTACGGCATCGACGCAGCCGAGCGACGACACGATGGAGGCACGGTCACCTTCTGAAACGATGGGGCGATCGGCTCCCTTGCCCAGTCGTCGCGCCGAGGCGTCACTATTCAGGCCGACGATCAATGATGCGCCGAGAGCAGCCGCGCTCTCCAGCAGGTGGACGTGGCCAGCATGAAAGAGGTCGAAGACACCGTTGGTAAACACAACCGGACCAGGGGCGGCCTGGCGCCAGGCGATCATCTCGTCGGGGCGCCGGATCTTCGAGGCACTGCGGACCGGAGTCAGATCGGTTCCTCGACCCTCGGGTGAAAGGTCCAGACCTTGTCGCCGAACAGGAGGAAGTGAATCCGCTCACTGTACTCCGTTCGGATGACGATCACCCGGGGGCTCGCGCTCCGGCGGATGGTCAGCTTCTGCGCGACTTCCAGGGGAAGCCGGAGTGAATCCGCCCGGAGCATGATCCGATTACGGATGACCGAATCGGCAAGCGTACTGGCGAACTGGGCATCGGCGTGCATCTCGTCGCGCAACTGCTGGTAGCGAAGCCATGGTGGCCCGAGCTTGGCGGCGGCGTAGATGAAGAGCCCCAACAGCAGCAGCGACCCGAGACAACCGAGTCGCGAGCCACCGGCGCGATTCCGACGGATCGTTACCACTGGGACTGTGCCCCTGTCACGATGCTGTTCACCAGTTTCTCCAGTGCTTTGCGCCGGCCGTCAGCCTCCCGGCCCGGATCGTATTCCCCTTGAACAGAAAGACTGCTCCCCTTCCAGAGGGGTTTTCCCGTCTTCTGGTCGATGATCTCGACATCGACCATGATGGTCACCTGACGCTTGGTCACCTCGACGCGAGCGGCGCTGCCACCAGTCGCTGCGCCACCCTGAAAGGCGATCGGCTGGTCAGGATCGTACCGGGTCACGGTTCCGCGAACCAGGGCGTCGGCTCGATCCTCGGCCGCCGCCCGCAGGCCGAGCCGGCTCTGGACGGCCTCCCGGACGGCACGATTGACGTCCTGCGCTAGTGTCGGGTCCGACGTGTTGTTCTCAAAGGGAAGCACCGCGACCGTCCTGATCTGCGGTGGAAAACCCCCGGCTGACATGCTGACGGAGCAGGCCACCAGCAGCAGAACCGCGGCACTACCAATGGCCCGGTGCATCCCAGATCCCCTTCGGAAAGTCCTTGACAGATAATACCTTGCGGAAGGTGATGTCAAGTCTTGCTTGAGGTGAAACCACCTGGAGGCGCGACTTGGTGATGACACCATCGTCGCCAAACGTCGTGGTGACCTGCCCGAAGATCCTCCCTTCCCGCCGCACCTCGGCCCGAAGTTCCCGGACAGTCCGGACGTAGGTCACCGTATCGTCGCCTGGTCCGAGGTACTGCCAGGCCGTCACCGTGCCGGTCCCCAGGCCCCTGAGCTCGTCTCCGGCGGCTGGAGGGCGGGCCACCCCGACCATGGCCCAGAGCAGTGGGTAACTGGGGACCAGCTTTTCCACGTCCTCCTGGGGTTCGGCCCAAAGCGCCGAATCGCCGACGATCGCGGCGGCACTGCGTCCCATCCCCAGTGGCCCGGTGAAGTCGAACCGGAGGGAATCGGCCGGCAGGATCGAGATGGTCCCACGCCCCTTGGAGGTGGCAGAGTGCTGGTCGACGAAGACCGCGCCGTATTGGATGGACATCGGCGTCCGCGGAAGGGTGGCATCCACCCAGCCCCGCACCTGTTCGGCCCCGACCGGTATCATCCCCATGGGCGCGAGCGAGGCCGGCGCCCCGGTGCACGAAACTACGAGGGTGGCCAGCGCCACGATCGACCATCGCATGGGGAGCAAAGTGGGGCCTCGAGGGATCACACTCAACCCTCGCCTACCGGTGAATGGTGCGGATGAGGTCTCCCTGGACGATCCGGAACAGCGGCGCATAGCTCCCGCTCACCTGACCGAAAATGGTGTAGCTGCCATCAAGATGGGGCTGTGAGGAGAGATTGATGAACCACTGACTTCCCCCGGTATCGGGACCGGAGAGGGCCATCCCGACCATCGGCATGATGTATCGCCAGCGGTTGATCTCGTCCCGGATGGCCCAGCCGGGTCCACCGTTGCCGGTTCCAGTCGGGTCGCCGGTCTGGACGACGAAGTTGGGAACCACACGATGCCAGCTGATGCCGTCGAAGAAGTGCCGGTCGACCAGCCTGAGGAAATTGGCGACCGTGAGTGGCGCATCGTGCGCCAGGAGCTCGATATCGATGGTACCACGACCGCCAAGTTCGATCGTCACATGCGGGTTCGCTGTCGCGAGCATGAGCGTGCGCACGATTCCGCGATAGTCCTCGAGCGACCGTCCCGTCTCCACCGGGGCGGCAGGGCCCCATTGCGCAGCCACCGCAGGCCAGCTGTTTTCCGCCTCGCGCCGGACGAGGGCATCCCGCGGACGGCTGAGAAAATTCCGCCGCACTGGCTCCTCGAGTCGCGCCAACACTTCGGGGCTGCGGCGCGCGAGCGCGCTGAGCGTGCGAAAGACGGCGAGGCGGGTGTCGGAATCGTCTTCGTTCGCACTCAGACGCCATGCCGCCAGCAGCGGATCAAGGTCCTCGAGGCCTGCTGTCGCACGGAGTGCCTCGGCCGCAACAGCCCGAACCTCGGAACGGGGGCTGGTCAGGCGGGCACGTGCCGCGGCGGCAACGGCCGAATCGCCGCGCGATGCCGCCGCGTGCCATGCAGCCAGGGCAGCCGCCTCGACGCCGGCATCGGGGTCGGCCAGTGCCGCGCGAAAGACCGCAGCATCAGCCCCCTTGATGCTGCCCCATCCCGCCAGGGCGCTGAGGCGCTGGCGCACGTCGGGACTTGCCAGCCACGACGCGGCGCGCGTTGCGAACGCGGCGGTGTCCACTCGCGCGAGCGCGGCGAGCGCAGCCTGCCGCAGGGCCTCGGTCGCCCCCTTCTTGTCGAAGGCACTGGCAAGAGCGGTCGCGGCCACCCGGCCCTTCATCTGCCCCAGGGCCGCCGCCGCCGCCACCCGGACGTTCGGGTCAGGATCGCCCAGGAGCGCGGTCGCCGCCTGTGATGCGTAGCCTGAATCCGCGAAGGTCGCCGCTGCGCTCAGGGCGTTGATCCGTACTCCTGCCCGTTCATCATCGAATCCGCGAAGCAGTGCGCTGCGAACACTGGCCACCGGCAAGGCAGCGGTGTCCACCATCCGCCGCACCAATGCCTTGACCGCGGCCTCGCGCAGGATCGGCTGCGGGTCCGTGGCAGCCCGCAGGATCACCTTGCCGGCCACCGGTGCCCGGGCCCTGCCCAGCGCGAAGATCGCGCGCCACCGCAAATCGATCGAGGTGTCGCTGACAAATGGGAGGATGGCGTCGGCAGGCATGCTCACCCCGAGGCGCCAGGCGTCGACCACCGCGTTGGGAATGAAGTCTTGCCGTCGCTCGCGGCTGAGGTCCGTCGCCGACTTGAGCACCGATTCGACGAAGGTCGCCGCTGTTGGAGTTCCCAGGCGGATGAGTGCGGTTGCCGCTTCGGCCACGGCGGCATGGCTCAGCGAATCGGTCGACTTGAGTCGGCGGATGATGGCTTCGACCGTCGTGGTATCGTGCAGCAGCCCGAGCGCGAACATCGTCTCGGTCACGACCATCGGATCGCGATCGTCAAGCAACCGGACCAGGATGGCGGTTCCCCGGCGGTCGCCGATCCGGCCGATGGCCAGCGCCACCGAGCGTCGGACGAGCGCCTCGGGATGTACGGCGCCGTTCTCGAAGGACGCTACGTCGAAACTCTTCTGATCCTCTGCCCTGAGCAGTGGCGCCAGCGCCTCGACCAGAGCCGGGTCCTGCGCAACGCAGCGTACGACGGGCCAGAACGCGAGGGCAGAACAGACCACCGCAGCGAGTACTCGACGAACGGTCACAAGCGCACCAGGTCAGAAATGGGGAGGAGTCTTGCCGCGATGTCATCGGGCAGACGCGAAAAGGCAAAATCAGCGGTCATCACCAGCAAGGCGGTGCTGGCAGTTGCCAGCAACTCTCCCCGCTCATCGTGCTCAACGGCGTATCCGAAGACGATTCGCCGGGACGCCACCTCCCGAACCCAGGTGCGGACGCGCACGACGTCATCGTATTGGACCGCCCGCCGGTAGCGGACCGTGACCTCCGAGACCAGCAGGCGCAGCCCGGCGGCCTCCAGATCACGATAGGAAGAGCCCGAGCGCCGCAGGTGCTCGGTTCGGGCGACGTCGAGCCAGACGAGGTAGCGGGCATGGTAGACGACGCCCATCTGGTCCGTTTCGGAGTAATCCACCCGATGATAGGTGGTGGTCACCGCGAGCGGGTCGGTTGCTTGCGCTCCTGTCATCCCCCACCTTTCGCGCCGTGATTGGCGAACAACTGGTTGTTGTCGCGGACGCCCACTTCGGCGTCGCCCCCCGTGCCGACGAGGACGCATTCCTCGCCTTCCTCGATGGCATCTCCGACCTGGGAGATTCCCTCCTGATCGCCGGCGATCTCTACGACTTCTGGTTTACCTACCACCGGGTGATCCCGCGACACTGCATCCGGGTGACCGCGGCCGTCGTCGCGCTCTCCCGGCGCATGCCGGTCCTCATGATCGGCGGCAACCACGACCGCTGGGGCGGCACCTTCTGGACCGAGGAGGTCGGCCTCCAGTTCGATCCCCGCGAGCTCCGGTTCGCCGTCGGTCAGCGAACGGTCCGGGCGGTCCACGGCGACGGCATTCACCAGGAACGACGGGCCGCGGCGGTCCTCAACTCATCTGATTGCCACGCGCCCGGTCATCGCGGCCTTCGGCCGGCTCCCCGCGGCACTCGGATTCCGGGTGGCCGACTCGCTCGGCCATTCACCGGAGTGGAGCCGCGCCCACCCGGAGGTGCTGGACCAGTCCGCGGTTCGACAGGCCGCGTGGGCCCGCCAGTCACTCATCGACGAACCCTCGCTGGGTTCCCTCGTGATGGGCCATACCCATCGTGCCGCCGTCGAGGAGGTCGCCCCCGATCGGTTCTACCTCAATCCCGGTCCGTGGATCGAGGCCCACGAGTACGCCATCATCGACCAGTCCGGGGCTCACTCGCACGCTTCAGCTGAGCGCTTGCTGCTCGCTGAGGTCCACCGGCTCGACGGCCTTCGGTGACTCCCCGACAAAGATCGACCCAACGCTGGCAAACCGGGCCACATCGTCGGTCGCGGCCCAGCGATGAAACGGCTGGTGACCGGCCGGTGCCGCCAGTCCGCCCTCGAGCACCTGGGCAAGTTCTCGCGCGGTTTCCAGTGCGCTGTCGATCAGCCGGACATTCTGTCCCATCACGTGGGTGAGCAGCGGCTTCAGCAGCGGGTAGTGGGTGCACCCGAGCACCAGCACATCGACTCCGGCGCTCCGCACGGGCGCGAGATATTCCTCGATCACTATCCGGGTGGCCGGATGAACCAGCCACCCTTCCTCGACGAACGGCACCAGCAGCGGACAGGCTTGCTGCACCACTTCAATTCCCGGCCGAATTGCCAGGATGGCGCGGCGGTAGGCGCCCGAGGCCATCGTGCCCGCTGTCCCGATGACACCGACGCGGTCGTTGCGCGTGGCCGCGACGGCCGCCCGTGCGCCCGGCTCGATCACCCCGATGACCGGCACCGGTGAGATCGACCGCAGGTCATCGAGGGCATGCGCTGTTGCCGTATTGCACGCGACCACCACGGCCTTGACGTCCCTGGCCAGCAGCCATGCCAGGATTTCCCGCGAGTATCGCCGAACGGTCGCCGGCGACTTGGGACCATACGGCACCCGGGCCGTGTCGCCGAGGTAGATCGTCGACTCGTGCGGCAGGAGATCCTGGATGGCGCGAGCGACCGTCAGGCCGCCGATGCCCGAGTCGAAGATGCCGATCGGCGCCGTGGACATCAGTGCCCGACCGGCAGGGTGAAGCCGAGCCCGGCCCGGCCGCCGGGCAGCGAGCGCACGCTCAGGTCGGCCGGGAAATCGAACAGGTTGGCCGAGACGTAGGCCTCCAGGCCCGAGAAGAGGTGGTTCATCACCATCAAGACGATCCAGTCCTGCCGTTCGGCACGCTTCGCCTCCACCAGGTCCGAATTGGTCCCCTGCAGGTACTGCAGTTCTGTGTTCGCCTTCAGGGTCATCCCCAGCGCGATTCCCTCGAACGCCACGAAGATGCCGCCGGTCAACTTGCGATCGAGCGAGGCCTGCCCCCAGCCGGGGACGAGGACCGAGCGGGCGAAGTACTTGAAGGGCGACGGCCGCCGAGCCACGCGCTCGCCGGGCAGCGTCCCCTGGGCCGGGAGGTGGGTCGGCAGGATGGTTCCAGCCAGGGCAATCGCCAGCAGGAGGCGCATCCCTGAAAGGTGCCGCCCTCGGCTCCGAAACCCAAGGCGCGGCGCGCATTCCAGCCACGGGAACGTGTGGGAATCGAACCCACCAGAGCCGCCAATGGCCACTCCATCGCGGTTTTGAAGACCGGCCGGATCACCAGATCCGAAACGCCCCCAGAACGCCACTACGTCGCGGCCACCAACTCGATCTCGACCCGGACATTTCGCGGCAGGCCTGCCGCAGCCACCGTGGATCGCGCCGGCCGGTGGTCACCGAAGAAGCGGGCGTACACCTCGTTCATCGCCGCGAATTCCGCCATGTCCTGCAGGAACACCGTGGTCTTGACGACATGCTGAAGGTGAGCCCGGCGGCCGCCAGGACGCCTCGAGATTCCGCAAGACCCGGTCGCTCTGCTCGGCGATGCCGCCAGGCACGATCTCCATGCGTCGCCGGGTCGAGGGCGATCTGTCCGGCCGTGAAGAGGAAGCCGTTGACCAGGATGGCCTGGGAATAGGGGCCGATGGCCTTGGGGGCGTCGGGGGTCGAGATCGTCTGCATGGATCGTTCGCATCTGTGAGGGTCGATGATCGATCATCGATGATCGTTGGTCGGTCATTCCAAAACAGCCGCTCGGCGTTGGCAGTGGTGACGGCCGCGATCTCCTCGAACGGCATGCCCCGGAGCTCGGCGACCCTTCGCGCCACCTCGACCACGAACGCCGGCTCGTTGCGCCTGCCGCGGTGTGGCACCGGCGCAAGGTACGGCGCATCGGTCTCGACCAGCAGGCGATCTGCCGGCACGGCCCGCACGGTGTCGTCCTGCCGCCAGGACTTGAAGGTCACCATGCCGCTGAAGGAGAAGCACCAGCCGGCCTCGAGTCCGGCATCGCGCAGCGCGGGCCGCTGGAGAAGGAATGCAGGATGACCGTTGCCGCTGGCTGTTCCCGCAGCACCGCGACGATGTCGTCGTCGGCCTCGCGCGCGTGGATGACCACCGGCCTTCCGCAGCTCGATCGCGAGCGCGAGCTGCGCGGCGAAGACACGGCCGCTGGACCGATCCGCGGCGAGATGATCGTAGTGATAGTCGAGCCCGATCTCGCCGATCGCGCGCACGACCGGGA
This sequence comes from uncultured Gemmatimonadales bacterium, assembly GCA_963850655.1. GTDB lineage: Bacteria > Gemmatimonadota > Gemmatimonadetes > Gemmatimonadales > GWC2-71-9 > Palsa-1233. The sequence continues at coordinate 36,444 of CAWKMI010000017.1, forward strand.
AGCCGCCAGGCACGGCGGCAGCTGGTCCAGCAACGCCGGGCTCCACGTGCGGGCGTCGTGCGGGTGGCAGGCCGTCGCCACGCCGAATCCCGGCGCCTCGGCGCCACCCAGGCGATGGTCGCGTCGAGCGCCGTCGAGTCACGCTCTCGACAACAAGCGCGCGGCCGACCCCGGCCGCGCGCATCCGCCCGACCACCTCGTCGCGGTCCGGCGCGAACGCCGGATCGCCGAGATGGCAGTGCGTGTCGATCAGCACCGAATCAGGCCGGACGCGGCCTTGGTCCGGGCGGCGGCCTGCTTGCCGGCGACCTTGACACCGCGTCCATCGCATCCCGGGCCACTTGTGCTCGATGATCAGCAGCACCGGCGCGGCGATGAAGATCGAGGAGAAGGTGCCGGTGAAGACGCCGAAGAACATCACCAGCGGCGAATGGCCGGATGACCTGCGCCGCCGAAGATGGCCAGCGCGATCAGCGTCGCCAGGGTGGTGGTGTGGGTCAGCACCGACCGCGGCAGCGTCTCGTTGATCGACCGGTTGAGCACCGGGACCAGCTGGTCGCGACGGTACTTCCGCAGGTTCTCGCGCACGCGGTCGAAGATGATGATCGTGTCGTTCAGCGAATAGCCGACCATCGACAGCACGGCCGCCACCACCACCAGCGACACCTCGATCCGCATCAGCGGCGATGAAGCAGATCGTCAGCAGGATGTCGTGCGCCGTGGCGACCACGGCCGCGAGGCCGAAGCGCCACTCGAAGCGGCAGGCCAGGTAGGCCAGCACGGCAAAGAACGAGAGGAAGATGGCCAGGAACGCCTGGCGCTGCGAGCTCGCCGCCGACCTTCGGGCCGACCGGCTCGGTCTGCATGATGCGTGTAGTTGCCGGCCCCGAGCACCTGGTCGAGCGCCTCGGTCACCGCCGTCGGCGGTGGCCTGGCGTGTTGTCGGCGTCGGTGCCCTGGACCGCCGTCCGGGCGCGGATCGATGTACTCGTTCGCGCCGCCGAACGGGCTTGATCTCGGCGCCGTGGATGCCGGCGGCCTCGAGGCCGGTCGCGCAGCGCCGCCACGTCGATCGGCGCTTCGGTCTTGACCTGGATCAGCGTGCCGCCGGTGAACTCGATGCGAGTAGTTGAGCCCCGGACGAGCAGGCCAGACGCAGCCCGACGAGGAAGATCGCGATCGTCGCCGGATGGCCTTGCTTGCGGAAGCCGATGAAGTCGTAGTTGGCGTTGTGCGAAGATTCGGGTCATGGGGTCAGATGCTCAGCGTGGTGGCGGAGGGCCGGCGCTCGCAGCCAGATCATGAAGAAGGTGCGGGTGACGAAGACGGCGGTGATCATCGAGGCGACGATGCCCATGATCAGCGTCACGGCGAAGCCCTTGACCGGGCCGGTGCCGAACTGGAAGAGGAAGAGCGCGGTCAGGACCGTGCAGACGTTGGAGTCGATGATGGCGTTCATGGCGTGCTTGAAGCCCTCGTCGACCGCCAGGCGCACGGTCTCGCCCGGCGATCAGTTCCTCGCGGATGCGCTCGAAGATCAGCACGTTGGCGTCGACCGCAATGCCGACCGAGAGCACGAGCCGGCGAGGCCCGGCAGCGTCAGCGTGGCGTCGATCATGGCGACGAGCCCCGCCAGGGTGAAGAGCACGTAGAGCGCCAGCGCGGCCACGGCCAGCACGCCCGGCGATCCGGTAGTAGCCGATCATGATGAGGATCACCAGCAGCGTGCCGACGAGCCCGGCCGTGATGCCGTCCCGGATCGAGTCGCGCGCCGAGCGACGCGCCGACCTGGCGCTCCTCGACGATCTTGAGCGGCACCGGCAGCGCGCCGGCCTTGAGCGTCAGCGCCAGGTCCTGCGCCTGCTGCAGCGACCGGCTGCCCAGCGCGATCTGGCCGTGCCGGTCGATCCGGCTCTGGATGACCGGCGGGCGGCCCTGGACCCGGCCGTCGAGCACGATGGCCATGTAGTCGCCGACGTGCCTGCCGGTCTCCGCGCCGAACTTGCGGCCGCCTGCGCGGTCGAGCTCGAAGGTGACGATCGGCCCGTTGGTCAGCTGGTCGATCTGGGCGGTGGCGTCCTCGAGGTTGCTCGCCGGTCGACGATCGGCTTGTCCGTCCAGGGCGTAGAGCAGCGGTACTGCTGCGACGCCGACGCGCGATCGGGGCCGCCGACCCAGAGAGCTCGAGCCGCGCGGCAGCAGCCGCTGGACCTCCGGGAATTGGAGCAGCAGTCGACCCGCGGGTAGGCGGCCTCCGGCACGGCGTATTCGCCGGGCATCGCCTGGATGCCGGCCGCCGCCGCCGGCTGGATCAGGTCGCTGGAGGATGTGCCCGGTCGCGTGCCCCGGCGGTCGAGTCCGCCGCGCCGCCTTCGGTCGAATCGACGGCGCCTTGCCGGTGTCCCCGCCGAGCAGCGCCTCGACGCCCTTGGCGCCGCTGCGGCCCCGGGCCGGTCGCTCTTGACGCCGAGCTGCGCCGAGCGCCCGGTCCATCGGCGGGAAGCGCCTTCTCGAGCGCGCCGGTCTTGTCGGTGAGGCGGAACTCGAGGAAGCGCGTTGCGCTGGACGATCGGCCTTGGCGCGCTCCGGGTCCTTGATGCCCGGGCAGCTCGACGACGATCCGGTCGTCGCCGACCTTCTGGATCAGCGGCTCGCTGGACGCCGAACTCGTCGATGCGCTTGCGCAGCACCGTGAGCGCGATGTCGAGGTCCTCGCCGGGTCGGCGGAGACCTGCTGCGACTGGTCGAGCTCGAGCGCCGAGGTGCATGCCGCCCTGGAGGTCGAGCCCGAGCTTCAGCGGGACCCGCTTGATCGGTGGTGTCGTGCATGACGCCGTCGGCGCCGCGCTCGCGGACGAGTCTGGTTGCGCGGGAAGAGATAGGAGATCGAGCCGACGACGAGCAGGCCGATCAGGATCATGCGGTTGCGAATGCGAAGCGAACATCGTCACTCGGGCGCCGAAATCGGCGCGTCAAGGTCCGGGTGCGCGCGCGGCCAGCAGCGCCCAGCGCGCCGGATTCGATCGTCCTCCAGCTGCTGCCGAAGCGCCGCCGCACCATCGAAGCGACGGATGTCCCGCAGGGGCGCGACCCATCGATCCGCACCCACTGGTCGTAGAGGTCACCCGCAAACCCGAACAGGTGGACCTCCAGCACGCGCCGCCCCTCGTCGAACGTCGGGCGGGGCCCTTGATTCATCATCCCGCCGAACCGGCCAGCGGGGGTTTCCACGACCACCGCATACACGCCATCGGGCGGCAGCAGCTTGCCCGGCGACACCGCGAGGTTCGCGGTCGGGAAGCCGATGTGGTGTCCGCGCTGCTCTCCGTGCACCACCCTGGCACTGGCCGTGTAGGCGCCGGCCGAGAAGTCGCTCGGCCCCCGCCAGGTCGCCGCCGAGCAACCGCCCGCCGGATCGCGGTACTGGACACCGGCGTACCATCCACCACAACCGGTTCGACCACGTCAACCGGGAATCCGCGGTCGGTCCCAAGTCGGCGCAGCGTCTCGACGTCGCCACTGCGTCCGTGGCCGAAGCCGTGGTCGTGGCCGATCACCAGCTCCCGCATCCGGCAACGACCCAGCAGCACCTGGTCCACGAACGCCTCCGGCGCCATCCGGGACATCGCCCGGTCGAACTGCAGGACCAGCACCCGGTCGATCCGACTGCCTGCCAGTACCTCGAGCCGCTCCTCGGCGGTCGTCAGGCGGGCCGGGGCCATCGCCGGGTTGACCACCGCGAGCGGGTGCGGCTCGAAGGTGACCAGCACGCTGGCTCGTCCCGCGACGAATCGCGCGCCGCGCGATCTCATCCAGGACAGCCTGGTGCCCGACGTGCATCCCGTCGAACGTCCCGACCGTCACCACCGTTCCGGCGCTCGGCCCCGCCAGCGGGTCATGCCGCCGGCTCCAGCACCACCGCTCGGATGCCAGCGATCCGTCCCGTGCCTCCGCGACCGCGACCAGATCGGCCGTCCGGCCCGACCAGTGCGCCACGATCTCCTCGCCGGGCTCCCGCAGGACATCTCTGCCCAAACCCGACGTCGCGTCTGCTCGGCCTCGCTCAGCGTGCGCACGGGCAGGTGCCCGAGCAGCTCTCCGGGCGTCAGCAACCGGCCGACGGAGGCCTCTTCGGGGTGCACCGCGCCGGCTGCGCGTCGAAGTCCCCGATTCGCGTCCGCCGCAGCACCGCGCAATGCGCCGGAACGCCCAGGCGTTCTCCCAAGTCCCGCGCCAGCGCCCGAACGTAGGTCCCGCTGCCGACCGTTGTCACCAGTCGGAGGTCGGGCGGACGTCCATTCCACCACCTGCACCTGGTAGACGCTCACCTCGGTCGGTACCAGCTCGACCGCCCGGCCGGCGCGAGCCAGCGCATGGCTCCGCTCGCCGGCCACGTGCTTGGCGGAGAACGCCGGCGGCCGCTGCAGCTGTCGGCCAACGAACTCCTGTGCCGCGGCGTCCACCACCACCTGTTCCGGCCACGCGGTCGGCGTCACGCTCCGGACAACCGCTCCGGTGCCATCATCGGTCGTCGGTCGACGATCCGAATCGCACCGTCGCCTCGTACGTCTTCGCCTGATCGGCGAGGAAGCGCGCCAGTCGGGTCGCCCGGCCGACCAGGACAAGGAGCAGTCCGGTTGCGAACGGGTCGAGCGTGCCGGTGTGCCCCACACTCCGGATCCCCAGTCGGCGTCGGACCACGGCCACGGCATCGTGCGAGGTCCAGCCCGCCGGCTTGTCAATGAGCAGCCCCCCGATCAGGAGGTCTCCTCTCCCGGCTTCAACTCAGCCAGCAGCTGGTTGATCCGCTGCGCATGCTCGAAGTTCCGGTCGAGCACGAAATGCAACTCCGGGACAATTCGGGTCGTCAACTCCTTGGCGACCAGACGGCGCAGGAATCCCGCCGCGCTCTGCAGCCCTTCGACGGCGGCTTCGCGCGCTTCTCCTCCGGCGTGCGGGACCACGCGCACCGTGGCATGCGACAGATCGCGAGTGACCTCGACGGCGCTCAGCGTCACCATGCCGATGCGCGGGTCACGGACATCGCCACGAAGCAGCGCTTCCGCGACCACCGCGCGAATTGCCTCGGCAACCTGCCCTGGGCGGTGCGACGATCCTCTGCCGGCCATCGAACTCAGCCCTGCTCGGCGGACTCGGCCAACGTCCGCTTGACCTCTTCGACCCGGAACGCCTCGATGCGGTCGCCAACCTTGAGGTCGTTGAAGTTCTCGATGCCGATGCCGCACTCGAGTCCCTCGCGGACTTCCTTGGCGTCGTCCTTGAAGCGCTTGAGGGACGAGAGGTCGCCGGTGTAGACCGTCGTGCCGTCGCGCAACACGCGCACCTTGGCGGTTCTCGGGATCACGCCGCTGCGGACGCGGCAGCCGGCGATGGTGCCGACCCGGCTGACCTTGAAGAGCTCCAGCACCTCGGCCTCGCCGAGAATGGTCTCCTTCTCCTCCGGCTTGAGCAGTCCCTCGAGGGCGTTCTTCACGTCCTCGACGGCCTCGTAGATGATCCGGTAGGTCCGGATGTCGACGCCCTCGCGCTCGGCCGCGGCGCGGGCATTGGCGTCCGGCCGGACGTGGAAGCCGAGGATGATGGCGCCGGAGGCCTTGGCGAGCAGGACGTCGCTCTCGCTGATCTGGCCCGACGCCACGGTGGACGATGTCGACTCGCACTTCGGAGGTTCCGAGCTGGGCCAGCGCGTCGGCCAGTGCTTCGGCCGGACCGCCCTGGTCGGCCTTGATGATGATCCGCAGCTGGGTGACGGCCGCCTTCCTTCAGCGCGCGCGAGATGTCCTCGAGCGTGCCGCCCCGAGCCGACGGCGGTTCTGCGCTTCGCGATCGAGCCGCTGACGCTTCTGCGCGATCTCCCGGGCCTCGTTGGCGTCGGCCACGCCGAGGAAGGTGTCGCCGGCCGACGGCACGCCTTCGAAGCCGAGGACCTGCACCGGGATCGAGGGACCGGCCGGTCTTGACCGTGCTTGCCGCGTTCGTCGTACAGCGCGCGCACGCGGCCGGAGAACTTGCCGCAGATGAAGTTGTCGCCGACCCGGAGCGTGCCCCTCTGCACCAGCACCGTGGCGAGCGGACCCTTGCCGGGATCGAGCGTGGCTTCGATCACGGTGCCGTGCGCGCGAAGGTCGGGATTGGCCTTGAGCTCGAGGATTTCGGCCTGGAGCAGGATCTGCTCGAGCAGTTCCTCGACGCCCGGTGCCGTTCTTGGCCGAAATCTCGGCGCTGAGCACGTTGCCGCCGAACTCCTCGAGCACGACGTTGTGCTGGCAGCAGGTCCTGCTTGACCTTCTGCACGTTGGCCGACGGGCAGGTCGATCTTGTTGATCGCCACGATCATCGGCACGCCGGCGTTGCGGGCGTGCTGAATGGCCTCGATCGTCTGCGGCATGACCTGGTCGTCGGCCGCGATGACCAGCACGACGATGTCGGTGACCTGGGCGCCGCGCGCGCGCATGGCGGTGAACGCCTGGTGCCCCGGCGTGTCGAGGAAGGTGATGGCACGTTGCCCGGCAGCTCGACGTGGTAGGCGCCGATGTGCTGGGTGATTCCGCCCGCTTCGCCGGCCACGACGTTGGCCTTGCGGATGTAGTCGAGCAGCGACGTCTTGCCGTGATCGACGTGGCCCATGATGGTCACGACCGGCGGGCCGCGGCATGCAGCGTGCCTTCGTCCACCTCGGCCTCGGGCTCGATCTCGGCGTGATACTCCTGCTTCCTTGACCGCCTCGAAGCCGAACGCCGACGCGATCAGCTCGATCTGGTCGAAGTCGAGCCGCTGGTTCACCGTCACCATCAGGCCGAGTTCCTTGAACGCGAACGCGACGATCTGGTTGGCCGGCACCTTCATCGCGTCGGCGAGCTCGCTCACCGAGATGAACTCGTTGACGCGAATCCGGGTCTTCTCGCGCGCCTTCTCCTCGGCCGCGCGCGAGGCGATGATGTCGCGGTACGATGGCTCGTCGGAGCGGGTCTTCCGGCGGGTGGTGCCACCCTTCATCCCCTGCAGGGTCTTCAGGATGTTCGCCTGCACCTGATCCTGATCGATGTAGTTCTTCTTCCCCTTCTTTCCCTTCTTGCGGCCACCGCCCGGCGCGGCGTCGGGCCCGAAGGTCCTCGGGACGACGGCCCCGGGCGTCGGCGGACCACCAGGGCGCCCTCCGGCACTCGAGCCGCCGCGCGCACCCTGAGGCGTGCTCGAGGAGAAGACGGCCGCGGCCGGCCCCCGGTGCCACCCTGACCCGGCGACCGCTGTCCCGCCCCGCCGCGCTGGCCACCGGTGCGGGCCGGGCGCTGGACGCGCATCGGGATGAACGGCTTGGTCGGCGAGGTCGGGGCTTCCGGTGCGAGCCGTGCGATCGGCGTGACGGTCGGGCGCGACGGTGGCGGCAGCGGTACCGGCGGGGGCGGCGGCGGGTCGGCGGCGCTGGCGGTCGGCAGGCTCCGCGATGGCCTCCGTCGGCGCAGCGCTCGGCGACGGCCTCGGTGCTCGGCTGGCCGACTCCTCGGCCGCAGGGGCGGCAGGTCCTTGAAGAGGAGCGCGGGCACGCTCCTCGAGGCTGCGTCGCCGGCTTGGCTTCGACACTCGGCGCTTCGTGCGCCAGCGGTTCGAGGTCGAACGTCACCTTCGCGCGGCCTCCGCTCGGCGTCGACCGCGGCCTTGGCCTCCTGCTCGGCGACCTCGGCGGCGGTGCGCCGCCGCCGGACCGGCTTCCCTTCGGCGGGCGCTGGCGTCGGCGGCCGGCTTGCGACTGCCTTGCGCCGTCCCTTCTTGGCGGCGGCCGGCTCGGCCGCCTTCCGCTTCTCGCGCTCCCAGCGGACACGAACCGCGGAGACCTGGTCGGGCTCCAGCGCCGACAGGTGACTGCGCACGAAGATGTTCATCTCGCGCAGCGTACCCATGAGCTGTTCCACGGGAACACCGAATTCTGCTGCGAGGTCATGCACTCTACTCTTGACCACTCACTCCTCCGTCAGGTCCTGTCGCCAGCGCGCCATGCCGCGAGGATCCCCGCTGCCAGCTACCGGTCCCGCACTCCCACCACCATGACCGGCGGGCGACCGAGCCGCTCACCGATGAGTTCCGCCTCCGGGCCGATCGACCACCGGCACCTGCTTGCGCCAGCGCCAGCGACTCCACCTTCTTGCGGGCGCGCGGCGAGAGCATCGCGCGCCATCATCACCACATGACACTTGCCGCGCTGCAGCAACGCCCGGGTGCCTTCCACTCCGACGACCACCATCCCGCCTGCATTCCGCAGTCCCAGCAGGGCCAGCGCGCGCCCCGCTGCATCAGCGCGGCTGGGGCGTCTCCGCCCATCGGGCTCTTCCTCGGTCAGTTCGCTGAGGAACCGGACCAGCTCGGCGACCGTCGGCGGCGTCATGCCCGGAATCCGCGCGATCTCCTCGGCTCCAGGTCGATCACGTCGTTCAGCGTCGTGTAGCCGGCCTGGTCGAGAATGGCGACCAGCTCCGGCGAGAGCCCTTCTAGCTGCGCCAGCGGCACCTGGGCCTCGGAATCGTCCTCGTTCGGCGGGCAGGGCGAACAGCGGCCCTTCGCCGCCCCGCTCCAGCCACTCGCGACTCGAGTAGAGGTCGATCTTCCAGCCGGTGAGCTCCGAGGCGAGCCGGACGTTCTGCCCGTTGCGGCCGATGGCCAGCGACAGCTGGTCTTCGTCGACCACGGCCTGGATCGTCTTGCTGTCCGGGTCGGAGAAGACCTTGGCCACCCGGGCCGGCGCCAGCGCCAGCCGGGCGAACCGCTCGGGATCGGGCGACCAGGGCACGATGTCGATCCGCTCGCCGCCGAGCTCGTTGACGACCGCCTGCACGCGCGATCCCTTGAGGCCGACACAGGCGCCGACCGGATCGATGGCGTCGTCGCGCGAGATGACGGCCACCTTGGTGCGGCTGCCGACTTCCCGGGCAATGCCGCGGACCTCGACGATGCCCTGCTGGATCTCGGGCACCTCGAGCTTGAACAGCGCCATCACGAACAGCGGATCGCCGCGCGAGAGGATCAGCCGCGGGCCCTTGGGCGTTTCCTCGAGGCGCTTCAGCACGGCGCGGATGGTGTCGCCCTGGTGGAAGTGCTCGCGGTGGTTCTGCTCGCGGTAGGGCACGATCGCCTCGGCCTCGCGGAACCGGTTGAGCATGATCACGAACTTGCCGCGCTCGATCTGCTGGATTTCGCCCGACAGGAGTTCGCCGACCTTGTTGGCAAACTCATCACGAATCCGGTTGCGTTCACCCTCGCGCACCCGCTGGATGATGCGCTGCTTGGCGGCCTGCACCGCCAGCCGGCCGAAGGCCTCGAAGGGGACCTCTTCCTCCAGCACGTCGCCGGCCTGGAAGTCGGGGTCCTCGAACCGCGCTTCTTCGACGCTGATCTGGCAGCTCGGGTCTTCGACAGCGTCGACCACCTGGCGCAGCCGCATCACGCGACATGCGTGCCCTGCAGTTCGTCGACATTGAGCTCGAACCGAACGTTGGGGCCGTATTTCTTCATCAGCGCCGCGTGAATGCCGTCGCGCAGCAGACTCGAGCAGATCCGCACGCTCGAGTTGCTTGCGTTGGTCAGTTCGCGGAACGCGGACAGCATATCCGCCGACGTTGCCATTCAGCCTTCTCCGACTTGCCGTTTACCGTAATGCGACCAGTCGACCACCAGGGTCGCTTCCCGAATCCGGTCGAGCGCGAATGTTTCTTCCCGATCTGCCAGGGCCAGCGTCACATGGAACTCGTCCTGCAGGGCCACGATGCGACCCGTCGACCCGTCCGGGCAACCCCATCACCTTTACCCGCACCTCGCGCCCGACGTACCGCCGCCAATGCTCGGGGAACCGTACCGGGCGTTCGATGCCCGGTGACGACACTTCGAGCCGCCAGTGCGGGCCCACCGCACCCGCGGCCTCCAGCTGCCGCTCCAGCGCTCGCGATACCACGGCGCAATCCGCCGTCGTGACGCCACGCCCAAGGCCACCCCCACCCGGCAGGTCGATGCGCAAGTGCATCGTCCGCCGACTGTCGGGCCCGGAGACCTGCAGCTCGACAAGCTCGAAACCCAAGTCGGCCACTGCACCGCGCAGCGACTCGGTAGAGAGGGGATCGGCGATCACCAGACTCGCCTCCGGGGAAACAAAAATGTCGGGGGACACCCGACACCTCGCCGACAGCGCAAGTTGCCCCAGCACATAACTATACCTCCCCGGGTGAGCTGGCGGGCAACTGGCGGAGCGGCGTTCGATGATCGATCATCGGATCAGCCATCCTGGGAGGCCGGGGAGGCGCCGGGAAAGCCGAGGTAGGCCACCATCCGGCCGTCACGCCCCACCCGAGGCCCGATGGGAGAAGAACTCCCGCTCGGGCCGAGGCGGTACAATGGCTGCTCTGGCCATTTCGCCCACTCCCAGCGGCGCCCTGCCTGGTCAGCACCTGTCGCAGGTCGACGTGCCAGGGCCCCCGCCCAACCACCGTCTCCCCGAGGCCGCGGACGACCTCCTCACCGACCTCGTAGCGCTCCCCGCAGATCGCCACCCCGAGGTGCATCACCAGCTCGGCCGGCAGGATTCCCGCCTTCCGGCGAGGGTCGCCACCCCCTGCCGCCAGGATCCCGGCCGCCGGTCCCGCGCCACCCCGCATGAAGCAGGGCCACCGCACCTGTGCTCGGCGCCACGAGATAGATCGGAACGCAGTCGGCCACGGTGACGAGCAGCAGGAGGCCCCGGGCCGAGGTGGCGTGCCGTCGGCCGCCGTCGCGGATGGTCCAGCCCGCGGCCGCCCCTGATGCCAGAGGACCCGCTGGCCGTGGACCTGATGGGCCATCACCATGCCGGGAAACTCGGGGAATGCCGGCCGGAACGCGCGCCAGCGCGCATCATCTCGTGCACCGGGCTGCCGCCCCAGAGCCCGAGATCGAACGGCGCGGCGGGGTCGTCGCCCCGGCCGGTGATCCCGGCGACGACCCCGAATCGTTCGCTGCCAGCCGGGGACCTCCCAGAGCGGGAGATCGCCCGGCGCGACGCACTTCGTCAGTCGTCGACACGCTCGAGTCTGGGCCCCGAGGGCGCGGAGCCGGGCGTCGATCCGTTCGTAGCCGCGCTCGATCTGGCCGATGTTGTGGATGGTGCTCTTCCCCTCGGCGGCGAGCGCGGCGAGCACCATCGCCATGCCGGCGCGGATGTCCGGGCGACTCGACCACTCCGCCGTGGAGCGGTGCCGGCCCGCTGATCACGGCGCGGTGCGGATCGCAGAGCACGATGCGGGCGCCCATCCCGATCAGCTTGTCGACGAAGAAGAGCCGCGACTCGAACATCTTCTCGTGGATGAGCAGCATGCCCGGTGCATTGCGTCGCGGCCACGATCGCGATCGACATCGCGTCGGCGGGAAAGGCCGGCCAGGGGCCGTCTTCGAGCTTGGGCACGTGGCCGCCGAGGTCGGGCCGGATCCGCCGCTCCTGCCCGGCATCGACCACGAGGCGTGTCGCCGTCGATGCGCGGCCGGATGCCGAGCCGTTCGAAGCCGAGCAGCGTGCTGCGGAGATCGTCCGGCCGCACGCCGTCGATGGCCAGCTGGCCGTTGGTCACCGCCGCCAGCCCGATGAACGAGCGCGATCTCGATGTGGTCGGGGCCGATTTCGCACGTTGCCCCGTGCAGCGGGTGGCCGCCCTCGATGACGTAGGTGTTGCTGCCGATGCCCTCGATGTGCGCGCCCATGGCCACCAGGGCCCGCGCCGTGTCCTGCACATGCGGTTCGGCGGCGGCGTTTCGGAGGGTGGTCCGCCCCGAGGCGGCGACCGCCGCCATCAGGGCGTTCTCGGTGCCGGTGACGCTCGGCTCGTCGAGGAAGATGTCGGCGCCGACGAGGTGCTTCGCCGTCGATCTCGAATCGCTCGCCGACCGTGACCGAGGCGCCGAGCCGTTCGAGCACCAGGAAGTGGGTGTCGACCCGGCGCCGCCCGATGACGTCTCCGCCGGGCGGCGGGAGGATCACCTTGCCGAATCGCGCCAGCAAGGGACCGGCCAGCAGGATCGACGCGCGGATCCTGGAGCAGAGCGCTGGATCGAGCGGTTTGGCGTGACGCCGCGGGTGTCGATATCGAGGACGTTCGGCGTCGGTCCAGCTGGCCGGTGGCGCCCAGATCGACCAGGATGTCGAGCAGCGTTTGGACGTCGCGGATCCGGGGGACGTTGTTGATCCGTACCGGGCCCGTCGGCGAGCAGCGTCGCGGCGATGACCGGGAGGGCGGCGTTCTTGTTGCCAGCCGGGCGGATGGTGCCGCTCAGGGGCTGGCCGCCGGTGACGACGAAGCGTGGCGGCATCGCGCAAAGCTCGTCGCAGCGGCAGCCGGTCGCAAGCGCCGCGGCGGAAGAGCGTTAGCTTTCGGGGAGTCACCTGGGCAGATGGAGTGCCAGACCATGTCCGAATGGGTGGGTCCGGTGATCGCAATTTCGCTGGCCGTCATCGCCGTCGTGCTATCGTCGGCTGGCCGCCATGGCGCTGCGGACGATCCAGGAGACCGTGCGAGCAGAGCAAGGCCGCTGGGACGGGAGCTCTCGCAGTTGCGCCAGGAACTCGACCCCGGCGCTCGCGGGCCCTCAAGCGACTCGGGACCCAGGGAGCGGAAATGGCTGACCTGGCGCGCGGCGAGGCCCACGGAGATGATCGCGCACCATCGCAGCGCATCCGGTACGACGTCGAGCGGGGGTTCAAGCGGACCCGGCAGCGGCTCGCGGACTTCGAGGCGGTCGTGGATGTGGTGCAGGAGGAAGTGGAGGACGCGGCGCTCGACTTGACGGCCGCGCATTCGCACCGTGCGGACCGGGCACGGGCATGATCGGGCAGTCTCCGTCGGCTGGTCCTGCCGCGACGCGAGGGGCCGCTCGTGAAGCTGCTGGCGGCGTTCGTCTTCGTCGCCGCCGCGCTGCTGGCCTTCCCCCACCCACTCCACGCGTGGACTCCGGGCACCCATGTCGTGCTCGGCGAGCGCATCCTCAGTTCGCTCGACCTGCTCCCGGCGGCAATCGCCGACCTGCTGCGCTCGTTCCCCTATGACTTCCTCTACGGCAGCATCGCCGCCGACACCACGATGGCGAAGAAGTACGCGCCGGCCGATCGGCACTGCCATGCCTGGCACATCGGCGTCGAGGTCTACGAGCTCGCCCCAACCGATGCGCTGCGCGCCTTCGGACTGGGCTACCTCTCTCATCTCGCCGCCGACGCGGTGGCGCACAACTATCTATCGTGCCGCGCCAGCTGGTGGTGACCAGCAGCACGCGGTCGATGGGACACACCTACTGGGAGACGCGGGTCGAGCGCGATGCTGGGCGACGAGGTGCCGCGGGCCGCGCGTGACCTGCATCCGACTCGACCACCGGCCGGCCGACGCGCACCTCGAACGGATTCTCTCGCCGACGATCTTCAGCGTCGCGCACGAATCGCCGCTTCTTTCGCGGCATGGTGCGGCTGACGGACTCCCGGGCCTGGCACATGGGGATGCAGGTGGCGCATGGACCAGAGCCGATGGGACATTTCGGAAGCGGAGGTCGAGGCCTACCTCTGGCGCGCCACGCGCTACGTCCGCGCGGCGCATCAGCGACCCGGCCTCGCCGATCTACCATCTCGACGCCAATGGCGAGGCGGCGATCCTGCGCAGCAAGCCGGTCCGTCGCGAGGCGCATCGCGGGGCGCGGGCGCCGGGATCGCGAATGGCTGGCCGCCCTCGCGGACGCCCAGTTCGGGCTGCCCGCCGCCGGCGCCACGATCCCGTCCTGCTGCCGGATCGGCCGGCGCCGGCGGACCCCCTGCCGGATCGCCAGCTCGGACTGAGCCGGTTCAGCCCCGCGGCGAGCCGGCGCGACGCCGGCAACGACGCGGTCGATCTCGTCCAGTGGTGGTGTAGCAGGCGGCGCCGATGCGGACCATGCCCTCGCTCGGCCACGCCAAGCCGCGCGGCGACGGTCGTCGCGTAGTAATCGCCGTGCGAGACGAAGCACGCCTCGCCGGCGAGTCACGCCGCGACGTCCTTGCCGAGTAGCCCGCGCAGCGTGAACGCGAGCGTGGCGGTACGCGTGCGCCCCCGGCGGCGGCCCGTAGCGCGTCACGCCCGGCGATTGCGCCGAGACCATCCCAGAGGCGCTCGAACAGCACGCTGCCTCGCGCTCGTGCAGCGCCGCATACGTACGCTGAGCAGTCTGCGCGCGCAGCGCCGCGGCCCCGCGCGCGAGCGAGGCCAGCCAGCGCACCGCGGCAGCGGCGCCCGACGATCCCTTCGTGGTTCTGCGTGCCGGTTTCGAGCCGATCCGGCGCCTCCGTCCGGCGCCGGCTCGAGCTTCGGGCGCATCGAGCCTGTTGAGAAGCGACTCCCTGCCCCACAGACGCCGGCGTGCGGACCCTGGAACTTGTAGGCCGAGCAGGCGAAGAAGTCGCACCCCAGTCGCCGCCACATCCGGCAGGAGGTGCGGGGCGTAATGCACGCCGTCGACATAGACCAGCGCGCCGGCATCGATGCGCCACTCGGCCGCGGCCGCGGCCACATCACTGATCGTGCCGAGCGCGTTGGACGCCGCACCGATGGCGAGCAGCCGCGTCCGCGGGCCAAGCAGGCGCCGGCAGCAGGTCGAGGCGAAGCCGGCCGGTCTCGAGATCGAACGGCAGCCACTTCAGCACGATGCCGCGATTCCTGTGCCACCGCCTGCCACGGCGCGACGTTGGCGTGATGGTCGAGTTCGGTGACGATCACCTCGTCGCCCGGCCGACCAGCCCCGTGCCAGCGCCCGGGCCACGTGGAAGGAGATGGTGGTCATGTTGTTGCCGAAGACGATCTCCTGCGGCTGCCCACCGACGAAGTCGGCGAATGCCCGGCGGGCATCCCAGAGCAACGCGTCGGTCTCCTCGCTGGTCGGGTAGGCCCAGCGCCGTGTTGGCGTTGTGGTGCAGGAGGTAATCGGCCATGGCATCAACGACGGCCTGCGGCACCTGGGTGCCGCCCGGGCCGTCGAAGTACGCCACGCGCTGACCGGCGTGGATCCGCGGCCAGCGCAGGAAACGCGGCGCGAATCGCTGCGGCCGAGGCGACCGCGGTCATTGCTTGAGCTTCTCGCAGTAGAAGGGGCTGGATCGCCTTGGGATCGGCCTTGCCGCGACTCTTCTTCATGACCTGCCCGACGAAGAAACCGATCAGCTTGGTCTCCCCTGCGCGATACCGCTGCCAACTCGTCCGGACTGGGCGCGAGCACCTCGTCGACCCAGCCGGCCAGCGCGCCCTCGTCGCGGACCTGCACGAGGTCCAGCCGCCCGGCCACTGCGCTGGGTGCTTCGTCGCTGGTGCGCATTCGCGAAAGATCGGCTTCGCCGCTGAGCCACTGACGATGCCGTCGCTCACCAGCTGCGATGAGTGCCGCCAGGCGGCCGGGTGGCACCTCGAAACCGCCCGTGTCGTTCCAGCCGCCGATCACTTCGCCGAGGACCCAGTTGGCGGCCGCCTTCGGCTCGACGCCGGCGCTGGTGACCGCCTCGAAGTAGTCGGCCACCTGCGCATCCTGCGTCAGCACCCGGGCATCATACTCGGGCAGGCCAAGCGACGCGGCGTAGCCGCGCCCGCCGCGCCGCCGGCAGCTCGGGCAGCGACGCACGCTGCGCTTCGATCCACGGCGCGATCGAGCACCAGCGGCGGGAGATCGGGATCGGGGAAGTAGCGATAGTCGTGCGAGTCCTCCTTGGTCCGCAGCGGCTTGACCTCGCCGGTCGCGGCGTTGAAGAGTCAGCGTCACCTGGGCGACTCGTCCCGCCGGCTTCGAGCAAGCTGATCTGCCTGGTCGCGCTCCGCCTCGAGCGCCCGCTCGACGTTGGCGAAGGAGTTCATGTTCTTTACCTCGGTCTTGGTGCCGAGCGGCTCGCCGGGCCGCCGGACGGAGAGGTTGGCGTCGACGCGCAGCGATCCCTTCTCCATCGAGCACTCGCTGACTCCGGCATACACCAGCAGCTGCCGCAGCGTCACCAGGTAGGCGCGCGCCTCGGCCGGCGATCGGAGGTCGTGGCCGCTGACGATCTCGGCGAGCGGCGTTCCGGCGCGGTTCAGGTCCACCGCCGTATGCCCGGGGATGCCGGTCGTGCAGCGACTTGCCGGCAGTCCTCCTCGAGATGGAGGCGGGTGATCCCGATCGCCGAGCAGGCCGCGATCCGGCGACTCGATCTGGATCGCGCCACCGGTGGCAAGCGGCTTGTCGAACTGGGAGATCTGGTAGCCCTTCGGCAGGTCGGGGTAGAAGTAGTTCTTCCGGGCGAAGATGCTGGTCCGGATGCACCTCGCAGCCGAGCGCGAGCGCACCCGAGCACGCCGAGCCGGATCGGCCTCGGCGTTGGGCACCGGCAGCGCGCCGGGCAAGCCCGAGACAGACCGGGCAGACGTTGGTGTTGGGCGGCTCGCCGTAACTGGTCGCGGCAGCCGCAGAACATCTTGGTGCGCGTGGCCGGCTGCACGTGCACTTCGAGCCCGATCACGGTTTCCCAGGTCATCAGCGCACCTCCGCTTCTGCGGACGATCGCCTGTTCCATCGCGCCGGCCGCGGCGAGCATCGCCGCTTCGGCGAACGGCGGCGCGATGAGCTGCCCACCGATCGGCAACCCTGCGTCGCGCCCGATCGGCAGTGACATCGCCGGCACCCCGGCGAGCGAAGCCGGCGCACACGAAGATGTCCGCGAGGTACATCTGCACCGGGTCGGCGGTCTTCTCCCCGGCCTTGAAGGCCGGCGTTGGGGTCGTCGGCGTGAAGAGGAGGTCGACGCCCGCGGCAAAGACCTCGATCGAAGTCGTTGGCGATGAGTCGCCGCACCGCCTGGCCGCGGTGGTAGTACTGGTCGGCATAGCCGGCACTCAGCACATAGGTGCCGACCAGGATCCGGCGGCGAACTTCGGGACCGAAGCCCTGCCCCGCGGGTCGCCTGATAGAGGGCACGGACATCGCCGGCCGGCCCGACATGCCGTGGTCCGTAGCGCACGCCATCGAAGCGGGCGAGGTTGGCGGCTGCTTCGGCCGGGATTGACGATGTAATAGGTCGGCACGGCGAAACGCGTGTGTGGCAGCGACACCTCGCGCACGTCCGCGCCGAGGTCGCGCATCGTGGCGATGGTGCGGTCACAGGCTGCCCGGACGCCGGCGTCGAGATCCGCCGGGAAGTATTCCCGCGGCAACCCGATCACCAGGCCGCGCAGGTCGGCGCGGGGCGCAACCGTCACGAGCAGGATCACGATCAAAGGTGGTGACATCGAGCGGGTCGTGGCCCGAGATCACCGACAGCACGCGACTCGCCTCGGCAACCGTCCGGCCGAACACCGAGACACAATCGAGCGAAGACCCGAAGGCGACCAGCCCGAACCGACTGACCCGGCCGTATGTCGGCTTGATCCCCACCACTCCGCAGAATGCCGCTGGTTGCCGGACCGACCCGCCGGTCTCCGACCCGAGCGCTGCCGGGACGACTCCCGCGCCGACGAGCGCTGCCGACCCGCCACTGGAGCCGCCAGGAACCCGCTCGGGATCGAGGGGGTGCTGGACGCGACCGTAGGCGGAATTCTCGGTCGAAGAGCCCATCGCGAACTCATCGAGGTTCGCCTTGCACGCGATCATCGCTCCCGCGGCGCGAAGCCGCGCGACGACGGTTGCCTCGTACGGCGAGACGTATCCCTCGAGGATCTTCGAGGCGCACGTCGTCGGCATGTCGGACGTGACGATGTTGTCCTTGATCGCGATGGCCATGCCGGAGAGCGGGGCTGCGGGCGCGGCATCAACGCGAACCGCCTCGCGATCGAGGAGATCCTGCGACCAATGCAGCGTGGCGTTGAGCCCGCGGTCCGCCAGCTGCCTTCAGGCGGCGACCGGTTTCACGGGCCAGATGTGCGCCGGTCATTCCTCCGCCATTCCGCCGAGTCGCGGCACGACGAAGAACCCCTGCTCGAACACGGGCGCGGTGGCTCCGGGTCCACGCACCATGGGAATGGGCGCAACAACATCCTCGCGAAGTGGCACTTGCACCGGGCCGAGGTTTACGGGCTGGGCATCGCCCGGCAGCTGGACGGCCGACAGCTGCCCGACGAACTCGACGATCTCCTCGAGCTGCGCGGCAAGCGCCGGGATGTCGGCCTCGGCGATCTCCAGTTCGGCGAGCCGGGCCACGTGCCGAACATCGTTCTGCCCCGATGGTCATGCCCCCTCCATGTCACGCTCGAGGCCCGGCGAAGGCGACGAGCAGTTGCTTGGTCCCGGTCTCGGGGTCGTCGAAGGCAACCGAGACCTTGAGGTCCTTGCCCGAACCGGTCAGGCCGAGGATCGCGCCACTGCCGAAGCGACGGTGCCGCACCCGCTCGCCCTTGATGTATCGCGGCGCGGCCTGGTTCTCCGAGCCCGCGTCGGCCAGGCGTGCAGCGGCCGCACTGTCATCGTCGGTGCGCGGGCCCGCCGAGCCGAAACTGCGCGGTGATGCGGCGGCAGGACGTCGCGCGGAGGCCGTACTGCGGCTTCCGCTCCAGTCGGTCCGCCATCCCGCGCCGGTGGAGATCCCGCCGACGGCGAACGACGTCCGCCGCTCCTCGAGCAGTTCGGGCGGCAACTCCCGGAGGAAGCGCGACGGAGTGGCCGGTCGAAGTTCCCCGCCCCGCCGCCGCGCGCGAGCCCAGGTCAGCATCAGCACGTCCTTGGCGCGGGTAATGCCAACGTAACAGAGCCGGCGCTCCTCCTCGAGTCCGTCGAGCGATTCGAGCGCGCGCGCCGGAAGGGAACAGTCCGTCTTCCACCCCGGAGATCACGACGACGGGCCATTCCAGTCCCTTGGCGGTGTGCAGCGTCATCATGGTGACTCCGTCCTCGCTCCCCTCGCCCTGATCGATCGCCGACAGCAGCGCCGCCTCGGCCAGGAATCGCTGCAGCGGGGTCCCCTCCTCATCGGTCGGCGCCACGACTTCCGACCACTTCGGCGGCGGCGGCGAGGAGTTCGCGCACGTTCTCCCAGCGATCGATGCCCTCGAGCCCCTCGGCGGTGAGCAGCGCCTCGTAGTCGAGCGTACGAATCAGCTCTTCCATCACGTTCGCCGGGGCGGACTCGCCGACGCGCGAGCCGGAGCCCCTCCATCACCTCGGCGAACGTGCGCAGGGCGGCCGCAGGTTGGGGCGCAGCTCGGCGATCGCATCGCCACGGCGAAGCCGCCGCGAGGAGCGGCAGGTTCCAGCGCCTGGCGTGCTCGGCCAGCACGGTGAGCGAGGATTCGCCGAGCCCGCGCCGCGGCACCGCCACCGCCCGGAGGAACGCCTCGTCGTCGGCCGGGTTGGCGATCAGCCGCAGGTAGGCGAGGAGGTCCTTTACTTCCCGGCGGTCGTAGAAGGAGATCGCCCCGACGATCCGGTAGGGTACGCCGGCGCGCCGAAACGCCTCCTCGAGCGCGCGTGACTGGGCGTTGGTGCGGTAGAGGATCGGCGCACTCCGCGTAGTCCGGCGCCGTCACGATGCCGCGTCTGCAACTCCCGGGCGATCCACTCCGCTTCGTCGCGCTCGTCCGCGGCGGCGGTGACGAGGATCGACGACCCGCCTGGCCGGTGCGGCCGGAGAGTCTTGCCGATGCGGCCGATATTCCTGGAGATCACGGCGTTGGCGGCGTCGAGGATCGGGCGGGTCGACCGGTAGTTCTCCTCCAGCTTGACGACGCGCGCCGCGCCGAAGTCCTTCTGCAGGTCCCGCATGTTCTGCAGATCAGCGCCTCGCCAGCCGTAGATGCTCTGGTCTTCGTCGCCGACACCGAAGACGTTCCTGTGCTGGGCGCCGAGAAAACGGATCAGCTCGTACTGCGCCCGGTTGGTGTCCTGGAACTCATCGACCAGAAGGAAGTCGAAGCGCCGCCGCCACCGTTCGAGCACGTCAGGATGTTGCCGGAACAGCGCCAGCGGATGGAGCATCAGGTCATCGAAATCCATCGCGTTGGCCCGGGCGAGGGCCGTCTGCATGGCCCCGTACACGTCGGCCGCCACCCGGACGGCGGCGTCGTGCGGGCCGCTGCGGTCGAGTTCCGCCGGCGTGCAGCATCTTGTTCTTCGCCCCGGAGATCAGCGTCGAGATCAGCTTCGGCGGGAAGAGCTTCACCGGGTGGTCGCGTTCGGCCATCACCCGGCGGATGAGAGAGAGCCGGTCGTCCTCATCGTAGATCGTGAAGTCACGGGAGAAGCCGAGTCGATCGGCTTCCCGGCGCAGGAGCCGGGCGGACAGGGAATGGAAGGTGCCGATCCAGAGTCCAGCGGGGTCGCGCTGGAGCAGGGCGGCAACCCGGTCCTTCATCTCCTTGGCGGCCTTGTTGGTGAAGGTGACGGAGAAGATCCGGTCCGCCGCCACGCCGTGCGTCTCGATGAGGTGGGCGATCCGGGTGGTCAGGACGCGCGTCTTGCCCGAGCCGGCGCCGGCCACGACGAGAATCGGGCCGTGGACGTGCTCGACCGCGTCGCGCTGAGCCGGATTCAGCGCACGCAGCCAGTCGCGATCTGCTGTCATGTCGCCGGAGGGGCGAGCGGGAAATGCATCACGAAGGTTGTCCCCCGCTCCGCCGTCTCGAGGGCGATCTGGCCGCCGTGGGCCTCCTCAATAACGCGACGCACCAGCGCCAGTCCGATGCCCCAACCACCGCGCTTGGTGGTGACGCCGGGGGTGAAGAGGGTGCGGCGAATCTCGCGCGGCACGCCCGGGCCATCGTCACTGACGCGCATGACGGCGCCATGCGGATCCGCCTCGGCGGCAATGACGATCATGCCGTCGCGTCCCTGCAGCGCATCGATGGCGTTCTTCACCAGCGCCTCCAGCGCCCACTCCAGCAGAACGGAGTCGCCGAGGATGTTCGGTCCAGCGCGCGAGGCGCGCACTTCCAGCGTGATGGCATTGTTGTGCTTCGGCAGCCGCGGCCGGAAGTAGTTCGCGACGCGCTCGGCCATCGCGCCGAGGGCGATCGGGTCGCGCCGCGCCGGATTGCCGATGCGCTCGAACCGCTGCGCCACGCGTTGCAGCCGCTCGGCGTCGGCATCGAGAAACTCCGCGATCTTTTCACGCGACAGCCCTTCGGCCCGCAGCTGCTCGATCCAGCCCTGCAGGGACGTCAGCGGCGTGCCCATCTGGTGCGCCGCCTCGCGGGCCATCGCCACCCACATCCGGTCGCGCTGGGCCGATCGTCGCCGCACGATACGCACGACCCCCACCGTCACCATCACGAGCATCGTGAAGACCTGCAGCACGCCAAGGGTGAGGAGCAGTCTCGTCGTGGGGACCGGGCCGTAGTGGACCACCGCAAAGCCGGGCACCACGATGGCAGGGTTGATGTCGTCCAGCGTCTTCGCGTATGCCAGCGACGCGCGGATCGTCCCGATCGCGAACCGCAGGATCAAATGGCAGGTTGCGCGACGCGGTCACCCGACCCGCCGTGTCGGTGACGACCAGCGGAATGCCCAGCTGTCCGATATGCTCCCCGAGGTCGGAGCAGCACGGAGCGTGGCATCGCTGGCGTTCGGGATTGTTGAGGGCCCCGTAGACCGCGGAATAGAGGCGCGACGCGGTCAGCGCCTCCTCGCGAAGATGCCGGATGCACCAGAAACGAGGAGCCGAGACCGAGGCCGGCAAGGAGCGCCACCAGCAGCGACCGCTGCGCCCGGTGCGAGGCGGCGGAGGCGCCCCTTACGCCCGCGGGACGAGGCGATCGGTCCCGACATAGGGGACCAGGGCAGCGGGAAGAACGACCGAGCCGTCGGCCTGCTGGCCGTTCTCGAGCAGGGCGATGATGGTGCGCGGGAAGGCGATCCCGGAGGCGTTGAGCGTGTGCACGAATTCCGGCTTGGCGCCCGGCGCCGGGCCGGTACCGGATGTTGGCGCGGCGCGCCTGGAAGTCGGTGAAGGTGCTGGCGCTCGACACCTCGAGCCAGCTCGCCGACGCCGGCGCCCCAGACTTCGAGGTCGAAGGTGCGGGCGCTGGCAAAGCCGGTGTCGCCAGCCGCGAGGGCGAGCACCCGATACGGCAGTCCGAGCCGCTGCAGCACCGTCTCTGCCTGCGCCGTGATCAGCGCGTGCTCCCGCTCGCTGTCCTCGGGCCGGACACAGCCGGACCAGCTCGACCTTGTCGAACTGGTGCACCCGGATCAGCCCGCGCGTGTCCTTGCCGTGCGACCCGGCTTCGCGCCGGAAGCAGGGCGTGTATGCCGTGACGTGCAATCGGCAGCGTCGCGGCATCGAGGATCTCGTCGCGGTAGATGTTGGTGAGCGGAACTTCGGCGGTCGGGATCAGGTAGAGGTCGTCGCGCTCGACGAGTAGAGGTCCTCCTGCGAACTTGGGCAGCTGCCCGGTGCCTCGCGCGCTCGCCTCGTTGACGAGGTAGGGCGGCTGCACCTCGAGGTAGCCGTGCTCGCCGCGTGTGCAGGTCGAGCATGAAGTTGGCCAGTGCGCGCACCAGCCGGGCGCCCTGCCCGGTGAAGAGCGGGAATCCGGAACCGGAGAGCTTGGCCCCGCGCGGCAGGTCGAAGAGCCCGAGCGCGGCACCGAGCTCCCAGTGGGGCTTCGGCGCGAAGTCGAACGTCGGCGGTGTCGCCCCAGGTGCGAACCACGCGATTGGCGGTGGCATCGCCATCGGGAACCGATGGGAGCACGAGATTGGGGATGGCTGCCAGATGTGCTTCGAGCAGCGACTCGATGTCGCGCAGATCGGCCTCGAGAACCCGGACCCGGTCGCCGGAGGCCTTCAGACCCGCCAGCAGCTCTTCGGCCGGCAGCTTGGCTCGCTTGCGACGGGCCACTTCCGACGTCTGGGCGTTGCGCTCGGCCTGCAGTCCTTCCACCTGGCCGACCGACTCCCGGCGTCGCGCGTCGAGCTCGAGCACGCGGTCCAGTTGCTTGAGGGCATCGGGGTCAAGGCGGCGTGCCAGCGCTGCGCGCGCGGCCGCGGGATCTTGGCGGAGCCGACGGACGTCAATCACCGGTCAATTGGTGGGGACGCCGGTCGCGAGGCTCCGGTATCCGCAGTTGATGTTGGCGAGGACCTGCAACTGCACGGTCCGCTGGACGTCGTCAAAGGAAAGGACCTGCAGCTTGGCGTATTCCGGCACGCCGAGGCTGCAGGCGATCCGCGAACGGGCGGCGATGACATCCCCAACCGCAATCGCCAGAGTGTCATTCGACACGTACCCATCGAGGGGAGCGGACACCAGACTCTCGAAGGCCACCGTCACCTTCTGGAGTCCGGGATCGGTCCCACCCGACGATCCGAGTCCGACGACCTCGAGCGGCAGGAACACATGCTTCCCTGCCGCGTCGATGTTGTAGATGAAGTCGAAACTCGACGACTGGTCGGTCCGGACCGCAAGGCCGTCCGCCACGGAATAGGCCGCCGGCCACCGCAAGTCGCTCCCCTGAAGCGCGCCGAGTGTCACCGTGTCGACGACGTTCGTGAGTTGTGCTGGGGGGAGCTGGCTGCCACTACACGCGGCAACAAGACTCGAGACGGCAAGGAGGAACGGGGCAGCCTTCATGCGGGGAAGGTTAGACCGCTGGCCGAAGCGCGGCAACCCGCGGTCGTTGCTTGACTTCGCCGCCGCGACGATCATAGCTTGGCCCGTCCCTCCCGCCACCCGGAGACCCACCCGATGCAAGCGCTCCGCTCCGTCCTCGTCGCCCTGGCTGAACGACCCGAGGTCGCCGGGGTCGCTGTCGTGAGCGACGAGGGATTGGTGGTTGAGTCCGTGCTCCCGCCGGCGCTCGACCGGGAGGCGGTGGCGGCCCACGCGGCATCGGTCCTCCGTGCATCTCGCCTCCCTGGGCGATGCGGTAGCCCACGGCGCCCCGAGGCAGGTGGTTGTCGAAGGGCGCCGATGGCGTCCTCGTGCTCCAGCGCCTGCCGGGCGGCGGCGCGACCCTGCTGCTGCTGGCGGCTGCCGGAGACGAGCTCGGGTGTCCTGCTCCATGACCTCCGGCGGCATGCTCCGGCTCTCGAACCAGCTGATCTAGGGGGATTGCGATGCAATGGGCCGTCCTGCTGGCCGGTGGATTCGGGACGAGATTCTGGCCCCTCTCCTCACCCTCCCATCCCAAGCAACTCCTGCCCCTGGCGGGGCCGCGTTCAAGCGCGGAGGAGGCGGTCGACCGCCTGGCGGGGTTCATTCCCTCCGAACGCATCCTGGTGGTCTCGGGTGCCGGCCTGGCCGAGCAACTCCGGCGCAAGCTCCGGGTGCCAGGCGAGAACTACTTGATCGAGCCGCGGGCAGCATCAACCGGCCCGGCACTGGTGTGGGCCACTCTCGAGGCCGCGCGGCGCGATCCTGACGCCGCGATCGTCTCGATGCATGCCGACTGGACGGTGCGTGACCCGGCAGCCTTTGCGGCCACGGCGGCGATCGCCCTGGAGACGGCAAACCGGCACCGTCGCCTGGTGACCGTGGGTATCCTCCCGTCGCGGCCCGAGACCGGCTTCGGGTACATCATCCCCGGTCCACGACTCGATTCCGCTGCCCGAGCCGTGGAGCGGTTCATCGAGAAGCCCGATGCCGCGAAAGCGCTGGACCTGATGGCTGAAGGCGCCCTGTGGAACAGCGGACTCTTCGCCTGGCGTGCCGATGACCTGCGACGTGAGGTCGAGCACCACACCGACGAGATCGCCCCCTTCCTCTCGTTGCTCGATCGCAGGGGACGTCTCGGGGTTCTTCCAAGGTGTCCGTGCGGTCTCGATTGATGTTGGCCTGTTCGAGCGCAGCGAGGCCGTCGCGGTCATCACGGGGGACTTCTCGTGGGATGACATCGGCACCTGGGAAGCACTGGCGCGGGTGCGACCGCGCGATCGATTTGGCAACGTGGTGCACGGTGAGGTGACCTTGGTAGACTGCAGTGACTGTATCGTATGGAACGACGGCCCACCCATGGTGCTGAGCGGCGTGCGGGACCTGGTGGTGGTCCACGCCAACCGGCGGACGCTGGTTCTCGACCGGGCGCGAGCGCCCGACCTGAAGAAGACCCTCGACGCGCTCCCGCCTGCGGTGCGCGAACTGGATTGACATGACGACGATCTACCTGCTCGAACCGGCCGAGCCCGGCCACGCCTGGGCCCCATTCGCGCGCGCCCAGCCCCTGAGCGAGCTCCGAGCCGGCGCCTGGCTGTTGCACGAGCGGTGGTCGCTCGCAATTCAGGAGAGCGTCGGTGGTATCGTCGCGCCCCACGCTGCCGGGCCGCGCTCCGGCACGGCATTGCCACTGGTCGCCGCCGGATCGATCGTCGGACCGGCATGGGTGGTCGACGCGACCTTCGCGCCCAAGCTGCCGATGCGCGCGGTGGCGCATAATCGGCGGCTCCTCCATGAAGGGAGCGAGGTAGCGTGGCGGCTCGACCCCGGCGAACCGTGGATCGGTCCGTTCACCGACGGGGATGGCGTGGTGGTTGAGGGGCGGCCGTTGCGGGGGGCATGGGACCTGATCGGTGCCCTGGAGCAGCTTCTCTTCACCGACACCCTGGCCGCGCTTGATGGCCGCGGCGATCCGATCCCTGCTGGCACGATCGTGCTGGGCAACCCCGCCGCCATCTCGCTGCGCGGGGCGACGCTCGAGCCCGGCGTCATTCTCGACGTGCGCCAGGGCGGGATCATTCTCGACCCGGGCGTGCAGGTGCGATCCGGAACCCGAATCGAGGGACCATGCTGGGTGCGGGAAGGGTCCCTCCTGCTGGGTGGTTCCTTTCGCGTGGTGAGCGCGGGACCCCGGTGCCGCCTGCACGGAGAAATCAGTACATCGGTCTTCAGCGGGTTTGCCAACAAGAGCCACGACGGATTTGTTGGTCATTCCGTGGTCGCCGAATGGGTCAACCTGGGCGCGGGCACCATCACCTCGAACCTCAAGAACACCTATGGACCGATCCGGCTCGACATCGGCTCCACCCGGATCGAGACCGACCGCACCAACCTCGGCTCGCTGATCGGCCCCCATGTGAAGACCGCGATCGGGACGCTGCTCTCCTCTGGCACGGTCCTGGGCGCCGGTGCCCAGCTCTTTGGCGCGCCGCGCACCGCGAAGTACGTCGCTCCGTTTGCGTGGGGCGGCGAAACGAATGAGCGGATCGTGGTGGACAGCTTCGTCGAGATGGCCCGCCGGGTGCTGCCACGTCGGGATGTCGTGGTGGACGACGCCATGGAAGCAGCACTCCGGGCGCTGCACCAGCGGCTGACCGCGGACTGACTCCCCTCCCATGACCGCCGCGCAACTCTTCGTCCTCGGCTCAGGTTCGAAGGGCAACGCCTTCGTCGTGTCGTGTCAGGGCAGGACGCTCCTGCTTGATGTCGGTTTCTCGGCGCGCGAAGTCGAGCGTCGCATGGCGCTGGCAGGGCTCGATCCCGCTTCGCTCGTCGGCGTAGCATTGACGCACGAGCACGGCGACCACGCGGCGGGCGCCACCCGCCTGGCCCGCCGGCACGACATTCCGCTCCTCGCGTCGTTCGGCACTTGGCATGCCCTCGCCAACGGCGGCGAGCCGTGCGCCTTTCTCCCCATCGGTTCGATGACGGCGGTCGAAGTCGGCCCCTTCGCCATTCGCGCCTCACCGACGTCGCATGACGCCGCTGAGCCCGTCGCCCTGGGAGTCACACTCCCCGGCGGCGCCTCGATCGGTGTGGCGTACGATCTCGGTCGCCCAACGCAGTCGGTGCGCTGGTTCCTGCGAGATCGCACCTGCCTGATCCTGGAAGCCAATCACGACGAGCGGCTGCTGCGCAGCAGCGGGTACCCGCCGGTCGTGCAGCAGCGCATTGCCGGCAGCGGTGGGCATCTTTCGAACCTGGATGCGGCGCGACTGCTCGAAGACGTTCACCACGACGCCCTGGCGACCGTCGTGCTCGCGCACATGAGTCTCCGCTGCAACACGATCGAAGCCGCCCGCAAGGTGATCCTCCCCGCCCTGCGCGCCCGCGGCTTCCAGGGCGGCCTGATCTTCGCCGAGCAGAACGGCCCGATGCCGGCAATCCCGCTGCATCCACCACATCAGGCGTCGCTCTTCGGCTGAGGTAGCCGGCGACAATCGCAAGGCCCCGCGCCTGCGGGGCCTCTGTCATCTCGCTCAGGGGGTGGTCAGCCCCCGCCGCCAGGGGCATTGGGGATCCTGGCCCCCGCGGGCAGGGGCGTCGGAGGCCCCACTTTCTGTAGCGTGACAGCCTTCTCCAGGTCGCCGCCGGAGAGCGTGAGCGAGTTGGCCCTTACCTTGATCTGGTAGGTCTCCCACTCCCCGCCGATCAGGATGGAGATATCCTTGTCGCTGTTCAGGAGGCGCCAGCGCACCGTCTCCTTCCCCCAGGAAGCGGAAGAATCGGCCCGGATGATGACCTCCCGGGGACCGTTCTTGACGTCCTTGCCGGCCTTCACCTGCCAGGTGCCGGTGACATTGGCCTTCTGGCCGAGCAGCGGTACCACTCCAAGCACAAGCAGGCCGACCAACAGTGAACTGAACCGACGCACCAGAATCACTCCAGGTGTTGAGTGCCACAAAGGTAACGATCCCGACGCGCGTTCCCACACACCAGATGGCATTCCCCAGTCGCTCAGCCTCCGATGACCCGACTCCTCAGACGACCTGGAGTTTCCACTGTCCCCGTCGGAACAGCAGCGTCGAGGCACCGGCGAGGACTGCGAACGCCACCGAGACGGCAATGAAGGCACCACTCGGGCCCAGCCCCAGAGGCTTGGCGAGCAGCCACGCGGCCGGAATCTGCAAGCACCAGAAAACCAGGAAGTTCAGCCAGGTCGGTGTCCAGGTGTCGCCTGCTCCGTTGAACGCCTGGGTCAGCACCATCCCGAACGCATAGAGCGGGAACCCGGCCGACATGATCCGCAGCGCCAGCGCTGCCATCCGCGCCGCCTCGGCATCATGGCCGAAGACCCCGGTGAGGACCGGGGCGAAGAGGACGAATAGCGCCCCCAGGGCGGTCAGAAAGGCGAGGTTGTACCGGCACGCTGTCCAGGCTGCGCGTTCGGCGCGTTCGGGTTTGGCGGCGCCGAGGTTCTGTCCTACCATCGTCGCCGCCGCGTTCGCGAGTCCCCACGCGGGGAGAATGGCGAAGATCACCACGCGAATGGCAATCGTGTAGCCTGCGAGTGCGACGCTGCCGAAGGTCGAGACGATCCGCATCATGCCGATCCAGCTGGTCGACCCAACGAGGAACTGCAACGTGGCAGCGGACCCGATGTCGAGGAGACTTCGAATGATGGCAAGGTCGGGACAGAAGTGCCGCCACTCGACGTGCAGGCGGTGATTGGGACGCACGAGCGCGACGAAGGCGATCAGCGCCCCGGTCCCTCGGCCGATGGTCGTGGCGACAGCGGCCCCGGTGACGCCAAGCCGAGGCAGCGGACCAACGCCAAAGATCAGGCAGGGACCAAGTACAATGTTGATGGCATTGGAAATCCACAGCACCCGCATCGCGATTGCCGGATCACCCGCCCCGCGAAAGGCGGCATTGAGAACGAAGAGCAGGATGACGGTGGCCTCGCCACCCAGCATCACCCGGGCGAAGCCAGTGCCGATCGTGAGCACTTCCGGCGATGCGCCCATCCGCGCGAGGAGTCGGGGCGCGTTCAGGAAACCGAACAGGCCCAGCCCGGCAGCGAGTACCACCCCGAACAGGACACCCTGCGCCGCGGCATGAGCCGCTCCATCGGCGTGCTTCTCGCCGATGCGGCGAGACACCACGGCCGTCACCGCCATCCCCAATCCCATGGCGAGGGCATAGACCAGGGCCAGCAACGATTCCGTCAAGCCGACGGCGGCCACGGCGGCAGACCCGAGCTTGGAGACAAAGAAGATGTCGGTGACGGCGAAAATGCTCTCCATCACCATCTCGAGCACCATCGGGATCGCGAGCAGGATCACCGACCGCCCGAGCGGCGCGTCGGTGAAATCGAGATCCGACCCGCGCAACGACTCCCGGATCGTGTCCCACACACTCTGCGGGGGCACGACGACGCGGTCCGGGGACTCGGTCACCTAGGGCGTCGGCTGCAGCATCCGCTCGCGGATCGCCTTGAACTCGGTGCCCGGCTTCCAGGCCGGCCAGGTGGCGCCGTTCGCGACCCGGATCCCGACGTTGAAAAGGAGGTTCAGGTCCTCAACCGCGCCACTGAGGTCCCAGTCGTCCTTCACCTCGTCGGACGGCTTGTGGTAGTCATTCTCGGTGTACTCGTCGCGCTTCTGCTTGCCGTAGTCGGTCGGCTTGCCGATGTAGCTCACGCCGTTGTCGAGGAACATCGCCGGTACGCCCTGCTTGGCAAACTCGAAATGATCCGAACGGTAGTAGAAACCCTTCTCCGACTCGGGATCCGGCGAGAGCGTCCGGCCCTTGGCTGTCGCCACGGAATCGAGCACGTCCTCCAGCGTGGTGGCGCCCATCCCGATCACCACGAGGTCGGTGGTCCGGCCCCATTGGTTGACGCCATCGAGGTTGAAATCGGCCAGGGTCTTCGCCAGCGGATAAAGCGGATTCTCGGCATAGAACCGCGCCCCGAGCAGCCCCTTCTCCTCGGCGGTCACGATCAGGAAGAGGATGGTGCGTTGCGGGGCCGGGGCGAGGGCCTTGAACGCCTTCGCGAGCTGCAGCACTGCCGCCGTGCCCGCGGCGTTGTCGAGGGCCCCGTTGTAGATCGAGTCGCCGTTGACCGGCTGGCCGATTCCGAGGTGATCCCAGTGCGCCGTGTAGACGACATACTCATCCTTGAGGGCCGGATCGGCGCCGGTGAGCTTGGCGATCACGTTCTGGGTGTGTACGGCGCGCACGGCGTTCTTGAGATGAATGGTGGCCGTCGCTCCGAGGGTCATTGGCTTGAAGTCCCGCGCACGGGCCGATCGCGCCAGCGCGTCGAAATCCTTTCCTGCGGCCGCGAAGAGCTGCTTCGCCTTGTCGTACGTGATCCAGGACTCGACCGCCACCCGCCCGGCGTTGCCGTCGGCATGCTTGACGTCCATGTTCTCGCCGCTCCAGCTGCCGGAGACGACCTCCCAGGGATAGCCGGCCGGGACGGTCTGGTGAACGATGATCGCGGCCGCGGCCCCCTTGCGCGAGGCCTCCTCGAACTTGTAGGTCCAGCGCCCGTAGTAGGTCATCGCGTCGCCGCGGAACATGGTCGAATCGCGCCGTGTCGAATCGACCGGATCGGGCACCGGCGGATCGTTCACCAGGATCACGATCGTCTTTCCCTTGACGTCGATGCCCTTGAAGTCGTCCCACTGGTACTCTGGCGCCTCGATGCCGTAGCCGACGAAAACGACATCGCTGTTGACCACATCGACCCGGGGCACTTCGCGCCGGGATCCCGCAACGTAGTCGTCGCGGAACGTCAGCGGGATCACCTTGCCGCCGGCGCGGAACTCCATCGTCGGGGATGCCGTGAAGCCGACGAGCTCCACCGCCTGGGTCCAGCTCCCGTCCGGATTGCCTGGTTCCACGCCGATCGCGCTGAACTGCCCGGTGAGGTAGGCCACCACCTTCGCCTCCGCCCGGGTCCCAGGGCCGCGTCCTTCCATCGAGTCGGCGGAGAGGTCCTGGATCTGACCAAGCAACCCTGCAGCCGAGATGGTCGAAGGCACGTCCGCGACCGACTTGCCGCCACTGCATGCAGCCAGGGTGGCGAGGAATGTGAGCGACGCGATCGGGCGCGAGCGAAGTGACATCGGACGGCTCCTGGCTGTGGTGTGGAGAACTGAAATGAAATCGCCTGCACCCCGAAACGCGACACGGGCGCCCGTGGGGGCGCCCGTGTGCAACGATTCGGCGAACGGAGGGCCCGCCGCGCCGCCCCGATCCACCGGGCCGACGCGCCGCGCTTAGTACATCCCGCCCATGCCACCGCCGCCGCCACCGCCCATCGGCATCGCCGGCTTCTCTTCCTTCCGCTCGACGATGACGCACTCAGTGGTGAGCAGCAGCCCCGCGATCGAGGCCGCGTTCTGCAGCGCCGTGCGGGTGACCTTGGTCGGGTCGATGACCCCGGCCTTCATCATGTCCTCGTAAACGTCGGTCGCCGCATTGTAGCCAAACGCCCTGTCCTTCGACTCCTTGACGCGAGCCACCACGATCGATCCCTCGACCCCGGCGTTGGTCGCGATCGCCCGGATCGGCTCCTCGATGGCGCGACGGATGATCTCGACGCCGATCTTCTCATCGCCCGAGCCCTTGATCTTGTCGAGCACCGACTGGCAGCGCAGCAACGCCACACCACCACCCGGGACGATGCCTTCCTCTACCGCCGCACGGGTCGCGTGCAGGGCGTCCTCGACGCGGGCCTTCTTCTCCTTCATTTCGGTCTCGGTCGCGGCGCCGACATTGATCACCGCCACGCCGCCGGCCAGCTTGGCGAGCCGTTCCTGCAGCTTTTCCTTGTCATAATCGGAGGTGCTCTTCTCGATCGCACCGCGGATTTCGGCAATCCGGCCCTTGATCGCCGAGTCCTTGCCCTTGCCGTCGATGATCGTGGTGTTGTCCTTGTCGATCACGATACGCTTGGCCTGGCCAAGCTTGTCGAGCGTCGCGTTTTCGAGCTTGAAACCGACCTCCTCGGAGATCACCTCGCCCTCGGTCAGGACGGCGATGTCGCGGAGCATCTCCTTGCGACGGTCGCCGAAGCCCGGCGCCTTGACGGCGGCCACCTTGAGCGTGCCACGCAGCTTGTTGACGACCAGCGTGGCCAAGGCCTCGCCCTCGACATCCTCGGCGATGATCAGCAGCGGCTTCCCAGTCTGGGCCACCTTCTCGAGGACCGGGAGCAGTTCCTTCATTGACGCGATCTTCTTGTCGTGAATCAGGATGTAGGGCGCGTCGAGCACCACTTCCATCCCTTCCGGATCGGTCACGAAGTACGGCGACAGGTAGCCGCGGTCGAATTGCATCCCCTCGACCGTCTCCAGCGTGGTCTCGAGACCCTTGGCCTCCTCGACCGTGATGACCCCCTCCTTGCCGACCTTCTCCATCGCTTCCGCGATCTTCTTGCCGATTTCGGCGTCACTGTTGGCCGAGATGGTGCCGACCTGGGTGATTTCCTTGTTGCTGGTGGCCGGCTGGGAGATGGACTTGAGCTCGGCGACGATCGCCTCGACGGCCTTGTCGATGCCGCGCTTGAGTTCCATCGGATTGGAGCCGGCGGTCACGTTCTTGAGCCCTTCACGATAGATCGCCTGGGCCAGCACGGTCGCCGTGGTCGTGCCATCGCCGGCCAGGTCGGACGTCTTGGTCGCGACTTCCTTCACCATCTGCGCGCCCATGTTCTCAATCGGGTCGGCGAGCTCGACTTCCTTCGCAACCGTCACCCCGTCCTTGGTCACGGTGGGCGAGCCGAATTTCTTGTCGATCACGACGTTGCGGCCCTTCGGGCCCAGCGTCACCTTGACCGCCTCAGCCAGCGCGTCAACGCCCTTCTTGAGCTTGGCGCGAGCGTCGACGTTGAAGATCAGTTCCTTTGCAGCCATTGCGTCTCTCTCCCGTCAGGTGCAGTAGGTGGAGTTCAGTTCAGCTTCGCGAGGATGTCGGAGGCCTTGATGATCATGACTTCTTCACCATCGACCGTGAACGGCGTCCCGCTGTATTTCCCGTAGATCACCTTGTCGCCGACCTTCACCGGCATCGGCAGCGCCTTGCCGTCGTCGTTGGTCCGGCCCGGACCGACGGCGATGACTTCGCCGGTGGTCGGCTTCTCCTTCGCGGTATCGGGGATGTACAGACCGCCCCGCATCGTCTCGCCTTCCTCCGAGGGACGGATCACCACACGGTCCTCGAACGGGGTGAGGGTGTTCTTGTTCTTGCTCGCACTCGCCATGGGCCCAACCTCCAACGTGAACGTGAATCGGTAAAACACGATTTTGCAACGCCTTAGCAGTCACAGGCAGCGACTGCCAACCGGAGATAAACCTAAGAACCGGCCCGGCAGGGTCAACCCCCCTGAATCCTCTGGCAATCGACGTGCCCGACTGATAAGCCAAAATGGCGGGATTGTCAGGCGGCACCGCATCGGTCGGGAACCTTCGGGTGGCGGGTGGGGTTACTATTCCCGCGTTGTGAACCCGGCGCCACGAAACAGGCCGGCGCCGAGCGACAGCCCACTACCAGCAGCGAGGAACCAATGCTTGCACTTGCCGCGGCAGCCGCCCTGTTGCTGAGCCATCCGACCCGATCGGCCCCCCCTGCGTCCCTGACGGTGCGAGTGGACTCGGCCCGCCATCTTGTCGTGTTGACCACCGGCCGGTACGACCTCCCGGCCGCCCCGGGCGGGATGCACGCCATGGCTGGTGAAATGGCCGGCATGTCGATGGTATTGTCGAAGGTGATGCGCTTCACCTTTCCGATCGACGGCTGGTTGCGCGGGGTGAGGCTCAAGCTCACCGATCAGAACGGCAAGGTCCTGTCGCGACGGATGATCCACCACATCAACGTGCTGAACTTCGGTCGGCGGCAGCTTTTCTATCCGGTGCCTGAGCTGATCCTGGCCCTCGGCCAGGAAACCGAGGACATCCATCTCCCGGCAACCGTCGGGGTCCCGGTCTCCTCCACGATGCCGATGGCCGTATTTGTCATGTTTGACAACGACACCCCGGAGGAGGTGAAGGGTGTCACGGCCGAGCTGACGATTGAATACTCACCCTCGAACCAGATGCCCCGGCCGCTCAGCGTGATTCCAGGGTACATGGACGTGGTGTACCCGGTTGCCCGTGACGTCGACTTCGATCTCCCTCCCGGCGAGACGAAGTACACGGCCGACTTCAAGATGCCGGTGGCGGGGCGGATCATCGGCGCCGGCGGTCACGCCCATGCCTATGCCACGGGGCTCTCCCTCTTCGACATCACCGACGGCGGCTCGAAGCAGGTGTTGCACCTCAATAC
The DNA here is from genome assembly GCA_963850655.1 of uncultured Gemmatimonadales bacterium. Classification (GTDB taxonomy): domain Bacteria; phylum Gemmatimonadota; class Gemmatimonadetes; order Gemmatimonadales; family GWC2-71-9; genus Palsa-1233. Next base: position 70,360 of record CAWKMI010000017.1, read on the forward strand.
CACGCAAGCTCCCGACGGCCACCTGCTGTCGATCGAACGAAGCCTGCCTGGTCTGACGGGAGACGGGATACGGCTGCAGGCCGGGCGGATGTATCGGATGGAGGGGACCTACAACAACACCAGCGGCAAGACGTTGGTGAAGGGCGCCATGCTCCACCTCGTGATGCTCTTCGCGCCGGACCGGCTCGCCGACTGGCCGAAGTTGGACGTCACCAATGCCGACTGGAAGAGGGACATCGCTCACCTCGAGGCTCGGAGCGCCGCGATGGCGCAGATGAAGGGAATGCAGATGAATCGGTGAGCGGCAGCGGCGCTATTCAATCACCCGTCGGACGCCGGCCCACTTCTTCAGCCAGGTCTTCCCCTCCGCATCGTCCTCGGAGAGTCGGCTGAGCCTCACCCCGCTCGATGAGCTGTGGATGAACCGCCCCTCGCCGACGTAGAGCCCGACATGGGTGACGGTCTCGCCCCGTTCCGCGAATGCGAGCAGGTCACCCGGCAGGAGCAGGTCGAGATCCTGGCGGATTGCCGTGCCGGCCTTGGACTGGCTCTCGGCCGTGCGCGGCAGCGAGATGCCATGCTGACGGTAGGCGTAGTAGATCAGGCCGGAGCAATCGAAGCCGCCGTCACCATCCCCCGTCCCCCCCCACACGTAGGGCGATCCCATCGACTCGAGCGCCGTGGTGATGACATTGTCGATCAGTCGCGCCTTCGCCGCGGGAATCCCGTTGGCGCGCAATACTTCCGCAGTGGCGTGCGGCAGCCACAGCCCGACCGATTCAGGGGGCGTTGGTCCGCCATCGCGGTGAGGACCGCGCCAGCCGAACGCGGCCGCGACCTCGAGCCCGTCGCGGCCGGTGATTGTCAGGTTTCGCCAGCGCCCCTCCGCCATCAGGCGGAATGGTCCGACGGAGAGAACCGCCATGCGGGCACCCACCGAGGCGCTGGCCCAGAGCTTTTCCTGGCCGCCAGTGCCGATTCCGGCCGAGCCACCGGCGAAGAGGGTTGGAACACCGCCGTTCGCGCTGAAGAGCGCCAACTCGGCACCAACGCCGTACAATCGTCCGGGTGCCGGACGACCGCCAGGTGAACCGCCAGGCAACCCGACCAGCGATGCATCAATGCCGATGGGCCCGACAAGGTCCCGTTGAATGGTGGCTCGCCAGCTGGATCCCTCGGGAGTTCCCGCGAGGACCCGCCCGGCGGTAAGGAAGAAGCCCTGCTGGGCCGCGACCGATCCCACCCGCACGGCCAGCAGCGCGAGCACGAAGGGAAGCACCTGGCGACCGCTGCACGTCATGATGAACCGCCTCCTTGGGCGGGGCCATCGGACTGGAACAACTCCTCGACGGCCTTCGCTTCGGGCACTCCGCCGGATGTCACGGCCAGCGCCTGCCGCAATTCGGGGCTCCGACTGAGGAGTCGCATCCAGAGGCTGAGCCCGGCAATCGCACCGGCGAGGCCGGCCACTCCAACGAGAACGAGGCCGGTGGTCACCGAGAACTTTGGCGCCACGAGGGCCAGCAGGAAAGCCCCCGAGCTTGCGGCCGCGACGATCACGATCGGAGTCATCAGCCACCCTGCCACCCGGAGTATCCGCCACGCGATGCGTCGGATCACCCGCGTCCCCATGCTACGGGCGCTTGCCCGCGAGCCCGGTGACCAGGGTACCCAGGGCGAGCGCGGGAAGCACCGCAAGCGCGAAGGTGGGAACGTTCCATCCGGCACCGGGGAAATGCAGCATTGTGGCAAGCGCTCCGCATCCGCCCGTCAACAGGCCGACGAGGCCAATCGACGACGGCAGCGAAACCGACCCCGAACGGTTCGCCTGGTTGGAAAGAATCCACCCCCCCATCCACGACAAGTACGTGCCGACCATCCACCACACCGGCAGATACCACCAATACGAGAAGCCGCCGATCTGGGCCCAGCGGTTGGTGTACGTGTGCAACGGTTGGAGAATCGCGACATCGAAGCCGAGGAATGCCCAGCTGGCACCGAGCCCGATCCCCGCCGCTCCCGCGATTCCCTCGATGGTTCTCGGCCGGGTCAGGATGCCCGGCCAGAAAATTGTCACGGTCGCACCGACCGCGACGACCATGGCCGTCAGGGCATGATCGGCGGTCCCGTCAAGATTCTTGTTGATGACAGAGACCAGGAAGACACACACGGCTTGGGCCAAGCCCAGCAGAATCGACCCGCGCACAATCCGCGGGACTTCCGTCGTGTCGAAAGGGCTGTCGATGCGCGCCGCAGTGGCCATGAATTGGGATCTCCGGAAAACCAGGTGCCGAGCAGGCGCAAACTAGCGCGTATTCAGTGGACAGGCCAAGGGCTGCTCCTCGTCAGACTGCCCACGCGAGCAAGACCGCCGCATCGGTCAATGCCCAGGCCCAGAGCGCGTGATACATCGCCGACTGGTGTTCCCTGGTCGACCAGAGCTTGGCATTGCGATACCACGGCAGCAGCACGAACCCCCAGGCCGTAGCAGCGACCCCGAGCCCCATCCAGCGGAATCCACCTCGCAGCCCTCCCCAGCCGCTCATCGAACCGGCGAGGGTGAGCAGGCTGAAGGCAAGCGCCGCGCAGCAGAGTGCCAGAAGCAAGCTCCCCCGCGCGCCGAGTCGGAGGGCGAGGGTGCGATCCCCGCGAGCCCGGTCTTCGTCCATCTGGTAGAGTTGCGTCAACGGGTAGAGCGCCCCGAATAGCGGGGAGAATGCCCAGAAGATCAGGTGGTGCCGGAGATCGATCGACTGGCCGGTGATGAGCCAGCCGGCGTAGGGCGAGAGGGTGCCGAATCCCAGCAGGTTGATCACCCAGTCGGCACCGGCGACGGCCTTGAGCCGGACCGGTGGCACCGAGTAGAGAATCGACATCACCAGGCAGATGGCATAGACCGCACGAAACCCGGTCGGCAGGGCCCATGTCAGTCCGAGTCCGAACACCATAAGCGCCAGCGCGAACCAGCCGAGTGCCCGCGGGGCTGGGGGTGGTCGCCGGAGGAAGGCAATGTCGCCGGTGTCGTTGTCGAACGCGGAGTTGAGCGCGAGGGTGCCACCGTTGAGCGCGACGACCCACGCCCCGAGCCCGAGCCAGGCCGCCGCATCCAGCCGGTGGAGACCGGACGCCAGCCACCATCCCAGGCAGGTGTGGGCCGTCATGATCGGCCACTCCGCCGGTCGAAGGTGCAGCAGGTACGGCAACACCGGACCGAGCCGACGTTCGGCGAGTTGTCGCGCCGGCGACAACTCGAGTTCGTCGTGAGAGGCGCTCATGTCACCAGACCGAGTGCTTCGGCGGCGACGCGCAGGCCATGCAGCGTCAGGTCTGGATCAACCACATCGATACTCGTCGTCAGAGTGGTCACCAGCGCGGCCAGACCGCCGGTCGCAACGACCTGTGGCCGCGCCCCTCCCGGCCATTCTGCCCTGATCCTGGCAATCATTCCGTCCACGGCATCGGCGGTCCCGAAGAGCACCCCGGCACGGATGTGGTCGTCGGTGCGACGCCCGATTGCGCGAGTCGGTGGGATCAGCTCGGTGGCGGTGAGCTTGGCCGCTCGACGAACCAGTTGTTCGGCGGATGTCCGCAGGCCAGGCATGATCGACCCGCCGATGAAACGCCGGTCGGCCGTCACGCAGTCGAACGTGGTCGCGGTTCCGAAGTCGACGACCACACTATCGCCCGGATGCAGCGCCAGGACACCAAGCGCATTCGCGATGCGATCCGCACCGACCGCGAAGGGCTCATCCACATCAAGGGTGAGCGGGAGCTTGGCCCGGGGATCGATGATGCCAACGCGGGCCGTGACGGCGGACCGCACGGCGACAACCAACCCCTGTGTCACGGCCGGTGCAACCGAAGCAATGCAGGCCGCGCCGATCTCCGCCGGCGAATGCCCCGCTCGCACCAGGAAGGCCTCGAGCGCTACGGCCCATTCGTCCGGGGTCCGCTCGGCGGTGGTGGTCATCCGCCAATGGCCCCGGAGTTCCTTGCCAAGGAAGAGACCGACGGTCACTTCCGTGTTGCCGATGTCGAGTGCGAGCAGCATGGGAGGAATCTTGCCTCAGAGGAGGGCCGAGGCCACCCCGGCGACCACCTCGCGGATGGGACCGCCGTCGGTCCGGACGCGAAGGGCGCCGCTGGCCGTAATTCCCTGGGCGGTCCCCATGAGCGGGGTGCCGAGCCGCCGACCAACCAGGGCGTCGCGCTGGGCGAACGCCTCGAGCTCCGCCGCGGACAACGGCCCGGCGTCCCGCGCGGCCAGCGCAATCGCGGCGACAGCCAGCGGTGCGAGCTGGCCGGCCGCCACCGCCGGTGCCCAGTCGACGAGTCGTGCGGCATCAGCCCGAAACGCTTCGGGCAGAGTGTTGGTGACGTTGACACCGAGCCCGATCACTACCCACAGGCAAGTCCCACCCGACCAGCGAGCCTCGCACAGGATTCCGGCGAGCTTCCGCCGATCGATCAGCAGGTCGTTGGGCCATTTGATCCCGATGCGGGGCAGCAACGGACAGGCGAGCTCGATCGCGGCCGCGAGTGCCAGCCCAACCCGCAGCGAGAGTGCCTCGAGCGCGTCGGTGCGCCGCGGTCGTGTCACCACCGAGCACCAGAGCCCCCCGACCGCCGACTCCCAGGTGCGGCCGCGCGTTCCCCGCCCCGCGGTCTGCCGGTCCGCGACGATAGCCGTCCCGTGATCGGCACCCTCGGCGGCCGCGGCATGCGCGGCCTCCATGGTCGTGGAAACTTCGGCGAGATGGATCAGCTCAGGCGGCATTGCCTCGCATCATCCCGAGCGCGAACAGGAGGAAGAGCACGCCGCCGAGCCCGATGCGATACCACGCAAAGACGTTGAACGAATGACGCTCGACAAAGCGGAGGAAGCCGCGAATGACGAGCAGGGCCGAGATGAAGGCCACCACCAGTCCGACGAGGAACATTGGCAGGTCGGCGGCACTGAACAGCGCCCGACTCTGCAACATGTCGTAGCCGGTGGCGGCGACGATGGTGGGGATGGCCAGAAGGAACGAGAACTCGGTGGCGGCCGGTCGGGTGAGGCCCAGGACGTAGCCGCCGAGGATGGTCGCCGCCGCCCGGGAGGTCCCGGGGATCAGCGAGAGCACCTGGGCGAGCCCGATGCCGAAGGCCTGGCGCCATGACAGCTGTCGCACGTCGGCGGTGGTGGCGATCGGCCGCCGCCACTCGAGCCACAGCATGACTACCCCTCCCAGCACCAGCGTCGAGGCAACGGTCAGTGGATTGAAGAGTGCCGTCTTGATCCAGTGGTGAAGCAGCAGCCCCATGACTGCTGCCGGGGCAAATGCCAGAGCCAGCGACACCACCAGCCGGCGCTCCGATGCATCATTCACCCAATGGGCGAGCATCCCGAGAAGCGTCCGGCGGTAGTGCCAGATCACGGCGAGGATCGCCCCGAGCTGGATGACGATTTCGAAGGTGGCGGCACGCTCCCCACGGAAGTCGAGCAGCGAGCCGGCGACAATCAGGTGCCCGGTCGAGGAGATCGGGAGGAACTCCGTGGCGCCTTCGACCAGCCCGAGAATGAGGGCAATCAGCAACGGCGGGACCATCAGCGACCCAGGACGTGTTGATAGTAGGCCTCGTACTGAGGCACGATCACCTCGGAAGAGAAGGTGGCCGCCCGGGCACGGGCGGCCTCGCGCATCTGCGAGTGCCGGACCGGATCCCGGAGGACGTCGACCGCTCGCCGTGCCATGGCCTCCACCGAGCCGACCGGCTCGAGAATCCCGTCGACCCCGTCGACGATCAGCTCGGGCAGTCCACCGACCCGGGCAGCGAGCACGGGAGTACCGCAGGCCATTGCCTCGAGTGCCGCGAGGCCGAACGACTCGGTCTGGGAAGGCAGGACGAACATGTCCGCCGCCGCCTGGATCGGTGCCACCGTGTCAAGACGGCCAAGAAATCGGACATCATTCGCCACGCCAAGGTCGCGCGCCTCGCTCTCGGCGTCGCCGCGATCCGGACCATCGCCCACCATCAACAGCGTCGCCGGCATGGCGCGCCGCACCCGGGCAAAGATGCGTACGACGTCCTTGACCCGCTTTGCCTCGCGGAAGTTGGAGATGTGCACGAGCAACCTATGATCAGGCGGGGCAAGCGTGTCACGCGCTGCCGCCGCGCCGGGACGATACTCCCCCAGGTTCACGAAATTCGGGATGACCGCCAGGTCACAGCTTACCGGACCGAACGCCCGGTAGGTCTCGTCCTTGAGAAACTGCGAGACCGCGGTAACGCCATCCGATCGCTCAATCGAAAACTTGGTGATGGCGTAGAAGGACGCTTCCTGGCCGACCAGGGTAATGTCGGTGCCATGCAGCGTGGTGATCACCTTGATCGGGTGTTCCTTGGCCAGCATCTCGCGGGCAACGAACGCCGTGGTTGCGTGCGGAATGGCATAGTGCACGTGCAACAGTTCGAGACGCTCCTGGAGGGCGACCTCGTACTGTCGCGAGGCCAGGGCCAGGGTGTAGGGATAGTGCTCGAAGAGTGGATACCGACTCATCGTGGTGTCCACTTCGTGGAAATAGACCCGTTCGACATACCCGCGGAGCCGGAACGGCGACTGATACGTGATGAAGTGCACTTCGTGGCCGCGCCTGGCCAAGTCCAGTCCAAGCTCGGTGGCCATGGCGCCGGATCCGCCGTAGGTAGGGTAACACGTGATCCCGATTCTCATCCGCTGGTCTGCTCCCATGCCGCGGCAATCACCGCGGCGAGTTCGTCCGGAGGTCGCGTGGCATCCAGGGTGAGGACATCACCACGCACCTGATGCCGGAACCAGGTTTCCTGTCGCTTGGCATACTGTCTCGTGGCGATCACGATCGCCTCGACCATCTGATCGCGCGGCAGCCTGCCCAGCAGGACGGCCACCGCCTCGCGCACCCCGATCCCGTCCATCCCCGGACCATCAGGGGGCGCCCCGTCGGCCAGTACCGCGGCAACCTCCTGCAGCAACCCTCGGCGCACCATTTCCTCGGCACGCACCCGGATTCGCTGATGAAGCACCGGTCGCGGCACCGCCAGCCGCACCGTCCAAGGCCGGACCACACCCTGGGCCTCGGCCGATCGCTGCCACCATGAAAGCGAGCGCCCCGTGAGCAGCGCAATCTCGATCGCGCGCGTGGCGCGCTGGCGCCCTCCGGCCAGCGCATAGGATCGATCGAGTCGCGAGGCCCAACGGACCAGGGTCGGGTGGTCGAGGGTGGCCGTGAAGAGCGCCAGTTGTTCCCGCCGGGGCCGGTCGAGCGGCGGTTCGTGGAACAGCCCCTCGACTAACGCCTTGACGTAGAGCCCGGTGCCCCCGACCACGATCGGCAGGTGCCCGCGAGCACGAACCTCAGTGATCACCTCGGCGGCCTCGAGCGCGAATCGGCCGGCACTGAAGCGTTCGCCCGGCGAGACGCGGTCGATCATGTGATGCGCCACCCGTTGCCGCTCCCGCGGCGTCGGTTTGGCGGTCGCGATGTCGAGCCCACGGTAGACCTGACGGGAATCCGCCGAGATTACCTCGATCGGCCACCGCATCGCCAGCGCGAGCGCGACAGCGGTCTTGCCGACCCCTGTCGGACCGATGAGGATCGGCGTCCTAGCGTCGGCCAAAGCGACGCTCCAGCTCTTCGCGCGGAAGCTGGACGATCGTGGACCTCCCGTGAACGTCGTGCGGCGGCAGCTGGCAGGCAAACAGGCGGACCAGCAGTTCGCGCCGCGAGCGATCGTCAAGTGGCTGCCCCGCCTTCACCGCGGCGTGACAGGCATAGGTCGCCACAAAGCGCTCGAGACGGTTGGCCCACCCACCAAACCGGCCGCGCGCGAGATCGGCCACCAGTTCCCGGAAACAGTTCGCCGCATCAAAGCGTGGATGCGGGTTGGGCACCCCATGAATGGCCACCGTCCGGCCCCCGAACGCCTCCACTTCGAATCCGATGCGGCGCAATTCCTCGGCGTGTTCGGCGACGACGTCGAGCTCCTCATCGGTGAGTTCGATGGTGATCGGAAGGAGGAGACGCTGGGCTGGCAATCCGTCTCGCTCGAAGCCGGGTCATCGCCTCCTCATAGAGGACCCGCTCATGCGCCGAGTGCTGGTCGACAATGACCAGTCCTTCCGGCGAGTCATAGCAGAGATAGGTGTCGGCCAGCTGCAAGACCGGCAGCGACCAGTCACCGGCGTCCGGGACGCGAGGCGCGGCGGTGCCCGGGAGCTCGGCTTCGGTCGTGCCGTCGGACGGCGAGAAGAAATCGGGGGGCACGGCCGTCGGCCGAGACGGCGGCGGCCACGCCGGCACCTCAACAGGCAGCGGCGCCTCGCCGAAATGAGCCGAGGAGACCAGGCCGCCGAGCGCCTGGCGGATCCCCTCCTCCATCGCGCGCTCGACCGCGAAACGATTTCGGAAGCGCACTTCGAGCTTGGCCGGGTGCACATTGACGTCGACCTCACCCGGGTCGACACGAATGTCGAGAAAGAGCGAAGGGCGGTCGCCCGGATGAATTGCCGAGCGATATCCTGCCTCGGCGGCGCGCACGAGAAAGTGGTCGCGAAAGGGACGGCCGTTGACGAAGAGCTGGCTGCGCCGACCGGTGGGCTGGGCGTCAGCGGGGCGCTGGGTGAAGCCCACCACTTGGACGCCGCCGACGGCCTGGTCGACGGCGAGCAGCGTACGCGCAAGTTCGCGACCCCAGACGGCCGCCAACCGCTCGTCCGGAGCCTGGCCCGACGGTACATTCAGCCGCTCACGACCATCGAGGGTGAGTTCAAAACCGACCTCCGGATGCGCGAGCGCGAGCGTGGCCACCGTATCCCAGACATTGCGCGCTTCACTTGCCGCCGAGCGCAGGAACTTGCGCCGCGCAGGCGTGTTGAAGAAGAGCGCCCGGGCCACGATCGTGGTGCCTTGCTGGCGAGCAGCCTCGCGTACCTGATCGATCCGACCACCGGCGGCGGCAATCTCGGTCCCCTCGCCGTCACGATCAGCGGTGAGCATGGTGAAGCGGGACACCGAGGCAATGGCGGGGAGTGCCTCGCCCCGAAACCCGAATGTGGCAATCCCGACCAGGTCCTGTGTCGCGCGAATCTTGCTCGTGGCATGACGGTCAAGGGCCAGGAGCGCATCGTCGCGATGCATCCCGACACCGTCATCGGCCACCTCGATCAACGTCTTCCCGCCATTCTCGACGGCCACCCGGACGTGGCGCGCCGCGGCGTCGATGGCATTCTCCACCAGTTCCTTGACGACGGATCCCGGACGTTCCACAACCTCGCCGGCCGCGATCTGGTTCGCGACGGCGTCAGGAAGAATGGCGATACGACGGGTCGTGCCGGCAGGCATTGCTTCAATCTAGCGGGACGAGCGGGGCGATCGATGCTTCGGGCAGCCATCCTCGATGACCGTCCGGCATCACCGCCAGCACCCACCCCGCGCGTCTGCTGACGATTCCGATCATCATCCACCCCGGGGCGCTCCCGAGTTCGGGAGCCGACGGGATCGGGGACACGCGATAGGCGATCCCGCCTCGCAGCAGCGCCCGTGGGCGTGAGGCCTGGTACCAGCGCATTGCCGCCGTCCCGGCCGTCACCACGGCAATCGTGCCCACCACGAGTCCCCAGCGTCGAAATCGCGGCAGTGGCCGCAATCCCCACGCCACCAGCCAGCATCCCAGGGCCAGCAACCACAGTTCATCCTCGCTCACCGGAACGGATGGCGCGAGGCCTCGCACCTCCGCGGGGATCGCGTTGTTGCGGCGCCAGACTTCACGGAGCAGCGGGTCGCGGGGTGCCAGTGCCAGCGCGCGGAGCCAGGCCGTCGCCGCTCCGGCATTGTCGCCGCTCATCCAGCGCGCGGAACCGAGGTCGCGCCAGGCAGCTTCCGCTCCCGGGGTACGAGCCACGACCGTGGCAAACCGCTCCGCCGCGCCCGGGAAGTCTCCGGCCTCGAAGCGCTGGGCGGCTTCCCTCGCCTGAGCCGAGAGGTGCGGCGTCACCAGCAACAGGAGACCAACCAGGCCGCCCCGGCGGAGTCGCCGAAGCACCGCCGTGACGATAGCCGGTGCTGCGGGCGGCTCGCCGCCGGCGGGACCGTAGCGGCGCCGCACGACTGCCGCGAGCCAGCGGTGCAGCTGCTCGGCGTCGCCGCGCGGAACCCCGCGGTGTCGAAGCGCAGCCGCCACCCGCTCCGGACCGGAATCCGCCGGTTCGTTGAGGAGCGCGCGCAGTTCACTCTCGGGATCCTTCACGATCGCAGCCGGGCGCCGCGGTCGAAGCCGACGACGTCGCCAGGCCAGCACAGCGGGCGGCATGAGCCCGAGCACCAGCAGCAACGGCCAGGCGTGGTCGACGACTTGCGACGCCAGGGGAACTCCGGGAACTCCAGCCACCCTCGGCGGGTCGGGCCGCGCGGCGCCCTGCAATGCCGGGAGCACCGGCAGCGCGAACGCGACCGCCTGGGCGGTCATCGCCCGAACACCGGCGGGATCGAAGTACGGGTACTGCACGCGAGGGAGCAGGAAGATTCCGGCGCTGTCGGACACCACGGTGAAGCGAAAGTGCTTCTCTCCGCCCAGCAATCCGGCAGACGTGCGCGAGCGCTCGGTGGGTTGTTCGGGATAGACGCGGAGCCCACCCGGCCATTCAATCTCTGGCGCCGGCCAGAGTGCGACGTTGCCGGTTCCGCTGATCAAGAACTCGATGGTCGCGGGGACGCCGACCCGCAGCGGGCTGACCGGACCGCGCCAAGCCACGCTCATCTCCCTCGCGGTCGGACCGCTGCCAACGGCGGCGACCAGCGAGGACGGAATCGGCCGTACGACCAGGCTCGCCGTACCCGACATGATGCTCTTGCGATCCTCGGGCGCGAAGAACGAAGCCGATATCGGCACCGAGTAGTTCAGCACGGCGGGAGGTGCCTCGATCCGGCCGGAGCTGAGGGGGTAGAGCGTCTGGTACTGCACATAGATGGCATAGACCTGCCGGCCAACCCGCCGGGTCTCGGCGAGGATGGGCAGGTTTTGTGATTCGACACTCCAGAGCCCGCTCAGTGAGGGGGCGCTCAAGGTCGGGGAGCGACGCAACCGGGATCGCAACTCTTCGGGAAACCACGCGGCGGTGAGCAGTTCGACTTGCTCTCCGATCCAAACCTCGTTCTTCGAGAAACGGCTGGTCACCATGACCTCGCCCTCTCGAGGCGCAGGAAAGGTCGCCAGCAAGGCCCGGGCGCGCGTCGGGAGGCCCGGCGTCGTATCCTGGGCAAGCAACGTCAGGAGCATCGCGACAGCGATCACCAGTCCGGTCCCAGCCGCGACCGGGTCGTCCGGCGCTGCGAGTTCTGCGCCAGGCGGGTATTTCGCTCGGCGCGCTCCATGGCATTCAGCACCTGCTCCGCTTCGGCCTGCGTCATCCCGGTCCTGGCGGGTGTCGGCGGCTCAGGCCGGGGCTGTCCGCCACCCCTTCCTCCACTCGTCGGCGGCGGCTTGGGTGGCACCGGTGGCTGCAGGCGGCGGACGAGCTCGTAGTTGAACTTGGCCTTCTTGTCAGTCGGATCGAGCCGCAAGGCGGATTGGAGTTGCGAGGACGCGGCACGCAGCAGCGTGTCGCGCCGAGTCGAGTCGCGGCGTGCCTGCAGCAGCAGCGCGGTGCCGAGGTTGTAGAGTGCGCGGCGTCGAAGTTCCGGGTCGAGGGAGGCACTCGCACGCTGCAGCGCGGCCACGGCGCTGGGCAGGTCGCCCGTGATCAGGCTCGATGTCCCGGCGTTATACCAGGCGGTGTCCGAGCCCAGACGGCGCGCTTCCAGGGCGAATGCTGCGCTGGCCCGTGCGCTGTCCCCCTGCTTGACGTACCGACTGCCGGCCGAGGGGCGTTGGGCGGACGCCGGTGTCCCCGCCCCGATCAAGAGTGCCATGGCGATCAGTGCGGCGCTGCGCCGCGTGACCGTCTGGAGCAGCAACAGGAGCGCGGCGACGAGCGCGAAGATCCAGCCGCGTGGTACCAGCGTCGTCGCAGTGCGATCGGAGACTGGAGCACGCGCGAGTCGATCGAGGACTCGCCCCGCCTCGCCGACCGGATCCGGCGAGCTCGGGGTGATCAGGACTCCACCGGCCGCATCGATCACGAGCTTCATCAGGTCGTCGCGTCGCACGGTCACCACCTCTTCGCCCTTGCCGTCGCGATGAAAACCGCCGCCGGCCTCAGGAATCCTGGCACCACGCACGTCACCGACAGTCACGGCGATCAGGCTGATCCGGTCCTTGGCCAACGCGGTGCCAGCCGCCTGCAGCGCACCGGGGTCCTCGAAACTCTCACCATCGGTGAAAATCACGATCGCCCGGTCACCCCCTTCCTTGGCGGCCGCGAGGACGTCGCGCGCAGTGTTGAGCGCCTCCGCCACCCCTGAGCCACCCTCGCTGACCATGTCAGGATCGAGGGCGTCGAGTTGGACGGCCAGGGAACTCTGGTCGAGGGTCAGTGGCGAGAGGAGATAGCCGTGGGCCGCGAAGGCGACCAAGCCCAGGCGGTCGCCGCTGAGGTCCTGCACCAGAAGGCGAGCCAGCCCGCTGGCATGGCTCAGACGATCCGGGGCAACATCCTGCGCCAGCATGGATCGCGAAACATCCATGACAATCGCCACGTTGATGGCGCGCGAGTTGGTCGACTTGACCTCGGCGCCCCACCGCGGCCCGGCGAGTGCCACCCCCGCAAGCAGAGCAACCGCGCCCAGCATGGCGGGCGATCGCCGCCCGAACGAATCCGCCGTCGCCCCGAGGCCGGGGGACCACGCGGCCGCCGCGCGAACGCGCCGACGGCGCGCCAGCACGGCCAGCGCCAGAACGCCCGCGGCGACAAACGGCGCCGCGATCAACACCGGGACCATGTCGACGATCACGGCACCCTCACCACGTACGAGCCGCTGACAAACAGTTCCACCGCCAGCAGCACCAGCGCCAGCCCCAGGAACGGCATCGTGCGCTCATCGGTCCGGGTATACCGCACCATGTCAACCGGTGTTCGCTCCAGGCGATCAATCTGCTGGAAGATGCGCGCGAGCGCCTGGGAGTCCTTGGCACGGAAGTACTTCCCGCCAGTTTGCGTCGCGATGTCGGTGAGGAGGGCCTCATCGATCCGCACCGGTAGCATCTCGTAGCGGTATCCGCTGGAGCTCGGTCCCGTCGGGATGCGTGCCTCACCTTCGGTGCCGACTCCCACGGTGTAGACCTTGATGCCGAATGCCTTGGCCGCCTGGGCCGCGGTCCGCGGATCGACGAGTCCCTGGTTGTTGACGCCGTCGGTGAGCAGCAGCACCACCCTGCTCTTCCCCGGCACCTTGCGAAGCCGTGCCACCGCCGTCGCCAGGCCCGAGCCGATCGCCGTGCCGTCGCCGAGGATGCCGACGTGCAGCTCTTCGATGGAACGGATCAGGGTTGGATAGTCGAGGGTCACAGGCACCTGGGTGAGTGCCTCCCCGGCGAACGTCACCAGCCCGATCCGGTCGTTGCGGCGGGCGCGCACAAAGGCGATTGCCTGGTTCTTGGCCACCTCGATGCGGTTGGAGGGCGCGAAGTCCTCCGCGAGCATGGAGCTCGACACATCGATCGCGATCACGATCGCGATGCCGTCGGTGGAGACGACGCGGCGATCGCCAGGACGGAACGGGCCCGCCGCGGCAATCATCAATGAGGCCAGCGCGCCGGCGCGAAGCGAGGGTGGCAGGGTCAGTCGCCAGCGACCACGGGTGGCTTCGGAGAACGGGGCGGTCTCGCTGACCACCGCCATCACGGGTCGTTGCCGGCGACGCCGGATCCACCACCCGGGTATCGCCAGCAGGAGCAGCAGCAGCCAGGGTCGGGCGAAGAGAAGCATCAGCCCGCCTCGAGCCCGGCAAGTTCACATCCTTCGTGGACCAGGACGGCAAGCTCTGGCTCGGAGCTCGGTGCGAAGCGCACGGCATCGACCCGGCCACGCCACTCCGAGAGATCATCTCGGTTCCGGGTCAGCCACTCGAGGTGCTCGAGGGCCAGGCGCGACTCTCCGGCCTCGAGCCATCGTTCGAGCCGGTCGCGACCGACCAGATGCCGGGACGGAAGCGCGACCGGCGCCACGGCGCGGCCCCGCCGGCGCCATCGCCAGTGGCCGACGACAATCAGCGCCAGCGCCAACGGGAGCAGGACCGCAAACGGCATCAGGGTCACGTCGGCACGCGGCACCCACGGGTGCGCTGGTCGAGGCACCACCTTCGTCGGCGGCTGCCCGGCCGGCAGCAACGAGCCGACATCGAGCCGCACATGCGCCGCGGGGAGCGTGTCGACCCGCCCGTTCATGGCGATCACGACCGGCCCGGGGAGCAACAGGTCGTTGCGTCCCGGAGCCCAGACCGCTACCGTATAGGCGATCCGGACCGAGTCGCCCTCGCGGGTAAGCACCGGAGCCCCGACCAGCGTGGCCAGGCTCGAGTCCTCCGGGCCGCGCACCTGCACGACGGCTCCGGGTGGTGCCGCAATCCGGTGCACGATGGTGAGCGTGTCACCCACCGTGGCCTGCCCCTGCTGCGGCTTCACCGCCGCCTCGACCGTCGCCCGAAGGCCGAACGCAACGCCGGGAGATACTCCCCCTCAGGTCCGGATCACGACCTCGCGCACGCCGACTGAGGCCATCGTGGCGCTCCGCCGGGCACGTGCCCGCTTCGACGCCGCCTCGGCCCGGCGTCGGGCCAGGATATCCCCGCTGTCGAACAGCACCGGCTTCCCCGGACTCCGCGCTGGCCAGGGTGACCCAGCCGCCATCTGGCAGCGCGGTCTCCCGACTGTCCTCGAGGGCGATGGCGGTCACCTCATGACGCGCCGCCAGCCCCTTCAACGGGGTCTCCCAGTCGCGGCAAGAAAGTCGGAGAGGATCACCACGAGGGCCCGGCGCTTGAGGAGCGCGCCGGCCGCCCGCAACGCCCCGGCAAGGTCGGTCGAGCGACCCGCCGGCTCGAGCGTCAGCAGGGTCTGCACCACGCCGAAGGCATGTCGCTGCCCGCGGGCGGGCGGGATCACCGGACCGATCTTCTCGCCGAACGCAATCAGGCCGACGCGATCCTGTTGCTGGCAGGCGACCAGCGCGAGGATCGCCGCCGCTTCCACTTCGCGTGAGGCCTTGGGCTCAGGATCGCCGATCGCCGTCGAGAGCGACCGGTCGACGATGAGCAGCAGCGTCAGTTCACGGGTTTCAGTGTAGAGCTTGATGTAGGGTTGGCCGGTCCGCGCGAGCAGATTCCAGTCGAGGTGACGGAAATCGTCGCCCTCGGTATACGGGCGAACATCCGTGAACTCCATTCCGGTGCCGCGGAACACGGAGCGAACATCGCCGCCCAGCAGGGAATCCGTGGCCCGCCGCCCGCGCAACGCGAGGGTGCGGACCTGCCTCAGCAGCGCCGGCGGAAGTCGGCCGGCCACGTCACGGCACCGGCACGGCGCCGAGGAGCTGCCGGATGACCGAATCGGTATCGATCCCCTCGGCCTCCGCATCGAAGGTCAGCACGATGCGATGCCGCATCACATCGGGCGCCAGCATCTGCACGTCCTCAGGCGTCACGAAGTCGCGCCCGCGGAGATAGGCATGGGCCCTCGCCGTCTGGGCCAGCGCAATCGAGGCGCGAGGCGAGGCGCCGAAGGCGATCATCGGCGCGAGCTCGCCGAGCCCGACCACTCCCGGCTCCCGCGAGGCCCGCACCAGGTCGACGATATAGTCGGCCAGTCGGGCGTCGAGATGGATGGCGTGGATCTGCGCCCTGGCGGCGAGCACCTGCGCGGGATCCGCAAGGCGCCGGACGGGGATCGACTCACCAACCGCACTCATCCGCAGCAAGACTTCGCGCTCCTCGGTTCGCGTCGGATAGTCGACGCGGACCTTCAGCAGGAAGCGATCGAGCTGCGCTTCCGGCAGCGGGTAGGTGCCTTCGCTCTCGATCGGATTCTGCGTGGCGAGCACCAGGAAGGGCTCGGGCAACGGGTAGCTCGTGCCACCGATCGTCACCTGCCGTTCCTGCATCGCCTCGAGCAGTGCCGACTGCACCTTCGCTGGCGCTCGGTTGACTTCGTCCGCCAGGACGATCTGCGCGAAGATCGGTCCCTGGCGGGCGGTGAACTTCTGGTGCACCGTGTCGAAGACCATCGTCCCGATGACGTCGGCCGGGAGGAGGTCCGGCGTGAACTGAATCCGCGAGAAGGAAGCGTGCAGGACATCGGCCAGCGTGTGCACCGTCAGGGTCTTGGCCAGTCCCGGAACGCCTTCGAGGAGGATGTGCCCGCCGGTGAGCATCCCGATCAGCAGGCGCTCGACCATCACATCCTGGCCGACGACCCGCTTGCGAATCTCGCCGACAACGTCCTGCACCGGAAACGGCACTCAATCCTCCTCGGGGGTCATTCCGATCGCCCGATAGATGGCGCGTTCTTCCTGCGAGGTCAGCGGCCGCCAGCCACCAACCGGGAGGTCGTCGAGCCGCACCGGTCCGTAGGACACCCTGGCAAGACGCTCGACCTTCGCCCCCATCGCCTCGACCCAGCGCCGCACGATGCGATTCCGGCCTTCCAGCAGGGTCACCTCGAGGATGCTCCGCCCATCGCGCCCCGGCTTCACCTTGACCCGAGTGGGGACGACTGGACGGTCATCGACCTTCACCTGCCCCTGCGCCCGCGTGGCCAACACTGCCGTGTCGACCCCGTGGACCAGGGCGATGTAGCTCCGTGGCACACGGTACTTGGGATGGGTGAGCCGATGCACCGCCTCCCCATCGGTCGTGAGCAGGAGTAGGCCGGTCGTGGCCACGTCCAGTCGCCCGACATAGGTCAGTCCCTTGGAATCCTTGACCAGGTCAAAGACGGTGCGGCGTCCCTCCTCATCATCCGCCGTGGTCACCACGCCGATGGGTTTGTGCACGGCGATCCATCGCTTTTCGACCAGCGTGATCACCTTGCGGCCAACCGTGACGCGTGACGTCCCGGGATCAACCGACACCCCGATCTCAGCCACCTTGCCGTCGACCTTGACGTGGCCGGACCGAATGAGCTCTTCTGCCTTGCGCCGCGAGGCCACCCCGGCGCGAGCCAGATAGCGTTGCAGCCGCATCGGAGGCATCACCCCTCCTCGACGGAGGCGAGCGTTCCGCTGTCCTCTTCCACGTGAAGCTGGTGTGGCTGGAGCGCAATCGTGAGTTCATCGGCCCGCGGCAGATCGGTGATGTCGCGCAGCCCCAGCAACTCGAGGAACAGCGGCGTGGTGCCGTAGAGCAGCGGCCGACCCAGTCCCTCCCCACGACTGACCACCTCGATCATTCCGCGCTCCTGCAGGGTGCGCAGTATCCCGCCGGCATTGACGCCACGGATTTCCTCGATCTCGGCCCGGCCAACCGGCTGGCGATAGGCGATGGTGGCGAGCGTCTCCAGCGTGGCGGCCGACAGTCGCGGCTGCCGCTGCATCGCGTGGGCCCGCTCGACCGCCGCGGCGAAGGTGGCGCGCGTCAGGATCTGGTAGCCACCGGCCAGCTCCACGATCTCGACCGCATGCCCGGCAAAATCGTACTGCTCCCGGAGTTGGTCGAGCGCGGTACGCACCTCCGCGGGCGAGGCGTCGGGGTCGAGCCCCTCCAGCTCGTCGAGCGTGAGGGGACGGTTGGACGCGAAGAGCGCGGCCTCAATGAACTGCGACAGCGGCGGAAGCGGATTCACGGGTGATCACCAGTGGGCCGAAGGAAGCATCTTGACGGAAGCGACAGGCGCCCCGTCGCGCGAGCTCGAGCAGTGCCAGCAGGACCGAGAGGACATCGACGATGGTTGGGTTGGCGGTGAACGCCTCGCGCCAGCTGAACTCCCCATGCACCTCGAGCAGCAGCTCGATGCGCCGGGCGGCACCCTCCACATCGAGCGGCCGAGTGATCACCCGGTGCAGTACGGGGGAGGGGATGTTACTGACGACTCGCTCCACAGCCACCAGCAGGTCCATCAGGTCGAGTGTCAGGGGAAGCGGCGGAAGGTCCGGGGGCGGCGGGAGGTAGCCCCGCGCCAGCCGCAAGGACCGGCGTTCGGCCTGCCCGGCCATCCACCGCGCGATCTCCTTGATCTGCTGGTACTCGAGCAGGCGCCGGACCAGTTCTGCGCGCGGATCCTCCCATGGCTCGTCACCGCCCCGCGGCATCAGCATCTGCACCTTGAGACGGATCAGGCGACCCGCCATCTCGAGGTAGTCGGCCGCCTGGTTCAGCTTCAGCACATGGATCGCCGCCAGGAACTGGTCCGCCACACGGGCGATCGGGATGTCGGCAATATCAATCCGCTCTTCCCACACCAGGTGCAGGAGGAGATCGAGCGGTCCGGTGAAGCCCTCGAGCGCAACGACGAAACCGCCCAGCTGGCCGAGATCTTCCGCGGCGGTCGGTTCAAGGGAGCTGGTCATCGGAGAAAGATGTTCCATCCGTCGCCGACAGCGAAGGGGAGCACCAGTCTGAGGAGCACATTCTCTCCCATGATGGCGGGCAGCAGGAGGGTGTTGAGGGCCTGCGGAATCAGGAACAACAGCGCCATCAGGGGGAGGAAGCCGAACCGCTCGAGCGAGCGATACCGGGCACCCAGGTCCGCCGGCAGCGCGTGGTAGAACAGCCGGGAGCCGTCCAGCGGCGGGATCGGGATCAGGTTGAAGGAGGCCAGGATCAGGTTCAAATGGATGCTCCAGACCAGCATCCGCTGGGCGGTGTCAACAGTGGATGTCCCCACCCCTCCGAGCAGGTTGTGGACCCAGCCAACCACTCCGAAGAGCATTGCGCTCGCGATCGCCAGAATGATGTTCGTTACGATCCCGGCGCTGGAGACGATCAGGTCTCCCCGGACATAGTTGCGGAAGTTCCGGGTAATGACGGGAATCGGCTTTGCTCCACCGAAGGTGAACCGTCCACCGGAGAGAAACCAGAGCAGAGCCGGCATGACGATCGTCATGAACGGATCGATGTGCGGCAACGGGTTGAGGGTCAGCCGGCCGAGTTTGTAGGCGGTATCGTCGCCCTGGCGAAGTGCCGTCCAGCCATGGGCGTATTCGTGCGCCACCAGGGCAAAGAGCAGCATCGGAAGGGCGAGGAGGAAGTCCTGCAGCAGGGGACGCACTCCTGGGTGGGAAGAGGGGGTGAAACTAGTCTCCCGACGGGGGGTGCGTCAAAGTCTCCCTGGGGGCTGGCGCTTGTCGAGAGGCTTCCAGCCCGCTATGCTACGGGGCTTGTTCCGGGGACGACGTCCCCTCCGATGCTGACCCGACTCCGAGGATGTCCGTGCCGCGCATCAAGTCCGCCAAGAAGCGCATGCGTCAGACCAAGACCCGCACTGCCCACAACCGGGCCGCTCGGAGCGAGCTTCGCACCGTCATCAAGAAGGTGCGCTCAGCCACCACGGCCGTCGAAGCGCAGGCCGCCCTCAAGCAAGCCGAGTCGATGATCGACCGTGCCGGCCGCAAGAACCTGGTCCACCGCAACACCGCGGCCCGAACCAAGAGCCGCCTGGCCAAGCTGGCAACCGCCAAGGGCTGACCGACCGGCCATGTTGGCCATCCGAGTCGTCGAGGGCCCCGGCATCGCCGGGGCCCTCGCTGTCTTACTGGTGCGGTCCGGTGCTGTCCATGAACAGTCGAGTCACGTACCCCCGCACCTCCGCCAGGCCCGCCAGAGCAGGACCATTGTTCCTCGTCCACGAAAGGCCGGCGATCGGCGCCCAGATCGCCCAGTCCCGGGTAACCCACAGGCCATTGGCCATCCGGAAGAACTGCATCTCCCCCCCGGCGGCCGCCTCCGGCATCCAGGAGGGGAGGTTGATGTGATCGAAGGTCATCGCGTGCAGCGAGAGGTCGCTGGCGTCGAGCAGCAACTCGCCCTTGATGTCGATCATCCTGGTCTTCCGGAGCGGGGCAAAGCGGACATGAAGGGTGTCGCTTCCTTTCTTCACCTTGGCGAGCATGAAGCAGTGTGTGGCCATGAACCATTCCGAGAACAGCACCAGGGCGTCAGGTCCGTAATACTCGCGGCTACCCTCGTCCCCCGGCGTGAGCTGCCGGCCGAAGCCGAAGGCCCGCAGGGTGTCGACCGGAACGCTCCGCACCGGCCAAGCCACCAGCGAGCGGATGACCGTGTCGGCGGTGACGAAATTGTTGACGGAGCCAAAGAGGGTGCGCGAAGTGACGATCGCCACCTGAAACCCGACCTGACCTGAGCGTATGGTCGCCTCGATCACCTGCAGCGCATTCCGCGAGCTCTCGAGCAGCTGGCTGAAGACCCCGTCGGAGAATCCGGTGTTGCCGCAGAACCTCTGCCGCGCCACTACCACGAGGTCTGGCAGCCGCATGGAGAGAGGGTTCAGCGCGACGTCCGGCAGCGTCAGCCCGGTCTCGGGTACGACGATCGTCGCCAGGGGCCGCGCGGAGTAGCCAATCGCCACTACCCGAAGGAGATAGCGACCGCTGCTTGGGGCGGCGAACAGGAAGGCCCCGGCCGAGGAGGAAAGCCGGACGACCAGCGATCGATTGGCAGTGTCGCGAAGCTCGACGAGCGCCCCGGGAAGGGCGCGACGCGACTTGGCATCAATGACCCGGCCGCGAACGAACTGCCCCTGGGCACGATCAGCAAGCACGAGCAGACCGAAAAGCACGCAGGCAAGGACCCGGCCGCGCTGCTTCACGCCCGCGGCAGGAAACCGGGTGCGGGCCACCTGGTCAGACGGCGGACAATTCCGCCCCGCATTTCTCGCAATACCACACCAGGGGGCGGTTCATCGCGCCGCAGTCGCTGCAGCGCAGTGTCCGTCCCGCCGCCAACATCCCGGGCGGCGCGGTTGCCGGTCCTGATGCGATGATGCCCTCGCCGAAGACCCCCTGCTCGGCTGGCACCGGCGCGCCCGACTCGGGTGTCGGTCTTGGTGCCGGCGGGCCTGCCGAGGTCGTCGCAGGGGCTCCGGCGGCTGGCCGGGCAGCAGGTGCCGTCGGCGCCAGTCGATCGCCAGGACGGACAAAGCGGGGCGGCGAGTCAGGCGGCAGGCCAATCGGCGTGGCTTCGCTCGGTGGCACGGCACCAGCCGGCCTGAAGGAGAGCGGTCCGAAATCCGGCAGCACCGTCGGCGAGGCAGCCGGAGGTTCGTCGTCGGCTGGCTCGATACCGGCCTCTTCCGGGACGCTGAAAACTGAAAGGACCCGATCGGTTTCATCGTCTCCGGCGAGCAGGTCGATAGGGATCGCATCCACCGACTCGACCACCTGCCCTGGCGCGGTCGAGTCTGGTGCCGGTGCAGCGGCTGGTGCCAGATCGAGAATGGACAGCGCCGGGACGGCCTCGGCCGGCGCGTCGGTTGCTCCAATCACCACGCTCACGGGCGCGCGGTTGACCAGCGCCAGGACGTCATCCATCCGCCTGATCCGCGCCGCGACGGCCGCAAGGGAGAGTTCGAACGTCTCGATGTCACTGAGATGCCGCTTGCGATCCGCCTCGTAGCGGTCGTCGGAAAATTCCCCCACGGCGTGGCGCAACTCGACCTCGGCGAGCTCCTCGCGCGAGGCCTCGGTCCGGGACGAAAGTTCGGCGTGTTCGGCCTGATCCTCAGCCAGCTTCTTCGCGATCGTCTCGACATGGGCGCCCAGGTCGCTCGCCACCCGGTCGAGTTGCTGCTGATAGTCGCTGCGCACCCGTTCGCGGACCGCGGTCGACGCCGAGACGGTCGCGGCATCCAGGCGCTCGAGCCAGCCGTGCAGGGCATCGCGCTCTGCCAGCAACTGCTCCACTGCCACGTTTTCCTCAGATGCGTCGCTCATCAAGTTCCGGGCGCGGAAGGACAGAGTCGGCCCGGCCGTTCGAGCATGGGCCGGGAGAGATTGCAATCTATATCAGGGATACCCTTCCCAACGCTAGCGACCAGCCGCCTGATACACCACCCGACCAGCCACCACGGTCCACTGAACCCGTCCCGGAAGTGTCTCGCCGCCCCAGGGGGTGTTCCGTGATTTCGAGCGGAAGCGGGAGGGATCGACCATCCAGGTCGTCACGGGATCGAAGACGACGGCGTCGGCGACGGTGCCCGGCCGCAATGATCCACCCGGCAGGTGCCAGAGCCGAGCCGGCGCACTGCTCATCCGCTCGATCAGCGACATCAGCGAGAGGAGTCCCGGCGCAACCAACTCCCGCAGGGCGAGCGAGAGGGCGGTCTCCAGTCCGATGATGCCGTTGGGCGCCTCGTCGAACTCCCGTTCCTTGGCGTCGTAGTGGTGCGGCGCATGATCGGTGGCGATGCAGTCGAGCGTTCCATCGGCGAGCGCCTGCCGGATCGCTTCCCGGTCCTCGGCCTCGCGCAAGGGCGGGTTCATCTTGGCGTTGGTGTCGTAACCTTCGCAGCGATCGTGGGTCAGGGTAAAGTGATGCGGGGCCGCCTCGGCCGTGACCCGCAGCCCCTTTTCCTTGGCGCGCCGGATCAGCTCCACCGATCCGCGGGTGCTCATGTGGCAGAGATGCACATGGCCACCGGTGAGTTCCGACAGGATGATGTCGCGCGCCACGTGAATTTCCTCGGCGGCCGCGGGGATCCCCTTGAGGCCGAGGCGGGTCGACACCAGCCCTTCATGCATCTGGCCACCCTCGGCGAGGGGCGTGTCCTCGCAATGATCGGCCACGGGGATGCCGAACGTCAGCGCGTACTCCAGCGCGGTTCGCATCAGGTGGCTCGACATCACGGGATGGCCATCATCGCTGACCGCCACGGCGCCGGCACCGACCATTTCGCCGAATTCGGCCAGTTGCTCGCCCCGCTGTCCCACCGAGACGCAACCGATCGGGTAGACCCTCGCCAGCGCCGCGGCCTCGCCCTTGGCCTTCACGAAGCCGACGGCCCCCTGGTTGTCGATCACCGGGTCGGTGTTGGGCATGGCGCAGATCCCGGTGAAGCCCCCGGCCACTGCCGACGCCGCACCGGTGGCGATCGTCTCGCGGTCCTCGTGCCCGGGTTCGCGAAGGTGCACATGGACATCGATCAGCCCCGGTGCCACGATCAGCCCGGTGGCGTCGATGTACTGGTCGCGTCATCGGGCGTCCCGATCCCAGCCCCGGTGGCGACGACCTTCCCGTCCTGCAGCAGCACGTCCCCGACTCGATCAAGGCTCTGGGTAGGGATCGATGATCCGGCCGCCGCGAATCAGCACGGGCTTCATGAGTTCTCGCCTCCCCCTGCCGCCCAGTCGGGCGAGCCGCCGGCCAGCAGGTAGAGCACCGCCATCCGCACCGCCACGCCATTGGTGACCTGGGGCAGGATCACCGAGTGCGGACCATCGGCGACGTCGGAATCGATCTCGACCCCGCGGTTCATCGGGCCCGGGTGCATGATGAGGATGTCCTTCGGCGCGCGCCCCAGGCGGTCATTGGTGACGCCGAAGACCCGATTGTACTCCCGCAGCGAGGGGATGAAGCCCGCCGTCATCCGCTCGAGCTGCAGGCGGAGGACGTTGAGGGCATCGGCCCACTGGATCGCTTCCTCGACGTGCCGGAAGACCGTCACGCCGAGCTCGGCGATGTCACGCGGCAGCAGCGTGGCGGGACCACAGACCGCAACCTCGGCGCCGAGTTTCGTCAGGCCCCAGATGTTGCTTCGTGCCACACGGGAATGGAGGACGTCGCCGACGATGCAGACCTTGAGGCCGGCGAAGGTCCGTGAAGTGATCGCGCAGCGTCAGCAGGTCGAGCAATCCCTGCGTCGGATGCTCGTGCTTCCCATCACCAGCGTTGATCACGTTGGACTGGATACGCTGGCCAAGAAACTGGGCCGCCCCCGACGACCCATGCCGGATGACCACCATGTCGATCCGCATCGCCTCGAGGTTGCGGGCGGTGTCGACCAGCGTCTCGCCCTTGGAGATGGACGACCCCGCCGCCTGGACATTCACCGTGTCGGCCGAGAGCCGCTTCTCAGCGAACTCGAAGGAGATCCGTGTCCTGGTCGAGGCTTCGAAGAAGAGATTGACGATGGTCTTGCCGCGCAGCGCCGGCACCTTCTTGATCTGCCGTTCGGAGACTTCCTTGAACGGTTCCGCCGTGTCGAGGATGGCGCGGATCTGCTCGCCGCTCAGCGGCTCGAGCCCGACGAGGTCCTTCCCGAGAATGGCGGTATTCATGCCGGCGCTCCTGAGGCCCGCACTCCGCGGATGAGATCGACGGCGTCCTCACCGTCGAGTTCCTTGACCGACACCACTACCTGATCACCTGCGGTCGTCGTCACGCTGAGGCCGGTGACGTCGGAAGCAATCGGCAGCTCGCGACCGCCGCGATCGACCAGCACCGCCAGGATGATCCGGCGCGGGCGGCCGAAATCGGCGATCTCGTCGAGCGCCGCGCGGACCGTCCGCCCCGTGAAGAGGACATCGTCGACGATGACAACCGTGGCGCCGTTCAGGTCGGGCGGGAGCCGGGTCTCGTGCACCACGGGGCGCTGGCCGATCGCCGAGAGATCATCGCGGTAGAGCGTGATGTCGAGGGTGCCGCGCCAGAGCGGAAGCTGGAGCTGAGGCTCGATGAGCGGGGCGAGACGGTCGGCGAGCTGGACGCCCCGGCGCTGGATCCCTACGAGGACAACGGCCTTGCCACCGGCGGTCTGCTCCACCAATTCCGAGGCCATTCGCGCAAGCACGCGCCCCATGGCAGGGGCGTCGAGGAGGCGGTTTGTTGGTGGCATCGAGAGCGAATAGTAGCCGGAGAGGGGAGAAGCGTGAAGGGAGGCCCCGTCACCGGTCCTGCCGTGCTGTGCCAGGGGGCAGCCCACGCGATCGGTGTTAGAATGCGTCTGGGTCGGAGAATCCGCGTACTCGAGGGTCGGAGGAACAGGCAAGCGATGCGGCGATTTGGCAATCGTGCCCTGGCACGGCTCTCCCGGGACGACCTGCTCGACCTGCGGATCCGCGATCTGCGGCTCCGGATCGAGCGTACGCCGCTGCAAGAACGGATCACCCAGGTGCTCCACGAGCTCGCGGCGAAACGGATCAGCTTCCGGCCGCACTTCTGGCTGTCCGAGGAGTGGTTCACGCCTGATGGAGTGCCCGGCGTGGCGATTCCCTTCTACCTCGCCGACAGTCGGCTGCTGCGTCTCGAGCAGCGCGAGATGCTCGAGGCCGAGGGCGGCAGCGAGGAATCGTGCCTGCGCATCCTCCGACACGAGGTCGGACATGCAATCGACAACGCCTACCGGCTCCGGCGGCTCCGGAGCTGGCGTGATGTGTTCGGCAAGGCGAGCATTCCGTATCCCGAGAGCTACAGCCCCCGTCCCTACAGCCGTCGGTTCGTGGTGAACATCGAACCCTGGTACGCCCAGAGTCATCCGGTCGAGGACTTCGCCGAGACGTTCGCGGTGTGGCTCAAGCCGCGCTCGGCGTGGCGGCAGCACTATGCCGACTGGCCGGCGCTCGAAAAACTGGAGTACGTGGACCGGCTGATGAAGGACGTCGGCGACCGAAAGCCGCTGGTGGCGAACCGGCGCCGGGTGGATTCGCTGCGCACGATCGGCCGGACGCTTCGCGAACACTACCAACAGAAGCGCGACTATTACGATCGCGATCTCGACATCTCAACCACCTATGATCACGAGCTGCGGCGGCTGTTCACCGATGCCGGGGAGGCCCGCGGCCACCCGACGGCGGCCTCGCTGCTCGGCAAGATGCGGCCGAGGATCCGGAAGGCGGTATCGCGCTGGACCGGGCTGTATCAGTACACCATCGACCAGGTGCTCTCGGCGATCATTGATCGGTGCCGGGACCTCAAACTCCGGGTCGAGCGACCGGAGGACGAGGTGGAGCGCGGGATCATGATCGTGGTCACCATGCACGTCATGAATTACATCCATCGGGGCGAACACCGGGTCGCGCTGTGAAGAGTCTCAAGATCCTCGCGCTGGTGCGGGAGGGGCTGGTCCCGCCGGATTCCATCGCGGGCCATTCGGACAAGGAGGTCGCCGAGTGGAAGATGGAATTCGACGTGGTGCACACCCTCCGGGAAATAGGGCATGAGGTGCGCCCCCTCGGCGTGTATGCCGACCTGACCCCGCTTCGGGAGCTGGTCCAGGAGTGGGAGCCCGACCTCGTATTCATGATGCTCGAAGAGTTCCACGGCGTCGGGATGTACGATCAGGCGATGGTGGGCTACCTGGAATTGTTGCGCCAGCGGTACACCGGCTGCAATCCGCGCGGCCTTCTGCTCACACGTGACAAGGCCCTCAGCAAGAAGATCCTCACCTATCATCGCATCGAGACGCCGAGATTCGCGGTCTTCCCTGTCGGGCGAAAGGTGCGGCGGCCCACCCGGCTTCGATTCCCGTTACTGGTGAAGTCCAGTGTCGATGACGCGTCGCTCAGCATCTCGCAGGCGTCGATCGTCGCGACGGACGAGGCACTCGCGGAGCGGGTGGTCTTTGTGCACGAGAAGACCGGTTCCGAGGCGATTGCGGAGGAGTATATCGATGGGCGGGAGCTCTACGTCGGCGTCATCGGCAATCAGCGACTGCAGACCTTCCCGATCTGGGAGATGGTGTTCAGCACCATGCCGGAGGGCATCGCGCGGATCGCCACGGCGCACGTCAAGTGGAACCCCGAGTACCAGAAGCGGCATGGCATCCTGACCCGGCTGGCGGACGACCTGACACCGATCCAGCGCGACCGGATTTCGCGAATCTGCAAGCGGGTGTACCGGGTCTTGCAGATGAGCGGGTACGGCCGGATTGACCTGCGGCTCCGCGACGACGGGCAGGTGTTCGTCATCGAGGCCAACGCCAACCCCAACCTCTCCTTCGGCGAGGACTTCGCCGAATCGGCCGAGTCAATGGGGACCAGCTACGAGGCGCTGCTGCGGCGCATTCTCGAGCTGGGGCTCAGGTATCACGCCCCTTGGGAGGGCTAGCAGGAGGTGGCTCGACAATGAGCCGCACCGCCCTCCTACGATTCGCGATCATCGACCTTTCTGCCAGTTGCCGATCGTGCCACCGGCGTAGCGTCAGCTGCGCGACGATGCTCCCGATGAGGGCGGTGAACATGTCCCACTGGGTATCCCAGGGATCGCCCTGCGTCCCGAGAAAGTCGGTGGCACCGCTCCCCATCGCCACCGCGGTCCACCACTCGATGAACTCATAGCACGCCGAGATCGCCAGGCAGACGGAGCAGACGAGAAAGAAGAGCCAGCCATCTGACCGGAGCCGGACCTTGCGGCGGAGGATCTCCCGCGCCGCGATGGCGGGCACGAACCCCTGGGCGAAATGTCCGAGCCGATCGTAGGGGTTCCGCGACAGGCCCAGCAGCCGCTCCACCCAGTCACCGATCGGGACGCCGGAATAGGTCCAGTGCCCGCCAACCATCAGGATCAATGCGTGGAGAAAGATCAAGACGTAGAGCATCGGCGTCAGCGGGAAGCGCTTGGCGGTCACCACGAGGAGCGGGACAACCAGGAAGACCGGGAAGACCTCCATGATCCAGGTGGACTGCGAATCCGGCGCGATCCCTGAGATTACCAGTGCGACCATTCCGATCGTCAAGAGGATCAGGCGTAGCGAGCGCGGCTCGCTCATCCCGGACGCTCGAGGCGAGCGAGGCGCGCCCGGCCCGCCGTGGTGACCCAGGCATGCATTCCGATCGGCACGAGGCCCTCCTCCCGGAAGTAGCGGCGATACGTGGCGGTGCGCCGGTGCTGGAAGCCGTTCATGTCGCCTTCGATCTCATCCTCGGCCGTGAATGTCGGGAGAAACGCCACTCCCCCGACCAGCGGCACGATCGCTGAAAGAGCGGCCCGCAAGGCGGGGGCCTTGAGGTAGTGGAACACGTCAGCCGCTACCACCAGGTCGAAAGGCCCATCGAGCTCGAGCTGGCCCAGCGTCTCGAGGGAGCCCAGATAAAGGTTGCGACGCCGCCCCCAGCGCGCCACGGCCCACTCGCTGCTGTCGAACCCGATATAGCGCACCCTCGGCCGCAACTTCCGCAAGATGGGATGCCAGCGCCCCTCGCCCGCCCCCACGTCCAGTACCGAACGTAGCGGGCGGGCGAGCACGGACTCGGCGATCGCCACCGCGAGGGTCACGTCCCGGAGGAGATCCCCCTGCGACGTGATGGCGCCCCTTGCGGCGCGATACCAGCGCTCAAAATAGGCGCGATCGTACCGTTTGCCGCGCGCCACGGTTTGAAGACGAAAGGTTGGCCATGGCGCTACCCAGGGTCATCTCCCCTGACGCCTTCGGGGCACCCCGACTACTCAGCGTGAACGGATCCCAGAGGCCGTTGAGGCCATCATCATTGCTCACCTCGTCCTCGTCTCCCCCGAAGCCGAAACTGTCGCCGCCAAACCCGTTCACGCGCTCGACGCGTAGCAGGGTCCGGGCAACCTTGTCACCAACCTTGACGGTCACGAGGTAGTCACCCGCATCGGCCGAACCGGCGCCGCCACGTCCTCCCCCGCCGCCGCCACGACCGCCACGACCGCCGCCAGGAACCTGGAGCAGGTCACTGATGGTCTGGGCCAGGGTGGAGTCTGCTCCGGCCGAGGCGGCGAGCGCAGCACCACCGCGTGCGCCACGCCCACCACCGCCGCCACCCCCACGACCACCGGCGCCGAAGGATTCACCCGGCCGCTCAACCCAGACATCACTGCTCCCCCGGCCCCGACCGCCACCGCCGCCAAAACCGCCAGCTCTCCCACCACCCGGCTGCTGCCGGGCGAGCAAGGCCCGGATGCGACCGAGTGCGGCGGTATCCGAACCCGCCTTGCGCAACGAATCGAAGACCGTCTCCATCCGCTTGGCGGCAACGATGCTGTCGCGGAGCTGCGAGGGTGAAAGCGGAGTTGGCGCGACCGGCGCGGCCCGACGGTTGAAGGTCCAGTTCACCCGCTGCAGCCCGTTCGACATGGGTCCGGTGAGAGCCTGCACCGTGTCGCCCATGGCATCCTGGATCACGATGGAGGCCTGTCCCGTGCCACCACCGGTCACCAGGTACTCGATCTGCGCACCATACGGGGCGCTCTGCCCGCGAAAGTAGACGCCCTGGCCGGTGGACTGGCCTTCGAAGATCGGCTCACCGTACTCGAAGGCGGTCTTCGGCTTGAAGACGGTCAGTCCCGCCGCGACACTCACGCCCGACAATTGCGACACGGCGTTGACATCGACAATCCAGATGCCACGGCCGTGGGTGGCCGCGATCAGTTCGCGATCGCGGGGATGAACCTTCAGGTCATAGACCGCCACTGTCGGCAGGCCGGACATGAATCGCTGCCAGCTGCCGCCACGGTTGAACGAGACGTAGGCGCCGACGTCGCTGCCAAGATAGAGCACGTCGGGATTGGCCGGATCCTCGCGGATCACGTGGACGTAGTCCACGCCGCCCGTGGGCAGGTTACTCGTGATCGACCGGAAGGATTTCCCGTAGTCGGTCGTCACGAACACATACGGTGCGTAGTCGCCGTTGCGATGGTTGTCGAAGGTGACGTAAAAGGTGTTGGTGTCGGCGTACGAGGGCTCGATCCGTGACACGTACACATGCGAGGTATCGGGGAACGGGAAGCGCTTGGTCAGCTCGTCCCAGTTGGCGCCATCGTTGCGCGTGAGCCAGACCCGGCCATCATCGGTGCCGGCATAGAGCAGGCCCGGCCGGACGTATGATTCCGCCAGGGCCACGACCGTCCCGTAGGTCTCGGCCCCGGTGGCGTCGTTGGTAATGCCGCCAGTGGTCCGGGTGCTGATCCGGGTCTTCATGGTGTCGTTGTAGCTGAGGTCAGGGGAGATCGGAAACATGTTGTCGCCGCGATCCACCGACTTCATCACCCGGTTCCCGCCGGCATAGAAGGTCCGCGGGTTGTGTGGCGAGAGGAAGAACGGCGTCTCCCAGTTCCAGCGCAGGGCGAACGCCGCCGAGTCCGCGGCGATGGTCGCCTTCAGCTCCGCCATCCGCTTCTTGCCCGCCGTGCTGGCCGCGCGGGCGGCATCGAGTTCGATCACCGCGACCGAGTCCTCCATCTCCGCGAGCCGGGCGCGGGCATTGGGCTTGGACAGGTTCCGGTTCTCGTCGGTCGCCACGTTGATGCGCGACATCGAGCCGCCCTGCGATTCGGCGTAGACGATACGGGGATCGGTCGGATCCTGCGCCGTCCAGAAACCGTCGCCGCCGGCGACCGTGTACCACATCGCGTTGCTGATCGGGCCGCTCTTGCGGCGACTCGGCCCGCACCACGAGCCGTTGTCCTGCAACCCGCCACAAACGTTGTAGGGGAAGGCATAGTCGAACGACACCGCATAGAGCTGGCTGATCGGCAGCGAATTCAGCACCAGCCAGTTGCCGCCCTTGTCGAACGTGATGCTCACGCCGCCGTCGTCGCCGACGATGATGCGATTGGGATCGTTCGGGTCGATCCACATTGCATGGTGGTCCACGTGCACGCTGTTGGTCGTGGTTCCGGTGGTCTTGCCGCCGTCATTGGACACCATCACCGGGGTCGACGACCAGTACACTCGATCGGGGTTCTTGCTATCGACCCGGACCTGCGAGTAGTAGAACGGCCGGGTGTTGGCGGTACTCGTCCGGGTCCAGGTCTTCCCCGCATCGGCCGAACGATAAAGCCCGGACGGGCTCACCTGCGCCTTGCCAGTGCCGGCCTTTCCCTTTGGGTTGGGCGCGGTATCTGCCTCGACCATGGCGTACATCACCCGGTAATCACTGGGCGCGATGGCCAGGCCGATGCGTCCCTTCATGGCTTCCGGGAAGCCGCCGCCCTTGACCTCGGTCCAGGTCTCGCCGCCGTCCGTGCTCCTCCAGAGCGCGCTGCCAGGACCACCGCTCTGCAGGTAGTACGGCCCCCGCTGCCGTTCGTAGCTGGCGGCGAAGAGGATATCGGGGTTGGTCGGATCGATCGCGACGTCCACGAATCCGGCCTTGTTGCTGATGAACTTCACCAGCCGCCACGTCTGCCCGCCGTCGGTGGTCTTGTAGAGACCACGATCCGGCGAGGGGTTCCAGGGGGCGCCGAGTGCGGCGACCCAGACGATGTTCGGGTTGGTCGGATGCACCACGATCCGGCCAATCACCTGGGTCTTCTCGAGGCCCATGAGCTTCCAGTGAATGCCCCCGTCAGTGGACTTGTAGATGCCTCCGCCGGGAGCAATGGTGTTGCGCGAGTTCGGCTCGCCCGTTCCCGCCCAGACCTGCAGGGTGTCGCTCGGCGCGATGGCCAGCATGCCCATGGCGACCACCTTCTGATCATCGAAGACCGGCCGGAACGTCACGCCGTTGTTGGTGGTCTTCCAGATGCCGCCACCGGCCGCCGCGACGAAGAAGGTGACCGAGGGCGAGGGGATCCCCACGACATCACTCACCCGCCCCATCGTGTTGGCGGGCCCGATGTTGCGCCAACGGAAGGGAGCGAGGGTTGCAGAGTCGGGGGTGAACATCTGCTGGGCGGGGAGGGAGGCCACAATACCGACGAGGAGTGCGGTGAACGTGGCGCTGACGCGAGAACATCGCATGGCGAAAGACCCGGGTTGGAGAGGATGGCCAGAGGATGGCCCGGCTTTCCCGTTACGCAGGAGGCCCCGGGAAGGTTGGCCGCATTCTGGGCCGCATGGCAAGGGGCTAGCGGCCCCCGGATCCGGTGGCCGGCCGGCGCTGGAACCGCGGCAGCCGCAGGACCAGCAACCCCACCAGGACGAAGCCCAGCGTGGTCGGAACCGAGACATCCGCCTTGACCGACCAGAGGTAGTGGATCACCCCCAGGGCGGCGGCCACATAGACGAGCCGGTGCAGCGCCGCCCACCGCCTCCCGCCGAGCTTCCGGATCGACCAGGTCGTGGAGGTGACCGCCAGGCTCAGCAGGATCAGCCAGGCGCTGAAGCCGACAGTGATGTAGGGTCGCTTGGCGATGTCGTGGAGGATCTCGCCCCAGAGCAGCGACTGATCGAACACCAGGTAGCAGCTGAAGTGGAGGCAGGCGTAGCAGAACGCCCAGAGGCCGACGGGCCGGCGCAGGCGAATCAGCAGGTTGAGGCCGGTAAGCTGGCGCAGCGGCGTGATGGTGAGCGTCACCAGGACGATCACCAGTGCGGTGGTGCCGGTGAAGTGCTCGAGCTTCTCGGCGGGATTGGCGCCAAGGTCGTCATGAAGGAACCGCCAGGCCAGCAGAGCAGCCGGCACCGCCCCGCCGATGTAGACCAGCGGGCGCAGGATCCGAATCGCCCACTTGCCCGACGTCATGCTAGAAGAAGCGGCGGAGGTCCATTCCCGCGTAGAGCGAGGCTACCTCGTCGGCATAGCCGTTGAACGGCAAGGTGGGCTTCTTCAGAAGCTTGCCGATGGGTCGTTCGCGTGCCTGGCTCCAGCGGGGGTGATCAACCGCCGGATTGACGTTGGCATAGAAGCCATACTCCCGCGGGGCGGCGAGGTTCCAGGTGGTCGGGGGCTGGGTCTCAAGGAAGCGGATCCGGACGATCGACTTGCCCCCCTTGAAGCCGTATTTCCAGGGCACCACCAATCGGAGCGGCGCTCCGTTCTGGTTGAGCAGCGACTTGCCATAGATCCCGGTGGCCAGCAGCGTGAGCGGATGCATCGCCTCGTCGATCCGCAACCCTTCCACATACGGCCACGGGAGGACGTCGTCGCGCTGCCCGGGCATCTGCTTCGGGTCCATCAGGGTCGTGAACTCGACGAACTTCGCCTTGGTGCCGGGCTCGAGCTTTCTGAGCAGCTCCTTCAGCTGGATCCCGTTCCAGGGGATCACCATCGACCAGGCCTCGACGCAGCGATGCCGGTAGGTGCGGTCCACCACCGGGATGCCCTTCAGCAGATCGTCGAGATCGTAGTGGGCGGGGCGCTTCACGGCGCCCTCGACCGAAACCGTCCACGGGCGAGGCCGCAGCGTGCCGGCGTTCCTGGCAGGATCGTCCTTGCCGGTGCCGAATTCGTAAAAGTTGTTGTAGGTGGTGATGTCCTGGAACGAATTGGGCGTGAGGTCATCGCCCCACGGCAGGAGCAGGCGCGCCGCTCGCCGCAGGCCCGCCGGCGTCATCGCCGTCATGGTCAGGCCGGCCGCCGCCAGCCACTCCCGGCGACCGAGGTAGCGCGACTCCTCCGTGACGTCGCGGTCGGAAAGATCAGGGGGACGGCGGATGAGCATGATGGACTCCCGATGGGCAACAACGGAATATACGAGGAGGGGTGTCGGAATGGTTCAGCGCTCCACCGGAAGGCACCTCAGGTGGTCAGCCGCCACACGCCGAAGATGGCTCGGCTGACCCGCCCGCCGATTGGCCGTTGGATTCGCCCCCAGGTGGAAGCACTCGGTGGTGGTCCCTCGCGAGGCAACCCGACCAGGGTCCGCGCGCCCTCGGCGAGCAGTCTCCCGGCCAGCGACCGACCGATCCTCGGACGAAGCCGAAGAACCGCGAGCCGCCAGGCCAGCAAACCGCCGAGATTGAAGTCCGGCACATCAAGTCCGGACGGCCGCCGGTCGCCATCCACGAACGCGAGCGCGGCACCGATCCAATTCCGGATCACGAGCTGCTGGTCCACCGGGCCTGCCGCCGGGTCGACGGCCTTCTCCGTGACGCTCCGTTCAGAAATCACCTCCCAGTCGACCGGCGCGCCATGTCCCATCAAGGCGGCAACCTCGAGAAATCGACTGAGACGGAAACCACCGACCTCGTCTTCCAGCGCATGGGCAATGGCATTCCACGCAAGTTCGGTTGTCGAGGGGATTCGGACGGACCGACCAGCCCACGGGAGCTGTTGAGATCCTGCGTTGGCTCGCGCCCACGCCACCTCCGGCGGCACACGTGTTGAGGTGCTGTCATGCAACTCGACCGTGATGCGTCCCTTGTGCAGCGGAGGCAGGTGATGATGCCGTGGCGTTCCTGCCGGTGGCGAGGGCAAGGCGGGAAAGTACCCGTCGGCCCGAAGTACCCGGTCAGCATCGGCGATCCGGTCATGCGGGACCAGCAGATCGACGTCCTGGGTCGCGCGGGCGTCCAGATAGGGGTAGCGCCCAGCCAGCGCACATCGCGCCAGGCCCTTGATGAGCACAACTGGAATCAACGCGTGGTCGAGAAGTGCGACCGCCACGGCGGCCTCGGCTTCAACTTCCATGCGAAGTGCCGCCGCCTCGAACGCCTGTTCGCGCAGCTGACCGGCGATGTCCGCCGGGAGGGCGCCGAGAGCATCGAGCGCACGAAGCCGCCGAAAGAGCCAGATCGCGCCCCCTTCGTAGGCAACCAACGCAGGGAGGCCTTGGGTACGGACTGCTCGCCAACGTGAGACGAGATCGCTCTCGTTCCGAGCGCCCAGACGCAAGGTATCGATGAGAAGTTCGACAAGCGTAGACATCAGCGATCGCGCTCGCCGGCGGGGGGGAAAGCAGTCAGCAGCTGGTAGCTGTCTACGTGGTCCGCCCCGGATTCGAGGTAGGGCACGCCGTCGCGCACCAGCCAGGCATGGGCAAGGAGCGCTGCGTGTTCGTCACGCCGCACACCGATACGGAGCTCGGCGGCACGGCCAGCGCGATGCACCAGGTAATGGAGCACGATCGCGCGCTTGAGGCAGGTGCGTCGCCAAGGCCACGGCAACCGATTGAGAACCCGGTCGACCCATTCCGCGAGCGCGGGGTCGTCCACCGTGGGATCCGAGAGTGGCGGCATCCGGCGGTTCGCGATCCAGCCAGCCAGCCGATCAAGCGAAACCACGTGAACCAGCGGCGGAAGAGCCAGGGCCGCGAGGGTGGCCCGGATTCTCCAGCGTGGCGTCAGCCGACGGATCACGCGATCTCTGCCACAACCGCCGTGGCGAGACAGTGATCCAAGAAGCTGCGCGTCGTCTCGGCGGCCATTTCGGGGGTGACGTCATACTCAGCGCGGATCGCGGCGACAAGTTCGTCGAATGTCCGCGGCTCCTTCAGTGCCTCGAGGATGACCAACCCGGTCTCGTTGACGCTGAAATACTTGCGGGACCGCAGATGGAGGACGACGCCCTCGCCCTCAAGGGCAGTGAGGCGCATGTCGGAGTGGCGGAGATACCGCGGGTTGCTCATGGCAGAAAATCCTCAAGGGCCCCGGGAGCGTCAAAAAGGTCGGCGGCAAGGGTCGCTCGGTAACAGCGGGTCTGCCGCCCGAGTCGCGCCAAGAGATCAAGGTGCTCCTGAGCGGCCGTCGGCTCGAACATCACCCACATCGACCATTGCAGCAACTGGGCCAGGATCTCAGCTGCCGGCATCAGCTCCAGCTTGGTCTGCTCACCGCCGACGGAGGTGAATACCAGAATGTCGGGCTCGACGGTCTGCACCCATGTCGCGCCGAGCTCCTCAGGCCAGAAACCGGTCTTGCCCCGAGCAGCCAGCGGAATGCCCCCGGCCTGACCCAGGAGATCAAACCCCCCCGGGCGAAGCGCAATCCGGCTCCGGAAGCCGACTACCGCCACGCGTTCCCCGTGCAACGTGAGGAAGGCAATGTCGTCGGTGCTGACCTGCCAGCCGCGCGCGGCCAGGAGGCCGGTCGTGGTCGACTTCCCGGAGCAGGAATCGCCGATCAGCATCCAGCCCCGACCCCTTGAGTCGATCGCCGTACCGGCATGTACGTGATAGTGCCCGGCGCGCTTCCACAGGAAGATCAGCGTGATAAGGAGGAAGCTCCTGAGAAAGAACTCGAGCCGCGGGAGGACTTCGCGACTCACTTCGATCGACGCTTCGGGCCGATGCTCCTCAATCCGTGCCCGGGCGGGTGCCGTCCGCCACCTGAGGTGGACCCACCCTAGTGGCTCGCCGGCCCGGATATCGGTGTCGCCCTGCGAATAGGCCTCACGGGGATCGTCCCACGCTGGAACCGAATCGACGACCGCGATGCGGATTCGGAAGTCGGCCGGAAGGGCCATACGGGATTCGAGAAGCCAGGAGTTTACGGCGGCTTCAAGGGAGGGATCATTGGAGGTGACGGTTCGGCCGGCGATCATGCCAGAAGAAGCAGGCAGGATACGGGCCAAGACAAGTCCCCCGCCCGCCTGAATGGCGAACGGGGGACCGGCGACAATAACTCGCGATACCCTACGAGCCCGAGCGAACCTCAGCCCAGGCGACGAGAGACTGCCACCTGCAGCGTCAATTTCGCGAGCGAGGCTTCCTCGATCAGCTTGGGTGCCACGAATGTCTTGAGCATTGACCAACTCCTCGGAAAAGGACGGTGACGATCCTTGGGTGCACCGAGGCCCCCGCCCGCCTCAGCGGCGAATAGGGGCCTCGATGTTCAAAACGCAACTTTGGTCCTTAGCCGACTTCAGCCAATTGGAGTCAGAGAAACGGCTGCAAACAGCGTCAGCTTCGCCAGAGACGCTTCCTCAACCAGCATCGGTGCCACGAATGACTTCTTCATTGATCCACTCCATAGGGACGGGGTGATGACGGTGATGGCCCGTGGACATACAGAACGCCCTACCGGCAGGGCACTCCGGTGCGACGGTGATGAGGGAAGCAAATGCTGTGCCGATTTCCGACGCTTGAAATACCCCAGAACGCGTGCCTTCATTCCAGGTGATACATGAGACATAAGTCATTATAACACAATAGCATAAGTTGCTCTATCTCAAGTACAAAATGATCACTCTGCCTGCCGAGGGGAGTTCGGCGGCAAACGCCATATGTGGCGCCGACGCGACACTCAGAATCCACACATTTTGGCCGAGACGACTGCCTGACGACTGGGTCAGCCCCGCCAGCAAGGCTTCCTCGATCAGGAAATGCACGAACCTCTCGACTCCTGACGGACAGGGAGGGATTCGAACCCTCGAGACGGCGTAAACCGCCTAAACGCGTTCCAGGCGTTCCTCTTCAACCACTCGAGCACCTGTCCCAGACTTCGCGCGGCGAATGGTAATCGGCTCGGGGGCGCTTCTCCATCTTCCCGGCCGGTCCAGGCATCGTCCCGAACCCGCCACGGGGGCGGCACCGTAGGAGGAAGTTACCTTCCGGCTGGCTGAAGGATCACCGAGGCCCGTCCGATCGGAGGCAGCCGGCGTGACTGCAAGCGTACCTGACCTCATACGGATGCCACCGTCGAGCCTCTCGCCGCAGGACGAGGCGGCCAGGGCCGTCGCCCTCCGGAAGATGAAGATGGTCGCAAACGGCTTCCTGGTGTTCGCCTTGGCCATCTTCCTGGCCGCCCGCTATTTCGAGCCCGGCATCCCCTGGCTGGGATACCTCAGGGCGACGGCCGAGGCGTCGCTGGTCGGCGGGCTGGCAGACTGGTTCGCCGTCACGGCGCTTTTTCGCCGACCCCTCGGCCTGCCAATCCCGCACACGGCGATCATGCAGACCCAGAAGGACCGCGTGGGCCGCATCCTCGGCAACTTCGTCCAGAGCCATTTCCTTTCCCGGGCGGTGCTGCACGCTCGCCTGACCAGTCTCTGTCTGACCGATCGCGTGGCGAAATGGCTCGCGGATCCGGATCATCGCCGGGACCTCGCCCGCCAACTGGCCGGCGGCCTCTCGAGGGCCGTTTCGGCCCTCCCTGAGGATGAGGTGAAGGAATTCGTGCAGCGGAGCGCCGTCTCACGCCTGGAATCAGTGCAGTTCGCTCCGCTGATGGGCGACATCCTCTCGGTCGCAGCCGCCGAGGGCCGGCCGCAGGAACTGCTCGACGAGGTCACCAAGCTGATCGGCGGTGTCCTGGTCGAGAGTCGCGACGCGATCCGGACCAAGGTGCGGGCCGAGAGCCCGCGCTGGCTCCCGCTCGGGGTGCGCGATGCGCTCGCCGACCGCATGGTCGCCGGACTGCAGCACTTTCTCGCCGAGCTCGCCGCCGATCGCACTCACCCGATGCGTCACAAGTTCGAACAGATCGTGCACGACTTCATTCAGCGCCTGAAGACCTCTCCCGAGCTCGGTGTGCGGGCGGAACGCCTCAAGCGCGACCTGCTGGGCCATCCGGTGGTCGAGGAGCTGGTCACCTCGGTGTGGGACCGGGCGCGGCGAGCAGCCGAGCGCTATCGCGAGGATCCCGAGCACACCTCCCTCGAGCCGCTTGAAACCGGCCTCGCCGCCCTGGCGGAATCTCTCGGAGCCAACGAGCAGCTGCGGACCGAAGTTGATGAGTTCATCGTCGACGTGGTGACCTCTCTGCTCGAAAGAAATCGCCAGGAGGTGGCGGACCTGATCGCGGCCACGGTCCGCGACTGGGATCCCGTGGTGGCTGCCCGACGGATCGAACTTGCCGTCGGTCGCGACCTGCAGTTCATCCGGCTCAACGGCACGCTGGTGGGGGGGATGGCGGGGCTGGTGATCTATATCGTGTCGAAGTTCCTTTAGGGATGACATCGACCCTTCGTCTGGCCTCCGTGTACCTCGTGCTCCTTGCCGGTTCCGCCACGGCCCAGGTCACCCTCAAGGCCACGAGGCCGGACTGCCCCGCCCTGCCGGCACTCGATTCGTCGCAGATCATGAGCGATGTCTTCCGCCTGGCAGACGACTCGATGCGCGGACGCCGGATCGGGAGCTCGGAGAATGCCAGGGCGCGCGACTTCCTCGCGGCTCGGTTCGATGCGCTCGGGCTGGGAGTGATTGGTGTCGGCCGGATCCAGAAATTCACCGTGCCACCCTTAGCCCGTCGACCGGACTCCCTCCGCGGCGCAAATGTCGTGGGAATCATCAAGGGGACAAAGGCACCCGACGAGTTCATCGTCGTGACGGCGCATTTCGACCACCTCGGTGTCGGTCGGCCGCTCAACGGCGATTCGATCTACAACGGCGCCGATGACAATGCCTCGGGCACCGTTGCCCTGCTGGCATTGGCCCGGCATTTCATGCGCGCGAAGCCGGCCCACTCGATCGTGTTCGCGCTCGTGGACGGGGAAGAATCCGGCGAACTCGGCAGCAAGGCCTTCGTCGCCAATCCGCCGGTTCCGCTGGAGAAGATGCTGCTCGATGTGAACATGGACATGGTGGGTCGCAACATCAAGAACGAGCTGTACGCCTCCGGCCCGACCAAGTATCCCCAGCTTCGGCCGCTGGTGGATGCTGCGGTCGCGTGCTCGCCGCCACCGGTGGTGCTGATCGTGGGCCATGATTCCGGCGGTCGCGGCTACGACTGGACCAACCAGTCCGACCAGGGCGCGTTCCATGCCAAGGGGATTCCGTTCGTCTACTTCGGTGAGGAAGATCACCCCGACTACCATCGGCCGGGCGACACGGCTGACCGCCTGATGCCGGCGTTTCTGGTCAGTTCCGCCCGTCTCGTGGCAGACTTCATTCGTCGCTTTGACGAAGCGCCGGTGGCCCGTCAGTAGCTGGTTGCTTCCCGGCCTCATTCGCTGATCAACTCGGCATCTGCTGTGACGGCAAGGGACTAGTCTACCACCCGCCGGCGGAAGCTCCGCACCCCCAACGTCGTGAGCAGGGCACCCAGGATCGCCAGCATCCCCGCGCTGGCGACCGGCAGCATGTGGGGAACACCCGGGGTAAGTGCGATGCGCAACCCCTCACTCATGTACACCAGCGGGTTGACCAGCACCACGATCTTGAGCCAGGGAATTGCCGAGAGCGATGCCCAGGGATAGTAAACGCAGCCGAGGAACATGATGGGCGTCAGGACCACCGCGAACATCAGCCCGATGTGCTGGGGCCGCACCATGGTCCCCAGGAAGAGGCCGAGCGAGGCCGCCGTCCAGCTCGCCAGCACCAGCATCAGGATCAGCATTCCCCAACTGGCCACCCGAACGTGCACATCCGTCGCCGGCAGCGCGGTGATGACCGGAAAGATCACCGCCCCGGCGAGGATCGCCTGAAACGCGCCGAAGGCGACCTTCGCCAGCGGCACGGTGGCCGAGGGAATCGGCGCCAGCACCCGGTCCTCGATCTCGCGCGTGGCCCCGAGCTCGATGCTCAGTGGCAAGGCGACCGCCGCGATTCCCGTGAACACCATCGCCACCGCCAGCAGGCCGGGCACCAGCACCGTGGCCAGCGTCATCGCCCCGGCGGCGACCGGCATCTGCTGGCCGCTGCGAGGCAGGACGTACGTGAAGACGAACACGGTGAGGAACGGGCTCATGACCGTGCGCAGGAAGGTCGGCAACCACTCGCGTCGCAGGACCCGGAGATCGCGGGCCCACAGGCCGAGCACGGACGCGAGAAGGGACGTCGGGGAGCTATTCACGGAGATCACGTCCAGTGAGCCGGATGAACACCGTCTCGAGCGAGGGTTCGACCACCTTGAGGTCGGTCAGGTGATGCTCCGCGACCCGGCTCACCACCTCCGGCACACCGGCACTGTCGACCAGGACCCGCAGGCCGCGCGAGGTATCCTGGATTTCACGGATTCCCGGAACGGCAGAGACCGCGATCCGCGCGGCGGCATGGTCGCCCGCCAGCGCCAC
Organism: uncultured Gemmatimonadales bacterium; assembly: GCA_963850655.1. GTDB lineage: Bacteria > Gemmatimonadota > Gemmatimonadetes > Gemmatimonadales > GWC2-71-9 > Palsa-1233. Next base: position 110,774 of record CAWKMI010000017.1, read on the forward strand.
GTCGACCACGGCCGTGCCCCCAGCCTCCCGTTTGAGTGCATCGGGAGTGCCCTCGGCGAGGATTCGCCCATGATCGACGATCGCGACTCGGGCGCAGAGGCGGTCGGCCTCTTCCATGTAATGGGTGGTCAGGACGACGGTCAGCCCCTCGCCACGCAACGCGCTGACGATGTCCCAGAGCGCCAGTCGGCTCTGCGGATCGAGGCCCGCGGTGGGTTCGTCGAGAAAGAGGACCGACGGCCGGTGGGCGATGGCGCGGGCGAGCTGCACCCGCTGGGCGAGGCCACCGGAGAGCTGACCCGGCATCGCATTGCGGCGGTCCGTGATCCGGAATCGCTCGAGCAGCTCCTCGGCCCGTTGGCGTGAGTCCAAGGCACTCATGCCGAAGTAGCGACAGTGGTAGTAGATGTTCTCGAAGACGGTGCACGCCCGGTCGAGCGTGATCGCCTGGCTGGCCACGCCGATCTGCCGCCGGACTGACACCTCGTGCGTCGCCACGTCGAGCCCGGCCACCGTGGCGGACCCGCCCGTCGCGTTCACCTTGGTGGTGCAGATTCCGATGGTGGTGGTCTTGCCCGCCCCGTTCGGCCCGAGCAAGCCGTAGATCATCCCTGCCGGGACCTCGAGGGAGATACCGTCGAGGGCCTGGATCGGGGGCGTCCCGGAATAGGTCTTCCGCAGGTCGCGCAGCGCGACGGCGACGCTGGAGTTGGTGCTGGACATGAGAGCAGGGCCCGGAGCGAACCGTGCGGTGCGCCCCTTACGCCTGAACGGACAGGGAGGGATTCGAACCCTCGATACCGTTGCCGGTATGCCGGTTTTCGAGACCGGTTCCTTCAACCACTCGGACACCTGTCCAGTGTCGTTCGAGGGGCAAAAGTGGCGGCAACGGGGGGTGGGGGCAAGAGGACACGGACGGTCCACTCACCCCCAACGGGGTCCGGGCCACCTACGGCGTCTGGCCGCCGCCCCCGGCTCCGCCAGCACCGGTCGCTGGTGCCGCCGTCGTCGCGGCCTTCGGTACCCAGTTCGACCTGGTCCTTGCCCTTGTCCTTCGCCGGAATGCCATGGACCATCCAGTCTGGGGCCGGCTGCGCCCTTCAGCTTGTTGTCGAAGAACTGCTGCATCCGCATGGCGATGTCCTTCTGGTTTGCGCGGCTCGCCGGATTGTGCACATCATTGTTGTAGTCGATGAGGTACACCTCCTTCCCCAGTCGCCGCATCCCGACGAACATCTCGATGCCCTGGTACCATGGCACCGCGTCGTCGGCATCGTTGCTCATGATGAAGAGCGGTGTCGTGACCGCGGTCGAGCCAGAAGAGCGGTGAGTTCTCGATGTAGAGCTGCTGGCGCGTCCCAGATCGACTTGCCGATGCGGCTCTGGGTCTTCTCGTACTGGAACGGCGCGCGCCAGTCCACTGCCCCACCGGATGCCGCCGTAGGCGCTGGTCATGTTCGCCACGGGCGCGCCGGCCATCGCGGCGCTGAACAGGTCGGTCTGGGTGATCATGTACGCGGTCTGATAGCCGCCCCACGACTGGCCCTGCAGACCCGAGCCCCTTCGGGTCGACATAGCCGCGCTGCAGCAGCATCTGCACGCCCGGCACGATCGACTTCATCGCGCTCGGTCCGGGATAGCCGATCTCGTAGTGGATGTCCGGCTCGAAGACGAGGTAGCCGTTCGAGACGTAGTGCGTCGGGTTGATGACGTTGCGCCCGGTGGGCGGGACGTAGCTGTGCAGCCCGTCCGAGAGCTCCTCGTAGAAGTAGGAGATCATCGGATACTTCTTGCGTCGGATCGAAGTTTTCCGGCTTGTAGAGAATGCCCTGCAGCGGCACGCCATCGGCGCTCAGTCCAGTGTCACCAGTTCGGCGGTGCCCCAGTTGTATTCCTTCTGCCACGGATTGGCGTCGGTGATCTTGGTGAGCGTTCGCGAGGTTCGGGCCGACCCAGAGGTTCGGGAAGTCGACGAAGGTGCTCTTGGTGAGCAGGTACATCGTCGGCGTCCTCGCGCCTTCTGCGGCGTGCCGTAGTTGAGGTCGCCCATCACGATCTTCTCGGGCGCCTGCGTCACGCCGAGCCGGTCCGTGTAGAAGCCGCTGCGCCTTGGTGATCTTCGCTGAAGGCGCGGAAGCAGAGCGGCTTGGCCGGATCGATGCAGCGCTCCTCGTCGCGATCGCGCTCGAGGTCGACCAGGCGGAACGCCATGTTCTCGCGACGCCCGACGGAGTCGGTGACCACCACCGGCGGGCGCACGCCCGTCGGGATCGAGCTCCCAGACGTCGAACCGATCGTAGATCAGCACCGAGCGGTCGCCCTTGGTCCAGCCGGCGATACCCCACGCGCGACGGGGTATCCGGGCGTGCTCCACGTCTCCTGGTCGAAGTGCACGCCCTTGGCAGCCGCCGGTGATATCGGTGGTCTTGCCCGTCGCAAAGGCGTAGGTGTACCAATGTCCCGTCGTCGAAGAAGACGATGTACTTGCCATCGACCGAGAGCTGATGCCGAGCCGGAGATCTTCTGGCGGATCAGCTTGCGCGTGCCGGTCGCAGGACGTCCACGGCATAGACGTCATTGCCGCCGTCACCCCACATGCTCTGGATGCTGTAGGGAACGCTGACGTGGACGCCAGCCCGACGCGGCCATCATCGGTGAGCGTGACGATCGGCATCGAATCCGTCGTCGAGTCGCACCAGCTTCTTCGTCGTCAGGTCATACAGTGCCTGGTAGGTCTGGTTTCGCTCGCGGGAAACGGCCAGCAGCTGCTGCGGCTGCAGCTGCGGGTCCTTCCAGTTCCAGAGATCGAACGTCGCCTTGCCCGACGAGGGAATCGGCCGGAATCGTGTCCTCGGCGGCGGCGCGATGTTCAGCAGCAACGCATTGGCCGCACGTGTGAACGAGGCACTCGCCGATTTCGGCGAAGATGCATGCCCTCCGGCAGCAGTCGCACCAGTCACCACGGCCTGAACGCAGCGTGTCCTTCAGCGTGCCGTAGTACACCTTGGGCTGGGCGTCCGGCTTGCCGAAGTCGTCGCGGTCGGAGACGAAGACAAACTGCTGCTGCTTCCGGTCGAAGGTGAAGCCGCGATAGTTCCCTGGGCCGCTCAGCACCGTGCTGAGTTGCGCCCGTCGCCAGGTTGCGCAGGAACACCCCGTCCTTGGTGGAGTCGTGCGAGACAACCGCGTATGCCAGCACCTTGGCGCTGTCATCAAAGGCGTAGGAGAGAACATCGGTGAGCCGTTCCTCCGCGCCAGTGGCCATCCTGCGCAGCACGATGGCGCTGCCGTACGTCCGGCGCGGACCAGCTGCGGTTGCCGCCCCGCCCCGGCCACCCCCGCGGCCTCCGGCACCGGCCCTTCCTCCAGGTCGGCCGGTGGTGTCCCCCGACGCACGTGGCGTGACGGCCGTGTCACCCGGTGCGTAGATCAACCAGTCGGCATTCTCCTGCGGCAGGCGGAATGACCGGACATTCTCGAGCGTGGTCATCCTGCCGTCGGCGAGGGAGAGCAGCACCAGCGACGTCTGATTGCTGGTGTCCGCTGCGGTTCCACCCCCTCCGCTGCCCCGGCCCGCCGTGCTGCGAGCGCGCTGGGCTGCAGCGGCCTTGTCGACGGCTTCCTTGTTCGGTTGGGTGGTTGTCGAGCACCCACCGAGTGTCGGTGGTGAACGGACCGGTACTTCCGCCGCCGCCACCACCGCCCCGACCGCGTCCGCCGCCCGCCGCTCCGCCACCGCGACGGGCGCCGCCGGGCGTGTTGTTGGGCCGCGAGACGTACCCGAGCGGAATCCGGTATTCGGTCGGCCCGGAAGTGGAACGGACCACCAACTCTCCGTCACCGACCTGAGGCGCAAGCCGGTAGGCCGCCCATGTGCCGTCGTTGGAAAGGGTTGGCGACTGAATCGAGCGCCAGCGATCCCAATCCGCCTGCGTGAGGGCCTTCTTCTGGGCGTGGAGAGCAAATGGAACGAGGAGTGCGAGGAGAGCTGCACTGCGTCGATGAAGGAGGGACATCGCGGTTCCCGGATGAGGATTCTATGGGGGTCCCGCAACATACGGCCTCAGGGAGGTCAGGCGCGAGGGGCGGATCGCTAGGCCCACCGCTGCGGCCGGCTTCCCCCGCGGTGGGCCGTCGAATACTCGCCAGGGGTCACCCCCACGATCCGCTTGAACTGCCTTGTCAGGTGACTCTGGTCGGCGAAGCCGCACATCGTGCTCACCGCCGAGGGAGGCAGGCCGCGGCCCAGCAGCTCACGGGCAGCTCCGATCCGCCGCTGCAGGTAGTAGGCGTAGGGCGATAGTCCGAGGGCGGCGGTGAAGGTACGCACCAGGTGATAGCGACTCGCACCCGCTGCCTTCGCCACCTCTCCGAGCGTGAGCGGGCGGTGGGTATTTGCCTCGATGAAGGCCCGGCCCCGCACCACCGAAACCGGGGCGCTCCGGCGGAGGTCGGTGGCCGTGTCACCCGGTGTCCAGAGCCCCTGCACAATGCGCGGCATCAGCTCTTCCCTGCCGAGTTGGTCCGGCGCCGACTCGATGGCCACCAGCGCATCGCGGATGAGCAGGGCCAGCCGCGGATCCTCCCGCATCGGCCGGGCGAACCAGGGCGCCAGCGTGGCGAGTTCCGCTTCGGCAAGAACTTCCTGGACCGCCTGACAGGTCGGATAGAACGCGCGATAGTGCCAGGTGGCGTCATCGGCAGACCGCGCGCTATGGACAGCGCCTGGGTTGATCGTGAGGATGGTGCGACAATCGGCCGTGAAAAGCGCCCCCTCGCAATGAATTTCCGCGCCGCCCTTCTCGAAGACGCCGATGGCGAAGGTATCGTGCGAGTGACGGGGGAACTGGTGATCGCGATAGCTGGCGCGCAGGGAATCGACTCCCCCAAGGACGGGAAGCCTGGTAATGGCGGCGTCTTCGACTGGTGTCCGCATGAGGACGTCGCTCCCGGCAGAAGCTCTGGCACACGGTCGTTGCTTCACGCAACATCGATCTATACCCTGCGGCCCTGAAGGAACACCTTCGTCCGGCGGGTGCCTGATGGTGCCCCGGTTCACTCTGGTCAGGGAGTTCACCAATGTCCAGCCTGCAACGGCGTGTCTTGCCCTGGATCGGCCTCGCGATGGCCTCGACCGCGGTGGCGGTCCGGCGCGCTGGGCGCGCTGTCATCCTCGCCCGCGGTAGTCAGTGGCCTGGTCATTGTCACGACGCCAACCGGTTGCGTCGCGCTTGATGCCACCACCGGAACCGAACGCTGGCATGTCATGGATGGTCCGACGCTGCCTTTCCCGTGGGGTCATGAGAGTGGTGATCGATACCTCGGATCCCCCGTGATTGCCGGCAACGTGGTCATCTACGGCGGCGGGGACGGCTCACTTCGAGCCATTGCCCTCGTTGATGGCAAGACAAGGTGGACAACCCCGCTGGGCACCAGGCTGCGCTCCTCGCCGGCCGTGGCCGGGACCAGCGTCGCGGTTGGCGGCGTGGATGGCACAGTCCGGGTGGTCGATCTGGCGACCGGCAAGCTGCGCTGGGAATTTCAGACAGAAGGCCACCGGCTCAACTCGGCCGACTACGGCTTTGACCGACGGACCATTCAATCCTCACCGGCAATCCAGGACAGCCTGGTGATCGTCGGTGCGCGCGACGGATTCGTCTACGCGCTCGGACTCCAGGACGGCAAGCAGCGGTGGCGCATGGACCATCAGGTGTCGTGGATCAACAGCTCGGCTGCCGTTGACTCCGGATTGGCGATCGTCGGGTCATCCGATGCCCACTTCATTCAGGCCATTGACCTGCAGACCGGCGCCGAGCGCTGGCGGGCTCCCGCCATCAACATCGTCTGGGGTTCGCCGGCGATTTCCGGCAGCGCAGTGTATGTCGGAGACGGCTCGGGAACATTCTTCGCACTTGACCGCGACAGCGGCTCCATTCGGTGGACCTGGCGCGCGGGCGGCGGGATCTACTCTTCGCCGGTCGTGGCCGACAGCACCATCTACTTCGGCAGCGATGATGGCGGTGTGTACGCATTGGCCCTGTCGAGCGGTCCGCCGCTGCAACGCGCGGTGTTCTGGGACAGCAGCCTGACCCGCCTCGCCTTCTTCCGCGGGCAGGAGCCGGTGCGCCGCTGGCTGATCGGCCGGGGTTACGACACGCTCGACCTGCACACCCTCGGCCCATGGCTCGAGCGCCAGACCGAAGCACGGGAACCGCGGGTGATCGTCTTCGCGATGGATGTGCTGCCGGCCGTCGCCTCGGCAGCGTTCCGGCGCTTCCTCGAGCGCGGTGGCAAGGTGGTCTGGCTGGGAGTGCCCCCAAGACTTTGGCCGCACCATGCCGACGGTTCGCTCGACCTGAAGGAGGTTGACCGTGCGTCGGCCAAGGAGCTGCTCGGCGTCAGTTTCGAGCACGGCAACTTCGATCCCCACGGCGCGACGGCTACCTCGGCGGGGACCAGGTGGGGCTTGACGGGTTGGTATGTCAGCGACTGGGGCGCCGACACCACCGGGCTCGGCGAGGTCCTCGCGCTCGACGACGAAGGCCTTGCCGCGGCCTGGCTGCGGCCGTTCGGCGGCCGACCGGGCGCGGGATTTCTGCGGCTGTTCGGGACCGACTGGGGCCAGGTGAGCGGTCGCGTGCCGAGTGCGCTGACCGTGCAGGTCGCCGCGGAGATCTTTCCGCAGTAGCGCACTCGGCGAGGGCCGTCCCTCAAGCCGTCGGCCGCGCTATCGCTGCCCGCCACCACGGCCGCTGCCGTTCGCGGGCGGGGTCGCCGTGGTGTCACGCCGGCTCCTGAGGTGTTCCTCCATTTCGAGCCGTGGAATGCCGTTCTGCAACCAGTCGGGAGCCGGCGTGCCCTTCAGGTAGTGGTCGAAGAACTCGGCCATCCGCACGGCGTAGTCCCGCTGGTTAACCGGTTTTGCCAATCCGTGATTCTCGCCGACGTACTCCAGGAACACCACTTCCTTGCCCAGCTGCCGCAGCGTGTTGTAGTACGTCACGCCCTGGTTGAAGTCGACCGCACCATCCTTGTCGTTCTGCAGGAGCATCAGCGGCGTCTTCACCTTGTCCGCGTGAAACACGGGCGAGTTGCGGATGTAGGCGGCATAGTTATCGATGAAGTTGCCCTTGAACCGCCCCTGGCTCGACTCGAAGATTGACGCATCCGACGCGCCACTGTTCCAGTAGATCGAGGCGTACATGCTCACCATGTTCGTCAGTGGCGCCCCGGCCACCGCGGCGGCGAAAATGTCGGTCTGCGTCACCAGGAACGCCGTCTGGTAGCCGCCCCAGGAGTGGCCCCAGAGGCCGATCCGCTTCGGATCGACCATCCCGGTGGCGATGACGGCCTTCACCGCCGGGACGACGGCCCAAACCGCTGACATGCCCGGGTCGTTGATCTTGTAGACGATGTCCGGGTCGAAGACGATGTAGCCGCGGCTGGTGTAGAGTGTCGGATCGGGGGCCCGCGTCTCGCTGGGGGCAACGAAGACGTTCTTTCCCTGCGAGCGCTTCTCGTAGATCGTCACCAGCATGGGATACTGCTTCCCCGGCTGATAGTCGGCCGGCAGGTAGAGCGCGCCCTGCAGCTTGTCACCCTTCGCGGTGGTGTAGTTGATCAGCCGTGTCCCGCTCGACCAGGCGAAGTCCTTCTGTTGCGGGTTGGCATCGGTGAGCTGGTAGCCATCCTTGAAGCCCGGGTTGAATGCGTACCAGTTGGGATAGTCGGTGAACGTCTGCCAGGTATACAGGTACTCATCGGCATCCCGTGCCTTGGTGATGCTCACCTTTGCGTCGTCGAAAAACAACGACTTCGCTCCCGGCTGGCCGGGGTCAACGCGCGACAGCCCCTCCTTCTTGGTCCACTCACCGTAGGTACCCAGATAGAGTGGCTGGGTCAGGTCGATTCCGCCGCCCGACCCGCCACGACCGCCGCCACGACCACCACCGCCAGGGGCGGCTGCATCGAACTGGTAGATCGTCCGGTAGCGCACTTGGGTGCGCTTGCCATCACCGGTCAGGTTGACCGCAGAACCTCCTCCCGTCGTGACGGGCACCTGCCACAGATCCCAGTTGTCTGACAGGACCACTGCGGCGCCGTCCTTGGTCCAGCCACGGGGCTGGACGGGCGGCGGGAAGAGGTTGTTGTGGTCGTCCTCGCTGTTTACGAAACTCGTGGGCACACGCCTCGTGATGTTGGTGCTGTCTCCCGTCACCAGGTCGAGCACCCAGTAATTGGCATCCTTACCCCAGAAGAGGACCCTCCGGCCGTCCGGCGAAGCGATCATCGGACCTGCCGGCTTCATCCGTTGCAGCAGCTTGCGCGCGCCGGTCTTGAGGTCGATGCTGTAGACATCCTGGTAGTTGCGCCCGGTGTAGCTGGCTCGCTCTTCATAGGAACGGCTGTCGACCCCGTAGGCGTAGGCATCCCCGGTGGTGATGGTCACGGAGCGGATGCTGTCGTCGGCAAGGCGGACGAAACGATCGTCCCCCAACCGATACTCGGCGAGATAGTTGAACGAGCGATCGGACTGCTCCTGCACGATCTGCTGCGACTGAAGCCGGGTGTCCTTGTAGTGCCAGAGAATCAGCGAAGGGAGCGAATCTGTGGCGCCCGCGGCCGCCGCCGCACCACCGCGGCCACCGGGTGGGACCGCCCCGGTTCCGCCTGCCCCGGGTGCTCCGGCCGTTACCGGCGAGGCACCCCGACCGCTGGACGCAACACCCCGTGGCGCCGGTTTCTCTCCCTCGCGGATGCCGAAGAAGACGGCCGACATGTCCGCGGCATATCGGGGCGCGCGGTTCGAGGCGACCTTCCAGCCGACTGGAAAGTCCGTTCGCCCGGCCGGATCGAAGAGGGTCTTCTTCGCGGGCCCGTTGGCTCCGAAATCCGAGAAGACCTCGATGGAAAACACGGTATCGCGGGCCAGCGAGTCAATGCGCCCGCGCATGACGCTCAGGGCCGCCGAACTGTCAACCCACGCCAGCTGCGAATAGAGGAGCCGATCGCTTTCGAGCGAACGGGAGCTGCTGTTCTTCATGTTGCGCAGCTGGACGCCATTGCCCACCAGACTGGCGTCCGACATGGTGTAGGCCAGCCAATCCCCGGTGCGGCTGAAGGCGTACGCGTCCACTTGCCCCATGTTGAACGTCTCGGCCGACGCCAGGTTGTACAGGAGCAGGTCGGCACCTCCGCCGCCACCGCCTGCCGGTGCCGCCCCGCCGCCACGACCCCCTCCGGCTCCACGAGCTCCACCGCCTGCGGCGCCGCCGGTCGCCCCACCCTGCATCACAACCCACGTTGCCGTGTCGGTGTTGAAGCTGAAGCGGCGAATCTGCTCGAACGTCTTCCTCTCGCCCGTCGTCAGGTGCACGAGGACGAACTTGTTGGTACCCGCACTCCGCGCGGAGGTATCGGAAGCTGCCGCGCCACGACCCGCGCCACCGCGTCCCCCGCGACCGCTGCCGGGGACCGCGCGAGGGGGGGCGATGATATAGCCGAGCCACTTCGAATCGCCCGAGATGGCGACGGATCCGCCGCCATTGCCGACCAGCACGCGAGTCTCTGCGGCGCCCTTGGCCGTGCCGCGATACACCACCGTCGAATTGCCTTCCACCGGCGCAAGGACATACGCGAACCACTTCCCGTCGTTGGAGAGCACATTCTGGCGGATGGAATTCCAGGCCTTCATGGCCGCGGAAGTAATCGGATGGGTAGTGGTCGGAGCGGCCTGGGCGACCAGCGTCGTCGCAACCATGCCGAGCGCGGCAACGGCTTGAAGGGCGGCAAGGACAGCCTTTCGCATTCGGAACTCCTGCCTGGCGGGGTGACTCCTGGGGAGGACCTGCAATCTGAAAACTACAGAATTCGCTTCGCCGGGGCGAGTGGATGGTCCGAAACAGAAAGGGGCAGGAGCCAGTGCCCCCGCCCCTCTCCTCGTTCCACTCTCGCCGAACTCAGTTGGTGCCGCTGAGTTGCGACTGCACCACCCGGAATCCATCACTGCAGATGCTGGTGGGCAGCGTCGTGCCGTTGGTGGACAGGGTCCAGTTGACCGTGGCCCCCGTTGCCGGGGCCCAGCTATCACTCCATCCTGCGACGCCCGTGAAGTTCGGTGCCGCGAGGCTGCCTGCGCTCCCGCCCATCCAGGCTGCGGTCGCATAGATCGAGAAGACCTTCGAGGTCGCGAATTCGATATACATCAGGCCCGATCCCGAGGTGTAGTCCGACGGAATGGTGTAAACCGCTTGCAGGCGTTTGTAGTTGCCGCCCAGGTCAGTCACGGTCGGGGCGCTGACAACGGCCGGCAACGTCATCGTGCGTGGTCCCATGGCATGAAACGCCTCCTGGACGACGCGGTTGTTGTTGGTGCCGATGCCAGTGATCGAGAGCAGGTGAGCATCGGTTGATCGCTGGATCGCTGCAGGCACACCAAAGCCGGCGAACGAGGTCGCCGCATTGGTGACCTGGTAGAGGGTGCCGAGATAACAGCTGGCGCCGGTCCCATAAGACATCAGGACGGCCAGGCTGTTCCCGGCATCGTTGCCGATGGTGATGGTGCCGCTCGCGACGGTCGCAGCGGCCGCGGACCCGAAATCGACCGTGCCAACCGAGCCCAGGTTCACCACTGGAATGTCGCGCATCAGCAAGACCTTGTCGGTCGCCGACGGGCCGGCAATGGCCGAGCGATAGCCGACCAGATCAGCCGTCACGGCCGGCATGCCGTTCAGCCCGAGGGCGGTGGTCGGAGCGATGATTGACGTGATTGCCCCTGCCATGGACAGCGTGGCCTGCTGGCCGGCCGCCAGTCCGGCGACCGTCCCGCCCATCGAATTGGTATTGTTGCTGGGATTTGGGCAGAAGTTCTGGGTGGCACCTGTGAGCTCGGCGCTGGTCTGATACGTGACGATCACCTGCGTCCCGCCGTACTGGTAGGCGAAGCCCGCCTTCGCCGAGGCGACAGTGAATTGGTAAACCGCGTTGAGCGAGGTGACTCGAGTCCATGGCCCGGTGCCGTCCTGGTAGGCCACCCAGTTGGGCTTGTAGCCAACCGCACACGCCGACCAGTCAAGGGTCACATTGCCGCTGCCACCACCGCCACTGGCCGTCACCGTCAGGGTCATCGGGGTCACCTTGTCGGCCACTCCGGCCGCAACGCCGCCGACATAGACCGTGTACTGTCCGGCCGCAACCGATGCCCCCACCGAAAGCGTCATGGTAGAGGTGGATCCGGTTGTGTTGTTCGGCGAGAACGCCGCCGTCACACCGGTCGGTGCGCCGGTAATGGAGAGGTTCACGCTGCCGGAGAAGCTGGTGCGGGTGAGCGTGACCGCTGCCGTGGTGTTGGCCCCCTGCACCACCGAGAAGGTGCTGGGCAAGACCGAGAGGGTATAGTCGGACGTGCCGCCGCCCGTGATGGTCAATGTGAAGCTCGCCGTTGCCGCGCTGACGCCGGTACCGGTTGCCTGTACCGTGAGCTGGTAGGTACCTGGCGTCGCACTCCCAGCCACGATCAGGTTCACCGTGGCCGTCGTGGTGGTGCCCACCGTGGACAGATTGGTGGCGGCACCGGTTACTCCGCTGGGGGCACCGGTCACGACAATTGCCACATCACCGGTGAAGCCGCCGCTGCGGGTGAGCGTCGCAGAAACCGCCAAGCTCCCGCCAACCGTGACGCTGCCACTCGACGTCGTCAGGGCAAGAGCAATGGCCCCGCCCGTTGCCGTGGTGCTCCCGCCTCCGGAGCCACAGCCTTGAGCGAGAGACACGATCAGGACGACGCTGGCCATGGCAGTCAGACGCCGGGCGGTGGTTGGCAGGGACATGGGAGGCCTCGTTCGAAGGTGAGAGATGGTGCAAATCCGCCACACCGGAAGAAGGGAATAGGGAGTTGCGTAGTTGCCATTCCGGAGGATAGGCTTCCCCCTTCCAGCACAGCTTTCCCGAGCTCACCGTGCAGGGCGCTCAGGTACTATATACCCGATGCGTCAATTGGGGGATAGAACCGTCATGACCCACGAGCGATGGCCATCCACCACCGACTGACCGACGCGGCATTCGGAGCGATCCCAGTCGACCGGGAGATGCTGGACGCCCTCTTCACAGCCACCTATGAGGAGTTGCGGCGGCTGGCTTCGAGCGTACGGCGCGACGACCCGGAGGCCACCCTGAGTCCGACCGGATTGGTCAATGAGGCCTGGCTCAAGCTCGCGAGCTCCCCCCTCTGAGGCTGAGTTCCCGGCTGCACTTCAAGCGAGTTGCGGCGCGGGCCATGCGGCAGGTTCTGATCGAGGCCGCGCGGCGGCGTCACGCCGGGAAGCGCGGCGGGGGGGCGCCGGTGATCACGTTCGATGAATCGGTGAGTGGCGGAGGCAGTACCAGCGCTGATGAATTGCTCGCCCTCGACGCCGCCCTGGACGAGCTCGCCCGCATCAATCCGCGGCAGGCCACCATGGTCGAAGGCCGGTTCTTTGGGGGACTGGAGGTGAGCGAAACCGCCGAGCTGCTGGCGGTCTCCGAGGCCACGGTCCTTCGTGACTGGCGCGCCGCCAAGGCCTGGCTGGCCGTCGAGCTCCGGCGTTCGGCCTGAGGAATCAAGCCACCCGTTGCACGGAACCGGTATGGACACTGATCGCTGGGCCAGGATTCAGTCGCTCTTCCATCAGGTGGCGGATCTCCCTGCGGGCGAGCAGCGCACCCAGCTTGAGGCGTCCTGCCACGGAGATCCCGAACTCCTCAGCGATGTCGTCGCCCTGCTCCAGGCCGATGCCGATGGGAATCCCCTGCTGGACCGTGACATGGCCAGTCTTGCCCGTGACGTGATTGCCGGTGCGCCAGCGCTTCCCGCGCAACAGTTCGGTCCCTACCTGTTGACGCGGGTCCTTGGCGAGGGAGGCATGGGCGTGGTCTATCTCGCCCGGCGGGACGATCTCGACAGCCTCGCCGCGATCAAGATTCTCCGGGATGCCTGGCTTTCACCGGCCAGGCGTGAACGCTTCGCCAGTGAACAGCGGACACTGGCCCAGCTGAACCACCCGGCCATCGCCAGGCTCCTTGACGCGGACACGCTCGAGGACGGCACGCCGTGGTTCGTGATGGAATACGTTCCGGGTGTCTCGCTCACGGAGCACTGCCGGGCGGTCGATGCCGGGATTCCTGAACGGGTGCGCCTCTTCCGCGAAATCTGCCAGGCGGTACAGTACGCCCACCATCAGGCGATCATCCATCGCGACCTGAAGCCATCAAATATCCTGGTGACCCCGGACGGCAGGATCAAGCTTCTTGACTTCGGCATCGCCAAACAGCTGGAGAGCCTGGACGGACCTGCCGACCAGACCCGCACCGGCCTGCGGATGATGACACCCGCGTACGCGGCCCCGGAGCAGGTTCGTGGCGAACGGCTCGGGGTGCACACGGACGTGTATGCACTCGGAGTGGTGCTCTACGAACTGCTGGCGGGAGCGCTCCCCTTCGATCTGGCCCGCCTCAGCCCGAGCGAGGCTGATGCGGTCATCGTCACGCGGGTCGCCGAACGCCCCTCAGTCGTGGTGCAGCGGCACTCGCCACCGCCGAAGCACCTCCGGGGATTGCGGCGATCGGCGTGGACCGACCTGGATGTCCTGTGCCTGACGGCGATGCAGAAGGACCCGATGCGGCGCTATGCGTCGGTCGGCGCGTTGATTCGCGACATCGACCACTACCTCGCGGGCGAACCCCTCGAGGCTCGCGCCGACACCCTGGGCTATCGAGCGACAAAGTTCGTCCGTCGCCACATGCGGGGCGTCATCACCACCGCTGTCGTCACCCTCGTCCTGCTGCTGCTGGCGGTGTTCGACGGCGTCCAGCTGACCCGGGCCAGAGCCACGGCCGAGGTCGAAGCGGCTCGGGCCGGCCGGATCGAGCGCTTCATGCTCAATCTCTTCCAGGGTGGCGATCCGAGCGCCGGTCCGGCCGACTCCCTGCATGTCTCCAGCCTGCTCGCGCGCGGTGTGCAGGAGGCGGCTTCGCTCACTGCCGACCCGGCTCTGCAGGCTGAGCTCTACCAGGCGCTGGGTGCCATCTACCAGAAGCTCGGCCAGTTCGACCTGGCCGATACCCTGATCCAGCGCTCACTGAACGAGCGACGTGCCATGCCGGTAGCGGACAAGCCGGCGCTCGCCGGCTCACTCGTCGCGCTGGGCCTGGTCCGAATCGACCAGGCGCGGTACCCGGAGGCAGAACAACTGATCCGCGAAGGGCTGTTGCTGAATCGTCAATCGCTGCCGGCCAATCACCCGGCAATCGCGGGCGCGACCCTCGCCCTCGGTCGTACCCTGGAAGAGCGTGGTGAATATGCCGACGCCGTGCCGCTCCTTGAAGAATCCGTCCGCCTGCAATCAGCACGCAGCAACGGCAACCCGACCGCGGATCTTGCCGAGGCGATGGAAGAACTGGCCAACACACATTTCCAGGCCGGCCGGTACGACGTCTCCGACTCGCTGAATCGACGGGTCCTGGCGATGAACCGCACCCTGCATGGCGACGATCATCCCACCGTGGCCGACGTGCTGATCAACCTGGGCGCAATCCAGTTTCAGCGAGGCAACTACGTCGAGGCCGAGCGCTTTGACCGGGAAGCGCTGAAAATCGATACCGACTGGTACGGGGCTGACCATTTCGAGACAGCATCCGCGATGACGCTGGTCGGCCGGGCGCTGGTCTATCAGAAACGCTACCCGGAAGCCGTCGGGATTCTCCGGCAGTCCCTGGCAATTCAGGAGCAGGTGAATGGCCCGATGCATCCCCGAGTCGCGTCCGCCCTCAACGACCTCGGCGTGGCGGCCACCATGGGTGGACAGTACGACGAGGCCGAGGCAGACTTCCGTCGGATGGACGCGATCTACCACAAGGTGTTCGGCGACCACCATTACCTGATCGCGCTCGCCCGCGCAAACCTCGCCACGGTCTTCCTCGAGCGGAAGGAGTACGCCCGGGCCGAGAAGCTGTTTCGCGAAGTGGTCGCCCGCTATGCCGACACCCAAGGGGCGACGCACATGAACACCGCCATCGCCCGCATCAAGCTGGGCCGGACCCTGCTGGCACAGCGCCGGTTCAAGGAGGCCGAGGTCGAAACTCTCGCTGGGTACAACAGTCTCCGGAGCCAGACCTCGCCTGGCGTGAGCTGGCTGCGTGCCGCTCGCACGGATCTCGCCGCCGCCTACGACTCGCTTCACGAGCCGGAAAAAGCGGCGGACATCCGGGAGGCGATGACCGAGACCGCCGCGAAGCCGCTCCCTGCACCCGGAGGAAACTGAGCGTGCCGGGCTAGGACCTGATCACCGTTGGCAGTCGCTGGGCAACTGGTGGCAGCACCGGGAAGGCAGTGGCCGGCTGGTCCTGATACCAGTAGGCGCAGGAGTAGAAGTTGTCGGCACGGTTGTTGGCGTGGCCGTGTTCCATGGTGTGCTTCAGCGACCGCGTGAACGTCACCGGGTTGTCCCCGTGGAAGCGGTACAGACAATACCGCCCGCCGGTGCGCTCGGGGCTCTGAATCAACGGCGCGCCGTACTGGTGGTAGGCAAATGGGTGCGCGTTCTGTCGCCCCCCGAAATTCCAGCTTCCCAGGAAGTAGTCCTCGGATCCCGTCCCGATGATGATCGGCTGTGCTGGATCGTCGACGAAGATCATGTCGTCGCCTTCGCCCCACCACCCCTCGGCGTTCTGCACCACGCCGAGCGTGACTCCCATCAGGTGACCGCGTCCCCGCGTTTCGCAGTAGACATAGTTGGTGGCGCCATTGGGGTTCTTGCCGTCGGCAAGTTGCTGCGCGACGTTCGGGGTGGCCTGGCGATACTGGGCGTGAAAGTACATCGCGTCGACCGGTACGGCATCGGCCTCGAGGTAGTCGATGTTGGAATAGAACGCCCCGACATCCCGGCTGCCCTCGTTGGTGACCGTGAAACGCGCCCCGCGGCGATACGGCATGGCGAAGTAGCAGTTCAGGGATTGCCCAGGTGAGCACGCGAGGTATTCGCTCTCATAGAGCACATAGTCGCCGAGATTCAGCCCGAAGAAATCGCCGATTGGCACCTCGATGCTGGGCTGGTCCTGGCCATCCCAGTAGCCCCGCATCACCAGCTCCTTGAGGTGCAACGAGCTGCCCGCAGAAATGGTGAACCAGATGTGCGAGATCACCCCCGCCCCGGTGGCGTTGAAGATCTCCTTGGTGGCACCAGCCTTGATGCCCCAGGCATCGCCGTTGCCACCCGTCACGTCATGGCTCGACTGCTTCCGCGAGCGGTACTGCTGGCTGCGCGCATAGGGCGGCAGCCACTCCGACACACCCGCCGCCTGATCCTGCGCCGCCACCGGATCGACCAGCCCTGACAAGCCGGCCAGCCCCGCCCCACTCACCAGGGATTTCACGAACAGTCGTCTCGACATGGCCTGGTACCTCGCGCTAAGGGTGGACTACTGCTTGGTGATCCGCTCCGTCGGCAGGGTGATCCGGTGCGGCACCTGTTCGCCATGCAGGATCTTCTCCGCAATCTCGACGGCCTCCTTGCCGCCAGTCGGATAAACGAAAGTGGCAGCAAGCTTGCCGTCGGCCACCGCCTGCCGGCCCCCATCGAGCCCGGGCAGTCCATCAATCCCGATGAACTTCATCTCCCCGTCGCGTCCCTTCGCCTTGGCCGCGAGGTAGGCCCCGATCGCCATCGGGTCGTTGTGCCCATAGACCAGGTCGATCCTGGCATTGGCCGCGAGTGCCGATTCCATCTGCGACATCGCCTCACCCCTGAGCCAGTTGGCCACCGGATCGTGCACGATGACGATGCCCGGGAACAGGGCGATCGCTTCCCGGAATCCCTCGCTCCGATCACGCGCCGGCGTCGAACCGGGCAATCCCTTGATCTCGACCACGTTGCCCTTCCCGCCGAGCAGGGTGGCCGCGTATTCCCCGGCCGCCTTGCCAATCTCCCGGTTGTTCGCTCCGATGAACGTGGTGTAGGAGTCGCCCTCGATCTCGCGGTCCAGGACGATCACCGGGATCTTCTCCTCATACGCCCGTTGGACGATCGGAGTGAGCGGCTTCGCTTCGTTGGGCGAGATGATCAGCAGCTCGATCTTCTGTCGCAGAAAGCTCTCGACATCCGCGACCTGTTTGGAGTTATCCTGCTGCGCGTCAGCGTAGACAATTTCCAGATCAGGGAAGTCCTTGGCGCGAGCGGCGATGTCGGCGTTCATGGCCACCCGCCACGGCTCGCCCAGGTTCGCCTGCGAGAAACCGATCAGGTGCTTCCCCTGCGGCGCCCGGCTGCACGCCACCAGCAGCAGGGCTGCCCCGAGCAGGACCCGCCGGTACTCAGTCCGGATGGCGCCGCTGCAGCCAGACCGCCACCAGAATGATGACACCCTTGAGAATGAGCTGGAGATTGGCATCGACGTTGTTAAGCCCCATGCTGTTGTTGATCACACCGATCGTGAGGATTCCCACGAGGGTCCCGCCCACCGTTCCCACGCCACCGCTGAGATTGGTCCCGCCGATCACCACCGCCGCAATCGCGTCGAGTTCATAGGCCACGCCATCGTTGGGGTTGCCCTGCTCGAGCTGGGCGGCGTGCACCAGCCCGGCCAGGGCGGCGAGCGCGCCACAGATCACATACACGCCGGCCTTGTGGAATCCCACCCGGATGCCGGAAAGGCGGGCCGCTTCCTCGTTGCCACCAATCGCGTAGAGATAACGCCCGCCGCGCGTTCTCGCGAGGTAGAGGTGGATCACCAGGGCCGAGACGATAAAGACCACGGCCGGGGTCGGGACATAGGGAAACAGCGGCCCCGCCAGCACGCGGACCGAGTCGGGCGCCGCGCCGGAGCCAAACCCGAGCGGGATCGCGCTTCCCCCGCTCAGGTAGCGCGCGGTACCCCGGGCGGCGCTCATGGTGGCGAGGGTCGCGATGAACGCCGGCAGGCGCCAGCGGGCGATCACCACCCCGTTGAGGAGTCCCCAGAGCGCGCCGCCGAGCAGCACGAGCAGCACGCTCGCCACCATGCCGACGCCGCCGCGCATCCAGAGCAATGCCGACAGCGTGGCACTGAAGGCGAGCACCGACCCGACCGACAGGTCGATTCCTCCAGCGATCACCACTGCGGTCATGCCGACGGCGAGGATTCCCTTCTCTGACACCTGCCGGAGAATGTCGCTGAGATTGCCGAGGCCGAGGAAGACGAGTTCGCCCTGCCGGACCGGAGAGAAGATGACTGCCAACAGCACCACCAGCGCGAGGCCGAATCGGCCGGCGTGCCGTTGCAGCCGCGCGCGCCATCGCGCCGGACCCTGCGGCCGCATCGGCTCGGCGGAGGCAGCGCTCATTCCGTCAGGCCCAGTACTCCCGAGGCTGATGTTGCTCGAGGGAGTCTTCGGGGGCCCCGCACAGGTTCACGGCAATCCCCATTGCCCGGGCCATGCTGGCCTTACGGACCAGGGCGCGCATCGCCTGCTCGGCACTCTCGGCATAGGCCACGTGGATGTGATTGGCCTGGTGCTTGGCCATCAGCTGGTCCCGCGAGACACCGTAGAGCACCGCGTGCATGATCGGCCACTGGGGGGTCGTCGCCTGCCAGCGGCGTTCCGTTTCCTCATCGGACAGCCGCACCACTCCCCCGCGACCGATATCCATGTGCAGCGCGTCCCCTGCGACGTAGATCCTGCTCCAGACGATCTCCCCCGGCCTGCTGATGCCCTTGAGGGTCGATCCCCCACGCGGGAAGTACATCGGAGGCTGGCGTTCCCCGGTGGCGCCGGCATATCCGCCAATGAAGTGCGACGCCGGCGCCGCGCCGGAAATCTCGAACAGCCACACGAACTCATTGACCCCTCGCTCGTGCACCGCTTCACCCCAGCGCACGTCATGCAGCGTGTTCGAAGGATCGAGGCCGAGGTCGCGCCAGACGCGATCGGTAATCAGGCCGTCGACGCCGGCGCACTCATCGACCTCGTTGAAGTGCGTGACCGCCCGGCCGGCGAACAGTATCGGCGCCGTCGCTGCCGAGGACCGGCGGACGGTCCGGGTTGTTGAGCAGGCCTTCGGCCAGGTCGGAAGCCACGCAGACATCCTTGAGTCCCTGCTGATACTGGATGCCGATCGCGCTGCAGCCGAAGTCATGCGGCAAGCCGGACGGCCGCGTCGTACATCCGCAGCCCTTCGAGCACCTGGCGCTCGGTGAGTTCGGTGGCCTCGTCGATCGCCCGAGGACGAACTGCATGCCGCGTCGGCCCAGCCAGTCGTAATGCCGCCTCGCCGCGGCATCGGGCACCAGGCTGCATCGCGGCATGGAGCGCGCTCTGGCTGAGGCGTTCCTTGAAGAGGCCGGTTGCGTGGAGCAGGTGGTCGGGAATGATGGCGTTGTACATCCCCATGCACCCTTCGTCGAAGACGCCGAGCAATCGCCTGGTCGCGCACGAGCGCTGCGCCGAGCGCCGCGCCCGCGTTCGCGATCCGACGGTGAAGGCGCGCACCGAGCGTGTCGTCAGTGAACGGCTGCACGTGCGAGCGATCGTGCCTGATCGTCCCGGTCCGGAGCCACTGGGCGATCGCGTTGCGCGCAAAGGTCGTCGGTGAAGTCCTCGCTCCAGATCGAGCTGTAGCGAATGCCGGCCTTGGTGAGCGAGCCGTTGAGGTTGAGCAGGCCCACCAGCCCCGGCCACTGGCCGCTCCAGTTGGCGAGCGTCAGGATCGGTCCGCGATGGCGCGTGAGCCCCGCGAGTACATGGCTGGTGTACTGCCACACCGCTTCCGCGACGACGAGCGGAGCGTCGGGATCGATCGCGCCGAAAGATCTCGATGCCGCGCGCCTGGCCGTCGATGAAGCCGTGGCCCTTCCGGGTCGACCGGGTGTCCGCGCACGACCGTGCGCGCCGAGCGCCGCGAAGCAGCGCGTACCGCGTCTTCGAGCGCCTGCCTGGGCTGGCCAGCAGACGCGATTGGCGGAGAGGCGCGAATCGCCGCTGGCAACGAGGATGATCTCTGGATCAGCCGGCATGCGGAGCACTCACGGTCGAGAGGGACGATAGTCGATCTTCGACGTCGATGGTGCCCGGACTTCACGTCGAGGAACGGCTTGCCGCCCCGTACCCCGACCGTGCCGAAGCCGGTGGCCGTCGCGAGAAAGCTCCGGAAGTCGCCGGCGATGCGTGGCTCGAGGTGCAGGACCTTGTCCACGGCGTCGTAGCGGGCGCCGGTGAGGCCTGCAGCAGCGCGTAGGATGACATCGCCCGGGCGTACCAGTGGCCGCATTCGTATTCGTTGAACGGATTGCGCACCCGGCCGTCGTAGCGGTCGCGGCAGGTGCGCACGATCTCCAGGCCTTCCTTCACCAGTGCCCAGCAGCATCAGGTGCGAGGCGACCTGGTACTCGATGCCGGTCCAGACCTCGTTGGAATAGACGAACGGCAGCGACAGCGCCCCGCCCTTGGGCCAGGTGCAGAGCAGCAGACCGCCTTCCTTGCCGCAGGCGTAGCTCGGCCGCTGCGGGTTGGCGTGCGCCGAGAGATCGGTCTTGAGATTGTAGCGATGGACCGACTGCGAGATGGCTGCGGACCTTGCCGGCATCGAGCACCTGGCCCACCCCGCAGACCAACGCCAGCCAGGAACCGAGCACGCCGTCGGACGAGGCAGCCGCTGCCGTACTGGTATTTCGGCCCTTCCTTCTCCAGGAGCGCACGCGCTTCGGGGGAGTAGTCACTCAGTCCCAGAAGCTCGTTCTCGAGTCGGCTCTCTGCGCGCGGAGGTCCTTCCACTCGACCTTCTGGATGAAGTACTCGCCGTCGAACAGCTCGCGCTCCGCCGCGTGCGGATGCCCGCTGTCGAGCAAGGTCCGCATAGGCCGGCACGTCGTCGCCGAGCGCCGTGCCCATCAGCACCGCGGCCTCGCAGCGCGCCGAGATAGAAGCTGGTGCACATGCCGTCCGGGCCCCAGAACTCGATGTCGTAGGTGTTGTGGTGCGGTTCCTCGACCCAGCCTTTGTGGCCGGGATCCCAGGTCGCGATGCAGTAGTCGAGGCTCGCCTTCACCTTCGGCCAGAGGCGTGCGCAGCCAGTCGGTGTCGCCGCTGATGCGCCAGTCGCGGTGGACCTTCATGATGCCGCCGAGCTGGCCGTCGGCCGCGGCGTGGAAGTCGTGGACCTGCGGCCGGATCGGCAGCGCGGTGCGGAATGCCTGGTGCCCGCGCTCGTCCTGCGACGGGCCGAACTCCGTCTCGCGCAGCGTCCGCTCGAGCGCGGGAAAGAGATGCGGGATCGCCTGGGCGTAGTTCCAGACGTGCGTGCAGGTGCCGGCGCAGCAGCCGTTGTCGTCGGCGCAGCCTTCCCAGGCCCAGAGCCGGCCGTCGGCCTGCCGCAGGACCGTGGGCGATTTGAGGATCGTGAGATTCGCCGGCCACGGCCTCGACCACTTCCGGCGGCAGCGTCGTGTCGTAGAAGCAGTCGCTGAACCGCTCGGCTCGCGCGCGCAGGTCGTCATATTGCTCGCGCCAGTAGTCGCGTGACCTCCTCGATGTCGGCGAACCGTCCGGCGTACCAGGGACGATAGATCGCCGGCCGTCACGACCGGTGCGTGGCCGGCGGATCCTGCCCGATGCGGAGGTTGCGTCCGGCCGACATACCAGGCGAGCCGCACCGTGATGGTCTTCGATTCGCCCGGGCGCGAGGGCGAACGGCACGAAGAGCGTCGCGCCCGGGCGACGGAGCGCCCTCGGTGACCGGCGGCGCGATCGATAGGCGCGCCCTTCGGCGACGTCCTTCCACGCCATGGTGAGCGGATCCCACCAGCCGCCGCGGAACCAGGCGTGGTTCACCTTACCGCCGGATCGCTCGACCGTGGCGCGACAACGCCGCGTCTTCGCCAGGCCCGTCCTCCGGCGGCCCGGTCGAGCCAGAGGAGAAAGCCGCCCGGCAGTCGCGCGCACGGCCGCGATGGTCCTTGCCGTCGAGCGGCATGAAGTTCTGGCGTTGAAGGAGAAGACGGCTTCGACGGTACGCCGCGACTTGTTGGTGAAGCGATACTCCAGCGCCGGCGACCGGCAGGCTCGAGTTGTCGGCGTCGCCGGGCTCGAACGGACTCCAGCCGGTGATCTCGACCTGCAGCGGCACGCCGGATCGTGCAGCGTGAGACCGTGCCGAAGGGGAAACGGGCCGGTGAAGCTCGCCTCGCCGAAACGCGGCAGGCCGTACGAACGTGCCGCCGGCGCCGTTGCCGCGCCGCGCGGCCGAAGAGCTTCCAGCCCGGCACCGGGCCTTCGAGCACGCGCGCCACATCGGCGGCGCCCCTTGACGCGAAATCGCGGCGAAGATGCACGGCTCG
The DNA here is from genome assembly GCA_963850655.1 of uncultured Gemmatimonadales bacterium. Lineage (GTDB taxonomy): Bacteria > Gemmatimonadota > Gemmatimonadetes > Gemmatimonadales > GWC2-71-9 > Palsa-1233. Next base: position 133,115 of record CAWKMI010000017.1, read on the forward strand.
TTGAACACTTCGGGATGGTTGCGCAGGGAGACATGCGACAGGGCGCCGCGTGCCTTCGAGGCAGATCATCCCCGCGCCAATGCCGCCCAGCGGGAAGGCCACCCGGCTGAGGCGTGCTCCGTCGTACGTTCCGTTGAATGGTCGCGCCGGAAGGGCAGCGGCCGGCGGAGGGGCTTCCTCGGCGGCAAGTGCTTCTACGGTTGGCAGGGCGGCGCCGGCCGATCCGACGGCGCCGAGCGCCGCGGCAGAACGCTTGAGAAACTCGCGGCGCCGTACCGAAGAGTCATCCATGGCAGACCTCAGGATCGCTAGTAGCCTTGACGCCAGCGCTGGAAAGCCTTCCACTGCTCCTTGCTCAACTGCCCCTTCACGAACTTGCTGTAGAAGTCCTCGTCGCCCTTCCGCACGCGATTGAGCAACTTGTCGTACATCTTGTTGAGCTTGGCTGGATCGCTGTTGACGAACTTGTCGAGGGCGGGATTGGTTGCCCGGGCGTAGCCGAGCCCCGCCGCTGCGTGGGCCAGGGAGTCGCGCAGCGCCTCAGTGTGGAGAATGTGTGCGCGCCGGAAGTCCTCGAGGGCACTGAGCTGATCCGGCGTCAGCGAGAGAATTGTCTTCAGCGAATCGAAGGTGCCCGGCCCGGTGATATCCTCCTGGACCGGGAGGTTGGGCATCATGTTCATGCCTCCCATCCCGCCGCCACCCATCCCGCCGCCACCGCCACCGCCGCCACCCCCACCCTGGGCCGCAACACCGGACACCGGAAATCCGGCGGCGAGCAGGGCGAAGACTGCTGGAAGCACAAATCGAATTCGCATGTCCAGATCCTCTGCAGCAGGTGGGTGGGCTGAACCGCGTGACCGCCCATCTGGAACAATATGCCATCAATCCCGCCGGGCTTCCACCTGCCGTATGTGAGAGCTACTCTCTTCCATCCCCCGAGGAGGCTCGCATGCTCATCTCGCTCCGCCGCCCGGCACTCTGGGCCACCGCCGCCTTTCTGGCCATTCCCGGCGCCTGGCGCGTGATCCGCGCACCGAGCCAGCCGCCTGGGGTCGCCAGGACCGCGATCGACACGGTGATCACCAAGGGCCTTGCCTGGCGCAACGTCGGTCCGCTCCGGGGGGGACGCTCGATCGCGATCAGCGGCGTGAAAGGACGCCCGGGCGAGGGCTATTTCGGCGCCACTGGCGGCGGACTCTGGAAGACGGGCGACAGCGGCAAGACGTGGGCCCCGGTGACAGACGGCCAGATGCACAGCGCTTCGGTCGGCGCGGTGGCGGTCTCGGAATCCAACCCCGATGTCGTCTACATCGGGATGGGCGAATCGTGCATCCGCGGCGACATCATGGCCGGTGACGGTGTCTACAAGTCGACCGACGCCGGCAAGACCTGGACGCATGTCTGGGGCCAGTGATCAGCAGACCATCTCCAAGATCCGGATCCATCCCGACAACCCCGACATCGTCTTCGTCGCCGCGTTCGGGCATGTACGGCGCACCCGACGATGAGCGCGGCGTCTTCAAGAGCACCGACGGCGGCAAGACCTGGCGCCGGGTGCTGTTCCGCGACGACAGGACCGGCGGCCATCGACATCTCCATCGACCGCGCCAACCCCCAGGTGATGTATGCCGCGCTCTGGGAAGCGTGGCGCAAGGAGTACTCGATGTCGAGCGGCGGCCCGGGGAGCGGCCTCTTCAAGTCGACCGATGGCGGCGAGACGCTGGACCGAGATCACCCGGAATCCCGGCCTGCCGGCCGGCATCGATCGGCAAGATCGGCGTCTCGGTCTCCGGCGCCGACCCCAACCGCGTCTATGCCGAGATCGAGAACGACAACGGCGGCCTCTTCCGCTCCGATGACGCCGGGGCCACCTGGACCCTGGTCAACAGCGGCCGCAACATCCGCCAGCGCGCGTTCTACTACACGCACGTCACCGCCGACCCGCACAACAAGGACCTGGTCTACGTCCAGAATGTCGGCACGCTGCGGTCGACCGACGGCGGCAAGACCATGACCAACTACTGCCGGCGGCGATTCCCACGACATGTGGATCGACCCGGACGACTCGCAGCACATGCTGTATGCCAGCGACGGTGGCGGCGCCGTGACCTACGACGCGCTCGGCGCACACGCCTTCAGCTCGCGCGACTATCCCGACCGCCCAGATCTACCATGTCGTGGCGACCGCGCCACGTCCCCTACCAGCGTCTGCGGCGCCCAGCAGGACGCCAGCACGGTCTGCGTGCCGAGCGCTGCCGGCGGTGGCGGAGGCCGGGGCGGCGGCCGCGGCGGCGCCGCGCCGGCCACGTACAGTGCCGGCGGCGCGGAACCGGGCTACATCGCGCCCGATCCGAAGGATCCGGACATCTTCTACGCCGGCGGCAACAACGGCTCGTTCCTCACGCGGCTCAACCGGCGCACGGGCGAGGAGCGCGAGGTGGGGCCGTATCCGCGCATGTTCTCCGGCGAACCGTCGAGCGCGCTGGTCGAACGCTGGCAGTGGACCTATCCCGATCGTCTTCTCGCCGGTCGACCCCAACGTCCTCTACACCTCGTCGCAGCATGTGTGGAAGACGACCAACGGCGGCCAGAGCTGGGACCGGATCTCGCCGGACCTCACCCGCCACGATCCGACGACGATGGGGATGTCCGGCGGCCCGATCACGCACGACATGAACGGCCCCGAGGTCTACGCGGTGGTCTTCGCGCTCGGCCCCTCGAAGCGGGACGTGAACGTGCTCTGGGCGGGCTCGGACGACGGGATGATCCACGTCACCCGAAACGGCGGCAAGAACTGGAGCAACGTCACGCCGAAGGGGATGCCGGACTTCGGCCGGGTGAGCATCATCGATGCCGGTGCCTTCGATGCCGGGACCGCGTATGCCGCCGTCAAGCGACCACTGCTCGACGACGTCGGCGCCGTACATCTTCCGCACGCACGACTACGGCAAGACGTGGACGAAGATCGTCACCGGCACTCGCCCCGAACGACTACGTGCATGTGGTGCGCGAGGATCCCACGCGCCCGGGCCTGCTCTACGCCGGGACGCAGCACGGCGTCTACCTCTCCTACGATGACGGCGACCACTGGGAATCGCTGTCGCTGAACCTGCCCGATGTGCCGGTGGCCGACCTGATGGTCGAGGACAACTCCCTCGCGATCGCCACGCACGGGCGCGGGTTCTACATCCTCGACAACATTCAGCCGCTGCGGCAGTACACGCCCGCTCACTCGCGACCTCCGACGGCGCCGCACCTCTTCGCGCCCGTCCCGGCGATCCGTGGCGCCGGCGGCGCGCGCGATCGAGTACTGGCTCAAGCAGCCGGCGGAGAAGCTCACCGTCGACATCCTCGACAAGGGGCAGGTGATCCGGACCTTCACCGGAACGCGGCGGCGGCCGCCGGCGGTGGACGCGGCGGCCGGGGCGGCGGCGGTGGTGGCCGGCGGAGGCGGTGGAACGCAGGACGCTTCGATGGCAGCCGGCACTCAATGCGGTCGACCTGGGATCTGCGCTATCCCGGCGCGACGACCTTCCCCGGGATGATCCTCTGGGGCGCCAGCACCAGCGGCCCGACCGCGACCCCGGGGACCTACACCGTGCGCCTGACCGTCGACGGCAAGTCATCAGACCCAGCCGCTCACGGTGGTGCGCCACCCGCTCCGCACCGACGTCACGCAGGCCGACCTGCAGGAGCAGTTCGACCTCGCGATCCAGATGCGCGACAAGGTGAGCGAGGCCAACAACGCGGTGATCGAGATCCGCGCGATCAAGCCGCAGGTGACCGACCGGCTCGGCAAGTCACCCGATGCGCGCTCACTGAAGGCGCGCGGCGACACGCTGACGCACGCCCTGGCGTCGTGGAGGAGGAGATCTATCAGGTGCGGAATCAGAGCGGCCAGGATCCGCTCAACTTCCCGATCAAGATCAACAACCGACTCGCCTCGCTGCTCGGCGTGGTCACGAGTCGCCGACGCCCGGCCGATCGCCAGCGCCTACCCGATCTTCAAGGATCTGAGCGGCCGAACTCAAGGTGCAGACCGACAGGATGCAGCGCATCCTCTCGACCGACCTTCCGGCGTTCAATCGCGAGGCCCAACGGCTCGGCCTGGAAGCGCTGAAGGCCCAGTGACCGGCCGGGAAGCGGAGCCCGGATTGAAACGCGCCTAGGACTGCTTCCTCGGCTGGGGCAGCACCCGCAAGTACGGCTTCTTGGTGACCCAGCCCCCGGGGAAGCGCTTGTGGGCATCCTCATCCGAGAGCGAGGAGGCGACGATCACGTCCTGCCCGTCAGTCCAGTCCGCCGGCGTCGCGACGGCAAACCCTGCCGTCAGCTGGAGCGAGTCGATGGCCCGGAGGATCTCCTGAAAATTCCGCCCGGTACTGGCGGGATAGGTGAGCATCAGCTTGATCTTGTGGTCGGGTCCGACGATGAACACCGACCGCACAGTCAGGGTGTTGTCGGCGTTGGGGTGGATCATGTCGTACAGGTTCGCGACCTTGCGGGCCGGATCGCCGATCATCGGGAAGTTGACCGAGTTGCCGGTCACGTCGGCGATATCCTGCTCCCAGCGAACATGTGACTCGACGGAATCGACGCTGAGGCCGATCACCTTCACGTTGCGCCGGTCGAACTCGGGCTTGAGGTAGGCGACGGCTCCCAGCTCCGTTGTACAGACCGGAGTGAAGTCCTTGGGATGGGAGAAGAGCACCGCCCAGGAATCACCCTTCCACTGATGGAAGGAGATCGGGCCCTGGGTGGTGTCGGCGGTGAAGTCGGGGGCAAGATCTCCGAGCCGGACTGACATATTGACTGCTCCAGAAAATGGTTCGTGCATGCGGCGCAACAGTCGCCAGAGGAGACGAGTATTCCTTGAGACCGTTCCGGCTTGTCAAGGTCGACCTGGCGACCCGCCCGCTGCGGCGGCACCCCACCCCCGCTATACTGGGGTTGCCCCGGAGCCACGTCCGGGGAAAACCACTGAATCCTCCGCCGTGGCGGGGGCCGATTCGGCAGCCGCCCGATCCGGGCACAGGAGCGCTTCATGGCACGTGATGACCACGATGATGGATCATACGACGACGAACCAGACGACAAGCTTGACGACGACTTCGAGCGATTCGCTCTTCCAGACCGAGGCTGACGTCACGTGTCCGTATTGCGGCGAGGGCGTGCAGATTACGCTCGACCCCGACGGCGGGGAAGAACAGGAGTACGTGCAGGACTGCGAGATCTGCTGCCGCCCCTGGACCGTCCACGTGACCTATGACGACGAAGGTGCTGCTGACGTCTCGGTCGACACAACCGAGTAGGCTGCCTCACCGGCGCGGAGTTCAGGCGCCAAGCACCATGTCGAGCCTGGTGACCGAAGCCGGCGGAAAGGTGTGGACCACCGACTGTCCCGACGCCGCGACCTCCGTGACGGTCGGGACGATCGTGTCGGGACGCTCGAAGCTGTTCACCAAGTGCACATCCGCCGAAGCGAGCGTCGTGGCCTTCACCGAGCGGATGGACCCGCCCCGCAGCGTGATCTCGGTCGTCCGGCCATCCACCAGTGCCGGGTTCGTGACCGTCAGCGTCACCTGGCGATCGCGCACAGAGGCCGAGCAGTTGAGCCCACGTTGGCTGCGCGGCGTGCCATCCTTCGCCTGCCACGACGTGGGCGGCGTGGAGACGACGCTTCGCAGCGCCCTCGCCCCCTGATGCGCCGCGTACATCGCAAAGACATGATAGGTCGGCGTCTTGACGAACTTGTCCTCGTGGGACAGGAAGAGCGCATGGATGCAGTTGATCAACTGCGCCACATTGGCCATGGCGACCTTGTCGGCATGGCGGTTGAACGTGTCGAGGGTGAGACCGGCCACCACGGCGTCCCGCATCGTGGATTGCGACTCGAAGAGATGCGCCGGATCGGCAATCGGAGCGGTCCGGTGCCAGGCACCCCACTCATCGACGACCAGCTTGATTCGGTGCCCCCGATCCGCCCGCGCCATCTCCTGCCAGTGGGAGGTGATGAGTCCCTCCATCCGGTCGGAGCTGCTGACGAGATCGTACCAGCCGCGTGCGTCGTAGGCCACCGCGTCGGCGCCAGCATCCCCGGCGCTGCTGTAGTGGTGCAGCGCCCACCCCTTGACCATGTCGAGACTGTTGCGTTCTGCCATCGCGCCGAAGAAGCGGCGGGTCCACTCCAGGTCCCCGCCATTGGGCCCCGAGGCAATGAACTGCAGATCGACCCCGAATTCCGGCGCCGAGACACCGAAGCGCCGATACTCGCCGGCGTACTCCTCCGGGGTGAAATTGCCGCCGCAGCCCCATGACTCATTCCCGACGCCCCAGTAGCGCACGCCAAATGGCTCCCGATCACCCGCGGCGGCTCGCACGTCCGCCCACGTAGTGCTGCCCGCCGGCGAATTGCAGTACTCGAGCCACTGGGTGAACGCGAGCGCCGGCAAGGACCGCACGTTGACGGCAAGGTACGGCTGGGAGCCGATCAGACGGCAGAAGTGCAGGAACTCCGAGGTACCGAAGGCGTTGGGGTCGAACTTCGCGGGGATGTTGCCGAGGGCCCTGAACGCGGGATCATCGGACCAGAAGTTGTTGCGCCGTGGCCGCTGGGACCTCGGCCCGACCCCGTCACGCCAATCGTATGAATCGGCAAAACACCCGCCGGGCCAGCGCATGACACTCGGCTTGATGGGCCGGAGCGCCTCGACAAGGGCCTTCCGGATGCCGCCGATGTTGGGGATGCTTGAGTTCTCCCCCACCCAGATCCCGTCGTAGACCACCCCCCCGAGATGCTCGGCAAAGTGGCCATAGATCTCGGGGGCGATCGTGCCAATCGGCTCGTCGAGCAAGAGGTCGATGCGGGAGTCGGCAAGCCGCGAGCGAACCCCGTCACCGAGCGTGCGCAGGATGGGCCACTGCGGGACCAGCATGGCAGCACCACCCACCATCGCCGTCCCGAGAAAACCCCGCCGAGCCAACAGGCGTGCACTCATGGTCGCTTCCTCCCGGCAACAGCCAGCGAATCAGGCACCTTCTGCAGAAGAGATTCAGTTTCCGGTCACGCGGACAACCTTGTCGAGCCGGATATCCGCCGAGGAGGCGCCCACTTCCAGGCGTAGCTGCTCGTCCTCGACCCGCCAACCGTGTGCGTCGGCGCTCCAGTATGCCACCCCGGCGACCGGTACCGACATCTCGATCAGGCGGGTCTCCCCCGGTTGCAGCGAGACGCGCCGGTACCCGCGAAGGTCCTGACGGGGCCGATCGGGCACCGCGCCGAGATGCTGCACGTAAAGCTGCACCACCTCGTCACCAGCGCGTGAACCGATATTGCTGAGGTTGATCCGCACCACGATCGTGTCCCCCGCCCCCACCGAGTCCGCACTCACTCGCAGCGAATCATAGGCGAAAGTGGTGTAACTGAGTCCGTGGCCGAAGGGATAGAGCGGTGGCCCATCGAAGTAGCGGTAGGTGTGACCGGCCATCCGGTAGTCGTCGAACGCCGGAAGGTCCGCCACGCTCCGGTAGAAAGTGACCGGCAGGCGACCGGCCGGGTTGTAGTCGCCGAACAGCACGTCGGCAATTGCATTGCCGCCCGCCTGCCCCGGATACCACGCCTCGACGATCGCGGGGACATGCTCCTGCGCCCAGTTGACGGCAAGGGCGCTACCGTTGAGGAGCACCAAGACAACGGGTTTTCCGGTCGCCACGACCTGCTCGAGCAGTCGCTCCTGCGGATCGGGAAGATCGATCCGCGTCCGGTCGCCGCCACGGAAGCCAGCGACCTGCACCCGCATCTCCTCACCTTCGAGACGGTTCGTGAGCCCGAGGACAAGCACCACTGCATCGGCCGACCTGGAGACCCGCAGCGCTTCGGCAAGGAGCGAGTCCGCCGAGGTGGAATCCGGGGACGGAACACCAACCGCCAGGTTGGCGCCGCGGGCGAACAGCACCTCGGTTTGCTCCGAGACCGCCTCTCGAATTCCTCGCAACGGGGTGACCGGGTCAGACGGAGTGCCATTGTAATTGCCGAGCAGCACCTCGGCCTGATCGGCATTCGGACCGATCACCGCCAGCCGGTCAAGGTCCTTGCGCAGTGGCAGCGTCCCACTCGCATTCTTGAGCAGGACCATTGATTCGCGCGCGACCCGGCGCGCGAGCTCGCGATGGCTCGGTTGATCGAGGACCGAATAGGGTATCCTGGCAAAGGGCACACGATCCGGCGGATCGAACATGCCAAGCTTGAAGCGGGCGAGAAAGAGCCGCGTGACCGCGGTGTCCAGCTCAGCCTCGGCGATCAGCCCCTGCCCCACCGCCGCCACGAGGTTGTCATAGACCCCGCCGCACTCGAGATCGGTGCCGGTTCGCACCGCGAGCGCTGCCGCCTCGGCACCGCTCGGCACCACCCGGTGACGCTGGTAGATGTCGTTGATGGCACCACAGTCGGAGACCACATAGCCCGGAAATCCCCACTGGCCTCGCAGGATGTCGGACAGCAGCAGATCGCTGCCACATGCCGGCTTGCCATCGACGCGGTTGTAGGCGCACATCAGGGAATACGCGCCGCCCTGACGGATTCCCGCCTCGAATTGCGGCAGGTAGCTCTCGTGCAGGTCCCGGTCGCTGACCACCGCGTCAAATGTGTGTCGCTCCGGCTCCGGCCCGCTGTGGACGGCGAAGTGCTTCACGGTGGCCACCGTCTTCAGGTAGGTCGGATCATCGCCCTGCATTCCATGGATGAACTGCACAGCGAGCCGCCCAGCGAGAAACGGATCCTCGCCGTAGGTCTCCTGCCCACGCCCCCACCGTGGATCCCGGAACAGGTTGATGTTCGGCGACCAGAAGGTCAGGCCGCCATAGCGATCGTGCTTGCCTTGGCGGCGATACTCGTGGTACTTGGCGCGCGCCTCGTCGGAAACCACCGTCGCCATCTGCAAGACGAGCGAGTCGTCCCACGTGGCCGCCAGCCCAATGGCCTGCGGAAAGACCGTCGCCAGTCCCGAGCGCGCCACGCCATGGAGAGCCTCGTTCCACCAGTTGTATGCCGGAATGCCGAGCCGCTCGATGGCGGGGGCAACATCCTTCATCTGGGAGACTTTCTCGGCGAGCGTCATCTGGGCGACAAGGTCGCGGGCCCGTTGCTCGAACGAGAGCTGGGCGATGGCAGGATGACAGAGAATGGCGAGCGCGACACCGGCGGCAACAACGGCCCTGCGAGCGATGGCCATGGATCCCTCGTGAAAGGCGGGGCGAGAACGCGAGGCTAGTCCCTCGAGGGCTTCGTTTCTCCCGGCTTGGCGACCTCGACGGCGAGCGTGAAGGTCCTGACCTCCTCCGGCTGCAGCGCCCCCACGCCGATGATCTGGCGGGCGATCTCCTCACCGCGGTCGTTCCGGATCGTCACCACCATCGAATACTCCCAGGCCTCACCGGCCGCCGGATGGCGGACGGTGCCCTCGATCTGCAGTGCCGAGAATCCCGGCACCGGGCGCTGCGCGGCACCGGGTTCGAAGCGCAGGTGGTGCTTGCACCCCGGGCAGACGGCGGCGCTCTCGAGAATCGTGGCCCGACAGTGCGGGCAGGTCCGCGTCGCCCCGGGAACGCCCTGACGCGCGACGCTCATGCGGCGGTGCCGCCCTCCATCTTCATGCCGGTCACCCGTGCCGCCTTCTCCTCCCACCCGAACTCGACCTGGCCTCGCATCCGTGACCCGGCCGCCACTGTGAGCGAACCCGACTTGAGATCCCCGTTGAGGATTCCCGTGTCGAGCAACTCGACGCGAGAAGCCGCATCGATATTGCCTTCAAGTTCCCCGGCAATAATGACGATGTTCGCCCGGACCCCGCCGGTGACCTTCGCGCCGGCTTCGATCGTCAGGTGTCCCTGCACATTGATGTCGCCCTTGAAGCGCCCGGCGATACGCACGTGCCCTGCGCCTTCGATCTTGCCCTCGATCGTGAGGTCGGCAGCAATGAGGGATTCCTTGGTGTCTGGCACGGTCGCCCTCCGGGGCATGTCGTGACTGGGGGATGACTCGATTCTGGGGGCCACTTCGGCCCTCGGCGGCGGCGTGGTGGGCACGGGGTCCTTCTTCGGGGGGGCTTGCTCCTTCCAGAGGGCCATGGCTCAAGACTCCTGTACGAGTGACGATGCGCAGCCGGCGCCGGGATCTCCCTAAGATACCCCGGCGCTGCGAGAGGGGAACTCAATGGGGACGACCGACGCCCCGTCCGTCGCACCACAGCTCGGGCAGCGGCCTACCGCGGCCCGGCGTCAAGTTCCCGGCGGTACTTCTGGAACAGGGACCGGGCCACGACCAGCGGGTCGCCGCTCGGCGTGGTCCGGAAGGCCGCGTGCTGGCGCGACCACTCCTGCTCCCACTGACATATATCGGCTGCGAACGGCTGACGATCAAAGGAGCTCCCGGACGCAAGCGATCCGTTCAGCTGGTCGAAGAACTTCTCCCAGCGCGGGAGGAAGTAGCCGGTGAACATCCCGTGCCATTCCTTGAAGGCATAGAGGTTCAGGTCGTCGTTCTCTCCCTCGGTGCACTTTGTTCCCCACAGCGTGATGATGTTGCGGGCGTTCCATTCATAGCGATCACGTTCCGCATCAGTGGTGCCCCACCGTCTTGCCTCGGCGATCCAGCGACCGAGAAGAAACTCCTCGCGCGTGCCGACCAGCACGTCAAGGTCCTGCAGCAGCACCATCACGCCCTGCTCTGCTGACCGGATCGCGGCGGTGTCCTTCCTCGCGAATGCTGCCTGGACCGCATTGACTTTCGGAAGCCCCAGCTGTCCGAGGAGCTGGCGGGTGAGGTTGACCACATCATACCGGTAGGCATCGCTGTGTCCGAGCACCGGCGACGCCGCCAGGAGTTTCTCCAGCGCCGGCACGAGGAGCTTGAAGTCGTACGGTGCAATCGGTTCGGTCCGGTAGGCAGCCTTGGCGACGTAGAACCCCGGTCGTTCGGCAAGAAACGTCCCCGTCTGGGCCGGCGAACGATACGCCGTCTCCAGAAGGACCTGCCAGGCTTCCTGGGCCATCGCGTTCTCCACGCCGTACCGCCGCGTCACGTAGTCACGCACCCATTCATCGAGGCGAGGAACAGTCGTGCGCCAGGTCATGTCCATCATGAAGTCGGGCACGACCGGGTTGTTGCCAAGGCCTTCCATCATCATGCCCAGGCCGACGAGGCGGCCCTTGGCGGGGCTCTGGAGCACGTCGTTGAGGTTCGCGGCGATCTTCGGCAGGTCGCCGTTGAGCGTCACCTTGCCGCCGAAATTGTAGAGCACATTCCAGATCCAGGGCTTGCCGTAGAACGCCGCGCGCTGGTTCCAGACGGGATGCCGGTCGCCCCAGAGATCGAGCACGACCATGCGATCGTCGGGCACCGCGCCGAGGAGCGCCCGGGCCTGCGGCTCCTTCCAGAACTTGGCCTGGTAGTAGAGGAACCACCCCTGCAGCACCCAGACCGACGCGGTGTCTGCAGCGCGCATCGACTGATAGACCGCCCGCCCCATTCCGGCGAGAAAGGCCGGATCATCCGAGGGAGGATCAATCTCGTTGAAGCTGTCGGCCGCATAGTAGTGATCGGTCCCGAACAGCTCGGTCTGCCGTTCGATGAAACGCTGGCCGATTCGCTGGAAGAGCGGATCGAGGGGATCGAGAAACCATGTCCCGGAGAATCCCGCCGACCAGTCGCCGGTCTTGTGGATTTTTGCGGCAGGAAAGACCTGCGTGATCGACTCGGGTACATGCCCCGTGAAGCCCTGTAGCACTGGGGTCATGCCGAGGGTGCGCTCGCGGGCGAGGATCTGGCGCTCGAGGGCGATATGGCTGTCAATCCAACTGTCCGGAAGCGGTCCCCCGAGGCCGTCGATGTTGCCCATCCAGCCCCAGGGGAGATAGGCCGGGCCGACCAGGAAATCGGCGATCTGTCGCTCGCTGAACCCCATGTCGCGCAGGACCAGCCGCCAAGTGCCCTCCTGGCCGGTGGCGGCCAGGGGCATGTTGATCCCCTTGAGCGCCATCCAGTCGATCATCCTCTCCCACTCCGACCAGTCCCACCAGGCCATGCTGTACGAGAAAGTGCAGTAGTTGAAGAAGTAGCGGAGCTCGTAGGGCGTGACGACGTGCACCTTGGCCGGCACGACCGGGAGCGGCCGGGGGAGCGCGATCGGGCGAGCGGAATCGGCGACGTTGATCCGTGCCACATGTTCGAGGTACCAGTTCAGCGCCGAGGCGATGGCTACCCCGGTGGAGCCCGCGCAGCACGATGCGGCCGCCCGGCTCTCGACCTCGAAGACGTCCCTTCCCTGCTCGGCTGCGATCTGCCTCGATCAGGAACGACGCCTCTGGCCGGGAACAACCCGGTCAATCGAGGGCCGCTAGCAGCCCTGAGGTCGATGGTCGCGTCGCCTCACTGCGAGCGGTGGCCGGGTTGGAGAACAGGACGGTCGGGAGCGCCAGCATGGTCGACGAGGGGAAGTGACCACGAGCACCTCATTGACCGGAGGAGCGGCGGGAAGGCCTACCAGTCGGTCGGTATGTAGTCCTTCAGGAACTGACCCCAGACGTGCATGCCGGTATTGATGCCGGCGATGATGGGATCGACGATGCGCGCCGCGCCGTCGACGATATCGAGCGGCGGCGAGAAGCGGTGTTCGAGCATCTTCCGCTCGGCATCTTCGGCCGGGTCCTCGTCGGTGACCCAGCCGGTATCGACGCTGTTCATGTGGATGCCGTCGGGCGACGTAGTCCGCGGCTGCGGTCCGGGTCATCATGTTCAGCGCGGCCTTGGCCATGTTGGTGTGCGGATGCCGCGTGGTCTTGAACCGGCGATAGAACTGCCCCTCGACGGCCGACACGTTGACGATGTGCTTGTCGCGACCCGGTGTGCGCACCATGAGCGGCTTGAGCCGGGCGTTGATGATGTAGGGAGCGATGGCATTGACGAGCTGCACCTCGAGCAGCTCGACGGACGGCACCTCGGCCATCAGCAGTCGCCAGGAATTGCGCTCGCGCAGGTCGACCTGCTGGAGATCCTGGTCGAGACGCCCCACCGGAAAGAGGTCGTGCTCGCCGGGATGATCTTCCGGGAGCAGCGGCACCTGTGACAACCGGGCTGCGTGCGTGAGTCCAGGGGCCCCGCTGATCTGCCGATCGTGCGCGCCGGTGTTGCGCAGCCTTCGGGGAGGATGTGGTAGCCGCGCAATCCCTCGTACGCTCCGAGCAGCCGCCGCACCGCGTCGGGCATCTCGCTGATCGCCGCGGTTTCACCCTCCATCATGTGCCGGTAGAACTCCGGCGGGCGGCGCACCGTCTGGCAGGCGTTGTTGATGATGAAGTCGAGCCGATCGTGCGCCCGCAGCATCTGGCGGCAGAACTCCTCGACACTCGGCGTGTGGCGCAGGTCGAGACCATAGATCTCGAGGCGGTCGCTCCACAGGGTCAAAATCCGGTTCCTGCGCAAAGCGCCTGGCCGAGTCTCGTGGAAAGCGAGTGGTGACGATCAGGTGCGCACCACACCGCAGCAACTTGAGGCCTGCCTGATAGCCGATCTTGACGCGCCCACCGGTCACCAGCGCCACTCGGCCCCGCAGGTCCGCGAGTTCGGTGCGCTTGGCAAAGTTGAACTCGGCGCACGGGGGACAGAGCTGGTCGTAGAAGTGATGAACGGTGCTGAAATCTTTCTTGCAGACGTAGCAGTTCTGCGGCTCCCCTGTCTCGCTGGCGGCCGACGGCTCGGGCGAGCCGGCGACGGTGCCCTGCTCCGCCTCGGGAAGGAGGAAGTAGTTCGGGGTGGTGAACACCGCCTGGCGCCGGAGGCGCCGAATCCCCGTCCCGGCCAGGACGTCCTCCTCGGCCTTGATCTGCTGCTTCTTCCGGAGGCGGTGGGTGGCCTTCACCAGCTGCCGTCGGGCGTTGATGTCCGGGCTGTAGACCTGGCCGGCGGCCGCCAGCATCCGGAGCCGGTCTTCCCTCGGCAGGCCCGCCAGCAGCGAGCGGTCGGCGGCCACCATCTCGAGGAATTCGGCAACCGACCGCATCCGTTCGAGAAATTCGGCGGACGCGGGGGTATCCGAGATCGGGTGATCCGGGGCAGTCATGAAGGCGAAGCTAATGCCGCGGCGGGTTAGCGCGAAACGGAGCGCTGGTAGGCCATCGCCTCCAGCGCCTTGATGCGCCGGTCCATCGGCGGATGGGTGGCCCAGAGGTCGGCCCAGCGGCCGTCCCGCCGGTTGACCGCGTACCCGACCGGGTCGGCAATGCACAGGGCGGCGCTGCCGAGCTTGATTGCTTCCGTCGGCGTGGTCTGGGCATCGATCTTCCGGAGGGCGTTGGCGAGCGCGAGGGGATTGCGGGTGAGCTCCGCCCCCGACGCATCGGCGAGATACTCACGGGTCCGCGAGACCGACATCGCGAGAATCCTGGCCAGGATCGGCGCGACGAGGATGACCAGCAGCCAGATCAGGAAATAGACCAGGAAGGTGATGCCGCCCTTCTTGCTGACACGCCGTGGGCCACCGAAGCGCCACCCGCGACGCGACCAGTCGGAGAGGAGCACCACCGCCCCGGTGAGTGCGGCGATGACCATCATCAACCGGATATCAAGGTTCTTGATATGGCCCATCTCGTGGGCCACCACGGCCTGCAACTCTTCGCGGTTGAGCGACCGCAGCAACCCCTCCGTGACCGCGATCGAGGCGTGCTCGGGATCGCGGCCGGTGGCGAAGGCGTTGGCGTCGGCGTCCGGAATGACATAGGAATCCGGCACCGGCAGCCCGGCGGCGATCGCCACCTCTTCGACGATGTTCTTGAACTGCTGATAGCGAAGGCGATCATCGTCGGTCCTGACCGTCGCCAGCCGTGCGTCGACCGGCACGGCCATCGCCGAGGCCGAGGATGGCACGGTCCCCATTGCGCATGGTGAACCAGGCCGACCCCCCACCGAGGGCGATGCCGCTCAGGGTGCCGATCGGCAGGTAGGTGGCCCCGCCGCCAATGATGAACAGATCCAGCCCCGCCCCGACGGCGGCGAGGACCAGGGCGAAGACGATCATCACCAGCCAGGTGCGCCGGCGGTTCGCTACCTGCTGCTCGAGAAGGTTCACAGCTACGCCATCAGGTCGGCGGCCGCATCCCGAGATCGACGGACGGCACCGCGCGCTCGGCCTCGTCGCTGATCTGGTAGAGCTCCGCCGGCGCAAAGCCGAATCGCGAGGCGACCATGTTCGACGGGAATGTCTCGCGCGCGATGTTCAGCTTGGTCGCCACGTCGTTGTAGAACTGGCGCGCAAACCCGATCTTGTTTTCGGTCGAGGATAGCTCTTCCTGCAGCAGCTTGACGTTCTCGTTGGACTTGAGCTGGGGGTAGTTCTCCGCCACGGCGAGCAGCCGCCCGAGGACCGCTCCCAGTTCCCCTTCCTTGCGCGCAGCGTCGGCCGGACCGGCTGCGCCCATCGCCCTGGCGCGCGCGTCCATCACGGCGGTGAGCGTACCGCGCTCGAACTCCATGGCACCCTTGACGGTGTTGACCAGGTTGGGGATGAGGTCGTGGCGGCGCTTCAACTGGACGTCGATCTGGCGCCAGCCGTTCTGGGTCTGGTTTCGCAGCCCAACGAGGCGATTGTACATCGAGACCGCCCAGAGGGCAACGACGACGATCAGGCCAAGCAGGAACAGGAACGGCATGCGACCTCGTTCGGTCCCTCCGCGTTGGGCGGCACGAAATACGACGCCCATCCAGGGCCGCCGGGAATCCGGGGGGAATATAGCGTCCATGGCGCTATCATACCGGGATGATCGAAGTCTCCCAGCTCTCCAAATCGTATGGAACGATGGTGGCGGTCGATGCGCTCTCGTTCGGCGTCGCCCCGGGCCAGGTCCTCGGTCTCGTCGGCCCCAACGGGGCCGGCAAGACCACGACGCTGCGCTGCCTGTGCGGCATCCTCACACCGTCATCAGGGACGATCCGGATCGCCGGGCATGACCTGCACATGGACGGCCCAGGGGCGAAGGCCGAACTTGCCTTCATCCCGGATGAGCCGGAGCTGTTCGACTACCTGACGGTCGAGGAGCACCTCAGGTTCATCGGACGATTGTACGGGGTCGCCGACGCACCGGCCCGCGCACCCGTGCTGCTCGAGGAGCTGGAGCTCACCGAGAAACGAAAGGTGCTCCCCGGCGAACTGTCGCGCGGGATGAAGCAGAAGCTCGCCATCGCCTGCGGGCTGCTGCACAACCCCAAAGTCTTGATTCTCGACGAGCCGCTGACGGGCCTTGACCCGGCCGGCATCAAGAAGATGAAGGCGACCATCACGGCGCGAGCCAGGGACGGCGCGGCCGTGATCCTCAGTTCCCACCTGCTCCACCTGGTCGAGGAACTCTGCAGCACCTTGCTGGTGATCCGGCGCGGGCGATGCGTCGCCCTGGGCACGCTCGATCAAATCGTCGCTGGACGACCAGACCTCGCGGGACAGAGCCTCGAGGACATCTTCCTCTCCCTGACGGGTCAGAGGGAGCCTCGGCATGAACAGCAAGGCGGGCGCCCTGGCGTTCCTCCTCGTCCGCAGCACCCGCAACCGGGTCGTCAAGCAGGTGTCACGGGTCAGGAATCCCGCGATACGCCTTCGCCCTGCTGTTCGGCGTCGGCTACTTCTATCTCGTGTTCCTTCGCCAGGCGGAATGTCGCCAGGAGCAGTGACGGAGCCGCAACTTGCCCCCGTACACTCGGCGATCCTCAGCGGCATGCTGGTCTTCCTCACCGTCGCCGTGACCTGGCTGTTCGGCCGCACCGGCGGCGCCCTCGCCTTCCTCCCCGCCGAGGTCCAGCTCCTCTTCTCAGGCCCGCTCTCTCGACGCGAACTGATCGGCTATCGGATGGTTCGCTCCCAGCTGGTCCTGCTGCTGAACGCGCTGATCTGGACGCGTGCTGCTGCGACGATTCGGCCTCTACTCTTCCCGCACCCATGCGCTTTGCTCAGTGCCTGGGCGGGCTTCTCGGTCCTGTCCTGCATCAGCTCGGCACCGCCCTGGTGCTGGCCCCGGTGCCGCACGGCGGCCGACGCATTGCCGGTCTGGCCGGCCAGGGGCTGGCCACCGCGGCGGTGGTCGCCATCGTCGCCGGCATGCTCCTGCCGCTCTATCTGCCGGCGCGCCGAGCTCGAGAGTGGCGGATGGCTCTGCCAGATGCGGCAATGGCGGTCGCCTCGCCGCCCATCAGCGTGGTGCTCGCCCCGTTTCATCTGATCGTCGCTCCAATGCATGGCGACATCGATCGGGATTGGCTGGCCGCCATTGCCGTGGTGCTCGGGATCATCGCCCTGCATGTCGCCTGGGCGCTGCTCGATGAACGTGGAGTTCGCGGATCTCGCCGTGGCGGCTTCCGCCAAGCGGGCGGACCGGATGGCCGCCATGCAAGCGCCGCGCCGAGGAGGCTCAAGCGATGGCCCCGAAGAGCAGGCAAGGCCGCCCGGCATTGGCTGCCACTGGCCCCCGCTGGGAATCCCGGCGATCGCGATAGCGTGGAAGAACACCATGTCCTATTCCGTGGCAGCGGCGCGCGCACATTCGTCATCGTCGTGGCGATCGGTGTCGTTGTGGTGATGTCGCAGGGCATGGGTCCGGCGATGGCGCAGGTGATGGCGCCGGGGCCGCCATGCCCTATTCATGTTGCTCGTCTCGATGACCATGCTGATGGGACCGCGCATGCTGCGCAACGATTTGCGCCAGGACCTGCTACGGCTCTCTACCCTGAAGACGTACCCTTTGAAGGGAAGCGCCTGGTGGCGGCCGAGATGCTCTCGCCGACCCTGGTGCTGACCGCGTTCCAGTTCCTGCTGCTGGCGATCGGCTATGCCATGATCCCCGATGCCGGGCATACCGTGGCCGAGATCGGCCTCTCTCCGGGGCTCCTCGTGGTCTTCCTGGGTGCGCTGCTGGCATCAACGGGGTCAACTCGTCATCCAGAACGGCATCGACCTGATGTTTCCGTCCTGGGTGCGGCTGGGAGCTGATTCCGGTGGTGTTGAGGCGATGGGGCAGAATCTCCTGGTCACATTCGGCTCAATGTTCGCCCTGCTGCTGGCGCTGCTGCTTCCGGTCGGCGCTGGCGTCGCACTGGTGGTCTTTATGGAGTTCGCTGCCGGAAGTGCGGCGATGGGCGGAGCGTTGGCGGCTGGCGGGGTCGTCGCCGTCCTGCTAATGGCCGCCGAGATCGCCGCCATGGTGAACATCTTCGGGCGGACCTTCGACCGGATCGACCCGACTGCTATCGGGTAGGTTCGCGAAGGCCCGCACCGGCCTGCCGGGACGCCCCCGGATCAGGACAACCCTTCGATCACCCCATCGGGGCGAACCCGCATCCCCTCGGCAGCCGGGACCTTCGGAAGCCCTGGCATCGTCATGATGTCGCCGGTCTTGGCCACCACAAACCCGGCGCCTGCCGAGCCCCACACCTCGTTGACCGTGATCCGGAACCCGGTCGGGCGGCCGAGCTTGCTCGCGTCGTCAGTGAGCGAGTACTGCGTCTTGGCCATGCACACGGGCGTGTCGCCCATGCCGATCGACTCGAGATAATCGATGGCCCGGCTCGCTGCCGGGGTATAGTCCACGCCATCGGCACCATACACCTTGCGCGACGATGGTCTCGATCTTCGCCTTGATCGGAAGAGCGGTCTCGTAGATCGGCTTGAACTTGGCCGTCCCGCCATCGAGCAGTTCCTGGACGACCTTCGCCAGCGCCTCGCCGCCCTCGCCGCCTTTGGCCCAGACATCGCACAACGCCACCGGCACGCCGAGCTTCTCGACGTGTGCGGTGATCAGCGCGATTTCGGCCGGCGTGTCGCTCAGGCGGCGGTTGATCGCGACCACGACCGGCACGCCGAACTGCGCACGTTCATGATGTGATGATCGAGATGCGGCAGCCCGCGCTCGAGCGCGCCGAGGTCTTCCTTGTCGAGCGCGTTCTTCGGAGCGCCGCCCTGCATCTTGAGCGAGCGAATGGTGGCGACGAGCACGCCGACCTCCGGGTTGAGTCCGCCGACGCGGCACTTGATGTCGAAGAACTTCTCGGCGCCAAGGTCGGAGCCGAATCCGGCCTCGGTGATCACGACATCGCCGAGGGCGAGGGCGGTGCGTGTCGCCACGAGACTGTTGCACCCGTGCGCGATGTTGCCGAACGGTCCCGCGTGGACCAGCGCCGGGCCGCCTTCGAGGGTCTGCACCAGGTTCGGCCGCAGCGCGTCCTTGAGCAGCAGCGTCATGGCGCCGATCGCCTTGAGGTCGCGCGCGCGCACCGGCTGCGGTTGGCGCCGGCGGTGGAGCCGACGATGATGCGACCGAGCCGCATCCTCGAGGTCGTCCAGGCTGCTCGCCAGCGCGAGGATCGCCATGATTTCGCTGGCCGGAATGATCACCCACCGCTCCTCGCGCGGGACCCCTTCGCCCACCCCACCCAGGCCGATGACCGCGTGCCGCAGCGCGCGATCATTCATGTCGATGGTGCGCGGCCACGTGATCCGGCGCGGATCGAGGGAGGTCGGGTTTCCCTGCTGCAGCGAGTTGTCCATCATGGCCGAAAGCAGCGAGTGGGCACTCGAGATGGCGTGGAAGTCGCCGGTGAAATGCAGGTTGATGTCCTCCATCGGGAGCACCTGCGCGTAGCCACCGCCGGCTGCGCCACCCTTCACGCCGAACACGGGGCCAAGGGAAGGTTCGCGCATGCACAGCACGGCATTGGTCCCCAGCCGCCGGAACGCCTGAGCCAGCCCGACGCTCACGGTGCTCTTCCCTTCTCCCGCTGGTGTCGGGGATATGGCCGTGACCAGCACGAGCCGGCCTCGCGGCGGTCGCGTGGCCAGTTCCAGGGGCAACTTGGCCTTGTACTTGCCGTACATGTCGATGTCGTCGACGCCGAGTCCGAGGTCGGCGGCGACTGCGGTGATGGGACGGAGCTGGGTGCTCTGGGCGATTTCGATATCAGACGGCACGGCGACGGCGGTCACATTCACTCCACGGAAAAGGATGGCACTGGGCCGTCAACCGATGCGGCCCGGGGGGTTGAACAGCGCCCCTCCGGCGGATCACCTTCGCGCGGAGGGAACGAGTGGAAGTCCTTCTCCACGAGAATCCGGAAGACCCCACCGGTGGTGGGCTGCTCGGCAGCAATGCCGACCTCGTCGCTCTGTGCCCATCGCTCAGCGAGCAGCCGGGGCACCTGCACTTCGATGGTGTCATCATCGAACCGCGTCGTCACTTCATGGCCCGCGGTGACGCAAAGCGCGTAGGCGAACACGGCACCGTTCGGGAAGCGCGCCACTGACTGCACCCGCATCCCGCGCCCCACCAACTCGACCTCCTCAGGAGTCAACCGCAAACGGACCGACGACTCGAGCATTCGCAATTTCATGTACTCGCTCCCGCAGCTGCGAGAAGTTGATCGAGCATCAGGAGGTCCGTTCGCGCGTTGGCGTTGGCGAAAGCCTCGCGGTCCGGGGAGGCGTCGAACAGAACGCTTCGCTGCATATCGGTCCAGGCCCGGACCGCACGGCCAGGACCTTGGAGAAAGGTCCGCAGGGACCACCGGAGATTGGTACGCAGGAGCATGAAGAGAGGTTGGCAGCGCTCGCCGTCATGCGGGATGGCGAGATCTGCGGGGCGGGCGGGCATCGCGGCGGCAAGCTGCGCCACCAGTGTGGTCGACAACAGTGGCGCATCACCCGGACAGCAAAAGGTGTACGGTGTCTCGATGCGGTCCAGCGCCGTGAGGAGCCCGCCGAGCGGCCCGAGTCCGGCGCGCTCGTCCGCCACCACCGTGTCTCCCCATCCGGCATACCGGTCGAGTTCCCGGTTCGCGCTGATCACGATCCGGCCAACCTGCGGGGCGAGGCGCCGGCGGACGTGCAGCACCAGCGGGATGCCGACGAGGAGCTCGAGCGCCTTCTCCCGCCCCTCCATGCGGCGCCCCTCGCCGCCGCAGAGGATGACCCCGGTGATCTCCGAACGATCGATCACGCCGCGGTATCCGCGAGGATGCGGTCGGCCGCTTCGGCGACGAGTGGGTGCAGCGCCGGTGTGCTGGCGCGGCGGATCGCAAACAGCTCGTCGCGCATCGCGGGAGTCCAGAACTTGACCAGGTGGTCTGCACGCCCTCAACCGCCTCCGCATGGGAATATGGCTCGAAGAACTGGCGATCTGCGTCGACATGCGGACCAGGTCAGTCGGCAACATGGGCAATCTCCTCGAGGAAACCGCACGATCGACCGTCCCGGATCCGCGACAGGCGAGCGGAATCCCGAGGGCCTGCGACCAGGTGAACGCCAGGGTGGTGGGGGCTGAGATCGTCGCCAGACAGCAGGGCTCCCGCCGCGGCGGCCTTGGAGACCAGTTCGTAGCTGCACCGGCTGGTCATCGCGACGAAGCCCGGAAGCCTGGGCTCCTGCTGGCGCGCGCGGGCACCGACCAGCTTGTCGAGGGCATTGTGACGACCGATGTCTTCGCGGACCAGCTCGATCTGGCCGTCGATGCCGCACCATGCGGCCGCGTGCACGAGAATCGTCTGCTGGTTGATGGGCTGGCAGGTCGGGGAGCACCGTGAACGCCGCCTCGATGGCTTGATCACTGATGCGCCGCGTTGATCGGAGGCCGTCGGTCTCCTGCTGCCGCAGCGTGCAGTGAGGCCAGCGACTCGAGTCCGCAGAGGCCGCAGCCGGAGTTGCCGGCGAGCGACCGTGTGTCATGCGGCGAGTCACGGAGCTGTGCCACAGGCACCGTCAGGTCGACCGACATCTCGCCAAGCCATGTTGCGATACCGATCCTCTCGACGGCGCCGGCGTCGGTCACCAGGCGTTCGGTGATGGCCAGGCCGACTGCCAGATCCTCGACATCACACGGAGTTGCGAGCATCACCGTCCAGGGCCTCCCGTTCACCTGGATCTCCACCGGCACCTCGGCGGCAATCGCCCACTCGCGGTCGGCGCCGGTCGCGGCAACACGAACAGGTCGTCGCTCGAACGCCCCGCCGGGGCCTTCGATCAGGGCGCTCACGGGGCCGCGCTGGCGGCCGGATGCGGCGAAGGAGTCGGGGTGCTCGTCGGGCGGACATCCACCGCTGTCACCTTGTACTCCGGGACAACTGGTCGCCCAGTCGGAGTACTCGGTGGTCACCACGTTGGCCGCCAGCTCGGGATAGTGGAACGTCGTGTAGAGGACGCCCTGGCGGAACACGGTCGGTAATTCGGGCCTCGGAGTGAAATCTCGCCCTTCCGGCTCGAGAGCAGCGCGAGCTCGCCGTCGCCGATCCCGCGGACCTCGGCGTCATGCGGGTGGATCTCGAGCACATCCTGCGCGTACCAGAGGACATTCTCGGTGCGGCGCGTCTGGGTGCCCACGTTGTACTGCGACAGGATCCGGCCGGTGGTGAGCAGCAACGGGAAGCGGCGGTTGGCCTTCTCCTCCGTTGGCACGAATTGGGTGAGCAGGAACCGTCCCTTGCCCCGGACGAACGCACCCTTGTGCATGGTCGGGGTACCGAGCGGCTGGGCCGCGTTGCATGGCCACTGCACGCTGCCGACACGATCGAGCAGCGCAAACGACACACCCGCGAACGTCGGGGTCAGGGCCGCGATCTCGTCCATGATCTCCGAGGCCCGGTCGTAGTGCATCGGGATAGCCCATCGCCGTCGCCAGGCGGCAGGCGACGTCCCATTCATCCAGCCCCACCTTCGACGGCATTGCCGGCCGGACCCGGTTGATGCGCCGCTCGGCGTTGGTGAAGGTGCCGTCCTTCTCGAGGAACGCCGTGCCCGGGAAGAAGACATGGGCATACTTTGCCGTCTCGTTGAGGAAAATGTCCTGGACGATCAGGCAGTCCAGCGCCCGGAGGGCTCGCGAGACGTGCGTGGTGTCGGGATCCGACTGGGCGATATCCTCGCCCTGCACGAACATCCCCCGGAACTGGCCGCTCACCGCGGCGGCGAACATGTTCGGAATGCGGAGGCCCGGCTCCGGATCGAGGGTGACCTGCCACGCGTTCTCGAAACTCCCGCGCACCTTGTTGTCCGAGAGATGGCGATAGCCCGGCAGTTCGTGCGGGAATGAGCCCATGTCGCAGGAGCCCTGCACATTGTTCTGGCCGCGCAGCGGGTTGACGCCAACACCCTCGCGGCCGATCTGGCCGGCCACCATCGCCAGATTGGCGATGCCGATCACCATGGTGCTGCCCTGGCTGTGCTCGGTGACGCCGAGCCCGTAGTAGATCGCCGCGTTGGGGGCCGTGGCGTAGAGGCGCGCCGCCTGGCGGACCTCGCCGGCGGGTACCCCGGTGATCGCCTCCATCGCTTCGGGCGACTGCTCCGGCCTGGCGATGAACTCCCGCCATTGCTGGAACGAGACATCCTCACACCGTTCGGCAATAAACGCCTCGTTGGCGAGTCCTTCGGTCACGATGACATGGGCGAGTGCGTTGACGACCGCGACGTTGGTGCCGGGAAGCAGTTGCAGGTGATGCGCGGCCTCCACATGAGGACTGCGCACCAGGTCAATCCGGCGTGGATCAACCACAATCAGTTTCGCCCCTGCCCGCAGCCGACGCTTGAGCCGGGAGGCAAACACCGGATGGGCATCGGTCGGGTTGGCGCCGATGACCATGATGACGTCGGCGGATTCCACCGACTTGAAGTCCTGCGTGCCGGCCGACGTGCCGAAGGTCTTGCTCAAGCCATAGCCGGTCGGTGAATGACAGACCCTGGCGCAGGTATCCACGTTGTTATTGGCGAACGCGGTGCGGACCATCTTCTGGACGACGTACACCTCCTCGTTGGTGCACCGAGAGGAGGTGATTCCTCCGATGGCCGTGCGGCCGTGCTCGGCCTGGATGGAGCGCAGCCGCTGGGCGGCGAAGGCGATCGCCTCGTCCCAGGACACCTCACGCCAGGGATCGCTGATCTTCGCGCGCACCATCGGATGCAGCACCCGGTCGCGATGCGTGGCGTAGCCCCAGGCAAAACGCCCCTTCACGCACGAGTGGCCGGCGTTGGCGCCTCCCTCGGCCGCCGGCACCATCCGGATCACCTCATCACCCTTGAGCTCGGCGTTGAACGAGCATCCCACGCCGCAGTAAGCGCAGGTCGTCTTGACAATCCGATCAGGCTGGCCGCGGTCGATCACCTTCTTTTCGATCAAGGTCGCCGTCGGACACGCCTGAACGCAGGCCCCGCACGAGACACACTCGGAGGCCACGAAGGTCTCGTCCATCCCGGCGCTCACCTTCGACTCGAAGCCCCGGGCCGAGATGGTCAGGGCGAACGTGCCCTGGATCTCGTCGCAGGCCCGGACGCAGCGTGAGCAGACGATGCACTTCGCGGGATCGAAGGTGAAGTACGGATTCGAGCTGTCGACCTCGGCCGTGAGATGGTTGGCCCCCTCGACCCCGTAGCGCACCTCGCGCAGGCCGACTTCGCCGGCCACATCCTGCAGCTCGCAGTCGCCGTTGGCGGCACAGGTGAGGCAGTCGAGCGGATGGTCCGAGATGTACAGCTCCATCACGTTGCGACGCACGCGGGCAAGCTGGTCAGTCTGGGTGTGAACCACCATGCCGTCCTCGGCCGGCGTGGTGCACGAGGCGGGCAGGCCCTTCCGTCCCTGGATTTCCACCAGGCAGAGGCGACAGGAGCCGAAGGCTTGGAGCGAATCGGTCGCACAAAGCTTCGCAACACCGATGCCGGCGTCGCGTGCCGCGCGCATGATCGAGGTGCCGGCGGGGACCTCGACGACCTGGCCGTCGATCGTCAGGCGAACGTGCGTTTCGCTCGCGACCAGCGGCGTGCCAAGGTCGGGACGTGGCGTATGGAGGTCGATCATCAGGGGGCGGCCTCGCGTGTGGGATGCATGTCGTTGGCAAAATGGCGGAGGACGCTTCGCACCGGCATCGGGGTCAGTCCCCCGAGGGCACAGAGCGAGCCGAACTCGAGCGTCTCGCAGAGTTCTTCGAGCAGGACGAGGTTGTCCTCAGCCTGCTCACCCCGGCGGATGCGCTGGATCACCTCGACCCCCCGCACCGAACCGATGCGACAAGGCGTGCACTTGCCGCATGACTCATGGGCACAGAATTCCATCGCGAACTTCGCCTGCTCTCCCATATCGACGGTGTCGTCGAAAACCACGATGCCGCCGTGACCGAGCATGGCACCGATGGCACTATATGCCTCGTACGCGAGGGGCGTGTCCCACTGCGAGGCCGGGAGGTAGGCCCCGAGCGGTCCACCGACCTGAATGGCCTTCACCGGCCGGCCGCTCCGGCTCCCCTGCCCAAATTGGTTCACCACGGCGTTCAACGACACCCCGAAACCCAGTTCAACGAGGCCGCCCTGCGCGACGTTCCCGCCGAGCTGGAACGGCATGGTACCGCGCGAGCGATCGACGCCGAAGGAGGCGTAGTACTCGGCCCCCTTGGCGAGGATTGTCGTGGCCGCAGCCAGGGTCAGGACATTGTTGACAACGGTCGGCTTGCCGAAGAGCCCGGCAATCGCCGGCAGCGGCGGCTTGGGCCGGATGGTGCCGCGCTTCCCTTCCAGGCTCTCGAGCAGCGAGGTCTCTTCGCCGCAGATGTAGGCGCCGGCGCCGATCCGAAGGGCGATGTCGAAGGAGCGGGAGGAGCCCAGCAGCTCAGGCCCGAGCATGCCGGCGCTGCGCGCCATTTGCAGCGCGTGCATCAGCACCGTGGCCGTGCGCGGATACTCCGAGCGGAGGTAGATCACGCCATGCTGCGCGCCCACTGCGAGTCCGGCAATCGCCATCCCCTCGATCAGCTGGAACGGATCGGCTTCCATCAGCAATCGATCGGCGAAGGTGCCGGAATCCCCCTCGTCGGCGTTGCAGACGATGTACTTGGTGTCACCATCGGCATTGAGGACGGTCTGCCACTTGATCCCGGCCGGGAACGCCGCACCGCCGCGCCCGCGGAGTCCCGAAGCCTTGATGGCGTCGACAATCTCCTGTGGGGTCATCGACAGCGCATTGGCCAGCCCGACGCCGCCACCGTGGGCGTGGTAGTCGGCCAGCGACAGCGGCTCGATGATGCCGGCACGCGCGAACGTCACCCGCTGCTGGTCCCGCAGGAACGGGATCGCCTCGATCAGCCCGACTGAAAGCGGGTGCTTGAGCGTCGGGAGCTGCCTGTCGACAAAGAGGTCGGGCACCTGGGCAGCCATGAGAGGACCGAAGGCGATCCGTCCATCCGGCGAATCGACCTCCACCAACGGCTCGAGCCAGTACATCCCTCGGGACCCGTTGCGGACGACCTCGACGTCGAGGCCGAGCGCAGTGACCTGATCGATGATCGCAGTCGCGACCTCATCCGCGCCGACCGACCAGGCGGTGGTGTCGTTCGGGACGAAAATGCGGGCGGTCATGCGCCCTCACCTGCCCCGCTCAGCGGCGCCATCAGCGCGTCGAAAGACTCTCCCGTCACGCGACCATGTACCCGGTCGCCGACCCGCACCGTCGGTCCCGCCGCGCAGTTGCCGAAACAGTACCCCGGTTCGAGCTGTACCCGGCCATCAGGGGTGGCCTCGCCGAAGCCGATGCCGAGTCGCTCCTGCGCGTGGACGGCGAGCGCCCGGCACCCGACCGCCTGGCACGCTTCGGCCATGCAGAGCTGGACGACGTGCTGCGCCGTCGGCTCTTCGTGAAAATCATGGTAAAAGGTCACCACGCCGTGGACCTCGGCGCGTGACACGTTCAGCGCCTGGGCGATGAGCCGAATGGCCGCCTTGGGGATATAGCCAAGCCGTGCCTGCACATCGTGCAGCAGGAGGAGGAGGGCATCGGGTTCGGCCGAAGCCGCTGCCACCAGGTTGCGGACCGTTTCGAGATCGTTATCGGTGTCGCGCTTCATCTTGGAACGAAGCCCCCTCACCAGTGTCGGTCATATCGGGGCGCCGGGCGGGCACTCCGTGCCGCCTCCCCACGACCCGGCCACAACAAGGAATCTTACTTGCCGAGGCCGGATTTTGCTCTGCCGGACCGGGGTGCCGACCATATATTGCGGCTGGCTCCCCACCCACGCCTCCCGGAAAATGCATGAAGCCGATCACGCTCGCCATCTTCATCGGCCTTGCCTCCCTTCTCGGCCCCGTACAGCAGCCGGAACTCAGGGTTCCGGCCTTCACGGCCTACATCGGTCCCGACCCTGAAGGGGCCCGGGTCTCGCGGGATCGAGGCGTCACCGGATGGCAGAATCCAGGCACCTCGATCACCTGGTTCGGTGAGTGGCAGAGCCCCGGCAAGGTTCGGGCGTCCATCACCCTTGCGCTTGCCCAGGGTGATTCCCTCGGCCTGCAGTTGAGTGTCGGCAGTGAGCGTCACTCCGCCATGGCGCATGGCAACGGTGGCGAGGTGCGCGTGCTGCTCGGGGAGTATGCCATCACGACCGCGGGGTACGTCCCCTTCACACTCGTGCCCGGGGACGTCGGTGGTACCGGACGGGCGATCACTGCACTGGTGCTCGAGGGACCGACGGCCACGGATGCCCATTTCAACCTCGATCCCCGCCGCAACGCGGCCAGTGTGCACCTGCGATACCCCACCGACACCTCAGCGCTGATCACCGGCTTCTACAATGAGATCACCGCAATTGACGACCCGGTGACGACCTACTACATGGCCACCGGCTTCTCGCGCGGCTACTTCGGGATGCAGGTCAACTCGCCGAGCGAGCGGCGGATCATCTTCTCGGTGTGGGATGCGGCCAACGGCAACACGGCGAACGACCGCAGCACCGTCGCGCCAGAGGATCAGACGCAACTGGTGGCGACGGGCGATGAGGTTGAGGCGAGCGTCTTCGGCAATGAGGGGACGGGCGGACATTCGCACCTGGTGTACAATTGGAAGACCGGCTCGACCCAGCGCTTCTTCGTCACTGCCACGCCCGACGGCAGCCACACCATCTACAGTGGCTACTGGTTCCATCCCGAAAAGCAGCAATGGCAGCTGATCGCCTCCTTCCGCGCGCCGAAGGACGGCGGCGGGTTGAAGCGACTCTATTCGTTCAGCGAGGACTTCGGCGGCGCGACCGGCCACCTGCGGCGCAAGGCGCGCTTCGGACCCCAGTGGATCCGCCTCGCCGATGGACGCTGGCAGGAGCTGACCACGGCCACTTTCAGCCATGATGCGACGGGCAAGGCGAACCGTCTCGACCGCTACATGGGAGTCGAGAACGGTCGCTTCTTCCTCAGCCACGGCGGGTTCGTCCCGGGATTCACCGAGTCAGGCGAGAAGTTCACCCGGCCCGCCAGCGGCACCCCGCCGGACATTCACCTTCCTGTGCACCCCTGAGGCCCACGATGCGCCATCAGCTTCCCTTCGTCCTGCTCGCGCTAGCGGCGCAGCCGGTTCTCTGCCAGACACCTGTGGTCCAGTCGAACGCCGCGCTGATGGCCAACGACCATTACACCCGCTCGCACGACTACGACCTGATCCACCAGCGGATCGAGGTCTCCCGGTTCGGCTGGGACTCGATGTCGTTCGACGGCAAGGTCACGACCACGGTGGTCTCGAGACGTCCCGGCCTCACCGAGATCGTCCTCGACGAGGGCCCGCTCCTGGTCAACACGGGAGTGACCGACAGGTCGGGCCGCACGCTTGCCACATTGCGGCATGGCGACACCCTGGTGGTTTCGACCCTGCGGCCGCTTCGCCTTGGCGACACTCTCGTCTTCACGGTCGCCTACCGCGGCAAGGTGGCGAGCGGCCATGGCCTCACGTTCATCCGGAACGATGGCCTGGAGCACCGGCCCGACCAGATCTGGAGCCAGGGGGAGGATCACGACAATCACTACTGGTTCCCGACCTATGACTTCCCGAACGACAAGATGACCTGGGAACTCGTGGCGACGGTGCCGAAGCAGAATCTCGCCATCTCGAACGGGCGGCTGGTGTCGAACGTGGTCGCCGGCGCAAACCGGACCATGTCCTGGAGCCAGACGACGCCATCGGCGAGCTACCTGGTGTCGTTGATCGTGGCACCACTCGCCGCCATCCATGACAGCTGGCAGGGCGTGCCCGTCGAGTACTACACCTACCACGACGACAGCACCCGCGCCTGGCGCCTCTTTCACGTCACACCCGACATGATCGGCACCTATTCACGGCTCACCGGCATCAAGTACCCCTGGGCCAAGTATGCCCAGACCACGGTGGCCGATTTCTTCGGCGGGATGGAGAACGTCAGTGCCACGACACTGGTGGACTGGCTCCCGGATGCGACCGCCTATCTCGACCGGCCCTGGTACCAGTACATCCTGATCCCGCACGAGCTGGCCCACCAGTGGTTCGGCGACTATGTCACGACCGAGAACTGGGCCAATATGTGGCTCAACGAGGGCTTCGCCGAGTTCATGCCGGGCCAGTACTGGCTCGAGAAGCTCGGCGCGCACGCCGCCGACGACTATTACCTCGACGAGTACCAGCAGTTTCTCCAGATCGAGGCGAGACGCTCGATGCCGCTGGCGTCCCTCGGGTCAAACAACATCTATCCCAAGGGCGCGCTCGTCATCCAGATGCTGAAGGACTACCTCGGCCCCGAGCGGTTCTGGGCGTCGGTCCACACCTATCTCTCGCGACACGCCTTCAGCGTGGCCACCAGCGACGATTTCCGGCAGGCCGTGCTCGCCGCGACCGGAGAGAATCTCGACTGGTTCTGGAACGAGTGGATCTATGGCGCCGGATTCCCCCACTTCGTCGTCACGACCACATACGACGCCGCGAGATCGCGCCTCGCCCTGACGGTCAGGCAGACGCAGGTTGACTCGTTCAAGGTCGACAGCACGGGGAGGCTCTTCTCGGTAGCGCAGGTCTTTCACATGCCGGTCACTGTGCGGGTGGGGTTCGCCGGGAAGGAACGGTCACAGCGCTTCGACCTGACGGCCAGGGAACAGACCATCGTGGTCGACAGTGTTTCTGCCGAGCCCACCATGGTGGTATTCGACGACGGCAACCACATCCTCAAGTCGCTCGAGTTCGACCAGCCGGTGGCCTGGCTCGCAGCACAGCTGGGACAGGACAGCAACCTTTGGAACCGCCAGTGGGCGATTGCTCAGCTCGCTCAACATCCGGCGGATGCGGCAGCAGCAGCCGCGGTCGCGACGGCAGCCACCACCGCCGACTACTACCTCACCCGCGTCGAGGCGATCGAGGCACTCCCGGCCTTTCCACCCCAGACGGCACGGCCTGTGCTCCTGGCCGCGATGAAGGACACCTCCGCGATGGTGCGAGCTGCGGTACTCGAACCGCTGGCAGAGGTCGGCGGCGAAGGAGCCGCAACAGCGGCCCTCGCAGCCTTCACACACGATTCGAGCTATGCGGTCCGTTCCTCGGCGTTGATGGCACTGGCCAAGCTCGATCCGGCGCAGGCGCACGACCTGCTGCCGGAGGCGCTGCGAACGCCCTCGTATCAGGATGCGATAGAATCTTCGGCCCTGATGACCATGCTGCAGATCAACGACAGCACCTACCTGGCACAGGTGGACGGCATTATCGGACATCAGGAGTTCGCCGCGCATGTACTGGCCACCTTCAGCGGCCGCGGCAACGCCCATGCGCTCGACCTGCTCACCGGGCGGCTCGATGATCCTCGAGCGGCGGTGCGTCGTTGGGTGGTCAGGCAATTCCAGCAGACGCTGGCACGCCTCAACAAGGGCCTCGCCCTCTCCCGGCTCCAGAGCGTTGTCGGAACCCTGAAGTATCCGGACACCAGGGGGGCGGTCACCGGCCTGATCGCCACACTCCAGAAGCCCTGACGTGATCGGGACGGAGTGCAGGATGACGCAGGCTTTCCGGATGCCGCGGCTCGCCATCCTGCTGCTGGCACTGAGCACCGCGACGCGGCTCCATGCCCAGCAGGCGCCGCCGGAGTACGTCCGGGATCCCGACCCGCTCGTTCAGGCGAAGCTGGCCGAATGGCAGGATCTCAAGCTCGGCCTGCTGATGCACTGGGGGACCTACTCACAATGGGGCATCGTCGAATCGTGGTCGCTCTGCAGCGAAGACGAGGGATGGTGCCGCAGCCCGCAGCGCGACTCGATCGGTGACTATGCCGCCTACAAGAAGGCGTACGAGGCGCTGCAGACCACCTTCAACCCGGTGCGCTTCGATCCCGAGCGCTGGGCAAAGGCGGCGAAAGAAGCCGGCATGAAGTACGTCGTCTTCACGACCAAGCATCATGACGGCTTCAGCATGTTCGACACCCACGAGACGGATTACCGGATTACCTCACCGCTGACACCGTTCTCCACCAACCCCAGGGCTGACGTCACCAAGGAAATCTTCGACGCGTTCCGGGCCCAGGGGTTCATGGTGGGCGCGTACTTTTCCAAGCCGGACTGGCACAGTCCCGACTACTGGTGGCCCTATTTCGCCACCCCGGACCGCAATCCCAACTACGACATCAAGAAATACCCGGAGCGGTGGGCGCGTTTCGTCGCCTTCACGCACGCGCAGATCAACGAGTTGATGACGCGGTACGGCAAGGTGGACATCCTCTGGCTCGACGGCGGCTGGGTGCAGAAGCTCACCGACTCGGCGATCACGGCAGAGATCAACAAGCCGGGCTACAAGTTCATGCACATCCAGAGCCAGGACATCGACATGCCGCGCCTGGTCGCCGAGGCGCGCGCCAAACAACCGGGACTGATCGTCGTCGATCGCGCGGTGCCCGGCCCGTACCAGAACTACCTCACCCCTGAAGCACGCGTGCCCGAAAGGGCCCTTCCCTACCCGTGGGAAGTGCCGATGCCGATGGCGAACAGCTGGTCGTTCGTCCCGCACGACCGGTATAAGTCGCCCCGCGTGTTGATCCAGATGCTGGTGGATGTGGTGGCCAAGGGCGGCAACCTGCTGCTCAACATCGGCCCGGGACCCGACGGCTCCTGGGACGACGCGGCCTACGACCGGCTCGCGGCACTGGGGGCCTGGATGAAGGTGAATTCCGAAGCGATCTATGCCACCCATGCCATCGCGCCGTACCTGGAGGGCCAGCTTCGCTTCACCCAGGCGAAGGACGGGACGACATTCGCCATCTACCTGCCGACGCAGGGCGAAACCACCCTGCCTCGGGACCTGACCATCGCAAGCCTGGCACCGGCGATCGGGGCCAGAATCACCCTCCTTGGCACCGGCCGGGTGATCGCCTGGGAGCGCGCCGGATCCGGCTGCGTCACGCATGTCCCGGCAGGCCTTGCTGCGCCGAATGCTGACGCCTGGGTGTTCCGGATCTCGGCCCTGGCTCATTGACCGCACGACCGGAACGCGCGTGGCTATCTTTCGTTGCTCGCCAACTGCCGGCCGAACCCCCTCGAACCGGCGAACACACTCCTCCGCTGGGTGACACGGATGCCTGATCGCACACTCCCTGTGGCTCTCTCCCGCTTCGCGGCAAGCCTCGGCGCCCTCATGCTCACGCTGGTTGCGGTGACTCCGGCCCACGCGCAGGCCAAGGCGGTTCCCGTCTTCGAGAACGGCCAAGCGCAAGTGGTTCCGGCGTTCGCCGACACCACCAAGTGGGTCCGCCAGGAACTCTGGGTCGAGACCGACTTCGATTCCGACATGGACGGCAAGAAGGACCGGGTGCATGTCGATGTCACGCGACCGGGCCCGACGGAGACAGAGGGACTGAAGGTCCCCGTGATCTTCGCCTCCTCACCGTACTTTGCCGGCACCGGCAGCTCCACCATCGGTTTCTGGGACGTGAAGTCGGATCTCGGCTTCGGGTTCACGTCGCGCACACCGATGCCGGTGATCCCCTTCAAGCCGGTTCGGCCAGAGATCTCCACCGCCGAAGTCCGAACCTGGGTGCCGCGTGGTTTTGCGGTGGTCCATTCCGAAGCACCGGGCACGGGCCTTTCGCAGGGCTGCCCGACCGTCGGCGGGCACCCCGAGGAGTACGCGCCGAAGGCGGTCATCGATTGGCTCAATGGCCGCGCCAAAGGCTACACCACGGAGACGGGCAACACCGAGGTCAAGGCGACCTGGACGACGGGCAAGGTGGGGATGACAGGAACCTCATACAATGGAACGCTGCCGCTCGCCGCTGCGACCACCGGGGTCAAGGGGCTCGAGGCGATCATCCCGATCTCGCCCAACACCTCCTACTACCACTACTACCGCAGCAACGGCCTGGTGCGCTCACCGGGGGGCTACCTCGGCGAAGATGTCAGCGTCCTATACGATTTCGTTCACAGTGGCGACCCCGCCGTGCGTCCCCGCTGTGATTCACTGATCCGTGATGGCCTCTTCGCCAAGTACGACGACCGCGCCACCGGTGACTACAGCAGTTTCTGGGCCGATCGCGACCTGCTGCCGAAAGTGAAGAACATCAAGGCAGCCGTGTTGCTGGCGCATGGGATTAACGATTACAACGTGGTGCCCGAGCACTCGACCAGGATCTATGAGGAACTCAAGAAGGAACACAAGCCGGCCATGCTCTACCTGCATCAAGGTGGCCATGGTGGCCCACCCCCAATGGAAGTGATGAACAAGTGGTGGAGCCACTACCTCTACGGCATCAACAACGGCATCGACACCGCGCCCCGCGCGCTGATCGTGCGTGAAGGCGGCGGGCGGGGAACTCCGCCGACGGCCTATGCCGACTATCCGATCCCCGGCACGGCAGCGGTGGTGTTGCATCCCTCCTCAGACGGCAACGGGGTCGGCTCCCTCGGGACCGCTGCCCCGATGGGCAAGCAGGGCAACCAGAAATTGGTCGACGATGTGCAGTACAGCGTTTCGAGGTTGGCAGCTGCTGAAAGCTCTCCAAACCGTCTGCTCTATGCGACGCCGGTGCTGACCGATTCCCTCCACCTTTCGGGCTATCCGACCGTGACGATCCGCCTTGCTTCGAGCAAACCCGCGGCGAATCTCACGGTCTATCTGGTCACTTTGCCCTTCGATTCCACGCGTCTCAATCGGGACGGCGGAGTGGCAGGAGAAGTCGATCGCGGCTGGGCTGACCCGCAGAACTCGGCGCAGCTCAGGAAGGGTGGCAACTACGATTCGAAGGGACATGGCAAGCCGCTCGAACCGGGGAAGTTCGTCACGGTCACGTTCGACCTGCAGCCGACCGACAAGATCGTCCCGTCGGGGAAGCGCCTCGCCCTGATGATCATGTCGAGTGATCGCGAGTTCACCCTCTGGCCGAAGGCGGGGACGGAACTGACCGTCGACCTCGACGGGACGTCGATTTCGCTGCCGGTGCTCGGCGGCGAGGCGGCGATGAGGAAGGCGATGGGGAACTAGCCACGACGGTCGCCGCGGCTCGGCGCTGTTGCTGAAGCGACCCGGGCTCCCCGCCAGTGGGGAGCCCGGGTCATTTCAACGGCTCACACGAAACGCATACCTTCCTGATCCGATCTCGAGCACGAGATCATCGCCCACCTGACGAATGCCGCGAACCCCCGCCATCCGGTCGAGCGGCTCCCCGCTCTCCCGCACACCGTCCGGCGTCGTGCCGAGTAGCGTGACCGAGGCCGATGTGTTCGCGGGCACTTCGACGTCCAGTTCGAACGTCGTGCCATCGATTCGCCACGAACTGGACAGCAGGCCGTAGCCGGTCTTCAGGGAGGCGCGAGCACTCGTCAGGCCGCCCCCGGGCCGTGGGGCGATGATGGCGTGCTTGTACCCCGGCGCTGCCGGGTCGAGATCAATGCCGCCGATGGTGCGATACATCCAGTCACCAATCGCGCCAAACGCGTAGTGGTTGAAGGAGTTCATCGAGACCTCCTCGAACGACCCATCCGGCTTGATCCCATCCCACCGCTCCCACATTGTCGTCGCGCCGCGCGTGATCGGATAGAGCCACGACGGGTAGCCCTTCTGCAGCAGGAGCTTGTAGGCCGCTTCGAAACGTCCATGCGTCGAGAGTGCCGTGGTCAGTTCAGGGGTGCCGAGAAACCCTGTGGTCAGGTGACCATCGTGCCGGGCGATGTCATCGACGAGGCGCTGGGTGGCACGCGCCTCTTCCGCGGGCTCCAACAGCCCGAAATCGAGCGCCAGCGCGTAGGCGGTCTGGGTATTCTCCGCCACCCGGCCATTCGGTGAGACGAACTCCTTCGGAACGCCGCGCGCACGGCGGCGAACATTGCCCGATACTCGCGCGCCTCGGCGTCCCTGCCGAGCACCGTGGCCGCCTTTGCTACGAGGTCGGCCGAGTGGGCGAGATAGGCCGTCGCGATGAAGTCCTTCCCCGTGGTGGCGCCGGGATACGAAGCGTCATCACTGTGCCAGGCGAGCCAGTCGCCGAAGTGATCGCCCTTGCGCCAGATCAGGTCCGGGCCGGTCTGCCGCCGGGCGTAATCGACCCATTTCCGCATGCTCGCGAACTGTCGTTCAAGCACGCCGCGATCGCCGTAGGCGAGATACATCGTCCAGGGAACCACCGTCGACGCGTCGGCCCAGCCAGCAGCCGCGGCATAGCGCACCGAATCGCCGCCGAGTGGATTGGGGATCACCCAGGGCACGCGAGCCTCCCGGATGTTGGTCGAGGGCGAGGTCGCCAAGCCACTTCGCGAAGAAGCCAGAGACGTTCATGTTGAACGCCGCGGTCCGCGCAAAGACCTGGGCATCGCCGGTCCACCCGAGTCGCTCGTCGCGCTGAGGGCAATCAGTGGGAACATCGAGGAAGTTGCCGCGCTGGCCCCAGACGATGTTCTGCTGCAGCTTGTTGAGCATCGAGTCGGACGTCTCGAATGTTCCCGTCTGTTCGAGATCCGAATGCACGACGATTCCGGTGATCATGTCGATCGTCGGCGGACTGGGCAGGCCTGCAACGGCCACGTATCGAAAACCGTGGAAGGTGAAGTGGGGTTCGTAGATCTCCTCCCCGGCGCCCTTGAGCGTGTAGTGGTCGGTCTGGTAGGCGGCCCGAAGATTCTCGGTATAGAGGTTGCCGGCCTGGTCGAGCACTTCGCCATGACGCAGCGTCACGGTCGTTCCGCTCGGACCGCGAACCCGCAAGCGCACCCAGCCGGTGATATTCTGGCCGAGGTCGTAGATCGTCTCTCCGGCCGGTGACTTCAGGATTGCAACCGGCGTGACGGATTCGGTCCGGCGCACCGGCTCGCTGGCGGGGGCAACCAGCGCCGCCGGCGTCCCGTCGGCGATGGCGACCGGGGTCCACGCGCGGTCATCGAACGGCGCGGTATCCCAGCCGGCAACCTCCTTCCGGGCATCGTACGATTCACCGCGGTAGATGTCGGCGAAGGTGATCGGTCCGGTGCTCGTCTTCCAACTTCCATCGGAAACGACCCGCACGGTGTGTCCGTCCGCGAATCGAATCTCCAATTGCAGCAACAGGGCCACCTTGGTCCCGTAATCGTCCTTCCGCCCGGAGAAACCGAGATAGCCGCGATACCAGCCGTCGCCGAGGATGGCGCCGATGGCATTCACTCCCTGGGCAAGCAACGGCGTCACGTCGTAAGTCTGGTACTGCAGCCGCTGCTGGTATGAGGTCCAGCCCGGCGTGAAGAAGTCCTCACCGATGCGATGGCCGTTGAGATGCAGCTCGTAGAGCCCCCGGCTCGTGACGTAGATGCGCGCGGAGGAGATCTTCCCCTGAACGTCGATCGTGCGTCGCAGCATCAGGGATGGGGCACCGGCGGAGTCGTGGCTCGACGCCGGAGGCCCGATCCATTGTGCCGTCCAGTCGGCCCTGTTGAACAGCGCGGTCTCCCAGAACGCCGGTGCGCTCCAGGCACTGACCTTTCCCTTCCCATCCCACACGCGCACCCGCCAGAAGTACCGGGTGCGCGATTGCAAGGCGGGGCCATCGTAGGGCTGGAAGAGCGAGGCATCGGTGGTGAGGCGACCGGAGTCCCAGAGAATCCCTCGGGTGCCCCTGATCAGTTTGCTCGAATCGGTCGCGACCTGGATCTGATAGGCCGACTGGACCGTGTTGCGTTCGGTGCCTTCGATCCGCCAGCTGAGGCGAGGGTGGACTGCATCAGTGCCGACGGGGTTGATCCGGTATTCGTGGCGAAGCCCCGTGACGGTGAAACCGGCCTGGGCACCCACGGAAGGGCGAGCCCCAACTGAGACGAGGGTCAGGAGCGTAGCGACCCGGGAAATCATGGGCCAGCACAGGTAGGGCATCAGAGGACCCGAGGTGGAGGAATAGGGAAAACTATACCCCACTCGATCGCCTTGGCGGCCGGTGACCGGGACCAAACCAAAGGCGAACCCCGACGGATGCGGTGGCTCACTATCCGGTTGGATGTTCCGCCAACGAGAGGATGTTTCCGTCCGGATCCTTGAACCACGCGATCCTGGCCCCACCGGGCGCGCTCCAGATGCCCAGCGCGTCCTGCTCCATGAACGAGTAGCGCTCGAACGATACTCCCCGGGTGGACAGGGCCATGACGACCTCGCTGATGTTGGGGACCCGCCAGCCCAGGAGGGTATAAGCGGCGGGGTGCACCACCGTGACTTTCTGGATGCGAAGCATGGTGCCGTTGGCGTCGAAGGCGAGGGCGAATTCATCCTCGGAGACAAGGTGGAGGCCGAGCGTGCCTTGGTAGAACTGGCGGGCACGATCGGGTTGAGCAGTGGCCGCAAAGGCTGCCAGGTGTGCTGAGCCGAGCATGGCACCCTCCCTCAATGTGACTCGCGCCCCGGGCTACGCCGGGCGCTGCGACGGAATTCGCAGGCCGGCGGCCGAACTGGCGATCAGGACCTTCAGTCGCCGAAGTCGCGTCTCTTCACGCTTGGCGCTCATCACCCAGTACGTGGCCAAGCGCCGATAGGACGGCGCTTCCTGCTGGAAGCACTTCCAGGCAGCCCGGTTAGTACGCAGTTCTTTTCGGAACTCGGGAGCAAGCGCGACAGCCGCTCGCTCGAATGCGTAGATCCCGGTCCGCGACTCATCGCGGGCCGCGAATGCGGCCTCCCCTGCCCTGGCCATCCTCCCCGCCCGCTGCAATCGTTCGACATGCGCAACATTCACCCGGCTCCAGATACTCCGCGGCTTCCGGGGCGTGAAGCGGATCGAGAAGGAGTCGGCATCGAGTCGCCGGCGAATGCCGTCGATCCAGCCGTAGCAGAGCGCCTCGTCGAGGGCCTGAGAATAGACCACGCCCTTCTCGGCAGCGTGGACCCGGTAGATACGTACGATGAGTTCAGTGGCTGATTTGTGATTCGCGCGGAGCCAGCGACGGAAGGCCGCCGGGGTCTTGAAGGCGACGGGCTCGCTCACGTGCCGTACCCGATCAAGGCGGCGCGCAGTCGCTGGTGCTTCTGCAGCAGCCGGAGATATCGGGCTTCGTCGTGGCCGGCCTTGGCGCGAATGATCCGCGCCGCGAGCTGCTTCTCCTCCGCGCCCCAGCGCCTGATGCCGGGAATCATCGCCAGAACCAGCGCCAGTCCTTCGAAAATCCGCAGTCGTGGTGCATCCCACCGGCTGGTGTCGAGATCGAGCACGCGCTCGATGAATGCAGAGGACTGAGAGCGCAGCACCCGGGCCTCGCCGGCGAATTCGCGCGCCATCCGGCGCTGGACAGCAAGACCGATGTTACGGACCTCGAAGTGATCCCATTGGCCGGCCTTTGCCGGACTTCCGGGCTGTGACAGGTCGAGCAGCATGTGGCCGTGAGCCAGCTTCCTCAGCGTGCGCGCCGGCGTGCGGTAGCCGCGCCCTGCAGCGATCCGCCGTTCTTCTGCCAGCGTGAGTTCAAGCAGATCAGGCTGGACGGGACGGAAGCCCAACTTCCGGTAGAACCAGAACGCGCCTGATTCAATCCCTTCCTCGTTCTCGTGGCCGACCTGATAGGGATCGAGGGAGAAGACCGTCACGCCCAGGAGTTGCTGCATCAGGTGCAGCACCTTGCCGAAGAGCCACGCGGTCTCGCCGTCGCGGAAGGTGTAGTAGAGGTTGAATCCGCTCTCCAGGCGCTCGCAGATCGACAGCCCCTCGAAGTACGCCACCGGTACGCCATTCTTGAAGATCAGCGCCGCGTGGTAGGCACGCAGCGGCAGGCGGTGTTCCGGCGGCACGCCGAACAGGAAGGCCTCGGTACCACGCCCGAAGCTGGCCTTGAGGACTCGATCGGAGTCGCCGCAGGTAAAGCCATGCAACTCGCGATAGCGGACGGCAGAGGTTTCGCGCGCCAGCGTCAGAATCCTGGCTCCTGCCGCGCGCGACATCTTCTCAATCGGGATGGGAGGTGAAGCCAGTTCATCCGCCAACGAGACGTCACGACGCAGAATGAGCGGAGTCCGGTGATAGTAGACCCTTGGCACGGGCTGCTTCATTCCGGTGCGCGACGCCCGGAAACCGAATCGCCACGTCACGTGCAGCTTCAGCGAGTCGTACAGCTCGGCCTTGGCCCGGTCGGGCATCTGCAGCGAGTCGAACTGCCCGATCAGCCAGGCGAGGTCGTTCCGGCGACCGGTGGCCGCCCGCACCCAGTCGTGGTAGGGAACGTGGGCCTCGACCATGGCGTCTTCGTCCAGCAGAGGCAGGAAACGCGGCATCGTGGCGCCGAAGCGTTCCTCCTCCTCGAACCACTCCCAGTCGATCGCCAGCTGTCGCGGATAGTTTGCGACCAGCCAGCGCACGATTGAGTAGCTGAAGTTGCTGGTAACGGAGGTTCCGGCGATGCCTGAGGCCTCGACCTCATCGAGCGGGACAAGATCCTCTCCGGAAGCGCGGAGCCTGGCGACCCTCGACTCGAATGACTCCAGGGCGTGCTCGACCTGGCGCAGGACGCGTGCGCTGGTCGGATAGGCACGAAGAAACAGCAACGCCTCGTGGAAACGGATCAGGGAGTCCGCGTCGGAGAGGGTTGCGCGTGACAGCGCCGTCAACGCGCGCAGGACCTTCGCGTCGCCATTGCCGGGGCGATGCTTCCGCGCTTCGAGTCCGGCGAGGTGCTCGAGGGATGACGTGGTTGTCATGCGGAGGGAGTATGGGGCCCTGTTCGGGGATATCGCAACTCAGTCCGCCGCCGCCAGCCGGGAGAAACGACGATTGGAGTCGGGGAAGTCGACCCCCATCATCGAACCCGAGAGCAACCCCATCGAGAGCGCCACCCACCAGAGCGCAGAGGTCGGCGCGTGGAATCCGATCCCCGGCGGCTCGGAGACGAGCGTGGTGCACCACATCCCTGCCATGACCGAGGCGATGGCCAGCCACTGGTAGATGTGCAAGCCGGCGACCTGCCTGGTCTGCGGCTCCCCGCGGTAGGATTCCTCGACGAAGCGTGCCATACCCGCCAGGATGAAATAGATCCCCAACTCCAATCCGTCGGGAGCGCCGAGAAAGCGCAGCCGCAGCAGCACGATGCCGATCACCACGTTGCTGATGATCGAATAGAGCGGCGTGGGATGGAGCGGGACACCGGCCAGGTTGGCAATCTGGGTCACCCGCGAGCGACGATGGTGGTAGCAGATGCCGACCGCGGCGCTGGTCGGCTGCCCATGGCAGCACCCCTGGACCAGGCAGCGGAGGCGACCGATGGCCTGGATCCATGGCGCGGCGATGGCGAACGCGGCCAGCAGAGGCAGGATCGGCATGTCGAACAACGGCGCGGTGAGGCAGCCGACGAGGGCCCCCAGCACGCCGCCGTACCAGCCGAACGGCCGCAACAACTTGGACGACCCCTCCAGCGCCTGGGCCGTCAGCCCTGCCCCGAGCGTTTGCATCACGCCGACCCACGCGATGGCCACGACACCGCGAGGCCCAGTGAGCATGCCGATCATGACCGACCCGACAAAGGCGCCCGCCGCGGGATAGATCCCGTGACTGATGACGCGCACCGGACCGATCCGCCACTCCCGCCACGAATTGGCAACCCGTTCGGAGGCTCGGCGCAGCAGTTCCCAGCTCATCCGGTAGTGCCAACACGGGAGGAAGAAGGCCACCGCGGCGACAACCTCGATGACCGTATGCTGCGCCGTCGTGAGACAACTGATCACGATCAGCGCCGCCCAACCGAGTCCGACCCATCGCCACGCCACTCGGCCAGTCGCCCGCGCGTTGGCGATCCAACCTTGCGCCGCGATCAGGGTCCAGATGACATGAAACGCCGGGAAGGCAGCAACGCCGTTCGAGTGGGCCTGCTCGACGGCGAGCAGCCGGCCCCAGATGTTGTCAGGCACAAACGGCCGGTTGGACGCGATGACCGGGATGGTGAGCCAGACCAGTGTCACCAGAAACGTGGCGACCAGGCCACTGATCGCAAAATGCCGCAGGTCGCGTCGAGTGCGAATCAGCAGCGGCGTCAAGGGCACGAAGAGGTAGGTGCTTGCGTAGGCGAACTGGGTCGTCTGAAGAACCGGCCAACCACGCTCGAAGGGCAATGCCAGGTGAAACGCGTCGGACGTGGGCCCGAGCGCCTGTGCCGCCAGCCAGGAAAGCAGCCACGGCAGCATGACCCAGATGAAGACCGCCGCCCGATCGGTAGCCCGCACCGGGGCATCGGTGGCAGGCGGGAGCGCAAGCAGCGGGGGTTCCAGGGCTTCAGCGCCGAATCGTGCCAGGAGGGCCTGGCGCTCGTACCCGAACCAGAGCGCTGCCGCGCCAAGCGCGGCCGTGGGGGTCACCAGCCAGAGTCCGGCAGCGGATCCCGTGGCGATCGCCACGCCGGCCACAGTGAGACCGAAACCGAGATAGATCGGATTCCGGATCCAGCGGAATACACCGGAGCGGACGTGGCGTGATGGCGGGAAGGCGTTCATCGGCAGTCCGCGCCCGTGCACCATCAGCCCGCCCATCCCGGAGAGCATGAGCGCAACGCCGATCACGACAAGCGCTGCGCCAGACAAACGAGAGTGGACTGCGGTGAGCATCACCACCGGATCCAGCGCATGTGCCCAGAGCACCAGCCCGACCGGAACGATGATCACGAACACGGCACCATAGAGCGTTCGGGCGAGTATCGAGCCAGCGGTCACCATGCCACAACCTCGTGAACGGTCCAGCCACTATCGAGCGGGACCGGACCGTCATGGATCGCGGAGCGGGCGACCATCTTGTGCTCGTGCAGTGTCCTGAGGGACCCTGTCGCGCGCGATGCAATCCCCGGGAGCGCGGTCACCATGGTGGGCAGCACGGCCTCGTTGCGGATGTCGCGCGAGTCATACAACTGGAGTCGCCGGTCCGCTGACAGACGCACGGTGCCATCCTCCCCGAAGGTCACGCCGTGCTGCCGCACACCATCGAGCCAGATCCACTGGCCCGGCGCTTCTCCCTCCCAGTCAATCCATACCAGTGAGTGATCGCGCGAGAGGTGGCGACCCCAGCGCAGCGTGCGGAAGGGCAGCCGTGTTGGCGAGATGGTCATCCCCATCGACTCGACGTATCCCAGGCCGGTGAATCGGCGGCCGCCCCACTCGATCTCGGCGGCAGCCAGCGGCATCCGGCTGGACCACCGAATCGCTCCCGCCGGTCCGCGCACCAGGGTCGCGCGGATCGCCGATCGCCGCCGGTGCCATTGGCCACGAAGGTCGAGCGAACGAGCGCACCATCGAAGGACGTCGCCGGCCACCGTGGGACGCTCGACCTGTCGCACCGAAAACGCCGCTTCGGTCTTCGCCCCGGGAACCGCCAGAAGGACCGCGGCATGGCGCAGGCGCACCGGCCCCCACCTGAGTCGGGCCGAGTAGCAGATCACGGCGATGCCATCCGACGTGGTCAGGTCGAGATACCACTTGCTGAGCTGGAACATTCGCAGTCCGAGGGGAGCAGAATCGAAGGTACGGCGCACCACGGATTGCGGCAATGCGGCAAGACCGGAACGGGGTCGACCTGCCATTACCGGTCGCGTCCGGCGAATGCCCGGGCCATATTGCCTCGACCGCGAACCCACAATCGATCTCGCCCGGGGGGTAAATGGCAACAACACCGGTTCCTGCACAATCGGCCCTGCGCACCGCGCTGGCCGGGCTCATCGGCAATGTGCTCGAGTGGTTCGATTTCGCGGTCTATGGCTACTTCGCCAGCAACATTGGCAGCCAGTTCTTCACCCAATCCAGTCATGCCACCCAGCAGCTCCTGACGTTCGGCACCTTCGCGCTCGGCTTCCTCGCGCGGCCGGTCGGCAGCCTGGTGCTGGGCCGGATCGGCGACCGGATCGGGCGGCGCGCGCTGCTGACCTTCTCGATCGTGATGATGGGCGGCGCGACGCTGATCCTGGGCCTGCTGCCGACCTACTCGCAGATCGGCGTGATGGCGCCCGTGCTGCTGTTGCTGATGCGACTGCTCCAGGGATTCTCGCTCGGCGGCGAGTATACCGGATCGATGGTGTACACCACCGAAGGCTCGTCGCCCCTGATGCGTGGTCTGGTCAGCAGCTCGACGGCCGCCGGCACCACGATCGGCTTCATCCTCGGGTCAGGCACGGCCTGGCTCGTCAATTCCTTCCTCACGCCCGACCAGGTCAACACCTTCGGCTGGCGGATTCCCTTTGTCGGAAGTGTCGTATTCCTGGTCTTCGGCTACTACCTGCGGCGCGGCATCATCGAGACCGCCGAAGGCCTCAAGGCCAAGACGATCCGCGACAAGCTGCTGCCATCGATCATTGCCGACCGCCTGCCGATCCTGCAGACCTTCGGCATCGTGGCGATGACCAACGCGGCGTATTACCTGACCTTCACCTACGCAGTGGAGCGGAGGAAGAGCCTGGCCGCAGCGAGCGGGGAGGAATTCCTGCTGGCCAATACGCTGACGCTGTTTGTGGTGCTGTTCTCGAAGCCGCTGGGAGGGTGGCTGTCGGACAAGGTCGGGCGCCGCCGCCTGATGATGGCCCTCACGGTCGTGATGATGGCGATGATCTACCCGGCGCTGCAGCTCATGCTCTACGGCGCACCCGAGCACTTCATGTTCGGGCAGATCCTGGTGGCGATTCCCATCGGGATGGCGCTCGGGCTGCAGGGCGCGATGGTAGTGGAGATCTTCCCGCTCCGTTCGCGCGTGACCTCGATGAGCCTGGCCTACAGCCTCACCCTGGCGCTGGCCGGCGGCACGGCGCCGCTGGTCTCGAGCTGGCTGATCGAGGCGCTGGGCCACCCGCTCGCGCCGGCCTACTACATCATGCTCTACGGCGCGATCGGCCTGGCGATCATGTGGCCGATGGCCGAAACAAATACGCGAAGACTCGACGTGTAGTTCCGGAGATTCCGGGGCGATTGCGGATGCGATCGCCCCGGCCGGCCGTTCATGCGCGCCGGTCTACTCTCGCGCCGCCGGCCGGTACCCCGCTCCGCGCACGACCTTGCCCGGCAGCGCGTTGGTCATCTTCCCTTCCGCAATCACCGGCACGCCGTTGACCAGCACGTACCGCATCCCCACCGCCAGCTGGTTGGGATCCTCGAACGTCGCCGTGTCACGGATCGAGTCGGGATCGAAGACCACAATGTCGGCCCACATCCCCTGCTTGAGCACTCCGCGATCGGCCAGTCGCATCTGCTGCGCTGGCAGCGCGGAGAACTTCCGGATGGCGTCCTCGAGGGTGAGCTTGTGCTCCTCACGCACGTACCTTCGGAGAATCCGCGGGAAGGTTCCGTACGCGCGAGGATGGGGATGCTCCTTGCCGAGC
This sequence comes from uncultured Gemmatimonadales bacterium, assembly GCA_963850655.1. GTDB lineage: Bacteria > Gemmatimonadota > Gemmatimonadetes > Gemmatimonadales > GWC2-71-9 > Palsa-1233. The sequence goes on from CAWKMI010000017.1 coordinate 177,703, forward strand.
AGTCCGTCGGGCGCGGTGCCCTGCGAATCGTTGTCGCCCGACACCCACGGTTGCTGCAATGCCAGGACGACATCCGGCTCGTACATTCCGAAGACGGCGTTCGCGGTGAATGCCTCGTCCTCAACCAGGATGTCCATCAGTGTCTCGATGGGATCCTTGCCTCGTGCCTTGGCGATCTGCGCCAGCGTCTTCCCCTGCAACGGCAGCAACTCGGGATGGCCCACGACGGCGACGAGGATCGCTTCCGGTCCGGGAACCTCCTGCCACTCGTTGTCCCAGGAAGCATCCGGGGTGAGCATCTCCTTCCGGATGCGCGCGCGCATTGCCGGATCCTCGAGCCGCTCGATCATCTTCTTGTCGCCGCCATCGTGCGCCCATGGCGGGATGAAGGCCGACATGTCATTGAACCACGCCGGGTAGGCGTAGGTGTTCGCCCCGATGTCGACGCCGCTCGCCCGGGCCGAGTCGATCTTCGCCACGATGCGCGGCATCCATCCCCATTGCGGCTTGCCGGCCGCCTTCAGGTGCCAGATCTCCACCGGGATCCTCGCCTCGCGCCCGATGCGGACCGCCTCGTCGATCGCCTCGAAGACGCCAGCCCCCTCCGAGCGGAGGTGCGTGGCGTAGACGCCGCCGTGCCGCGCCGCCTCACTCGCCAGGGCGATCAGCTCCTCGGTGGTGGCATAGGGAGCCGGCGCGTACTGCAGCGAGGTAGATACACCGACGGCTCCATCCGCCATTGCTGAACGCACCAGCGCCTTCATGCTGTCGAGTTCCGTTGGGGATGGCTGCCGGTCCTTGTCCCCGAGCACCATCCGCCGCACCTGGGTCGCGCCGACGTAGGTCGCGAGGTTGATCCCCATTCCCTGTTTCTCGAGCCTGGCGAAATACTGATCCAGCGTTCGCCATTCCGGGGTGAGCTGGAAGTGCTCGTACTTGACGTGATCGGCCGCGATGATCGAATCGTTCAGCGGCGCCACCGACCCGCCCTCCCCGGTGATTTCCGTGGTGATCCCCTGGAAGATCTTCGATGGCAGGTGCGGATCGACCAGGATCGTCAGCTCTGACTGTCCCAGCATGTCGATGAAGCCCGGCGCGACCACCATGCCGTGGGCATCGACTCGACGTGACGCGGGCGAACTGTCCAGTTGGCCGATCGCGGCAATCCTGCCATCCCGGATCCCGACATCGCCCGCGTACCATGGCGAGCCCGTGCCGTCGATGATATGCCCGTTTTCGATCACCAGGTCGAATGGCGCGACGGTAACCTGGCGTGCGGGTGCACAGCCCACGACACCGCCGAGAATGGCGAGGATGAGGAGATCTCGAGAGTCCGCGCGCGCAGTCCACTTCATCGCATGCATGGATGTTGCCTCACTTGAGGGGCCGGGCAGGGCCGATTCCCGGCGCAGGCCGGTACGAGAACCTCCTGCCCTTCGTCCCGGTCACCAGCAACGACGGGCGGAAGAAGCGCGACAGGTTCCTGACGATGGGGATCGCGCTGTCGTCCTGTGCGGTTGCAAGGGTGGGAGAGGACGCGCGCTATTCTTCCTCCCCCTTCTTCTCCTCACGCCGCGCGGCGAAGACCTGTTTCCACGACTCGTGGATCGCCTGCGATGAGCCGATCCCCGCCGCGATCGCGAAGGCAACCCCGATCGAGCCGAAGCCGATCAGGAACGCCCCCATCACGATCTGGCGGGCGAAATCGAGCTCCCAGACCGCCAGGGCGGCGACGATCGCCAGCACCGCCGCCTTCGCCATCCCGGCCAGCAGGCGGGGACTGGGGAGTCCTGCTTCGACCACGGCACCCTCGACCCGCTCGCCGACGGCCGTTGCAATCAGCAGCCCGACGCCAACCACCACTCCCGCGATCGCCAGCTTCGGCAGGTAGGCGATGACGTTGTCGACCACGCCAGAAAGGACCTCAAGGCCCCAGATCTGCAGCGCGTTGTCCAGAAACACCAGCAAGACCACCACCAGCGTGATCGTGCCGACGAGGTTGTAGAGCGCCTCCCGAACATCCGCCTTGGCCAGGGCCGAACGCCACGTGGTCGGACCCCCGAGGCGATCAAGCCGGAGCCACTTGAGCGCGGCCACGACGGTCCGTTTGGCCAGCCACCCCACCACCAGGCCGATGACCACGACGACGAGACCGGCGGTGAAGGTGGGGAGATACCCAGTGAAACGGGAGCTCAATTCCGCGAGGGGACCCTGGACCGTCTGCATGTCGACTCCTACCGTTGACCGAAGAAGGCGCGCTCAAACCGGCCCGCGCGTTGGGGCGCTACCGCACGAACCACCAGCACCGGACTGGTGCCCCGCTTGGCGATCGTGGTGGGCACGGTGTCACCGAAGAGCGGCAACGTCGGGCCAACACTCGGACTGCCGATCACGACCAGGTCGTTCGCACCCACGGCGGCAGCCAGTCCTCCCCCGTTTCGCGGCGATGCAGCACCTGTACTTCGGCGGGCAGCCCGGCTGATTCAGCGGTTTCGCGCGCCGCCCGCACCAGGGCCTCGGCTACGGGACGCTTGGTGCCACGCTCCACTACGGTCACCGGGTGGATCTCGGCGTTGAATCCATCCCGGAAGGCCGTGGCCAGCTCGCCGGCCAGGCGAGAGTTGGCACCGGTGGTGATCGGCACCACGATCCGCCGGATCGCGGTGGCGTCCACGGCGCCATACAGCACGCCGACGTGGCAGGGAGCACGCGACAGGACTCGGTCGACGATCGAGGCCACCACCCGGTCGAGGAACGAATGGCCGATCGGCTGTCCCATGATGAGGAGGTTGCAGCCTTCCTCGCGAGCCGTTTCGGTAATGCCGCTGCTGATGCGATGGGCAATTCGCAGCACCGGGGTCGACGCCACGCCCCGTTCAGCCGCGTACTTCACAGCGGACTCGAGCAGCGGTTCGGCCGCATCGGTGCGGGCGCGGCCCGCTGCCAGCGGCTCGCCCTCGGGAATCTCGATGACGGTCACCAGCACCAGCGATCCGTCGTGTTGCCGGACAATCGGCGCCGCAATGTCGATCAGGTGCCGCGCGGTCGCCGGATTGGCAATCGCCACCAGCACGCGGTACTCCCGGCGCTCCAGCCGTTCCATCCACCGCACCCGTTCGATGAAGCGGGCCTCCCGCTTGCGGCCGTGTCCGTAGTAGTAGATGCCCCCGGCGAGGATCCATCCGCCCGAGGCGAGCCACGCCAGCGGGTACTGGATCAGCATGAAGATGGCGATCAGGAGCATCGCCAGGATCGCGATCACCGGCGTGAACGGCACGAGCGGAACCCGGAATCCGCGATCGAGATCTGGTCGCTGCCGACGCAGCCTGATCAGCGCAATGTTGACGCCACCGAACAGGAACAGAAAGGTCATGCCGGCCGCGGCGGCGACATCCTCGATCGGCAGCGCCACGGCCATGAGGATGATCAGCGCCGCGGAGGTTGCGATCGCCCAGTGCGGCGTTCCCCGCACCGGGTGCACCTGCGACAGCGCCTCGGGCAAGCTGCCGTCGCGTGCCATCGCAAATGCCACCCTCGAGGAGGAATAGATCGTCGCGTTGAGCGCCGAGATGGTCGACAGCAGGCCGCCCACGAGGATCAGGATCCCGCCACCGAGCATGAACTGGTTGGCGGCGTTGACCAGGGCAATCTCCTTGGCCTGTCCCAGGTATTCGGTGATTGCCAGCCCCGGCGGTGGAACCACGCCGCCGATTGCGACCAGGGCCACCAGAAGGTAGATCGGAATGACGATGAAGATCGCGAGAAAGACGGCCCGGGGGATGTTCCGCTTGGGATCGATCAGTTCCTCGCTGGTCTGCGCGATGATCTCGTATCCCTCGAAGGCGATGAAGGTGAGGCCCATGGCCCCCAGGATCCCGCCCCACCCGTGGGTCATGAACGGCGTGAAGGCGCCCTGCCAGCCGGGGCGGTGCACCATGGCCCACAGGCCTGCCGCGATGAACACGCCGATGATGGCGACCTTCCCGATGGTGACAACGTTGCCGGCACGGCCGGTTTCGGATGCGCCGCGGTAGTTGATGTAGGCGAAGACGATGCACGCGACGACCGCCGCCCACACCTCGAACGGCAGAATTGGTGTGGTGATGTCACGGACCCCGGCCACGCTGAGGACTTCCTTGAAATAGGCACCGAACCCCAGACCGTACAGCGAGCATGCAACCGCGTGAGCGAACCAGCTCATCAACCCGGCCAGGAAGCCGCTGGGATCAGGTAGCGAGGCCTTGATGTAGAGATAGCCGCCCCCTGCCCCATGGACTGCGCCGCCCAGTTCGGCGTAGGCCATGGCCGTCAGCAAGGCCACCAGGGCGTTCAGCGCGAACACCATGATCAGCGCGGGCCCGGCCACCCCCGCCGCGATGCCGGTCAGCACGAAGATGCCGGCGCCGATCATGGCCCCGACTCCGATCATCGTCACGTCGAGCAGCCGCATCTCGCGGCTCAGGCGTACGTCCATATCCATCCTCGCTGCCTACCCGACGTCAGCCGGATTGGCCTGAGCCGTTGGCCAGGCCCGGGTGTTGGGGAAGCCCTTGAAGTAGGTCGCGACCGCTTCGCTGGTCCCGCTGACATAGACGGTGTCGTCGGGCAGCACCTCGAAGGTGGGGTCGAACTCGACGATCACCTGGTCGCCGCGCTCGACCGCAACCACCGAGCAGCCTGTGCGCACCCGGATCCGGAATTCCTCGAGCGGCCGACCGGTCAGGCTCTCGCCCGACGTGGCCACCAGCTTGATCGCCGCTTCGAGCGAAACGGACTCCTGCCCGAGAATGTGGTAGGTAAGCAGCTGCCCCGCGACCTGACTGACGGAGAGCGCGAAGTCCGCACCGGCCCGGTGAATCCGGGAGACATTTTCCACCCGGCGCGTGCCGGCAATGACCACGGCATCGGGCGCGAGGCTCCGGATGACGGCGGCGGTGAAGATGGTGGAGCTGTCGCTCTCCAGCGTGAGCACGATGGCCTGAGCCTCGCGAGCACCGGCTTGTTCCAGCACCTTGGCGTTCAGGGGGTCACCGACGATGTCCACTCCCTCCGCCGCTCGCGGAGCAAGGACTCGAAAATTTTCCTCGGCATCCTTCAGCAACTCGGCCACCTTCTGTCCGAGAGAGCCGTGGCCGATCAGTAGGATCGCTCCCCGGCGCGGCGCCGCGGTTGCGGTGGTGCCTAGCCGGCCGATCGCTTCGTGGCTCCCGACCACCACGAGGATGGTCCCCGGATCAAGCCTGGTGCTGATCGGCGGCTGCCGGAGGAGCTCACCAGCCACCCACATCCCGACAATGGTCGCACCGGTCTGGGCACGGATTCCCGCCTCGGCAATGGTCTTCCCGGCCAGCGGACTGCCAGCGTGCAGCCGCAATTCAGCCACCTCAAGGTGCTGTCCCAGATGGCGCACGCCGGCGACCCGGGGACTGATCCGGGCGCTGGCACGGGCGGCCAGGGCGGCCGCGAGCACATGGTCGGGGGTGAACGCGGCGGTGGCGCCCGCCCGGATCATCGGGGGCCGATGCAGGGGATCATCCATCAGCGCCAGGACCGGCCCGGTGAATCCGTGATACCGGGCCGCCAATGCCATCGAGGCGTTGTCATTGTCGTTGCCATTGAGGACCAACCCTCGGGCCCCCACCAGATTCGAGAGGTCGGGATCCTCCTCCTCGAGGTTGCCGAGGACCACCTTGCGCCCCCGTCCGCTGAGCCGGCGCGCCAAGGCCCCGTCTTCTTCGAAGATGGTCACCGGCACTTTCGCCTGATCGAGCTCCTGGATCAGCGAGGTCACCGCTGGGCCGTAGCGATAGATCAACACCTGGCCCTTCAGGGAGGGCAGCTTGCTCGAAAGCCGTGCCTCGAACCGCTCCTCGAAGAACGGAATGATGAACACAGGGAAGATCAGGAACATCATGAACAGGCCGATGAACTGCACGCTGATCACATAGGCCTGCATCAACGGATGGGTCCAGCCGGTGTCGCGGCCGTATCCGGTGGTGGTCATCGTCTCGGCGGCCCACTCGAAGCTGGCGGTCAGCGTACGCGGCTGGCCTTCGAGATACCCCATGCCGAACTGGTACACGAGTGCCAGGACGAGGAGCGTCACCGGCAGCACCAGCAGCATGATCAGCAGGCGGCGATACGAGCGGGAAAGGCGTGGCATCCGATTGAGTGTCGCCACGTGGGCGACGTTTGGCAATCGCGTCTGGGAATCATCGGTGCAGGTGCGGGACGCCCAGGCTCCGGGATTGGGCGGTCGATCCCCGGCATCCACCAAGAAGACGGCCTGCCTCGCTGAGCGGGGCAGGCCATCTGAAGTGCGGGTCACGGACGTGACCCGCGGGAAGTCAGAGGATCCTAGCGACCGAACCACCACCTCGCCCACCCCGGCTACCACCCATGCCACCCATGCCGCCACCTCGGCGCCGCGCTGGAGCCACTTCATCTGGACCCACTCCTTGTAACTCACCCACTGCCCCGGTTGAGGACCGGCTTGACCGTCTTGAGGTAGTAGTCGCTGTCGATCTTGCGCAGCTTTTCGAGAAGCTTGGTGTAGTCCTTGAGCGCCTTCGCCTTGTCGACCGTCCCTTCGGGCTTGGCCACCGGGATCGGGGCGGTATAGCCCGCCGACCACGGCGAGGCGGCCGATCGAGTCGCGCAGCGGCTGGGTCTTGGCGAGGTGATCGGCGCGGATCTGGTCGAGCTTGGCCCGCTGGCTCTCCTCAAGGGAGAGCAGCACCTGCACCGAGTCGAACGCGAACGGCCCGGTCAGGTCGGAATAGAATGGCGCCAGCGACATGTCGAGCCCGCCGGCATTCCGGCCACCACCACCCCGCCCGCCGAAGCCCCCGATATCCTGAGCTGTGGCGTAACTCGCAGGAATCAGAGCGGCCAGAAGGAGGGTGGCGGCGCTGAAAGCGACACGGGATCGCATTTCGTGCTCCTCAAAATGACGGTCGAGTGGGCCCGCCAGCCTCAGGTCTGCTTGAGCCAGCCGACGGGCGTCTGACCGGTATTACGAACGCCCCCCCGGAGAGGTTGCAATTCGCCCCCTCACAGTCGGTCCCCGGCCCCGGGCCGGGGAGCCCGGACTCGCCTCGCGGGCTCCCCGGTGCTATTTCTCGGAGCCGTTGGCCTCCCGGGCGTCGCGGCCGACACCCTCTCGAAACCGTACGGAGTACCCCGATGCGCACCCAGTGCCTCTTGGCAATCGTCGCCCTGTTCGGGGCAGTCCCTGCCAGCGCCCAGGTGGTGGAACCAGCCCGGGTCGCGCGCGGAGGGCTGGCCTTACCCACGTTGCCCCAGCGGGCCATCCGTGGCACGATCCCGATGACCAATGTCATCCAGCGGGCCTTCGCCGCCGGAACCCGCGATTCCTCCGGGAAGCCGGGCCCGAAGTACTGGCAGCTCTGGAACGACTACACCATCCGAGTCAGGCTCGATGCGGCCGACGTCGGTCCTGTCCGGGACCGAGCGGATCATCATCACCAATCCCAGCGACAACCCGCTGCCGCAGATCGTCATGCGTCTCGACCAGAACATCTTCACCGCCCCGGCTCACCGCGCTCGAATGGCTGGAACCCGGGTGAATTCACCGATGGGTTCGTCTTCAGCAAGGTCGCGGTTGACGGGGTAGCTCGGCGGACCTCACGCCCCCTGCCGCTGGTCGTGGTGGCCGCGGGGGCGGGCGTCGGAGGCGGAGGTGGTGGTGCGGCACCCTCGGCCCCGATCGTCTTCGGTTTCACCACCACCCGCGGGATGATCACTCTGCCCACCCCGATCCCGGCGCATGGCCAGGCGACGTCGATCTCGAATTCTCCTCCAAGGTGCCCGGCGGCCAGCGGGCGCCCACCGCACCTCGATGCGCTGGGGGGACTCGCTGGTCCAGATGACGCAGTGGTTCCCGCGCATCGCCGTCTATGATGACCTCCGCGGCTGGGATCCCGAGCCCTACCTCGGCACCGCGGAGTTCTACAACAACTTCGGCCGCTTCGATGTCTCGCTCGATCTGCCCGCCGGGTGGATCGCTGGCGCGACCGGCGTCCTGAGGAACCCGAGCTGGTCCTCACCCCGATGGTGCGCGACCGGCTCTCGCACGTGCTCGAATCGGATTCGACGCGGACCATCGTCGGCCGCCGATGAGTTCGGTGCCGGTAAGTGCCACTCAAGCCGGCGATCGGCTGGTGTGGCATTTTGTGGCCGACACGGCGAATGATTTCGCCTGGGTGGCGTCGCGCTCCTTCATCTGGGAGGCGACCCGTGCCACCATCCCCACCAAGGGACCGATTCCGGTGAACATCTTCTATACCCCGGGACGCGCGGCGGCCTTCGCCGGCATCGGCCCATCGCTGCGTCACGCGCTCGAGTTCTACTCCGAACTGTATATGCCGTACCCTTTCCCCGTCCACAACGCCGCCGACGGCCCGGATGACGGGATGGAATACCCGATGATCGTCATGTCGAGCCGAGGGGCGGCCGACCACGAAACCGCCCACGAGTGGTGGCCGATGTCGATCAGCAACAACGAGACCTGGTACGGCTGGATGGACGAGGGATTCAACCAGTACATGAACATCCTCTCGGCAGCCGATAGCCGGGGCACTGCACCCAATCTCGATGGACCCGGCCAGGGCTACGGCCGCAGCAGCGGCAACGAGTCCGAATCGTCGATGATGTGGGACATGAACTACGGCGGCCCGGCCACGTCGTTCGTCACCTACAGCAAGACGCCGCTGATGCTCTCCATGCTGGGCGGGATCGTCGGAGACTCGGCGGTCTGGCAGGCACAGAGCGACTGGGCGCAAGGCGTGGCGCTTCAAGCACCCCTCGCCGTGGGATTTCATGTTCTTCATGAACAACGCGCTGCACCAGGACCTCGAGCTGGTTCTGGTACTCCTGGCTCTTCACCACCGAGGCGGTCAACGGTTCCATCACCCGCATCAAGACCGGACCGTCGCAAACCGACGTCACCGTGCATCAGGCCGGCGAGATGCCCTCACCCGTCGTGCTCAAGATAGTGTTCGAACCAAATGGACCGGCGATTCGGCCCATGAGCAACGCCAAGATGACTGACAGCATCACGGCCGTCGTTACGTGGCCGGTCAACGTCTGGTTCAACGGCAAGCGCGATTTCGTCGCACCGCTCACCTTCGGCGCGCGGAAGATCGCCAGGATCGTCCTCGATCCGGGCTGCCGTTTCCCGGACAAGGACCCGAGCGACAACATCTGGCCCAAGCCGGCCGCTGCCTCTGCTGCCGCAGCGCCGGCCGGTGGACGGGGTGGCGGTGGACGCGGCGGAGCGATTTGCGTGAACTGACGCGCGGGTGACCGCGAAGGCGCCGGGACGTTACGTTACGGGTCTCCCGCCGCACCGAGGGTCGCCCGTGTCCCGTCGCTTCGCGCTTATCCCGATCATTCTGGTTCTCGTCCTGGTCGCCCTGGTCTGGCCAGGTCTCTCCTCGACGCTGGCCGACTGGTGGTGGTTCAAGGAGATCGGCTATCAGGTGATCTTCACCAAGGAGATCACCACCCGGGGCCTGCTCTTCCTCGGCGTGTTCGGCGTTGCCACCGCCCTCTTCTACGCCAACTTCCGGCTTGCCCAGCGTGGGTTGGCCCTGGTGCCGTTTTCGGTGCAACTCGGACCCGGGTTGCCACCCCTGAATCTCTCCGGCGCGCTGCGCCGACTGAGCCTCCCGATCGCGCTGGTGCTGGGGTTCCTCTTCGGATCGGCCGGCTCAACCGCGTGGGAGACCATCCTCCTCGCGATGGATCGGACGCCGTTCGGCACGGTCGATGCGGTCTTTGGCCGTGACATTTCCTATTACGTCTTCACCCTCCCGGCCATCGACGGCATGCTCACCATGCTCACGGTGCTGGTGTTCTTCGCGCTCGTGCTGCTCTTGCCGACGTATTTCCTCCGGGGGGACATCACGATCGTCCCGCCCAACAAGGTCAACATGGCGCACGCCGCGTCGCAGTCATGTCGGGGTGGTCCTCGCGCTCTTCTTCGTGCTGATCGCCCTCGAGCTCTGGTTCGTGGACATCCCTCGCTGCTCTACTCGACCAGCGGGCCGCAGATGGTCGGCGCGAGCTACACCGACCTCCACGCCACGCTGCCCGCGCTGCGCGTCTCGGCGGTCGTCGCGCTGCTCGCCGCCGGGGCGGTGGCCGTGGGCGGCGCACAGGGGCACCTCGCCAATACGGCCTGCGTGCCGTCGTGGCGATATGTGCTGGTGGGGTCGTGGGTCGCGGCGTCTACCCGGCCTGATGCAGAAGTATTTCGTGTCGCCGACCGAACTCACCCGCGAGACGCCCTACCTCAGGAACCACCTTGCCGCCACACGCGCCGCCTGGGGCCTTGATAGCGTCGAGATCAAGGAACTCGGCGATGCCGGCAGGCTGTCACTTGCCGACATCCGCAACAACGGCCCGACGATCGAAAACATTCGGCTCTGGGACCGGGAACCGTTGCTGCAGACCTTCGGACAGCTGCAGGAGATCCGCACCTACTACGACTTCCTCAACATCGATGACGATCGCTACTGGATCGACGGCAAGTTCCGCCAGGTGCTGCTCCCCCTCGGGAGCTGAACGCCGCGTCCCTCCCGCAGCGGACGTTCATCAACGAGCACCTCACCTATACGCACGGGATGGGGCTGACCCTGGGCCCGGTCAATCAGGTCACGAGCGAAGGACTGCCGGTGCTCTTCATCAAGGACCTGCCGCCGGTCTCGAGTATCTCGATCAAGGTGACCCGGCCGCAGATCTACTATGGCGAAATCGGCTACGACTATGCGGTCGTCGGCACCGTGAAAAGGAGTTCGACCATCCGTCGGGCGACGAAAATGTCTATGCCGCGTACACCGGGAGCGGTGGCGTGCAGATCAACTACGCTCCTCCGCCGCATGGTGCTCGCGACAAATTTCCAGACGTCGAAGATCCTGTTCTCGGCCGACATCACCGCAGCATTCGCGGATTCTGTATTACCGCAACATCCGGGAGCGGGCGCAGAAGGCCCTGCCCTTCGTGAACTTTGACCGCGATCCGTACATGGTCATCGCCGATGATGGCAAGCTCGACTGGATCATGGATGCCTATACCACCAGCAACCGCTATCCGTATTCCCATCAGGTCGGGCAACGGCACCAACTACATGCGCAACAGCGTGAAGGTGGTGCTCGACGCCTACGATGGCTCGATCCGCGCCTTCGTCTTCGCGCCCACGACCCCTGATCCGCACCTGGGGGCGGATCTTCCCCGGCATCCTCCATCCGATGGACTCCATGCCAGCCGACCTGCGAAGCACACCCGGTACCCGGACGAACTCTTCCGGCCCAGACCGTGCTCTACGCTACCTATCACCTCGACTCCGCAGCGACCTTCTACCTGCGCGAAGACCAGTGGGCGGTCCCGGCCGTCGACGCCGAATCGTCGGTGCCGTTCATGCGTCATATCGTGATGCGGCTCCCGGGCGAGAAGGATGCCGAATATGTCTACATGGTGCCGTTCACGCCACGGGGGAAGGACAACCTCGCGGCGTGGATGGTGGCCAGGAACGACGGGGCCGAGTACGGCAAGCTGAGGGTGTACAAGCTCTCGCGGACTCGCTGGTCTTCGGCCCGACGCAGATCGAGAACCGGATCAACCAGAACACCCAGATCTCGCAGCAGTTCTCGCTCTGGGACCAGCGGGGATCGAAGGTGCTCCGTGGCGACCTGCTGGTGATCCCGATCGAGGGGTCGCTCCTCTATGTCCAGCCCCTCTACCTCCAGGCCGAAGGGGGGAAGATCCCCGAACTCAAGCGGGTGGTGGTCGCCTACCAGAACCAGGTCGTCATGCAGGAGACGCTCGATGGGGCGCTGAACGAGATGTTCGGCGGGAACCCGGATGCCCGGAATGGGGCGCGCACGATCGCCGGCACGGCCACGGCTCCGAGACGCCACCGACGCCTCGGCGACCATCCAGTCGATGATCACCGAGGCCAGGCAGCGCTACGACAATGCGGTCCAGGCGCAGCGAGGGGCAATTGGGCTCGCTACGGTGACGAAATCAAGGCGCTTGGCCAGTTGCTCGAGCGGCTCAAGGCGGCCCAGGCGACGAGGCAGTAAACCAGGAGATTGTTGACAACTTTATCCACAAACAGCTTGTGATCTCACGTGAAGTCACAAGCTGTAAGTGTATGTATACCATGTGTTTTCTCTAATTGTTGATTTCCAGATTCGTGGTCACACCTCCAGCCGATCTCCCGACCTGGCGGTCTCCGCATACAGCACCGGCATCAGGAAGACCGAGATCAGCAGCCGCGAGAAGAGCCCACCCACGATGACCAGCGCAAACGGCTTCTGGGAATCGGAGCCGACGCCGGTGGAGAGCGCTGCGGGAAGCAGTCCAAGCGCCGCGACGAGTGCCGTCATCATGATCGGTCGCAGCCGGTACATGGCAGCCTCGTGGACCGCCTCGGTGATCCCCAGCCCTGCCAGGCGCAGCTCGTTGGCGTAGGAGATGTAGACCACCGCCGTCTGGACCGAGACGCCGAACAGGGCCAGGAAGCCGATCCCTGACGAGACCGAGAAGGGCGTTCCGGTCAGGGCGAGGGCGAGGATCCCCCCGACCGGGGCCGAGAGCACCACCCCGACGACGGTGATCAACGGGAAGATGAAGTTCCGATAGAGGGCGAAGAGCAGGACGAAGATCCCGCGCGATGGTCAGCGGCAGGACGACTGCCAGCTGGCTGCGCGAGGCGGTGTACTCCTTGTATTCCCCACCCCAGACGATCCGGTAGCCCGGCCGGCAGCTTCACCGTGGCGGCCACCTGGTGCTGCGCGTCCTCGACCGCGCTGGCCAGGTCGCGGCCGACCACGGCGTACTGCACGCCGATGAAGCGGGAGTTGTCTTCGCGATAGATGTACGAGGCGCCGCTGCGACACCTGGATGGTCGCCAGCTCTCGAAGCGGCACCTGTTTTCCCGAGGGCGTGGCCACGAGGATCGCGCCGATCTGCTCCGGGTGTCTCCCGGAAGCGTGGCTCGCAGCCGGACGACCAGGTCGAACGACTTCTCCCCCTGCACCACCTGGGTCGCGGCGACGCCACCGACGGCTGCCTCGATGAGCGCGTTGACGTCCTCGACGTTCACGCCGTAGCGCGCGATCTTGGCGCGATCGACCGCGATGGTCAGCGACGGCTGACCGAGCTCGTGGACCATGGCGATCCGGCCGATGCCGCGCACGTTGCCGAGCACCGCCTCGACCGCTTTCGCCTTCGTCTCGAGCACGCTCAGGTCAGGGCCGAAGATCTCCACGGCCAGTGAGCTCTTCAGTCCGGTTTCGGCCTCGTCGACGGCATCCTCTGCCGGCTGACTGTAGTCCGAACGAAATGCCCGGGAAACTGCTTGAGCTTCTCATCCACCAACTTGATCAGCGCGGCCTTGGTGTGGTACGGCCCCTTCCATTGGCCGTAGGGCTTGAGGCCGACGAAGAACTCCAGGTTGAAGAAGCCGGTTGGATCGCTGCCGTCATCCGGACGGCCGTGCTCCGAGGCGATATCGGTGACCTCGGGGAACGAGCGCAGCATCTGGCTGATCACCGGCGCGAGCTTGGATGACTCCACCAATGAGATGGTGGAGGGCAAGGTCGCCCGAACCCAGAGCGCTCCCTCGTCCAGGTGTGGCATGAACTCGGCGCCAATCGTCCGGGTCAGCAGGATGGCCACCGCGAAGATCGCGACCGACCCAAGGATGGTGGCGCGGGGCATCCGGAGCGAGCGATCGAGCTGACGGCCATACTTTTCCCGAATCCATTCAAAGGCCACGTTGCGGCGCTCCTTGACCCCGCTCCGCAGCACGATGGAGCAGAGCACCGGCAGCGTGGTCAGGGCAAGTCCCAGCGCCCCGATCAGCGCGTAGATCATCGTGTCGGCCATCGGACGGAAGAGGCGCCCCGACGGACCGGACAGGGCATAGATCGGCAGGAAGCCGGCGACGATGATTGCCACGGCATAGACGATCGGGCGATCGACCTCGGCGGCCGACTTGGCGATGACCTGCGCCAGGTTGTACGTCGTCCCGTGTCGCCTGGCGAGGTTTCGATGGATGTTCTCGACCATCACCACCGCCCCGTCGACCAGGATGCCGAAATCGATGGCGCCGATGGACAGCAGGTTGGCGGGAATGTGTCGCAGGTCCAGGCAGATGAAGGCGAAGAGCAGCGCCAGCGGGATGGTGACGGCGACGATCAGTCCGGAACGGATGTCGAAGAGGAAGAAGATCAGCACCGCGATGACCAGGAGAATCCCGCGCACCAGGTTGTCCTCGACGGTACGGGTCGTGACGTGGATCAGGTCGCTGCGGTCGTAGAACGGCCGGATCTTGACATCCTTCGGCAACACGGAGGCGTTGAGCTCGGCGGTCTTCGCCTCGACACCCTTGAGCACGGTTTGCGCCTGCTGGCCGGTTCGCATCAGGATCACGCCTTCCACCGCGTCATCCAGCGAATTGAACCCGAAGTTCCCGGTGCGCTCGGCGGCGCCGATGACGACCTTGCCGATGTCATGCACCAGAATTGGGGTGCCGTTCCGGACCGCCAGGACCACGTTCTCGATGTCCTCGGGCCGCTCCAGTCGTCCCAGCCCGCGCACGTAGTAGAACTGCCCGCCTTCGGAGTAGAAACCGCCACCGGCGTTGCCGTTGTTGGCGCCGAGGGCACCGACCACGTCGGTGACCGAGAGACCTGCCCCGGCCAGTTTCGCCGGATCGAGCAGGACATGGTACTGCATCGTGGGTCCGCCGAACCCCGACATGTCAGCCACCCCGGGAACCGACTTGTACGCCTTGGAAAGCACCCAGTCGTTGATGGTCTTGAGCTCCATCGGCGAACGGTCGGCACTCTGCAAGGTGTAGCGGTACACCAGCCCCGATGGGGAGAAGAGCGGCTCGACTTCCGGTGCCACGCCATCAGGCACGCCGACGCCGCTCAGCCGATCGAACACCTGCTGGCGGGCGAAGTAGTCATCGGTGCCATGCTTGAAGATGATGTCGACTGAGGAGAGGCCGAAGAACGAGACGGAACGGAGGGTCGAGATGCCGGGGAGGCCATTCATCTCCGTCTCGATCGGAACGGTGATTAGCCGCTCAACCTCCTCGGCCGCCTGACCGGGCCATTGCGTCACGATGCCGACGCGCGGCGGCGCGATGTCGGGATAGGCGTCCACCGGAAGCCGATTGAAGGACCAGATGCCGACCCCGGCGAGTACGATGCTCGCCGTCAGCACGAGGAGCGGCTGACCCAGCGCGACCACGACGATACGGTGGATGATGGAATGCTTGGTGGTTGACTCCTCCGGTACGATCTCGACGTCACCGGCCGCGTCGAACGCGATCTCGTCGGGGTTCATTGCGACCCCGCGACATCGAGGTAGAGCGCACCTTCGGTCACGACCAGATCGCCAGCCGCCAGCCCCTCGATGGCCTCGTAGAAGTCGCCGCTCCGTTCACCGAGGGTGATCCGGCGACGCAGGAAGCGATTGGCATCTGCGGTGGCGAGGTA
Organism: uncultured Gemmatimonadales bacterium; assembly: GCA_963850655.1. Lineage (GTDB taxonomy): Bacteria > Gemmatimonadota > Gemmatimonadetes > Gemmatimonadales > GWC2-71-9 > Palsa-1233. Next base: position 193,242 of record CAWKMI010000017.1, read on the forward strand.
GACATAGGGGAGGTTTTCATCATCCCGCAGCACGGCGGAGACCGGGACGAGCACCGCATCGTGCGGGTGAGTGCCACGAAAGGCGATGTTCACCAGCATATTCTGCCGGAGCACCAGGCCGCGATTGGGAACCACGATGCGCACGGCGGTGGCCTTGCTGTCCGGATCGACCAGCGCGCCGACGTAGTCGACGGTGCCCTCGAGGGTATCCTGGTTGACCTCGCTGAAGACGGCAACTCGCGTCCCTTTGCGAATGGCAGCCATCTCGTCACCGAAGACGTTGCCCATCACCCAGACCGACGACAGGTCGGCAATCGTGAACGCCTGGGTCCCGCCCGCTTCCAGGAGCTGGCCGGGGTTCACCAGCCGCTCCACCACGATCCCGCCAATGGGGGCACGAATCGCCGAGACGGCTCCCGGCGCGGGCTGGCCATCCCGAAGGCCGGCGATGGACGCGTCGTCGACGCCGAGCGACTTGAGTTGTTGCACGGCCGCGTCCTGGTCGGCCTCGGCGGCGGCGAGATCAGCCCTGGCCTGGTCGAGGTCAGCGCGCGCAAGGGCATCGTTGGTAAAGAGCTTCTCGTCGAGCGCGGCGATACGTTGCGCGTTACGCAGCATCGTCGCCGCCTTGCGGACATCGGCGACCGCCCCGGCAAAGTCCGGCGAGGCCACCATGGCCAGCAGCTGGCCGGGCTCGACTCGGTCCCCGGGATTCACCAGCACCCGCGTCACCGGGCCCGAAATCGCGGAGATCACCTGGGTCGACTGATCGCCATCGAACGCAACCATTCCCGTGCTGAGGATGGTGGGGCTGAACGGCCGCTTCTCGACCGGTGCGGTGCGGAACTGTCCTCGCTGGGCCTCGGTAATCGTGATCCCGCTGTCGGCGGCGGCACCGGATGGGATCTGGTCGGCATCACCGCCCCGGGACCCGCAGCCGGTGAGGGTCACCATCGAGGTGGCCGCGAAGAGGGCGAGGAGGTGAGGTGTCCGGCCGATCATTGAGAGGCTCCAGTGCCGAACGATGCCAGCGGAGTGGCAACGGCACGCTCGAGGTCGGCCCGCGTGCTGTTGGCAGCCACGAGGGCGTCGGTGTACATGGTTTCGGCGTCGATGAGGGTGCGACGGGCATCGAGCACGTCGAGGGCAGACAATCCGCCGAGCGCGTAGCTCGCGGCGGCGATGCGATATGCCTCTCGCGCAGCGGGCAGCAGTTGATCCCGGAGGTGGACTGCCTGTCGCATTGCAGTCACTGCGGCCGAGTGGAGGAGACGAACCTCTTCCCCCACGGCCGCCTCGAGGTCGCGCGAGGCGGCGGCAAGTTCCCGTTCATGGTACTTCTGTTCGGCGATCTCGCCCTTGGCATGCTGCCAGTAGAAGAGCGGGATCGGAAACGACAGGCCGGTGGTCAAGAGACCAGGTCCCTTGTCCGTTGCAAAATCCCGGCCAATCCCCACGGTGACATCGGGCAGCCAGAACTCCCTTGCCAGGGCACTTGCCGCTCGCGCTCCCAGCTGCTGGCTCTGGAGTGACCGAATCTCGGGGCGATTCTGGAGCGCCGCAGCGAGCAGGGGATCCAGCCCGGGCACGCCGAGCGGCACCGCGAAGGAATCGGCGGTGGCGAGCTTGGCATCCAGCCGTCGACCAAGGAGCCGATTGAGTGAGGCGCGGGCGTTGCCGAGATCCTGCTCCGAGGCGATCAAGTCGTTCTCGGCCTGCGAGGCATCGACCTGGGCCTTGATCACGTCGAGCTTTGCCGCGGTGCCGGCATCAAATCGCGCCTGAGTCTTCCTCACGAAGTCATCGGCCAGTGCCTTGGCCTCGAGCAGGTCTTGGTGCCGACGGATCGCGGCAAGCACTGCGTCGTAACTCTGGGACGTCAGCGACTGGATGGTCTGACGCGTGAGCGCCGAGTCGGATTCGGCCGAGTGCACGTCCGCCATCCCGATCTTTCCCTGCAAACGGAACTTGTCGAGGAAGGGGATGGTCAAGGTCGCCCCGACCGTCTTGCCGCTCGCCCCGCCGGAGCCGAACACGCCGCGCGACTCACTCCACTCAGCATCGAAGCCGGGATCGGGGATGGCGGTTGCCTGCACCTTGCGCGCGCGCGCCTGGGCATTGAGCGCCGAGGCGACCTGTAATTGCGGGTTGGAGAGGAGGGCGCGGTCGATCGCAGCCTGCCGCGTCAGGCAGAGCGAATCCCCGACTGCGCTCCCGGCTTCCACCACACACTCGGGGAGGTTCCTGCGCGGAGGTGCCACGGCGAGTGCACCGGTCGGTTGGCCGGCCTGCTGGCCGGCGGCAGCACGGGCGATGCACGCCAGTGCCAGCACAACATGAGTCTGTCGCATGCGTTCCCTGTCCAAGATGATGCCACTCACACGCCCCAGGGCGTGGCGCCATGAAGATCGGATCGGGATCAGCCTGCGGCGGGCGGGGCTCGGGATCGCTGGAGGGAGAGGAACCGCGGCTGTGGCGCTTGCCTGCTGGCCGGATCGCGAGGGATCCGCTCTCCCGTGCCGGCGACTGGGACCCCAGTCGGCGTGACCACGTGGGCGAGGATCGTCTGGGCAATGCAGGCAGGACAGGTGGCCGGGTTGTGACGGTGCGGGTGAGCGTGCTGCGAATCAACGGCGAGGGACGCCCGCCCCATTTCCCAGGCGGTGGCCACGGTCAGCGGCGGGGGCGCCGCGTCGCGGGCGTCGGCCAGCGGGGCGATCACCATCAGGCACTGGGCGAACATCGCGACCGCCGCCAAGCACTGACGGAGGGGGGCCGCGAGGGGTCCGAGCCGGAGCCGTGGATGATTGGGCATGAGCAGTAAGGCTACCACGGCCGTCGGACATTCGCCACTCGGCGGACGGGCCGGCCGGTGGGGCGGACCGTCACAGGATCAGCGCGGCCAGCTGTTGTTGGCCCGTTCGATGTCAGGCAGGACCGCCCGCGGATCGAGCTGCACCGACGTCACCCGTCGACTCCCGGGAACCCGGTAGGTGAATCGGGCCCCGAGGTTCCACATCTCGACGGGCAGCTTGACCGTCGACTGACTGCCATCGGCGAAGGTGAGCGCGAGCTCGGCCGGCATCACCATGGTGCCGCGATTGCGAGGTAGACGTCGCTGCCACCATCGGCCCGGCGTGGCCACCGAGTCGACCGCCTGATCGAGCCGGGCGGTGGTGAAGACCCAATCGCGCCAGAACCAGTCGAGATCCATCCCCGATTCGTCGCGCATCAGCCGGAAGAAGTCGGCCGGCGTCGGATGCTTGAACGCCCAGGTCCGGATGTAGTCGCGGAAGGCGCCGTCGAATCGCTCGCTGGCCCGAGCACCTCGTAGCGCAGCGTCTGCATCATCAGCGCCGGCTTCTGGTAGCCGCCCCAGAAGAGGTCGCGCACCTCGGTCGGCTTGGTGATCAGCGGCTGCTCGTTGCCGGGGACGGCGTGATCGGCGATAGAGATGCAGCGGGTGCACCTCGATCGAGTCGCCGTACGCCGTGCCCGCGAAGTACTTCGCCGCGTTGGCGAGGTCGATGAAGGTGTTGAACCCCTCATCCATCCAGGGATACAGCCGCTCGTTGGAGCCCACGACCATCGGGAACCACTCATGCCCGAACTCGTGCGCCACGACCCACTGCAGTTCCTCGCGAGTCGGCGAGTCGGGCACGAAGGTGAGCATCGGGTACTCCATGCCCTCGATCGGCCCCTCGACGGTGGTGGCGTGGGAATAGGGATAGCGGATACCACTGCTCGCTGAAGTACTTGATCGCCTCGCGGGCCATCCGGTTCGCCTCGACCCACTTCGCCGCCTTGGGCCGGTAGAGCGTCTCGATCAGGATGCCGTCGTAGCCGCTGGCATCCCAGCGGAAGCCCGGGCCGGCCGCGAAGGCGAAGTCGCGGACGTTGTTCGCGGTGAAGTGCCAGGTGAGCGGTTCCGCCGGTGCGCGCGGACGACGTCCGGGCAACGTCGCCTGCTTCGTCGCGCGGTGACGATCGCGACCGCGGTGTCGGACGTGCGCGCCAGGGCGAGGCGGCCGCGCTGCGTGGCGGTGAGTACCTGCAGCGGGTTGGCAGCTCGCCCGTCGCCGCCACGAGGTAGCTCGCCGGCACGGTGAGCGACACATCGAACGTTGCCGTACTCGAGGTAGAACTCCCCTGCCCCGATATACGGCTCGTGATTCCAGCCGCGCACGTCGTCGTAGACCGCCATTCGCGGATACCACTGCGCCATCTCGTACAGCGGGCCGTCGTGCCCCATGCGCCCGCCACCCTGCTCGGGCACGTTGAAGTGCCACGCCATCTCGAGATCGACCGAGTCGCCGGCGCGCGAGCGGCCGGGCCAGGTCGACTCGCATCGTGGTGCCGAAGCGTGTGCGCTTGACCTCGGCGCCGCGAATCTTCAGCGACTCGAGCGTGCCGCCACCGGCGAATCCCTGGCAGGAGAAGTCGAACTGCTGCCGAGAAAGACGAGCGGCGGCTGGTTGAGCATATTGGTGATGCTGGTGGGCTCGCAGAGATTCTGCTCGACGAACAGCCAGAGGTACGGCAAGCGCGTCCGGCGAGTTGTTGACGTAGTGAATCGTGCCGCGGCCGCGCAGTCTCGTTCTGTGCTCGGGATCGAGCGTGGCGGCGAGATGATAGTCTGCCCGTTGCTGCCAGTAGTGCGCCCCGGGCCGGCCGGCTCCGGTCCGGACTTCGTTCGGAGTCGGCAGTGCCAGCGGATGGAACCGGCGATGAATCCGCCACCGACCCGGCCCCGCCCTGGGCGGCCAGTGAGGCCAGCGAAGAGCGAGACGGAACAGGCACGCGGTGCCCACGGAAGCAGAGGATGCGCATGACGCCAACTCCTGTGACTCAAAGGGCATCGGGCCCTGGCGCACCTCGCGCCGGGGCCCGATGTGACCGTACACTGCGGCCAGCGCCTAGCTCTTCGGGTTCAGCGCCCGGTCGATCTGCGCACGTACGTCGGCAAGGTGCGCTCGGGTCATTGCATCGCCGGCTTTCCCCTGCGCCGCGGCCACCTGCGCATCGAGGGTCTTCAACTCGGCGCGCATGATCGCCTGCACGTCGTGCGGCGTCCGGGCGATGGTCACGCCCGCCGGGAGGTTGGCCGGTGGCGGCGGTGGATTGACCTTGTTCTTGACCTGATCGAGCCACGGCCTGCTGCAGGCCGCGACGGTAGGGATCGATCGTGACCCTGCCGGCCCTGAGCTCGCTCCAGATCCCGCCGCGAATATCGGCGAGATAGGCCGGAAGCGTGTAGACATCGCCGGCTTGTAGATCGTCTCGATCTCGATCATCCGCGAGCAGGCGCGAATCGCTGAGCAGCGTCGAGATGATCCCCGACTGGGCCCCGACGATCCGCGTGATCTCGCCATCGCCCTGCATCTTGTCGAGGATCTCAGGGACGAGGAAGAAGGTCGGCGTGGCAAACGCATTCTCGTTCAGGAACTTCACCGCCTCGCGCTACGCGGGCCGCCGGCACCGGCGTGTACCGCGCGCCGGGTTGCGAGCTGTACTTCTCCTGCGACTCCAGCGCACCGGGGATCACCGCCACGTGCGCGCATCTCGGTGCTCCACTGGCCCGACGCAGGCGGCCGATACATCTCCTTGAGGTCGGAGTAGTCGTCGGTGGCGAGCTGGTGGTTGCGGGGATCAGCATCGGGACAGCCGCTTGATGTTCTTGAGGCCCAGCCCGGTGGCCCGCACCGCGTCGTCATCACCGACGGCCTCGGTGTTGTTGCGCGGATCCGAGGCGCCGGCGTCCGCGGTGGAGAAGCGCAGCCAGGGCTTGGTGTCCTGTTCACGAGCCCACTGGTCGAGCGTGGCCCGTTCATCGTCCGGCGTCCTGGCGCCGGGGATCGGCGCATAGCCCCAGTGCGTGGCCCAGATGTCGTACGGGCCGATCTTCGGGATCAGGTCCTCGAGGGCAATGCCGTCTTCCGGCTGCGCCACGTAGTTGTAGCGCGAGTAATCCATCAGCGTCGGGGTGTGCCCGTTGCGGTGCACGAAGTCCGGGTTGCGGATCGAGTCGATCGGGTACATGGCGCTGGCCTTCATGTTGTGCTGGAAGCCGATCGAGTGGCCGATCTCGTGGGCGATGACATACTCCATCAGCCGCCCGGCGAGCGAATCGGGGAGCGGCAACCTGCGGGCCCGCGGATCCAGCGCGCCGACCTGGGTCCAGTACCAGTCGCGATTGAGATTCATCACGTTGTGATAGATCTGCAGGTGGGCGCTGAGATGATCTCGCCCGAGCGCGGATCGGACGGTGTGGGGACCGACGGCGTTCTCGGTGGTGGACGGCAGCCAGTCGATCACCGAGTACCGGGCATCTTCCGCTGACCAGTCAGGATCCTCGGCCTTCGGTCGGCGCCTGCTTCGCGATGATGCCCTTGTAGAACCCGGCCGCCTCGAACGCCGGCTGCCAGTCCTCGATCGCCTTCTTCGACCCACGGCACCAGCCAGGTCGGCGTGGCCGGGTCGACGTAGTAGACAATCGGCTTCTTCGGAACGCAGAGGTTGCCGACCTTCTGGTCGGAGCACTCAAGGCGGTAGCGGGTGATGAAGGTCCGGGTCTCGGACTTCTGCACCGGGCCGACCGAAGTCCGTCGTGCGGTCCGTGAAGTATCCGACGCGGTTGTCGTACAGGCGGGGCATCATCGGTTGTTCGGGCAGCTTGCACGATCGACCACGCCATCTGCAACGTCGCACTGGGTGGCAGGCTCGGGGCCGCGGCCACCACCCGCCGCCGCGCCGGCAGCGGCTGGCGGGGAGTTTACGGTCAGGTCCGAGCGCACCTCGATGTTCTCCGGATACGCCGCCAAGCGTCGTTCAGGAAGGACCGAGAGGCGTCGATGGTGCCGCGATATGCCGCGTCGGCGACAGCTCGCTCGGGGGAGCTTGAGGAAGAGGCGAGTGACATCGATCACGGCCGACGAATCCGGGCCCCAGCTCTCGACGTTGAACGCCTTGACGATCGGGGCGTAGTTGGCGTTGCGCACCGCCGAGCGTGATGGGATTGGTCGTGTCGGATGACGATGATCAGTAGTTCATGGCGCGGAGCAGGATCCGATTGTCGCGACGCTCCCACCGCACCACATCCTCGCCGAGCGACTGGCCACCGTAACCGGCTCCTGCGCGTCGTCTTGGCGATCTCGGTCGTGAGCAGCATGTCTCGATCGAGTTCGTTTCGCGGGATCTCGAAGAAGAGCTTGGCGCCGATCCGGTGCGCCTTGAAGAGGCCCGACTTGGTCTTGGCCTCTGCCGTGATCACGGCGGCGTACGGACGTGGATTCGGTTCCGCGGCAGCACCCGCTCCGCCACCACCCGCGCGGCCACCACCGCCAGCATTCGGCGTCGGATCGCTCGGGGTCGGTGCGGGGGCACCGTTGGCCCGCCCGGCGGTCGGCGCGGGCGCGGGAACGGGAGCTGGGGCAGGCGCAGTCCGGTAACAGGCGCCCACGAAGGCTGCGGCCAGGAGCAGGGATGAGCCAGTTCTTTTCATTGGGCCGGTCTGGAATGGGGTGGTGGCAGGTGAGCCCCGACACGGGGTGGTTCCGCCAGAATTCGCGGCGCCGAGTGGCCCCGCGACGTGTTGTCGCTATTCAAAAGAAGCTAGCGCCCAAATCCACCTCATGCCACCGGAACGAGACGACCCGCCTCCCCTCCAGCCGGCCATCGGGGCTCAGGGATTGCTCCCGATCATTGCCTGGAGCCGGGCCATCGTCTCAGGCGACCCGGTGAAGACCCCGATCGGCCAGCGCCGGTAGCGAATCATCCCCTGATAAATGTTGTCCTGCTCATAGAGGTTGAGCCCCAGCCCGGCGAGGTACTGCAGCCGGAGATTGCGGTCGCGATTGACCTGGGCATCCGCCAGCCACGGCGCCAGGTCCTGGGCTGATGCGGCGAAGGTGCCAAAGAGGTCGAGGGCAGACCCGAAGCCGATCTCGGCCAACGACTGGGCCACCGGAGCGTACTCCGGCCTCATCAGGCGGGCCTCGATCGCATCAACGTCGATCGGCCGGGCGTTCTTCTGGCCGACCAGGACAACATCGTACCCGGCACCCTGATTCTCGTTTCCGAACACCAGACCGTCCGGGAAGGCATCGAAGAAGGTGACCACTTCGCTCTTCACCGCCTCGAGATTGCTCTCGTAGAGCTGCACGAACACCGTTACGACACCACCGTCATGCAGGTGTGCCTTCGCGAGCTGGAAGAACTCCCTGGTGTACAGTGTCGCGGCGCCCTTGACCCATGGGTCGAAGGGGTCCGAGGTGATCGCGTCGAAATGCTGCTTGGTCGTCAGCAGGAAGTGGCGGGCATCATCGATCTTGATGTGCACCTTTGGATTGTTAGCCACATCGTTGTTGGGGCCGGCGAAATTCTTCGAGACGAACTTCGGCACCAATGGCTCGATTTCAGCGATCGTCTCGTACTTGACCGCCGGCGAGACGCTCACCGCCCCGGCCGTCACGCCCGCGCCGAAGCCGATCACCAGGACGGAGTCAGCCTGGGGCGGCAACAGCGTCGTCAAGTGACCGAGCATTCGCTGCAGCCGCATGTCCTGGGGTTCACTCGACGCCTGCACCTTGCCAGCGTTGTGATAGTTGAGCACGCCGTTGGAGAGCCGTGACACCGCCATCGACGAGTTCATCCCCTCCCCGACGAAAAGCCACTCGCCGTGGTTGTTCACGCGCGCCGCCGACCAGCGCCCGAAGCCGACCAGCAGCGCGGGCACCGGGATCACCGTCGACCCGAGCCAGATCGCGACTACTGCCACGGCGGCCAGTACCCCTGCCGAGCGGGCGCCGAGCCTGAGCTCCCCGGCCACGCTGACCCCGGTGGGCGCCAGCAGCAGGACCGCGGACAGCGCGGCAAATCCGATCAACACCTTGTCACCGCCATCGGTGCCGATCCAGGGAATCAGGATGAGCGAGGCGATCATCGCCCCGACAATGCCGCCGACGGTATTGGCAGCGTAGATCCCGCCAACCAGGCGACCAGGATCCTCGCCGCGCGAGGCCGCAGCCGCGAGCGCCAGCGGGAAGGATGCGCCCCAGAGCAATGCGGCAGGCAACACCGCCCAGAGTGCGCGAACCAGGTCGATTTCCAGCTGGAACAAGGGCCGAGGTGTCATCCCCGGATAGACCGGCCAGTAGGGCAGCTGCTGCGTGAGCCCGAACGCCGACCAGGCGATCGCCGCCACCAGCAGCAGCTGACACCAGCCGAGAGCCACTCGGGCGTTGGTCACGTTGCGCGCGACGAGTGCCCCAGTACTGCTGCCGATGCCCAGTCCGATCAGGAAGGCGGCGACCACCAGCGAGAAGGTGTACACTGTCGCCCCGAGCAGCAGCGAGAGGAGCCGCGTCCAGATGACCTCGGCCCCGAGCGCGGTCATCCCAGAGAACGCGATGGCCACGTAGATGGGCCACGCACCTCGGGCAATCCCGAGACCGCGCGGAGCATCCGGTTCAAGCGCCGGCGGCGTGTAGGAGGCGACGCGTGCGAGGCCGAATGCGAGCAACGTGACGGCGGCGTTGAGCGCCACGGCGACATAGGTGGCGATCGACACGTCGAACACGCGCAACAGATAGAAGCCGGCCAACAGGCAACCGAACACCGCGCCGACAATGTTGCCGCCGTAGAAGAAGCCCAGCCACGAGACCCCGGTTGGCGTGGCCTGCACCCAGCGAGAGATGGCCGGGAGCGTGGCACCCATCATCATGGTCGGCGGCAACAGGCAGATGATGCAGAAGAGACCGCGAACCAGCAGGCCCCCGAAGCCGGGGCCCCCGATCGCGACATACAACCCGCCGGCGTAGGGCAAACCAAAGAGCACCAGCAAGCCGAAGATGCCAATCACGCCCTCGAGCCTGGCGTAGACTCGCAACGGGTGCTCCTGGGTCGAGACGAATCGCGTCAGCAGGAGGGAACCGAGACACATCCCGCCCATGAAGGTGCCCAGCAGGACGCCCATCGAGATGGCCGAGGAGCCGACAATCAGACCCAGCAACTGGAACCAGACGATCTCGTAGATTAGTGCAGCGCAACCGCTGCCGACAAAGAGCAGCAGCATCCAGGGCAGAATCCGGCTTGACTGAGCGGCTATGGGCGCAGGCGAGGTGGCTTCGGGCATCTTGGACCGTCGTGGGAAAGCGAAGGGAGAAAGACCAGTTTCGCGCGGGCGAAGGATAGCGCCGCCTTGACGGACGGTCTAGCGCCGTTCGCCGAAGAACTCCCGAAGCAGGGCGCCACACTCCTCGGCCAGCACGCCGGCGACGACCTCACAGCGGTGGTTCAGGCCGGGATGGCGCAGCAGGTCGTGGATGCTTCCCGCCATGCCAGCCTTGGGGTCCCACGCGCCAAAGACGACCCGGTCCACCTTGGCAAGGACGATCGATCCGGCACATTGCGCGCATGGTTCGAGGGTGACGTAGAGCGTGGTGCCGGGAAACCGGTCGGCCCCGGCAACCGCGAGCGCGTCGGCCAGGGCCAGTCGCTCGGCGTGGGCGGTCGGGTCGTGGCGAAGCTCAACCTGGTTGTGGGCCCGTGCCAGCACCGCCCCCTCGCGGATCACCACGGCGCCGACCGGCACCTCCCCTTCGGCACGCGCGCGCATCGCCTCGCCAATCGCGAGGCGCATCCCCGCGACATCTGCCTCGGCCACCGGCAGGTCAGTTCGTCGCGGGAATGCGCTTGAAGGCAAGCTGGCCGTCCTCGACCTTCACCTGAATCGTGTCGCCCTCGGCATAGTCTCCCTGGAGGAGCGCCATGGCGATCGGGTTCTGCAGCTCGCGCTGGATGACCCGCTTGAGCGGCCGCGCCCCGTAGAGGGGATCGAAGCCGGCCTCCGAGAGCCAGAGCATCGCATCGGCCTTGACGTCGAGCACCATGCCCTTGGCCGAGACCAGTGCGCGGAGCCGACCAAGCTGCAGCGCCACGATACGATCGAGGTCCTTTCGTGTCAGCGGGTGAAAGACCACCACGTCGTCCACGCGATTGAGGAACTCGGGGCGGAAGTGACTCCGCAGTTCCTCGAGCACCTTCCTCTCGATCTCGGGCCAGCCGGTCTGGGCGAGCTCCTGCATCTCGAGGATGAAGCGGCCGCCGAGATTGCTGGTCATGATGATGACCGTATTGCGGAAATCCACCACCCGGCCCTGGGAATCGGTCAGCCGACCGTCATCGAGCACCTGCAGCAACAGGTTGAACACGTCGGCATGGGCCTTTTCGATCTCGTCAAAGAGCAGCACGCTGTATGGACGACGGCGCACTGCCTCGGTGAGCTGGCCACCTTCCTCGTAACCGATGTAGCCTGGCGGCGCGCCGATCATCCGAGCAACCGAGTGCTTCTCCATGTACTCCGACATGTCGAGACGGACCATGGCGCGTTCATCGTCGAAGAGGAACTCGGCCAGCGCCCGCGCGGTCTCGGTCTTGCCCACCCCGGTAGGGCCGAGGAAGATGAACGACCCGGTGGGCCGGTTGGCGTCCTGCAGTCCGGCGCGCGCGCGGCGAACCGCGTTGGCCACGGCCGCGAGAGCCTCGGGCTGCCCGATCACCCGCCGGGCCAGTTCTGACTCCAGCCGCGTCAGCCGCTCCCGATCGGACTCCAGCATCTTGGACACCGGAATTCCGGTCCACTTGGCGACGATCTGGGCGATGTCCTCGCTGTTGACCTCCTCGCGCAGGTACTTGGCCGTGCTCTGCACCGACGCGAGCGTCTGCTCGCCGGCTGCGATCGCCCGCTCCAGCTCGGGAATGCGGCCGTAGCGCAATTCGGCCGCCTTCTGCAGGTCACCCGTGCGGGTGGCCTGATCGACCTCGGCGCGGAGCTGCTCGACTTCGGCCTTCTTGGACTGGATCGACTCGATGGCCGACTTCTCCGATTGCCACTGCGCCTTCATGCCCGCGCTCTTCTCGCGCAACTCGGCGATCTCCAGCCCGAGGGTCTCGCGACGTTCGATCGAGGCCTTGTCCTTTTCGCGAAGGAGCGACTGGCGTTCGATCTCCAGCTGCAGCACGCGCCGCTCCACCTCGTCGATCTCCTGGGGGAGCGAGTCGATTTCCATGCGCATCCTGGCAGCGGCTTCATCCATCAGGTCGATCGCCTTGTCGGGCAGGAAGCGGTCGCCGATGTAACGATGCGACAATGTCGCGGCCGCAACGAGGGCGTTGTCGGTGATGCGCACCCCGTGGTGCACTTCGTACTTCTCCTTGAGACCGCGGAGAATCGCGATGGTGTCCTCGACGCTGGGCTCGCCGACGTACACTGGCTGAAAGCGCCGCTCCAGAGCCGGATCCTTCTCGACATTCGACCGGTACTCGTCCAGGGTCGTGGCACCGACCACGTGCAATTCGCCCCGGGCAAGCGCCGGCTTGAGCAGATTGGAGGCATCGATGGCGCCCTCCGCCTTGCCGGCCCCGACGATGGTGTGCATCTCGTCGATGAAGACGATGTACCTGCCCTCGGCATCGACGAGTTCCTTCACGACCGACTTGAGGCGCTCCTCGAATTCGCCACGGTACTTCGCCCCGGCCAGCAGCTGCCCGATGTCAAGGGCGATCAACTCCTTGCCGCGCAACGAATCCGGGACGTCACCGTCGACGATCCGCTGTGCGAGCCCCTCGACAATGGCCGTCTTGCCGACACCCGGCTCGCCGATGAGGACCGGGTTGTTCTTGGTCCGCCGCGACAGCACCTGCATGATGCGACGCACTTCCTCGTCCCGACCGATGACCGGGTCGAGCTTTCCGGAGCGCGCCTGGTCGGTGAGGTTGCGCGTGAACCGTTCGAGCGCCTGATACTTCTCCTCGGGCGTCTGATCGGTGACGCGGTGAGACCCGCGAACCTCGGCCAGGGCAGCTCGCAGCTGTTCGGCGGTGAGGCCCTCGGCCTCGATGAGTCGGCGGGCCGAGGTTCCCTTCTCCTCCACGAGGGCGAGCAGGAGATGCTCGGTGGAGACGTACTGGTCCCCGAGTTCCTTGGCGATCTTCTCGCCGCGGTCGAACACCTTCTGCAGCGTGCGATCGAGCGTCGGGGTGCTGGCCGCCCCAGCCTGCCGAGGCAGGGAGGCGACCTCCGCCTCCGTGAGATTGGCCAGGCGCGGCAGGACCATCCCGGCCTTGGTAAGCAACGGCTGGACGATCCCGTCGTCCTGCATCAGCAGCGCGGACAAGAGGTGGGCGTCGTTGACCACCGGGTTGCCGTGGTCACGGGCCAGCTCCAGAGCGGAGCGCAGAGCGTCCTGGGCCTTGATGGTCAATCGTTCGGGGCGGAGCATGGCGGTCATCCCTCCTGGGTCAGGCTCAAAGATGGCGAGGGACGCGCCAACTGGCGACTGCCGAACCGGCGGGATTCCGCCCGCAATTCATCTCTTCGGTATCGGCTTTGGCAGATCTGCCGCGAAACTGGCCAGTTCGGGCGGCATCCTCCGGCCCTGAAACGCCGCGAGGGACGCGGCGCGTCCCTCACAGAGATGGTACGATGAGGCTCTTGGATCTCCAAGTCCTGTCCACCTCGAGCCGAACTAGGTACACTGCCGGCACCGCGACCGATCTTCCACCATCGACCGTACCATCCCACGCCGCCACATAGTCCCCGCACCGCATCGGGTTGCCGTCGAGCAACACCTCGGCCTTCCCCCGCAATGTGAGCGTCGCCACCGCCTGAGCGGCGCCGTTGTAGATCTTCAGCGTGACACGCGGTACATGGTCGTTCCTGCACACCTCCGGTGCGATGGTGAACGGGATCAGCGCTGCCGGGAAGATCGGATTCGGTCGGGCCTGCTGGAGGACGATCGGCTCTGATTGGGGCGATCGCTCGGCAGTGGTCGTAAGGACCAGGATGCCTCCGAGCAGCAGGCCAAGGACCGGCCCGACACGCCGGCGCATGGGCACTCCTGTCTACTGACGATGAATGGTTCGGGACATCCTCCACTGGTAACGAACGGAACTGGCGGCGGCTCGAGCCGCCGCCCGGCTCGTCGGCAAGTTGCCGCGCTGCCACGGCATGTGTCAAGCTAGCGTACCCTGATGAGGACCCTGCTCTCCCCTTCCCGGCGGGTGATTCCAGCGCGATCGGCCCACTCGAGCAGCGGGATGAGGAACTTCCGGGAGAGGCCGGTCCGGTCACGCACCGCGGCGAGCGTAATCGCCGACCCAGCCCCGAGTTCCCGAAGGAGCGCCGTAAGGCCATCGGTCGCCTCCCTGGCCACCCACCACCCTCGCTCCACCTGGACGACCTCCCCAAGCAACTCGGCTTGCTGGAGGGCCCTCACCACCTCGGGCTCGCCGAGCGAGGCCGCAAGGGCGTCGGCGGTCGGGGCTTGAAGTCCGGCAGCCCGGAGCGCGGCGAGGACTCGGGGTCGCGCCCGCTCCACCAGGTCGACTTGAGGCTGGAAGTCCCTCAGGGATGCCACTCCCTCCCGGACGACGATTCGTCCGCTTCCGACCAGGCGTGCGACGATCGCATCGGCCCACTCCTCCGGAGCGGCGAGGGCGCGCCGGAGGGTCTCGACGGAGAGCCCGGCCGCCCGCGGCGAGCCCTCGTGATAGCGGGCAAGCCGCTCCAGCACCATGGATTCTGCTACCTCGAGGGAAGCAGGCGTGACAAGGCGCCTCTCCAGCGGTACCAGCCCGCCCTCAGCGACCGCCGCGGTGACGTCCCGGGCAGGAATCCCGAGGAGGAAGGGAAGCTCGCCGAACGCCACCCCGAACCGTCGGCGCCCTACCAGGGCGCCGAGACGAGCGCCGGGACGCCAATCACCCAGCTCAGGCGGCCAGGCGGCCCGGGGCGGCGGTGATGGATCGAGGACGACGCCGCCCCCGATGGTGGTGGCGGGTGACCACGATCTCAGCACAATGCGATCCCCTCCCCGCACGACAATCGGTCGGTCCAGGGCGACGCGCGCGAACCCCGAGGCACCCGGCGCGATCGAACTACGCGGCAGGATGCGGCCAGCCACCTCCGCGGTGCCGAGGTGGATCCGGGCACGCCGCCGGCCGTCGAGCACCCGTCCGGCCGAGTCGGCGAGAGTGATCCACGCGTCAAAGGCAGCGGTGAGCGGCCAAGGGACACCCGAGTGCACCAGCACATCGCCCCGTCGCACAGTGTGGCGATCGAGCCCAGCCACTCCCACGGCCAGCCGCAACCCTGGCCCGGCTTCGGTCAGCACCCGGGCGTGGGATTCGAGCGTGCGCACGCGCAGTTCGATGTCCTGGGGAAGGAGCCGCAGGGTGTCGCCGAGCACGACGCGGCCCGACCAGGTCGTGCCGGTGAGAATGGTGCCGACGCCGGGACGACTGAAGACCTTGTCCACCGGGAGGCGGAAATGATCGTCAGGATCGCGCGGCTGGTATTCGGCCGCGAGGGACAGCAGGCGGTCGCGCAGCGCGGCGATACCGGCACCAGTGCGCGCACTTACCTGCCGCGGAGCCTCGAAGGCGATGGAAGAGGCGGCCAGCAATTCCCGCACTTCCTCGGCGGCGAGATCCGCGAGTTCGGGATCGACCAAGTCCACCTTGGTCAGGACGGGAACACCGCGGGCGACTCCCAGTCGCTCGAGCACCAGCAGGTGTTCGCGAGTCTGCGGCATGACGCCTTCGTCCGCCGCGATCACCAGCAGCACGGCCGCGACGCCGGAGGCGCCCGCCACCATCGCGCGCAGGAAATCTTCGTGCCCCGGAACATCGACGAGCGCCACGACCGGGGCGCCACGATCGTCCCGAAGGGCCACGGCCTGCAGGTCGATGGTGATCCCGCGCTGTCGTTCCTCGGGGTGACGATCGGTCGTGATCCCGGTGAGCGCGGTGACCAGCGCAGACTTGCCATGATCGACGTGTCCGGCCAGACCGATAATCACACCGGCCCGCCACGGAGCCAGTACTCGAGCGCTGGCATCGCCGACTCCCCAAGGTGATTCTGCACCCAGCGCACCAGGAGGCGGCGATGAGCGGCCACCTGTGACTTCGACAAGATCGGAAGGTCTCCACCGGGTTCGATCAGCGACAGCAGGGCATCACGGTCCTCGGCGCCGAGTCGCGTACTCGACCCACCCGCCGCGCAACTCGCACAGAGAAACCCGCCGTCGCGAAACGAGAAGGCCACGGTGCCCTCGGGCAGCGCCGCCCCATCGCGGGCGCACTGTCGCATGACCGGCGCCACGCCGAGCTCGGTGATCAAGCGCCAGAGGGCCCGGAGGCCGACCACCACCGTCGCGTCGGGCGGCGCGAGCTCGAGCAGGCGGACGCTCTCGCGCAACTGGCGATAGACTTCCGGGTTCGGTGCTGGCGGCACGAACCGCGTGGCCAGTTCGGCGAGCGCCGAGGCGGTGGCAAACCGCTCAAGGTCATCGGCCAAGCCACCATGCAATGCCGTAAGATCGAACGCGGCCAGGGTGTGGAGATCGGAGGTCCGCGACGGGATCAGGTGTGCCTGCCCCTCGCTCATCAGCTGCAACGACGCCCCGAAGCGACTCTTCGGCCGAAGCGCCCCCTTGGCGATCGCACTCACGACCCCATGATCACGGGTCGCCAACCGGACGATCCTCGAGGTCTCGCCGTAGCGGAGGGTGCCGATGATGAGGGCTGGAGTGATGAGCGGCGCACTCGCCACGCATCACCCGTCGAGGCGGTACTGCTCGGCGGGAATCTCGGTCACGACCGCGCCGACCGGACAGACGCCGGCAGGAACGCCGACCCGTTCGATCAGGTCGTTGCCGAAGATCCGCACTCGGCCCGCGGCACCGCCCGGAGTGCATCCTCCTCCTTCGACCACGTAGATCCGCCCGAGACCATCGGTCGCGAGGGCAGTGGCATGGGAGAGCGGAATGCCCGGGGCACCTTGAAGGACGCTTCGGTTGGCGGTATTGAATACCATCAGTCCCGACGCACTTGCGATCAACAGGTGGTTGAATCCATCGGCGGCGAGAAACTGCGGCGCGGCCCCGAACCCGGCATACGAGAATTGCGACCGCGCTGGATCCACTGGATCGACACCCGTCAACTGGCCATCGAAGATCCCGCTGTCGCCCCGGACCAGGACGTAGAGGAGGCCATCAGGCGAATTGGCCGCCACCGACGCATTGCCTGGACCGATCAACGGGATCGAATCGGGATGCAGCGGGTCGAGAAGAGTCAGCCAGCTGGCCCTGCCCGTCGGGCATCCCGGGGGCCCGGGGTCGCAGTTCCGCCGATTGCCGTTGATGACGTATGTCAGGCCCCGCGCCGTGGCGAATCCTCGCGGGCCGCCGAGGCGGTACAAGTTGGTATCGAGCGGGGCGTCGGTGGTTCCGTTTCTGAGAGGGTAGAATCGTACGACCGTGTTGGTATTGGTCACGGCCGCCCACCCTTCGTCCTCACCGGTCAGCGCGATCGCCCGGAGGACCTCGTTGCCGCCGATCGAGTAACGCCCGATCACACGTGGGCCATTCAGGTCGATCATCGCGACCCACTGGCTACTGCCATATCCCACTGCGACCTTGGTGCCGCGGACCGCAATCACGGTGGGATTGGTGAAGGTGGTCGCAGCGAGCGAAAAGTGATGCACAACGCCGACGCTGTCGGTCGGCATCACGAGCAACTCGTTGGCCTGCTTGTCGAGTACGACGAGCACCTCGACGGGCAGCGCCGAAGGCAGGGTCGAGGCACACGCCTCGACCAGCACCAGGAACGCCAACCCAGTCAACCAACGTCGCATTACTGCTCTCCCTGGACTCCGAAGCGGACCCGCGCCCCCGCCAGAAGGGTGCGCCCGCGGCCTGGATAGCCGATCGTCTGCTGATACGCGGCGTCGAGGAGGTTCTCGGCGCGAAGCGTGATGTCCAGACCCGGGAAGCCCCGGCCAAGTCTGCGCACCGGGACGCGGAGCGCGGCGTCCAGAGTGGTATAGGAGGGTAATGCGGTCCGGGTCGCGGGGAAATCCCGGAAGTCGACATCGTCCCGCATTCCGAGGTAGTTGATGGTCGCTGCGAAGGTCGTTCCGGCCTGACCAAACACGGCCGTCACACCCCCGCTGCTCGCTGGACGCCGGAGCAACGGCCTTCCCTGAGCAAAGGTCAGGCTCGACGCACGGCCGCTATCGGTTACCGCGGTGCCGAGCCAGCTCCAGCGGCCGCGGAAACGGAACACCCTCGAGATGCCGAGTCCAATGAATCCCTCGAGTCCCCGGCTCCGCGCCCCGCCAAGATTGAGATAGGTCGGCGCGCCGGGCGCTGCGTCAACGTACTGAATCAGGTCACGGAACCGCTGGGCGAAGAGCGTCGCACCCAGGGTAATCCGCCCGGCGGCGAGGCGCTGCTCGCCGCCGACCTCCACGCTGGCACTTCGCTCCGGGGAGAGCGCCGGATTGCCGACCTCAAAGGAACTGGCGGCGAACAACTCGAAAAAGGTCGGCGCCTTGAAAGCCGTCGCTGCAGCCGCCCAGAATCTGGTTGAATGCCAGGCCTGCCAGGAGACGCCAGCGCGACCGGTCGAGAAGCTGCCGAAGGCGGAGTTGCGATCGAGACGCCCGCCAACCTGCACCGACACCGACCGAAGCGGCCGGAGGAGGACTTGGCCATAGACGGCCCGGGTGGTGCGATGAGCCAGGAATACCTCCTGGTCGACGTATGCTCCGGCCCCCAAGTTTACTGCGGTGCGCGAGGACTGGTCGATCGATTCGCGTTCGAGTCCAACGCCAAGAGAGATGATCGTCGCTGCGGTCGGACGCCAATCCAGCCGTGCGTCAGCCCCACGACGCCAAGTGAGCGATTTCGCGTCGGCGTCGTAGCCGAAGCCGACGGTGTCGGCCGGGGAATCCGGGCGATTCAGCGAGCCCCGGTTGTTGCGTGAGGCCTCGCCCTGCACACTCGCCGTCCACGACCCACCCAGCGGCCTCGATGCGTCAAGGCCGATGGCCAGGCTGCGTTCGCTGACCAGCTGATTGCGGTCCACCATGGCGCCGGTGAAATCCGTGGGATAGTGGGCGATTGCGCCACCGCGCCGCAGTGACAGTGCCACCCGCCCCCGGTCCTGCCCATCCCAGGTGAGCCGTGCCGAGCCAACGTCGTCTCGATACGCGGAATTGAACGGGTAGATCCCATTGGACGTGAAACGGCTGCCGTTGAGGCTCGCCGCAAGGTGACTCGTGCCCACCGAAAGATGGGCGTCGAAGTCCTGGGCGCCGAAGGTCCCACCGCGCGCGGTCACCTCCCCGCGGGTTCCCCGCGCACCGGATCTGGTGAACAACTGCACCACGCCACTCATCGCATCAGCACCATACAACACGCTGGTCGGCCCGCGAACGACCTCGATACGATCAAGGTCGGCCGTGGTCAGGTTGGCAAGGTCGATGCTGCCTCCCGGCAGGTTCAGCGGCACCCCGTCCAGGAGGACTTTCACGTAGTCGCTCTCGCCACCGCGGAGGAAGATCGAAGTCACGGCACCGTACGACCCTCCCTGCACCAGTACGATCCCCGGCACCTCCCGCAACGCATCGATCACGAAGGTGATTCCGCGCGCCCGAAGATCGTCACCGGCAATCACGGTCGTGGCAGCGGCGATCGTCCCCGTCGAAGCCGGGACGCGCGTGGCCGTGACCATGATGTCGCTCACCCGGACCGTGTCTCGGCCGTCCTGGGCGCTCAGCACTGTGCCGTCGAGAACGACGAGGCAGAACAGCATACCCGGAGCAGCGACATGACACAGGCGCATTGGACCGATCTCAGACGGGAGGCGAGGGACGAGGAGTGGTGGCGGCGGCGTCCTGTCGACGAAGCGGGAGCACCTGTGGCGCTCCATCGGGCCAGCGCGTCACCGCCACGGGCCACCCGAACACCTCCGTGAGGAGTTCCTCACGCAGGACATCCGTCGGCGTTCCGCTTGCCACCGCGCGGCCGTGATGCATCAGCACCATCCGGTCGGCATATCGGGCCGCGAGGTTGAGGTCATGCGTGATGACCAGCACGCCGAGCCCGTCGCGCACCAGGCCTCGGAGGAGCTCGAAGAGCTCCATCTCATGGCCAAGGTCGAGGGCTGCGGTTGGCTCGTCGAGCAGGAGGAGACGCGGCGAAGCGACCAGTGCCCTGGCGAGGCGGACACGCTGCCACTCGCCGCCAGAGAGGGTGTCAATGCCGCGACGCTCAAACCCGACGAGATCACACCGCGCGAGCGCCTCGGCGATCGCCGCCCGATCCGCGGCGCCGGCGGCGGCAACGGGTCCAAGGCGAGACCAACGCCCCATCAGCACCGCCTCCTCGATCGTGAGCGGAAAAGCCGGCTCCTCACGCTGCGGGAGCGCGCCGATGATCTCGGCCAAGGCACGCCGGCTCCACGTGGCGAGCGGCCGCCCGTCGAGGATCACCCGACCGGCTGTCGCCGGCACCAAGCCCAGCAGCGCGCGGAGCAGGGTCGTCTTGCCACTTCCGTTCGGGCCGGCCACCGCGACGAATTCCCCCACGCTGACGGCGAATGCCACCCCCTCGAGTGCGGGCGATGTGGCGCCGCGGTAGATCACCGACAGGCCGGATGCCTCGAGTTTCATCGCAGACTCCGGCGAAGGAGGACCGCGAAGAGCGGCACGCCGACGAGCGCGGTGACGACCCCGACCGGCAGCTCGGAAGGTCGGAGCACCGTGCGGGCCGCGGCATCGGCCAGCACGGTGAATGCTCCGCCAGCGAGGAAGACGGCCGGCAGGAGACGGCGGTGGAGCGGCCCAACGATCGCGCGGAGCGAGTGTGGCACCACCAGCCCGACGAACCCGATCACTCCGGCCGCGGCGACGCTCGCGGCGGTGAGGATGGTGGTCGCAATGATCACGAGGCGCCGGGTCTGTTCAACATCGACGCCGAGCATGGCGGCCGTCTCGTCCCCGAGGGCCAGGCGATCGAGCGCGCGTGACAACCACCAGAGCACGCCAAGCGGCACAGCGGCCACGAGCACGAATTGCCCCACTACTCGCCACGAGGCACGCCCGAACCCGCCGAACAACCACATGGTCGCCGAATGAAAGGTGAACGGATCGGTCAGCGCGAGGATCGCCGTCGTGATCGCACCGGAAAACGCCCCGACGACGACTCCCGCGAGCAGCAGCACCCTCGGATCGAGCCGACGCCCCGCCACACTACTGATCCGGTAGACCAGCGCCACGGCCGCGAGCGCACCCAGGGTCGCACATCCCGCGACACTCAGCCCGGCAGGCAGCCCGATGGTGATCGCGATCACGGCTCCCAGCGAGGCTCCGCCGCTCAGGCCGAGGAGCCACGGTTCGGCCAGCGGGTTGCGCAACAACGCCTGCAGCGAGGCGCCGGCCACGGCCAGTGCCCCACCGACCCCGAAGGCCAGCACGACCCTGGGCAGGCGCATCTCCCGGATGATGGTGGCATCGATCCCGCCGGCATGGCGCAGGGCCGCGTCGATCGCCGCCGGCGAATAGGCCACCGCGCCGAGCAGCAGCCCGACGACGCACGCGACGCACGCGACGATCACCAGGATCGGCAACGCGAGGCGGGAACGGGCGGGCAGCAGTGCGGTCATGTGAAAACGCCCATCTCCAGTGCGGGAAGGAGATGGGCGCGAAGACGAAGCCGGCCCGATGGGCGCGTGACTTCACTGCACGCCACCGTTCCCTCCCCCGAGGGATTGCAGGTGGCGCGAACGGAGAGGTCTCCTGGCTTCGGGTGCGCCGCTCGCCTTCCCGGGATCATCCCAGTGGCAAAGTGAGCGACGACAGCAACAACCCGTTACAGTGGCGGGGCCGCGCCGGTATTGCACCGGACTTCCGAGCGTCCCCATTCGCGAACACACTTCAGTTGTTCAGGCGAAGCTAGGACGGTTCCTTCACCTCGGCAAGAGGGCGGCGAGGTCGTCCTTCAGCCGGGCACGCTCTTCCCGGTACGTCTGCCATTGCGAAGCGGAGACGCTGCCGGGACCGCCGGCGTGTGCGGCATCGAGGGCTGCGAGGCGATCCAGGAGGGCATCGGCCGCGGGATTGATGGCCGCCCACTTGTCCGCGCCAGGCACCCCGGCGGCGGGGGGACGCCGGGAAGTCGCCACCCCGACACCGACCAGGCCGGCCGCGAGCAGGGCGATCATCGCCGGGAGCACCCATGTCGAGCGGCCGGAAGGAGCCGGGAACTCGAGCACCAGCGGTTCCCCGCCGCGCAACGCCCCGTCCCATGTCGTGAAGCGCCGCCCGGCCACCGTCATCGTGTCGCGACGCACGAATCCGCCCCGAACGACCATGGCGCTATCCTCCGCGAGCACCACAACCGAAGGCAGGTCTCGGTCGATGGGAATCTCGAAGCGCGAGACATCCCCGGGAATGCGGTAGGTGAGCGTCAGCTGGCGCATGCCCGGCGGAATCGACGCCGCGAGCAGGAGGGAGTCCGATCGCTGCACCACGGCATCCATGGCGAAGTCGCCCTCCCCAAGCTCGATCTCCAGGGCACGACGCGGAAGCGGCATGCGCCAGGCGGGGTGCGTGAAATCCCCCGCCAGCCGCGTCACCATGCCTTGATTCTCGAGCAAGATCAGGTCGGCCACAGCGCGACTTCCGGACTGGTCCACGGCCCCGACCACCAGGTGGCGCGAGGACACGGTCAACGCGATCGTGGACGAGGTGTCGTAGACCATCAGGAGCAGGTTGCGATCGGGATGCTGCGCATCGCGGAAGAGCGGCGGGGCGAAGTAGTCGACGCCGAGGTAGCGGGCGCTGAGGAGGTAGATCGCGCTCGTGTCCGGCCTGATTCGCATCCGGAAACGGCCGCTGGCGTCACTCTCCACCGAGTCGACCGGACCCTGCACATCCTGGCCGACGCGATGGAGCACCACCATCACGCGAGCGATCGGGACCGAGTCGCTGGGGGTCCGGCGCAGCACCTGCCCGGCAACCTCCACCGGCGCGCTGCGCGGCTGGGCCGGGGCCGGTGGTTGCTGCGGTGAAACAACGGCCAGGAGGAGCGCGAGGGGAATCAGGTTCCTGCGTCCCAGCTTGCCAGATAGGTCACCTGTTCCGGCGTGAGCACGTCATACTTCGTCCCCATGGCGGCCAGCTTGAGGCTGGCAATCTGCGCATCGACTTCCGGCGGCAGCTTGTGCACGGCACGGCCGAGGGTGGCCTCGTTCTTGACGAGGTACTCGGCGGCGAGTGCCTGATTGGCGAACGACATGTCCATTACCGAGGCCGGGTGCCCCTCGGCGGCGGCCAGGTTGATCAGGCGCCCTTCGCCAAGCACCAGGATGCGGCGGCCATTGACGCAGAACTCCTCGACGAAATTCCGCACGTGACGGCGCTCGTTCGCGATCCCGGCGAGTGCTTCGAGATCGAGTTCGACATTGAAGTGTCCCGAGTTGCAGACGATCGCGCCATCCTTCATCTGCTGGAAGTGCTCGGTGCGAATGACATGGACATTGCCGGTGAGCGTGCAGAAGACATCGCCAATCGGCGCCGCCATTGCCATGGTCATCACCTCGAACCCATCCATGCGGGCTTCGAGCGCGGCGACCGGATCGACCTCGGTCACCACCACTTGTGCGCCGGCGCCCCGGGCGCGCATGGCGAGCCCGCGGCCGCACCAGCCGTAGCCTGCCACCACGAAGGTGCTGCCGGCCACGAGGACGTTCGTCGCCCGGACGATGCCATCGAGCGTCGACTGGCCCGTGCCGTAGCGATTGTCGAACATGTGCTTGGTGCGCGAGTCGTTGACCGCAATGATCGGGAAGGCGAGGATCCCCTCCTTCGCCATTGCCTTGAGGCGAATCACGCCCGTCGTCGTCTCTTCGGTCGAGCCGCGCACGCGGCCGACGAGCGCCTTCCGCTCCGCCGGGGACATTGCCTCGATCAGGCGACGGATCGGCCCGGCGAGATCGTCCAGGCGGCCCAGCTGGACCATGTGGAGCGAACCGACGAGGTCGGCACCATCGTCCTGCGTCAGGTCCGGACCGAAGGCGAGCGCCTGGGCGAGGTGGGTGTAGTAAGTCTCGTGGTCCTCGCCCTTGATCGCATAGACGTGGACGCCATGGTCGCGCACCAAGTGCGCGGCCACGTCGTCCTGGGTCGACAGGGGATTCGAGGCGCACAGGGCGACCTCGGCGCCGGCGGCGCGGAGGGTCGCCATCAGGTTTGCTGTCTCGGTGGTGACGTGGAGGCAGCAGGACACGCGTCGGCCGGCGAGCGGCTGTTCCCGCTGGAAGCGCTCGCGGATCTGGCGCAGCACCGGCATCGAGCGCTCGGCCCATTCACTGCGCCGCTTGCCTTCATCCGCCAGCTCGAGACTGCGGACGTCGTAAGGGGCGTCGAGAGAGATCGTCGTCATGAGATTTCCTTAGGCCTTGGCAGCGGCGCGCAGATCGGCGATCCGATCGGTCCGCTCCCAGGTGAATCGTTCCACCCGATGCGGTTTGCGATCGGGTTCGTTGTAGGTGCCCTTCTCCGGCTTGCGGCCGAAGTGGCCGTAGGCGGCGGTGGCCGAATAGATCGGCTGGCGCAGCTTCAGGTCGGCAATCAGGCGGGCCGGACGCAAGTCGAACACCTCGCGCACGGCGCGTTCCAGGCGCTGGTCGGAGACCCGCCCCGTTCCGAAGGTGTCGATAAAGACCGACACGGGCCGCGCCACGCCAATGGCGTAGGCCACCTGCACCTCGACACGCTTCGCCAGCCCGGCCGCCACGACGTTCTTCGCGACATGCCGCATGGCGTAGGCCGCCGAGCGATCGACCTTGGTCGGGTCCTTGCCGCTGAAGGCTCCCCCGCCGTGCCGGGCCATCCCGCCGTAGGTATCGACGATGATCTTTCGCCCGGTCAGTCCGGCATCGCCCTGCGGACCGCCGATCACGAAGCGGCCCGTCGGATTGACGTGGATGCGCGTTCGGGCGTAGTCGATCCCGAAGTCGTCGAGCACCGGCGCGATCACGTCGCTGATCATCGCCTCGCGGATGGTCCGCTGGGAGAGGGTCTTCCGGCCGTCGAGCTCGTCGTGTTGCGTCGACACCACGACGGCCCGGACGCCGATCGGCCGGTCGCCCTCGTACTCAACCGAGATCTGGGTCTTGCCGTCGGGTCGGAGCCAGAGGTGTTGCGGCACGCCCCGCCCGCCCCGTCGCACCGCCGCGAGGCGCTCGGCCATTCGATGCGCCAGGACAATCGGCAGCGGCATGAACTCCGGGGTCTCGTCGGTGGCATACCCGAACATCATCCCCTGATCACCGGCCCCCTGCTCATCGGCGTTCTTGGCATCCACGCCCTGGGCGATGTCGGGAGATTGCCGGTCGATCGAGGAGAGCACGGCACAGGTGCGATGATCGAAGCCCATGCTCGCATCAACATATCCAATCCGCTCGATCGTGGAGCGCACGATATCGGGAATGTTGACGTAGGCGGTGGTGGTGATTTCCCCGGCGACCACGGCCATTCCGGTGGTGACGAGCGTCTCGCACGCGACCCTGGCGACCGGATCGCGGGCCAGGATGGCGTCGAGCACCGCATCGGAGATCTGGTCGGCTACCTTGTCCGGGTGACCTTCGGTCACCGACTCGGACGTAAATACATGGCGCATGGGCAATGGCTTCGGCGCTAGGGTGAACCCGATGGCATCAGACAGACCGCGGCAAGCTAGTGCCCGCTGCGGGACGCGGCAACGCGAGGGACGGATCGACCAGCCGCAAGTCGAGATAGCGCCCCAGAGTTTCGCGCAGGATCGCCTTCGATCTCGTGCGTGGAAGTCGCCTGCATGGCCGCAGCAGCCGCTTCCCGGGCCGGAGCGACCGGCAGGTGCCGGACGACCCATTTCACCAGCGGGATCGAGGGCGGGGCCACACTCAGCCTGTCGTACCCAAGCCCGAGCAGGAGGACGGTCGCCAGCGGATCGGAGGCCATCTCGCCGCAGACTGAGGCCGGAATGCCGGCCGCCTCGGCCGCCTTCCGGACATCACGCAGCTGGCGCACCACGGCTGGATGAAGCGGGGAGAACCGATCGGCGAGTCGGGCGTTGCCCCGATCGAGGGCGAGGGTGTATTGGGTGAGGTCGTTGCTGCCGACGCTCAGGAAGGCACAGCACCGCGCCAGCTCGCGCGCCAGCAGCACCGCCGCCGGGGTCTCGATCATCACGCCGACCGGGCACATCAGCAGCGGCCCGGATCCCGGCGGACCGCAGCGACTGCAGCCTCCTCGGCGAGCATCGCCCTGCGACTGCTCGACCTCGTCGAGCGAGACGACCATCGGCAGCATGAGCTCGATGGTCCGGTCGGCCGCGGCCCGGAGGATGGCGCGCAACTGCGGCCGGAAGATCTCCGGGCGATCGAGGCAGACCCGGATCGAGCGCCAGCCCAGGAACGGATTCGCCTCGTGCGGCGCGTCGAACGCCGCCGGGAACTTGTCGCCGCCGAGGTCATAGCTGCGGACCACCACCGGCTGGCCGGCGAACGCGGCGCCGACCCGCCGGTAGTACTCGGTCTGTTCGTCCTCGGTCGGCAGCGTGGTCCGGCCGGTGATCAGGAACTCGGTGCGCAGCAGCCCGACGCCCTCGGCGCCGTGCCGCACCGCCGCGTCGACTTCCTCGGGAAGGTCGACGTTGCCCTGCAGCATGACTGCGCGCGCCGTCCGGCGTGACCGCCGGCTCGCCGGCGATCCCCTCGAGCTGCAGTTCGAGCTGGTGGCGGCGGATCGACTGGACGCCGCGCCGCCTCGAACTCGTCCGGGGTCGGGTCGAGGATGATCAGGCCGGTCTGGCCGTCGAGCAGCACGATGGTCCCGTCCTTGATCCGTCCAGCGCCCCGGCGACGCCCATGACCGCGGGAATGCCGAGCGAGTGCGCGAGGATCGCCGCGTGCGAGGTCCGCGTGCCCTCCTCGCTGATCAGGCCGACCACGTGGTCGCGATCGAGCTGCACCGTGAGCCCGGGCGACAGCTCGTGGGCGACCAGCACGACCTGTTCGGTGATTTCGCCGAGCCACGCATCGTCGGCTGAGCGGCCGAGCAGATGCCCCAGCATGCGCAGCTGGATGGCGTTGAGGTCGGCGAGGCGGTCGCGGAGCATCGACTGGCGGGCGTTCTGCCACGCGTTGCGCAGTTCGAGCGCCTTGAATTCGTAGGCGCTCTCCGCCGAGAGGAGATTCTTGCGGATCAGGCCTCGACGCTGGCGAGGAAGTCGGCATCCTGCACCATCATGATCTGGGCGTCGAAGATGCCGGCGCCTCCGGGCCGGCGCGCTGCCGGGTGCGTTCGCGCAGCACGCCCGAGCTGGTCGACGACGGCCTGGACGGCCGCATGCAACCGGTGCGACTCGGCGTCGAGTTCGCTCGGCGCGACGGTCCGATCCGGAATGTTGGGAAACGTCCAGCGCACCGCGATCGCCGGCGCGAAGGCGACACCTGGGGAGACGCCGACGCCGCGCAGGATGCGGTCGGTCACGTTCCCCGAAACCCCGCGCGATCAGGGCGAGCGAGCGCGCATCGACGGCCGCCTCGGCATCCGCGCCCTCGGCCCGGACGCGCACGATCGCGCCGCACTCGGCGGCAAGCGTCATCACGCCCATGATGCTCTTGCCGTTGACGACCTGCCCGTCGTGCTCCAGCTCGATATGCGACCGGAAGGTGGACGCGAGCCGGACGACCTGGGCGGCCGGCCGGGCATGCATCCCCAGGGAGTTCACGATCGTCGCTTCGCGCTCGATCACGCGAACCCTCCCGACGAAGACAGTGCCAGCGCCAGCAGGCCGAGGCCGAACCGCAGCCCGGTCACGCGCGACGCGCGTGGCCGGCGGCCACGGCAGCGCCGGCACCAGCACCACCGCGAGCGAACGCAAGGGCGCCTCGCCAGCGGCAGCCCGGGCAGCAGGCGCCACGCCACGAGGGAATGGCGAGCCCGACGGCGAACGCCGCCAGGCGCTGGGCATCGTCGGCGCGCTGCGGCAGCCACGATCGTTGCAGCGCCGCGCCGACGCCGCAGCCCCTCGCGCAGGCCGAGGTCGAGCCCCCACGCGTGAGACCAGTAGCGCAGCACATTGTGCACGACCACGACCGCCAGCACGGCCCAGATCCGATCCACGGCGCCGGGCCAGAGCCGAACCCGATCAGCGCCGGCACCCAGCCGGCCCAGATCAGCTGGTCGCCGAGCGACCCGAGCGGCCCCGACAGCGCGGTCGCGCAGGCGCGAGATCGACCGGCCCCGGCACGCCGTCCCGTTCGGCCCGGACCACCGCGCCGACGGCGACACCAGCGAGGTACGGGATGCGAATTGAAGAAGTCGGCCGAACGCGCCACCGCCTCGTGGCGCTCGCGGCCGACGGGCTCGCGGCGTAGCGCTCGCGCAGCAGCGGCGCCGCGGCGTGCCCGACGCCGATGCCAGCCATCCGCTCGTAGGTCCACGACGCCTGCACGCCAAAGAGACGCAGCAGTGCCTCGGTGCGCGGCTTCACCGGATCAGCACCACGAGGAGGCCGAGCGGCGAGTCCGACCGCGAGCCAGCGGCGCCGGGCGCCCGTCGCCGCGCGCTCCGCATCGCGCCGCCCAGCGCCGCCGCCAGTCCGCCGGCCAGGGCCGCCCAGGAGAGCAGCGCGCGTGCGGAAGATCGCCCAAGGTACCCGCGCGACCAGCAGCGCGAAGAGCGATGCCGACGACGGCGAGCGCCAGCGAGCGCAACGCGTCGCGCAGGAAGCCGTTGCGCTGCAGCTCCCAGATCGCCCGTGCTCTCCCGCCGCCACCCGCTCGAGCCGGCGCTGTACCGAGACGGCGTTGCGGCGCCGCAGTTCTGCAGCGTCCAGCCCCGAGCGTCGCCATCGGCAACCCGACCAACCCGGCGAGCGCCGGCGAGCGTTCCGCGGGCCGCAGCCGCGGCAGCGACGCCGCCGGCCACCGCCGCCACGCTGAAGTCCGGGTAGCGCGCCGCGCCGATCGGCAGCACATCGAGCGCATAGAGTTCGAGCACCATGCCGGCCAGCAGCCCGGCGCCGGTTGCCCAGGAGCAGCCCGGCGACGGTCGCCGCCACGAGCGGCCGCGAAGCAGTCCCTGCGGGAAGCTCACCAGATCGAGCACCGACCAGGTGCCCCAGGCGAGCAGGCCAGCAGGAGCGACAGGCGACGGTCATCGCAGCAGCTCCTCGAGGCCCACGGCGGTCGCCTGGTCGGGCAGGTCCTGCGCCTGATAGCCGTGCCCTCGGCCCGAGGCGCCCAGCAGCTGTTCGTCGACGGTCGAGGTAGATGTAGCGCAGCCGTTCGTGCCGGCCCGGCCGATGGTGCAGTCCGCCGAGATTGATCGCGGTACCACGGCCGGCATCGGCGTCGTGCAGCGCCGCCATGGTCGCGAGGTCCGCCGGTGAGCAGGATGCCCGGGCGCGGGTCGGCTCACCCATTCCGGCAAGTGCGTCGCGCCTCGGCGGTACTCGCGAAGACCACCTCGACGCCCTCCGGCACGGCCATGCGGTAGAGGTCCTGCTCCCAGCTCTGGCGGACCTCGTCGTCGACCAGCACGATGAACCGCGCCGCCAGCGGCCGGCCCCAGCCGATGACCACCTGGCCGTGGACCAGCCGATCGTCGACCCGGAAGAGCGGCAGCGCCATCAGCGCGCCACGACGGCGCGCGCGCCCACCTGCGGCGATGTGCGGCCGCATCGGCCGGCATGCCTTCGCGGTGAAAGACGAACTCCAGCAGCATCGCGAGGTTGACGCCGGTGACCACCCGGACGTCGGGCATCGACTGCGATCCGGCGCATCGCCGCGAAATGGCACGATCCGCTCGGCATGTCGATGAAGACGAGCGTCGGCCCGATCGCCACCGCCGCCATGATGCGGTCCTCCAGCCGGTCGCGATCGCAATCGGTGTTGGAAATCGCCGTCAGCCCGCTGTCGGGTCCGCTGATCTGCTCGACCGCGCCAATCAGCGCCGCGGCGAGCTGCGCGTGCCCGACCACCACCCCTTGACTTGGTCACTCGATGTCTCCCGCAGGTATTCGCGGAGGCCGCGCTTTTCCCGCATCTTCTTGATCAGCCGTTCGTTGAACGCCGCCGCGCACGTCGACGCCGCTGTAGCGCAGCAGGTGCATCATCGCCACCACCTCGGCGATGACCGTGATGTTCTTGCCCGGGTTGAGCGGCACGATCACCTTGGGGATCGCGACGTCGAGGATCGGTCATGGTGTCGCGCTCCAGGCCGGTGCGGTCGACGTCCTTGGCGGTCTCCCAGTCCTCGAGCTGCACCACCACCTCGATCCGCTTCTGCTGGCGCACCGAGCGCACGCCGAAGAGCGCCGGGATGTCGACCAGGCCGACGCCGCGGATCTCCATGTGGTGCGCCGCGAGCTCGTGGCCCTGCCCGATCAGCACGTCGGTGCCGCGGCGCGTGACCTTGACGACGTCGTCGGCCACCAGGCGATGCCCGCGCTCCACCAGGTCGAGCACGCACTCGCTCTTGCCGATGCCGGACCGCCCCATGAACAGCAGGCCGACGCCGTACACGTCCGCGAGCGAGCCGTGAAGCGTGGTGCGCGGCGCGAACGCGTCCTCGATGATCGGCTTGATGCGCTTGTAGAACTCCGCCGTCTTGAGCGACGTGCGGAGCACCGGAATGTGGCGCGCGCGCAAGCTCGAGCAACGGCTCCGGCGGGTCGAGCTGCTTGGTGATGAAGACCGCCGGCAGGTCGTACTGGAAGAATCCCTCCAGCGCGCGCCCGGCGCGTCGACGGGTCGAGCGAGCGAGGATAGGTGATCTCGGTCTCGCCCAGCACATGCATCCGGTCGGGAATGAACCGCGGCCGTGATACCCCGCCAGCGCCAGCCCGGGGGAGGCGATGTCGGCGTCCGGCACCAGCCGGTCGAGCCCGAGTTCCCCGGTCAGCGCCTCGAGCTGCAGCTCGGCGATTGGCGAGAAAGTCGCGGAAGCGCACTCGGCCTCACCCTGCAATCGGGGAGGAACATCCTCCCCTGGTGCGAACGATGCGGCGGACGTCCCCGGCCACCAACTCCTCAGGTGGTGTCTCGACCGCGTCGGCCGCCGCGTCCCAATTCAGCCGCTCGCATGCCGGCGGGCGGCCTGCCGAGCCGCTGCACCTCGGCGGGATCGCCCGCGAGACGCACCATCTGCCCGGCGAGCGCGTCGGCGTCGCCGTGCGGCACGAGGACGCCGGTCCGGCCGTCCCGGACCGAGTCCCGCAGCCCCGGCGAATCCGACGCCAGCGACGGGGTGCCGCAGGCCGCCGCCTCCATGACCGTGATCCCCCACCCTTCCTTCGGGGAAGGAAATACGTTCGCCACGGCCCCCCGCAAGAGCGAGAGCTTGCGGCCTCGTCGACGAAGCCCGGGAAGCGTACCGCGCCGGCCACCCCGCGCTCGCGGGCGATCGCCTCCAGACGGGGACGGTCGTCGCCAGTTCCGGCAATATCGACGGTCAGGTCGGGACGCGCCCGGCGCGCGATCGCCAGCGCCTCGATCAGGTACTCGACGCCCTTGTAGCGCTTGAGCCGCCCGATGTAGACGAATCGCGGCGGGTCGAACCGCGGGGCGCCGCCGGGTCCGGGGCATAGTGGACACTGTCCACCCCCGGATAGACCACCGCGATCCGGTCGCCCGGGATACCCCGCGCCACCAGGTCGTCCCTGGTCGAATCGCTGATTGCGTGAAACCACGCCCTGGCGTATGCCCGGGGGATCGCCCGTTCGGCCGGCCAGACCACGGCCGCCATCGGCCACGATACCTCGTGAAACGCGGTGGTCCCGAACAGGTGGGGGATGATGGCATACACGGGCCGATCCGGTGAGCGTGGGCGTGAAGAGCGGCAGCTTGTTGATGTCATCGACGACCACGTCGGCCGGCTCGTCGCGCAGCGCGCCGGACAGCGCGCCGCGACCCCAGCGCGAACGAGTGGCGGCCGCCCTGGCGATGCACCTCGATGCCGTCGACCTCCTCGACGGCCAGCGCGCCGGGAAAGCTCGAGCAGACCAGCCGCACCCGATGCCCGCGCGCGGCCAGGCGCGAGAAGAGCTCGAAAGGTGAATCTCCGCCCCGCCGGCGTGCGGATTCCGAGGTCCTGCCAGTTGACCAGGAGGATGTTCACGGCGCCAACCCTACAGCCGGCCGAGGTCGCGGGCGACCCGGTCGAGCACGCCATTGATGAATGGCGGCGCCTTCGGGTCCCGCAAAGCGATGGGCCAGC
>CAWKMI010000018.1:0-10000 GCA_963850655.1 uncultured Gemmatimonadales bacterium
GGCGCTCTTTCGCGGGCGACCGGAGTTGCTGGTCGCCGAGTAAGCCGATCGGAAATGCTGTTAACTTGCCGTGTGGATTCGCCGGCCGGCGAACCGGCCAGCATCGGGGGAGGGTAGGGGATGATCAAGAACACGTCCACGCCATTTCCTGAGGCCGCCGCAGGGCTCACCACGACCCAGGCGCCGTTCATCGAAGCGGCGAAGGCTGCGGGCCGTCTCTACATCGACCAGCCCTACGAGCTCTATTCCGCGGCAAACCACGAGGTCTGGGAGCGGCTGTACGCCCGGATGGGCGACCGGTGGCAGCGGTATGCCAACCATCGCTTCCTCGAGGGACTCCAGACCCTCTGCCTCGAGCCCGACAAGGTGCCGCGCCTCGACGACGTCAACCGATTCATGGCGCCGCTGACCGGCTTCCGGGCCAAGGCGGTCAGCGGCTACGTGCCGGCGTACATGTTCTTCGACTGCCTCCGCCAGCGCGAGTTCCCGACCACCATCACCATTCGCGATGGCGCGGTGCTCGATTACCTGCCCGAGCCCGACATCTTTCATGACATCGCCGGCCACGTGCCGATGCACACCGACCCGGCGTTTGCCGATACGCTGGTGGCCTTCGGCGAGTGCGCGCGGGCGGCGGCCGAGCGGGCTGGCGAGATTGCCGGATGACCATGAGCGGGTGCGGCGCGTCACCAGCGTCATCAAGGCGATGGCGCGCTTCTTCTGGTTCACCATCGAGTTCGGCCTGATGAAGGGGACCAAGCCGCGGCGAGCTCAAGGCGTATGGCAGCGGGCTGCTCTCCTCCTACGGTGAACTGGCGCACTGCATCGACGTCGCCCGACGTGCAGCGCTACCCGTTCCAGCTCGAGTGGGTCGTCAACCAGTACTTCGAGATCGACCACTACCAGCCGCTGCTGTTCGTCGTGGATTCGTTCGACCATCTGTTCAGCGAGGTCGAGCAGCTGGTCGAGTGGGTGCACGGACGGCAAGCTCGACAACGTGACGCCCGGGCGAGCCCGGCGATCAGCGAAGCCGACCTGGCCAGCTTCCTCCAAGTGTCCGCCTGAGGATAGAACCATGACATCGACCATTGCATCGACCGCGTCGAAAGAGACGCATGACACCTTCCCGATCAACGGCACCGACTACATCGAGTTCTGCGTCGGCAACGCCAAGCAGTCGGCCCTCTACTACCGCGCCGCCTTCGGCTTCACGCTCGCGGGTATCGCGGGCCGGAGACCGGCGTGCGCGATCGCGCCAGCTACCTGCTGGTGCAGGACAAGATCCGCTTCGTGCTGACCTCGCCGCCTCGGCCCCGAGGGCGAGATCGCGGCGCACATCGCCACTGCACGGCGACGGCGTGCGCGACATGGCCTTCTGGGTGGATGATGCCGCGCGGCGCTATGCCGCGGCGATGGAGCGCGGCGCCGAGGGCCACCAGGCACCGACGGTGTTCGCGGACGCGGACGGCGAGGTGGTCATCGCCGCCATCCGGACCTACGGCGACACCATCCACTCGATCGTCGAGCGCCGGAACTATCGCGGGCTCTTCCTCCCGGGCTTCGTGGCGGTTGCCTCGCCGTTCAGCCGCACGGGCACCGGGCTCAAGTACGTCGACCACTGCGTCGGCAACGTCGAACTGGGCAAGATGAACGACTGGGTCGGGTTCT
The DNA here is from genome assembly GCA_963850655.1 of uncultured Gemmatimonadales bacterium. GTDB lineage: Bacteria > Gemmatimonadota > Gemmatimonadetes > Gemmatimonadales > GWC2-71-9 > Palsa-1233. The sequence continues at coordinate 1,669 of CAWKMI010000018.1, forward strand.
ACGAGCGGGTGCTCGGCTTCACCAACATGCTCTCCTTCGACGACAAGGCCATCAGCACCGAGTACTCGGCCCTGATGTCGAAGGTGATGTCCAACGGCAACGGCCGGATCAAGTTCCCGATCAACGAACCGGCGCAGGGCAAGAAGAAGTCGCAGATCGAGGAGTATCTCGACTTCTATCGGGGGCCCGGCGTGCAGCACATCGCCATCGCGACGGACGACATCGTCGCCACCGTGCGCGACGCTCAAGTCGCGCGGGGTCGAGTTCCTGCAAGGTGCCGCAGACCTACTACGACACGCTGCTCGACCGCGTCGGCAAGATCGACGAGGACATCGCGCCGCTGGCGCGAGCTCGGCATCCTGGTCGATCGCGACGACGAGGGCTACCTGCTGCAGATCTTCACCAAGCCGGTGCAGGACCGGCCGACGCTGTTCTACGAGATCATCCAGCGCAAGGGCGCCAAGAGCTTCGGCAACGGCAACTTCAAGGCGCTGTTCGAGTCGATCGAGCGCGAGCAGGCGCTCCGCGGAAATCTCTGATGCCGTTCTATCACAGCACTCGGTGCAGATTCCCGCGGAAGCGGCACACCGTCTTCCGCCGCCCCGACGGCGGGCTCTACTCCGAGGAGCTGATGGGGCACGAGGGGTTCACCGGCACCGTCGTCGCTGCTCTATCACATCCACCCGCCCACCACCGTCAAGTCGGCGCGGCGGCGTCCGGAAGTTCACCTGGGAGATCGACGACCGAGACGTCGCTCCGGCACCGCCACTTCCGCACGCGCGGCTGCCGCCGAGGGCGGCTCGCCCACGCTCGATCGCGTCCCGCTGCTCTTCAACGGCGACATCGCGATGCTCTGGGTCGAGCCCGACACCCAGGACACGCACGTCTATCGGAACGCGCAGGCCGACGAAGTCGTGTACGTGGCCGAAGGGCAGGGGGTGCTCGAATCGGTCAGTTCGGCGACCTGCCGTTCCACGCGGGCGACTACGTCGTCATCCATCGCGGCATCATGCACCGGTGGAAGCTTGACCCGCGGCCGGGACGCCCAAGTTCCTGGTCATCGAGAGCCAGGGCTACATCCGCTTCCCGCGCCGCTACAGGAACGAATTCGGCCAGATCCTCGAGGGGGCGCCCTACTCCGAGCGCGACATCCGCCGGCCGACCGCAGTCTCACACGCACGACGAGCGGGGCGACTTCCCGATCATGGTCAAGCAGTACGACGGCCTCAACGAGTTCGTGCTCGATCACCATCCCTTCGACGTGGTCGGCTGGGATGGCTGTTCTATCCCTGGGCCTTCAACATCAACGACTTCGAGCCGATCGTCGGCCGGGTTCACCAGCCGCCGCCGGTGCACCAGACCTTCCAGGGCGACGGCTTCGTGATCTGCTCCTTCTGCCCGCGGCCGTTCGATTTCGATCCCGAGGCGATTCCGGCGCCGTACAACCACAGCAACGTCGACTCCGACGAAGTGCTCTTCTACGCGTCGAGCGAGTTCATGAGCCGCAAGGGAATCGAGTACGGCTCGATCACGCTGCACCCCGACGGGCTGCCGCACGGGCCGCACCCGGGTCGCGCCGAGGCGAGCATCGGGGCCAAGGCCACCGACGAGCTGGCGGTGATGATGGATTCGTTCCGGCCGCTGCACGTGGCCAGGGCGGCGATGCCCTTCGAGGATCCGAGCTATCACCTCAGCTGGCTGGAACAGGGCGACGGGTTCATCCCGCCGACGAGCTGAACCCGTCCGATGCAACTGACCATCAGACAGACCGCCACATTCTTCGGAGTCGACGAAAGCAAGGTCCGGCGCTGGATCGCGACGCGGGGACTGCCGGTGCATCACGCCGACGAGCGCCTGCATCTCAACGCGATCGAGGTGTGGGAATGGGCGGTGGCGAAGGGCATCACCGTGTCGCGGCGGCTCCTGGATGAGGCCCGGCGGTCGCCGGACGAGGTGCCGCCCCTGGCGCAGCTGCTGGCGGCTGGGGGCATTCACCGCGAGATCGAGGGATCCCGGAAGCGCTCCGTGCTCGGCGCGGTGGTGGCTCGTCTCCGCCTGCCCGAGGAAGTCGATCGGGAGCATGTACTGGCCGTCCTTGAGGCCCGGGAGGCGATGGGGTCGACCGGCATTGGTGGCGGCATCGCGATTCCGCATGTTCGCAACCCCATCTTGCTGCACATTGACCGACCGTTCGTCGCGCTTTTCCTGCTCCGGCATCCGGTGGATTTCGACTCGATCGACGGCGAGCCTGTCCATGCGCTCTTCTTTGTCGTCAGCTCGAGCATCCCGGTGCACCTCCGCATCCTTGCCGAGCTCGGGTTCGTCCTGCGTGACCCGGAACTCCGGACCTTGCTCACGCAGCGAGCGACGGACGACGAGATCCTTGGGCGGATCGGCGATCTGGCCGTCGCAACGACAGGCCAACATCCCATCGCCCGATTGTCCTGATCGATCCTTGGCCACAGCGTCGGAAGCGTATTCGTGCGGACTGACCATACTGAGGAGTGGAAGTGAACTTGCTGGTGGGTGGCATCCTCCTGATCCTGGCGGGCGGCGGGGTGATGCTGCTGCTGCGGAACCATCCTCGCTTGGCGATTCGCGGCTGGAACTCAAGCTGGGGCCGCTCCACCATGACCGGGTGACGACTTACCTGCAGTACATCATTTGGACCGTGGTGTTGCTCCTTGCTTTCCTCTTCTTCGCCGGGCTGGCGGCGTCACCATGACACTGCTCGGCGCAGGCGTCGGCATCATGCTTCTCGCGGCGATGGTGGCGCGAGGGCTTGAGCGCTTCCTGCCGTGGCGACGGCGTGTTCCGGTGGGGAGCGGTTGTCGGCTGCCTCTGCGGTGTTGCCGCAGCCGTGGCACAGCTGTCCGGAACGGTGGGCCGAGCAGAGTTGGCGCCGCCTGCGGTGTTCGGCCTGGATGCCCTCTCGAGCTGGTTCGTCATCATCATTCTGGGAGTTGGTGCGGTCACGACCGTGTACGGCATCCGCTATCTCGAGCCGAAGCGACCGGACCCTCGAGTTGGCACTGCCCATCTCCTCCTGGCCATTCTGCTGGTGTCGCTCACTGGCGTGGTCACGGCCCGGACAGTGGTCGCCTTCCTGGCGAGCTGGGAAATCATGGCCGTCACGGGATTCCTGCTCATCGTCTTCGAGCACGAGCGCGCGGAGGTTCGTCAGGCGGGGCTGGTGTACCTGGTGTTGGCCCACGTCAGTACCATCGCACTGCTGGGGATGTTCGCCGCATGGACGGGCGGGTTGACGAATGCGAGTTTTCAGGACTTGGCGATCGCCGCAGCCAAGCATCAGGTCCCGCTCGGGCTGGTCCTGATCCTGGCGTTGACCGGCTTTGGCATCAAGGCGGGTGTGGTGCCCGCGCATTTTTGGCTCCCGGGGGCTCACGCCGCTGCGCCGTCACATGTCTCGGCGATTCTCTCCGGCGTGATGCTGAAGTTGGGCATTTACGGGCTGCTGCGAGTGCTGGTGCTTGCCGGACCGCCGCCGGCGTGGTGGAGCTGGACCATTCTTCTCCTCGGTCTGGTCTCCGCGGTGCTGGGGGTTCTCTGGGCCCTGGCCCAGCATGACCTGAAGCGACTCCTTGCGTATCACAGTGTGGAGAACATTGGAATCATCCTGATGGGGCTCGGCCTGGGCGCCCTCGGGAGTGCGTATCACCATCCCGTACTTGCCGTGCTCGGCTACACCGGAGCATTGCTGCACACGCTCAACCACGCGCTGTTCAAGAGTCTGCTCTTCCTCGGAGCCGGGGCGGTGGTGCGGGCGACCGGGACGCAGCAGATTGATCGTCTCGGCGGTCTGGCGCGTGTGATGCCGAGAACGACCTGGGCCTTTCTCATCGGCGCAATCGCGATCGTGGGGCTGCCGCCGCTGAATGGCTTCGTCAGCGAGTGGCTGATCTTCCGGGGCCTCTTCGCCGCGGGTGCGACGACCGGCGCACTGCGTGTGGCGAGCGCAACCACTGCGGGATTGGCCTTGACGGGTGCGCTGGCGCTGGCCTGCTTCACCAAGCTTCAGGGAGTGGTCTTTCTGGGTTCACCCCGAGTGGCCACGCCAGTCAAGGCAGGAGCCGATCGCGGCCTGGTTGCGCCTCAGCGGGTGCTTGCCGCAGCGTGCATCATCATCGGCCTGTTGCCTTTTCTTGTGATCCCCGCCGTGCTACGCGCCGCGACCGTCGTCATGCAGGGATCGCTCGGCGCCGGAGAGGTGGGCGCGATCGTGGGAGAAGCGCACACTGTGTCCGTCATGGCGCTCGCGATCCTCGGCCTGACCATCATCGTATGGCAACTGCGGCGAATGGGACGGGCCAGGCGTGGGGCAACCATGGCAGTGACCTGGGGATGTGCCTACCCCAAGCCCGATGTCCGGATGCAGTACACGGCCTCGAGTTATGCCTCGAATCTTCTCAGCGGCTTCGGACCGTTTGCCGGAACTGAGCGAATTCTCGGCGCGACTTCCTTCCATGTCCGCACGTTCGATCCCGTGCTCGGTGCGCTCGGTCGGCCGACCTGGGGCTGGATCCGGACGGTGGCGGGGCGACTGCGTCAGCAGCAGACCAGCCGAATTCGGCGCTACCTGCTGTACGTGATCTTTGCGCTGGTCAGTCTGCTGCTGTATCAATGGCTGGTGTCGGTTCGGTGACGAGGGACGCGGTGGCCCCCATCTTGACCATGGTGCTGGTCGTCGGCCTGGCGCCCGCACTCCCAGGACTTGCCAATCGGACCAGGTCGGCGCTGACCGGGCGCCGGGGCGCCCCGGTGATTCAGCTTTACTTCGATCTCGCGAAACTCTGGCGGAAGGGCGTGGTATACAGCCGGACCACGACCGTCATCTTTCGCCTGGCGCCGATCGTTCTCGTGGCAAGTACCCTGCTTGCCGGTGCGTTGTTGCCGCTCGATGGGCGTGTCGCGCTGCTTGGGTTCCCGGGAGACCTGGTGGCCTTTGCGGGGTTGCTGGGTCTGGGCCGGTTCGTCCTGGTGCTGGCGGCAATGGATACCGGGTCAAGCTTCGAGGGAATGGGAGCCAGCCGGGAAGTCACCGTGGCTTCATTCGCGGAACCGGCGCTCTTCCTCTGCTTCACCGTGCTGGTGCTGGCGACCGGGCAATCGCGACTCGCCGGAATGTTCGGGCCGCCGCTGCTGGCCGCCTGGCCGCTGGCGGCGCCATCGCTTGTCCTTGCCGCCATCGGCCTGTTCATCGTGATGCTGGCGGAATCGTGCCGAGTGCCGGTCGACGATCCGTCGACCCACCTGGAACTCACCATGATTCATGAGGTGATGGTTCTCGACCACAGCGGACCGGACCTCGCGCTGATTCTCTATGCGGGCGCCCTCAAGATGGCGTTGTTCGCCTGTCTCATCGTCGGGGTCCTCGCGCCGCGGGCCGAACAGCCCCGACTCGTGGCGCTGGGCGAGTTAGTCGTCGGACTGGCCGTCACTGCGATCGCCATTGGTGCGGTGGAATCCATCATGGCCCGGCTCCGCATGAACCGCGTGCCACAGCTCCTGGTTGCCGCCGGGGTCCTTGCGGGCTTCGCGCTCATCCTCCTGCTGCGATGAGCCGCCGATGATTCCGGTGCATGACCTGCTGCTGCTGCTGATTGTCCTGACCAACTTCTGGGTGCTCGGCACCACCCGCCTGAGCGCGGCAATCCGGGCGACGGCGGTGCAGGGTGTGCTCCTTGCCGGCTTGCCGATCGCTCTGTACCCGGGTGTCTCGCCCCATATTCTGGGCCTCGCCCTCGGCACCTTCGTCGTGAAGGCCGTCGTGCTGCCAACCCTCCTTTCCCGCGCGATTCGCGAGGCCGCTGTCCGACGGGAGATCGAGCCCCTGATCGGATATGTGCCCTCGATGATCTTCGGCGCGCTGGCCGTCGCGCTCGCCTTCACGATCGCCCCGAAGCTCCCGCTCCCCGGACTGCAGACGCCGGTGCTGGTGCCGGTGTCGTTGTCCACGGTCGTGATCGGCCTGCTGGTGCTCACCACGCGCAGCAAGGCGCTCACCCAGGTGGTCGGCTACCTGATCCTCGAAAATGGGATCTATGTCTTTGGCTTGAGCCAGGTCGAACGGGTCCCCTTCCTCGTGGAAGTCGGTGTGCTGCTCGACATCTTTGTCGGTGTGTTCATCATGGGCATCGTCGTCTTCCACATCAACCGGGAATTTGACTCGCTCGACTCCGCCCGGCTGACGGAGCTGCGCGACTGATGCTCCTCTTCTGGCTGGTGCTCCTGCCGCTGGTGAGCAGCCTCTTCGCCTACCTTGGCCCCACCCGCCGCTACCGCCACGCGCTGTTGCTCGGCGCCGGGATGGCCCACGCGGTCGGTGTGTTCTGGCTCTGGGGCCACCAGACAATGTCGGCGTTTGATGGCTGGCTCGCCGTGGATGCCTTGGGGCTGATCGTCCTCACCGTGGTCAGCATCCTGTTCGTGGCGACCGCGACCTACGCCATCGGCTTTCTCGGGCTCGATCGTCCCGGCGGGGGGCGCCTCTTTGTCTCCTGCTTGCTGGGCTTCCTCTCGGCGGCCACCCTGGTGAGTCTGGCACACCACCTTGCGCTGGTGTGGATCGGCATGGAGGCCACCACGCTTGCCCTCGCACCAATGGTGTTTCATCGACGCGATCGCCGTTCGCTCGAGGCGGTGTGGAAGTACCTGGTCCTTTCCTCGGTCGGGATCGGCCTCGCCCTGCTGGGCACCTTCTTCCTCGCTTCGGCGCAGTCACAAGGGCGGCCGTTGGTGCTCGAGGATCTCCTCCAGCACGCCGACACGCTGCAGCCCGCGCTGCTGCGTGGTGCCTTCATCTTCCTGCTCGTCGGATATGGGACCAAGATGGGGCTCGCGCCGCTGCATGCGTGGAAACCGGACACCTATGGCGAGGCGCCGAGCCTCGTTTCCGGCTTGATGGCCGGGGCACTGACGAGCTGCGCCTTTCTGGGGCTTGCCCGGGGTGTCGAGATCATGGCCGCGGCCGGTCAGGTGGCGTTCATGCGTCCGCCGTTGCTCGCCCTCGGAGTGGCGTCGCTCGTCGTGAGCGCCGCATTCATCCTCGGCCAGACCGACCTGAAGCGCATGCTCGCCTATTCGAGCATTGAACAGATGGGCATCCTCGTGCTGGCCCTCGCCATCGGCGGCGCCGGCAGCTACGGCGCGATGCTCCATCTGATCAACAACGGACTGAGCAAGGGGCTGATGTTCCTCGCGGTCGGCAACGTGGTGCTCTTCTATCGCACGTCGGAAGCCAGCGCCATCCGCGGCGTCCTTCGCCGGGCCCGGTGGACCGGGGTGCTCCTGCTGATCGGGCTCTTTGCGGTGACGGGATCGCCACCGTTCGGGCTCTTCGTCAGCGAGATCACCATCCTGGGTGCGGCAATTCGTGGCGGGTACGTCTGGCTCGCCGTCGTGGTCATGGTCCTCTTCGCGGTCATCTTTGTCGGCATGGCCAAGATGATCCTCGACATCGCGTGGGGGGAGCCGATGGGGCAGGGCGGTCCCGCGCGCGAAAGCGTCTGGCTGATCGGTGGACCCGTCGCGCTGGGCGCACTCGTCCTGATGCTCGGTCTCTATCTGCCGGCCCCGCTACGCGCGGTGCTCGGTGACGCGGCCCGCGCGCTCGGCGGGTTCACGCCGTGAGCGCGTTCACCGAGCTCGGGTTGCGCAACCGCCGCGCCATTCCCCTGGCGCAGGTGCCGGAGGCGTCGGTGGAACGATTCCGCCGCGACATGGCCGACGCGCTCGCCAGCGGGTGGCGGCTTGCATCACTGTTCGGCATGCCGGAAGCCCATGGAACGGTCAGGATGCTGGCGGTCCTCGCCGACGATTATCGGGGCGAGCTGGGCATCATGAGCACCGTGGTCACGGATCGGTATCCCGCGCTGACGCCGGAGTGTCCCGAGGCCAGCTACTTCGAGCGTGAGCTGGCGGAGCAGTGTGGCGTGGTGCCCCTGGGGCACCCCAACCTGAAACCGGTGCGTCGCCATCCGCCGGATCACGCCGCCGCTCCAGCGCTGGTGGCCGGGTTTGATCGCGAGGCGTATCCGTTCTTCCGGATTGACGGCCAGGATGTGCACGAGGTCGCGGTGGGTCCGGTGCACGCCGGGATCATCGAACCGGGACACTTCCGGTTCCAGGCGCACGGTGAAGAGGTGCTCCACCTCGAAATCATGCTGGGCTACCAGCATCGTGGCGTCGAACGGCTACTCGAGACGATTTCCCGGGATCGGGCCGTGCTGGTGGCCGAGTCGATCGCTGGCGACACGGTGATCGGGCACGCCGGGGTGTACTGCAGCACGATCGAGGCGCTGGCGCGGGCGCG
>CAWKMI010000018.1:15000-67430 GCA_963850655.1 uncultured Gemmatimonadales bacterium
GATGCCGGATTAAGTACGCGAGAAACAGGGTGAAAACCCCTGTCACCGTAAGCCTAAGGTTTCCTGAGCCATGTCGATCAGCTCAGGGTTAGTCGGTCCCTAAGGTGAGGCCGAGAGGCGTAGCTGATGGGAAACGGGTCAATATTCCCGTACCAACGTTGTACCGTTACGAGTCCGAGGAGGGACGCAGGGGCAAGGTAGCCGACGGCGTGTGGTTGTGCCGTTGCAAGGTGGTAGACGTTGCCTGGTAGGTAAATCCGCCGGGTTAGTCGAGAACCGATGCCGAAGGGACCGCAAGGTTCCGTAAAGGGATGCTGATGCGTACTGCCAAGAAAAGCTTCGCGGACCAGGCCCAACGTTGACCGTACCGCAATCCGACACAGGTAGGCGAGGCGAGTAGCCTAAGGTGCTCGAGTGATTTACGGAAAAGGAACTCGGCAAAATGACCCCGTAACTTCGGGATAAGGGGAGCCGGTAGTACGTAACTATGTACAATGGAAGCGGAGACCGGCCGCAGAGAATCGTCTCAAGCGACTGTTTAGCAAAAACACAGGAGCGTGCAAAGGCATAGTCCACGCCGACGTATACGCTCTGACTCCTGCCCGGTGCCGGAAGGTTAAGGCGAGTAGTCAGCCGCAAGGCAAAGCTATGAACCGAAGCCCCGGTAAACGGCGGCCGTAACTATAACGGTCCTAAGGTAGCGAAATTCCTTGTCGGGTAAGTTCCGACCTGCACGAATGGAGTAACGACTTGAGAACTGTCTCTTCCGTAAGCTCGGCGAAATAGAAGTATCGGTGAGGATTCCGATTACCCGCGACAGGACAAAAAGACCCCATGCACCTTTACTACAACCTGTCATTGATTGTCGGTATGCGCTGCGTAGCATAGGTGGGAGCCGTCGAGACCTGGGTTTTGGCCCGGGTGGAGGCACCAGTGAAATACCACCCTTCGTTTACTAACAATCTCACTCAGCCGGCAACACCGGCGAGGACCGTGGCAGGCGGGTAGTTTGACTGGGGCGGTCGCCTCCTAAAGAGTACCGGAGGCGCACAAAGGTTGGCTCAGTGCGGTCGGTAATCGCACGACGAGCGTATACGCAGAAGCCAGCCTGACTGCAAGCGCGACAGCGCGAGCAGGGACGAAAGTCGGTGTAAGTGATCCGGTGGGACCGTGTGGACGGCCCATCGCTCATCGGATAAAAGGTACGCTGGGGATAACAGGCTTATCGCGCCCGAGAGTTCACATCGACGGCGCGGTTTGGCACCTCGATGTCGGCTTGTCACATCCTGGGGCTGGAGAAGGTCCCAAGGGTCCGGCTGTTCGCCGGTTAAAGTGGCACATGAGCTGGGTTCAGAACGTCGTGAGACAGTTCGGTCTGTATCCGTCGTGGGCGTGGGAGTGTTGAGGGACGTCGTCCTTAGTACGAGAGGACCGGGACGAAGCGACCGCTCGTGTACGGGCTGTTCCGCCAGGAGCAGCGCCCGGTAGCGATGTCGCGCGCAGATAACCGCTGAAAGCATCTAAGTGGGAAACTGTTCCCAAGATGAACACTCCTGGATCTGAAGATCCCTGAAGGGCCCTGGGAGACTACCAGGTTGATAGGCGGCAGATGTAAGGCGCGTAAGCGCTTCAGTCGAGCCGTACTAATCGCCCGTGAAGTTTGATCTCTCCCATTTTGCACCCGGTAGGTTCCTTCCCCGGCACATCATCCCCTTTCGTTTGTCGACCAGTATGGCTGGCGACCAGCGCGCGGGGGCCACACCCGTTCCCATTCCGAACACGGTAGTTAAGCCCCGTAGCGTCGATGGTACTGCGATCGAGAGGTCGTGGGAGAGTAGACCGTCGTCAGCCACCCCCGAGAAGCCCGGCCGTCCGCGAGGATGGCCGGGCTTCCGTTTTCTCGATGAGCCTTCCTCGCCCGGCGGACCCGACCTCCCTGACGGTTATCTTCCCGCATGCCCCGTTTCGGCCGTATCGCCATCGCCGGTCGCCCCAACGTGGGCAAGTCATCCCTCCTCAACGCCATGCTCGGCACGCCCCTGTCGCTCGTCTCGCCCAAGGCCCAAGCCACCCGGCTGCCGATCACCGGGATCTGGACCGAAGGGGACACCCAGTTCGAGTTCATCGACCTGCCCGGCCTGCTCGACCCCGCCTACATGCTGCAGCAGAGCATGCGCCTGCTTGCCCTTGAGGCGCTGCCACGGGCCCACGTCGTGCTGCACCTGCACCCGGCATCGGACGGCGACGCTCCGGACTTCGCCACGCTGGTGACGGACGCCCCGCCGTTCACCGCGCCAGTCGTGACGGTCTACACCAAGGGCGACCTCCTCGCGACGGCAGCTCGCAAGGCCCTTGAGGCCAAGGCCCTGGTGACATCGGTGGGGGACAAGCAGAGCATCACCCGTCTCCTTGACCACCTTGCGACACTGGTGCCCGAGTCGGACTTTGCCCACGACCCGGACTATATCGCCACCCAGCCCGTCCGATTCTTCCTCTCGGAGTACTTGCGCGAAGCAGCCTTCGCCGAGCTTGGCGACGAAGTGCCGTACGCCTTTGCCGCCGAGGTGGATGAGTACCGGGAGACGACAAAGCCGGTATACATTCGAGCCACGCTCTACGTCGAACGCGAGTCGCAAAAGGGAATTGTCATTGGGCGGGGTGGGGTTACGCTGAAGAAGATCGGCACCCATGCCCGGAGCCGGCTCGAAGAGTTGATCGGAGAACAGGTCTACCTCGAGACCTGGGTGAAGGTGCTCCCCCGCTGGCGACGCAGCCCCACGGCCCTCGCCCGCTTCGGTTTTCCAGTCCCTGAAGAAGGATCCCGTTGATGCCGCTTTCGGAGGAACTGCTCGAGATTCTGGTCTGCCCCAAGTGCAAGGGAGACCTGGAACACCGCCCGCCCCCGCAGGAAGTCCTGATCTGTCACGCGTGCCGGCTCGAGTATCGGGTGGAAGACGACATCCCGATCATGCTGATTGACGAAGCTCGGCCGATCGACTGATCTAATGGCGTTCATCGACGATCTTCGCGCCGCGGCGAGCGGCGAGGCCACTTCGCTTGGAACAGGGTTCGTTGGCACCGAGCACCTCTTCCTGGCCTGGCTGGCCACCGCGACCGGCCCCCTTGCGGAGGTGGTCAACGGCGCGGGGCTGACCGCGGAAGCGTTCCGCGAGCTCCTCGCGCAGGGAAAGGGCAGCGGTCGCACTCCCCCGCCCGGCAGCGAAGGTGGCGTTTCGACCCGGGCCGCCAGGGTGCTCCAGTTGACCACCGACCGGGCGAAGGCAGCAGGGCGCGAGGAACCGACGCTCGACGACCTGCTTCTCGCGCTCGTGCAGGAGCCGCACGGAGCCATTGCCCGTGCCCTGAGCAGCCACAATCTGAAGCCTTCACGACTCAAGGCGATCGGACGCGAGCCGGCCGGCTCCGCACCGCAGCGGACGGCTTCGTCGCCGAAGAAGCAACCGGCGGCTGAGCCGAAGAAGGCGGCTCGGCAAGCGTCCGCGCCGGCAGAGCCCGCCTCCCAGCGCCCTCCGCGCCGTGATGCCGAGATCGATGACATTCCGGAAGCGCGCCGACCGGTGCGCCCGCGGCTGACGCCCAAAAGGGTCGAGCCGCTCCGGCCACCGCCCCCGAAGCGCGGTTGGTCACCCTGGTTTCTCCTCTACCTCGCCATCCCGGCCTCGCTCCTGCTGGCACGGAGCGAGGGGTCGGAGCTGCTCGTCTTCGGGGTCACCTGCATCAGCGTGCTGCCACTCGCCGCACTCATGGGGACCGCCACCGAGCACCTGGCCGCACGCAGTGGCCCGGCGCTTGGCGGCCTGATGAATGCCACGTTCGGCAACGCCGCCGAATTGATCATCGCCATCGTGGCGTTGCGTGCCGGCCTCGTCGATCTGGTGAAGGCGTCCATCACCGGCTCGATCCTTGGCAACCTCTTGCTGGTCCTGGGCATCGCCCTGGTCGTCGGCGGACTCCGGCGGCCGTTGCTCACCTTCAATCGCACCGCGGCGGGCATGGCCACCACCATGCTGGCCCTGGCCCTCGCCGCTCTGTTGATGCCGGCCATCTTCCACTCCGTACATCCCGGCAGTGCGCTGGATGAGCGACGGATGTCCGACCTGGTCGCCGTGATTCTCGCGGTCACCTATGTACTCTCCCTCGTCTTCGTGCTGCGAACCCACCGCCCGTTGTTCCCGACCGAACCCGGACCCAGTCACCGCGCGGCTGCACCGACCTGGAGTGTGGCCAAGTGCATCATCCTCCTTGCGGCGGCCACCGTGGGCGTGGCGGTGGAGTCGGAGATCCTCGTCGGGGTGATCGAACCGGCGACTCGCTCGCTGGGCGTTTCGGAGGTCTTCCTCGGACTGATCCTGATCCCGATCATCGGCAACGCGGCCGAGCATTCCACGGCAGTGGTCGCGGCATTCAAGGGTGAGGCTGACCTGGCCCTGCATATTGCGGTCGGATCGAGCACCCAGGTGGCGTTGTTTGTCGCCCCGGTGCTGATCCTGCTTGCTCCGCTGCTCTCGCCCAACCCAATGACGCTGGTCTTCACCCCGTTCGAGGTGGCCGGACTGGGCGTCGCCGTGGTGGTTTCGGGGTTCCTCACCCTCGATGGTGAGTCGAACTGGTTCGAAGGGGTCCAGCTGGTGGCACTCTATGCGATCCTCGCGGCGGTGGCGTGGTTCAATTGACGCCTCCCCCCCGGAGCACCTACGTTGCGGGTCTGACCATCGAATGGGAGTGTCGGCGTGCCCCTGCTGCGTAGGTGCGTGCTGTACTGCGGCGGAACCGATCACACTCCCCCGGAGCTCCTCCGGGGCTGGGCCGCCTCGCGGGGCCTTCCCATCGAGGAGTATCCCCAGGCCGAAGACGTCGAAGCCATGGTCCTCCGGGGCCGCGGGGTCGCCGTCTTCATCGATGGATCGCCGGGGCACCCCGAACGCGAAGCCCTCCTCCGTCAGCTGAAGGCGGACCCCTTCACCGCGATCGTTCCGGTGACGATCCTTACGGACACGCACGACACCCGGGAGATGGTGCGCTGGTATCAGGCCGGAGCGGACGAGGTCCTGTCGCCGCTCTTCATGCCGGACGAGTTCCTGGCGCGCCTGGACGCGATGGTGTTGCGTGCCGAGCGAGATGTCTCGGTGCATCCGTCGACCAGGCTGCCAGGCACCAACGAGATCGAGCGGGAATTCCGTCGTCGAGTGGAGAGCAAGACCCTCTTTGCCGTCTGCTACGCCGACCTGGATCACTTCAAGGAGTTCAACGACCGGTACAGCTATTACGATGGAGATCGGGTCATCTACATCCTGTCGCGTATTCTCCATGACGTGGTGCGCGGCATGCTCGGCCCCGAGGGTTTCGTCGGCCATATCGGGGGCGATGACTTCATCTTCGTGACGACGTTCGAGGGGTTCGCCGCGGTGTGCACCGAGATCCTCGCGGTCTTCGATGAACTGGTTCCGCTGCAGTACAATGAACAGGACCGGCGCGCCGGGTACTTCTTCGGCAAGGACCGCCGCGGCCAGTTGCATCGCGTACCGCTGATGACGCTGTCGATCGGGGTGGTGACCAACCAGCACCGGGAGTTCACCCATCCCGCGCAGGTGAGCGAGCTCGCGACGGAAATGAAGAGTTACGCCAAGACGTTGCCTGGCTCGGTGTTCGTGGTAGATCGCCGGCGTGGAGAACAGGAAGTCCGCAGTGGCCCGGGCGGACTCGACGCCCGAATTCCCTGAGGTACTCATGAACGTGACCTGCCCGCAGTGTGCCACTGTGTTTCGCGTCGATCCGGCGAAGGTGCCGGAACGCGGGGTGCGGGCGCGCTGTTCTGTCTGCGCTGGCCTGATCGCCGTGCGCCGCCCAGCGGCGAACGAGTTGGCCAGCCCGAAGCCACCGGCGCCAGAGCGGGTGGCGGAACCCGTTCCGGGTCGCGCCGCCGCTCCCGTGGTCGAGCCGCCGGCACCCCCGGCAGCCCTGCCGCGCTCGCCGATCCCCGTTCCGGCCGCGCCGCCGCCCCCACCGGCTGCCAAGCCACCTGAGGCTCCCTCACCGCCCCCGACGCCTCGGGCGGCGCCGGAACCCTCGGCGAGGCCGAACTCGCCCCCGGCCGTGCCGTTTTCGGCCCTGCCGCCGGAGGCCTCGGCCCCGCCGCCTCGAGCCGCGGCGCCCAAGGCGGGAGGCCCTTTCACCAATCCCTTCCTGCAGCAGGATCCTGGGACCCGGGCCCGCCGCCTGGCCAGGGCCCTGATCTCCGACTTGGTGGTGTACCATCCGGAGAAGCGGCAGCGCGGGCTTGCCGAGGGCAACCTCAAGGAGCTGTTTGCCGAGGAGATCAGGAAGAGCTGGGAGGAGTACTCCGAGCAGGTGGGCGACGAGATCGCGTCGGGCACCTCATTCTTCACCGAAGCCCTGAACGAGATCCTCTCGGAGGGCCGGCAACTCTTCGGCTGACCTGCCCGGTCGCCCGCGAGGGCCCCGGCGGCTATCTTTGGTGCTGGACAACGGGCCGTTTGCCGCCGCCGCAGGGCGGGTGGTGGGCGGCCCTCCTCATGGGGCGGAACCGGGCCGATGGCGGATCTGGGTGAGCGGGTGTCGGGCGTGAAGCAGCGGGTGGTCGAACTACGAGACTTTCTTTGACGTCCGGACCAAGGCGGCACAGCTCAAGGAGCTTGAATCCCGACAGTCCGACCCGGCGTTCTGGGCGGACGGGGAGCGAGCGCGCGAGCAGGTGAAGGAAATCAAGGCCCTCAAGGGCTGGGTGCTGCCTTTCGTGGACCTCGAGTCGCGGGTCGACACCGTAGGCGGCCTGCTCGAATTGCTCGAAATCGAACCGGACCCCTCGTTGACCCGGGACCTGGAAGCCGAACTTGACCGCCTCGAGCAGGATTTCGGGCGCTTCGAGCTGCAGATGATGCTGCGTGGCCCCGATGATGGGCGCGATGCCATCCTCACCATCCATCCCGGGGCCGGCGGCACTGAATCACAGGACTGGGCCGAGATGCTGATGCGGATGTACGTGCGCTGGGCCGAGCGGAAGGGCTTCAGCGTCTCGATTCTCGACCTCATGCCGGGCGAAGAGGCCGGCATCAAGTCGGTGTCCATCGAGATCAAGGGACAGTACGCGTACGGATTCCTCCGGGCCGAGAAGGGTGTCCATCGGTTGGTGCGGATCTCGCCGTACGATTCCCAGGCTCGCCGCCACACCTCGTTCGCGTCGGTGTTCGTTTACCCCGATATCGACGACACCATCCAGGTCGACCTTCGCGATGAGGACATCAAGATGGATGTCTATCGCGCCTCGGGCGCCGGTGGACAGCACGTCAACAAGACCTCCTCGGCGGTGCGACTCACCCACGGACCGACCGGCCTGGTGGTGACCTGCCAGCAGGAGCGAAGCCAGTTCAAGAATCGCGATACGGCGATGAAGATGCTGCGCGCCGCGATCTACCAGCGCAAGCTCGAGGAGCAGGAGGCGGCCCGCGCGATCGTCGAGGCGACCAAGACCGACAATTCGTTCGGCAACCAGATCCGGTCGTATGTCTTCCAGCCGTATACCATGGTGAACGACCATCGCAGCGAGCTGAAGCTGACGGATGTGCAGGCGGTGATGAACGGCGACATCGATCCGTTCATCGAGGCGTACCTGAAGAAGTTCGGGGAGCGGGCGGCGTGAGCGATCACCTGCTGGAACGAACCTACGCCGAGGAGGCTCGGCGCGAGAAGCGGGCGAAGCTGGACGCGATCGGCGATAGCACCCTACGCGTACCGCTTCGAGCGCAGCCATTCCTCGGCTGATGCGCTGGCGACATGGCACGACGCCATGCCCGAGGATGGGCCGATCGTGCGCGTGGCCGGACGACTCGCCGCCATTCGCGGACAGGGGAAGACCCTGTTTGCCCACCTCGAGGACGCCGCCGGGCGGATCCAGCTCTATCTCAAGCGCGACGCCCTCGAGGCCGAGTGGCCGCTGATCGAATTGCTGGATCTGGACGATCATGTCGGCGTCGCGGGCCGGCTCTTTCGCACCCGAACTGGCGAGGTGACCCTGCGGCTGACGGGCATCACGCTGCTCGCCAAGTCGCTCCGGGCGCTGCCTCGCGGCAAGGTGGAGCGGCTCGGTGACGGCAGCCAGGTCGTCCACGGCGGCCTCGTCGATCCCGAGGTGCGGTATCGCCAGCGCTACGCCGACTTCGCCGTGCATCCGAAGTTGCGGGAGACCTTCCGGTTGCGGGCGCGGACCATCGCGTTCATCCGGAACTTTTTCGATGCGCGTGGCTTTCTCGAAGTTGAAACGCCGGTATTGCAGCCCCTGTACGGCGGGGCATCGGCCCGGCCATTTCTCACCCACCACAATGCGCTCGACATGCCGCTCTATCTGCGCATGGCCGACGAGCTCTACCTGAAGCGACTGATCGTGGGCGGCTTCGACCGCGTGTACGAGATCGGGCACGACTTCCGGAATGAGGGGATGGACCGGACGTCACAATCCCGAATTCACCATGCTCGAATGGTACATGGCGTATGCCGACTACCTCGATGTGCTGGCGATGTTCGAGGAGCTCATGGGCGGTCTCGTGCTCGAGCTGCTGGGGACGTCGCGCCTCGAGCGCCACGGCACTGCGCTCGACCTCGCACCGCCGTATGCCCGGGTCTCGTTCGTCGAGGGAATCCGGGGTGCCTGCGGGCTCGACGTCCTGGCCGACAGCGAGGAGTCCCTCCGGGCCTACCTGATCGCCCAGGGAGAGGACCCGGAGGTCGTGGCCACGCTCGGCGGCGGCCGGCTGCTCGACGAAGTCTTCCGGCACTCGCTCGAGCCGACGCTGCAGCAGCCGACCTTTGTCCTGGACTATCCGGTGGCACTGTCGCCGCTGGCTCGCCGCCACCGCAGCGATCCCCGCCTGACCGAACGGTTCGAGTTCTTCGTGCTGGGCAAGGAAATGGCCAATGCCTTCAGCGAGCTCAACGACGCCGACGACCAGCGCGCCCGCTTCGAGGAGCAGGTCCGGCAACTGGCCGCCGGTGATGACGAGGCGCAGCAGTTCGACGCCGACTACGTCCGAGCCCTCGAGTTCGGCCTGCCACCGACCGGCGGGATCGGGGTCGGCATCGACCGACTGGTCATGCTACTGGCCGATGAAGCGTCGATTCGCGACGTGATCCTCTTTCCCGCCATGCGGCCGGAAAGCGACGGGTCGCGTCCCGACCCGGCCTGATCCCATGACACGCTGGTGGCCGACGGCCCTGGAGCGTCGCATCGCGTTGCGTTACCTCCGCGGAATCCGCGGGACGCGCAGCGCCTCGCTGCAGACGAGCATCGCCATTGGCGGCATCGCGCTCGGCGTTGCCGCGCTGATCGTCGTGCTCGGTGTCATGAACGGACTGCGCGACGACCTGCGCGACAGGATCCTGATCGCCTCGCCGCACATCACCGTGATCAACTTCGGCCCCAGCCTCCGGATGGATGACTGGCAGCGGCAGCTGGGCATCATCCGGCAGGATCCCGATGTGGTAGCGGCTGCACCGGCCGTGGCGACCGAGACCCTGATCCAGAACTCCGCGGGCTACCCGGTCGCCTCGTTCGTCGCCGGAATCGAGCCCGGCGTCGGGACCCATGAGATCACCCAGCTCGACACGGCGATGGTGAAGGGTGACGCCAGCTTCACGCTGAAATCCTCCGCGGCCGAGGCCGCCGTAGTTCTCGGCGACCGCCTCGCCGACAAGCTGAGCGTCGACGTGGGGGATCACCTGACCATCGTGTCGCCGGCATCGATCAAGGCCAGCCGATCCACCGGGCTCCCGACGGCTCGCTACTGGGACGTCGAGGTCACCGGAGTCTATCACACCGGGATGTTCCTGTACGACAACAACTACCTGTTCATGAACCGGGCCACGGCGCAGGAGTTCGCCGGCCTCGACTCGGCGGTGTCGGACATCGCCATCCGGGTGCGTGATTCGTGGAAGGCCGGCGAAGTGGCCGCGCGCCTGCAGCTCGCGCTCGGATATCCCTCGTCCACGCAGACCTGGCAGGAGCAGAATGCCTCGTTGTTTGCCGCGCTCCAGATGGAAAAGGTGGCGATGGGGCTGGTGATCTTCTTCATCATGCTGGTGGCCGCGTTCAACATCGTCGGCACGCTCACGATGGTGGTCGCCTTCAAGACCCGCGAGATCGGGATCCTGCAAGCCATGGGGCTGGTCCAGCATGGTGTCTCGCGGATCTTCCTTGCCCAGGGTGCCGTCATCGGTTTCATCGGCACCACGATCGGCCTGGTGGCGGGCCTGGCCATCGCGCTGGGGATGGACCGGCGGATCGCCATCAATCCCGACGTCTATTTCATCGAGCGACTCCCGATTCACGTCGAACCGCTCGACGTTGCAGTGATCGTCTCGATTGCTCTCGTGGTCGCCGTCCTCGCGACCATCCATCCATCACGCCGCGCGGCCAGTCTGGCGCCGGTCGACGCGATCCGCGACGAATGACCGCGATCCTGGAGGGCAGGGGGCTGGTGCGCCGGTTCATCGGCGGCGACGGTGCTCCCATTTGCGTCCTCGAGGGGGCGGATCTCTCGGTCGATCCCGGCGAGTTCGTGGCGATCATCGGCGCGAGTGGCTCGGGGAAGAGCACGCTGCTCCACCTCCTCGGGGCGCTGGATCGCCCTGATGCGGGGCAGGTCCTCCTCGAAGGTGTGGCGATTTCCTCGCTCGACACCGAGGCCCTTGCCGCGCTGCGGAATCAGCGACTCGGGTTCGTGTTCCAGTTTCACCACCTGCTGCGGGACTTCACGGCGCGCGAAAACGTGATGATGCCATTGCTGATCGGCGGCGCGAGCGTGGCGATCGCGAGGGCACAGGCGGGCACTGCGCTCGCCGCCGTCGAGCTGGCCCACCGCGTCGACGCCCGGGTGACGGTGCTGTCCGGCGGCGAGCAACAGCGGGTGGCGCTGGCGCGCGCGCTGGTCAGGAATCCGGCCGTGTTGCTGGCAGACGAACCGACCGGGAATCTCGACCCGCCGACAGCGAGCCATCTGCACGACGTTCTGGTGGACCGTGCGCGGGAACAGCGCGTCGCCGTCATTGTGGTAACGCACAGTCGAGCGCTGGCCCTCCGGGCCGATCGCATCCTCGCCCTCGAAGCCGGGAGGCTCCGGTCGGCCGACGCAGCGGAAGTCCTGGCATGAGCACCTGTGAATCCTGTCACGAACGCGAGGCCGTGGTGCACCTGACGCAGATCGTCGGCGACCGGGTGACCACGGTCCACCTCTGCAGCCGGTGTGCCGCCGAACAGGGCATCCAGACCGAGACGGACATCTCCCAGACCCCGCTCGGCGCGTTTCTCGCTGCGATGGGGAAGGGAGCCTCCATCGTGGCGACCCCGACGTCCGGCGAGGCGTGTCCGGACTGTGGTGCGACGTTGCAGGATTTTCGCGCATCAGGTCGGGTTGGGTGCAGCAGATGCTGGACGGCCTTCGAGCGTCCGCTGCGGGACCTGCTCCGTCGGGTGCACGGTGCCACACGGCACTATGGCAAGCAGTATCTCGAGTCAGGCGAGTGCACGCCGGAAACGGAGCTGATGCTCGAGCGGGCCCGCCTCAAGGAGCAGCTTCGGGTGGCGATCCAGGGTGAGGCCTTCGAGCTGGCAGCGGAACTGCGGGATCGGCTGCGAGTGCTGGAATCATGACCGATTCCATGCCGCCGCCGGAAGGCGGACTCCACTGGCTCGACGCGACCGGTCCCGAGAGCAGTCTGGTGCTCTCGACACGGATCCGGCTGGCCCGGAATCTCTCCGGGCGGCCGTTCTGGGGCCGCAACAGCGTCGCGGATCGCGACGAAATCGTCACGGCGGTCGTGGCGGCCGCGAAGGGGTCCAGCGGGCTGGGGGATGCCCTGCTGTACCGCCTCGATGCCCTGCCGCGCGCGTCGCGACTCTGGTTTCACGAGCGCCAATTGGTGTCGCGAGACCTGGCGGGTCTCGAAGCATCCGGTCGCGTCCGGAGCGGCGCCGCCCTGCTGCTGGGGGAGAGCGCCAGCATCATGGTCAACGAAGAAGACCATTTGCGCCTCCAGACGCTGCATTCGGGCTTTGATCTTGACGTTTCCTACGCGGCAACCGACCGTGTGGATAACGAGTTGGGGCAGCGGCTTTCCTTCGCCTTCCACCCCGAGTTTGGGTATCTTACGAGTTGCCCGACGAACGTCGGAACAGGGCTGCGCGCCAGCGTCATGATCCACCTTCCGGGTCTGGTACTGACCAAGGAAATCGGCAAGGTCCTGCAGGGACTGGCGCAGGTGGGGCTGACCTACCGCGGCCTGTACGGCGAAGGCAGTGAAGTGCTGGGGAACATCTTCCAGCTGTCGAACCAGACCACGCTGGGCAAGTCCGAAGTCGAGCTGCTCGATCATCTCGGGCGGCTCGTTCGGCAAGTGGTCGAGTACGAGAGGCGGGCGCGGGAGGTGTTGCACCGCGATGCGGCTCGGGCGCTCGACGACAAGGTGTGGCGCGCGTTCGGCCTGTTGCGCTTTGCCAGGGCGATTTCCTTCGAGGAAACGCTCAGCCTGCTCAGCGGCGTGCGGCTTGGCGTGGGAATGGGAATCCTTCCCCCGGTGCCGCTGCGGACGCTGAACCGGTTGCTGGTCCAGGCCCAGACGGCCCATGTCGCCGCCGGGGTCGAACTCGAACTCGAAGACGACGCGATTCCGGTGGAGCGAGCCTCGCTCATCCGCCGGTTGCTGGAGGAGGAGGTACCGGAATGAATGGCTACAACTTTACCGACCGCGTCCGCAAGGTGCTCCAGATGGCGCGCGAAGAAGCGGCGCGCCTGCACCACGAATACGTCGGGACCGAGCACATCCTCCTCGGGCTCATCCGCGAGGGAGAGGGCGTGGCCGCAGCCGTGCTCACCAACCTCGGGGTCGATCTCGAGGAGATCCAGCAGAAGATCGAGGAGACGGTCAAGAAGGGAAAGGCAGCGGCGGCCGCCGGTCCCGAGCTCCCGTACACGTCGCGCGCCAAGAAGGTGCTTGAACTCGCGATGATGGAAGCCCGGGAGCTGAATCACTCCTATGTCGGGACGGAGCACCTCCTGCTCGGCCTCCTGAGGGAGGAGAAGGGCATCGCGGCGCAGGTGCTTACCGACGCGGCCGTGACCCTGGAACAGTCACGGGCGGAGACGCTGCGCCTGCTGGGCAGTGACGTGCCGCCCTCACCGCCGGCCGGCGGGTCGCCCGCCGGCAGCCCGCAGACGGTCCCGCCCAAGGCCGAGAAGAAGTCCAAGACCCCGGCCCTCGACCACTTCTGTCGCGATCTCACGGTGCTTGCCGCCGAAGGCGCCCTCGATCCGACGATCGGGCGGACCAAGGAGATCGAGCGCGTCATGGAGATTCTGGCGCGGCGCAAGAAGAACAACCCCGTGCTCATCGGTGAGCCCGGCGTCGGCAAGACGGCGATTGTCGAAGGGCTGGCGCTGCTGATCGCCAACGGCAACTGTCCCGACGTGCTGCGCGATCATCGCGTGCTGTCGCTCGACATGGCCGCGGTGATCGCCGGGACCAAGTATCGCGGCCAGTTCGAGGAACGACTCAAGGCCGTGATGAACGAGATCTTCCAGAGCAAGAACGTGGTCCTGTTCATCGACGAGCTGCACACGCTCGTGGGTGCCGGCGCGGCCGAGGGCGCTATCGACGCCTCGAACATGCTCAAGCCCGCCCTGGCGCGCGGCGAGTTGCAATGTGTCGGCGCCTCGACCCTGAACGAGTATCGCAAGTACATCGAGAAGGACGGCGCCCTGGAACGTCGCTTCCAGACCGTGCTGGTCGAGCCGCCGTCGGTGCCGGAGACGGTCGAGATCCTCATGGGCCTGCGGAAGAAGTACGAGGACCACCACCGGGTCACCATTCCGGACGCCACGCTGAAGGCGGCCGCGGACCTGGCGGAGCGCTACATCACCGATCGCTTCCTGCCGGACAAGGCCATCGATGTCATCGACGAGGCCGGCGCGCGAGCACGGCTCGCGTCGCAGCATCCGCCCGCCGAAGTGGGCGAGCTGAAGCTGCAGCTCGAGAAGGTCACTGCGGAGAAGGAAGAGTCGGTGCGCGACCAGAACTTCGAGAAGGCCGCGGCGCTGCGTGATCGAGAGCGGGACCTTCAGGGACAGATCCGGCAGGTCCAGGCCGACTGGGAGCACGAGCGGCAGACCACCCGGCCGGTGATCGATGAGGAGGCGGTGGCCTTCATCGTGGGCCGGTGGACCGGCATTCCGGTGACGCGCATTCAGGAGGCCGAGGCATCGCGGCTCTTGCGGATGGAGGAGGAACTGCACCAGAGCGTGATCGGCCAGGACGAGGCGATCGCGGCCGTGTCGCGGGCCATCCGGCGCTCGCGCGCCGGCCTGAAGGACCCCGGCAAGCCGATCGGCTCGTTCATTTTCTCGGGGCCCACCGGTGTCGGCAAGACCGAGCTCGCCCGTTCGCTGGCCAAGTTTCTCTTCAACGACCCTTCGGCGCTCATCCGCGTCGACATGTCGGAGTACATGGAGAAGTTCTCGGTCTCGCGGCTGATCGGCGCACCCCCGGGCTACGTCGGGTACGAGGACTCCGGCACGCTCACCAAGGCAATTCGGCGCAAGCCCTACTCGGTCCTGCTGCTCGACGAAATCGAGAAGGCGCATCCCGATGTCTTCAACATCCTGCTGCAGGTGCTCGATGAAGGACACTTGACCGACAACTACGGGCGCGTCATCGACTTCAAGAATACCGTCGTGATCATGACCTCGAACGTCGGGGCGCGCGACATCATGCACGGCAAGTCGCTCGGCTTTCACTCCGGCGAGGAACAGGGGACGTTTTCGCGGATGGCCGAGAAGGTGAAGGAGGAGATCGGGAAGGTCTTCAATCCCGAATTCCTCAACCGGCTCGATGACGTGATCGTCTTCCACCCGCTGACCAAGGAACACATCGCCCTGGTGGTGCGCATCCTGCTCAAGGACGTCGCCCGCCGGGTTGGCGACGAGGTCCGGCTTACGCCGGCGGCGATCGATTTTCTCGTCGATCATGGCTACGACCAGAGCTACGGGGCACGGCCGCTTCGCCGCGCGCTGCAGCGGTATGTCGAGGACCCGCTCAGTGACCGGATCCTGGCCGGGGACTTCGCGCCCGGGGACGAAATCGAAGTCGACGTAGCGGCCGAGGGCGACAAGCTCACCTTCCGCGTCCTGACGGGGACCAGCGCCTGAGCCGCGCCGCCGGCTGGTACCGCGTCCGTGCCGTGCTGTACGCGCTTGCCCTCGTCGCCGTCGTGGCGGCGGGGCGACTCGACGGCACAGCAGGGCAACCAGCCTCCCCCGGAGATTCCCACGCTGGACAGTATGGTGGTCGAAGGGAGTGCCCGAATCGGGGCGACCCAGATCCTGGCCGCCTCCGGACTGGTGGCCCACACCAAGGCCGGGCCGCGCGACATCCAGCACGCCGATGACCGCGCTCTTCAGCACTGGGCTGTTCGAGGATGTCCGGGTGGTCGATCGCTCGGCCGGCGGCAAGGTGATCCTGGCGATCATCGTCAGGGAGCGGCCGGTGCTGCGTGGCTGGGAACTGGTCGGCCCGGTCAAGATCCCGGCACGCAGCCTCCGCGACCACATCAAGCTCATCGTCGGCCTGCCGATCGACCGCGCGGCCGTCGCGCGGTCCCGCTACCGATCGATTCGGTCTACAAGAACGCCGGCTACTACGGCGCCAGCGTGACCGTCGAGCAGGAAACGACCGCGGATAGTGGCGTCAAACTCCGTTTCAACGTCGTCGAAGGCAACCGGGTCGCCATCGCCCGCGTGGACATCGAAGGCAACGACCATTTTCCGGCGACCGACCTCGTCTCGGCAATGGACTCCAAGCCCGAGGGGTTCTGGTGGTTCCGCAAGGGTGCCTATGACGACGGCGCGCTGGACCGCGACGTGCGCGAACGATTGCCGGAGTGGTATGGCCACCGCGGCTACATCGACTTCCAGGTCATCAGCGACACGCTGATCGCCGGACTCGACGACCGGCAAGGCAATCGCTGAAGATCAAGGTGGAAGAAGGGAAGACAGTACCAGGTCGGGCCGCTTCGAGATCGTCGGCAACCGGCGATTCTCCAGCGAGGAGCTGACGGCAGGGATTCCCGTTCGGCGCCGCGGGGCAGGCGGCGACCGGGGTGGCGCTCGGCGGCACGTTCGACCGGACGGCCTGGGAAGCCGCCACCGAGAAGGTCCAGAACGCCTATTCCAACAACGGGTACATCAACGCGCATGTCGATCGCCGAGCAGATCGCGACGGACGCTGCCGGACAGCACCCCGGTGCTCGACCTGCGCTGGCGGATCGAAGAAGGGCCGCCCGCCATCGTCGGGATGATCGAGATCACGCGGCAACGAGGTGACGCACGAACGGGTGATCCGCGAGGCGATCGTGATGGTGCCGGGCGAGCTGTTCAATCGCGAGCGCCTGCTCCGTTCCTACCAGAACATCTCCAATCTCGGCTTCTTCCAGCAGCCGATGCCGATGCCGGACATGGATCCCGCCGATGACGGCAGCACCGTGGACATCACCTTCCGGGTGCGAAGAGAAGCACACCGGCAACATCAACTTCGGCGCTTCGGTCGGGCAGGGCACCGGGGTCGGCGGTTTCCTCGGGCTCGAGGAGCCGAATCTCTTCGGGCGCGGCAAGCGCGGCCGGCTCCAGTGGCAGTTCGGGCAGAACATCAACGACTTCACCTCAGCTACACCGACCCGGCGATCATGGAGAGCCGGGTCAGCGGGACCGTGTCGGTGCTACGATTCCCGCCAGAAGTACGTCATCGGCGACCTGGGCCGCCGGCGCCAGGCGGGCAGCGTCGATGCAGGTCGGGCTGCCGTTTCTCGGGTCGCGGTACTCGCGGGTCTTCGCCAGCTACGGTATCCAGCGGATCCGCTACGACCAGGGATCGGCCGACCTCCAGGCGCGTTTCCGGTGCTCGCCCTGCACCCGGTCGACGCTCGGGCTGACGTTCCTGCGCGATACCCGCGTCGGGCTGCCGTTCCCGGTTGCCGGGTCGATGGTGTCGGTCGGAGCGGAGCAGAACGGCGGCTTCCTCGGCGGCGACGGGAACTACCAGAAGATCGATCTCGACACCCGGTGGTTCGCGCCGCTGGGCGCGCTTGGCGGCCCGACCAGGCAGGCTTCGGCGGCGGCGTCCAGTTCACCCTGGGCCTCACCGCCAAGTCGGGCTTCATCTTCGGGAACCCGGCCTCGTTCTTCACCGAGCTCTATTCGCTGGGCGGCGTCCAGTACGGCATTCCGCTGCGCGGCTACTAGGAGTTCTCGATCACGCCCAACGGGTACGACGCCGAGCGCCTCCGGCTCGCTGGCCAGCCCGGATGCGTTCGGCAAGGCGTATGCGGCGTTCACCGTGGAGGCCGGGCGCGAGAATTCGCCAGTCGCTCGTACGTCGACATCTTCGGTGACGCCGGCAACGTGTACCGAAATGTCGCGCGTACGACCCGACCCGCCTGTTCCGGGGCGCGGGTGTGGGCGTCGCGCTTAGTTTCACCCCTGGGCCCACTTGGGCTCGATCTGGGCTACGGGTTCGACAGGACCGACCTCCTCGGGCGTCCCGCTCCGGGCTGCCAGCTGCATTTCCGGCTCGGCAACATCGGCAATGACCGGGGCACCGACCATTCACCTGCAGGAGACAAGGAAAGGCATGAAGCGTATCTGGATCGTTGGTGCGCGCCCTCTCGATGGCGTTCGTCATGCGTGGTTCCGGCGACACTCGTCGCCCAGGGCACCGGTGGCTGCAACAAGGTGGCCTACGTGTCGGCCGGGCGATCCTCGAACAGACTCCGGGCTACGCCGCGGCGAATGCGGCACTGCAGAAGGAGATCGACGGCTTCCGGCCAGGTCGAACAGGCTGAATGCCGCGCCTCGATTCCGCAGCCGCCGCGCTGTCGAACAGAAGGCGGTGCTGCTCGTCCGACGACCGCGAAGCAGGCGGAGACGAAGAAGATGCAGGCGATGCAGGACTCGATGGACAGCGACGACCAGCGGACATGCAGCAGAAGGCGTCGCAGCGCCGGGACGACCTGCTGAAGCCGTACGAAGATCGCGTCCAGGCGGTGCTCGACGGCCTGCGCGCCGGCGGCAACTACGCTACATCTTCGACGTCGCGCCCAGGAGAACGCGCATCCTCAGCGCCGACAAGTCGCTCGACCTGACGCAGAAGGCGATCGACCAGCTGAAAGCCGCGAAGCCCGGGTACTGACGAGTGGCTGGACCATTCTGACCGCACAGGCGGTCGCCGATCTGGTCGGCGGCCGCCTGTCTGGTCCCGGGGCGGTGGTCGCTCCGCCGGGTCGCGCGCGCTGGAGCGTGCCGGACCGAAGGCGATCTCTCGCTGTGCACCGGGTCCTGCATACGCCGAGCGCTGGCCCGGTGCCAGGCCTCGGCGGTGCTCGTCCCCGAGGCACTGGCCGAACGCCCCGGCGGCCCGCGACCCGGATCGTCGTCCCGGACCCGCCGCCGCGCCATGGGCGCGGTCATCGCAGGCCTGCTTCCGCCCGCGGCCCGCGCACGCCGGCATCGACACCGACGGCGCGGCATCGGGCGCGGGCTGCGGTGATCGGCGAAGGGGCCGACCATCGGCGCGTATCGTCGTGATGGGCTCGGACGTGCGCATCGGTGCCCGGGTCCGGCTGAGCCCGCACGTGGTCATCGGCGATGGCGTCACGCTCGGCGACGACGTGCGCCTCGATGCCCACGTCGCGGTCTACGATGGCGACCCTGCTGGGTCGCGCGTCTGGTGCAAGGCGGGCGCGGTCATCGGCGGCGCCGGCTTCGGCTATGCTCTCCGGACGCCGCCGGGCACCACCGGATTCCCCACGTCGGCGGCTGCATCCTTGGGGACGACGTCGAGATGGGCTCCACTCGCTGCATCGATCGCGGCATCGCTGGACGACACCGTCATCGGCCGGGAACCAAGATCGACAACCACGTGCATGTGGCGCACAACGTGCCGGATCGGGACCGAGTGCCTGATCATGGCCGGCAGTCGGCATCGCCGGCAGCACCAGGATCGGCGACCGAGTGATCATCGCGGGCCAGGTCGGTGTCGGCGGTCACGTGGTGATCTGGGCGATGGCGCGACGATCGGCGGCAAGACGGGCGTGATCGGCGATGTCCCGCGCGGAAGCGCGGTCTTCGGGCTATCCCGCGCGGCCCCACCGCGAGTTCCTCCGGGCGCAGGCGGCGCTGTACCGGCTGGCGCCGTACGTCAAGGACCTGCGAAGCGCTGATCAACAAGGAGCGCAGCATGGCTAGGCGGACACTGGACGGAACCGCGGAACTGTCGGGCACCGGCCTGCACACCGGCGCCCACACCACCGTGCAGCTTCTGCCGGCCGAGCCGGGCGCCGGGATCGAGTTCCGGCGGGTCGATCTCGGGCGGCGAGCCGCTGATCCCGGCGCGGATCGGCCAGGTGCAGGCCACCGAGCGGCGCACCGGCCTCGGCCCAGGGCGAGGCGCGGGTCGACACGGTCGAGCACCTCCTGGCGGCAGCGCACGCGCTGGAGCTCGACGACGTGCTGATCGCGATCGACGGCCCGGAGCCGCCGATTCTCGACGGGTCCTTTCTGCCCTGGCTCGAGGCCTGCTGCGCGGCGGGGATCGCGCGAGCAGGAGGGCGAGCCCGCCGACGCTGCGGGTGACGGAGCCGTTCACGGTGCAGGAAGGCGACGCGACGTACGTCGTCGCGCCCCGGCAGCGGGCTGCGGCTCACGGCGACGATCGAATGGGATCACCCGCTGATCGGCCGCCAGTCGGTGTCATGCGACGTCGGCGCCGGAGGCGTTCGCGCGCGACATTGCGCCGGGCCCGCACGTTCGGCTTCGTGCACGAGGTCGAGGCGCTGAAGCAGCGCGGGCTGCTGCAAGGGCGCGTCGCCCGACATGGCGGTGGTGCTCTCCGAGACCGAGGTCGTGCACGGGCACCCTGCGCTGGCCCGACGAATTCGTCCGCCACAAGCTGGGCGACATCGTCGGCGACCTGGCGCTGCTGGGGGCGCGGATCGAGGCGCACGATCATCGCCGAGCGGCCCAGCCACCAGGGCAACATCGCCCTGGCGCGGGCCCTGGCGCGGCACGCGCAGCCGGAGCCGATCCGGTCACGCATCGACATCGGCGCGATCCTGGACGTCCTGCCGCATCGCTATCCGTTCCTGCTGGTCGATCGGATCATCGAGATCGAGCACGGCAAGCGGATCGTCGGCATCAAGAACGTCACGATCAACGAGCCGTTCTTTCAGGGCCACTTTCCCGGGCCATCCGATCATGCCGGGCGTGCTGATCATCGAGGCGATGGCCCAGGTGGGCGGCATGCTGCTGCTGGGCACCTTCGACGACCTGGCAGCAAGGTGGTCTACTTCATGGCGCTGGACAACGTGAAGTTCCGCCGGCCGGTGCTTCCCGGCGACCAGCTGCGCTGCGAGATCGAGATGGTCCAGTTGCGCGGCCCGACCTGCAAGATGCGGGGCGAGGCGTATCGTCGACGGGCCAGCTGGTGTGCGAGGCCGAGATGATGGCACGGTGGTGGATCGATGACCCAGCGCATTCATCCCACCGCCCTGGTCGATCCCGGCGCGCAACATCGGCCAGCGACGTCGAGATCGGGCCCTTCGCGATCATCGGCCCGGACATGATCGTTGCGGCGACGGATGCCGCATTGGTGCCCGCGCCACGCTCGAGCGGAACGTCCGGCTCGGCGACGGAGGTGCAGATCGGCGAGCGGCTCGATCCTCGGCGGGCCACCGCAGGACCTCAAGTACGGCGGCGAGGAGACCTGGGTCGAGATCGGCGACCGCACCATCATCCGCGAGTACATCCACCGTCAACCGCGGCACCTCGGCCTCCGGGACAGACCACGCGTGGGCAGCGACTGCTTCATCATGACCTACGTCCACCTGGCGCACGACTGCCATGTCGGCGACGGCGTGATCATCGCCAACGGCACCCAGCTCGCGGGCCACGTGACGGTGCACGATCATGCCGTGATTTCGCGGACTCGTGGCCGTGCACCAGTTCGGCACCATCGGGACGTACGCCTTCGTCGGCGGCATGACCCGGGTCAACCAGGATATTCCGCCCTACGTCAAGGCGGTGGGCAATCCGGTCGAGCTCTACGGCCTCAATACCGTCGGGCTCCAGCGGCACGGCTTCTCGCCGGAGACCATCACGGCGCTCAAGCGGGCCTATCGCCTGTTCTTCAACTCCGACCTCAACCTGTGCCAGGCCGCCGAGCGGGCCCGGATCGACCTGCCGCAGATCCCGGAGGTCGAACGGTTCGTCACCTTCGTCTCCTCGTCGCAGCGCGGCGTGCCGGCGTGAGCCGCACGGCTGCCGGTCGGCGTCGTCGGCGTCGGGGCGCTCGGGCCGCACCACGCCCGTCACCTGGCCGGCATGCACGGCGCGGACCTGGTCGGCGTGTACGATACCGACCTGGCCCGCGCGGCCGAGGTCGCGGCCGCATGCGGCTGCCGCGCGTTCGCGACGCTGCCCGACCTGCTGCGCTGCGTCCAGCGCCGTGTCCGTCGCCGTCCCCACCCCGTTCCATCGCGAGGTCGGACTCGAGTGCCTCGGGCGCGGGGTGGCGGTCCTGATGGAGAAGCCGCTGGCGACACCCTGACGAAGCCGACGAGCTGATCGCCGCGGCGAGCCGGCATGCCGTGCTGTTCGCCGGTGGGGCACGTCGAGCGATTCAATAGCGCCGTGCGCGCCGCGCAGACCGGTGCTTGATCGGCCGCTCTATCTGGAGGGCATCCGCCTGGCGCCGTTCCAGCCGCGCGGCACCGACGTCGCGGTCGTCCTCGACCTGATGATCCACGATCTCGACCTGGCCAATCACCTCCTCGGCGGGGCGCCGGCGATCGACGTGCGGGCGAGCGGGCGTGTCGATCCTCTCGTCGCACCTCGACATGGTCAACGCGCGGGTCGAGTTCGCCGGCGGCGCGGTGGCGTCGATGACCAGTCCCGCGTGGCCCGCGAACGGGTGCGCCGGCTGCGGATCTTCCAGCCCATCGGGCTACATCTCGCTGGACCTCGCCACCGGGGCGGCGAAATTCATGCGGCTGCGCGAGGGCTGGCGGCCGGGCACCGGCAACAGCATCGAGGAAATCGTGGAGTCGACCCCGTTGGCGGCTCCCGAGGCGGACGCGCTCGGCCTGGAGCTGGCGGCTTCGTCGCCGCGGTGCGTGGCGAACCGGCGGCAATTGTCACGGCAGCCGAGGGCCGGGCCGCCCTGGCCCTCGCCCTCGACGTCACCGCGGCCGTCCAGCGCTCGCCGGCTCCTACCGCTCTGGGCCGCTGACCGTGCGGATCTTCGTGGCCGCCGGCGAACCCTCCGGGGACCTCCACGGGGCGCATGTGTGCACCGCGCTCCGCGACGCCTGCCCGGACGCCGAGATCGAGGCGGTCGGCGGCGCGCGGTGGCGGCCGCGGGGCGCCGCATCCGGTCGCCGATCGATGGGCTCTGGCGGCGATGGGCCTGGTCGAGATCCTCGGAGCAGTCCCGCGCACTATCGCCTGCTGCGTGCGCTCCGGCGGTGACTTCAAGTCGCATCGCTACGACCTGGTCATCCCGATCGACTACCCCGGCTTTCACCAGTACGTCGCCGAGGCGGCCCGCGCGCCGGGCATTCCGGTGCTCTGGTACATCGCCCCGCAGCTCTGGGCCTGGCGCCCAGGGCGGGCGAAACGGTTCGCCCGGGCGGTCGATCGGCTGGCGGTGATCCTGCCGTTCGAAGCCGGCCTTCTTCCGGCGGGCTGGCGTGGAGCCGACTACGTCGGGCATCCGCTGCTGGACGGCGTCACGACGGCCCGACCGCGCCGACGGCGCGCGAGCGTCTCGGAATTCGCCCGGACGGCCGAGTCCTCGCGATCTTCCCCGGATCGCGCCGCGGCGAGATCCGCCGACTCTGGCCAGTGTTCGCGAGGCGGCCGCCCTGCAACTGCTCGGACGAGGGCGATTGCGACGCGGTGCTGGTGGCCGGGACCGCCAGGGGCGACTATCCCGGGGCCGATCGGTTCAGGGTACTGCGCGACCAGCCTCGCACGTGCTCGCGGCCGCCGACGCGGTGCTGGCCAAGTCGGGAACGACGACGCTCGAGGCCGCGCTTGCCGACGTGCCGATGGTGGTGGCCTACTCGGTCAATCCGATCACCGCCTGGCTGGTCCGGCCGCATGATGACGTCGCGCTGGGTCACCCTGGTCAACCTGATCGCGGAGCGCGAGGTCGTGCCGGAACTCCTGCAAGGAGCGATGACGCCGATCGGCACTCGTCGAACGCGCTGCGGCCGCTGCTCGATCGCGGATTCGACCGAGCGCACGACGGCAACGCGAAGGCCTGGCCGAGGTGCGACGGCGCCTGGGGGACCCGGAGCGAGCGCGCGGGTGGCCGAGATCGCAGCGGAACTGCTCGGCGCGTGAACTGGCGCCTTCCAGGCGGTGTCGTTCGCGAGCCGGTCGCGCCGCTGGTCGGTGCACTGTCGAGATCCTGGCGGTTCCGCGTTCGGCACGCCGAACACTGGCACGCGCTGCAGGCCACCGGCACGCCGTTCGTCTTCCTGCTCTGGCACGAGGCGCTGCTGCCCCTGCTCTGGCTCCATCGTCACCAGCAGGTCGCCATCGTCGTGAGCGAGGCACGCGAGGGGCGGTACCTGGCGGATTACGCCAGCGCGATCGGCTACCGCCGATCCGGTTCCTCTACCCGCGGCGGCGCACGCGCGCTGCTCGGCGCGGTCCGCGCGCTCCGCGAAGGCGACCGCCGGTGGCCTTACGCCGGACGGACCGCGCGGGCCGAGGCGGGAGATGAAGCCGGGCGTGGTGCGGGCGGCGCAGCGTGCCGGGGCGGTGATCCTGCCGCTGCACGCGCGCGGCCGGCGGCCTGGCGCTTCGGCTCGTGGGACCGGATGATGGTTCCGCAAGCCGTTCGCCCGGGTCGAGGTCGGTTATGGCGAGAGTTCTCCGTCGGCGCCTGGCGACGCTGGCCTTGGCTGAGGGCGTCGCCCGATGCGCCGAGGCGCTCGAGGCACTGGAGAGGGAGATGGGCGGCAATGTCGCGTCGCGGTGATGCGCACCGGTTCGTGCGTTGGCTCTGGACCAGCCGCCAGGCGGCGCGCGCTGCACCCGGGCCCTGCTGCTTCCCGGCCAGCGGGCTCTGGAGCCTGGGCATGGCCGTGCGGCGATCGCTCTACCGCCATCGCTGGGTGGCGACCGCAGGGAATTGCCGTTGCCAAGTGTCGCCATCGGCAACCTGAGCGTGGGCGGTTCGGGCAAGACGCCGATCGCCGGCTGGATCGCGACGTACTTTGCCGACCAGGGGCATCGTCCCGCCATCCTGCTGCGGGGCGTCGGCGGCGATGAGACCCTGGTGCACCGAGAACTGGTGCCCCGGGCGATCGTGGTACCGGATCCGGACCGCGTGGCCGGCGCGGTGCGGGCCGTGGCCGCCGGCGCCGATGTGCTGGTGCTGGATGACGCCTATCAGCGGCTGGACGTGGCGCGCGACCTGAACATCTGTGTCGTGAGCGCCGAAACGCGCGTGGCGGTGCGCTGGCCGCTGCCGGCCGGCCCCTGGCGGGAGGGGTTGCCGGCCTCGATCGGGCCGATTCGCTCATCGTGACCCGGAAGCGGGCCGACCCGGCTACCGCCCGGCGGTTGCGCCGAGGACCTGGCCTGCGCGGGTCCGGGGACGGTCGCCATCATGGCGCTGGAGCTGGGCATGCTGCGAGGGACTAGTGAGTGGAACGGAACGCGAGGTCAGCTGGCTTGCGGGGCGGCGGGTTGTCGCCGCCAGCGCAATTGCCGACCCGGACGCGTTTGTGGCACAGATCAAGCTGACGGGCGCGCAGGTGCAGGTGGCGACCTGGAAGGACCATCACCAGTTCCGCGACGAGGACGTTGCGTGGCTGGCCCACGCGGCCCGCCGCGCAGATCATGTGGTGATCACCGCCAAGGACGCCGTGAAGTTGCGGGACCGCTGGCCTGCAGAGCGTGCCGGAGCCGTTCGGTGGCGACGTTGCGACCTGACGTTCGAGGCTGGGGAAGATCGCTCTGCGGGAAGCGCTGGCGCGTCTCGTCGTGCCGGCAGCCCGCGCCACATGAACCGTTGGACCACGGGACCGGAGAATCACCAGATGGCCACGGCCAAGGCAAGCGAAGACGCAGCAACTGATCAAACCGGACCGCGACAGTCGATTCGCCTCCGAGGAGAATCCGTTCGAGGCGATGATGTCGCGCTTCGACGACGCGGCCGCAGCGGCTGAAGCTCGAGCCAGGGCTGTACAGGGTGCTGCGCGCCCCGGAGAAGCAGATGATCGTCTCGATCCCGATCATGCGGGACAATGGTGAAATTGAGGTGTTCACCGGCTTCCGGGTGCTGCACAACACGTCCCGCGGCCCGGCCAAGGGCGGCATCCGGTTCGACCTGACCGTGTCGACTCGACGAGGTGAAGGCACTGGCCGCCTGGATGACCTGGAAGTGTGCGGTGGTCAACCTGCCGTTCGGCGGCGCGCAAGGGCGGCGTGATCTGCGATCCGATGACGATGTCGATGGCGCGAACTGGAGCGCCTGACCCGCCGCTACACCTCGGCGATCATCGAACTCCTCGGCCCCGATCGGACGTGCCGGCGCCGGACGTCAACACCAACGAGCGGGTGATGGCGTGGATCATGGACACCTACTCCATGCACAAGCGCCATACCGTCACCGCCGTCGTCACCGGCAAGCCGGTCGAGATGGGCGGCTCGCTCGGCCGCCGCGATGCCACCGGGCGGGGCTGCCTGGTGGTGACCATGTGCGCGCTGCAGCGGAAGAAGATGAAGGTGCAGGGCGCGACGGTGGCGGTGCAGGGATTCGGCAACGTCGGCTCGACCGCCGCCCGCCTGATGGCGGAGGCCGGCATGAAGATCGTCGCCGTCAGCGACAAGAGCGGCGGCGATCTACAATGCCAAGGGACTCGACATCGCCGACGGCCTGAGGAATTCATCGAGACGCATACGCTTCCTTGAAGGGTACCCCGGGGCCGAGCAGATCACCAACGACGGAACTGCTGGCGCTCACAGTGCGACGTGCTGGTTCCGGCCGCGCTGGAAAACGTCATCACCAGCAAGAACGCCGAGACCATTCAGCGCCAAGATCATCTGCGAAGGCGCCAACGGTCCGACCACCGCCAAGGCCGACGCCGATCCTCGAGCCAAGGGGATCTACGTCATCCCCGACATCCTCGCCAACGCCGGCGGCGTGACGGTGTCGTACTTCGAATGGGTGCAGGATCGCGGCGGATACTTCTGGGATGAGGAGACGGTCAACGAGCGGCTCGAGAAGATCATGTCCACGTCGTTCGACGAGGTTTCCGCGATGTCCGAGAAGCACGGCGTCAGCATGCGCATCGGCGCCTACATGCTGGCGATCGAGCGGGTGGCCGCGATGCACCGCCTGCGCGGACTCTATGCCTGATGCAGCTCCTCCTGCTGGCGGTGGGCAAGCTGCGCCCGACGCTGCGCGAGGTGTGTGACGATTACCTCCGTCGCTGCCAGCGGGTCTTGACGGTGACGGAACGGGAAGTTCGCCAGGCGGGGCAGGGGCGTGACTCCGCCTGGCAACGGGATGATGAAGGACGGCGAATCCTCGATACCCTGCCACCGGGGATGCCGATGGTGCTGCTCGATCGAGTTGGTGAAGGCTGGACCAGCGAAGAACTGGCGCGGCGGATGTACGACTGGGGACTTGCCGCGAGGGACCGGGCCATCGTCGTTGGTGGAGCGACCGGGATTGCGGCTGCCGTGCGCGAACGCGCTGACGCCGTCTGGAGCCTCGGCCCGCTGACGCTGCCGCACGAACTGGTGCGCGTCGTCGTGGCCGAGCAGCTCTACCGCGCAACGACCATCCTGCAGGGACGACCCTACCACAAGGGAGCGGGAGCGTGATGCGACTCGCCGGGCGAGGCTGATGCGCATTGTTCCCCATTCGCTCGGTGCCCGCCCGCCGCTGGCACCTCGCGCGGCGCGCTGGGATGACTCCCTCCTTCCGGCGATCGTTCGCACCCAGGGTGACGAGGCTCGGCTTGGGAGGTTGAGCTCGCCCGGGGCGTTGCTGGTCACGACCGGGCAGCAACCAGGACTCTTCACCGGTCCGCTCTACACCGTCCACAAGGCGATGGCGGCTGCGGCCCTGGCCCGCCGCCTCGAGGGAGACTGGCAGCGACCGGTGATCCCGCTGCTCTGGGTGGCGGGCGATGATCATGACTGGGCCGAAGCCAGCAGCGCCGCGTGGCTCGATACCGACGGTCACCTGGCGAGTTGGAACCTCCCGGCCCGCCCCCACTCGGCGCCGCAGCGCTCCCTGTGCCGTGAGCCCGTGCCGCCCGAGATCGCTGCCGGACTGCAAGCGCTGGAGCAGACGCTTCCTGGCGGTGCGGAGCGCGACGAGACGATGGCCTGGCTCCGCCGGCACTATCGTACCGACCAGACGATCCACGGGGCCGCGGCAGGTGCCCTGGCCGAGCTGCTTGCTCCGCACGGTGTCCTCGTCTTCGATCCCACCCATGCCGCGATGAAGCGGGCCCAGGTGCCGCTGCTGGCCGCAGCCCTTGCCCAGGCGGGGGAAGCTCGACCGACTGCTCGGGGCGCTGCCTCCGGTGACCGGTGGCGTCGCCGTTGGTGAAGGCGCCACGCTCGTCTTTCTCGAGACAACCGCCGGGCGAGAGCGGCTCATGCTCGATGGCGACCAATTCCGCACCCGGCGGTCGCGCGAGTCGTACACGCGCAGCGACCTCGAGCGATTGCTGGCACAGTCACCGGAACGGTTCTCGCCCAACGCCCTCCTGCGACCCGTGGCGGAGGCCGCGCTCCTGCCGACCGTGGGCTACGTCGGCGGACCGGGAGAGTTGCGGTACCTCAATCAGCAGGCGAGCGCACTCTACCAACCCCTTGGCGTCTGGCGTCAACCGCCGGTGCCGCGATGGTCCGGAACGGTCATCGAGCCCTGGGCCGACCGCGTCCTGGATCGTCTCGGCGTCTCCCTCGAGGCGCTCCTTGCCGACGACGATGGCACCCTTGGCCGGACCATCCTGCGCCGCGACTTGCCACCCGAAGTGCGTCGGTCTCTGGCGGCGATGCAGACGGAGGTGGCGACGCAGGGTGCCACACTTCGTGCTGCCGGCACGGCCATTGACGCCGTGCTCGACCGCGCGATCGCGGGCAGGCAGCGCAAGCTGGCGCACGTCTTCGAGGATCTCGAGCGACTCTTCGAGCGTCACCTCCGGCGTCGGGACGACATCGCCTGGGCCCAGTACCAGCGGCTTCGCGTCGCGCTGCGGCCGCATGACGATCCGCAGGAGCGGGTCTTTACAGCGGCCACCTTCCGCGCGCGCCACGGCGACGCCTGGCTCGCGGCACTCGGGGTAGCGACGGACGACTGGGCCGCCTCTCCTTGCGCCGGTCCCTCGGCCACGGCATGATCGAGGCATGAGTCTCATCGGTCTGGCGCTGCTGATAGCGCTCTGCATTCCGATTATCGCGATCGTCATGGACTCGCCATTTGCGCGCGCCCTGGCGGGTCGCATCGAGCACGACCGTTCCATCGGGAGCCATCCCGAACGGGGCGAGATGGCGGAGTTGCAACGCCGTCTCGACCTGCTCGAGGGTGAGGTGGAGATGCTGCAGGCGTCGGTGACCCGACTGGGTGAAGAGAACCAGTTCCTGCAACAGCTGCTCGAGGCACAACCGCCGCGCCCAACCTTGCCGCCGGGACAGGGATGAGCCGTCGCGGCTCCTCCCTGGTTGCCGCCGGAATCCTGCTCAGCCGCATCACCGGCCTAGTTCGCCAACGGGTTCTCGCCACATATCTGGGGCAGGGTGAGGCCGCCTCCATCTGGACGGCAGCCTTCCGGATCCCGAACGCGCTCCAGAATCTGTTCGGGGAGGGCGCCCTTTCGGCATCCTTCATCCCGAGCTACGCTCGACTGCTGGGGCAGGGGAAGGAAAAGGAGGCCCGGGATCTTGCCGGCGCCATTCTGGCGCTGCTGAGTCTGTTGATCGCGACGATTGTCGTCGCCGGCGAACTGGCCACTCCCTGGATCGTGGCCGTCCTCGTGCCCGGGTGGCATGGCAGGCAGCTCGAGCTGACGCAACTTCTGGTGCGCATTCTCTTCCCAGGCGCGGGCGTGCTGGTGTTGTCCGCCTGGTGCCTCGGTGTCCTCAACTCGCATCGTCGGTTCCTGCTCTCCTATGCGTCACCCGTCGTGTGGAACACGGCGATCATTGCGGCGGTCCTGTTGTTCGGTCGCGGAGGCAGCGAGGAACACTTCGTAGTCATCGCCGCGAGTGGGGCGTTCGTCGGGTCAGTGCTGCAGGTGCTTGTGCAATGGCCCGCAGTCCAGATGGTGGGCGGCGGTATTCGCCTCGCGGCGTGGTCTGGCGTCACCGAGGTGCGAACCGTGGTGACGGCGTTCCTGCCGAACCTCGTCTCCCGTGGTGCCAATCAGCTTTCCGCGTTCATCGATCTGTCGATCGCCTCCTCGGCCTCACTGCCGCTCGGCACCGTGGCTGCCATGGGCAACG
The DNA here is from genome assembly GCA_963850655.1 of uncultured Gemmatimonadales bacterium. Lineage (GTDB taxonomy): Bacteria > Gemmatimonadota > Gemmatimonadetes > Gemmatimonadales > GWC2-71-9 > Palsa-1233. The sequence goes on from CAWKMI010000018.1 coordinate 44,613, forward strand.
CCCAGGTCCTGTACACACTTCCGGTGTCGCTCTTCGGCATGGCCATCTCGGCGGCGGAGTTGCCTGAAATGTCCCGTGAGCAGGGTGATCCGGAGACCGTGGCGAAGGCACTGCGAGTCCGGCTGGGTGCCGCCACCCAACGGCTGGCGTTCTACATCGTACCGGCGGCCGTGGCATTCCTCGCACTTGGAGGAGTGATCGCCGGCGCGTTGTTCCAGCATGGTGCTTTCAAGCGGGTTGATAGCGAGTTCGTGTGGATCGTGCTCGGCGGTTCCTCGCTTGGGCTGTTGGCATCGACGCTCGGGAGACTCTACGCGTCGACGTTCTATGCCCTGCGTGATACGCGAACACCACTCCACTGCGGCATCGTCCGCGTGGTCCTGACCGGGGTGCTGGGGGTCTTCGCGGCGCTGTTCCTGCCTGATCTCCTGGGTATTGATCACAAGTGGGGCGCCGCCGGCCTGACCGCCTCGGCGGGTGTCGCCGGATGGGTCGAGTTCATGCTCCTGCGCCGCGGCCTGTGCAAGCGTCTCGGTGAATTCGCCCTGCCGGTGAGCGAACTGGCGAAACTCTGGTCCGCTGCCGGAGCCTCGGCCGTGGCGAGTACGGGCATTCGCCTGGCGTCGCCCGGACTGGCACCGCGCCCGGTCCTGTTGGCCCTCGTGCTCCTTCCCGTGGGGGCAATCGTCTACCTCTCGCTGACATCCTGGTGGAATGTTCCGGAGGCGGCGGTGCTCACCGAACGCAGCCGCCTGTTCGCACGCAAGGTGCTCCGCCGGCCATGAACAACGCGCTGCAGCGCAAGCTCGACACGCTGCCCGACGGGCCCGGGGTCTACCTCTGGAAGGACGCGGCGGGCGAGGTGCTGTATGTCGGCAAGGCGCGCGAATCTCCGCTCGCGGGTGCGCTCGCTATTTCGCCAACGACTCCACGACTCGCCCAAGCACGCGCTGCTCGTCCAGCGCATCGCCGACGTCGAGACGATCGTCGTCGGCAACGAGGCCCAGTCGCTGCTGCTCGAGAACAACCTCATCAAGGAGTACCAGCCGCGCTTCAACGTCCGGCTCAAGGACGACAAGAGCTACCCCTCCATCGCGATCACTCTCGGCGAGGCGTTTCCCGCGGGTGCTGGTGACCCGACGCCGCGACATTCCCGGTGCCCGGTACTACGGCCCGTATACCGACGTCGCCGAGATGCGGCGCGCCCTGACCCTGATCCGGCGCATGTTCACGGTGCGATCCTGCAGCGACGACCTGCCGAGCGAACGGCGCGATCGCCCATGTCTCGACAATCACATCGGGCGGTGCAAGGCGCCCTGCGTCGGCTGGCAGTCCGAGGCCGGACTACCGGGCGATGATCCGCGAGGTCGTCGACTTCCTCGAGGGCCGCACGGTCGATCTCAAGGCGCGCATCCGCGGCCATGATGCACGAGGCGAGCCGACGCGCGAGGACTATCGAGCGCGCCCGGGATTTCCGGGACGCGATGAAGTGGCTCGACCAGCTGGAGGCCCCGTCGACCGTGGAGGTCGTCGGCACCGGAGACGCCGACGTGATCGGCTACGCGCGCGACGGCGACGACGCCGTCGGCGTCGTGTTCCGGGTACGCGACGGGCGGGTCATCGGCCGGGAGCACCGCTTCCTCGAGAACGTGGAGGGAGAAGTCGACCCCGATGTGCTCTCCCTCTTCCTGGTCCGGTGGTACGTACCCCTCCCCGACAAGGCGACCCGGGTCGTGCTGCCCTTCGACGCCAGTGAAATGCCTGCCCTCGAGCAGCTGCTGCCGGAGGCCCGATTCGCCGTGCCGCGTTCGGGGAACCGCCGCCGCTGGCGCGACCTGGCCGACCAGAACGCCCGCCACCTGCTCGAGAGCCTCCGGCTGGAGAGCTTCGAGACCGATGAGCGCGCCGAGGATCCGGTCTACGCCCTGGGGCGCGAACTCGGCCTCGACGGTCGTGCCGCGCACCTTCATCTGCGTCGACATTTCGACCAATCAGGGCCGCGACACGGTCGGGCTCGCTCGTCACGTTCGAGGCGGGCCGGCCCCGCAAGGCGGAGTATCGGAAGTTCAAGATCAAGGGACTGGCGCAACAGGACGATTTCGCGGCGATCCACGAAGTCATCACCCGCTACTTCACGCGACGGCTCGCAGGAGAGATCCCGCTGCCGGACCTGGTGGTCATCGACGGTGGCAAGGGCCAGCTCGGTGCCGCGCTCGAGGCGATGACGGCCCTCGGCGTCGAGCACATTGCACTGCCTCCCTCGCCAAGCGGGAAGAGGAGATCTACCTTCCCGGTCGCGCCGAGCCGCTGCGGCTCTCCCGGCGGAGCCCGGCGCTTCGGCTGCTGCAGCGCGCCCGGGACGAGGCCCACCGCTTCGGCGTGGCGTACAACCGGAAGCGGCGGACCCAGCGAACCGTCACCTCGGCACTGCTCGACATTCCCGGTGTCGGTCCATCGCGCCGGCGGACCTTGCTGCAGGCACTTCGGCATCCTCGCCGGCGTGCAGGCTGCGTCGGCTGGCCGATATCGCCGCGCTTCCCGGGCTTCTCCGAGACGCTGGCCGCAGCGGATCCTGCGATCACTGAAGGCGAGCGGTGAATGGACTGGTTTCTCGAATGCTCCGACTGCGGGGCCACGCGCCGAAGCCGACGGCCTCCCACCGTCTGCACGGCCTGCGGCCGCCCCTGGCTGGTGCGCTATCCCGAGCCGGAGCCATCCGTGGCGACGCGAGCAGGCCGCCCCGGGCGGCAGGCATGTGGCGGTTCCGCTCCTTCCTGCCCCTCGCCGGATCGACGAGAGCCCGTCACGCCTGGGAGAGGGCGATACCCCGCTGCTCAAGGCCCCCCGCGCTGGCGCGAGCACCTCGGGCTGCGAGCCAGGTCTGGATCAAGGACGAAGGCGGTCAACCCGACCGGCTCCTTCAAGGCCCGTGGCCTGAGCGCCGCCGTGACCCGAGCGGTGCTCGGCGGGCGCGACCCGATTCGTGGTGCCGACGGCCGGAAACGCCGGGGTGGCCAGCGCCGCCTACGCCGCCCGTGCTGGCGCCTCCGTACGGGTCTTCGCCCCGCGGACGACACCCCGGCACCGATCCTCGCCCAGATCGTGGCTTTCGGGGGCGATCTGGTCCTGCTGGAGGGCCATATCGGCGACTGCGGCAAGGCCGCCCGTGCGTGGGCCCAGGAGACCGGCGCGATCGACATGAGCACCCTCAAGGAGCCCTATCGGATCGAGGGGAAGAAGACCCTCGGCCTCGAGATCGCCGAGCAGCTCGGCTGGAGGTTCCCGGATGTCATCCTCTATCCGACCGGAGGCGGCACCGGGTTGATCGGGATGTGGAAGGCGTTCGTCGAATTGCGCGATGCCGGTTGGGTTGCCGGCCCGCTGCCGCGGATGTACTCGGTCCAGAGCACCGGCTGCGCCCCATCGTCCGGGCGTTCGAGGCAGGGCCAGGACAGCGCCGAGGCCGTGGACCGACCCCTGGACCATCGCCAGCGGGCTCCGGGTTCCCGGTCCGCTAGGCGACAAGCTGATGCTGCGGATCCTTCGGGAGACCGGTGGCGGGGCGGTGGCTGTGCCCGACGAGGCCATGGCGCGGGAGGCGGCGGCGCCACCGGCCTCGAAGGGGTCGATTTCTCGCCCGAGGGGGGTGCGGCGGTCGCTGCTGCCAGTGCACTGGTGAGGAAAGGGGAGATCGGGGCTCGGGATCAGGTCGTCGTTTTCAACACCGGCGCCGGCTGGCTCTATCGCGGCCCAGCGGAATTGCCGGACGAGGGCCGCTGAGGGATATTGCGGCGTTGTAGTGCGTCCGGAGCCGGACCCGTCGTCTCCTCTACCCGGGAGCCCCGGCACAAGGGGAGACCTGGTTCCAACGCAGGACGCGGTTCCCGCGTATTCGAGGCGATGCCACCGATGGGGTGGCCCGGCCGTCAGGAGACGGCGAGTTGGGAGGCCACGCGGGTCCTCCCCGTTCATGACCGACCCAGGAGCAGACATGAGAACGACCGGACTTCCGGTTCTGGCATTGGCCCTCCTCCTCACCCCGTCCCTCACCGCCCAAACGGTGTACAACGCGACCGTCGCGCGGACGATGTCCCTCGGGGGATACAAGGCGCCGCTCTGTCCGATCAAGGGGGGACTTCCGGACGACCGGGGCAGGCGTGTCGATCAAGTCGGCGCTCCAGGGATTTGGGGAAGGCTCCGATCGGGGTGCAAAGCCTAAGGAGGACCGGCGGGTTTCCATCCTTCAGAGCGCCTTGAAGACGGCGACGGACGCTGCGATCGCCAATCCGCAGAGCGCCGCGGGCTGGTACTATATGGGCCGGGCGAACCTCTATCTCGGTGATCTCGTCGGCGCCGATTCGGCCTTCACCAAGGCGGTGGAACTTGCGCCCGACTGCGAGGGTGAGATCGGGGGCTTCCGGCAGACGGCCTGGACGGGCGCTGGTGCTGCCGACCACTGAACTGCTCAAGCAGGAGAAGTTCGACTCGGTCATCGCGATCCTGAGAGCAGCCGAAATCATTTCGCGGGACTATCCTCAGGGGTTCCTGATCGCCGGCGTCGCCTTCTACAACCTGACGCAATACGACAGCGCGATCGTGTACTTCCGCACCGCGGCAGAGAAGGCCGCGACCAAGCCCGCGCTCGCCAAGGACCGATCCGATGCCACGCTCAACCTGGCCACCACGCTGCAGCAGGTCGGGCGCAATGAAGAGGCCGTCGTCGAGTTCAAGAAATACCTGACCTGGACGCCGACCGACAACAAGGTCAAGCAGGCGCTTGCCACCTCACTGCGCGCCACGGGCAAGACGGACGAGGCGGCCGCGATCGACAAGGAACTGCTGGCCAGCTCAGGCAGTGCCGGTGGGGCGGAACTGACCAGCTATCAGTTGATGACGATGGGGAACAGCCTCTTCGCCGCGAAGCGGTATGACGAAGCGGCCGACGCGTACCTGAAGCTCCTCGCCAAGGAACCGAACGGTCGCGACGCGCTGTTCAACCTCGCCAACGCGTACTTCGCCGGTGGAAACGGCCCCAAACTGGTGGAGACGGCGCAAAAACTCCTCGCGGTTGATCCGATGAACGAGGACAATCACAAGCTCCTCAGCCAGGGCTACAAGCTGCAATTCGACACCACGAACATGTTGAATGCGATCAACACGCTCTTCATGCTGACCACCAATGTCACCGTGACCAGCTTCGCCCCCAAGAAGGGAAGCGCCAAGTTGATCGGCACAGCGACGGGTCGTGAAGCGCTGGATGTCACCGGCAAGGTGATCCCCCCGGCAGCGGCGACGCTGGTGTGGGAATTCCTCGACGCCAGCGGCACCGTGGTGGGGACGAAGGAGGTCACTCTCCCGGCCTTGCAGCCCTCGGCCAAGTTCGACTTCACCATTGACGCTTCGGGCGACGGCATCGTCGTCTGGCGCTACCACCGCAAGTAAGCACCGCGCGATGCGAGTGAACCGCGGCGACGGAGACCAGCAAACGGTCTTCGTCGCCGTCTGCGTTGCTGCGGCCTTCACCCCCTGATGCTGGCATAACCAACCCCGCCCCGGACCGGGCACGAGGAACCAATGCAGTGGGATACTGGCAATATCGCCTTCATGCTCGTTTCGACTTCGCCTGGTCATGCTGATGACGCCGGGGCTCGCCTTCTTCTATGGCGGGCTGGTCGGCCGGAAGAACGTCCTCACCATCATGATCCAGAGTTTTGTCTCGATGAGCGTGACCACCGTGCTCTGGGTGGTGTGCGGCTATTCGATGGCGTTCAGCGGTAGCTACGGCGATCCCGCCAATCCGGACATTGGCGGCATCATCGGCAATTTTCACATGGCCTTTCTGCACGGTGTCGATCCCACGACCCCGTTCCCCGGTTCGCCCACAATCCCGCTGATCGTCTTCATTGCCTACCAGATGATGTTCGCGCAGATCACGCCAGCGCTCATCACCGGAGCGTTTGCCAACCGGGTGACCTTCAAGGCCTACCTCATGTTCCTGGTGGCCTGGCTGCTGCTGGTCTACTTCCCGGTGGCGCACATGGTGTGGGGTGGCGGGTTGCTGCAGCAACACGGCGTGCTGGACTTCGCCGGTGGCATCGTGGTGCATGCCACCGCCGGCTTTGCAGCCCTCGCGGCCGTGTTCTACGTGGGCAAGCGGCGCGTTGCCGATGCGGGACTGCACAGCATCCCCTTGGTGGCGCTCGGCACCGGGTTGCTCTGGTTCGGATGGTACGGCTTCAACGCCGGCAGCGAGCTCAAGGTGGACCCGATCACGGCCACGGCGTTCCTCAACACCGACATCGCCGCTTCGTTCGCCGCCATGACCTGGCTGGTGCTGGCATGGACCATCGAGAAGAAGCCGAAGTTCGTCGGGACTGCTGACGGGCTCGATCGCGGGGCTGGCGGCCGTCACTCCCGCCGCGGGGTACATCACGATCGGCACGGCTGTCCTCATCGGGATCGTGTCGAGCGTCATCTGCTATTACGCCATCTGGTTCAAGAACCGGCAACACTGGGACGACGCGCTCGACGTCTGGGGGGTTCACGGCGTTGGCGGCGTGGTGGGCGTCATCGCGCTCGCCATTTTTGCGACCAAGGTCGTCAATCCCGGCGGCGCGGACGGGCTGCTCAGGGGTGGCACCGACTTCTTCATGAAGGAAACCGCCGCGGTGATCGGCGCCGCCGCGTATGCGTTCGTGTTTACCTACGGAATGCTCAAGGTGATCAACGTGCTCACCACCGTGAAGGTCACCGCAGCCGAGGAAGAGGTCGGACTCGATCAGTCCCAGCACGGCGAGCAGGCGTACATCTGATGCGATGTCCTTTCCGCTTCCTGCTGCTCGCCGGAGTTGGTGCCTGTGCGGTCTTCCCGCCGACAACGGCCCCGGTGGTGGCCGATCGTCCGGGGTACACCGATGGTCCGTCGGCGCTACCGGCCGGCGCGCTGGATATCGAGGTCGGCGCGACCAGTGATCACGTTCCTGATGCGACCTACACCAGCATCGGGGAGTTGCTGATCCGTGCCGGAATCGGCGCACGCACGGAGTTGCGATTCTTTGGCAACTCCTACGGCATCCGTTCCTCTCCAGGGGTGGCCAGCTCCCATGGCCTCGAGGACATCAAGCTGGGGTTCAAGGTCGCCCTGCATACCGTGCCTGACAGTGTGCATGGTCTCGTCCCTCGGGTGGCCTTCCTTGCGGCGACGACGCTGCCCACCGGGGCAGACGGTTTCAGCGCCGGGAAGGCACTCCCCGAGGCGAAGTTTGCGGCGGCCTGGACCACGTCCGGCCCGTTCTCTCTGTACACCAACCTCGGCGTAGGTGAGGTGTACGACGGCACCGCGACCGGGAGTCATGGCTGGGGCAGTGCGGCGCTGTGGTTCGCCGCGAGCCCCAAGGTGTCCCTCTATGGCGAGGGACTGCTCATCGGCCGGGTCGGCGGTGTGGCGACCTCGGCGAAGTACGTCGATGGCGGGATCGCGTATCTCCTGACATCGCAATTGCAGGCCGACTTCCGATTCGGGCACGGGATCGGCGACAATGCCTCGAAGGAGAGGTTTTTCGGAGCCGGCCTGGCGTGGCGGAGGTAGGCCCGGCCCCGCTTGATCACGGCGGGCGGGAGAGGCTACTCTTCTGCGCGTCGGCGGCGGCGGCTTGCCGCGGGCGGGCCTTGTCAGTATCGCGGGAGTAGCTCAGTTGGTAGAGCATCAGCTTCCCAAGCTGAGGGTCGCGGGTTCGAGCCCCGTCTCCCGCTTCAGGTAAGTGAAAGCCCCGCAACGTCGAATGACGTTGCGGGGCTTCTTGTCTGGACTGCTGGGCCAAGGTCACAGCAGCGAGACAGGCGTCGGCGGATCATCTCTTCCGCTTTGCCGCCGCATTACAGATCTCTACGGTCTTCGCCGAGTCCGCTGGGATCCAGACGGCGACTGCCTTGCCCTTTCGCTCTGCCGTGGTTCCCAGGATCGAGGCGGCGACCTTCGCGCCGGCACCGGGTTCGTTGATGCCTCCAAGAATGAGCCCGTTTGCCCCCACCTCGGCTGCCTTCTTCTGCTGGCTGATTATCATGGCGCTTTCTGTCGTCATCGATGCGTCTCCCTTTGAATTCAGGAGGGCGATCTCGATGTAATCGTTCTTCACGCGGTCCGGGGTGGTGTACACCACGACCGCCTCTGGACACGAACGGGAGAAGACAACCGTCGGGTTCAGCACAGCGGCGTTTGTTTGAATACAACCCCCAAGCAACACGGTCATTCCACAACCCAGAATCACTCGCACACGTCACTCCCCGTGAGAAGCATCAGCTGCATTATGAGGGGTACAACACCGTCCCTAGTTACAGCATTGCCCTGAACAGCGCCAGAGCTGGGCTTCCGCCCACCCAAGTTTCGGTGGACCTGACGAACTGGAAGAGGGTCGCGGGTCCGAGCCCCGTGTCTCCCGCTGTATGTAGCTCGAAGCCCCGCAATATCCAAGGACTTTGCCCGGAGCTCGTCGTCGACCCGTGCGCTGGCGACCCGGGGTGCGCCACGAGGCCGCCCCCGCCTGGACCGCGTGCGGGGAGTGGCGCCGCGGGCAGCAGAATGCGATACTCTCACGGCAGCGATTGGAGGCGACTGGTGCCGGATTGATACGAGTCAGCAATAGCCGTCCGATCGCAACCGAACTCCCTAACCCTTAGGCCCGCTCATGACCGCCACCCTGCGTCCATCCGTATTCGCCCCGTGGCTCCTCCTGTTCGCCCTGGCTGCCTGCTCGGCACCCAAGCCCGTCAAGACCGCGCCGCCGCCGCTCGACCGCGCGAATCTCGATACCACGTGCGCGGCGTGCACCGACTTCTATCAATTCGCGAACGGCGGCTGGCTCCAGCACGACACCATCCCGTCGGCGTACCCGTCCTACGGCGCCTTCTACGCCGTGCAGGATCACAACTGGGACGTGCTGCACACGATCCTCGAGCGCGACGCCAAGGACGCGGCGGGCGGCAAGCTCACCGCGGGCACGGGCCCGTGGAAAGTCGGCACCTACTACGCCAGCTGCATGGACACGGTGGCCATCGACCAGAAGGGTATCACGCCGCTCCAGCCCGACCTCGACCTCATCGCCGGCATCAAGACGCCTGCGGACCTCAGTCAGGCTCTGGGTACGCTGGAGCACACGGCGGGGCTGGCGCCCTTCTCCGATGGGTCGACCCAGGATTCGAAGGACGCCGCCCAGCAGATCGCCGGGCTGGGGCAGGGCGGACTGAGCCTTCCCACGAAAGACTACTATACGAGGACCGACGACGCGTCGAAGAAGATCCGCGATGAGTTCGTCGCGCACGTCACGCGCATGTTCCAGCTTCTGGGCGACGCACCCGACGTCGCAGCCGCCGAGGCAAGCAGCGTGCTGAACGTGGAAATGCGGTTCGCCAAGGCGTCGAAGGCGCCGGTGGAGCTGCGTGACCCGAACGCCAACTACCACAAGATGACGCTCGGGCAGCTCGATGCCCTCACGCCCCACTTCACGTGGGACGCGTTCTTCGCGGCCCAGAACACTCCGCCGGTCTCCTCCATCGACGTCCGCCAGCCAGAGTTCTTCAAGGCGTTCGACGGTATGCTCACCTCGATGCCGGTGGCCGACTGGAAGACGTACCTCCGCTGGCGCCTCGTCCATCGGGCGGCGACGGCGCTGCCCACGCCGTTCGTGGAGGAGAACTTCAAGTTCAACCAGCTGTTCAGCGGCGCCAAGGAGAACCTCCCCCGCTGGAAGCGGTGCATCAACTCCTCCGACAGCCGACTCGGCGAACTGCTGGGCCAGGAGTACGTGAAGGAGGCCTTCCCGCCCGAAGCGAAGGCCCGCGCGGTGAAGATCGTCAACACGCTGGTCGGCGCACTGCACGACCGCATCCAGCAGCTCGGGTGGATGAGCGACAGCACCAAGGTGCAGGCGCTCGCCAAGCTCGACGCCTACACCAGGAAGATTGGCTACCCCGATAAGTGGCGCGACTATTCCGCGCTCCAGATCAAGCCCGGCGACTACTTGGCCAACGTGCAGGCCGGCGACCAGTTCGCGGCCGCCTACGACTGGAACAAGATCGGCAAGCCGGTGGACCGCGCCGAGTGGCTCCTTACGCCGCCCACGGTGAACGCCGGCTACAACCCGCTCATGAACGAGATCCTGTTCCCGGCCGGCATCCTCCAGCCTCCGTTCTTCAATGCCGACGCCGATGATGCCGTGAACTACGGCGCCATGGGCGCCGTGATCGGGCATGAGATGACTCACGGCTTCGACGACGAGGGCCGCCAGTACGACAAGGACGGCAACCTCGAGGACTGGTGGACCAGGCAGGACGCCGCCAAGTACAACGCCGAGGCTGTCAAGGTCGTCAAGCAGTTCGCCAGCTACACTGTGATCGATTCCACGACCCACGTGAACGGCCAACTCACGCTTGGCGAGAACATCGCTGACTTCGGCGGGCTCACGGTGGCCTACGGCGCCATGCAGAAGGCGCTGGGCGACGGTCCGCGCCCGAAGATCGACGGTTTCACCCCCGAGCAGCGCTTCTTCCTGGCCTGGGCGCAGGTCTTCCGCGAGCTCGACCGGCCCGCCTACGCCCGCATGCTCGTCAGCGTCGACCCGCATGCGCCGGCCAAGTGGCGGGTGAACGGGCCGCTGAGCAACATGCCCGAATTCAAGGCGGCGTGGGGATGCAAGGACACCGATGCCATGGTGCGGCCGGACAGCCTGCGACCGAAGATCTGGTAACCGCCCACAGAGGCCATCACCCTGACACGCGGCGCGAGTTGGGATGTGATATGGATCGGGGAAGGGGATCTCCCGCGAATCAGCGATCGGGCCGGTACCAGTACCGGTCCCAGAACGCGGTCAACTTCCGGCCACCGAAGAAGAAGGTCGGCGCCGCCGTCGCGAACCGGAAGTAGTGCCAGTCACCATGCTCGTCGAACTTGCGGGTCGAGGCCACCACCTTGGCGTGCCGAAGCCGCACCAGCCGCTGGCCCCGCCTCGCACCATCCCGCTTCAGTTTCCACAACCAGATGACATCTTCACCGGCAGGATAGAACTCGTCGTAGCCCCCGAGTCGCTCGAAGACGGTGCGGCGGCAGAAGACCACGCCAGTGTCGATGGAAGTGAGCCAGAGGATCGGAAGCATCACGGCGAACGTCGCCACCAGTCCCGGCGACCAGCGCTCGAGGGTACAGCCGGTGCTGCCACCGACCACGCGATCGGAGCGCATCGCCTCGTCGATGGCCACGAACGTGTCCGGATGCACGATCGAGTCGGCATCCACGAAGGCCAGGAGCTCGCCCGTGGCCGCGCGAGCCCCGCCGTTGCGCACGGCCGCGATCGTCCGCGTGGCGACCGGGACAACCAGGCAGCCGCGCTCCGTGGCGATCCGGGCCGTGGTGTCGGTCGACATGTGGTCGGCGACAATTACCTCCACCGTCGCTCCCCGGCCGGTGAACCGTGCGCGAGCCACGTCGATCGAATCGAGCAGGCGCGGCAGCAGCTGCGCCTCGTTGTAGGCGGGGATGACCAGCGAAAGTCGAGGTGTGGTCACGGCCATCCAGCCACCCTGGCAGAGAGGATCGTCGAACTCGTCGGCCCCAGTATGCGACCCCTTCCCGGCGCGAGCAAGCGGGTTGTGCCATTCAGCCCCCGCCAATTCGCCCTGAGGCGGCTGTAGATTGTGAGGGACAAATCCCGCTTGAAACAGGCGGGACTGCCCCCCGTAGTGGGACCGGCCCATGAACCAGAGAGACGATGACCGATTCCACAACTGACCTCTCCCGGCTGCGGATCAATCGCGACGTTCGCAGGCCCGGGATGCGGCACTCTCCACGCTCCACCCTGATCATCGCCCTCGCAGCGCTGGCCTGCTTCTTTGTGGTCTTTGCCGTCCTCCGGGGTCGCAACAGCGCGATGCCGATCCAGGTGGTTGCCGCCGCGGTGACCGGCGGGGGCGGGGCAGGCGAGGCCGGAACCGGGGTGGTGGCCAACGGCTATGTCGTGGCCCGCACCAAGGCGTCGGTCTCCGCCAAACTCGCCGGCCGTCTGGCCTACCTCGGCGTGAGCGAGGGATCACACGTTGTCGAAGGCCAGGTGATCGCCCGACTCGATAATGCCGAATACGCCGCCGGCGTCACCGCTGCGGAGGCCAACCTGGCGACCACGCAGGCGACGCAGATTGAGGCCGAGTCGGATCGCGACCAGCTGCAGAACGAGGCGCGCCGGGCACGCGAAATCCGGGCGCAGAACGCCGAGTTGATCTCGGTCCAGGACGTCGAGGCGGCCGAGAGTCGTGCGGCACAGGCGGGCGCGCGCGCGCGCGCCCAGGAGGCCCGTGTGGAGTCTGCCAGGGCAGCGCTGAAGCTGGCGCAGGCAAGTTTCGAGAACACCCTCATCCGTGCGCCTTTCTCCGGCACCGTGCTCCGAAAGGACGCCGAGGTGGGCGAAGTGGTCGCCCCGTCGGTGGGTGGTGGCCTCACCCGCGGTGCAGTCGTCACGATGGCCGACCTGGCCACGCTGGAGGTCGAGGTCGACGTCAACGAGGCCTACATCGCCCGCATCAGGGCGGGTGAGCCGGCGCGGATCATCCTTGACGCCTACCCTGACACGAACTTCCGGGGCGCCGTTCGCATGGTCGTGCCGACTGCCGATCGGCAGAAGGCCACCGTCCAGGTGAAAGTCGCCATTCTCGATCATGATCCGCGGATCCTCACCGAGATGGGTGCCCGCGTTGAGTTTCTTGAATCCACGGGTGCCGCTGGGGACAGCGCCGGGACGACACCACGCCGTCGCGTCACCGTGCCTGCCGAGACGGTGCACAGCGACAGCGGGCGCACCGTGGTCTGGCTGGTGCGCGACGGGACCCTCGAGCGCCGCGAGGTCGAGGCGGGCCCGAGCAGTGGGGGGCTGCGCGAGGTGCGCTCGGGTCTGGTAGGGGGAGAGCTATTGTTGTTGTCCGGTGTTGCGAATCCGATCCAGGGGCAAAAGGTCAAGGTGGTGACTCGGCCGTGAGCCGGGGAACCGCGTGCCCATTCCTCATCACGTCGAGGCGAGCTTGGCGCTTGTCACACTCCGAAACCTGACCAAGAGCTTCCAGCGCGACTCCCAGTTCATCGTCATCTTCGACGGGCTGGACCTCGAGTTCGCCGAAGGGAGCTTCACCGCCCTGATGGGGCCGTCCGGGAGCGGCAAGAGCACGCTCCTGAACCTGCTGGCCGGGCTGGACAAACCGACCGGTGGATCCATCACGGTCGCTGGCGCCGAGGTGAGCGCGATGAGCCCCACCGAACTCGCGACTTGGCGCTCACAGCATATCGGCTTCGTCTTTCAGTCCTACAACCTGCTACCGGTGCTGACGGCCTTTCAGAATGTCGAGCTGCCGCTGCTGCTGACCCGGCTCACCAAGAGGGAGCGACGCGACCATGTACTGACGGCACTGAATGTGGTCGGACTCAGCGATCGGGCGGATCACTTCCCGCGCCAGTTGTCAGGCGGGCAGGAACAGCGTGCCGCCATCGCCCGCGCGGTGGTTTCGGATCCCACGATCATCCTTCTTGACGAACCGACCGGGCAGCTCGACGCCAAGTCGGCGGCGGAGATTCTCTCGCTGCTGCAGCGCCTCAACACCGAGTTCCACAAGACGATTCTGATGGTGACGCACGATCCGCACGCGGCCGAAGCTGCAACCACCGTGCTGCACCTCGACAAGGGCGTCCTGACGTCATGAAGTTCTTCCCGCTCATCTGGGCCAACCTGATGCGGCACAAGCGCCGCACCTTCCTGACCACGGCGAGCGTGGCCCTCGCGCTCTTCCTCTTTGCTTCCCTCCGGTCGGTGGTGACCACCCTCGACGCCGGCGCCAATGTGGGCAGTGAGTCGCGGATGATCGTGCAGAGCGCCAAGGCGATCGTCTTCTTCCTGCCGAGGAGCTACAAGGAGCGCCTGACGGCGGTGCCGGGAGTGGCCGCCGTCACCTGGGCTGACTGGTTCGGTGGCGTCTATCAGGATCCGAAGAACTTCTTTGCCAGCTTCGCCGCCGATGCGGAGTCGTACCTGGAGATGTACCAGACCGACCTGGAGCTGCCGGCCGATCAGAAAGCGGCCTTTCTGCGCGAGCGCACCGCCTGTATCGTCGGCAAGCACTTGATGGACAAGTTCGGCTGGCGAATCGGCCAGGATGTCACGCTCACCGGCACCATCTTTCAGGGCGACTGGACGTTCACGATCCGCGGCGTTTTCACGGCAGTTGACCCCGCTTTCAGCGAAGACGCCCTGATCTTCCACTACGAGGTCATCTACGAGCGCTATCCTGCCTGGGTGAACCCCGGCTGGTATGTGCTTCGACTCACCGATCCGGCACTTGCCCCCCACGTGGCGGCGGCCGTGGACTCGATGTTCAAGAACTCCGCCGATCCAACCAAGACCGGCACCGAGCGCGCGTTCAACGCGAACTTCGTGACGATGTGGGGCAACGTCTCGTTCCTGATGGACTCGATCGGCATGGCGGTGGTGTTCGCGATCCTCCTCATTGCGGCGAACTCGATGATGCTCTCGGCGCGCGAGCGGGTGAACGAAGTGGGTGTCCTCAAGACCGTCGGTTTCACCGATCGGCTGCTGTTCGTACTAGTCCTCGCCGAGGCGAGCGTCATTGCGCTCGCCGGGGCGTTCGTCGGCCTGGGCGCCGCGAAGGCGTTGTACCGACCCTCCGGCTTCAGCGCGATGGGCTTCCTGCCCGGTTTCGATGTCACGGCCGGCACCCTCGCGATGGGCACCGGCATCGCCCTTCTGCTGGCGCTGGCGAGCGGCCTCGTTCCGGCCCTGCAGGCGGCGCGGCTCTCCGCCGTCCAGGCCCTGCGGCACGTCGAATGAGAATCCCGCTGATCTATAACGTCCGGAGCCTGCTGCGGCGTCCGGTTTCGAGTGCGATGACGGTGCTCGGCATTGCGCTCGTGGTGGCCGTGTTTATCGCGATGCTTGCGTTGGCCAACGGTTTCCGCATGGCGCTGGTGCGAACAGGTTCACCCGAAAACGTGCTGGTGCTCCGGAAGGGTGCCGACTCGGAACTGTCCAGCGGCATCAGTCGCGCCAACGCCGCGATCATCGGGGCGATTCCGCAGATCGCGACCGGTACGGACGGGCGCCCGCTGGTGAGCCCCGAAGCCTTCGTCCCGATGAGCCTCGGCTCAGCATCGGGCACCGGTGATCAACTCGTGGTAGCTCGCGGGGTTTCCGACCAGGCGTTCGAGGTAAGGCAGAACATCCGGCTGGTCGCGGGCCGGCGCTTCGCTCCGGGGCGTGACGAGGTCATCATCGGCAGCGCCATCGCGCCCCGACTGGCGCATAGCGGCGTGGGTGACACCATCCGGTTCGGTGGGCGCGGCTGGCTGGTGGCGGGCCACTTCAGCTCCGGCGGTTCGGCGTTCGAGTCGGAGATCTGGGGTGGCAACGAAGAGCTGATGCCGGTGCTGCGCGGCCAGTTCTTCCAGGTGATCGTGATGCGGCTCAAGGGCGCGGCGCTTTTCGAGGACGTCAAGCGGGTGCTCGAGGCCGATCCGAGGCTTCAGGTGGATGCGCACCGCGAGTCGGAGTTCTACTCGTCCCAGAGCGCTATTCTGCGCCTGATCCTCAACTTCCTCGCCGTCTTCATCACCGGCATCATGGCCATCGGGGCGATCTTCGGCGCGGTCAACACGATGTACGCTGCGGTCGCGTCGCGGACCGGCGAGATCGCGGTGCTCCTGACCCTCGGCTTCAAGCCGCGGAGCGTCCTGGCATCCTTCCTTACCGAGGCGACCTTTCTCGCCCTGGTGGGTGGGCTGTTCGGCTGCCTCGTGGCATTGCCGATCAACGGCATCGTGACCAGCACCACCAACTGGTCATCGTTCTCGATGATTGCCTTCTCCTTCCTGGTCACCCCCCGCATCCTGATCCTGGGTGTGATCTTCTCCCTCGTCATGGGCATCCTCGGCGGCTACTTTCCGGCGCGCCGCGCGGCCAGGATGCCCGTGGTCCAGGCGATCCGCTAGCCAGCGCCGCCCACCCGCTCGACCGGTCGGTCAGGGGCAGGACATCCCCCGATCGTGCGAAGCAGCTTGAGGTCAGGACCGCTAACCCTTGATTTCAGAGCAACATAGAGCGACATTAGCGCGTATTCTCCCGTAGGGGAACTTGCGTGATCAAGGTGACCGGGGTCCAGCCGGAATCGATCGGTGAGGCGATTGGGCTGGCTCCTGGAGTCGAGCTCTATTCGATCGATGGCACCCCGCTCGAGGATTTTCTCGACTGGGAGTTCCTCACCGCATCCGAGGACTTCTCCCTCGTCTTCCGCCGTCCGGGCGAGGATGTCGAGTACGAGGTCGAGGTCGAGCGCGAGCTGGAGTCGCCGATGGGGGTGGCGGTCGAGCCCCCCCGGATCCGCCGCTGTGCCAACCGCTGCGATTTCTGTTTCGTCGATGGCAACGCGCCGGGATTGCGCGATGTTCTCTACATCCGGGATGACGACTACCGGCTCTCGTTCCGCTATGGCAATTTCGCCACGCTCACCAACCTCAAGCCCGCTGACACGGCTCCGGATCATCGCCTATCGGCTGTCGCCGCTCTACATCTCGGTGCATGCGACCGACCCCGTCGTGCGCCGCTGGATCCTCCGCAACCCCCAGGCGCCCGACATCCTGCCGCAGATGCGCGAGTTTGCCGCCCACGGCCTCGAGTTCCACACCCAGATCGTGATGGCCCCGGGCGTCAACGATGGCGCCGTCCTGCGACAGACCCTCGAAGATCTCTGGGCCTTCGGCCCGGAGGTCCTCTCCGTGTCGGTCGTCCCGGTTGGCCTGACGGAATTCAGCAAGCACTCCCTGATCCGTGAGCCCGATGTGGCCGAATGCCGCGACGCGGTGACCGCCGTCGAGGCGGCGGCAGCGCGGGCCCGGAGGGAACGGGGCGATGGCTGGTGCTTCGGGGCCGACGAGCTTTACCTCCGCGCCGGGGTTGCCACTGCCGCCGGCCGAGATTATGGCTCCTTCGACCAGGTCGAAAACGGCGTCGGTTCGGTGCGCTGGCTCCAGCTCCAGGTGCGCGACGGCGCCCGAAGCGCTGCGAGGGTGGGCAGGGAAGCGCATCGCCGTGGTGACGGGCACGTCGATGGCGCCGCTGATGCCGATGGTCCTTGCGCCGCTCGGTGAGGCGACCGGGGCCGAGTTCATCCTGGTGCCGATCACGAACACCCTTTTCGGCCCGCGGGTCACGACGGCGGGGCTGCTCCGGGCGAGGCGATGCGCGAGGCCTTGCACGACCTCCCCGGCATCGACCTCGCCCTGTTGCCCGGGGAATCGGTCAACGACGAGGGGCTGTTTATCGATTCACTTGCCCTTGAGGCTCTCGCGGACGACGTCGCGATGCCGGTGCGACTCTCCAAGACCTTCGTCGATGCCCTCTCGGAGCCACTCATCGCGTGAGTACCAAGCCCACTGTCGCCATTGTCGGCCGTCCCAACGTCGGGAAATCAACCCTGTTCAACCGCCTGGTCGGAGGTCGGGAAGCGATCGTGTCCGATCGGGCGGGGACCACGCGCGATCGGAACTTTGGTGATGCCACCTGGAATGGCCGCGACTTCTGGGTGGTCGACACTGGTGGCCTCGTTCCCGATTCCGACCAGACGATGGACAAGGCCATCCGCTTCCAGGTGGAACGCGCCGTGGCGGAGTCCGACCTGGTACTGCTCCTCGTTGATGGACAGGAGGGGGTCAACCCGGTGGACGAGGACATCGCGCGCCGCCTCCGCACGGCTGGTCGCCCGGTGATCCTCGCGGTCAACAAGCTCGATGAGATCGCCGCGCGCGATGACCGGTTCGTCTTCCATGCCCTCGGCCTCGGCGATCCATTCCCGGTGTCGGCCTCGACGGGCAAGGGAAGCGGCGACCTGCTGGACGCGATGGTCGAGGCACTGCCGGAACGGGCCGTCGAGCCAACCGAGGATCGGATCTCGGTGGCCATCGTTGGGCGACCGAATGCCGGCAAGTCGTCTCTGGTCAATCGCCTTCTCGGCGAAGAACGGCTGGTCGTCAATCCCACACCAGGCACGACCCGGGACGCCATCGACTCGACCCTGGTCTACAACGGCAAGACGATGACCCTGATCGACACCGCCGGTCTGCGGCGCCACGCCAAGGTGCAGGATGAGATCGAGTTCTATTCCAACATGCGCACGGAGCGCGCCGTCCATCGCGCGGATGTCTGCGTGCTGGTGGTCGATGCCAAATTGGGATTTCACAACCAGGACCTTCGCATCGCCAACAATGCCTGGGATCACGGCTGCGGCGTGATCGCCCTGATCAACAAGTGGGATCTCATCGAGGAGAAGGATGCCAATACCGGCCGGCGTGGCCAGGACCTGCTCATCGAGAAGGCGCCGTTCCTCGAGAATGTGCCATTCCTCTATGTCTCGGCGCTGACCGGACAACGGGTGCGCAAGCTGCTCGACCTGATTGTCGAGGTGGCCGAGGCACGCCAGAAGCGAGTCCCGACCGCCGAAGTCAATCGCGTGCTGCAGCAATTGCTCGAGCGGGCCGGGCCACCGCAGAAGATCGGCGAGGAAATCAAGCTGCTCTATGCCAGCCAGATTGGCGTGGCGCCGCCGGAGATCGCCATCGTTGCCAACCGGCCGGACTCCGTCCCCGAGTCCTACCAGCGTTACCTGACGCGTGGCTTCCGTGATGCCTGGGGCTTTCTAGGCGCCCCTCTGCGACTGGTCCTCAATCGCCGAGGTGGCAAGCAGTGACCGGGCGACTCGTCGTGGCGGTGCTGCTGGCCTACCTGCTCGGTGCCATCCCGACGTCATACCTGGTGATGCGCGCCATCAAGGGTATCGACTTGCGGTCCACCGGCAGCGGCAACCTTGGGGCGACCAATCTCTTCCGTTCGCTCGGCTGGCGATACGCTCTCCCCGTGGCGCTCTTTGACATGGTCAAGGGAGTGCTGCCGGTCGTCCTGCTTGGCCCTTGGGCTGGCCTCGGGTACACCGGCCGGATGCTGCTGGGCTTGGTGGCCGTGGCCGGTCATGTCTTCTCGGTGTTCATGCGCTTTCACGGTGGCAAGGGCGTCGCCACGGGTGGCGGGGTTGTCCTTGGCCTCGCGCCGTGGGCGTTTGTCGTTGCCTTGGCCGTCTGGGCGATCATCGTCAAGGTGTCAGGGTATGTCTCCCTCGGGAGCATCCTCGCCGCTGCCGCCCTGCCGGTTGCCACCTGGTTTCTGCGCCGGAACGACGCGACCTGGTGCCCTGGCTGGCGTTGCTCACCATCGTGGTGCTCTGGCTTCACCGTGCCAATCTCCGTCGCCTGCTCAAGGGGACCGAGAGCCGGTTCGGCCGGCACTTCCCAACCAATCCGGGGGCGGCGTGAGCACCGTGGCAGTCCTCGGCGCCGGCAGCTGGGGGACCGCCCTTGCGGACCTCCTCGCTCGGAAGGGGCACGATGCCCGCCTCTGGAGCTACGAGCCCGAAGTGGCTGCCACGATCAACACGACCCATGAGAATGCCGTGTATTTCGCGGGCGCAACGCTTCACGAGCGAGTGGTGGCCAGCCACGATCTGGCCGCCTGCCTTGAGGGCGCCGAGGCGGTCTGCTCCGCTGCGCCGAGCCATGTGACACGTTCGGTGTGGCGAGATGCCGCGGCGCACATTCCGGTGGGCACCCCGCTGGTCTGCGCCACGAAGGGAATCGAGTCCGATACCCTGAAGTTCATGAACGAAGTCGCTGCCGATGTGATCCCGCAGGCACCGTTCGTGGCGCTCTCGGGACCGAGCTTTGCCGAGGAAGTCCACCAGCAGCAGCCAACGGCGATTGTCGCCGCCTCAAGCAACGTGGCAGCGCTGGCCCTGGCGCAGCGGCTCTTCTCCACCCAGACCTTCCGGGTCTACTCCAACACCGACGTGATCGGCGTGGAACTCGGTGGATCGCTCAAGAACACCATGGCGATCGCCGCCGGCATCCTCGACGGGCTGGGCCTCGGGCACAATCCCCGTGCGGCGTTGCTGACGCGTGGCCTGGCCGAGATCTCCAGGCTCGGCGTGGCGCTCGGGGCGCGCATTGACACCTTCGCCGGGCTGGCCGGGATGGGCGACCTCATCCTGACGTGCACCGGAAACCTTTCGCGCAATCGCCAGCTCGGAGTCGCGCTGGCACACGGCGTCACGCTCACAGAGTATCGGGCAACGCACCGCACCGTGGCCGAGGGAGTCAACGCCGCGCTCGCCGCATCGCGGTTGGCAGAGCGCCACGATGTCGAGATGCCGATCACGAGACAGATTGCCGCCATCCTGTTCGAGGGAGCGGCGCCGCGGGACTGCATTCAAACCCTCATGGAGCGAACGCTCAAAGCGGAACTATGGGGATAACCCTGCCACACCCGATTCAGCAGTACTTCTCGATCGGTGAGGTCTGTGCGCTGACCGATCTCAAGCCGCACGTCCTGCGATACTGGGAGAGCCAATTCCGCTTTCTCAATCCGGCGAAGAACCGTTCCGGCAACCGGGTCTACAAGGCCAGCGAAGTCGAGATGGTGATGCTCGTCAAGCACCTCCTGTATACCGAGAAATTCACGATCGAAGGGGCCCGCCAGCGCCTGGATCACTTCCGCCGGACGGGCGAGCTCCGGGGAGCTGCCCGGCGCGCGATGCGCTTCGAGACGGTGCGGGAGATCCAGGCCGCCCTCGAGGACGTCCGGGCGGTGCTGGACGGCAAGCCCCTCAAGGCCCGGAAGGTGACCGAGGAGGAGCCCGCCTCGTCCGGAACGGAATAGCGCCCCAGCTCAGTCGGTGGTGACCACCGGATCAACCGGGCCCGTCAGCAGCACGCATGTCACGCCGATCAGCATCCAGAACATCTCGCGCATGCGACTGAGCAGGGCGGCCGACACACCGAGCGCCGGGGCCAATCCGAGCAGCGCGAACACTCCGTAGGTCCCCCCTTCCTTGGATCCCATCTCGAACGGCACGAAGAAGAACAGGTTGGTGATCAGCCCGCTGACGTTGGCGATCACGAACCCGCGCCACACATCCACGCCGAATCCGAGGCCATAGAGGATGATCGTGAATTCGAAGGTACAGGTCAGGCGCCCGAGGATCTCGACGGCCAGCGCCTCGGCGAAATGGCTCCCGCCGGCCCGGTGCACGGCGGTCATCGCCTCGTCGAGGCCTTCCAGCGTCGGACGGTGTCGCTCGAGCTTTTCGGCCACCCGCTTCAGGGGACCGAGCCGGTAGAGCAGGGCAATGCCACGCTCGAAGATCCCGTCGCGATGCTGGGACAGCAGAAAGACCGCCGTGAACACCAGCACCACCGCCGCAAGCGCCAGGCTGCCGAGCACCACCGGGGTGTGCGGCATCAGGATCGCTGCCGGAATGGTCGCCAGTGAGAAGACGATGACGTGAGAGATCGCGTGCAGGAAGCGGAACCCCACCACCGAACCGACCGAACGATGCAGGCCGAGATACGGTGTGGACCCGGAGACCTTGAGCGGCTCGCCGCCGACCGAGAGCCAGGGCGTCGCGTAGTTGATGCCGAACCCGGTAACGGTCAGCAGGTAGGCGCGGGCAAAGGTGAATTCCGGCGGGCGATCCGGGACCAGGAGCTGCCATGCCCGTGCGTTGCAGGCATAGGTGATGCTCCAGAGCACGATCAGCGGGCCGATCACCCATCCGGCGCTGCGCAGGTTGGCGAGCAGGAGAGCCGGGCCGCTCTCGAAGACGAGAAAGGTGAGGACGAGAAGACCGCCGCCGAACGCGGCGATGCGGAAGGCCCGGCTCACGCCACTCGCATCCCGTCGACCGTTGCTGCCGTGCCGCTCCGCTTCACGCCTTTCTCCCGCCGGCCGCCGGCTCCAGGTGGACTTCGCGGTCGCCCAGTGAACACCGGATCGCCCGGCGTCCCGCAAAAGGTAGACGGGTTCGCTTCCTTGGTCGAGCAGTCAGGCGCCGATGGCGCAACCGGCCTCCCGGACACGCGTCCGGCTATCTTCCCGACAATGCATATTCTCGTGGCCAATGATGACGGGATTCTGTCACCCGGGCTCCAGGTTCTGGCCGAAGCCTGCCAGTCCGTCGGGCACGTCACCGTCGTCGCTCCTGACCGGGAACAGAGCGCCCAGTCACACGCGCTGACCATGACTCGTCCGCTCCGTCCGATCCGGCGGCCGGACGGAACGTGGCAGGTGGATGGCACGCCCACCGACTGCGTGCTGGTGGCGCTCGAGGCCCTGATGCCGGAGCGCCCGGCCTTCGTGTTCAGCGGGATCAACCATGGTCCCAACATGGGGGAGGATGTCCTCTACTCCGGCACCGTCTCGGCAGCCATGGAGGCCGTGGTCCTGGGTATCCCCTGGCGCTGGCCTTCTCACTGGCTGGCCGGCGCGACGATCTGCTGCCCGGATATCGGGATCTGGTGGCGCGGCTCATCCAGCGGATCTGCGCGCTGCCTGACTTCCCGCCATACACCCTGCTCAACGTCAACCTCCCTTCCATTCCCGCCGACGAGGTCAAGGGAATCCGGGTGGCCCGTCTCGGGTCGCGGTTCTACTCGGAGTCGGTGGCCAAGCAACAGGACCCCTGGGGCAGGGAAGTCCTCTGGATCGGGGGTGGGAAGATCACCTGGACCGGGGACGATGACACCGATCACGCGGCGGTCGCCGATGGCTACGTCAGCATCACGCCGTTGAAGATGGACCTGACCAACCACGCACTGCTCGAGACCGTGCGCAGCTGGCGGCTCGAGGACTGACGGTGAGCGATGGGTTCCAGGGATATCGTTCGCAGCTGGTCGAGACG
>CAWKMI010000019.1:0-66172 GCA_963850655.1 uncultured Gemmatimonadales bacterium
GGCCGTGTTGGGCGATCGCGGCCAGGTCTGCCCGGCGTGAGAACGACAGGCCCTTGTGGCCTGGCTGGCAAGCGAAGATGACCGGAAAACCGGCTGTCTTCAAGATGTCCAGACGCACCCCGGCGTGTTCTCGAGCCCAGAGCCATGCCATGCCTGGTCGTGACGGCGCTGGGTGTGACGTCCCAGGCGCTGTGCCGTTTGAGATACTCCTCGGCACGCCCCACCAGCAGGATCATCCGCTCATAGGACTCCCGCGCGCTCTCCCCGAACGTGAAGATGCCATGATGCAGCAGCACCATGCCGAGAGTGTTTGCGCCCGCCTCAGCGGCAAAACGCTCGGCGCACACCTTGGCAAGATCGAAACCGGGCATCACGTACGGAATGACGACCACCGTGTCGCCGAAGGTCTCGCGTATCCTCGCCTCGCCATCGCGCGTGTTGGTGATGGTGACGATGGCATCGGCGTGGGTGTGATCCACGTAGCAGTATGGCAAGACGGCGTGGAGAATGGCTTCCACCGAAGGAACGGGCGCTGACGCACGGGTCTGATGGGTGACCAGTTGATCGACCATCTCCAGGTCGGTCAGCGCGGGCAACCTCACCAGGCGCCTCAAGTACTCCAGGCGAAGCGGGGTGAACCCAGCGGCGGACACCGTCTCCAGGTCCCAGCCGCTGCCCTTCACGTAGAGAATCGACTCTTCCTCGCCGAGGATACTGGTCTCGGCGATCTTCACCGAGGTGTTGCCCCCTCCGTGAAGAACCAGTGACTTGTCACGTCCAAGCAGCCGCGAGGTGTAGACTCGCAGGGCGAGCGCCCCTTCGCAGGCTGCTGCTTCCTCATCGGACCACAATGAGCGCATATTTCCCCGTCGGCTGCCCCGTCAAGGATGTCGTGGGCAGCCTGCCGTCACTGGTAGAACGTGTTGAAGATGAACTTGAACGTCCCTTCCGGCTGCGCCCGGAAGGTCATCTCCGGCGCGTAGAAGTAGGCCGTTCCCTGGCCCACCGGTGCCGACGCCATCTCCACGCCGTCCTTCAGGTAGTCCTGGCCGATCGCCCAGCCGCTGCGCAGCGGTTCGGCGCGGCGAACCAGGCGATCCTCTGCATCCCCTTCGCTGGCGGCGTCGGCACCGAGCCGCCAGACCGGCGAGTTGTCGAAGAAGACATCGGTGACCGGATGCGCGCCGGCGGCGGCTGGCTGGGTGGTGTCGACCGCAACCTGCAGCACCGAGCCGGGGATGTAATACTTGTCGTTCGGAATGCCGGCGACCTGGTTCTCGATCGGCAGGCCGAGACTGATGGCGAGGTTGGTCGCCGAGCCGCCGATGGCGACGATGCGGCCGCCTTCGTTGAGGAACGCCTTGATCTGCGGCATGGTCGTGTCGACGCTCATGGTCCCGATCTGGTCGCGATACTCCGCCGGGATGGTGCTGTCGGCCCCGCCACCCCGCCCACCGCCCCGCCGCCCCGGCCCCGCGCCCGCCGCGCCGGGAATGCCGCCCAGGAAGACCAGCACATCGAAGTCCTTGCTGAGGTTGCCGGCGTTCAGGCGCGGCGCAAAGACCCGCTCGAACGGCGCCTCGTACTGCTCGAGGATCCAGCGCGCCCATCCGGCCGGCATCGAGCCGCCGTACTGGTCCCAGAGGCCGATGCGGAGCGCAGTGATCGGCGTGGCCCTCGCGGTGCCGGCGGCGGCCGGTCCAGAGCGCCGCGTGCGAGCCAGCTCGCCGAGAATCTTCGCGCTCGCCGCCGAGGCCGGGACGATGAATCGCCGTCGGGAAGTCGGCTGACCGGCTGTCCGCCTTGAGCAGGCGATTGACGGCAAGGAAGGCGTCGTTGGATGCCGGTGAGAGCTTCCACGCCTTGGCGGTGGCGTCAAATGCGGCGGGATCGGGGATCACGTGTCCGGCTTGATTGCGCACGCACCGGCGCGGTGAAGCCGTCGAGGATGCGGTCGAACTTGAAGCCCATCTGGAACGCGAGCGTGTAGCCGGCATTGTCATACGGCCGCTTCGGCGGTCCGCCGGGGTACTGCAGGTCCATCGGATGCCACTGCGGCTCGAACATGTCGAGCACGTGCGGCCGGAACGCCTGGTCGCCCGGACGATGAACGACCCGTCGGATAGCTCTTGCCGTTGACGGTGAAGTCGGCCGTGGCCTTCTGGATCTCGATGCCGGAGGTGGCCAGCGCCTGGAGGAAGTCGAGCGCCTGTGCGAACTCCGGCTGGTCTGGCGGGATGATGTAGCCGCGCGGATCGCGCCGCGCCGGGTCGCGGAGCACGGCGGCGTACGCGTCCGTGTTGGCACCGCGGCCACCGCCCCGACCGCCGCGGCCGCCAGCGCCAGGGCCGCCGCGGTGGCGGTGCGGCCGCGGTGTTCGCGGCGCCAGCCTTCTCGGCGGCGAGGATCGTGTTCGGGGTCGTCGTCCAGCTGTCCTTGCTGCCGCGCTCGATCGAATTGCGGCCCATCCGCCAGAAGTTGAAGAGCAGGTCCTCGCGATAGCGCGACGCGAGGTCGAGGATCGCGCGGTTGGCGGTCATCGAGTAGTCGATCGACTGGCGGAAATGCCACGGTCCCCACTGCACCGGGAGGATGCCATCGCCGCTCGGCAGCTGCCGCTCCAGGACCAGCGGGATGGTCTGCGGGCGTCGGGTTGCCGATCGCCTCGGTGAGGATGCCGATCATGTTGTGGAAGTAGCCGGCCGTGCGCAGGCCGCCGTTCCACCAGGTGGAGTAGGTCGAGGCGTTCTTGTAGACGATGCCGCCCTTGCCTTCGGCGGCGAAGCGGCGCTGCATCGCCATCGCCGACCCAGTCGAGCGAGGTCGGGATGAGCGGATCGAAGTAGTAGTTGAACGGGTCGCGGAACGGCGGCGTGAACATCACCGAGCCGGTCGGGCCGGTCTGGTGATGGTTGTAGATGATCTGCGGGTACCAGGTCGCGGTACTGGATCCGGTCGCCGTTCCGGGTTTCGGGAAGCGCGTTGCGGTACCAGTCGCGGTTGTCGTCGTGGCCGGCGTACTTCTCGTAGAGCCTCGGCAGCCCACCCGTGCTGCGGCGCAGCGAGTCGGGGTTGCGCATGTACCAGTCGGCCACGAGCTCCATCCCGTCAGGATTGACCTGCACCGCGAGGATGATCACATCATTGAGGATCCGCAGCGTTTCGGGGTCGTTCATCGAGGTGAATTGCCAGACCAGTTCGAGCAGCTGGTTCGCGCCGAGCACTTCGTCGGCATGCAGGCCGCCATCGATCCAGACCACCGCCTTGCCGCTCGCGGCAAGCCGCCTGGCCGTGGCCGAGTCGACGCGACCGCGGGCGAGCGTCTCGCTCGTCCTGCGGTATTCCTCGAGCCTGGCAAGGTTCGCCGGCGAGGAAATGATCGCCATCAGCTGCGGGCGCCCCTCGGCGGTGAGGCCGATGGTGTCGAGCTTCATGCGCGGCGATTGCTTCGCCAGTTGCTCCCACCAGCGTTGCTACTGCGTGTAGGTCGGGAGCCGATAGTCGGCGCCGACCATGTAGCCGAGAGCCTCTTGGGGTGTTGTCAGATGCGGTGGCGCCGCGGGAGCGCGTTGCTGGGAAGCCAAGGGAGCGGCAAGCCAGGCGAGGAGCAGACTCGTTGACGCGATGCGCATGGTGGACGCCAGGTTGAAGAGTGGTTCACGAATTCTAGTTGCCAACGGGCTCAAGGGCATCCTGTGCTCCGCTTCGTCATCATTTCCCCGACGATGGGTACGCGAAATCCCGATAGCGCCAGCATTCTAACACCGACAGATTCACTTTGTGTTCGCACCGGATGGGATTCCGGCGGAGTCTCCTTCCGCCTGGTCGGCAGATCGTCTTCCGGAAGCGGGAGGCTCATGGCGCGCGCGAGCCGCGTCACCTCGGGACGGCGGCCGGCACCGACTGCCGTGGCGATATCGCCACGCCGAAGGCCGCAGGGAAGCATGCATTCCCCGGTGCGAGGCTTGTCACGGCCCCGGGGAGGGGGTATTCGAGGTTGAGCTGATGGCAGGACACCATCATTCCCTGGAGATGTTCGAATGAACGACATGAATCTGGTGTGGACGGCGGCCGCCATCGTCGTCGTGTCGTTGGTCTGGCTTGGCGTCCGCATCGTGAGGCAGTATGAGCGCGGTGTGGTGCTCCGGTTCGGCCGACTGGTGGGCGTGCGGTCCCCGGGCTTCAACGTGATCATCCCGATCGTCGATCACCTGTACAAGATCGACATCCGGACCGAAACGTTTATCGTCGAGCCGCAGGAGTCATCACCCGCGACAACGTCACCATCAAGGTGGATGCGGTGGTGTACTTCGCCGTCGTCGATCCGGCGAAGGCGCTTCTGCAGGTGGTGGATTTCGCCAAGGCGACCTCACAGTTCGCCCTGACGACGCTGCGGAGCGTGCTCGGCCAGTCGGACCTCGACGAGCTGCTCGCCCAGCGGGACAAGATCAACCAGAAGCTGCAGCATATCATCGATGAGCACACCGAGCCCTGGGGGGTCAAGGTCTCGGTGGTCGAGGTGAAGGACGTGCTGCTGCCCGAGGCGATGCAGCGCTCGATGGCGGCCCAGGCTGAGGCCGAGCGTGAGAAGCGGGCCAAGGTCATCCGCGCCGAGGGCGAATACCTCGCGGCCGAGACCCTGGGCCGGGCTGCCCGGATCATCGGCAGCGAACCGCCCGCACTGCAGCTCCGGTACCTGCAGACTCTGGTCGAGATGGCGAGTGCCGGCAACAGCACCGTCATTCCGATCCCGATGGAACTGATGGCCGGCTTGAAAGGGATGCTGGCGGACAACGCCGTCCCCGGAAATGAGAGGATGCTCGGCAAGTAGTCCGACAGGACACCAGACGGACGACTCTTCGGCAGTTCCGCGAGTCCACACCCTCATGGGGGCGGTGGACTCGCATGGCACTCTGACTCGGTCAGGTGCCCAAGGCCCCGCCGGTGGTCTGGCCCGCTGCCGCCCCCATTCCAGCCAGACGTCCAGTGACCCAGCTCCAGACAAAGTTGTAGCCGCCAATCGGGCCGAAGGCATCCAGCAGCTCGCCGCACAGGAAGAGCCCCGGGTGGCGGCGGCACTCGAGAGTGCGCGGGTGCACTTCGCTCAACGCGACACCTCCTCCGGTGACTTCGGCCTTCTGGTATCCCTCATCACCGGTCCAGGGCAGCGGAAGTGCACCAGCGCGTCGATCAGGCGCCGGCGGGCCAGGCGGGTCAAATGCGCAAGTGACGTTCGAGGCCCGATGCCCACAAGTTCGAGCAGCCGGTCCGCCAGCCGCGCCGGGATCTCCGCCCGAACCACGGTGGCGACTGCCTGCGTCCCGGGCGCGAGCCGAGCTTGCCAGGCCGCCTCGTCGAGTCGCACCACTGGATCCGCAGGTCGGCCGACGGGCCGCCGGCCAGTCGGCTGCGGACCGGAACGTGGGAGACATCGAGGACGGACGGACCACTGTAGCCGCGATGGGTGAAGAGGAACCCTCCCGTGGCTTCGCATTTCTCCTGGATCGAGGTGGCGCGCAGCGCGACCTGCAGAGAGATGCCGGCGAGGTCGCCGAAGGGATTGGGATTGACGGTAAGCGGGGTCAGGGCGGGATAGGTCGGGTGGATCGTGAGGCCGAGCCGTTTGAGAATCGCCAGGCCGGTGCCATCCGATCCGGTTCTTGGTACGGAGAGACCTCCTGTGGCCACGATGACCCGGTCGACCGTGAGTGGACCAGCCTCCGCGCGGCAAATCTTCCAGCGACCAGCATCGGGAACGAGGTCGATCACCGAGGTGTTCGGGAGAAACTTCACGCCGCGGTCGCGGGCGTGACGCGCGAGGCCGTCGCGGACATCGCGCGCCCGGTTGCTCGCCGGAAAGATCTTCCCCGATTCTGCCTCCACCTCCAGGGCAATTCCAAGGGTTTCCTCAAAGAACCTGCGTTGTTCGGCGAGCGGCCAGCTCCGCAGGATCTTGCGGAGCGAGTTGGCCGACGATGCCGTGACGAATCGGCTCTCCTCGAGCGCGCCGGGGAGGACGTTGCAGCGACCGCCACCGGAGATGAGGATCTTCCGGCCGCCGTCGGCCGTCCGGTCGAGCAACTCCACGCGGCAACCTGGACCGGCCGCGTGGCAGGCGGCGGTGAAGCCGGCGGCGCCCGCCCCGATGACGGCGATGACGACCGTCACGTCCTCAATGCCTCGGCTTCAGCCCGCCTCTTCAGGGTGCCGATCAGGCCCGGGAACACGAAGCGATGGCTCGGGAGCACCAGGTACCAGTACAGATACCCCAGGATGCCGCGAGGTTCGAAGAAGGCCGTTTGCTCAACGCGACATCCCTCTGGGTCGGGGAGGACCTCGAACTGCAGCCAGGCCCGGCCCGGGAGCTTCATTTCGGCCCGCAGCCGCAGCAGGTGCGGCGATTCCAGTGCTTCCACGCGCCAGAAATCCAACGGGTCGCCGACTCGCAGGTCGCGTGGATGGCGGCGGCCGCGGCGCATGCCCACTCCTCCAAGCATGCGGTCCATGAGGCCGCGTAGCTGCCAGAGGGTGTTGCCCACCGGCCAGCCTTCCTCGCCGCCCAGGGCACAGATGGCGTCGAACATCTGGCGCGGTGTCGCCTTCACGCGACGACGGTATCGGTCCATCAGCATCCCCTCGTGCGAACCGAGTACATCTGCCTCGGGCTGGTCCTGGGTCAGGCTGGAGAGGGAAGAGGCCCAGGTGGTCTCGACGCTGTCCTGTGCCACGCGCGTCAGGGCCAGCCTCACCGCCTCGTCGTAGCCAGTCGGTTTCACGTGGAAGGTGGCCTGGGCCCGGGTGTCGCGCACCACCACTTCAGTTCGCAGGCTCTCGACCATCGGGTGGGCAATGCTGAAGGGGATGGGAGTCACCAGGTCGACCCAGCGGCCGCTGAGATCCGGTCGCGGGACGGGGAAGGGTACGATGAAGCGGCGCAGTCCCCGAATGCGGGCGTAGCGCTGCATCATCTCCCGGTAGCTCAGGATGTCGGCGCCGCCGATTTCGTAGACGCCTTCGGCCGTCGGGTGATCCAGCGCCTCAACCAGATACTCGAGCACCGAGCGGATGCCGATCGGTTGGCAGAGGGTCTTGACCGAGGTGGGCGCAATGATCACCGGAAGGTGCTCGATGAGGTGCCGGATCATCTCGAAGCCGGCGCTGCCCGATCCCACGATCACGGCAGCGCGAAATTCGATCGTCGGCACCCCGCCGGCGGAGAGGCAACGGCCGACCTCCTGCCGGGAGGCCAGATGCTTGCTGCGCGCCTGCTGGGGATCACCCAGACCGCCGAGGTAGATGATACGGCGCACGCCCGCCGCCGCGGCGGCGAGCCCGAAGACCGTCGCCATCTGCCGGTCCTGCTCTTTGTAGGCCTCGCCTGCCGCCATGGAGTGGACGAGGTAGTAGGCCACGTCGATGTCCCGCAGCGCCCGCCGGGTGGCTTCGGGGTCTTCCAGGTCGCCCCTGACGATTTCCGTGCCTTGCCAGCGGTACCCCGCGAGGCGGTCAGGATTGCGGGCGACACAGCGCAGCCGATGACCCTTCGCCAGAAGTCGCGGCACCAGTCTTCCGCCGATGTATCCCGTGACCCCGGAGACCAGGACGCGCTTTGGCCCTGGAGGGCTTTCGCGCGTTGGTTGCGCTTCCGAGGTGCCGGTACGGTCGGCTGCAGTCATGCCGGGTCTTTCAGCATCAAAGGAAAATACCTCAACTGGCGCTGCTCCAAGGTTTTGTCCTCATGCCACTTGACGCATCGCCTCCGGCTCCGGTAGCATCCCCGCCTCCGGGGACACCTCCCGGTCATCCCAGCGGGAGGGCATATCCAGCTCAGACCATTTCGCGCCTGGCGGCCGCTTCCCGAATTGGCGGCTCGCATCGCTGCCCCGCCGTACGATGTCGTCAACCGGGCCGAGGCCGTGGAGCTGGCCGGGCAACCCGTTCAGCTTCCTGCACGTCGGCCGCTCGGACATCGACCTGCCGGCCAGATCGATCCCCACGACCCGCAGGTCTATGCCAAGGGCCAGGAGAACCTCCAGCGCTTCATGCCGAGGGGCCTTCGTGCAGGAACTGCGCCGTCGCTCTACCTCTATGAACTCACGTGGACGGCGGCCTCCAGGTCGGCGTGGTCGGCTGCGTCCACATCGACGACTACGAGCAGGACGTCATCAGGAAGCACGAGAAGACCCGGCCGGACAAGGAAGACGATCGCACCCGGCACGTGCTGACGCTCAGGCGCCAACGCCGAGCCGGTGTTCCTGACCCACCGTCCGGCGCCCGTGCTCGACCGGCTCAACATGAGGCACATGGCCGGACCGCCGCTCTACGATTTCGTGTCGGCGGACGGGGTGCGCCACCGGGTCTGGCGCGTGGCGGAGACGCGACGCCTACGTCGACGCCTTCCGGCGGATGGCGGTCGGCTACGTGGCCGACGGGCACCATCGCTCCGCCAGCGCCTGGCGGGCGGGCCGGGAGCTGCGTCGAACGCCCAGAGCCTCCACCGGCGACGAGGAGTACAACTGGTTCCTCGCGGTGCTGCTTCCCGGCCGATCAGCTGCGCATCCTGCCCTACAACCGGGTGGTGAGGGACCTCAACGGATCTGACGCCCGAGGAGTTCCTGGCCGGCTGACGGCCAGGTCGGCACCCTCGCGTCCACTGGGTCGCCCGATCCGCGGAGGCCGGGATGTTCGGGGTGTTCCTCGCCGGCGCCTGGTACCGGCTCGAGATCGACCCGGTCGATCCATCGACGGCGACCCGATCGAGTCGCTCGACGTGTCGCTCCTGTCAGGACCGGGTGCTCGGCCCGATCCTCGGCATCGGCGATATCCGCACCGACAACCGCATCGACTTCGTCGGCGGGATCCGCGGGACCGCCGAACTGGAACGCCGGGTCGACTCGGGCGAGATGGCCGTGGCCTTCGCGCTGCACCCGGTCTCGGTCGAACAGCTGATGGCGGTGTCCGATGCCGGGGAGATCATGCCGCCCAAGACCACCTGGTTCGAGCCCAAGCTGAAGAGCGGGCTGTTCGTTCACACCCTCGACTGAAGCGGCACCTGGAGGATCAGTCACATGAAAGTGTCTGGTCGCCGACAAGTTCGAGAAGGTCGGCGTGGACGGCCTCAAGGAGCTCGGCTGTGACGTGGAACGTTCGACCTGACGTCAAGGCCGACGATCTGCCGGCGCTGATCGCCGAGGTGAACCCGAGGATCCTGATCGTGCGGGCAAGAAGGTCAGCGAGGCGGCGCTCGCGGCCGGCCCGGCGCTCTCCCTCGTGATCCGCGCCGGCGCCGGGATCGACACCATCGACGTCGCAGCGCCGCATCGCGGCTCGGGCGTTCTTCGTCGCCAACTGTCCCGGGAAGAACTCGATCGCGGTGGCGGAGCTGGTGATGGGACTGCTGCTGTCCTGCGACCGGCGGATCCCCGACCAGGTGACCGACCTGCGCCGGGGGCAGTGGAACAAGGGCGGAGTACTCCAAGGCGCGCGGGCTGTACGGGCGGACGCTCGGCATCGTCGGGCTGGGGCAGATCGGCCGGGAAATCGCCAGCCGGGCCCAGGCGTTCGGGATGAAGGTGGTGGCGTGGTCCCGCGACCTGACCCTCGAGAGATGCCGACCGACTGGGGATCGGCTACTGCCAGACGCCGCTCGAGGTGGCCCGGCTGGCCGACGCGGTGTCCATCAACGTGGCCTGGCGGCGCCGAGACCCGGCACCTCGTCAACGCGGAGTTTCTTGCGGCGATGAAGCCCGGGCGCGTACCTGATCAACGCCTCGCGTGGCACCGTGGTGGACGAGGCGGCGCTGGAGCAGGCGGTGCGGGAGCGCGGCATCCGGGCCGGCCTCGACGTCTACCAGCGGCGAGCCGTGCGGCCGGGGAGTTCACCGGCCGTGCGGCCCCGGCGTCTACGGCACGCATCACGTCGGGCTCGACCGACCAGGCCCAGGTGGCCATCGCCCACGAGGTGATCCGCATCGTGCAGGCGCTCTCGGACCGGCGAGGCGCCGGTTGCGTCAACCGGCTGGCCTGGAGCTCGGCCGTCCACGTGCTCTCGATCCGCACCGAACCGGCCGGGCGTGCTGGCCCACGTCTTCCGTCTCGGCGACCGCATCAACGTCGAAGAGGTCGAGAACATCGCCTACCACGGCGCCAGGCAGCTGGCCCGGATCCATCTCGACGCGACTGACTGGGCCTCGACTGATCCGCAACGGCAACGCGACGTCATCAGCGTGGATTGAGTCCGTCATGAGCAGCGCATTCACAACTTCAGCGCCGGTCCCGGCGTTCTTCCCGAGCCCGTGCTCCGGCAGGCCCAGCAGGACATCTGGAACATCGGCGGCAGCGGCATCGGCATCATGGAGCACAGCCACCGCGGCAAGGTGTTCGACAAGGTCATCGTGGAAGCGAGGACGGAGGCACGGCGGCTGGCGGGGATCCCCGACAACTACCGGGTGCTCTTCATCCAGGGCGGCGCCACCCAGCAGTTCGCCATGGTGCCGATGAACCTGCTTCCGGCCGGGCGGACCGCCGACTACCTGCTCACCGGCGTGTGGGCGAGAAGGCGATCAAGGAAGCGAAGAAGTTCGGCGACACGTCCACATGGCGGCGTCGGGCGAGTCGATCGAAGTTCACCCGGATCCCCGCGGTCCGCGGAAATCAAGTACTCGGCCGAGCCCGGCCTACGTGCACCTGACCACCAACAACACCATCTACGGCACCCAGTGGCGGACCGAGCCACCGGTCCCGGCGGGCGTGCCGCTGGTGGCGGACACCTCGAGCGACATGTTCAGCCGGCCGATCGACGTCACCAAGTACGGGCTCATCTATGCCGGCGCGCAGAAGAACCTGGGTCCGTCCGGGATCGTGCTGGTGATCATGCGCGACGGACCTGGTCGAGGCGCGGCCGCCGCAACCCTGCCGACGATGCTGCAGTACCGCACCTATGCCAAGGAGAAGCTCGCTCTACAACACGCCGCCGACCTTCGCGATCTACATGGTGGGCCAGGTGCTCAAGTGGATCCGGGAGACCGGTGGCCTGGCCAGCCATGGCGGAACGGAACGCCGCAAAGGCCAAGCTGCTGTACGATTTCCTGGACCAGAGCGACTTCTTCCGCGGCACCGGTGCATCCGGACAGCCGGTCGCTGATGAACGTCTGCTTCCGGGCCCCGACCGACGAGCTGGAGACAGTTCTGCGCCGAGGCGGACGAAGCGGGGACTGGCCGGGCTCAAGGGGCATCGGTCGGCCGGCGGGATGCGGGCCAGCATCTACAACGCCTGCCCCCGCGCCAGCGTCGATGGCGCTGGTCAAGTTCATGAAGGAGTTCGAGCGGGCCAATCCTTCGAGTTCCCGGGACTGATGTCCACGTTCGATCGGCGCGAGTTTCTCGCCCAGGTCGCGGCGGGTGTTGCGGCCAGCGGTTTGCCGTTGCGCGCGGCCCTTCCGCTCCCAACTCCAGGGTCAGACCCCGATGTTGCAACAGGATTGAACCTGGTTGCGCCGGCATTCGCCCCGTTGCCACTCGGTGCCGTGCGACCCCAGGGCTGGCTGCACCGCCAGCTGCGGATCCAGGCCGACGGCCTGAGCGGGCACCTCGACGAGTTCTGGCCGGACGTCGCCGAGAGCCAGTGGTTCGGCGGGACGGCGGAGGGGTGGGAGCGCGCGCCGTACTGGCTCGATGGCGCGATCCCGCTGGCCTGGCTGCTCGATGACGCGCCGCTCAAGGCGCGGATCACGTGCGCATGTCGAGTACATCGTCGCCCACCAGCGCAGCGACGGCTGGTTCGGTCCGTATCCGCTCGATGCGGTGACGCAAGCGCTACGACCTGTGGGCGATCCTGCTGGTCAACAAGGTGCTGGCGCAGTATCACGAGGCCACCGGGGACGATCGCGGCGCTGCAGGCGTCACTGCCGCAGCATGCGCGCGATGCTGGCCGGACTCGACGCGACGCCGCTGTACGACTGGGGACGGTTCCGCTGGTACGAAGGGCTGGTGCCGGCGCTCTATGCCTACGAGCGCACCGGGGAGCCGTGGCTGCTCGACCTCGCCCGGAAGCTGCGGGCGCAGGGCGTCGACTTCGAGGCGCTCATGGCCGACCGACGATGTGCGCGCTGCCGACGCCGCGTCGCGGACTGTGGAAATGGACCAAGCACGTCGTCAACATGGCGATGGCGACCAAGGCGGCGGCCCTCAGCTGGCGGCTCGACCAGCGGCCGGCGGACCGCGCCTTCGCGTCGCAGATGGTCGACGTGCTGGACCAGTATCACGGCCAGGTCGACCGGGATGTTCAGCGGCGACGAGTGCCTGGCGGGGAGGAATCCGCTGCAGGGGAGCGAGCTGTGCGCGGTCGTCGAGTACATGTACTCGCTCGAGCACCTGCACGTCGGTCTTCGGCGACGGCGCCTTCGCCGATCGCCTGGAGCGGCTCGCCTTCAACGCGCTGCCGGCCGACGATCGCGCCCGACATGTGGTCGCACCAGTACGACCAGCAGGTGAACCAGGTGCAGTGCACCATCAACCCCGGCGCGGGCTGGTCGACCAACGGCCCGGAGTCGAACCTCTTCGGCCTGGAGCCGAACTACGGCTGCTGCACGTCGAACATGCACCAGGGCTGGCCGAAGTTCGCGGCGCACCTCTGGATGGCGACGCCGGACGACGGCCTGGCGGCGATCGGCGTGGGCGCCGTGCCGGGTGCGGACACACGGTGCGCGGCGTGCCGGTCGACGGTGGCGGTCGAGACGGACTATCCGTTCCGCGAGACGCATCGACGCTGACGGTGACGCCGGCGCGGCGGTGCGCTTCCCGCTCGCTGCTGCGCATCCCGGCGTGGGCCGATGGCGCGACCGTGCAGGTCGGCACCGGGCCGCGCCGCAGCGCGGCGATCGCGGGCACGCATGCACCGGATCGAGCGCGACTGGAACGGGACGACCGTCGATCACCGTCCGTCTGCCGATGCGACCGCGTGGTCACGACGCGGTACAACGGCGCGGTGGCGGTGGAACGCGGGCCGCTGGTCTATTCGCTTGCGCATCGGCGAGGAGTGGACGCGGGTCAATGCCGACAAGCCGCACCGCGAACTGCCGCACGGCGACTTCGAGGTGCGGCCGACGACGCCGTGGAACTACGGGCTGGTGGTCGACCCGGCGACCGCCGAGCGAGCGGCCGAAGTTCGCCGAGCAGCCGGTCGGGGACGGCCGTTCTCGCCGGAAGGGGCGGGGATGGTGGCGACGGTCCGCGCGCGGCGCCTGCCCGACTGGAAGATCCAGAATGGCTGGGCTGGCGAGATCTCGCCTGGACGAATGCCTGGGCGGATCCCGGGAAGCCGGTGACGGATCAGCCCGTCGAGGAGGTCACCCTCATTCCGTACGGCTGCACCAACCTGCGGATCA
Source organism: uncultured Gemmatimonadales bacterium (assembly GCA_963850655.1). GTDB lineage: Bacteria > Gemmatimonadota > Gemmatimonadetes > Gemmatimonadales > GWC2-71-9 > Palsa-1233. Next base: position 13,386 of record CAWKMI010000019.1, read on the forward strand.
CGGAGTTCCCGAGGGTTCGCTGATCACCGCATGGCCAGGCGTCGAAAAGGGCGGCTCCTCGTCGGAGCCGCCCTTCGACTGCGAGGAGCTCAGGACCTCAGCTGCCGCGCCCCGCGCGCTTGAGGGTGATCCCGCCGTTCACCGTCTGGATCGTGAGCGTCGATGTCCCTCCGCCGATGCGGCCGGTGAACGACTTGGGACCCCACTTCCCCTCGATCGTGACCGGGAAATCCTCGCTGCTGATGCCGCCATTGACGGTCTCGCCGCTGATCGCCGCGCTCAGGTTGCCGGGGAAGGTCAGGTCGACACCGCCGTTGACCGTCTCGATATCCATCTTTCCATCCCAAGTGCCTCGCGTGAATGTGCCGCGAATCTTCCCGTTGACCGTCTGGATCGATGTGGCGGTGGCGCCCTCGAACGTCACATCCCCGTTGACGGTCTCCAGCGAGGCCGGTGCGTCCAAGCCGCGAGCGTCAACGTTCCCGTTGACGCTGCCGGCGGTGAGGAGCACCCCCGCGGGGACCTTCACCAGGTAATGCATCTCGACCTGGAAGTTGTCGCCGTCGCGAGAGTTGGTGCTGTTGTTACCCTTGCAGCTGTTGCGGTTCCGGTCCTGATTGAGGTAGATGGTGCAGACCCGGATGCCGTTGCCATCGGATTCCATGATCGCCTTGACGAGACTGCCATCGCCCTTCTTGACGGTCTTGGTGACGAGGATCTCGGCGGTCGCCCCGTCCCCTGGGTGACCTCGATCGCCCCGTTGATGTTCTCGATGGTCAGCCGGGTGCCCGAGGCCATCTCCTTGGTGAACTTGTAATCCTGTGCCGGCCAACGGCGTGGCGAGCGACAGTGCGGCCAGCACGGAAATCATGGTTCGCATGGTGATCTTCCCCGGCAAGAGTTCGTGTGACCTTCTACGTTTCAAGATGGAATCGAGTTTCAGTTCGCCCGCTCCGGCCGTGGCCGGGTTCAATCTCCAATTGGCGAGGCACCCATGTCGTCCCTGATTGACCGCCGCAGCTTTGTTGCCCTCTGTGCCGCTGCAGGAGTCCCAACACGACTCCCTGAACTGCTCTGGACCGACGCCACCTTGGACGCTCCCGAGGGCTCAAGGGTTGCCATGGCGCCGATCACGGTTGAGCAGGTCGCGGCCGCCGAGGCGGTTCTGGGGCTGTCCTTCCGCGACAACGACCGCGAACTGATGCTGCGGAGCCTGAACAGTGCGCTTGCCGGGTATCAGAGGCTCCACGCGGTGCCGATCCCCAATCAGGTCCCACCCGCGTTCTACTTCGATCCGGTGCCGGCAGGGAAGCGGCCGGTCGGTCAACCCCGGCGGGTGCCACGAGCCCCCAGCCAGCGGACGGCCACCAACATCCCCCCGAACGAGGCCGAGTGGGCCTACGCCGGGGTGGCTGCCCTGAGCAGGCTGATCCACGGCCGGGTGGTTACCTCTCGGCAACTCGTGGAGCGGTCACTCGCGCGGATCGAGAGGTACAACCCCGAGCTCCTCTGCGTGATTACCCCGACGAAGGAGCGGGCACTCAAGCAAGCCGACCGGCTGGACGCCGAGGCGAAGGCAGGGAAGTTCCGTGGGCCCCTCCACGGGATTCCGTACGGAGCGAAGGACCTCTTTGCGGTTCCCGGCTATCCGACGACGTGGGGATCGCCCATCTACAAGGACCAGATGCTGGATGTCACCGCCGCGGTGGTCGAGCGGCTCGATGCCGCCGGCGCGGTCCTGGTGGCCAAGACGTCGCTCGGCGAGTTCGCACAAAACGACACCTGGTTCGGCGGGCGAACCAAGAATCCCTGGAATACGACCCAAGGCTCGAGCGGATCATCTGCCGGATCGGCCAGCGGTGTTTCGGCGGGCCTCTATCCCTTTGCGCTCGGTACCGAGACGCAAGGGTCGATCATTTCGCCCGCGACGGTCTGCGGGGTGAGCGGTCTGCGTCCCACCTTCGGTCGCGTGTCGCGCTACGGCGCCATGGCACTGGCCTGGACGATGGACAAGGTCGGACCGATCGCCCGGAGCGCCGAGGATCTTGCCCTGGTCTTCGCCGCGATCCACGGTGCCGATGCGCGGGATCCGTCGACCCGCAGCATGCCCTTCGAATTCGATCCTGCCCTGCCGCTCACGAGCATCCGGATCGGGGTCACCCCGAACATGCTCCAGCCCCCGGACACGGCCGCGATGCGCGCGGCTGCAGTGAGCGGCGGTGGGGGTGGTGGTAGAGGCCGGGGCGGGAGTCCCGAAGCGGCCATGGCCAACTATCAGGTCACCAAGGCGGTCCTCGACGCACTGGCGAAGCAGGGAGCCAAGTTCATACCCGTGTCATGGCCGACCGACCCGGCCACCAACACGATGTCGTGCATCCTGAACGTCGAAGCGGGTGCGGCATTCGCCGATATCACGCGCGACAACACCGTCGACAAGATGGTGCTGCAGGACGCCAACGCCTGGCCGACGACCTTCCGGTCAGCCACGCTGGTCTCGGCGGTCGACTACGTGCTGGCCAACCGGGCCCGCACGCTGATGATCCAGAAGCTCGATGACTTCTTCAAGGACGTCGACATCGTGGTGGGGGGCGGATCACTGGCGATGACGAACCTCTCGGGTCATCCGCAGGTCGTCGTGCCGACAGTGGTTGGCGAGACGCGGAACCAGGGCGTCTCGTTCGTGGCCGCACTCTATCGCGAAGACCTGCTGCTTCGCCTGGCGCACGCCTGGCAGACCGCGAGCGAGGTTCACCTCCAGCGCCCGCCGAAGTTCTCCTAGCGGCTACTCCTGTGCGGGGCGGAGGCGACGCACGGTGATGTCGCCGTTGAAGGATCCGAGGGTGACGGTCGCGGCGCCCTTGCCAAAAGTGACGGTGAAGTCCAGGTCCGGCTTGTCGCCCGCCCTGGACCCATTGGTGGTCGCGGGGATGTCCGGCGACGAGAAGGTCCCGTTGAAGGTCGAAATCTTCATGGTGGCACTCACGTCGGCGGGCAACGAGAGGTGGATACCGCCGTTGTGGCTGTCGATTTCGTAGCTCCCCCTGGGGTCGAACGTACCGGCGTACTCCACGATCTCGTTCACACTGCTCGCCTTCAGCTCGGTTGCCCGCATGTTGCGCAGGTGGATGGCGCCATTGACGCTCTCCACGCCGAACGCACCGCTCCCGTCGGTAACCGCAATCTCGCCACTGGTGGCGTCGATCGACATTCTCTCACCGCGAAATGCCGTCACGCTGATGTCGCCGTTGACACTCTCCAGGGACGCCGTCCCGCTGCCACCCCGGATCGTGATCTGCCCATCCACGGTCTCGACATGGAGTCGCGCGGGCGTGCCGATGACGGTGACATCCCCTTCGTAGCTGCTGACGTCGACCCGAGCCCACGCCGGGACGATGACCTGGAGGTCGCCCGAGGCTTCGTCACCCACGACCTGAATGGTGTTGCGGCCCTGAAGTCGGCCGCCATGCACCGAGAGCATGTCGTCGGTGCCCGTGCGCACGGTGATGGCTCCTTCCCGGGAGGAGATCTCGATCGCGGTCCCGCGGGTGAGGCGGAGGCCGGTGTCGGCCGGCGTGGTGGCGAGGTGGAGCGCAAGGGCGCAGAGCAGGGTGGCGGTCATCGCAGTTCCTCGTGAGGTGCCGGATCAGCTCCGGCGGGCCGTCAAGGTCGAGACGGTGCGCAGGACATCGAGCTTCCGGCGCAGCGTGGAGGTCAGGTAGCGCTCGGCGTGCGGATCGTCCGGCGTGGCTGCACGACGCCTCGCGGCGTCGGCGATCGCGTTGTCGAGCGTGGCGAGCGATCGCTCGATGCCGAGGCGGGTCGTCGAATCGAGCGCTGGCAGCGAGGCGCGCAGCGCTCCCTCGAGATCACGGATGGCGCTGCCCAGCGTGCTGTCGGCGGCGGTGTAGGCTGTCGGGAGCAGGGCGGGGGTGTTGCGTGTCGCGGCCGGGGGAACGGCCACCGAGCGATCGCGGAGGAGCAGCAACGTTCCGCCCGCCGAGACCAGTGCGATGGTGACCCCGGCGGCGAGTGCCGTCGGCCAGCGCAGCAGCACCGATCCCCTCGGGCGTCGCCGCGTGAGGCGTGGCGCGATGCCGGGCCAGAGGTCTGCGGTCGGTGCGCGGTCGCGCAATGCGCTGATGGCTTCGGCGAGTCGCGGATCGAGGGGTTCGGATTCATTGCGCATCGAGCATCCTCCTCAGTGCGGCGCGAGCGCGCGACAACTGCGACTTTGAAGTTCCCGGCACCAACCCCAGCCGCTCGGCAATCTCCTCGTGCGTCCATCCCTCGATGTCATGCAGGATGAACACCTGTCGTGCCGCCCCGGGCAGCCGGGCGATCGCCGTCTCGAGATCGAGCCGCATGCCGGCGGGGGGGTGCGTTGCGGGTTGCAACTCGAGGACGGCGTCGCCGTCGAGCAGCGCGGTGCGTTCCTTCCGTTCACCGCGCCGGCGCGAGAGCACGACATTGATGGCCAGGCGGTAGAGCCAGGTGCCGAACGCACTCTCCCCTCGAAAGGTCGGCAGCTTGTCCCAGGCCCGAACGAAGACGTCCTGGGTGACTTCGTCGGCGACGTCTGGCCCGGCCATTCGTCGCACCAGCGAGTGGATCCGCGTGACATGCTGCCGGTACAGGCGTTCAAAGGCTCCCTCATCCCCGGCGGCGGCCCGGCGCACCTCGACGATGTCGGCCTGGATGCCCGGGATCCCGGCAATGGGTGTTGGGAGGGTCATTGCGTGGCTGGTCACATTGGGTTGGACGCCCGGCAGGCGCCGGATGGTTGCAAGCGCGGAACGCGCGCGGGCCATCGCCCGGCGCCCCGGTGCCTGCCCGCCGCAGGCGCCCCACGGTCTACGCCGGCCATTGCTGCGTGAGGCAGTGAAATGCCCCCAGGCCCCAGATCAGCTCGGTGCAGTCGATCACCACCACCTGCCTGGTGGGGAAGAGGGCCTGCAGCGTTGAGCGCGCCTGCTCATCGCGGGTGCGGTGATAGCCCGGGAGGAGCACCACGGTGTTGGCGATATAGAAGTTGGCATAGCTGGCCGGCAGGCGCTGGCCCTCGTGGAACACCGGGGGAGGCATCGGGAGCGTGACGAGGCGGAACGGCCGCCCATCCTGGTCGGACATCGTCTCGAGTCGGCGGAGATTTTGGTCCAGCGGCGCGAAGTTCTCGTCGCGAGGGTCCTCCTCGAACACGGTGACGATGGTTCGCTCGTCGACGAAGCGGGTGAGGTCGTCGATGTGTCCGTCGGTGTCATCGCCCGAGATGCCTTCGCCCAGCCAGAGGATCGTGCGGACGCCGAGGTTGTCGCGGAGTCGCATCTCGATGTCAGCGCGAGTGAGCGAGGGGTTGCGGTTCGGGATTCAGGAGGCACGCCTCCGTGGTGATCAGCGTGCCGAGACCGTTGACCTCGATCGATCCGCCCTCGAGGATCATCCCCGGAGCAACCACCTCGATGCCCAGCTCTGCGCCGATACGCGTCGGGATGACGTCGTCCTGCTCGAACGGCGGGTACTTGTTGCCCCACGCGTTGTAGCCCCAATCAAGGATCAGCTGCTCGCGGTCGCGCTGCACGAAGATCGGTCCGTGATCGCGACACCAGGCGTCATCGGTCGGATGGTGATGGAAGAAGACGTGGTCGTCGGCGACGCCTGCCCCGGCGAGCACTTGCCGCGCGCTGTGCTCCATCTCCGGCCCGGCAACGTTCACGTGCACTTCCTCGCCCGGCGCGAGATGGCGGATCATCTCGGCGGCGATCCGCGGCACCGGCTCGAAGCGACCTGGCCATGAGGCTGCTTTGTGGGGCCAGGAGAGCCATGTTCCGCGGTGCGGCGCCCATTCCGCCGGCATCCGGAAGCCCCGTGCCGCGGGTGTTTCAGTCAAGGTAGCGTTTGGTCAGGCCACCGTAGGCGTCAATCCGGCGATCGCGCAGGAACGGCCAGTGGGTCCGTGCCAGGTCGACCTTCGCCAGATCGCAATCGGCCGTCAGCACGGCCTCCTCCTGGCCGGCCCGGGCGACGACCCGTCCGTACGGATCGGCGATGAACGAACCACCCCAGAACTCGATTCCCTGGTGCCCGGGTTCGCTGCCTGGGAGGACTTCGAGTCCGGTGCGGTTGATCGCGCAGACATAGCAGCCGTTGGCGATCGCGTGACTCCGCTGCATGGTCTCCCAGGCGGCCTGCTGTCCTGCGCCGAATTCTGCCTTCTCAGCCGGCAACCAGCCGATGGCCGTCGGATAAAGGAGAATCTCGGCGCCACTCATCGCCGTCAGTCGAGCCGCCTCGGGATACCACTGATCCCAGCAGATCAGCACGCCGATCCTGCCGACCGCGGTCTGCCAGGTCCGGAACCCCAAGTCCCCCGGCGTGAAGTAGAACTTCTCGTAGTACTGTGGGTCGTCCGGGATATGCATCTTCCGGTACTTCCCAAGGTACCTTCCATCGGCGTCGAGGATCGCGGCGGTGTTGTGATAAAGGCCCTCCGCGCGCTTCTCGAAGAGCGACGCGACGATGACCACGCCGAGCTCCTTGGCGATGGCGCCGAGGCGCTCGCTGGACGGCCCGGGGATCGCCTCTGCCAGCGTGAAAAAGTCGTGGTCTTCTCGCTGGCAGAAATAGTACCAGTTGAAAAGCTCCTGCAGGCAGACGAGTTGGGCTCCCTTGGCGGCGGCCTCGCGGATGCCGGCAATGGCAGCCTCGAGGTTTGACGCCGGGTCTCCGCCGACCCGCTGCTGCACCAGTCCGATCCGGACAGTACCCGTAGGATTCATGTCGGCAGTAAACTAGTGAGCGATCCGGTCACCGTCACCCGAGGTACCCATCCGAGTCCCCGCTGCTCCGGCCCTGGCCGCCTTCCTCCTGCTCCTCCTCGCCCGGCCGGGCTCGGGCCAGCAGATCGACTGGCGGCTCCGTGCCGCACTGTACGGCGACAATACCGAGTTTTTCACCCCCTACCGGGTGGGTGAAACGATTCTCGGCGGCCAGGTCACGACCTGGCTTGGCGCCAGACCTGGGCCGCGCACCGAGCTTCGGGTGGGGCTCTTCGCCGATCGCCGCTGGGGATCGGATCGATTCACGGATTCGCTCAAGCCGGTGCTCTCCTTCCGCTATGAAACGCCGCACACCCTGGCGGTTCTCGGCACACTCGAGACCGTCGACCGGCACGGACTGCTTGAGCCGATGATGGTGACGACGAGGGAACTGACGACCCCGATTGAGTACGGCATGCAATGGCTCGAGCATCGCGGCCCGTTTCAGGGCCACACCTGGGTGAATTGGCAGAAACTCAACACGCCGTTCGAGCGTGAGCAGTTCGAGCTCGGGCTGATCCTCGGCTTTCGGGCCGCGCGAATCGTCGACGTCGACGCCCAGCACCTCTGGTATCACCGGGGCGGCCAGCTTTTCGATGCCAACGCTCCAGTGACCAACAATCGCGTCACGGCAATACGTGCCGTGGTACACGATTCGCTCGCCGCGGTGGGAAAGGCGTCGGTCCAGGTCGCGGAACTCTGGAGCAACGGGCACATCGATCCGAATTATCCCGCTGGGCGACCGGACAAGGGACACGGTACGTACCTGCGCGCCGCGGCGACGCCATGGAACGCCGTGGAACTCTTCGGGATCGTCTGGCGGGGCAGTGACTTCAGCGGGGATGCGGGGGACCAGAACTACAGCTCCACCGGGCACGACCCCGCGTTCTATCGCTCAGCGCGAAAGTACCTCGAGCTTGGCGTGATGCGCCGTGTCCCGATCGAAGGGGGCGCCACGCTCGATGCCGAGTGGCGGTTTCACCGGATCGACGACGAAAAGAGCATCGCCTTCTTCAACAGCAAGTGGGAGATCTCGTACCGGATCGTCGTCCGCGCGCCGATCGATGTGGTGCTGCACCACTAGGCGGCGGGCCAGCCGGTGTCGCCCGGCGCGTCTCAGCCTTGCGCCGATGCGTCCCTCGGCCTGACGGTCACCGACGCGCTCCCGGCGCTGAGTGGCCAGCAGAGCACGGTCGCCGTTCCCTGAACCATCCTGTCGAACCCCTGCTCGCTCTTGGCCACGGTCTCGATCTGGTACCGCCACACGGTCGCCCCCGGCGCATCGAGGTCGAGCTCGACCGACGCGGAGATCTCCGAAGTGAACCAGCTCCCGTTGGCGGCAGTGGGCGCCGTCGCCTGCCACGCCCAGGCACAAGTCATGGCGCCATCGGCGGCAAAGTGGACCGTCTTGGCGAGATCCTCGGACCGCAGGTAGATCTCGACGCCGTCGGGATGGACGGTGGCGGCCGCCTGCATCGCCGTGCGAGCCCACGACCGCACCACCGGCACCGTGCCGGCCACAAAGTCCGCGACCGTCGTGGTCGGCGCGACCAGCCGGTCGACAAACCAGGCCCGGGGCTCCGTATCGACCGCTGGCCGTTCCTGCAGGGCGCCCTTCGAGCTCATGGATCGACGGCATGCCCTGCCGGGACGATGTGTCGTCAGGAGATTCGTCGCCATGATTGCTGTCAAGCGATGTCGCAGGCTCAGCGGCGATGCCCAGTGCCTCATGGTACGCCTCGGGATGCCGGGTCATCACGTCGACGAAATTCAGTCGAGCCGCGAAGTCCATCACCATCTCCACGGCGCCACCGCGGGACGGCGCCACCAGGGCGCTGCGGTCAGCGGAATGGACCCACTGTTCCGGGTGCCCGTCGGCATCGAAGTCGACCGTCTCGACGGCCATCGGCTCGCCCTCGCGGAGCAGGCCCTCGGCCAGGGCGAGCTGGGCCCAGAGCGGCGCGCGGAGATGCGGCAGGTAGAGCCCGCCGAAGACGCCATGCCAGTAGGCATCATTGCACTGGGCCCGCCCGATGGCCCGGCGTGCCGCGGGCGGGTCGCCGCGTTCCCGGCAGAGCGAGGAGAGCGCGAGCATCGCCTTGTGCAACCGATTCGATTCGGGGTATTTCGCCAGGAAGTTGCGCCAGTGCCCGCCGCGGAGCAGGCCGCCCTCGATGCCGGAGAGTCGCGCCTCACCCCACGCGTTCTCGAGGCGGAGCAGCGCCCGCGCTGGCGAAGGTGGTAGCGACCATCCCTCCATCTCCCGGTAGGAGGCAGAAGGGAGGTAGGCGAGTCCGGCCGATGCAGTGGCGGCGAGTGCCTCGTTGAAGCGGGAGAGCACCACTTCGCCCGAGTCGCGCAGTTCTGCGAGCATCGTCGATGAACGCGTCCATCCAGCCGTCCTCGTAGACCCATTTGCGGGTTCCCGGCCAGCCGCCGAACTTCTCGCCGTCATCGCCGAGGACCGCGATCCGCCGGCCTGCTGCACGCAGGCCGCGAAGATACGCCGCGAGTTCGGCGGGAGGGCGGAACGGGACGAGGTAGCGGAGCTTTTCGTCGATCGGGAAAAGCTGCACGCGGTGCCCTCCCGATTCCGTCATGAAGTGCGCGTGCAGCTGCTCGGCGGTGAAGCCGGTGACCCGGAAATGTCGATCGTCGACGAGCACGAACTCGACGCCGGCGGCCGCGAGGTCCTCGGGGAGGTGGGGTTCCCAGACTCGCTCGGTGAGCCAGAGGCCGCGAACATCCACGCCGAATCGCCGCCGGAGGTGCTCGCGATTCCGGCGCAGCTGCTCATGGCGGTCTTCGCGCGGCAGGACGGCGAGGATCGGCTCATCGTGGCCGGCACAGAGCAGTTCGAGGTGACCCGCCGCCACGTGCTTCCCGATCTGGTCGAGGAACGCCGGGGCATGATCCTCCAGCCACTCCAGCAGGGGGCCGGAGAGGTGCATGGCCACGGGCCACGCGTCGCCACGCTCGAGCGCCCCGAGCAGCGGTCGATAGACGTCCGCCAAATGCTGTTCGAAGACCGAGTCGAAGTTGCCGACGGGCTGGTGCAGGTGGATGCCGAAACAGAACCGTAGTGGCGGGGTCATCGAGCCAGGTCCAGCGCGATGCTGAGCCGGCTGGCGAGCGCATCGCGCTCGGGAGAGGGCGAGCAGGCGCCTCGAGCGCCAGGAACGACGCGGTGCGCATGGCGTCCGGCACCGGCTCATCATCGAGGTCGTAGAGGTCGAGCGCCCCGTGGACAACGATCCCGGCGGCATCGAGGCCATCCTCGGCCACCAGCGACCAGGCGTGCTGCAGGGCGAGGTCGCGCGCGGTGGTCGCGTCGAGGAGGCCGTTGCTGAGGGCGGTGCGTTCATCGCGATCAAGGGTGGCGTCGAAGACCATCGGGTGGACGATCGCGCTGAGCACGGCGCGGACGGGGGCGGGGAAGTTCCGGGAGTGGATCTCGTGGGCCATGCCGGATTCGTCGGCGGGCGTCACGGTGACATGCTCGGCAACGATCCCCGGTGTAACGGCAATGGTCTGCCACCGATATTCGCGATCGGTGCGCCGATGATGGGTGACGATTTCGTCGCCGTCGAGCTGCCAGCGGTGGGTCGGGACGATGACATCGTCCAGCGCGTCGGGCGCAAGGTCCCGCACGGCAGCGCAGGCCGGCGGCCAGGCGCGCCGGGCCATCGGCCTCGCGCATCACGTCGCGGTGCCAGATGGCCACGCCATCGCCCTTGGTGGGGTCGTTGCTCCGGGCGAGGGCCAGCGCAGACAGCAGTGCGGTCTCCACGGCGGCGTGGGCGCGGTTGGGGAGGAATTCGATTGCCCGTGCCGCATGGCGCAGCGAGATCCGCGGCTCGACCCGGGCGATGTCATCGAAGAACCAGCCGCAAGAGGTGAACATCGCGAGCGCGTGCCGCTCCGCCTCGAGGAGGCGTCGTGCTTCGCTCGGCAGGTGCGGCGGCGCCGGCCAGGTCGGGGCCGGCCAGGTCGCGGGCGATCCAGGGGTCGCCCGCGTCGGCGGGCCAGTCGTTGACGAAGATGGCATGGACGGCCTGGGCCACCATGTCGAGCCCGGCCCGAAGCGGGGCGCGCCATGCCTGGGAGGTAGCGGGATCCACCCGGCAGCCGCAGTCGCCGCGCCAGCGTTCGATGCCGTGCGAACAGCTCCAGGAGGTCGAGGCGACGACGGTGACGGTGTCGTCCGCCGGGCACATGGCCAGGGCAGCGGCATAGTTGGTCAGCTGCAGATCTGCGCGACGATCCACCTGTTCGATGAGCGCGGCCAGCGCCAGGTCGCCAAAACGGTGGTGGTGGCCGAAGGTCTCGCCGTCGGTGGCGAGAGAGGTCAGGGTGAAGTCGCCATCGACTGCCCGCGGCAGTGCCTCGATCCGGGCGAGCCATTGTGCCGCACCGCGGAGCAGGTCACCGAAGGCGACACCGTGTGACAGCGGACCGTCATAGACAAAGATCGCGAGCTCGCGGCCGCTGCTGGCGCGCCAGCGCCCCGGCCGCCCGAACGGCGGCGAGTTGGTCACCTGGTGTGGGCCGAGGATCGTGAACCGGATCCCCTCCTCGGCGAGTACCTCGAGCGATTCCTCGTCGACAGCGGTCTCCGGCAGCCACATCCCCTCCGGGTCGCGGCCGAATCGCTGGCGGAAGTCGCGCATGCCCCAACGGACTTCGGTCTGCTTGTCGCGCCGGGAGGCCAGCGGGAAAATGATGTGGTGATACGGCATGGCCACTGCGTTGCCGAAGCCGAGGCGCTGGCGTGATACGCGGTCCGCCGCAAGAATGGCATCGCGCATGGCCGGGGCATTGTCGTCGAACCAGCGCAGGAGGGTTGGGCCGACATCGAACGACAGGTGCGACCAAGCGTTGATCACCCGGCGGAGGCGACCCTTCGCGGTCGAGAATCCTGGCGCGAGTCGAGCGGTGCATAGCACTCCGCCGTGATCCGCTGGTTCCAGTCGTGCCAAGGTGCGGCCGTCGGCTCGCGCGGGACCAGCTCGAGCCACGGTTCTTCACGCGGCGGCTGGTAGAAATGGCCATGGATGACGATGTGGCGCATGCTCAGGCGCTAGTGGTGACGTCGGAGGCGGCGGCGATGGCGCCGATCAGATCGGGGAAGAGGCCGTCGATTCGCTCGAGCGACGCGGCATGGGCGCGAGCCTGACTCAGGTCCGGCCCGGCGTGCTCCAGGGCGACAGCAGGCCGTCGAGCGCCTCAGCGTGCCCGAGGAATCGTTCGGTGGCGTAGTCGCCCGGCCGCGCCGGTCGAGATGATGAACTGCCAGTCGGAGGACTGCAGCAGCAACAGTTCGCGCGCTGCCTGCTCGAGGATCGGCAGCGCATCGATGCGATTGATCACGTTCGGCACCAGGTCCCAGAAGCGATCCTCCAGCGGCCAGAGCTGGCGCCAAGTCCATTCGGTCTCCGGGTTCAGCCACATGGAGAAGTCGCCGTTGGCTCCCCACGAGCCGCTCCCCATCCGGAGCATCGTCGCCGGCGGCTCCTCCGCGAGGAAACGCCCGGCGGTGCATCGGCTGGACCGCTGCGGTCAGTTCGGCGAGGCTCGCGGTAGAGTTCCGTGAGGAAATCGATCGCCTTCGAACCACCAGTGTCCGAACAGCTCGGTGTCGAACGGCGCCACGATGGTGCGATCGCCTTTCTCGGCCTTGCTGGCGATCTCGTCGAGCAGCGTGCGGAAGTGCTGCGCGTGTCCCGCTACGGCATCCGCGCCGCACCGGGGACGTAGATCTCCTTGGCGCTCGAGGTCGGACGTCGTGCTGGTGACCGACCAGAGCTTCAGGCCCCCGGGGTGGCGGATCTTGTGGAACTCGAGATAGCGGCCGTCTCCGGGGTAGCCGCCGTGGCGACTCCACACCTGCTCGGTGGCCTTCGGGTCGCGCACCAGGACGCGGACCGGCGCGACCACGCGTGGGGGATCCCACCTGGTAGGCGCGGTAGGGGGATCGGCGAATGCGACCCACGCGGCGCGTGGTCTTCTTGCCGCCATACATGTCCCAGGTTTCGCCGGCCTCGGCCAGATGGGCATCGACGAAGAACCAGCGGAAGCCGGCGTGCTGAAGGTAGTCCTCGATCCCGCGACGGACGCGGGGGTGCGGCGCGTCGGGAGCGGCTGCCATTTTCCCCGGGGCCGATAGGCGCACTCCGGCAGCCAGCAGCCATGCGGCAGTTCGCCGAAATGCCGGATGTGCTCCGCCCGGCCTACGAGCAGCTGCAGCCGGATGCTTTCGTCGCGGCCGAGCAGCGGCAGGAAGCCGTGGGTGGCGGCGGAGGAGATCAACTCGATGCGGCCAGCCTGGGCATGGCGCCGGAGCGCGCCGATCAGGTCGCCATCAACTCGACGCCAGGTCGCATGGAGGTCGTTCGAGATGCTCGCGCCAGAACGGCACCAGCGGGCAGCAGGTCCGCGTCCCCGGTCTGGCGGAGCGAGGCGGGCGCGTCGTCCAGGGTTCGGAAGCGATGAGCGAAGTAGGCTTCGAGCTCGGCATTGAAGGACGGATGCGCGAACTGCGCGGCGAGCACCGGGGTGATGCCGAGGGTGATCGGTGCCGGGACCGCTTCGCGCCTCGAGCTGTTCGAGCATCTCGACCAGCGGCAGGTAACTGTCGATCGCCGCTTCGCAGAGCCAATCGGAGCCATGCGGCCAGCGACCGTGGTGGAGCACCCACGGCAGGTGGCTGTGCAGCGTCAGGATGAAGCGAAGTCTCACCGCAACTCCGCGGCCAGTGCGATCGCCCGCGTGTAGATGTCCAGGTACTTCTCGGCCACGCGATCCCAGCCGAAGTCGCGCTGACATCGCCTCGCGCTGCATCTCGCTGCCAGGCCCGGGCCGAGCGATGCTCCGTCATCGCGCGCCACATTCCGCCCACCAGGGCGCGATCCTCGTAGGCATCGAAGAGGAATCCGGTCACCCCGTCTTCAATCGTGTCGGCAGGCCGCCGACCCGTCGAGCCACCGGAATGGTGCCGTAGCGCTGCGCGCGCATCTGGGTCAGCCCGCACGGCTCGTACTGCGAAGGCATCATGTAGATGTCCGACCCGGCCATCAGCACGTGCTCGGTCTCGTCATCGAAGGTCGTCTGCACGCCAATCCGGTGCGGCATGGCCGCACGGAGGTGGGCCAGTGCCTCCTCGAAACTTGCGCTCGCCGCTGCCGAGGAAGACGATACTGCGCTGCCAGCTGGAAGAGGGCGTGGTTGCGGACGATCAGGTCGAGCCCCTTCTGGGTCGCCATCCGGCCGGCATGGCCGACGAGCGGGACGAATGGATTCTCTGGCAGCCCGAAGCGCCGTTGCGTGGCGGCCTTGCAGAGCGCGCTTCCCCTCGATCGCGTCGGCAGAATACCGCGCCGCGATGAGCGGGTCGCGCTGTGGGTCCCACATCTGCTGATCGATGCCGTTGAGGACGCCGGTGAAGCGATCGCCCATCCACTGATACACCTCCTGCAACCCGAAGCCGCCAGCCGCGGTGCGCAATTCCTGGGAGTGCGTCGGGCTCACGGTCGTGGCCATGTCGGTGAACATCAGGCCGCCCTTGAGCAGGTTGACCTTGCCGTACCATTCGAGCCGGTCGACAGTGTAGTACTCCCAGCCGAGTCCGAGCTCCGGCATCACCGCGGTGGGGAAGTGCCCCTGGATACCCGCCGTTGTGCACCGACATCACGGACGGGATTCTGGCATACCAGGGATCGTCGCGGAACCAGCCCGCAAGTAGACCGGGGCCAGGGCGGCGTGCCAGTCGTGGGCATGCATCACCACCGGGCCATCAGTGAGGCGCCGCAAGCCGGCGACCGCTGCCGCGGCGAAGCCGGCAGTAGCGTCGGTGGTTGTCGGGATAGTCGGCGCCGCGCTCGCCGTAGATTCCGGGGCGATCGAAGAGCCCTCATGCTCGACGAAGCAGACGGGCGTCTCCGACGCCGGATTGCGCTCGCGCAGCAGCCGGAACGTCTCCCGGCGCGGACCGAATCGCAGCGTGTACGGCTCGCCGATCGGTTCGAGATCGCGCAGGTGGGAGTGGGCGCGTCCGGTAGAGCGGGACGATCGCCATCGTGGACAGACCGCGTCGATGCTGGTGGCGGTGCAGCCCCCACGCCGCCTCCGCCAGTCCACCAGTCCGCGCGTAGGGGAAATACTCCGCGGCGATGTGCACCAGCATCGGCGCTTCCCCGTCGATCAGCGGCAAATTGAGCGGCGTGGCGTCGATCATCAGTTCAGCCCGTCGGTGGGTCATCGGTGAATGGATCGTTCCCAAGGATCGGCGCATAATACCGCTCCGAGTACTCCTGGAGCATGCGCCGGGCGGTGAACTGCTTTCCCGCGACCCGGATTGCCTCCTTCATACGGCGGATCCAGGCCGCTTGGCAGCCCGTTGTCATCACGATCGTACCAGAGGGGGACCACCTCGTCCTCCAGCAGCCGGTAGAGGTGCTCGGCGTCGACCGCGTCGGCGTCCTCGCCCGGCTGCGGCCTTCGGGATGGCCCAGCCATTCCGCCCGGTGTAGCCCTCCTCCCACCAGCCGTCGAGCGTGCTCAGCTGCGGCACGCCGTTCAGGGCGGCTTTCATCCCGCTGGTACCGGACGCCTCGTGGGGAATCCGCGGCACGTTGAGCCAGAGATCGACGCCCTGCACCAGCACGTGCGCGAGGTGCATGCCGTAGTCTTCCAGGAACGCGACGCGCCCCTCGAACATCGGATCGCGGGCGAAGTGATAGACCGACTGGAGGATCTCCTTTCCCGGATCGTCCTTGGGGTGGGCCTTCCCCGCGATGATCAGCTGCACCGGTCGGCGGACATCGCTCAGGAGCTTCTTGAGGCGCACCTTGTCGCGGAAGAGGAGGTCGGCGCGCTTGTAGGTGGCGAAGCGGCGCGCAAAGCCGATGGTGAAGACACTCGGATCGACGCAGCGCGCCCGCCGCGACCACCTGGGCGGCCTCACGGTACTCGTGGGTCCAGCCGACGTCTTGCCTCTTCACGGAGGTGGCGCACCAGCAGCGCCTTCAGTTCGTTGTGCGTGTGCCAGAGCTCGCGGGCGTCGAGGCCCATTACCGCGTCCCAGATCTCCGGGTCGTCGAGTCCGCAGTCCCCCAGTCAGTGCCGAGATGGTTGTCGAACAGGCGCATCATCGGGTTCGCCAGCCAGGTCGCCAGGTGCACACCGTTGGTGACGGCGCCGATCGGCACGTCGTCGACCGGGCGATCGCCCCAGAGGTCCCGCCAGATCTCCCGGGAGACCGCGCCATGGCGTTCGGCGACGCCGTTGACGTGGCCCGCCATCCGGATGGCCAGCACGGTCATCTCGAACTGGTTCGGGCGACACGCTCGGGCGGACGCCGGCGGCGATGATCTCCTCGGCGCTGTCGCCGAAGGCGGCCAGGAAGATGGTACCGGCGCATGCCGCTCACATGCTCGACGTCGAAGCGGTCGTGGCCGGCGGGCACCGGCGTGTGGGTGGTGAAGACCGTTGTCCGGCGCATCTCCTCCCTCGCCGCGTCGAACGAGGCGCCCGCCGGTAACCAACTCGCGCGCCCGCTCCAGCAGCATGAAGGCCGCGTGACCTTCATTGGCGTGCCAGCATCCCGGGGTGATGCCCAAGGCGCGGAGCACCCGCACGCCGCCGACGCCGAGGATCCACTCCTGGCGGAGACGCATGTCGACCCCGCCGGAGTAGAGCTTGCTCGTGACGCCACGATCGTCGGGGTGATTCGCCTCGATATCGGTGTCGAGCAGGTAGAGCGGCGCGCGGCCCACCGTCATGGTCCAGACACGGATGTGCACCGGACGGCCGAACGATCTCGACCGCGGTCAGCCACGGCTGGCCGTCGGGCCCGTCGAGCGGGACCAGCGGGGTGGTGTCGGGATTCACCTCATCATCGGAGTCCTCCTGCCACCCGTCCGGGGAGACCTGCTGATCGAAGTAGCCCTTCCGATAGAAGAGGCCGATGCCGACGAACGGCACCCCGAGATCCGACGCTGTCTTGCAATGGTCTCCCGCAAGGACGCCGAGGCCCCCGGAGTAGATCGGAACCGAGGAATGCAATCCCGAATTCCGCGCAGAAGTAGGCGACGGGCCGATCCGCAGGGATGCTCGGGATACTGCTCGGGGAACCACCCGAGGGTGTTGCCGCGTTCGACGCCCAGCCAAGTCATCACCTCGTCATAGTGCGAGCAGAAATCGGCATCGTCCGCGAGCGCTTCAAGGCGCTCGAACGAGACGCGCTGCAGGACGATGATCGGGTTGTGGCGGGACTCCCGCCAGATCGACGTCGTCAATCCGGCGGAAGAGTGCGCGAGCCTGGCGGTGCCAGCTCCAGGCAAGGTTGACGTGCCAGTTCCGCCAGGCCCTCGAGGCGGGGCGGCAGGGCAGGGATCTTGGCGCGTGACAGCGTCATGTGCGTCTCCGGCCCGGTCGCCATGACCGGGGTCGTCGGGAAAGAGGCCGAAAACAGGGACCGGGCGCAAGGTTTGGACCCTGCGCCCGGCCGTCCGGCATCGCGGCTTGTGCCGTCGGGCGTCCGACGGGCTAGGGGATCGGCCTTGGTCGGCCGGCTTCGCCGTCCTTGCCGGGATTCTTCACGTACTTGTCGAGCCAGGCCACCCAGCGGGCCCACTGGTCGAGGTCGGTCTCCTTGGTGACCGGGCCGTGGTCCTCGTAGGGATACATGTAGAGTGCGACGGTCTTGCCGAGACCCTGGAGGGCGTGGAACATCCGGATGGAGTTGATCGGGTCGGTCCCGACGTTCTGGTCTTCCATCAGTGGTACATCAGCAGTGCGCCGTTCAGGTGGTCGGCATAGAGGAACGGCGACATCGCCGAGGTAGGTCTCCCGCCCCTGCCAGAGGTCACGCCGCTCGTTCTGGAAGCCGTTCGGCGTCAGCGGTGCGGTTGTAGTTGCCGTCGCCCGCGATCCCGGCCTTGAAGTACGGCGTGTGCACCATCGCATTGGCGGTGCTGAACGCCCCATAGCTGTGGCCGCCGATGGCCAGCCGCTCCCGGTCGATGATCCCGAGCGTGTCGAGCGCATTGATCGTGGCGTAGAGGTCGTCGCGCAGGTCATCGACGTAGTGATCGTTGGGGGGCTGGCCGTTCTGGCCGAAGATCGGCGTGTCGGGCTCGATGACGGCGTATCCCTCGACCGTCAGGAAGGCGAGGGAGCGCGGGCCGTAGGTGGCGAAGCGATGTCGCGCCGCCCCGCCGGCGCCACCGGTGAGCCGCGATCATAGGCGGCCTGGTCGGCGAACTCGGCCGGGTAGAACCAGAACAGCCCGGGCAGGCGCGTGCCCTCCTTGTAGCCCTCGGGGAGGGTGACCTTGATGCGGAAGGTGTGCCCGTCGGCGCGCTTCGCCCAGACGGTCTTCTGTGACCGCATTGGTCATCTCGGGCATCAGGTCGTTGTTGCCGCGTGAGCTGCTTTGCTTCCTTGCGTCCTGAGGTCGAGCAGGAAGCGACTGCGGGACCATCGTCGCCGATTCGCGCTGTACGAGCGCCTTGGTGAAATCATCGTCGAGCGGCGTAGAGAGCGTCTCGGTGAGGTCGGTGTCGCTCTCGTAGACCCGCTCCTTCGTGCCGGTCTTGATCTCGATCCGGTCGACCGTCACGTGCGGCGCATGGGTGCTGTCCTCCCGGCGCGGCACGCGAGGTGTCGGCGTCCCTGCACGAAGACATACTTGCCGTCGGTCGAGATCATCACCACCGGCACACCGCGGCTGCCGGCCTTGGTGACGAACCCGGAGCCGCCGCCGGCGCGCACCCGCCTCGGCCGCCGCGACCGCCACCGCCGGCCGCCGCGACCGCCTGCGCTGCCCCGGCCGCCGGTCGGCTTCACCACCTCGTACTTCTTGCCGCCTTCATCGAGGTAGATGGCATACTCGGCCGTGCCCGCCGGTACCGCGTCTCGCTGACAAACATGATGCGCCGTTGTCATTGAAGACGGACGACTCGGCGATCCGGTTGGTCGGTCTCGTAGAGCACCTTGCGTGCTGGTCGAGTCGAAAGGAGGCGACCACTCGATCAGCCGGTCGTGCCGCTGGGCGACCGAGGCCGAGTCGTTCTTTGCGCCGGCGGCGGCCGGGGCCAGCTGCATGTAGATCATCGCGTTGTCAACCGGATGCCAGGTCAGCGAGCGCTTGCCGGTGTCGGGGGCGTGGTCCCAGCCTGCTCCGCGACCGCCGGTGCCGGCGTCGCCGGTGTGGTGTCGACAGGGTCGGAGACGCGAAGCGGGCGCTTCGGCCACCTGGTAGACCACCTTGCCGGTGCTCGTCGATGACGACCTCGGTCGTCCCGAAGCGAGCTCAGGGGAAGGAAGTAGGAGAACGGCTTGTCGATGGTAGGTGATCCGGAAGAGCTTGGCATCGGGCGAGGCGTCGAGCGAGCGGATGATGCCCCGGCTTGCCGACCTTCTCGAACCTGTGCCGCTCTTCACGTCGATGATCGCCAGCTGTCCCGTGCTGTAGTACTCGACCAGCGACATCTCGTGGGGCGACTGCACCAGGTCGGCGACGTCACGGTCTGCAGACTGCCCGCTCTCGTTGAGCCGGACAAGCGGTTCGGTGGCGATCGGCGCCGCCTTCGGCTCGGGGCCGCGGTTGTCCGGGACCAACACCGCAACGATCGACTTTCCGTCGGCGGTCCACTCCCAGTTGGTGACGTTGGTCGCCAGCAGGGAGAGCCTTGCCGAGCTGGCGCGACTTGCCGGTCGCAGGGTCGGCGAGCCAGAGCTGGGTCGATTCGGGATACTCCGCCATGAAGCTCAGCGTGCTGCCGTCCGGCGACCAGGAGGTTGCACCCGATCCGCGCGCCTGCCGGCGCGGGGATCCGCGTGGTCTTGCTCGCTCTGCCAGTCGAAGAGGTCGACCGCGACGATAGCTGCGGGTGATCAGGGTCCGCTGCCGTTGGCCCGTACTCGATCTGGAAGCCGCGCGAGGTTGTAGTGCGGTCGCCCGAGCTGCTCCAGCGTCGGCATGCCGTCGCTGATCGGGTCGCACGAAATACTTCCGCGCGCCCGGCGACGCGGCAGTGTAGCGAAAGTTGGACTCGCGCGGGGCGTTCACCAGCCGGGCGATCTTCTCCGGCGGGGAGAGGTAGCCCTCGGTGACGATCTCCGGAGTGACGACCTGCGCCGGGGCAGGAGTGTGGCCGCGGGCCGAGTGCCGGCACCGCGCTGGGCGACAAGCACTGAGGTGGAGCCGAGGCCGATCGTCGTGACGAGCATGACGAGCCGGCCGATCACACGGACGTGGAAAACGCGCATGGGAACCTCTTCAACGGGGCACGGGAAGATCGGGAACAACCTGGAAAAACTACCGCTTCTTGACGGGGCACGCGACCCGGCCGTGAGGGTCATAAGGACGAACCCAGCCCCCCGGAATCGGGAGACTGGGCGTCGGAATGATGGGTCGGTTCTGGATCTACTTGCCGTACTTCACCAGCTTGAGACTCCCTTCCTGGAGCAGGCCCACATCGCGCCCGTAGAGCTTGGGCTCCTTGCTCGATTCCAGCGTCGAGCTTTCGATCGTCCGCAGCACGTTGGAAACCTTGCCGGCCGGCACCCGCAGCGTTTCCGACGTTGCGACTACCTCGGCACGATCCATTGCCACGCCGGGCGCCAGTTCCTGATAGTACTTGCCGCCAATGAGCGGCAAGCCGGGCATCATCAGCCCGAACCTGGCTCCCTTCACTCCGGCGAGCCAGGCGCCATCGTGCGAGGTGATCTTGCCGTTCGCATAGATGTCGACTTCCTCACCGAAGTAATAGACGCTGTTGGTGCGCCTGCTGATGGCGTAGAAGTTCCGCGAGACCTCGACCAGTGTACCGCGACTCGATTCCCGCTCCTCGACGATTCGCGTTTCGACACCGTCAATCACCCTGGTGATGTTGAGCACCCTGATGATCAGCGTGTCGGTGGCGTCCGCGAGCCGGAGGGTGTATCCCGGCTCGAGGGAGAAGTAGGGGTTCCTGCCGGTACTCGACAGTTCGGTGCGCTCGGCGGAGAAGTCCGTGGTCCATCCTGCGTCCGCCTGCCGCGGGGGCCTCGCGAGGGCGGTCATGCCGACGACCAGCGCCAGCGCTCCATTCGTCATCAGCCTGAGCATCATTCCTCCAGCAATCGTGCCGACGCTTTCCGGATCAGTCGCCGCCCTTCTTGGCGGCGGGTGCCGGCGCCGGATCGGCCTCATGCTCCCTGTTCACGACCTTGCCGGTGATCGCGTCGACGTTGATCTCCTCGACGCCGTCCTTCCCGGCCACCTTGAGGATGATGCTGTAGATCAGCTTGCCGTCCTCGCGCTCGAGCTCCTGCACCTGCACCTTGCCGCCGGGAACCTCCTTGAGGGCGGTTGCCAGCGCCGCCGCCTCCGTCACCTTCGCCTCCTTCATGAGCGCGGCTTGGCTCTCTTCCTTGGCGGGAGCGGCCTCGTCGGCTTCCGCGCCCTCCTTTCCCTCGGCAGCGGCTTCCTTCGCCTCATCGGCGGGGGATTCGTGCACATGCGACACGATCGCACCGGTGACCCCATCAATCTGCACTTCTTCGATGCCTTCCTCTCCGGCGACCTTGAGGTCGTAGGAGTAGATCAGCTTCCCGTTTTCCTTCTCCAGTTCGAAGGTGGTGACGGTGGCACCGGGAACCTCCTTGAGCGCGGTGGCGCGCGCGTCCGCTTCGGCGACCTTCGCCTCGGCCGCAAGCGCCGCCTGTTCAGCCAGTTCTGCCGAATCGGGAGTGGCGGCGATGGCTGTTGACTCGGCGTCGGTCCCCTCAGCGGACTCCTTCTCTCCGCCGCAGGCGGCGAGCCCGCCAAGTATGAGGAGTGCCGCGGCCAACGCGGCCATGCTGCGTGAGTACTTCATTCGGTGCTCCGTGTGATGGTGTAGTCCCGTCCGCGAATCGCGACGAGAAGTGTGGGAACGACGAACAGCGTGATCGGTGTCGAGAGCGCCAGGCCGCCGATCACTGCCAGCGCCAGCGGTTTCTGCAATTCGCTGCCTGCCCCAAGACCGAGCGCCAGTGGCAGCAGGCCGAACAGGGTGCACAAGGTCGTCATCAGGATCGGGCGGAGCCTGATCCGGCCCGCCTCGGTGATGGCGGTTTCCAGGTCGAGTCCCGCCTCCTCCATCCGCCGGTGGGTGAAGTCGAGCAGGATGATGCCGTTCTTGACGATCAGCCCCACTAGCAGGATCAGTCCCATGAAGGAGGAGACGTTCAGCGGGGTGCCGGTGATGAACAGCAGTGCCAGGGCACCCACGAACGAGAGCGGCGCCGCCAGCAACACCACGAATGGCTCCGTGAACGACCGGAATTGCACCACCATGACGGCCACGACGCTGAGGGCCGCGAGGGCCAGGACCATGAGCAGGGAGCGGAACGCGGCCTGCTGCGAGGCGTATTGCCCGGCCAGTTCCATCCGAATGCCCGGCGGCTGAGGTGTCGCTGCCACGACATTCTTGACGTCCTTCATCACGTCCCCGAGCGAACGCCCGGCGATATCCGAGGTCATGTCAACCATCTGCTGCTGGTTTTCCCGCAGCAGCTCGGCGCGCGTCTCGAACGGCGTAAATGACGCGAAGGATGCCAGGGCAGTGGCTGCCTGCCGGCCAGGGGCAAGGATCGGCAGTGAGCCCAGCAGGCCAGCGTTGAACCGCACGGAATCGGGGGCACGCACCCGGACTCCGATCGAGCGATCGTCGAGCCGGACGATGCCAGCCATGCTGCCGAGCAGTGCCCCGGCGACCTGATTGCTCACGTCCTGCGGCGTCAGTCCGGCCCGGTCCGTCTTGGCGGCATTGATGGTCATCGCGAGTTCCTCACTCGGCTCACTGATGCCGTCGTAGAGGTCCTCGACGCCGTCGACCGCGCCCACGCCGACCGCCAGTCGCCGGGCATACGCCTCCAGCGAATCGAGATCCGGCGCCGAAGAGCTTGATCTCGACCGGGCGGGCTCCCCCGGCCAGGTCGCCGATGACGTCGGCCAGGATCTGGACGAACTCGATGCGCACCCGCGGCACCGCCGCGGTGATCCGGTCGCGGATCTCGCCGATCACCTCCTCGCTCGACCGCTGGCGACCACCAGGTGGCGTGAGGCGCACCACGATGTCGCCGCGATTGAGCTGGGTCGCGAACAGTCCCATTTCGGCACCAGTCCGCCGGGACGTTCCGACCACCTCGGGCGTAGTGGCGAGGATGTGCTCGATGATGTGCAGCTCGCGATCGGTCTCCGTCAGCGCCGTGCCGCCCGGTGTCCAGTAGTCGAGCACGAACGCCCCTTCGTCCATCTCGGGGAGGAAGCCGGTGCCGATCACCCGGTAGACCAGCAGGCCCGAGGTGACCAGCGCTGCCGCCACGAGGGCGGCGACGCGTGGGTGGTGCAGCACCACGTGAAGGGACCGAGCGTAGCGTGCCGACACATTGTCGACGGCGCGTCCGAGACCGGCCAGAAACCCGGTTTCCTTTCCGGGGTCGGTGTCGGCATCGGCCACGGTGAGGTACTGCGCACTGAGCAGCGGGAATCAGCGTCAGCGCGAGGGCCAGCGACACCAGCACGGCGATCGTCAAGCGTCGCCGAAAGGGTCCGGAAGAACTGACCCTCAACCCCGGTCAGCAGGCCCAGCGGCAGCGAAGACCACCACGGTGGTGATCGTTGACGTGGTCACCGGCCAGATCAGCTCGGCCACAGCTTCGCGCACGGCGACCCCGCGATCCGATCGTGAGGTGGAGATGGCGGACGATGTTCTCGGTGACCACCACGGCGTCGTCGATCACCAGGCCGATGGCGATCGCCATCGCGCCGAGGGTCATCAGGTTGAACGTCTGGCCGGCCAGCGCCATGATGGCGACGGTGATTGCCAGGGTCAGCGGAATGGAGGAGGCGCTGATGGCCGTGATCCGGGCGTGCCGCAGGAACAGCAACAGAATGATCACCGCCAGTGCGGCACCGATCAGCATCGCATCGCGCACGGTCGACATGGCGTCGCGAACCAGCGCGGCCTGATCGTAGAGCGGCTTGAGGTGCACGCCGGGCGGCAGCGTGGCAGCCAGCGTGGTGGCCAGCACGGCGATGCTGTCGGCGATGGCGACCGTGTTGCCGCCGATCTGCCTCGTGATGTTCAGGAGCGCCGCCGGGCGGCCATCGCCGGAGATGATCCGGACGTGGTCTTCCGTCCCGGGGATGACACTGGCGAGGTCGCGTACCCGCACGCCGCGGCCGACCACCAGGTTCGCGATGTCCTCCGCCGAATGCGCCTCGGTGGCGGTTACGATCAGGTACTGGCGGTAGTTCGACGGCAGGCGGCCGACGGCGCTGACGGTCGTGGCGTTTCGGATCGCCGCGGCAAGGTCCTCGTAGGTCATCCCCTGCGCCACGAGGCGCGCCGGGTCGGCGATGACCTCGATCTCGCGGATGTCGCTCCCCATGACATCGACCCGCGCGACGCCCGGGACGCGCGAGATCAACGGCCGGATCTGATAGCGGGCGATGTCGTACAGGGTCGCCGGATCGCCGCCCTCGAGGTTGTAGGAGAGGATCGGGAAGATCGACGGGGTCATCCGCTCCATCTGGATGTCGAGTCCCGGCGGCAGGTCGGCGGTGACCTGGCTGACCCGCGCCTGCACCTGTTGCAGCGCGTACTGCATGTCGGTGCCGGGAGCGAAGGTGATGTTGGTCTCGCTGCCGCCACGGATCGAACGTGATTGTACCCGGGTCACCCCGAGGACCACACTGACCGCTTCCTCGATCGGCCGGGTGATGTCGAAGAGCACCTGTCGCGGACCGAGTGCGCTCCCCTCGGCCACCACCGTGATGCGCGAAAATACCAGCTCGGGGTAGATGGCCGACGGGAGCTTCATGGCAGCCCAGAGTCCTGCCACGGAGGTCAGGGCCACCACGAGATAGATGAAGCGGCGTTGGGCGGTCAGGAACGCGAAGAGCGAAGTGGTGGCCTGGGCGCCCTCGGGTGCCGGAGTGGTCACGACTTACGCTCCCCCAGCGGCGGTATCGGCCGCGACGGGACTGGTGCCGGGCCCGACGATCCGCGCACTGTCCGTCACGCCATACGCCCCGTAGGTGACCACCCGCTCCCCGGCGGTCAGTCCCCGGATGACTTCCACGGTGCCGCCATTGCGGCCACCGATGGTCACGTAGCGCGCGTGGGCGAATCCGGCCGAATCCACGACGAACACCTTGAATCCGTCGCCCTCGGGGACGATCGCCTGCGCGGGAACCGTGATGGCCCGAGGGCGCGTGGCGAGCACCACCTCGCCGAAGAGTGTCTCGCCGATCCGCAGCGTCCGCACCAGTCGTCCCGAGCGTGCGCGCACCGCGACGGAATGCGTTGCCGAGTCGACAATCCCGGACACGTCGACCACCGCGGCCTCACCAAGCGCCTCACCATCCGGGCCGGCGCCGGTGTGCAGCAGGACCTTCACTCCCGGCCGTACGCGAGCCGCATCGGCCGGTGGGAGCGAGAGCACGATGTCGACCTCGGTCGGGTCGGCAATTTCCACCAATGCCTGCGACGGGTCGACGGAAGCGCCAAGGGTCGCGTTCATCCGCGTGACGACACCGCTGAGTGGTGCGCGAAGCGTCGCGAGGTCCGCGGTGCGCCGTGCCGCCGCCACGGCCGCCTTCGCCCGGGCAAGATCGGCCGATGCCGTCTCGAGATCCCGACGGGCGGCGATGCCCTCGTTCACCATTCGTTGGGCGCGATCATACGCTTGCTGAGCGGTCACGAGCGACGCGTCGGCACTCTGCGCCTCGGCCGCGATCGAGGTCTTCTCGAACTCGAGCAGGACATCGCCCTTCGCGACGTGCTGGCCCGCCGAGACCATCACGGCCGAGACTCTGGTGGCGACCGGTGCACTGAGCACCGCCAGCCGACCCGCCCGCGCTTCGACCGTGCCGATTGCCCCCACGGTTTCCGTGAATGCCCCGGACTCGGCCAGGGCGGTTTCCGCGCCGATCACGGCGGCAACCTCGGGCGATGCCTCAGCGTCGCCACCGGTGGAGCACGCGCTGACCGAGAGGATCGCGCATATGGTGAGCACTCGGCGCGGCGACGAGTTGCGGAGGTGGGGCAAGTTCAGGCTCATGGCGGGCTTCCCGAGCTGGGCGTTCTGGTGAGGGCGTGCAAGGTGGCCGCGGCCACCAGCGATTCTGCCACGTCGTCGACGTACTGCCCGAGCACCTCGCGGGCATTGCGCTGGGCCTCGAGAACGCTGGTGAGCGGGACGGCACCCTCGCGATACGCCGCCATCGACATGGTCGCGACGCGGTTGGCGCTGTTGACCAGCACGGCGTCGCGGCCGATCCTGGCATTCGCCCCATGCAGCTCGCGTGTCGCCCGGGCGATCGCCGCACGCATTTCGACCTGGGTGATCGCCAGTTCGGCCGTTGCGCGATCGCGCTCGGCCCGGGCTACCGCGATCGGCCCCTTGTTGCGACTGAAGAGTGGCAGTGGCAGGGCGATGCCCACCGTTGGCAACAGGCCGGTCGTGTCGCCCGTGGGATCACCAGTGTCGAAGCCGAATACCAACCCGGGCATGCCGAAGATGCTGCGATGCTCGAGCCGCAGGGCGAGGTCTGCGGCCCGGAGCGCCGCCGCAGCGCTGACCTCCGGCAGGGTCGCAACCTGCCCGGGCGCGACCGCCTCCGAGCTTGCAGACGATGTCGCCGGCGCCAGCGAGTCGCTGAGTTCGATCGCCACCCGGTCGGAGGTCATGCCGATCACCGACTGCAGGTCGAGCAGCGAAGACACCAGGCTGATCGAGTCTGCCGCCGCAAGATTGGCCTGCTGTCCGGCGTTGACGGCGGCCAGCTCGACGTCGAGGTCACTTGCGTCACCGGCGTCACGTCGTGCGACGGCGATCCGATGGAGTGAATCCGCGGCTTCGGCGTTGCGGCGCGAGAGGACGACGTGCGCCTGCGCCGCGAGCGCGCGCGTGTAGGTCGTGTCCGCGTCGAGGGCCAGGAGTTCGCGGCTGAAGGCCAGCCGGTATTCGGCTGCCAGGCGCGAGGCTTCGGCGGATTTCACGCGCGTTCCGCGGACCGCCAGAAAATCCAGCGGCAGCTCCGCCGTCACGTGGTAGCGTGGGATGTCCTTGGTGTAGACGCCGCTCAGGATCGGATTCGGGTATGCCCGGGCCGAGAGCAGCTGCGCGCCGGCCAGGGCGGTGTCGGCGCGGGCCAGGGCCAGCCGGGGACCCCGGTCGGCGGCGGC
The DNA here is from genome assembly GCA_963850655.1 of uncultured Gemmatimonadales bacterium. Classification (GTDB taxonomy): domain Bacteria; phylum Gemmatimonadota; class Gemmatimonadetes; order Gemmatimonadales; family GWC2-71-9; genus Palsa-1233. Next base: position 40,423 of record CAWKMI010000019.1, read on the forward strand.
CGCGATCGCCTCGGCGCGACTCAGGTGCGTTGGTTGTTGCGCGGCCGTCGCGTTCAGCGGGATCGCGGCAGCGATGATGACGATTCGAGTGAGTGCGCGCATGGCCTCAACGGAGGGAGGATGGAATCAGGCAGGATATCAGGGGCACCCTGTCATGACGATGACAACGGGCTGTGGCGTTCAGCGCTGGCGGGGAACTTCACCGTCACGGTGGTGCCCTGCCCGGATTCGGAGTCGATCGCCAAGGTCGCCTCATGCGCATCGGTGATCCACTGGGCAATCGAGAGGCCCAGCCCGGCGCCGGTCGCCCCTTCCTCACGCCGCGCGCGCGCCGGGTCGCCGCGATAAAAGCGCTCGAAGACGTGGGGCAGCTGGTCGGCCGGGATCCCGATGCCGGTATCGCCGACGACCAGCGTCGCAGTGGCATCGGACCGACTGACGCCGATGCGGACACCGCCACCTTCGGGTGTGAACTTCACCGCATTGTCGAGCAGGATGACCACCAGACGCCGCAGCAGCTCGGGGTCGCCTTCTATCGCCGCTTCTTCAAAGCGGTCGACGGACAGCGTGACGCCCTGCGCTGCGGCCACCGCCCGCGCGGCCTCGGCGGCATCCATCGCGATGTCGTCAAGGAAGACCCGGCGCCGATCGATCGGTCGCTCGCCCGCATCGGCGCGGGCCAGGGTCAACAGGTCGTCGACGATCCGGGCCAGTCGCTGGCTCTCGGCGTCGATGGCCCGCAGGCTGGTGACGTACTGTGGAGCGGTCCGCGACTTCTCCAGCGCGATCTCGGCCTGAGCTCGCAGCACGGTCAGTGGCGTCCGGAGTTCGTGCGCGGCATCGGCCATGAACCGTCGCATCTGCTCCATCGATTGCTCGATCGGCGCGGTGGACTGGCGCACCAGCAGCCAGCTACCGCCCGAAACGAGCACCAGCGCGACCAGAGCCGCGGCCCCAAAGGCGGTGATCAGGGCGGCGTAGCGGTCCTCCAGCTCCACCTGGTCTGCCACCACGACGGCAACCATCACGGTGCCGCTGCGGAGCGTGAATCGCTCGGCGTGCAAGCGAAGCGTCCTGTCTCCCGGGAGCTCATGCTCCTCGTCGAGCGCGGCCGAATCAGCGGCACGACGGGCCGCCTCACGGATCCACTGGTCCGCGGAAACCGGCTTGATGGGGATGCCGCCCGCATCAAGGAGGTAGAGCGTGCGGTCAGGGACATGCAACTCCTCGACGGCGTCGACCACCTTGGCGCCTGAGCCGGCTTCCTGCTCACGAATCTGAGCCGCCCGCTCGAGTTCGACCGTGGCGTCGTGGAGTGAAGCGGTCAGTTGACTCTTGAACTGGTGCTGGATGGCGAAGAAGAGCCCGCCACCGAGCACCACCACGATGCCGCACAGGGTGAGCAGGTACCAGGCGGTGAGCCGGAGTCGCATGCGGTTGATCGGCAAGGAGGCGGTCACGCCGGCCTCAGGCGCCAAAGCGGTAGCCGGCACCGCGTAGCGTGTGAATGAGCTTCGGTTCGAAGGCGTCATCGATCTTCCGCCGAAGGCGGCGAACCAGCACCTCGAGCACGTTGGTGAACGGATCGTGGTTCTCATCCCAGACGTGGGCCGTGATGGCGGCACGGTCGACCACCTGGCCGACGTGGTGGGCGAAGAATGCCAGCAGGGCGAATTCCTTGGCGGTCAGCTCGATCGGGCGTCCGGCGCGCACCACCCGGCGTGCCGCGAGGTCGATCTCGAGGTCGGCCACCCGCACGGTTTCGGCCACGAGGGTCGGGCGCCTCGCAAGTGCGCGGATCCGGGCCAGCAATTCCCGGAACGCGAACGGCTTGGTGAGATAGTCGTCAGCACCCACCTCGAGGCCGCGGACGCGATCATCCACCGCGTCCCGGGCCGTGAGCATCAGGATCGGCGTGGCGATCTCGCGCTGCCGCAACTCGCGGCAGAGATCGAAGCCGGATCCGCCCGGGAGCATGACGTCCAGCACCATGACGTCAAAAGGGTCGAGCAGCGCCCGGGCGCGTCCATCCGGGAGCGTTGCCGCCCGGGCGACCTGGATGCCGTGTTCCGTGAAGCCTGCCTCGAGGACGGCGGAGAGTTCGGTGTCGTCCTCGACCAGAAGGAGGCGCATCCCCGAAGATAGCTCGCCGGTCACCTGGAGCTCCTTCCCCGCATGCACACGCCTCCCCTCAGATCCGGGAGGCCATCGTTGACCTTCGCGAATCTGGGGGAAGGCACCTGTCGGTCGGATGACATCGCCAGGCTTCCGCTTCCGGAACGCGGCGGAGCGGATAGGACCCGGAAAGCCCGACGCGGAACGATCGGCGATCACGAGGGTTCTGGTCGCTTTTCGGTTCCTGAACCCCGCAGCCGCCTCCTTTCTCGCCCGATTCCTCGTCATCCGAGGCGACCCGCCGCGTCGCTGACGGGTGGCATTCCGTAAGTCATTCTGGAATAAGGAGATGCTACAGGTGGCCGGCCGCGGGCTATCGGCACCGAAATTGCGATTTGCGTTTTCATGGACAGCGGCCCTTTGCCATCGCTGGGTCGGCGCAAGCCGGCCGGTTTCACGCTCATCGAATTGATCGCGGTGTTGGCGATCATCGGCATGCTGCTGGGAATCGTCACACCCAGGCTCCAGGCGCTGCTGAAGACGGTGAAGGTGACGCAGGCGATCGGCGACATCTCGGCGATCCAGGTGGACGTGGCGGCCTTCGCCGCGCTGCGTGACTCGCTGCCCGAAAGCCTGACAGCAGTCGGGTGGGGTGACAAGCTCGACCCGTGGGGGCATCCCTACCAGTACCTGGTGATGACCTACGACGAGCACGGGCACCCGTCCTCTGGCGGGCGCAAGGACCGCTCGCTGCACCCGCTGAATTCGGACTTCGACCTGTTCAGCATGGGCGAAGACGGAGCCAGCGTTGCCCCGATCACCGCCGGGCCAAGCCAGGACGATATCATCCGGGCCAACGACGGCGGATTCGTCGGGCTGGCAAGGCTCTACTGATGAAGCTCGAGCTCACGCTGCTCCGTACCCGGGTCGCCCGCCGCATGCTCGCGCTCTTCCTGATCTGTGCCGTGGTCCCGATCCTCACGCTCGCCGGTATCACCTATCCGGTGGTGTTGAACAGCCTCGAAGTGAACGCACAGAAACAGCTTCATGACGATGGCAAGGGCGCGGGAATGCTGCTCCTGGCAAGGCTTGAGGGACTGTCGGGAATGCTGCAATGGACTCCTGACGCGGCATCGAGTCTCGCCGCGGCTGCGGAAGGGAGTCCATTCCTCGGGGTCGCGACCGAACGCCCAGACGGTGGCGTCACGGTGGAGCGCGGGCAGGTTGGTCCGTTGCCGGCACTGGATTCAGTGCAGGGTGCGCGGCTTGCCGCTGGCAGGTCGCTGCTCCTCGCTGGTCCAGACCACGGCTCGTCCGCCGGGGTCTATCTGGTGGTACCAATAGCGGCGGAGACCGGGGTGCGGCAGCGGCGGTGGGGATACTTCACGGTGGCCGATGTGATCGCCGGACTCGACCTGGTGAGGGAAGGCGTCACGCTTTGCGTTGAGGATGGCCTGCGCCCGCTCGCCTGTGATGCCAAGCCCGGCGTGCCCGCGCGAGAGGCCGCTCGACTGAGCGTCACGTGGACCCTCTTCCTGGCGAACGAATTCGGGACGAGCCCGTGGAACGTGACGGTCGCCCAGCAACGATCTGAGATGCTTGCCCCCCTCGCCGAGTTCCGGCGAAGCTTTGTTCTCGGCCTGCTGATCGCCATCATACTGGTCTTCGTGCTGAGCCACGTCCAGATCCGCCGGCGCATGACCCCGCTCGTCGATCTCGAGGCGGGCACCCGGCGCCTGCAGGAAGGCGACTTCTTCGAGCCGGGTGACGATCGAGTCGGACGACGAGTTCGAGTCACTGGGTGCCGCCTTCAACCAGATGGCGACCGATCTCGAGCGGCAATTCACCACGCTCTCGGCCTTGCACGGGATCGATCACGCCGCCTTGCAGGATCACTCCATCGGCGCGATCGTCGTCGCGGCGTTGCAGAGCGCCCCCGGGCTGCTCGGCGCCCATTCAGTCGCGGCGGCGACTGTCGGAGCTGATGATACCGGCGCCTGGCGCGTCGACATGGCGACCGCGAGCGATCCAAGTTCGCGGTTGGCTGACATGGTGTTGTCATCGCAGGACATCGCGGACCTGATGCGGGCCGGCGACTGTCTGGTGATTGCCCCGGGTGAGGACCGGCCGGAGTACTGCGGGATGCTCGGCAAATGTGACAACCACCGGCTGTTCATCTTCCCGATCCGGGGGCAGGAAGGACCAGCAGGTGCCCTCATTGCCTGCCTTGAGGACGCGACCGTGCAACCCGGAAACGTGCTGACGACCGGCCGGCAGCTCGCCGATCAGCTGGCGCTCGGGCTGTCGAATGTCTCGCTCCTGCGCGAACTCGATTCATTGAGTCTTGGCGCCCTGACAGCGCTCGCACGCACCATCGACGCCTCATCGCACTGGACCGCCGGTCATTCGGAGCGGGTGACGCAGTACGCCATCGAAATCGCGAAGGGGCTCGATTTCAGTGCCGCGGATCTCGTGCGGCTTCAGCAGGGAGGACTGCTTCACGATATCGGGAAGATCGGTGTGCCGGCGGCGATTCTCGACAAACCTGGTCCGCTCACGGAAGGGGAGCTTGCCATCATGCAGGCGCATCCGGAGATCGGCGCACGGATCGTCGAGTCGGTTCCCGCGTTCCGGCACCTGGTGCCGCTCGTGCGGCACCATCACGAGCTGTTGGACGGGTCTGGCTATCCGGCGGGCTTGCGCGGAGACGGGATCCCCGATCTCGTGAGAGTCCTCACGGTCGCCGACGTCTTCGATGCGCTTACCTCGGACCGGCCGTACCGCCGGGGACTCACGGCGGAATCGGCGCTCACCATTCTCGCCGAGGGTGTCGGGACGAAGTTCGATGTACGCGCGGTCGCAGCGCTCGGCGAGATGGTGGCGTGTGGCTGGACGCCTCCCCCATCCGCGCTGGAGCAGGAGCTGGCAGTTGCACCCACCCGGAGCGATGAGCGGCTCATCCTGGGGATCAATGACGCGGAGCAGGCGGCATGACGGATCCCCGCTCGGTCAGTCTTGCCAAGCCCGAAGACGCGGTGTCACGCGATGAGCCGGCCGCCACCGGGTCCACATCAATCGGTGCGGTGGGCACTCGCGGGCAGCTTCGCCAGTTCCTCGAGGCGCTCGGCGGTTTTTCGCCGCCCAAGCCACCCCCGGAGCCCGGAGATGAGCCGGTTCCTCCCCTGCGGAGCAGCCGCTGGTTGCTCTTCGCCTGCGGTTTCGTGGCGATCATCTCGGGGTGGTTGTACCTGCCGACGCTGCGCCGGCCACTGGAGGCGATGCCACCCAACCTCCTGGGCGCCTGGGAGACCAGCACGCCGGACTACGCTGATCGCGGCTTCTGGATCGGCAGGAGTCAGGTGGCGTTCCGGGTCGGTCCGAAGCCGAACGATGTCAATGTCTATCCCGTGACCCGGATCAGGGCAAGGGAAACCAGCGGAAATGCCACGACGTACAACATCGAGTATGCGGTGGACGGCGGGACCAATCAGTGGAGCATCCGGTACTCCGGCTCGCCGAACCCAACGATCGTCTTCATCCATCAACCTGAGATGACCTGGACCGCCAGGCAGGATTCGAACCCGCCGATCCGGTGACGGGGCCCCCCGATCCTGTTTCGCGCTTCTCCCCTCTCGCTAGTGCGTCAACTTCCGGTACTTGATCCGATGGGGCTGATCGGCGTTGATCCCCTTCCGCTTCCTGAGGTCGGCCGAGTAGTCCTGGTAGTTCCCCTCGAACCACATCACCTCCGAATCGCCCTCGAACGCGAGGATGTGGGTCGCGATGCGGTCGAGGAACCAGCGGTCGTGCGAGATCACCACGGCGCACCCTGAAAAGGTGAGCAGGGCGTCTTCCAGGGCACGCAGCGTGTCGACGTCGAGGTCGTTGGTCGGCTCGTCGAGCAGCAGCAGGTTGCCGCCGGTCTTGAGCAGCTTGGCCAGGTGCAGCCGGTTCCGCTCGCCGCCTGAAAGGAGTCCGGTCTTCTTCTGCTGGTCGCTGCCGCGGAAGCCGAACCAGCCGCAGTAGGCGCGCGAGTTGATGCTCCGGGTGCCGAACTGGAGTGTGTCGAGGTCGCCGGCGATTTCCTGGTATGCGGTCTTGTTGGGGTCGAGCGCCTCGCGCGATTGATCGACATAGGCAGTCTGGACCGTCTTGCCGATGACCAGCTCACCGCCATCCGGCGTTTCCTCACCGACAATCATCCGGAAGAGCGTTGTCTTGCCGGCGCCGTTCGGTCCGATCACGCCGACGATCCCGCTCCTCGGCAGCGAGAAATTCATGTTGTCGAACAGGAGCCGTTCGCCATACCCCTTGGACAGCGACTTCGCGACGACCACCTCGTCCCCGAGCCGTGGGGCAGGGGGGATGAGGATCTCGTGCCCGGTAGTGTCGGCCTGCTGTTCTTCGCGAACCAGCGCGTCGTAGGCCTGCAGACGGGCCTTGCTCTTGGCCTGGCGCGCCTTGGGGCTCATCCGCACCCACTCGAGCTCGCGCTGCAGCGTCCGCTGGCGCGCCGAGGCCTGCTTCTCCTCCACCTCGAGCTTCTTCTCCTTCTGTTCCAGCCACGAGGAGTAGTTCCCTTTCCAGGGAATGCCGGCGCCGTTATCGAGTTCGAGAATCCACTCGGCGGCGTTGTCGAGGAAGTAGCGATCGTGGGTGATGGCGACGACGGTGCCTGGAAACTCCTTGAGGTAGCGCTCGAGCCAGGCGACCGATTCGGCATCGAGGTGGTTGGTCGGTTCGTCGAGCAGCAGCATGTCGGGCTTCGACAGCAGCAGGCGACAGAGCGCGACCCGGCGCTTCTCGCCGCCGGAGAGCGTGGCAATCCCGGCCTCGCCAGGCGGGCAGCGGAGGGCATCCATCGCGATGTCGATGGTACGGTCCAGCTCCCAGGCGTTCGCCGCATCGATGCGGTCCTGCAGCGCTCCCTGCTTGTCGATCAGGGCTTGCATCGCGTCGTCGGTCATCGGTTCAGCGAACTTCGCGCTGATCTCCTCGTACTTGACCAGAAGGTCGCGGATCGGCTGCAGGGCTTCCTCGACGTTGCCACGGACATCCTTGGTCGGGTCGAGGACCGGCTCCTGCGGCAGGTAGCCGATCCGGACGCCGTCCATCGGCCTGGCCTCGCCCAGAAAGTCCGTGTCCACCCCGGCCATGATCCGCAACAGGGTCGACTTGCCGGCACCGTTGCCGCCGATGACGCCGATCTTGGCGCCCGGAAAGAACGAGAGATAGATCCCCTTGAGGATCTCGCGTTGCGGCGGGACGACCTTCCGGAGGTCCCGCATCGTAAAGATGTATTCACCGGCCATGGGGGCCGAAGATACCAACCCCGGGGACCCGGCGCTTCCCCGGCCATTAAGATTCCGCCGTGACCGCCCCTCTGCCGCGCTGCCTGGTTCTGGGCCTTCTCGCCCTGGTTCACGTCATGTCGGCGGGAGCCCAGACCGGCGCCGCCGCCGCGCCATTGCAACCATCCGCTCCGGCGCCGCCGATCCTCAAGGCGATCGACCTCCGCCAGCAGAGCGTCTTCGATTCCGCCGAGGCGACCAGTTGGGTCACCCGCCTGGCCAACACGCTCCATGCCCGGACCCGCTCCTCGGTGGTCCGCAACGAGCTCCTCTTTCACGTCGGCGACCCCTTCGACTCCGGCCTCGTGGCGGAGTCGGCGCGCAATCTCCGGCGACTGGGGATCTTTCGCAGCGTGGCGATCGACAGCATCCCCACCGATTCCGGCCTGGTCGCGCGTGTCGTCACCCGGGATGGCTGGACCACCATGGTCGACTTCACCGTGCAGAGCAGCGGCAGCCAGGTTGCGTGGAGCACGGAGTTCCTCGAGACCAACTTTCTCGGGACCGACTCCCGCGTGCTGGTGAAGTATGGCCACGACATCGAACGCTCGGCGTCACAGTTCGAGTTCACGCGCCCACGCCTGTTCGCCAACACCATCGGGACGAAGCTGTACTACGAGCATCGCTCGGATGGCCACCAGTACGTGGTCGGCTTGTCGCGGCCGTTCACCTCGCTCGCCTCGGCCCGGGGCGCGGACCTCCTGTTCCAGGACTTCGGCGGCCGGGTCTTTCGCTTCACCGGCGGGAACGCCATCGCGAGTGACACCGTGCAGCGAAGGATCACGCTGGCCCGCCTGCAGGCGGCAACCGCCTGGCGCGCCGACAACCGCGGCTACCTCCGGATCGGGCTGACGGCCCAGGTGCGGCGGGACGACACCGCTCCTGAGTCCTCAACGGCGGCCATTCCACGCACCGTCACCGCAGCCTTCGGCCCTTCGATCGAGTGGCGCCATGCCCGCTTTGTGGTGACCCGGAGCTTCGAGCAACTCGGGCAACTCGAGGACGTCGACCTGAGCACCCGACTGCGGGTTGACCTGCTCGCCGCGCCACGCGCACTGGGGTATGACCACGACGGCCTCGGGCCATCGGCCTCGATTCGGCTCGGTGCGCCGATTCCAGGCGGCTTCGGGTTCATGGAGGCCAGGGCGAATGGGATGTACAGCGCTGCCGGTCTCGATTCGGGTACGGCGCTGGTGGCGGCGACGGCAGTCGTCAGGCCGGCGGGCGAACGCCAGCGCCTCCTGCTGCACGCCGAGGGAAGCCAGTCGAAGCGAGTCGCCGCCGGCAGCGAATTCGACCTTGGCTTCGGGTATGGGCCAAGGGCGTTCCGGTCGCACGCCTTTACCGGCGACCGCGCCTGGTTGGTCACCGCCGAATACCGCTACACGCTGGCGCCTGAGCTCGGCAAGCTCGCCGGAGTGGGACTCGCGCTATTCGCCGATCGGGGCGGGGCGTGGTTCGCCGGGGCTCGCGAGCGCAGCGGCACCGATGTGGGGGCAGGGCTCCGCATCGGGCCAACCCGGCAGGCCGATCTCCGGACCATGCGGATCGACCTCGCCCGTCGCTTCGCCAACGATATCGAGCCCGCCGGATGGGTGATCGTCGTGGGCAAGGGCTTCACCTTCCGGACCGCGCAGTGAATCACGAGGGTGGGGTGGCGCCGACCAGCCGGGTGCCGCGTGCAGCTGTTACGGTCGTCCTGCTCACTTCGCTGGTCCAGCTGGTGGTCGGTGCGCTGGGACCTCTCGACGGCGATGAAACGCTCTACTGGGAATGGGCGCGGCACCTCGCATGGGGCTACTTCGATCATCCCCCCGGAGTGGCGTTTCTGGTGCGGTTGGGTGTCGGACTCTTCGGCGTGAGCGCGCTGGGCGTGCGCAGCATCACGATCCTCGCCAATCTGGGCGGCGCGTTGCTCGTCGTGGTCCTGGCCCGCCGCCTCGGGGGGGACCGCGCCGCGTTCCGGGCCGCGCTGATCATCTCGTGCCTGCCGATCCTCACCAACTGGCTGATGCTCGCCACGCCGGACCCCGCGCTCTTTCTCACCGCGATGGCCGTGCTGCTGCTGGTCGATAGTGCCCTCCGGGCGCCGCCACGGAGCGCAGCCTCCACGCGCTGGTGGCTTCTCGCCGGGGTGGTCCTCGGGCTCGCTGCTCTGGCCAAGGAGCTGGCGATCCTCCTTCCGTTGGGCATCGTGGTGGCGTGCCTGACGCACAAGGAGTTGCGATCGCGACTCGCCGAGCCCGGACCGTACCTGGGGTGTCTGGCCACCGCGGTGGTCATCGCGCCCTTGGTGCTATGGAACAGCCGTCATGGCTGGGTACTGGTGCAGTTCGCCCTGGAACGAGGGCTCGGTGCGGAATCCGGCGGTGCGTTCGGTCGTGAACTCGAGTTCCTCGGAGGACAGGCCGGACTCGTCTCGCCGCTGCTCTTCCTCCTGCTCGCCATCGCCGTGTTTCGGACCTTGCGTGATCAGTGTGATCCGCGGCGACACCTCCTGGCCGTCTCGTCGACGGTCACCTTTGGCTGGTTCGTCATCGCCGCGCTGCGCCATCCGATGGAAGTCAACTGGGTCATGATGGCGTATCCCCCGGCAGCGATTCTCCTGGCGCTGAACACCGAAAGCCGGTCGTCACGCCAGTGGCTGATGGCTTCGCTGGCGCTTGGGGGGTGCATGGTGCTGCTGCTCTATCTCCATACGGCGGTTCGTGTTCTTCCATTCTCGGGGCTGGACGATCCGATCCGCCGGGGACACGGCTGGGACGAAGTGGCCCGACGGGTCGATGTTGCGCGAAGTGCGGCGGGCACTCGCCCGACATGGATCGCCGGGAACCGCTTTCAGGATGCGTCGCAGCTCGCCTACCATCTCAAGGGCCATCCGTTCGTCTTCTCGCTCAACATCCAGAGCCGTGCCAATCAGTACGACCTCTGGCCCGGATTCGCCCGGCGCGCCAAGGTGGGCGATGACCTGATCCTCGTGCTCGACGATTCGGCTGAAGCCTCCATCGCGCGTGACCTCCTGCCGTTCTTTTCGCGGGTGATCGCGGGTGAACGGATTGTGGCCGGTGGGACGCGGCCCGTGCTGGTTCCCAAGCGGATCTGGACTCTCGAGTGCTGGCAGGGCGGTTGGCCCGTGTTCACCCGGCCGGGTGGCCAGATCTTCGCCGGGCCAACCACGGTTGCCGACACGGCAACCCAGACACACCAGCACCAGTGCTAGACTTCCTCGCCATGATTCGACGCCTTCTCTTGCTTGCCGCGATCCTCGCCGCACCGCTCCCCGGCCAGGGACGCGATTGTGACGGGTATCTCACGGCGTTGGTGGTTCCCGCCGGATACTGCGTCCGGATCTTCGCCGACAAGGTCGGGCCGGTTCGGCATCTCGTGGTGCTGCCAAACGGCACCCTCGTGGCAGGAACCCTTTCCGGCGCGGGGCTGCTCCGGCTGCGCGACACGAGCGGGGACGGAACCGCTGATGACATCGTCCGTTTCGGCCCCTCGGAGCCGGGGACCGGAGTCGCCTGGGCCGATGGCTGGCTCTACTTCGCCGCCGACCGGGGCGTGGTCCGCTATCGCTGGCCGGCAGCCGCCGCCGAGCCGAGTACGGCGGGAGAATGGATCGCACCAGGACTGCCGGTGGGTCGCTCGGGCTCGGCGCACACCATGAAGGGAGTCGCCATCGGTCGCGACAGCTCGGTGTACGTCAGCATCGGCTCCGAGACGGACAACTGCCAGGTAGACGATCGCGAGGCGCGCTCGCCGGGAAAGTGGCCTTGCGCGGAACTCGACTGGCGGGCCGGCATCTGGGTCTTCAAGCCGGGCGCTGATGGCTCCGTGCCCTGGACCGGGAAGCGCTTTGCCACCGGACTCCGCAATTCCGAAGCGCTTGCCATCGATCCCGTCAACGACCGAGTCTGGGGAGCGACTCACGGTCGCGACTACCTGAACCGCGTCTGGGGGTGGAGTGATGCCGAGTCGGCGCACCAGCCCGCGGAAATGCTGGAGCTGCTCGTGGCCGAAGCCGACTACGGCTGGCCCTATTGTCAGGGACTTTGGAAGGGCGAGGGGACCACGCTCGTGCGCTCGCCGGAGTATGCCTCGCGTCCTGAAGTGCACTGTGACCTCAAGTCCGGCCCGGTGATGGGATTTCCCGGCCACTGGGCCCCGATGGCGATTGCCGTCACCGACAGCCGGATGCCCGCTGCCTACCGCAATGGTCTGCTGATCGCCTTCCACGGTTCGCGCTCCCGTGCCCCATTGCCGGAGGACGGTCACTTCCTGGTCTTCGTCCCGTTTGATGATTCACGCCGCCCGACCGGGAAGTTCGAGATCGTGATGCGGACCGACGGTCCGGTCGGGTCGCTGCGGATGGCAGGGGCGGCGGTGGCGCGCAACGGTGATATCTACGTCGCCGACGATGAGCACGGCCGCATCTACCGGATTGAGCCCCACCCACCCGCCAAACGGTAGGTCCGATTCTCGCCGAGGGTCAAGATGAACCCCCGGGGGGAGGATAGTCGTAGTATTCTACTGGAGCTGATTCGCCGTTTCCCCCAATCCGGAACTCATCAGCTTGATACGCCGCTTGCTCCCCCTGGTCGTTTCTGTGGTTGCCGGATCCGCATCGGTCGCCGCCGCGCAGCGACCGGCTGTCGCCTGCGATCCGGATAATGGCGGCCTCGTGCTGCCTGCCGGCTTCTGCGCCACCCTCTTCGCCACGGTGGGTTCGCCACGGCATGTGGCGGTCGGGCCGCATGGCGATGTCTTCGTATCGGGAACCCGCGATGGTGTGACCGCCCTGCGTGATCGCGATGGTGACGGGCATGCGGACACGACCGCCACGTTCGGCGCCAGCTATGGCAGCGGCACCGGGATCGCGATTGCCAGCGACGCGATCTACTACGCCCCCAACGACAAGGTCGTCCGGTTCTCGTGGCGTCCTGGCTCGTTGTTGCCGAGCGATGGCGGGACGGTGATCGTGTCCGGCCTGCCAACCGGTGGTCATACCGCCAAGCCAATCTCCCTCGGCAAGGATGGTTCGTTGTTCGTGGACCAGGGCTCCCCCGGAAACGTCTGTGTCGGGCAGGGGGCTCCCCGACGTGGCGAGGTTCCCACCGAGCCGTTCCCCGTCTGTGCCGACCTCGAGCATCGTGCCGGCATCTGGCGCTATGATGGCAGGACGCCCGGGCAAACCCTGGCGGATGGTGAGCGCTGGGTGACCGGCCTCCGCAACGGGATGGCGATCGGCGTCGAGCCGACGACGGGTGTCCTCTGGGGTGCGACGCATGGACGCGACCAGCTCGGAGTGTGGCCCGGATACTCGGTCGAGGACAACGCCGAAAAGCCCGCTGAAGAGTTTGGGATGCTGACCAAGGGCAGTGATTACGGCTGGCCCTATTGCTACTACGATCCGATCGCAAAGAAGAAGATGCTCGCCCCGGAATACGGCGGCGATAACGCGAAGCAGGGGCCCTGTGCCCAGAAGACCCAGCCGGTGATCGCCTTTCCCGGCCACTGGGCGCCGCTGCAACTCGCTTTCGTCCCGCCCCGCAACTCGCTCGGCGCGCCATTCGCGTCGGGAGCATTCATCGCCTTTCATGGCTCCTGGAATCGGGCACCGCTTCCGCAGGACGGTTTCCGCATCGTCTTCATTCCGTTCAAGGACGGCAGGGCAACCGGACAGTATTCGACATTCGCGAAGGGTGCCGGCAGCGGCCCATCGTCGCAGATCAAGTTGAGTGGCGTTGCGGTGGCGCCGGAGGGCGATGCGATGTACGTGGCGAGTGACCAGGTTGGCAAGGTGTGGCGAATTGTTCCCACAGGAGGACGCTAATGCGAGGATGGCGCACCAGAATCGGATTTGCACTGGCATTCGCGGCGGCATTGCCCGCTGCAATGTGGGCGCAGGTCGATCCAGCACCGGCTGCACCGCCGTTGCATGTGGGCGACCAGGCGCCTGATTTCACCCTGCCGGTCAGCACCAAGGAAGGGTTGGGGAACGCCCCCGCCCGCCTGCGCGATTTCCGCGGGCAGACCGTGGTGCTGGCCTTCTTTCCGAAGGCGCGGACCGGTGGCTGAACGGCTCAAATGAACGCGTACCGTGATCAGTACGCGCAGCTCTTCAACGGTGGCCAGGATGTCGCCCTCCTGGCCGTCAGCACCGATCGTCCCGAGGCACAGTCCTCGTGGGCGAAGGACTCGAACTACGTCTGGCGCTTCCTGAGCGACAGCGGTGGCGCCGTGGGCAAGCTGTATGACACCTTCGGCCGGGCGTTCGAGAACAGGACGGTCTATGTCGTTGCACCCGATGGTCGCATTGCGCACGTAATGAAGCCGTTCAACGAAATCGACCCGGCTTCCTATCGGGAGCTGAAGGCCGCCATCGACTCCGCACGCACGGGAAAGCAGAAGCCCTGATTTCAAGGAGAGCAATCCGATGGAGGAGCAGTTGAAACACCCGATGATGCTCCGCACGCTCCCGGTCCTGCTGGCGCTGGCTGCCGTGCTTGCGACAGCGGCCCATGCCCAGGATCGCCTCAAGCTGATGCCGGGCTTCGACAACTTGCACGAAGGTCGAGCCAGCAGTTGCAGGCCGCGAGTCCGTTGATGGTGTCGGGCGCGGTGCTGGGTGAGCGCGGTGGGTTCGGAGGCCGTGGGGGAGGTGGGCGCGGCGGAGCCGCTGGTGGCGGAGCCATCACCTGGGCCGCCGATGGCAAGGGCTTCGACTACAGCTGGAACGCGAAGAAGTTCCACTTCGAGCTTGCGACGAAAAAGGCCACCGAACTCCCCGGCGATACTACCGCGGCGGCGGCTCGGCACCGGCTGCCGGTGGTCGTGGCGGGCGCGGCGGCGGCGGGCGCGGCGGGGCAGCCGCGGTTCCCACGGGTCCCTGCGGCGAGGGCCCCGTCGAACGAGGCCGTCAGGCCACGATTGTCGGCATCGCCGGACGGCAACTTCCACGCGATGTATCGCGACCGGAACCTCTTCATGGGCGACGCTCGAGTGCGCCAACCTCACCCCGATCACGTCGGACGGCAGCGAGAAGGACCGCATCAAGTACGGCTCCGGTCATGGGTATACGGCGAGGAACTCGGCCAGACCACGGCGATGTGGTGGAACACCGGCCGGCACCAAGCTGGCCTACTACCGCTTCGACGAGTGCGAAGGTCCCCGACTTCTCATCACGCAGGATCGAGACCAAGGCTCCAGACCAAGCTCGACGTCGAGGCGTATCCCAAGCCGGGCGTGCCGAATCCGGTGGCGGACCTCTTCGTCTACGACCTGGCCACCAAGCTGAGCACCAGGATCGACGTCCGTGACGGCAAGCCGTTCACCAATGACGTCGTCGGGCACTACGTCTACCACGTGCGCTGGTCGCCGGACGGCAAGGAGCTGCTCATCAACCGCACCAATCGCCGGCAGAACATCCTCGAATTCGTCGGCCTGCAGCCCGGAGACGGGGCACTGCCGCGTCATCATCCGGGAGGAGTGGCCGACCGGCTGGGTCGACAACCACCCGCACATGCGGTATCTCGCCGACAGCACCCGCTTCATCTGGGAATCGGAGCGCAACGGATTCAGCAACTACTACCTCTACGATCTCAGCGGCAAGCTGATCAATCCGATCACCCGGAACCAGTTCGAGGTCGCCAGCATCGTCCAGCGTGGACGAGAAGACCAAGACGCTCTGGTACATGGGGCGTGACGGCGACAACTACATGAAGCTGCAGCTGCACCGGGTCGGGCTCGACGGCACGGACGATCGTCGCCTCACCGATCCGGCGTTCAATCACACGGTGGATCTCGTCGCCCGACGGCAAGTACGTTCGTCGACGTCGCCCAGACGCACGACCCGGCGCCGTTCTCGCGCTGGTCGACGTCGCCACGGCGGCAAGCCGATCGCCGAACTCGCGAAGAGCGACCTGTCAGCAAGCTGGAATCGCTGCGGGCGTCGCGGAAGAACGAGATGTTCACCTATCCTCGCCGCCGACGGCAAGACGCCGCTGTACGGCTCGATCGAGTTTCCGGTCGAACTTCGATCCGTCGAAGAAGTACCCGGTGCTGATGCCGGTGTACGGCGGTCCGGCGTCGGGCAGCAACACGCCGACCGAGACGTTCCAGCACCGCCGAGCGCCGATCGCCGAATACGGCTTCCTCGTCGTGAACCTCCACTCGCGCGCCTCGCCGGGCATGGGCAAGCGGACGCTCGACGCGCTCTACCTCAAGCTCGGCCAGACCGAGATCGACGACATGGCCGACGGGCATCAAGGCGCTCTGGAACCGGCCGTACTTCGACAAGGATCACGTCGGGATCTACGGCACGTCCTATGGCGGCTACAGCTCGGTGATGGCGATCCTGCGCTATCCGGATGTCTTCGCCGCCGCGTCGTCGGAATCGCCGCCGACCGACTGGCGGAACTACGACACGATCTACACCGAGCGGTACATGTGGATCCCGCGAGGAGAACAAGGAGGGCTACGACAAGGGCTCGGCGATGACCTACGCGGCCAACCTCAAGGGCGAGCTGCTGCTCTACTACGGCAGCATCGACAACAACGTGCACAACACCAACATGATGCAGCTGGTCACGGCGCTGCAGCGCGCCGGCAAGCACTTCGAGCTGCAGGTCGGGCCCGACCAGGGGCATTCGTCGCTCAACGCGAATCGCCGGCTGGAGTTCCTGATCCAGAGCCTCGTCGTCAAGCCGATGTACGGGCTGGTCTACTAGACGGCGCTGGTGCGCACGACGAAGGGCGGGGCCAGGTGGCTCCGCCCTTCGTCATGCGGTCGCTTCGGGGTCTGCCTCAATTCGGCAGCGGCGGCAGGTCCCACCTGTCCGGTGTGGGCCAGTCGCCAAGGTCGAGCAGATAATCATGGTCCGCGTAGTCGACCTTGGGCCACTGGCGCATGTCGTCCGGCGCGAAGATGCCCCCGATGAGCCCCATCGCGCCAATGATCGGCTGGCCCGGGGGGATCGTCGTACTCGGCGACCATGCGGTACGTGTGCCCGGGGACGAGATGCGGGCCGGGACCCGAGGATCCCGAACAGTCGGTGGGCCACGCTCGACACGGTTCCGTCGGGACGCCGATTGGCGGGCACCCGTGCGATCACCTTGCCGGTGGCGACATCTTCGATTCGCAGCTCCTTGCCGAAATCGTGCATGTGCCCGCCGATCGCGATCAGTCGGCCGGCAATAGGTACCGTGAACTCCGTGGCCTTCGACCCGGAACCTTCGGGAAAATCGAACGCGTCGCCACGGCCCGGGTGCATGTTTACGTCGACCTTGAACGGCAGCACCTTGAGGGGGCTCGGCGTCATGGTGCTCGGTGCCCATGGCATCTTCAGCTGCAGGTAGATCCCGTTCATGTCGCTGCTGGTCTCATTGTTCCACATGATGTACAGCCCCATGTGGCTGCCCCGGTTCAGCGGCATTCCGACCGACTTGGGAATGATCGTCGGCTGCGTCTCCTCGCCGATGCCGATCACGCGCTCGGCCATGGTGTAGACCAGCTGGCGCCGATCGAAGTTCAGCAACTCCATGTGGTGCATCGTGCTCTGGGGAATCACGTGGCCGAGACTGTCGAGCATGGTGAGGTCCCAGCCGCGAAGGTAGCCGGTCACCGGCCAGAGGAAGCGAGTCCTGATGTCGACCTTGCCGGAGTATTCGCCTCCGGCTCGCCATCCCCATGCTGGGCATCATCATCGACATGTCCATTGGCGGGAGCGTGCAGGGGCCCACCGTGATCATGACGTCATGGTGAACGGAGTCCACCACGATGTGGAGCGGAGGGTGCTCGCTCTGGCATGGGTTGCCGGGATCCGAGGCGCCGACCGGCGCCGCAAGCATGGCGAGGAACGCCGGCAGCGCAGCGATGAGCGGTCCGCGGGGCCGGCGGATCACGAGCCGATGGTTCTGGCGATTCAACATGGGCGCGGCCAGAAGAGAAGGAGGCAGTGTTGCAAGCTCGGGTGCCGGGGCCCCAAGATCAAGTCCGGGCGACTACCCGGCCTGTGATCAATGCGGCGTCTGTGGCCGCTCCGCCGCGCGGCGGTCATGATTGATCCAGATCGCGAAGGCTGCCGTCCGCTTCCGCGCCGTGTGCCTGCCGGACACGCCTCATGGCATTGCCTCCGCCGTTGCCGCGTTCAGCACGCCGCGGGCCCACCGTGGGGTGTGCGGCGTCAGGCCGAGAGGTCGTGACGGGTGAGGCCAGGAGTCGTCTTCTCCCAGTAGTACGGCTCGGTGAACAGCTGCCCCAGGGCCTTGAACGAGGCGATGGACTGCAGCAGCCAGTACCCGGGGGTGAACAGCGCGAACAGCACCAGCCAGTGCATGCGCCGCTTGAAGACGGCGAACATGTTGACGTAGATCGCCAGGGCGTTGCCGATGAGCAGATTGAAGAGCGAGAGGTACAGCACGACGGGTGGGAAGAGGGTGTCGAGCATCGCGGTGCGCGTGAACAGCCACACGATTGTGAGCCCGATGGCAATCGGCTGGAACAGGAAGATCAGCGGGGTGCCGCCGACCAGCAGGCTGAAGCCCACGCTCTGCCGCCAGCCGGCCCGCCGGATCAGGGCCAGCGGGTCGCGCGTGAAGACCAGCGCGGTCCGCATGTAGCCCTTGATCCAGCGTGACTGTTGCCGGATCCAGTTGCCCAGCTGCTTGTTGGCTTCCTCGGACGTCGTCGAATTGATGATGCCGACGGATAGCCATGCATCGCCGCGCGGAAGCCGAGGTCGGCGTCCTCGGTGACGTTGAACGGGTCCCATCCGCCGAGCGCCGCAGCACATCGGTCCGGAAGTGGTTGCTGGTGCCGCCGAGTGGGATCGGGAGGCGGAGCTTGTCGAGGCCGGGCAGCAGGGAGTCGAACCAGAACAAATATTCGAGCGTGAACATCCGGGTCAGGAAGTCCTCGGTCCAGTTGTAGTAGTTGAGTGCGGCCTGCACGCAGGCGAGTTCCTCGGCCCCCTTCGAAACGCCAGCACGTGCCTTCTTCAGCTGGTCACGCTCCGGCTGGTCCTCGGCATCGTAGATGACCAGGAACTCGCCGCGAGCAAACAGCAGCCCGACGTTGCAAGCCTTTGGTTTGGTCCGGGGCTCGCCAGCCGGCACGATCATGAAGCGCACGTTCGCCATGGGCGCCGCGAACTTGGCGGCCGCCAGGGTGGCGGGGTCGTCTTCCTCGAACAAGAGGATGATGTCGAGCTGGTTGGTGGGGTAATCAAGGGCCTTCAACGCGGCGAGCAGCTTGCCGATCACCTTCTCTTCGCGATAGGCCGGGACGAGGATGGTGTAGACCGGCAGCGAGCGATTGTCGAGCGACTGGACGTCTTCGTCACTGATCGAAATGGCGGTTTCTGCTGCCGCGCCGCTGACGCCAACCCAGGTTCGGAAGAGGATGACGGTCAGGAAGAGCAGCGTGATCGGGATGTTCAGCACGAAGAGCGTGGTCAGGGGTGCCGCCCAGAGCGCAGCCAGCAGGCCCACAAGCCCGATCGCAAGGACCAGGTACTGCGGCAGCGTGAAGACCGTGAAGGCACTCTCGTTCTGCTCGCGGAAGTCGAGGCCGTAGATCGAGGTGTCCACCACCTTGCGCCGGTGTACCAGCGCGATGGCGCGATCGATGTCCCACTCCGTGGTGACGCGGAAGTCAAGCTCGCGGCCGGGATACACAACGGCGAGGGTTCGCCGCAGGTCATCGTCCGAGAGATCGGCCACCGCCACCGTGATCCGGGTGCCATCGTCCCTCAGGGGCACGGCGCGGAATCGCAGCGTGGCATCGAGGGGGAAACGCTGGCTCACCGCGGGGTCGACAACCCCCAGGTCGATGGTGATGAACGGCAGTCCCCACAACGCGGCCAGCACCCGCGCCAGGTCGAGGCGGCGGATGTAGCCGAGGATGAGGAGCAGGCGACCGAGGCGCTCTCCGGTGCGCTGCTGTTGCTGGAGTGCGGTGTCGAGCTGTTGCTCGCTGATCAATCCTCGCTGGACGAGGGCGTCACCCAGCCGGATCGAGCTCACGACGCACGACCCACGGGTAGAGCCACACCAGCAGGACGACCAACAGGACCAGCGCGGCCCCGAAGAGGATCGTCTTGTACCGGCCCGGGAACGGCGCTGCCCCGCCCGGCGTGGCCTCGGTGCGCGCCGAGAAGGCTGGCACAAAGGAGGATGGGAAGCGAGCGAACCCGGGTGGCTGCGAGGTGCCACCGTCGACCGCGAAGGCCGAGGCGTTGTCGATCGTGGCCCTGAGCACCTGCCCGCCGATCAGGCATTCTCCCTCGGGGTGGGCGTCTTGGAAACGGACGTCCACGACGTTGTCACGGCGTCACTCATGTCCCGCAGTCCCAGGACGAGTCCGACGGAGATGCGTGAACACAATTCCTCCTTCGAGCAGCGTCGTCGTCATCGACGGCGCCAGATTTCCAGCCCGTCCCGTGCGAATGCCGGGTCGAAGCGGTTGCTGAACCCTGCCCGCCCCTCGATGCCACGGAGCACCTTGCCGTCAGCGTGGTGGCGATCCACCAGCACCCAATCCACGGCGGACTCCGGTTCGGCGAGCGCGCTCGCCCCGAGTTGCCAGGTCCACGTGCAGATCCGGTCGCGCAGCGCAATTCGGGTTCTCGGGCTCATGTGCACCGCCGCATCCACCAGGATTCGTCCGCCGTCATGATGCTCGGAGAGCAAATCCGAGGCTTCCTGTGGCCGACGGTCGCCATCGCGGATCGCGAGGCCTTCCCGCAGGGCGCCAACATTTGCAGGCCAATGGGTGCCAAAGAGCGCCAATTGGGCCGCAACAGCCACTAGGGCAGCGAGTTGCGTGCCCATCCGCCAGCGAGTCCGGTGGCGAGCGGCGTCCGCGTGGTGGGTACCAGTCGATCTCCTCAGGGGGCCCGGCGACTCTCCAACAACAGCGAAGAGCGCACTGGCCCAGGCGAGATCTGCCGTCGGGGGAGGCGCAAGGTTGGGGGAGTCTGCCGTAGTCCGAGGGAACTGCGACTAGAATGATGCGGAAAGGACTCGGCGAACCGCCTCGATGGTTGGCGGAATACGGATTGGCCGGTTCCCAAGTGGTGATGCGGCTTCGGTCGACTGGTGGATCTGCTGGAGGATGCCCGGATCCTTCAGGAGGTGCCCCGTAAGCACGGCGACCACCCGTTCGCCCTCGGAGATGACCCCGCGCTGGCGGAGTTGCCGTGCCCCGGCCAGGGAGGCCGCACTGGCCGGCTCACATCCCACGCCGGCCCGATCGATGGTCACCTTGGCCTCCAGGATCTCTGCATCGCTGACGCTGGTCACCTGGCCGTCGGTGGCCCGGATGGCCCGCACGCCGCGGTCGTAGGAGGCCGGCGCGCCGATCTTGATGGCCGTCGCGATCGTCTCGGCGGTGACCGGCACCAGCTGATCGAAGCCTCGGGCGAACGCCGCCGCGAAGGGCGAGGCACCGCTGGCTTGTACTGCGGCAAGGCGAGGGCGACTGTCGATCAACCCCAAGGCGATGGCCTCCTCGATCGCCTTGCCGAATGCGGCGACATTTCCGAGGTTGCCGGCCGGCAGGACAATCCAGTCAGGGGCGCGCCAGTCAAGCTGCTGCAGCAACTCGAAGACAATGGTTTTCTGGCCCTCGATCCGGAATGGATTGATCGAGTTGACCAGGTAGACACCGAGTTGCTCGCTGGCTTCCTCCGCCAGCCGCAGGCAGGCGTCGAAGTCTCCTTCGACGAGCAAGGTGCGCGCACCGTAGGCGAGTGTCTGCGCCAACTTGCCCAGCGCCACCTGACCGTCTGGCACGAAGGTGAGTCCCGGAAGTCCGGCCAGGGCTGCGTAGGCCGCCAGTGATGCGCTGGTGTTCCCGGTCGAGGCGCAGGCGATCGCCGTAGCGCCGATGCGCTTCGCCTGCGTGACCGCCACGGTCATCCCGCGATCCTTGAACGATCCGGTCGGGTTGTGTCCTTCGTGCTTGAGATGCAGTGCCGGGATGCCACACCACGCCGAGAGCATCGGGCGCTCGATCAGCGGCGTGTTGCCCTCGGGCTGCGAGATGACGGCGCTTCCCGCCGTGGGAAGCACCAGTTCACGGAAGCGCCAGACGCCCGACAACTGGTCCGCGCTGCCGCGCAGTGCGCTGCGGCCATCGAACCAGTCGCGGAGCGATCCACCAGTCAGGCTGGGCGGAGGATGGCGAAGGCTGAGGAGCCCACCGCACTCGGGACAGCGCGTCGCCAGGCTGAGTTCGTCGATGATCGTGCCGCACGCATCGCATTCCTGCCAGCTCGGGGCCGTCACCTGACCGTCGCTCCTTCGAGGTCCACGGTGGCGAGACGCGCGACCGCGCTGATCCCCGCCGTCGCGTAGGATGCGAGCATCCGTTCAGCGACCAGCGCGCCTCGCTCCTCACTGTCGACCAGCGCAAATACCGTGGGCCCCGCACCGCTGATTGAGCAGCCAAGAGCCCCGGCGGCGCGGGCTGCAGCTTGTGCTTCGAGAAACCCGGGCAGGAGGTGTGCGCGTGCCGGCTCGGCGATCCGATCATCGAGCCCACGTCCCATCAGTGCCAGATCGCCGAGGCACGCACCTGCGACCATCGCGGCGATGTTCGCGGCTTGCGTCAGCGCCAGCTCCCGCGAGATCGACGGTGGCAGGACGCGACGCGCATCACGGGTCCGCAGTTGCTGGTCAGGTTGCACGAGCACCACCCGGAGCGAGGCAGGAACGGGCAGCCGGATCACGTCCATTGGTGCAGTCGACCGGACCAGTACGAGTCCGCCGAGCAGCGATGGTGCAAGATTGTCGGCATGGCGACCGGAAACCGCCGATTCGGCCTCCAGCGCACACTCGAGGAGAATGGTCGCGCCAAGGTTCGCATCGGCGAGATAGTCGGCTGCCACCGCTCCGGCCACGGCGGACGCCGCACTGCCACCCTGACCACCGCTGAGCGGCAATCCCTTACGCATTCGCAGGGTGATCCCGGACGTGATGCCTGCGCGTCGGAGCACGGCAGCAGCGGCAATGGCGGCCGTATGCTGTGCGGGGTCACTCGGCAATGTCTCGTGTCCAGGCTCTGCGATGACGATGGAGCGGCCATCACGCCACTCCAGGGTGACCTCGTCTCCGGCGCCGGCGAGCGCCAGTCCGAGGATGTCCAGACCGGGCCCGACATTTCCGACCGAGCCGGGGGCAATTGCAGAGGCACGTTGTCGCATTTGGTGAAGGTGACCCGCCTGCCGTTGAAAGTCTACCGGGACTCCGGTACCTTCGCTCGTCCGCGTTGGTGAACACTCGCCTTCTTCTGCTGGCCCGCGGTCACCGTTGGCCTGGAGGATTCGCTACCAGATGCGCATCGGAGTACTGAAGGAATCCGCCCCTCGCGAACACCGCGTCGCGCTCACGCCTGATGCGGTGGCGAAACTGGTGAAAGCTGGTGCCACGGTGGTGGTCGAGCGGGGGGCCGGCGATGCCGCGCACTTCGCCGACGCTGCCTACACGGCGGCCGGCGCCGAGTGCCAGGACGCCGCCGCCGCGCGTAGTGCCGATCTGGTCTGTGCCGTCCAACGCCCCGAACCCGCGGCCATCGCGAGCTTCAAGTCGGGCACCACGCTCATTTCGCTGGTCGGCCAGGCCGCCGATCCGACATTGGCCGCCTGTGCCGAGCACCGGGTGAATCTCCTGGCCCTCGAACGCGTGCCCCGCATTTCGCGGGCACAGACGATGGACGTGCTCTCATCGCAGGCGACGGCGGCCGGGTACAAGGCAGTCCTGCTCGGTGCCTCGACGGCGTCGCGCTTCCTTCCCATGCTCACCACCGCGGCCGGCTCGCTGACCCCGGCCAAGCTGCTGGTGCTCGGCGCGGGCGTGGCGGGGCTGCAGGCCATTGCCACGGCGCGACGTCTCGGCGCGGTCGTGACGGGCTTCGATATCCGCGCCGCCGCCGCCGAGGAAGTGCTCTCGCTGGGTGCCAAGTTCCTGGCGCCCGAAGCGATCGCCGCTGATGCGGGCGGTTCCGGCGGCTACGCCAAGGAACTGGCCGACGAGCAGCAGCAGCGCGTGCTCGCGGCGATCGGCGGCGCGATTGGTCAACAGGACGTGGTGATCTCCACGGCCGCGATTCCGGGGCGCCCGGCACCGCGCCTGATCACCGCCGTGATGGTCGAAACGATGAAGCCGGGCTCGGTGATTGTCGATGTCGCGGCCGAAACCGGCGGCAACTGCGAATTGACCAAGCCAGGCGAAACCATCGAGCATCATGGCGTCACCATCATCGGGCAGCTCAATCTGCCGAGCACGATCCCGACACACGCCTCGCAGATGTTCGCTCGCAATGTCCAGACGCTGATCGAGCACCTCCGCAAGGATGGCGAGGTCGTGCTCGACATGAACGATGAGATTACCGGCGCGATGTGTCTCGTGTACGACGGGGCCCGCCGCCATCAGGAGGGCACATGAGCGAAGGGATCATGATCGGGATCGTCATCTTCACGTTGGCGACCTTTCTCGGCTTTGAACTCATCCAGCGGGTACCGCCGACGCTGCACACGCCGCTGATGTCGGGGTCGAACGCGATCAGCGGGATTACGATCGTCGGCTCGCTGGTGGTCGCGGGCGGCGGCTTCGGCTGGATCTCCACCGTCTTCGGCATCGGTGCGGTAGTCCTGGCGATGATGAATGTCGTCGGCGGCTACGTGGTGACCAACCGGATGCTCCAGATGTTCCAAAAGGACGAGGGGTCCAAGTGATCGCCATTCCGCAAAGCGTCGCCCAGATCGGCTACCTCGTCGCCTCCGGCTGCTTCATCATCGGACTGAAGCGCCTCGGTTCGCCCACGACAGCGGTTGCCGGCAATCGTCTTTCCGCCTGGGGCATGGCCCTGGCCATCGTGATGACCCTGCTGGTCGGGAACATCCTCGAGTGGTGGCAGATCGCCGTTGGCGTCCTGATCGGGTCGGCGCTCGGTCTCTGGCAGGCGAAGGCGGTCAAGATGACGGCCATGCCGCAGATGGTCGCCCTGCTCAACGGCTGGGGTGGTGCCGCGTCACTGCTGGTCGGCGGCGCGGAGTTCCTCAAGTCCGAGCTTGCCGGGCGGGTCATTCCGACCGAGACCGGCATCGTCATCCAGCTGTCGCTCCTGATCGGCGCGGTGACCTTCACCGGTTCGATCATCGCCTTCGCCAAGCTCCAGGACCTGATGTCCGGGCACGGCGATCACCTTCCCGCTGCAGAAGGTGATCAACGCCGTGCTCTTCTCACCATCGTCGGACTCGGTGCCTATCAGGTGATGACGCCCGATGCGCACCTGGCGCCATTCTATGCCGTGATCGGCATCGCGCTGGTCCTCGGCGTGCTGCTGGTGATCCCGATCGGCGGTGCCGACATGCCGGTGGTGATCGCCCTGCTGAATTCCTACTCGGGCATCGCCGCGTCGATGACCGGCTTCGTGATTGGGAACAACGTGCTGATCATCGCCGGTGCGCTCGTCGGGTCGTCCGGGATCATCCTGAGCCAGATCATGTGCAAGGCGATGAACCGCTCACTGACCAACGTCCTCTTCGGCGCCTTCGGCGGCGGATCGGGCACCGGCGCCAAGTCGGCTGCCGGGCTGACCGTTCGCTCGGTCTCGGTCGAAGATGCCGCCATCCAGCTCGCCTACGCCCAGAGCGTGATCATCGTCCCCGGGTACGGCCTGGCCGTGGCGCAGGCGCAGCACGTCGTGCGCGAAATGGCCGAACTGATCGAGAAGAACGGTGGCGACGTGAAGTACGCCATCCACCCGGTCGCCGGCCGGATGCCGGGGCACATGAACGTGCTTCTCGCCGAGTCACACGTGCCGTATGACCGCTTGTATGACATGGACGAGATCAATCCGCACTTCGAGACCTGCGACGTCGCCCTGGTGATTGGTGCCAACGACGTGGTCAACCCCGTTGCGAGGCACGACAAGGACTCGCCCATCTATGGCATGCCGATCCTCGACGTCGACAAGGCACGCAGCATCATCGTCATGAAGCGCTCCATGAACCCCGGCTTCGCCGGGATCGAAAACGAGCTCTTCTACAACCCGAAGACCGCCATGCTGTTCGGTGATGCCAAGGCCTCGCTGACCAAGCTGGTCACCGAGATCAAGGCGCTCTAGCCACCCGGGAGGCAGGGAGCCTCCCTGTAACGATTTTCTCGCCCCGCGCGTCATCTATGCATGGTGACGGCGGGGCGTGTTGTTGCGTCATGGTTCTCAACAGTAAGGGAACGTCCGCCTCCAGGCTGGTGTTTGAGTAGGGTAAGGCGTGCAA
>CAWKMI010000020.1:0-31329 GCA_963850655.1 uncultured Gemmatimonadales bacterium
TCGAACACCCGGTCGCACCGCGAACAGTGAAAATGATGGTGATGACCTTTGCCTTGCAGTTCGTACCGCGGGCTCTCGCCCGGCAATTCGACCGGAGCGTCAGCCACCCTTCGTCCACAAGGGTGCGGATGTTCCGATACACGGTGGCGATGCCGAGCCCCGTGACTTCGCCGCGTGCCTGATCGAGGACCTCGCCGGTGCCAAGCGGCCGATTGGCCCGCTGAAAAGCACGTCGGATCGCGCCCCGCTGTCTGGTATTACGTTCCATTGCCCGTCCCATTCCTTGCTGGTTTGCTCGGGCAGGCTGAACATACGCCCCCATCCCCCTGAACCCCAAGCGTGAAGAGTTTATCCATGCTGCGCTCGGTCCTTCTCTGGTCCTTCGCTCCTGCTGGTTGGGCCTCCTTGCTCTGTCACGGGCCGGTCGCTGCCCAGGCTCCGGCGGCCCTCCTTTCCGTCTCGTGGTGGCTCATTGCCCTCGACCAGTTCCGTCCCGATTACCTCGAGCGGTGGCGAGCGGAACTTCCCGGGGGATTGGGAAGACTGCTGCGTGAGGGGGTGTTCTTCCCGCACGCGGAGCAGGACCACGCCATGACCGAAACTGCTCCCGGCCATTCCACCATGATGAGTGGTCGCTCACCGCGGAGCACCGGGATTATTCGAACGACCTCGGGGTCCCGGACGAGCTCTCGCCCCTCATTGGTTCCTCCGCGACGGGGGCTTCACCCCGACGCTTCAATGGTACGACGCTTTTCGATTGGTTAGTCGCACGTGACCCCGAGGCACGCGGGGCCTCTCGGTCTCCCGGAAGGACCGCGGGGCGATCCTGCCAATGGGGCGGGCGAAGGTCCCCGTGTTCTGGTATGCCGACGGCCAGTTCACCACCAGCCGGTACTATGCTGACACCCTTCCGGGGTGGCTCCGGGCATGGAACGCCCGCGATCCGCTGGCCCAGCTCAAGGGCAATCGCTGGGATCTCCTCCGCGACCCAGCCACCTACCCGGAAGCCGACGATCGGCCGTTCGAGGTGGAGGAACCGAGGTTCTCTTCCCACACCTTCTGCCGGAGGATAGCTCCGCGAGGGGTTTCGAAAGTCACGGAGTCGCCCTGGATGGATTCGCTCACGCTCGATCTGGCCCTTGAGGGGGCGAGGGATATGGGGCTGGGGCACGCGAGATGGCATGGATTTTCTTTCCCTCTCCCTCTCCACGACGGACGCCATCGGGCACAAGTGGGGCCCAGGTTCTCGGGAGATCCATGACCAGGTCCTTCGACTGGACCACTGGCTTGGCTGGTTCCTCGACTCGCTCTCCACGATGGTGCCCATGGATCAGGTGGTGATCTCGGTGACGGCCGACCATGGAGCGCAGGACTACCCTGAAGCAGGAACGGGTGGCCGGATGCCAATCCCGGTCACGGTGCGCGCCCTGAACCAGTGGGCCGCGGCGCGATACCACATCGCTTGGGCGCGGTGAGTGACCAGTGGACTCTTCATGGCCGATGCGGCAGCGCTGGCCGCTCGCGGCGTGAACGTCGACTCGCTTGAGTCGTCGAGCCTGGCGGCCGAGATCCGAAAGACTCCGGGCGTCCGGGCGGTCTACACGCCGGAGTGCTTGCGGCTGCGCCTGCGACCGACATGGAGGCGGGGCGGTGGCGACGCTTGATTCCGCCGGGGACCGGATGGCTAGTCGCCATCGCGGTCGGAGAAGGCTGGGTGTGGGGCACCGGGCGCAGTTCGACGGGACACGGGACGACGAACCTGCTCGACGTTCGGGTCCCGATGCTGTTCCGGGTGCCAGGCGTGACGCCGAAGACCGTCACCCGGACGGTGCGCACCGTCGATATCGCACCGACGCTGGCGGCCGTGCTCGGGGACCAGCCCACGCAGGCCGTTGAAGGCGTCGTCCTGCCGGAAGTCGTTCGCGCGCCGGTGAAGCACTGATGCGAGCCGCCCGCTGCTTGTTCTCGCTCCTCCTCCTGGTGCTGCCCATGACGCTGCCTGCTCAGGGCGAAGATGCCGCGCTGGCGCACGCGCGCCGTCTCCTCGCCGATCGGCCGATCATCGATGGCCATAACGACCTGCCCTGGGAGATTCGGTCCGCCCCGAGAGCATGATGGACGTCGACAAGTACCCGTTGCGGACGCGCGCGCCGGGACACACCGACTTTGCCCGGCTCAAGGCGGGAGGCGTGGGTGGCCAGTTCTGGTCGGTGTACATCCCGGGAGAAGCAAGGATTCCGGCTACGCGCGGATGCAGCTCGAGCAGATCGACATCGCACGCCGGATGATCGCGAAGTACCCTGACGAATTGCAGCTCGCGCTCTCGGCCGACGACGTGGTGGCGGCGCGCAAGGCGGGAAGGGTCGCCTCGCATGATCGGGATGGAGGGCGGCCACGCCATTGAGAACTCCCTGGGCGCGCTGCGAATGTACTACGCGCTCGGAGCGCGCTACATGACGCTGACGCACAACGTAACGCTGGACTGGGCCGATGCCGCGCTCGATGAAGCAAAACATGACGGCCTCACCGACTTCGGTCGGGACGTTGTGCGTGAGATGAACCGGCTCGGGATGATCGTCGATCGAGTCATGTCTCGCCCGGCACCATGAGCGATGCGCTCGACGTGACCGTCGCTCCGGTGATCTTTTCCCACTCGTCGGCTCGCGCCTTGATGGATGTTCCTCGCAATGTGCCGGACTCGATCCTCGCCCGGATGCCGAAGAATGGCGGCGTGGTGATGGTGACCTTTGTCGGCAGCTTCCTCACCGATCGCGGGATGCCGGAGTGGAACCGGCTCGAGCGGGAGGCGCTCGCGGGAATCGGCGATACGACGGCGCAGCGGGTCGCACAGGAGGCCTTCCACAAGCAGCATCCCATGCCTCGCGCGACCGTGGAGGATGTCGCTAACCATATCGAGCATGTTCGCCAGGTTGCCGGGATAGATCATGTCGGGCTGGGCGGGGACTACGACGGCACGACCGAGTTGCCGAAGGGGATGGAGGATGTCTCGAGCTATCCCTTTCTCTTTGCCGAACTGATTCGCCGTGGCTGGCCCGATACTGATTTGCTCAAGCTGGCCGGCGGGAACATCCTCAGGGTGCTTCGGGA
Source organism: uncultured Gemmatimonadales bacterium (assembly GCA_963850655.1). Lineage (GTDB taxonomy): Bacteria > Gemmatimonadota > Gemmatimonadetes > Gemmatimonadales > GWC2-71-9 > Palsa-1233. The sequence goes on from CAWKMI010000020.1 coordinate 3,109, forward strand.
GGTGGAACGGATCCGGGACGGTCTCGCCAGAGAAAGATGACTCCGAACACCAGGGCAGCCAGCGCGATGCCGAACCACTGGATGGCATAGCTCAGGTGCGGCCCGTTGGTGAGCTCGGGCGGCGATATCGGGACGAGCCGACCCGGGCCGAGGGAGTCACCCGCCAGCAGGAGTTCGAACGGCAGGGAACGCGGGGCGAGAGCGCGCATGGCCGCGGCGTCGAGTCGGGCCCACGTGGTCGTTCCTCGCGGTGCAGCGGCTTGCCGCTGTCGCCGCGCCCAGGGGGTCTACGGCAATGGCCGGTGACCGCGACGAGGCCGGTGTCCGGCGCCGGGATGCGGCGGGAGGGGTGGCAGCGTCCGGGGACCGCACGAATCCACGGAGGACCCAGAGCACATCACCGCTGCTACTCAGTTCGAGCGGCGTGACGACCTCGAGTCCTGGCGCCTGATCCTGGACCCGGCCACGGATCAGAATCTGTCGGGAGGGGTCAAACACCCCCTTGGCCGCGACGCGCCGACCCGCGACTGTTCCTCAAGCTTCCCTGTCCCGCCGAGGTGGGCGGGAGGTTCCGGCGGCGAGCAAGACCACGTTCGAGGCCTTCTTGCAGCGAGTCGACGGAGTTGCCAACGGCCCAGTGCAACGGCGGTGACGGCAACCGTCACCACGGTCAGGATGAGCAGCAGCCGAAGTGTTCGGGACACCAGTGACCCCGGGAAAGGACAGTCGGGCAACGACGATCGCGGCGAAATTGCCGCAACGTGTTGCCACGTCGAAGATATCGCTGTGGCACGCCCCGTGCCGAACAAGGAACGTTGCACGCCGTCGGGTGCGGCGTCATCGCAGGCCACTTCGACCGAATCAGGAGCGTTTGCATGCGTCGCATCGTACTTCTTGCCATGGTCGCCGTTGGAGCTGGATTCCTTACTGGTGTTGACGCTCAGGCGCGGCCGGCGGGGGCCGAGATCGCGGGCTGGTCGAGTTGGGCCAGCCGGGCGTTCGCGGCGGCTTCTACGCCGGCAGAGGCTTCGGCGACGGGATGGAGCAGTACAAGTTCGCCAGAGATGCTTACACCGACAGGATCGGAAAGCCGCGCTCACCATCCGGCTCGGCGGGACTCCAAACGAGCAGGTCCGCCTCGGGGCCGAGTTGTTCGGTTGGTCCAATCCGATTAACGACGGCGCGACGGATCGGAGAACTTCGGGATGGCGCTCATGAGCGTCCAGTTCTATCCCGCACCACAGTCAGGGTTCTACCTCAAGGCCGGTGCCGGCTTCGGCGTCAGCGGCGTGAGCTACCAGAATGGCTCCAGCACCAACGAGACAGGATTCGGTTTCGGCCTGGGGGCTGGCTATGAATTTCAGCTTTCGCGCGCGGTGAGCCTCGGGCCCACGGCCGACTGGTATCAGGGCAGCTTCACCAAGCGCGGCGATGCAACCTTGACCGAGCGCGTGCTCAACCTCGGGGTTGCGGTCACCTTCCAGGGTGGTGGTCGGCGGTAGTGCCGCCACAGCAGTGTCCGACTCGTTGTCGAAGGTGCGACGAGCCAGATATCTCCGACCAGATGCGTCGGAGATATCTGGCATTGGTACGCGTGACTCGGTACTGTTGGTTGGGTATGGGATTTGCTTCGCCTATGCCGTCTCGCAGCGTTGTCACCGCTGAGTTAGCGCGGACCTGATGCCGCGGCCAAAGCCGGGTGGAGCCATGCCTGCTGGGAAGCCTAGAATCCTGCTCATCTACCCTCCGTTCTATCGGCTCTTCAAGGACGGCTATTCTCTGGTGAGCCATCCACTCGCCTTGGGCTATCTCGCCAGCGCCATCCTGAAGCAGGACGCCTGGGAGGTGCAGACCTACAACGCCGACTTCCATGCTGGCGGCGAGCGGATCAGTCACGAGTACATCGCCGATACGGGCTTCGAGAACTACCGGGCCCACTTGACCGACGCCGACAAACCGGTCTGGCGCGAGATCCGGGCCGCCATCGCTGCCTGGCAGCCGACGGTGGTCGGCATCTGCTCGAAGTCACCTTTGTTCGGCTCCGTGCGCATGATCGCCAGGCTGGCAAAGGAGTTCAGTTCCGAGACCGTTGTCGTTGTGGGTGGGGCGCACACCTCCACGGTTGGCGGCGAGATCCTCGACTGTGAGAACATCGACATCGGAGCCATCGGCGAGGGTGACGAAACCATCGTGGAACTGCTCGACGCGCTTGCATCTGGCGGGGATCTCGGCGCCGTCAAGGGGCTGGTGTACCGTCACGAAGGCAAGGTTGTGCAGACCCCGCCACGGGAGTACATCGAAGATCTCGATTCCCTGGGATTTCCCCACGAGACGGCTCCGGTCGCGCTGAAGGACTATCAGGCGTATCCCAAGTCGGCCTTTCAGTACATCTTCTCGACGCGCGGCTGTCCCTATGGCTGTTTCTTCTGTGGCTCGCGCAATGTGTGGACGCGGCGAGTCCGGTTCCGTTCGCCCGAGAGCATCACGGCCGAGATCAACTCGCTGCGGCGACAGGTTGGGCTGAAGCGGTTCTTCTTCTCTGACGACACGTTCGGGATCAACCCGCAGTACATCAAGGCGCTCTGCGAGGCGTTGATTCGAGATTGTCCGGGCATCCGGTGGGGTTGCGAGACGCACGCCAAGGTGGTGACCGAGGAGAGCGTTGCCCTGATGAAGGCCGCGGGGTGCGACGTGATCAAGATGGGGGTCGAGTCAGGCAACAACGAGATTCTGAAGAAGATCCAGAAGGGTATCACGATCGAGGATGCATACGCGGCAGCGGAGATTATCCACCGCCATGACATCCCGTTGCACCTCTTCTTCCAGGCCGGGTATCCCTGGGAGACCGAGGACACATTGCGGGACACCGTGGCGGCCATGAAGCGGATCAAGTCGAACTTCCTCATCTTCAGCATCTTCACCCCCTATCCCGGAACGGGAGCGTTCGAATTCTGCCGCCAGCATGGATTGGTGGACGACACGTTCGACGTTGCCCTGTACAATCATCAGAGTCCTGCCAACCACTTCTGCCTCAATATCCCGCCTGAGCGGTTTCGGGTCCTGATGGCGGAAATCGAAAAGATGGTGGATCGGACCAACCACCTGCGGCGAATCCGGCGGGTGCTGTCGGTGCGAAATGCCTACCGCCGGGTCTCGCAGATCGGCTTCCGTCAGGCGCTGCGGAACGGGGTGAAGTCGCTGGTGGGCCGCTGACGTTGACCCCACTTGGCAGCCGAGCTATACTGCCCGCGCCACGCCCTGGTGGTGAAACTGGTAGACACGCTATCTTGAGGGGGTAGTGCCGCAAGGCGTCGCGGTTCGAATCCGCGCCAGGGCATTCGTGAGCCTCGCCACTGTAGCTCAGGGGTAGAGCACTCGATTCGTAATCGAGCGGTCGTCAGTTCAAATCTGACCAGTGGCTCTGCCCACCGCGCCCCTTCGGGGGCGCTTCGGTGTTTCAGGGAACGCCCCTTTGTCGCCGCCTTCAAATCGACTAGCTTTGCCGCGCTGGGTCTGGGCAGATCCGGGACGTAGCGCAGTCCGGTAGCGCACTACCTTGGGGTGGTAGGGGTCGCGGGTTCAAATCCCGCCGTCCCGATTGCAGAATTGGAAGTCCCCACACGCGACGAGGGGCGCCCTCGGCGCCCCTCGTCGCATTTCCGACGACCAACCCTTCGGATGTCGATGTCACCCGCCGCGCTTCTTCAGTTCCTTGACGGCGTCGGGCTGGTTCCGCTCGGCGGCCTTCCTCAGCCAGCCCATGCCAGCCTCCTCGTCCTTCGCGGTCCCGCGGCCCTTGAAGTAGATCTGCGCCAGCTGCCACGCGGCGTCGCCTGATCCTTGGTCAGCCGCTTTCCGGTACCAGTCGATCGCCTCGGTCTCGTTCTTTGTGATGCCACGACCCTTGGCGAGAAACTCGGCCAACTTCTCCTGCGCCACGGCGTCGCCCTTCACTGCCGCACTCTTGTACCACAGCGCGGCCTCTGCCTCATCCTTCTTCATGCCGGCGCCGTTCTCGAGCCGGAACGCGAGCGTCTGTTGGGCGCGCAGCAGGCCAGCGGCGGCAGCCTTGCGCAGCAGCGCGGTGGAATAGGCGCCGTTGACGCGGCGTGCCCGCGCCCGATTCCATCAGGTGTGACAGCAGGAACATTGCCTGCGGGTCGCTGGCAGAGGCCTTCTGGTAGTACGACTCACGGCCTGCAGCCGGATCCTCCGGGACGCCTTTCCCCTGGTCGTACATGGTGCCGAGGGTGCGCTGGGCCGCCACATTGCCGCTGTCAGCCTCGCGCTGACAGAGCGTGGCGGCGGTGGCCCAGTGCTCCGGCTTCGGCAGCGCGGGCGCAGCTCGGGGCCAGTCCGCAGCCTTGGGCGCAGGCGCGGTGCCAGCTCGCCGCCACGTCGGCGGCGGCGCAGCCCTGGTCTCGGCCGGGGGCGGGTTGCCTGGGGCGGCTCCGCCGCCGGTTCCCGGAGGCACCGGTGGGTCCGGGGCGAGTGGCGGTTGCTCCCTGTCGGGCAGTGCGTCGCTCGCCGACGAATCGGCGGAGCTCGGCGGTACGTGCCGCTGTGGGAGCATCCGTCAGCGTGTCGCTGGCCCGGGTGATCCAGAGCACGGCGGCAAGCGCGGCCAGTCCCACGAGGCCGGCGCCGGCGAAGCAGACCGCGCCGCGAGGTCTTTGGCGGGGTCTTGGAGCGTCCCGTGACGGCGATCGCCGATTCGGAATCGAGCATCGCGCCGAATTCACGCATGGTCGGGAAGCGATCGTTCGGTTCCTTGGCCAAGGCGCGCTGGATCGCGTTGGCAAGTCCGCCGGGAAGGTCCGGGACCTTCGCGATGATCGGCTGCGGCTCAGCGACGAGTTGCTGGTAGAGCACGGCGCGGGTCGACTCTCCTTCGAACGGGAGGGCGCCCGCGAGCATCCGGTAGGCCGACGACGGCGAGCGAGTACTGATCGGTCCGCGCATCGATGGTCTTGTCGCCACACGCCTGCTCGGGACTCATGTACTGCGGCGTGCCGATGATGATGCCGGTGGTGGTCAGCGGCCACACCGGGTCACCCTCTTCGCCAGTGACGGCGCCCATCGCCTTGGCGATCCCGAAATCCATCAGCAGGACGCGCTTGTCGCGACCCTCGAGCATGATGTTCTCGGGCTTGATGTCGCGGTGGATCACGCCGGCGTCGTGGGCCGCCGCGAGCCCTTGGGCCGCCTCGCGCAGGATCCGGCGCACCTCGGCGGACGGGCATCGCGCCGTCGCGGTCGAGCATCGCCCGCAGGCTTTCGCCCTCGATCAGCGGCATGATGATGAACGCAGAGCCCTTCGGCCTCGCCGACGTCGAAGACCGGGACGATGTGGGCGTTGCGCAGCGCGGCGATCGTCTCCGCCTCTCGCCGGAAGCGCTGCAACAGCTCGGGCGAGAGACCGAGGTCGGGGCGGAGCACCTTCACGGCGAGATCGCGCTTGAGGCGGAGGTCGCGCGCCCGGAACACCTCGGCAAATCCGCCCGCGCCGATCCGCTCGCCGAGTTCGTAGTTGGGGCCGAGCGCGCGTTGCAGCTTGCGCGGCAGGTCGGCCGGCCCGATGCCGGACGGCGCCGATCGGCGACCATCTGCCCGGTGTCACGATGGATTCCCGGCGGGGTCGCGGTTCCGCAGACGTAGCAGAACGCCGCCACCCCGGGGAGGGGGGTCTGGCAGGTCGGGCAATTCCGGGTCGGCTGGCTCAACAATCGTCCGTTGGCAGGGTAATCAAGGCGCTTGCAATCCGATCTCCGAAGAAATCTAGTTGAAAGTGCCCGAGTCGGGATGTTGGCGCTAGACCGGCCCGGCGGCCGGGCCGGCATGTGACGGAAGAAGTCGGCTCGGGCACGGCGTGCCGGGAACCGATCCGAGATAGTCCGATCGCCACGCGGGCCAGAAATGTCCCAGCCTGCTCCTGTCGGACCATCGCCCAGACGATGCCTCCAAATCCGGCACCGAAGGCCGAGGCGGCCACTGCGCCGAACTCGCGGGCGCGACCGGCGAGGTGGATCGTCTCGGGGACCTGGTTGCTGCAGTACGCGTCTCGGCCAGCGCCTGCGAGCGGTCGACCAAGGGGCCGATGGCGGCGACATCCCCGCGAGCGATGGCCTCGGTCACCGCCGGGATGATTTCCTCGCGTCTCGGCGCTGAACTGCCGAAGCCGCTCGATCAGCGGAATCAACCGTGTCTCCCTCGGGCAGCAGCATCGCCGCCAGTCTCCGCGGTGCGTCCTGCGCGCTGCGAAGTGCGGCAAAGAGCGAGGGATCTGCCACGGGAGGTCCGGCTGCGCCAGATGTCCAGCAGGGTCCGGAGCTCGATCGAGAGGCGATTATATCGCTCTGAGCGCGCCGCTACCCTTGGCGGCGTGGACACCGGACATTGCGATGACGAAGACCCAACCCTCAGGGAGCGGAGCCTCAGCTTCTGCCGTCACTGGCAGGAAGTGATATTGCGAGAGATGTCCGGCTGTGGCAGCAGAGGATCGCGGTGTGGTCCTCGCTGCCGCCATGCGTTCCAACGCCATGGTCGACCGGAAATGGTCCGAAGGCCTTGCCGTTCTCGACCGCGCCGAGATATCCCGCAACGGCGCAGAGATCGGGAAGTGACGCGCGCCACTCCGGGGTGGTGGGGAGGGCGTTGACGTCGGCGAGAGGAAGAAAGGTGGCGATGACCAGCGCACTGGAGGACGAGAGTCCGGACGCCGGCGGCAGCGTCGAGACGAACGTGGCATCGATGCCCGTCCGCGCCAGGGGGAAATCACGCGCCACGCGCCGCACCACGGTGATCGGATAGTCGCCCCAGCGGCCCGCGCCGCGGCGGGACGTTCGCGCTCAGCGGGACTTCGAGCCGGGCGCCGGTCTTGGCGTCGAGCAGGCGCACGATCCCTTCGGAGTTGGGGCGGGCGACCAGGTGAAATCCTCGCTCGACGGCGCAGAGGAGCGATCGCCCACCGCCGTAGTCGGTGTGCTTGCCGAGCACCTCGATTCGGCCCGGGATCCACCAGGCGGTTGTCGGCTCGCCACCGAAGCGATCGGCAAACACCGTCACGGTGCGCGAAAATTGTGCCGCGGCCAGGTTGGCGGCCGGGGCCGAGAGTCCGAGCCGCTGCAGTCGGCTGGGCCAGTCCGGGGTCACGGGTTGGCCGGCAGCGTTGCCAAGTGCCTGGCCAGTGCCGCGACATCGCCCCGGCGCGACAGGTCGAGCACCGGAGCGGACATCCTGACGGCACGGAAGCGCGCACCCCGCGTGATGGCCAGCCCAACGGCCTGCGGCAACTCGAATTCACCCCTCGTGGAACGCGAAACGTCACGGCACGCGCTGAAGATCGTTGCGTCGAGCCGCCAGATATTCATGCTGATCCACGGATGATCCCCGGCGCGAGCACGTTCCTCCGCGCTCGGCTTCTCGATGATCCGCGCGAGCGTGCCATCGTCGCGGAGTTCGAGAATCGCAAATGCGGCGAGGCGTTCGGCTTCGATATTGCCCGAGGCCACCAGGCCCTTGGCGTCGAAGGCAACGAGTCCCGGCTCACCCAGCGTCACCAACGACTGGATGGCGGACACCGGGTAGAGGTTGTCCGCGTTGAGCGTGATGAAGTCCTGGCCCTCCAGCCACGATTCGGCGGCCAGCAGGGCATTGGCGGTGCCGAGGGGTGCGACCTGAACGGCGAACCCGAGGCGAAGTCGGGCGAGGGGATGGCTGCGGTGCCAGTCAATGATCTCCTCGTGAGCCGGCGGCACGACAAGACAGACGTCGGTCACGCCGCCGTCGGCGAGAGAAGCCAGGATATGCTCGAGGAATGGCCGGCCGCGAGCGTCGGGCATCATTGCCTTGAGGCCCCGTTCCGCGGCGGCGCGCTGGGCGCCGTCGAGGACGACGCCTGCTTCCTCGCGCCGCATCCGGCTGCCCAGCCCCCCGGCCAGGACGACGGCCCGCGTGGCCCGGGTGCTCATGAATCGACCGGGGTGCTGCTCCACATTTTCGGGACGATCCGGAGCAGCACCGATGCGCTCACCACGAAGACGGCAATCCAGAACGCGGCGGTGGTGGTGTGTCCGTAGATGAGCGAACCGGTGCCGAACAGCGCGCCGTAGACCATCAGGACACCGAAGATCCAGGCCAGGAAGGCCTGTGGCAGGGAATCGGGTGACGGCGGCAGCCCGGTCTCCTGGCGAACGGATGCCCACCCGGGGCCGGCCGGCCGAACCTTGCCGGTAGAAGGCCACCAGGACGGCGCGGTCGGTTGGCGCGGTGATGAGCGCCGTGGTGACCCAGACGATCGTCGTGGTGCCGATGGTGATGAGCAGCGTGATATGGGAAGGGATGTTCATCCCCTGCTTGCTCGCGATGAAGAGGCCGAGCGCCACGACGAAGGACGAGATCATCGCGGCGATCTCGCACCAGGCGTTGATGCGCCACCAGAACCAGCGCAGCAGGTAGATCAGCCCGGTCCCCGCGCCGATCGAGAGGAGCAATTGAAACGCCTGCTGGGCGGTGTCGAGCACGTAGGTCAGCAGCGCGGCAATCACCATCAGCACGGCGGTGATCCAGCGGCCGACAGCGACGTAGTGCCGCTCCTCAGCGTCCGTGGTCACGAAGCGCCGGTAGAAGTCGTGCACCAGGTACGACGACCCCCAGTTGAGGTGCGTCACCAGCGTCGAGACATAGGCGGCGAGCATTCCCGCGATCATGATGCCGAGGAAGCCATGCGGGCAGGAACTTGAGCATGGCGGGGTAGGCCAGATCGTGCCCGATCAGGCGCGGATCGACGTTGCGGGAAGGCGACCTGGATCGAGTCGAGGGTGGGGAATACCAGGATGGAGCAGAGCGCGACGATGATCCACGGCCACGAACGCAGCGCGTAGTGGGCGACGTTGAAGAAGAGCGTGCCGCCGAGCGCGTCGCGCTCCGACTTGGCGGCGAGCATTCGCTGGGCGATGTAACTGCCGCCGCCCGGCTCGGCGCCCGGATACCAGACCGACCACCATTGCAGCGTCAGCGGGATCACGAAGATCGAGAGCGTCAGCGGCCAGTTGTTGAAGTCCGGCACGCAGCGAGAGCGTCGACTCCGGCAGGCGGGCCACCAGCCCGGCCAGTCCACCCACCTCTGGCTGCTTGAGCGCGAAGTACACCGCGGCGAACGCTCCGGTCATCGCGATCCCGAACTGGATGAAGTCCGACGACGAGCACGCCCCAGAGTCCCGAGCTGGCGGCGAAGGCGATATTGATCACGCCGCAGAGGAGCAGCGTCTGCCCAACGGCCCAGCCGAGGACGACACTCGCGATCTTGGCGGCCGCGAGATTGACCGAGGCCATGATGAAGCAGTTGAAGAAGAGGCCGAGGTAGATGGCGCGGAAGCCACGCACCAGCCTAGCCGGGCTTGCCGCTGTAGCGCAGTTCGTAGAACTCGAGGTCGGTCAGCACGCCGCTCCGCCGCCAGAGGCGCGCGAAGAAGAACACCGTGGCCATGCCGGTGAGCAGGAACGCCCACCACTGCCAGTTGCTGGCGACCCCGCCGGTCGCGGACGAAGTTGGTGACCAGGTTCGGCGTGTCGGTGCTGAAGGTCGTGGCCACCATCGAGACGCCGATCAGCCACCAGGGCGCCGAGCGGCCCGAGGTGAAGAACTCGGCCGTGTTCGAACCCGCGCGCTTGGCGAGCAGGATCGGTGGAATGGCGCAGATGCAGATGGAGGCGATGACGATGCCCCAGTCGAGCATCGTTGGATTCATATGCCCGTCCGGCTGTTCTGCCAGCCGCCGCGGGTGAAGTCCGGGAACTTGACCGGCATGCTGCCGCGCTTGACGGAGGTCTCGCTCAGCGGCCACGGCGCCGACCATGCCGTGGCGTCGTAGACGTCGAAGTCCGGGCGGGAGTCCCTGCCGGATGCACTCGATCAGCCGATAGGCCATGATATAGTCCATCCCGCCGTGGCCGCCCTTCGCCTTGGCGATTTCGCCGATGCGCCGCCAGAGCGGATGGGTGTACTGCGCCTTCAGCTCATCGACCGGGCGGAAGCTCTCACCATACAGCTTGCCATCGGCGTCGTGCTGGCCCTCGATGTAGAAGCGCCCCGGGTAGTCCTTGAAGACACCCTTGGTGCCGCGCACCGAGTTCAGGCGATCGTACGGGGTGGGCGTGGTGACCGCGTGCGTGAGCAGGATGGTCTTGCCCCGTGCGGTCTTGATGAACGAGGTGTTGATGTCGCCCTCGACATAGGTCTCCTGCCACTTGGGCGAGTCCTTGGGGATGTGCGCCTCGCGCCAGAGTGAGAGCCCCCGTTCCGGGGTCGACATCGAGACGAGGATAGTCGAAGCGGTCGCCCTTGTGGATATCGAGGTACCATGCCACGGGACCGAGGCCATGGGTCGGGTAGAAGTTGCCCTGCCGGTTGGTGTGCGGGAGGCGGCGCCACAGCCCCTCATCCTTGTCCTCGAAGAGCAGTGCCCGCAGGTCGTGGATGTAGGCGGCCTCGGCATAGAGGATCTCGCCGAACAATCCCTGCTTGACCATGGTATTGACCAGCATCTCATTGAAGTCGTAGCAGCAGTTCTCCATCATCAGGCAGTGGCGCCGGGTCTTCTCCGACGTGTCGACCAGCTCCCAGCACTGGTCGAGCGACATCGCCACCGGCACCTCGGTGCCGACGTGCTTGCCGGCCTTCATCGCCGCGAGCGCGACCGGTGTGTGCCATGGCCATGGCGTGGCGGTGTAGACGAAGTCGATATCATCCCGCTTGACGAGATTCTCGAAGTCGTGATCCCCTGCCGTGAACATCGCCGGCGCCGGTTGGCCGGCATCGGTCACTCGCTTGGCTGCGCGGGTCGACCTTTTCGGGAACGATGTCGCAGAGTGCGGTGATCTGGACGTTGTCGATGGCGAGGAACTCCCCGAGCACCGAGGACCCGCGGAGCCCGGTGCCGACGATCGCGACGCGCACGGTGTTCTTCGCTTCGAAGGGCACCCCCATCATCGAATTCGCCCCGGCATGGGTCGGGGTGAGCCTTGGAGGGGGCGCCGCAAGGGCCGCTCCCTGCGGGAGCACCAGCGCGGCGCCAGCGATCTTGATCAGGTCGCGCCGCGAGAGCGACGATTGGTCGTGTCGGGTTGGCATGATGGTCTTCCGGATGGCAAGGGCAGTGGCCGGCGGGGTGGGCCCGGTCGACTGAAAGTCTAGCGCAACCCGGCGGTGAGCGGGAGTTGCCTGATCCACATGGTGACCGCCGTTATCTTGGGACTCTCCCCGCGAGGACCTCACTCATGCCCGAACTGACACGGACCAGGCAACTCGGATTCGCGGCCGCGCTTGCCACCGTGGTCGCGAACATCGTCGGGACCGGTGTCTTCACGACGCTCGGCTACGAGGTCCAGGAAACGACCGATGGCTTTGCCTTGCTCGCCCTGTGGGGCATCGGCGGTCTGATCGCGCTGGCCGGAGCGCTCTGTTATGGGGAGCTGTCCGCTGCGATCAAAGGGTCGGGGGGCGAGTATCGGTTCCTTCGGCGAATTTACCAGCCCGGGCTCGGGACCGTCGCCGGGTGGGTCTCGGTGGCGGTGGGGTTCGCCGCTCCCGTCGCCCTGGCGGCGATGGCCCTGGGCCGCTATGCCGGCCCGCTGCTCCGGATCGAGCCACGCACCCTCGCGATCGTCGCCATTCTCGCCGCCACCGGGGTGCATCTTCTCGCACCATCGGTTGGTGGCCGGGTTCAGGTCGTGGTCACCTCCCTCAAGGTCCTGCTGATCCTCGCCTTCGTCGGCGTCGGACTGTGGCAGGGACCCCGGACATCGCTCTCGTTCGCGCCGAGCATCCACTCGTTCGGCCAGATCGCCAGCGGCCCGTTCGGGCTGTCGTTGATCTTCGTCTCCTACGCCTACTCCGGCTTCAATGCGGCGGCCTATTTCCAGGGCGAAGTGAAAGATGCCGAGCGCAACGTCCCGCGGGCGCTGGTGATCGGCACGCTGCTGGTGACCGTGCTCTACCTCGGACTCAACTGGATCTTCCTGCGTACCACGCCGATCGCCGCCCTCGCGGGACAGTTGGAGGTCGGGGCGATCGCTGCCGACCGGATCTTTGGCAGTGCCGGGGGCCGGTTGATGAGCGCGTTGATCGCCGCGTTGCTGGTCTCGACGATCAGTGCCATGACGCTGGCCGGTCCGCGCGTCATCGAGGCGATGGCCGAAGACCTGCCGTTGCTGCGCCCCCTCGCGCAGCGAACTGCCACCGGGAGCCCGGCCCGCGCGGTCCTGCTCCAGGGCGGGCTCGCGCTGGCGTTCGTCCTCACCGAATCTTTCGAGGGCGTGCTGACCTATGCCGGTTTCACCCTGTCGCTCTTCACCTTCATCACCGTGCTTGGCTTGATCCGGCTGCGCCGGCGGGAGCCCAACCTGCCGCGTCCCTATCGGGTCTGGGCCTATCCGTGGACGCCGCTCTTTTTCGCCGGATTCTCGCTCTGGACACTGCTGGTGGTGTTGCGGGATCGCCCCAAGGAGGCCTTCGGTGGGGCAGTGACCCTGGGAGTGGCTGCGTTGATCACCTGGCTGGTGACGGAGATGAAGACCGAAGAGTGAGCTGCCGACCGAGCCGGGCCTAGCTGAGGATCACCAGATTCCGCATCAACTCGACCGGCAGCGTCGGCGGAGTCGCGGTCGACGTGTCGGGGTCAAAGACCCGGCGCACGCCCCGCCACCAGGTGGTGACCGCGCGCCCGGTCGGCAGCGGTGTTTCGACGACGCCGGCTCGCCGGTTGGCCGCCTGGACATACTTGCCATCGCCGACGTAGATGCCGACATGGGTCACGCGCGTCCCGCGACCAAAGAACAGCAGGTCTCCGGGCAGCAACTGCGAGGGATCCTTGGCGATCGGAACTCCCTGCTTGGCTTGCTCGCGACTGGTGCGCGGAATCGACAGGTCGAACTTCTCCAGCAGCCACTGCACCAGTCCACTGCAGTCGAACGCCTTCCCGGGAGATTTCGCGCCGAGCCGGTACTTGAGGCCGACCTGCGAGCGCGCAAGATCCACCAACGAGTCACGCTGGGCCGGCTTCATCAGCATGTGCGAGATGGTGGTGAGTGGCGATTCGGTGGAAGAGAAGGCAGTGCTCTGGGCCACGGCCGACGGTGCAACGACTGCGATCGCCGCGAGGGCGGCTAGAGCAGGAACTGCGAGGCGGCGGGCCAGGTTCACCAATACTCCAAGGTCCATGGACGTGCGGAGGGCCGTGACATTGTAGTCTCGGCGGCGACGGGCGTCCACCCTAAGGACCGTTTCAGGTTGAACCATTTCTCGTCCCTTCGGTGGATTAAGGGACGAGCTACAGAATCCGCTGCCCGAACCCGCTGGCGATCAGCCCCACGGCCAGTTCGGCGGTGTGGTTGCCGTGGTCGAGCACCGGATTGACCTCGACCAGGTCGATCCCGACCAGCATGCCGGTATCCCACAGCGATTCCATGGCCAAGTGCGCCTCGCGGAAGGTGGCGCCGCCGCGGACCGGAGTCCCGACTCCCGGCGCCTCGCGCGGATCAACGAAGTCGACGTCGAGTGAGACGTAGATGCCGCCGGTGCCATCGCTCACCTTGGCGATCGCCTCATCAAGGACCGCGCGCATTCCTCGCTCGTCAATGTCGCGCATGGTGTAAATGGCGACGCCGAATTCACGGACATGGGCCTGCTCGGCCCGATCGAGGTCCCGGGCGCCGATGATCGCCACATGTCGAGGTAGGACGGCGGGGGCGGGTTGCGCGATGCCGGCGAGGCCCGGGTCGCCCTGGCCGATCAGGTGGGCGACCGGCATGCCGTGGATGTTCCCGCTCAATGTGCTCCCCGGCGTGTTGATGTCGGCATGCGCATCGAGCCAGATGAGGCCGAGTCGCTGGTTGCGCTCGGCAAGCGCGGTGGCGAGCCCGGCGACGGATCCCGCCGAGAGCGAGTGGTCGCCTCCGAGCAGAAGCGGGACGTGTCCCTCGCGCACCAGCGCGGCGGTACGTTGTGCCGTCTCCCGACAGATCGCGGTGATGGTAGGGAGGAACTCGATGCCGCTTGCGGCACCGAGAGTCTCGCGTGTCGGGACGACGACGTCGCCGTGGTCGACCACGGTGTGCCCGAGCCGTTCGAGGTGCTCGGCCAGCCGGGCAAGGCGCAGCGCCGATGGTCCCATATCGACGCCACGTCGGGAGGCACCGAGGTCCACCGGAATGCCGAGAATCGCAATCGAGGCCATCCGTTACCGCACCGTCTCGCCGGGAGCCGGGGCGATGACGCGATTGCGCATCTCTGGCGGGAGGTGGTTACGCAGTGCTGCTGGCGTGCCGCTGAGGGCCGGGAAGGTGCCGTAGTGATGGGGGATGATCCAGGCGGGGTCCACGAGTTCACACGCCTTCGCGGCCTGGAGCGGGCCCATGGTGTAGAAGTCTCCGATCGGCAACATCAGGATCGACGGCTGGTAGAGTTCGGCGATCAGGGCCATGTCGCCGAAGACACAGGTGTCGCCGGTGTCGTAGATGACGGTCCCGTTCGCCAGCCTGATGACCAGGCCGCAGGGATCGCCGAGGGAGCGCGCGCGACCGTCAGTGCCGGCGAGCGATGAGGAGTGGAAGGCCTGCGTCAATGTCACGGTGACACCGTCCGCGGTTGCGGCGCCGCCCTTGTTGAAGCCGATCAGCTGCGTGCTCGGCACGCCATCGGCCTCGAGCTCCATGATGATCTCAAACGACGAGAGCACCAGGGCGCCAGAGCGGCGGACCAGTTCGACGGTGTTGCCGAGGTGGTCAGAATGTCCGTGGGTCAGGAGGACCAGGCGTGCGCTCTCTGCCAGGCGCCGGGCGTCGGCTGGGGCCTTGGGATTGTCGAGCCACGGATCGATCAGCAATCCCGGGCCATCGGGCTCGGACTGGATGTGGAAGGTACTGTGGCCAAGCCAGGTGATGGCGGCGCCAAGCCGTGACATCGGAACTCCCCCGTGAGAATCGCACTGTAGAATAGCCTCGGGTGGTCGGCAGGGGTACGATTGTGGTATGCAATCAGTCCTGGTGACCTTCTCGATGGCCTGCTTGACGACTGCCGTTGCGCTCAGCCTCCCTGCGCAAGCCGTCCGCGATATTCCATTGTCGAAGGGAGTCCTGGCCTTCGATGGTCACGGGACGCTCGGCGCCTTTACCGGAACCACCACAGCGGTAACGGGCCAGCTGTTCGGGGCCTCGACCATGGCGGGTGCCGGTGGCTGGGTCGAGGCGCCCATTCGGTCGCTCGCCACCGGCAACGGGAAGCGTGACCGCGACATGTACAGCTCGCTCGAGGCAGAGAAGTACCCCACGATGCGCTTTGAGCTGGAGCGGGTCGATGCCGGATCGGCGTCGGGGGACTCGATCGCGGTGACCCTGCACGGCCATCTCACCATTCACGGCGAGACGCGCGAGGTCGCCGTCCCGGGCTGGGTCTGGATGCCCGAGGCTGCGACGCGCTTCCGCGGTGCGCTGCCGATCGATGCGCGGGACTATGGTATCGGCGGGCTGAGCAAGATGCTTGGAATACTGAAGATGGACCCGAAACTCGTTGTGAGAATCGATGTGACATTCGCGATGTGAGCGAGAAGCGAGTGATTGGGAAATATCAAGCGGTTCGACTGAGGTGGTGCCATTACTCGAAGAGGCGGCAAAGCTGGATCTTGTCAGCCTGGTGTACCACTCCCCGCTCGGTCACCAGCGCCGTCACCAACTCGGCAGGTGTCACGTCAAAGGCAGGATTGCGGATTCTCGTGCCCGTCGCTGCCCAGCGCATCTCGCGAAAGCCCGTCACTTCATCGGCTGAGCGCTCCTCGATCGGGATGCCTGCCCCGGTTGCGATGCTCAGGTCGATGGTGGACAGGGGGCAGGCCACGTAGAAGGGGATGCCGTGCCGCCGCGCGAGTACGGCCACCATGTAGGTGCCGATCTTGTTCGCCACGTCGCCATTTGCGGCCACCCGATCCGCACCCACGACCACCACATCCACCTCACCCATTGCCATCAGATGACCCACCATGCTGTCGGTGATCAGCGTGACGGGGATTTTCTCCTGCAGCATTTCCCAGGTCGTCAGACGAGCGCCTTGCAGCAACGGGCGTGTCTCGTCGGCGATCACCGAAATCTGCCGACCCGCCTGCCATGCAGAGCGAATCATCCCGAGTGCCGTGCCATGCCCTGCCGTCGCCAGGGCTCCGGCGTTGCAGTGAGTCAATACCCGTGCCCCCTGTGGCAACAACGCCGCGCCATGTTCGCCGATGGCGCGGTTGATACGGATGTCTTCGGCCAGGATATCACGAGCCTCGGCGAGCAACCGTGCGGCGATCTCCCGAGGTTGCCGGTGGGCCATGCTTCCCCAGACCTCTCGCATGCGCTGCAACGCCCAGAACAGGTTCACCGCCGTGGGACGGCTTTGTGAAAGCACGGCAAAGCCCTCGTCGACGCCGGTCGTGAAATCTGTCGCCGAAGCGTCCCGCAAGCGGAACGCCTCCAGGGCCACTCCACTGGCTGCTGCCACACCGATGGCTGGTGCCCCTCTGACCACCATGCAGCGGATGGCTTCCGCCACTGAGGCGGCCGAGTCACAGCTGACGTACTCAAGCGCATCGGGGAGGATCCGCTGGTCGATCATCTCCAGCCTGTTGTGGGCCCAACGCAGGGTCTCGATTGGCACTCAATCCCCCTCAAACGCGCACAACGCAAACACCGGATGCCCCTGACCGGCCAGCCGTTCTCGGCCGCCCAGATCCGGCAGTTCGATGACGAAACAGCATTCGACGATCATGCCGCCCATGTTGGAGATCAGCGTGCATGCGGCTTCAGCCGTCCCTCCGGTGGCGAGCAGGTCGTCGACCAGCAGCAGCCGATCACCCGGGTCAATCGCATCCGTGTGGATTTCGATGCGGTCAGTGCCATACTCGAGCGCGTAGTTCTGCCCGATGGTGGCGGCGGGCAGCTTGCCTCGCTTGCGGATCGGGATGAAGCCCTTGCCCAGCTGGTAGGCCAGCGGGGCACCGAGCATGAAGCCGCGCGCCTCGATGGCGGCGATCTTGTCGATCGACATGCCGGCATACCGGCTCGCCATCGTGTCGATCGTGAGCCGCAGGCCGCCGGGATCCTTCAGCAGGGTGGTGATGTCGCGGAACATGATGTTCGGCTTGGGGTAGTGCGGAATGGTGCGGATTCTGGACTTGATCGGCATACGAAGTCGCCCCGGAGCACATGGGATGGCAGTCAGCGGCGGAACCGGCCAATCTATCGCTTCAGCGCCCGCCCCGCGATGGCATCGAGCCGCCGGACCATCTCCGGGTCGCGTGCCTCCGGCGCGGTGAGAATGGCGTGTTGCAGGGCGGTGCGGCAGGAACAGGCGCTGGCGTCCGGATCCCCCATCACTTTCGAGGCGGCCTGTTTCAACAGCAATCGCGCTCGGCTGGCATTTGCCAGCAGAACCGTGACGACCTGATCCACAGTCACGGCGTCGTGATCAGGGTGCCAGCAATCGTAATCGGTCACCATGGCGATCGAGGCATAGCACAGTTCCGCCTCGCGCGCGAGCTTGGCTTCCGGCATGTTGGTCATCCCGATCACGTCGCAGCCCCAGCTTCGGTAGAGCGCGGACTCTGCCTGACTGGAGAACTGCGGGCCTTCCATGACCAGATAGGTCCCGCCACGCCGCGCGGCGATGCCGGCCTCGCTGGCCGCGGCCTCGATGTGGTCGCCCAGGCGGGAGCACACTGGATGTGCCATGGAGACATGCGCCACGAGCCCGCGCCCGAAAAAGGAGGTGTCGCGGGCATGGGTGCGGTCGATGAACTGATCCACGATGACGAACAGGCCTGGTGTCAGGTTTTCGCGCAGCGAACCGACCGCACTCACCGAGCATACGTCGGTGACGCCGACGCGCTTCAGGGCGTCGATATTCGCGCGGAAGTTGATCGCCGAGGGTGGAATCCAGTGTCCCCGTCCGTGACGCGGCAGGAAGACCACCTGCTGCCCGTCCAGTTCACCGAGGAGCAGTTCGTCAGAAGGGGCGCCGAACGGCGACGGCACGGCCACCCAGCGCGTATCGGTCAGGCCATCCATAGCGTAGACGCCGCTGCCGCCGATGATGCCCAGGATGGATGACTGCGCTGGCTGGCTCATTCCGTTCCTCCGCTCGCTGCTCCCGAACCTAGATTACCCGATCATTCCCCCCGTCCACCGGGATTTGTGCCCCCGTGGTCCGGGCGAACAACGGCCCACAGAGCGCGGCGGCAAGCTCCGCGACATCACGGCTGGTCACTTCGGTCCTGAGGACGTTCTTCTTCCGGTACTCGTCGACTGACACGCCATAATGCTTGGCACGCGCGGTCAGCACTTCATCCGTCCAGAGGCCGGTGTCGAAGACGCCATTGGGGTGCAGCGAGTTGATGCGGATGTTGTCCTCCCCC
This sequence comes from uncultured Gemmatimonadales bacterium, assembly GCA_963850655.1. Taxonomy (GTDB): domain Bacteria; phylum Gemmatimonadota; class Gemmatimonadetes; order Gemmatimonadales; family GWC2-71-9; genus Palsa-1233. Next base: position 21,552 of record CAWKMI010000020.1, read on the forward strand.
CACTCCAGCGCGGCGACTCTGGCCAGCTGGTTAAGCGCGGCCTTGGAGGCGGAGTATGCGGCTGCGCCAGGACCTGGCGCCGAGACGTTTTTCGATCCGATGACCACCACGCGCCCGCCGCGCGGAGCCAGCTTGAGGAAGGGATGGCATTCGCGCATGAGCATCAGGTTGGCATCGAGATTGATGCGCATGACCTGCTGCCACTCTTCGGTCAGGAGCGAGTCGATGCGGCGGCTTGCCGGGAAGACTCCGGCATTCAGCACCAGTACGTCCAGCCCGCCAAATCGCGCAACGGCCTGCTCCAGTGCCCGCGTGAACTGGGTGTCCGATGTCAGGTCGCATTGCCGGCCGAGGAAGTGCGCCCCGTCGGCCAGTGATTCGACCTTCACTTCCAGGTCGAGTGCCACCACCGCTGCGCCTTGCGCCAGCAGAGACTCCACGCAGGCCTTGCCGATGCCTGATGCCGCGCCGGTGACAAGCGCGACCTCGCCGCTGAAGGGCTGGGGCGCACCGCCCTTGCGCTGTTTCGCCTGCTCGAGGTCCCAATACTCGACGTCGAAGATGTCGTGGGCCGGCAGCGCCCGATATCCGCCGAGCGCGGTGGCTCGCTGGATGATGTCGATGGTATGGTCGTAGATGTCGGCAACGATGGCGGCTTCCTGCGCGCTCCTGCCCACCGTGCACAAGCCCAGTTCGCCATCCAGCATTACCCGAGGGGCTGGATCGAGCATGGTCTTGCGCTCTCGTGCGTTGGGCTCGTAGGAGCAGAAATACGCTCGATAGCGATCGGCGTAGCCTGCCACGTCCCGTCCCAGCATCGGGAGACGCTTGGTGCGGATCACATGATCTGGTGTGGCCGGGCCGTGTTGGGCGATCGCGGCCAGGTCTGCCCGGCGTGAGAACGACAGGCCCTTGTCGCCTGGCTGGCAAGCGAAGATGACCGGAAAACCGGCTGTCTTCGAGATGTCCAGACGCACCCCGGCGTGTTCTCGAGCCAGAGCCATGCCATGCCTGGTCGTGACGGCGCTGGGTGTGACGTCCCAGGCGCTGTGCCGTTTGAGATACTCCTCGGCACGCCCCACCAGCAGGATCATCCGCTCATAGGACTCCCGCGCGCTCTCCCCGAACGTGAAGATGCCATGATGCAGCAGCACCATGCCGAGAGTGTTTGCGCCCGCCTCAGCGGCAAAACGCTCGGCGCACACCTTGGCAAGATCGAAACCGGGCATCACGTACGGAATGACGACCACCGTGTCGCCGAAGGTCTCGCGTATCCTCGCCTCGCCATCGCGCGTGTTGGTGATGGTGACGATGGCATCGGCGTGGGTGTGATCCACGTAGCAGTATGGCAAGACGGCGTGGAGAATGGCTTCCACCGAAGGAACGGGCGCTGACGCACGGGTCTGATGGGTGACCAGTTGATCGACCATCTCCAGGTCGGTCAGCGCGGGCAACCTCACCAGGCGCCTCAAGTACTCCAGGCGAAGCGGGGTGAACCCAGCGGCGGACACCGTCTCCAGGTCCCAGCCGCTGCCCTTCACGTAGAGAATCGACTCTTCCTCGCCGAGGATACTGGTCTCGGCGATCTTCACCGAGGTGTTGCCCCCTCCGTGAAGAACCAGTGACTTGTCACGTCCAAGCAGCCGCGAGGTGTAGACTCGCAGGGCGAGCGCCCCTTCGCAGGCTGCTGCTTCCTCATCGGACCACAATGAGCGCATATTTCCCCGTCGGCTGCCCCGTCAAGGATGTCGTGGGCAGCCTGCCGTCACTGGTAGAACGTGTTGAAGAGGAACTTGAACGTCCCCTCAGGTTGCGCCCGGAAGGTTATCTCCGGCGCATAGAAGTACGCCGTGCCCTGACCCACCTGCGCCCACGCCATCTGCACGCCATCCGCGAGGTAGTTCTGGCCGATCGCCCAGCCGCTGCGCAGCGGCTCAGCGACGGCAAACCAGGCGATTCTGTGCACCCCCTTCGCTTCGGCGTCGGCACCGAGTCGCCAGACGGGCGAGTTGTCGAAGAAGACGTCGGTGACCGGATGCGCGCCGGCTGCTGCCGGTTGGGTGGTGTCCACCGCAACCTGCAGCACCGAGCCGGGGATGTAATACTTGTCGCCCGGAACGCCGGCGACCTGGTTCGCGAACGGCAGGCCGAGGCCGAGGGCGAGGTTCGTCGCCGCGCCGCCAATCGCCACGATGCGGCCGCCCTCGTTGAGGAACGCCTTCAGCTGCGGCATCGTCGTGTCGACGCTCATGCTGCCGATCTGGTCCCGGTATTCGGCCGGGATGGTGCTGTCGGCCGCGCCACCCCGCCCACCGCCTCCGCCGCCCCGGCCCCCGCGACCCCCGCCGGCAGCGGGAATGCCGCCGAGAAAGACCAGAACATCGAAGTCCTTCCTGAGGTTTCCGGCGTTCAAGCGCGGCGCAAACACCCGCTCGAACGACGCTTGGTACTGCTCGAGGATCCAGCGTGCCCATCCTGCGGGCATGGATCCGCCGTAGGTGTCCCACAGGCCGATGCGGAGTGCCTTGATTGGCGTGGCACCCGCGGTGCTGGCGACGGCTCGTGTCCAGAGGGCATGCGTACGAGCCATCTCGCCGAGAATCTTCGCGCTCCCGACCGAGGCCGGGACGATGAACTCGCCATCGGGGAGGCGGCTGACCACCTGTCCTGCCTTGAGGAGGCGATTGACGGCGAGGAAGGCGTCGTTCGATGAGGGCGAGAGCTTCCATGCCCGCGCCGTGGCATCGAATGCGGCCGGATCAGGAATCACGGTGTCCCCCTTGATTGCCACCACCGGCGCGGTGAAGCCAGTCATGATCCGGTCGAACTTGAATCCCATCTGGAAGGCCAGGGTATAGCCGGCGTTGTCATACGGCCGCTTCGGCGGTCCGCCGGGATACTGCAGGTCCATCGGGTGCCATTGCGGTTCGAACATATCGAGCACGTGCGGGCGGAACGCCTGGTCAGCCCGGACGATGAACGATCCCTTCGGATACCGGGTGCCGCTGACGACGAAGTCGGCCGAGGCCTTCTGCATCTCGATGCCGGAGGTGGCCAGAGCCTGCAGGAAGTGCAGCGCCTGGGCGAACTCCGGTTGGTCGGGCGGGATGATGAAGGCGCGCGGATCGCGACGCGCCGGGTCGCGCAATACGGCGGCATACACCTCCGTGCTGGCACCGCGGCCACCACCCCGACCGCCTCGGCCCCCAGCGCCAGGGGCCGCCGCTGGTGGCGGTGCGGCCGCGGTGTTCGCGGCGGCAGCCTTCTCGGCGGCGAGAATGGTGTTCGGGGTCGTGGTCCAACTGTCCTTGCTGCCGCGCTCGATCGAGTTGCGGCCCATGCGCCAGAAATTGAAGAGCAGATCCTCGCGGTACCGTGACGCCAGGTCGAGGATGGCGCGATCGGCCGTCATCGAGTAGTCGATCGACTGGCGGAAATGCCACGGTCCCCATTGCACCGGGAAGACGCCATCACCGCTCGGCAGCTGGCGCTGCAGGGTGAGCTGGATGGTTTCGGGCGTCGGATTGCCGATCGCCTCCGTGAGGATGCCGATCATGTTGTGGAAGTACCCGGCCGTACGCAGCCCACCATTCCACCAGGTCGAATAGCTCGAGGCGTTCTTGGAGACGATACCGCCCTTTCCTTCGGACGCGAAGCGCCGCTGCATCGCCATCGCGACCCAGTCGAGCGAGGTGGGAATGAGGGGATCGAAGTAGTAGTTGAACGGATCGCGGAACGGCGGCGTGAACATCACTGATCCCGTCGGGCCGGTCTGGTGGTGGTTGTAGATGATCTGTGGATACCAGGTCCAGTACTGGATCCGGGAGCCATTGCGTGTTTCCGGCAGGGCGTTGCGATACCAGTCGCGGTTGTCGTCATGGCCGGCGTACTTCTCATAGAGGCGTGGCAGGCCACCCATGCTGCGTCGCAGCGTGTCGGGGTTGCGCATGTACCAGTCGGCCACCAACTCCATCCCGTCAGGGTTGACCTGCACGGCGAGGATGATCACATCATTGAGGATCCGCAGTGTTTCCGGATCATGCATCGAGGTGAATTGCCAGACCAGTTCGAGGAGCTGGTTGGCACCGAGCACCTCGGTGGCATGCAGGCCGCCGTCGATCCAGACCACCGCCTTGCCGCTCGCGGCAAGCCGCCTGGCCGTCGCCGAGTCGACGCGACCGCGGGCAAGCGTCTCGCTCGTGCGGCGGTATTCCTCCAGCCGGGCAAGGTTCGCCGGCGAGGAAATGATCGCCATCAGCTGGGGACGCCCTTCGGCGGTGAGGCCGATGGTATCGAGCTTCATGCGCGGGGATTGCCTCGCCAGTTGCTCCCACCAGCGTTGTTGCTGCGTGTAGGTCGGTAGCCGGTAGTCGGCGCCGACCATGTAGCCGAGAGCCTCTTGGGGTGTTGTCAGATGCGGTGGCGCCGCGGGAGCGCGTTGCTGGGAAGCCAAGGGAGCGGCAAGCCAGGCGAGGAGCAGACTCGTTGACGCGATGCGCATGGTGGACGCCAGGTTGAAGAGTGGTTCACGAATTCTAGTTGCCAACGGGCTCAAGGGCATCCTGTGCTCCGCTTCGTCATCATTTCCCCGACGATGGGTACGCGAAATCCCGATAGCGCCAGCATTCTAACACCGACAGATTCACTTTGTGTTCGCACCGGATGGGATTCCGGCGGAGTCTCCTTCCGCCTGGTCGGCAGATCGTCTTCCGGAAGCGGGAGGCTCATGGCGCGCGCGAGCCGCGTCACCTCGGGACGGCGGCCGGCACCGACTGCCGTGGCGATATCGCCACGCCGAAGGCCGCAGGGAAGCATGCATTCCCCGGTGCGAGGCTTGTCACGGCCCCGGGGAGGGGGTATTCGAGGTTCAGCTGATGGCAGGACACCATCATTCCCTGGAGATGTTCGAATGAACGACATGAATCTGGTGTGGACGGCGGCCGCCATCGTCGTCGTGTCGTTGGTCTGGCTTGGCGTCCGCATCGTGAGGCAGTATGAGCGCGGTGTGGTGCTCCGGTTCGGCCGACTGGTGGGCGTGCGGTCCCCGGGCTTCAACGTGATCATCCCGATCGTCGATCACCTGTACAAGATCGACATCCGGACCGAAACGTTTATCGTCGAGCCGCAGGAGCTCATCACCCGCGACAACGTCACCATCAAGGTGGATGCGGTGGTGTACTTCGCCGTCGTCGATCCGGCGAAGGCGCTTCTGCAGGTGGTGGATTTCGCCAAGGCGACCTCACAGTTCGCCCTGACGACGCTGCGGAGCGTGCTCGGCCAGTCGGACCTCGACGAGCTGCTCGCCCAGCGGGACAAGATCAACCAGAAGCTGCAGCATATCATCGATGAGCACACCGAGCCCTGGGGGGTCAAGGTCTCGGTGGTCGAGGTGAAGGACGTGCTGCTGCCCGAGGCGATGCAGCGCTCGATGGCGGCCCAGGCTGAGGCCGAGCGTGAGAAGCGGGCCAAGGTCATCCGCGCCGAGGGCGAATACCTCGCGGCCGAGACCCTGGGCCGGGCTGCCCGGATCATCGGCAGCGAACCGCCCGCACTGCAGCTCCGGTACCTGCAGACTCTGGTCGAGATGGCGAGTGCCGGCAACAGCACCGTCATTCCGATCCCGATGGAACTGATGGCCGGCTTGAAAGGGATGCTGGCGGACAACGCCGTCCCCGGAAGTGAGAGGATGCTCGGCAAGTAGTCCGACAGGACACCAGACGGACGACTCTTCGGCAGTTCCGCGAGTCCACACCCTCATGGGGGCGGTGGACTCGCATGGCACTCTGACTCGGTCAGGTGCCCAAGGCCCCGCCGGTGGTCTGGCCCGCTGCCGCCCCCATTCCAGCCAGACGTCCAGTGACCCAGCTCCAGACAAAGTTGTAGCCGCCAATCGGGCCGAAGGCATCCAGCAGCTCGCCGCACAGGAAGAGCCCCGGGTGGCGGCGGCACTCGAGAGTGCGCGGGTGCACTTCGCTCAACGCGACACCTCCTCCGGTGACTTCGGCCTTCTGGTATCCCTCATCACCGGTCCAGGGCAGCGGATAGTGCACCAGCGCGTCGATCAGGCGCCGGCGGGCCAGGCGGGTCAAGTGCGCAAGTGACGTTCGAGGCCCGATACCCACAAGTTCGAGCAGCCGGTCCGCCAGCCGCGCCGGGATCTCCGCCCGAACCACGGTGGCGACTGCCTGCGTCCCGGGCGCGAGCCGAGCTTGCCAGGCCGCCTCGTCGAGCTCGCACCACTGGATCCGCAGGTCGGCCGGCGGGCCGCCGGCCAGTCGGCTGCGGACCGGAACGTGGGAGACATCGAGGACGGACGGACCACTGTAGCCGCGATGGGTGAAGAGGAACCCTCCCGTGGCTTCGCATTTCTCCTGGATCGAGGTGGCGCGCAGCGCGACCTGCAGAGAGATGCCGGCGAGGTCGCCGAAGGGATTGGGATTGACGGTAAGCGGGGTCAGGGCGGGATAGGTCGGGTGGATCGTGAGGCCGAGCCGTTTGAGAATCGCCAGGCCGGTGCCATCCGATCCGGTTCTTGGTACGGAGAGACCTCCTGTGGCCACGATGACCCGGTCGACCGTGAGTGGCAACCAGCCTCCGCGCGGCAAATCTTCCAGCGACCAGCATCGGGAACGAGGTCGATCACCGAGGTGTTCGGGAGAAACTTCACGCCGCGGTCGCGGGCGTGACGCGCGAGGCCGTCGCGGACATCGCGCGCCCGGTTGCTCGCCGGAAAGATCTTCCCCGATTCTGCCTCCACCTCCAGGGCAATTCCAAGGGTTTCCTCAAAGAACCTGCGTTGTTCGGCGAGCGGCCAGCTCCGCAGGATCTTGCGGAGCGAGTTGGCCGACGATGCCGTGACGAATCGGCTCTCCTTCAGCGCGCCGGGGAGGACGTTGCAGCGACCGCCACCGGAGATGAGGATCTTCCGGCCGCCGTCGGCCGTCCGGTCGAGCAACTCCACGCGGCAACCTGGACCGGCCGCGTGGCAGGCGGCGGTGAAGCCGGCGGCGCCCGCCCCGATGACGGCGATGACGACCGTCACGTCCTCAATGCCTCGGCTTCAGCCCGCCTCTTCAGGGTGCCGATCAGGCCCGGGAACACGAAGCGATGGCTCGGGAGCACCAGGGTACCAGTACAGATACCCCAGGATGCCGCGAGGTTCGAAGAAGGCCGTTTGCTCAACGCGACATCCCTCTGGGTCGGGGAGGACCTCGAACTGCAGCCAGGCCCGGCCCGGGAGCTTCATTTCGGCCCGCAGCCGCAGCAGGTGCGGCGATTCCAGTGCTTCCACGCGCCAGAAATCCAACGGGTCGCCGACTCGCAGGTCGCGTGGATGGCGGCGGCCGCGGCGCATGCCCACTCCTCCAAGCATGCGGTCCATGAGGCCGCGTAGCTGCCAGAGGGTGTTGCCCACCGGCCAGCCTTCCTCGCCGCCCAGGGCACAGATGGCGTCGAACATCTGGCGCGGTGTCGCCTTCACGCGACGACGGTATCGGTCCATCAGCATCCCCTCGTGCGAACCGAGTACATCTGCCTCGGGCTGGTCCTGGGTCAGGCTGGAGAGGGAAGAGGCCCAGGTGGTCTCGACGCTGTCCTGTGCCACGCGCGTCAGGGCCAGCCTCACCGCCTCGTCGTAGCCAGTCGGTTTCACGTGGAAGGTGGCCTGGGCCCGGGTGTCGCGCACCACCACTTCAGTTCGCAGGCTCTCGACCATCGGGTGGGCAATGCTGAAGGGGATGGGAGTCACCAGGTCGACCCAGCGGCCGCTGAGATCCGGTCGCGGGACGGGGAAGGGTACGATGAAGCGGCGCAGTCCCCGAATGCGGGCGTAGCGCTGCATCATCTCCCGGTAGCTCAGGATGTCGGCGCCGCCGATTTCGTAGACGCCTTCGGCCGTCGGGTGATCCAGCGCCTCAACCAGATACTTCAGCACCGAGCGGATGCCGATCGGTTGGCAGAGGGTCTTGACCGAGGTGGTGACGATCTCACCGGAAGGTGCTCGATGAGGTGCCGGATCATCTCGAAGCCGGCGCTGCCCGATCCCACGATCACGGCAGCGCGAAATTCGATCGTCGGCACCCCGCCGGCGGAGAGGCAACGGCCGACCTCCTGCCGGGAGGCCAGATGCTTGCTGCGCGCCTGCTGGGGATCACCCAGACCGCCGAGGTAGATGATACGGCGCACGCCCGCCGCCGCGGCGGCGAGCCCGAAGACCGTCGCCATCTGCCGGTCCTGCTCTTTGTAGGCCTCGCCTGCCGCCATGGAGGTGACGAAGGTAGTAGGCCACGTCGATGTCCCGCAGCGCCCGCCGGGTGGCTTCGGGGTCTTCCAGGTCGCCCCTGACGATTTCCGTGCCTTGCCAGCGGTACCCCGCGAGGCGGTCAGGATTGCGGGCGACACAGCGCAGCCGATGACCCTTCGCCAGAAGTCGCGGCACCAGTCTTCCGCCGATGTATCCCGTGACCCCGGAGACCAGGACGCGCTTTGGCCCTGGAGGGCTTTCGCGCGTTGGTTGCGCTTCCGAGGTGCCGGTACGGTCGGCTGCAGTCATGCCGGGTCTTTCAGCATCAAGTAGGAAAATACCTCAACTGGCGCTGCTCCAAGGTTTTGTCCTCATGCCACTTGACGCATCGCCTCCGGCTCCGGTAGCATCCCCGCCTCCGGGGACGCCTCCCGGTCATCCCAGCGGGAGGGCATATCCAGCTCAGACCATTTCGCGCCTGGCGGCCGCTTCCCGAATTCGGCGGCTCGCATCGCTGCCCCGCCGTACGATGTCGTCAACCGCGCCGAGGCCGCGGAGCTTGCCGAAGGCAACCCGCTCAGCTTCCTGCATATCGGCCGCCCGGACATCGACCTGCCGGCCAGCACTCGATCCCCACGACCCGCAGGTTTATGCCAAGGGGAAGGAGAACCTCGACCGCTTCCTCGAGGGGGGGTGCCTTCGTGCAGGAAACTGCGCCCGTCGCTGTACCTCTATGAACTCACGTTTGACGGGGCCTCACCAGGTCGGGGTGGTCGGCTGCGTCCATGTCGACGACTACGAAACCGATGTCATCAGGAAGCACGAGAAGACGCGACCGGACAAGGAAGACGATCGTACCAGGCACGTGCTCACGCTGGGGCGCTCTACGCCGAGCCGGTCTTCCTGACCCATCGTCCGGCGGCCAGTGCTGACCAGCCTCAACATGAGGCACATGGCCGGACCCGCCGCTCTACGATTTCGTGTCGGCTGATCAACGTGCGCCAGCGGGTCTGGCGCGTGGCGGAGAGCGACGCCTACGTCGAGGCCTTCCGGCAGATGGCGGTCTGCTACGTTGCCGATGGGCACCATCGCAGCGCGAGCGCGTGGCGCACTGGCGGAGGAGCTGCGTCGAACGCACCAGAGCCTCCACCGGCGACGAGGAATACAACTGGTTCCTCGCGGTGCTGTTTCCCTTCCGATCAGCTTCGCATCCTGGCCTACAACCGGGTGGTGAAGGACCTCAACGGATTGACGGCCAAGGAGTTCCTGGCCCGGTTGGCGGCCCATCGGCACCCTCGCGTCCACTGGCTCGCCCGCTCCGCGGAAGCCGGGATCGTTCGGGGTGTTCGTCGCTGGCGCCTGGTATGGTCTTGAGCTCGAACCGGGCTCGATTCCTCACGGTGACCCGATCGAATCGCTCGACGCGTCGTTACTGTACCATCTGGTGCTGGCGCCGGTGCTCGGCATCGGGCAAGATCCGGACCGACACCCGCATCGACTTCGTCGGTGGAATCCGGGGGACCGTGACCAACTCGA
>CAWKMI010000021.1:0-59537 GCA_963850655.1 uncultured Gemmatimonadales bacterium
GGCGGCCTGCCGGGGCTGATCCTGACGCTCGCCGTCGATTCGAACCGGATCGTCTACACCGCCACCGCCATCGACACCACCACCGCGGTCGGCCAGATCAAGGCGCCCTCGGACGGCAGCAAGGTGACGACGCGAGGAATACGACAAGATCGTCAAGGAAAAGATGGACGAGATGGCCAAGCAGCGTCGCGGACGGGGGAACTAACCCGATCATGCACACACTTCTTCGGCACGGTCGCCGCTCGTCACGGCGGCCATGACTGGTCGGCCTCCTCGCGCACCCGGCGACGGCGACGCGCAGCAGTTCGACGTCAACGGGCGTCGTCGTCGACTCGGCCCATGCCGCGATTTCGGGGGCGATGGTCGTCGCGCTCACGCGGGCAAGGATTCCGTGATCGCCGTCTTCTGCGACCACGTCCGGGACCGGCCGGTTCACTCTCAAGCGCCTCATGCCCGGGCGACTACATCCTGCAGGTCACCGGCATCGGCTACAAGCCGATGCGCCGCGACTTCACCATCACCACGGCCAATATCACCGCCGACACCGTGCGGATGCAGGCCGCCGGCCGTCAAGCTGGGTGAGCTGGTCGTCACCGCCGAACACGTGCCGATCGTCAACAAGCCGGACACCCTGGAGTACAACGCGGAGGCCTTCAAGACCCGCATCAATGCCACGGTCGAAGAACTGCTCAAGCGACTGCCCGGAATGACCGTCGGCACCGACGGCAGCATCACGGCGCAGGGCCAGACCGTCCAGAAGGTGCTGGTCGATGGCAAGGAGTTCTTCGGCAACGACCCGAAGATGGCCACCCGGAACCTCCCGGCCGCGGCGGTCGACAAGGTCCAGGTGTTCGACAAGAAGTCGGACGCCGCCGAATTCACCGGGATTGATGACGGCCAGGAGCAGAAGACGATCAACCTGGTGCTCAAGCCGGAGGCCCGCGTCGGCTATTTCGGTCGCGCGGTCGCGGGGGTCGGCCCCTCGCCGCGCACCGATGCAGCCTTCGCCGGCTCGAAGGCCAACGATCCCCGCTATTCCGGTGCGCTCAACCTGAACCGCTTCTCACCCACGACCCAGCTGTCGGTGATCGGCAGCCGCAACAACGTGGCCCAATCGGGCTTCTCCCTGGCGATCCCGGTGGTGATCGGCCGGGGCGGCCCCGGTGGCGGCGGTGGCGGCGGCACCGGGTTCAGCGAGACGATGGCGCTCGGGCTCAACGGCAGCCAGCAGTTCGACGACCGGAGCTGGCTGCGCGGCAGCTACTTCTACGGGACGAGTGACGACCGCCAGCAGTCGGTGACCGACCAGCAGCTGCTCCAGGGCGCCAGCGTCTCCGCCAACCAGAACCAGACGTCCACGAACCTGTCGACCAGCCAGTCGCACCGCATCAACCTCAACGCCCAGGAAGGGTTCAACGCCTGGACGCAGCTGCGGTTCCGCGGCAACTTCAACGCCGGCCCGAACAACTCCGACAACCTCTCGACGCAGGAGACGCGGACACCGGAGCGGCGCCTTCCAGAACAGTGCCACCTCGTCGGTGTCCACTGACGCGCACAGCCTGAGCGGCGATGGCCGGTTCACCTTCATGCGACGCTTCAACCAGGCCGGCCTCTCGCTGGTCGCCGAGGCGTGGGGGAACCTGAGCAAGCCGAACCAGCTCTCCAACGTGAATTCCAGCACCGACGTCACCGACGGGGCGGGCGGGATCATCACCCGCGACATCCTGCAGTCGCAGCGCCGGACCAGCCGCACCTTCACCTCCGGCGAGCGCCTCGGCCTGACCAACCCGCTCGGCAACGGCGCGGTGCTCGAGCTCTTCGGGCAGCACCGGGAGATCGCCGAGAACCAGCATTACGACGTGAACAACATCGTCGGCGGCACGCCGGTGCCCGACACCGCCCTGAGCAACGGCGTTCGAGCGGACCTATTCCTATCTCAATGGCGGATCGCGCCTGAGCCGCAACACCAAGTCGCTGCGGTGGGTGCTGGGGCTCGAGGTCCAGAACTCGGACCTCCAGGGCACCATCCTGAATCGCGACCAGTCGATCTCGAACGGCTTCACCAACCTCCTGCCGTCGGCGAACCTGCGCTACCAGTTCAACCAGGGCAGCAACCTCACCTTCAACTACCAGACGTCGACGCGCGATCCCTCGCTCACCGAGTTGCAGCCGTTCGTCGACAACACCGATCCGCTCCGGACCTACGTCGGCAACCCCGACCTGACGCCGCAGTATCAGCACTACCTCCGGACCGATTTCCGCCGCTTCGACCAGTTCTCGTTCCGGAGCATCAATCTCTTCGCGAACGTGGGCTACAGCCGGAACCAGATCGTGCAGTCGCGCGTGATCGATGCGCAGGGCCGGCAGACGGTGATGCCGATCAACTTCGGCGATGGCTGGAACAGCAGCCTCGGTGGCAGTTACGGCTCGCCGATGCGCGCGCTCGGGATGCAGGTGGACCTCGACTACAGCTTCAACCAGTCCAGTTCCGCCGAACTGGTCAACGACGTCAAGAACGTGACCCGCAACACCGGGAACACCATCGGCCTCCGGGTGCAGAACCGCACCAAGGAGTTCTTCGACGTGAGTGCCGGAGCAAACTGGAACTTCTCCTCGGTCAAGTACTCGATCAACACGGCGCTCAACCAGCGCTACGTCAACAGCACCTACACCGGCGATGCGACCTGGTATCCCGGCGAGACGTGGACGGTGAATGCCTCCGCCAACTACATGGTGTATGACAAGCAGCTCTTCGCCACGGCCGACAACGTCTTCCTGCTCGGGGCGTCGGTCGGGCACCAGCTGTTCGACAACCGGGCCGAGGTGCGGCTCATCGGCAACGACCTGCTGAACGAGAACAAGGGGATCTCGATCTCGAGCTCGAGCAGCTACATCCGGGAGCAGCGCTCCGCCACCCTCGGTCGCCAGATGATCGTGCAGTTCACCTATCAGCTCGGCTCCAATCTGAGGCCGGGAGGAAAGGTCGCCGTCGTTCGCGAGCGGTAGCGAAGCGAGGCTGGTGGGGATAGTTGTTCACTAAGGGAGGAATGACATGGCCACCCAAGCAAAGAACACGATTTGCCTGTGGTACGATCGCGACGCCGAGGAAGCCGCACGGTTTTACGCCCAGACCTTTCCCGATTCGTCCGTCAGCGCGGTGCACCGCGCGCCGGGAGACTATCCGTCGGGGAAGCAAGGGCGATGTGTTGACCGTCGAGTTCACCGTCATGGGCATTCCGTGCCTCGGGCTCAACGGCGGTCCGGAATTCAAGCACAACGAGGCGTTCTCGTTCCAGGTCGCCACCGCCGATCAGGCCGAAACAGATCGCTACTGGAACGCAATTGTCGGCAACGGCGGCCAGGAGAGCGCGTGCGGCTGGTGCAAGGACAAATGGGGATTGTCGTGGCAGATCACGCCGATCGTCCTGACGAAAGCGATTTCCGATCCCGATCCCGCGGTCGCCAAGCGCGCGTTCGAGGCGATGATGGAGATGACGAAGATCGACATCGCGGCGATCGAGGCGGCGCGGCGCGGGTGAGGTGGCGGCTGTCGAAGCGAGTACCGATACACCGCGACACCGCGGTCAACACGATCCTGGCCGAGGATGTCAGGGGCACGCCTCGGCCCGCGCCGCCAGGAGCGCCCGTTCGCGCGCGTTGCTGGTGAGTAACGCCGCACGCCCGAACTCCGCCCGCGCGGCGTCGAACCGTCCGAGCTTGAACAGGAAATCGCCCCGGACGGCCGCCAGCAGGTGATAGCCGCGCATCGCCGGCGCATCGGCCACGTCGGCAAGCGCCTCGAGCCCGGCGGCCGGTCCGTGCATCATCCCGATCGCCACGGCACGATTGAGTCCCACCACTGGCGACGGCCACACCACAGCAAGCGCGTCATAGAGCGCCACGATCCTGGTCCAGTCTGTGTCCTCGATCGACCGCGCCCGCGCGTGACACGCGGCGATCGCCGCCTGGAGGGCGTATGGACCGTAGGGAGCGCCCAGCTGCTCCGCCCGCTCCAGCGCTTCGAGCCCCCGGCGGATCAGCAGGCCGTCCCACCGGGTGCGGTCCTGATCGGCCAGCAGCACCGGCCGCCCTTCCGGGTCGACCCGGGCTCGGCTGCGCGACGCCTGAATCTCCATCAGCGCCACCAGGCCGTGCACTTCTGACTCCCCGGGCGTGAGCGCTGCCAGCACCCGCCCGAGACGCAGCGCTTCAAGACACAGATCCGGCCGGAGCCAGTCCTCGCCGCTGGTGGCTGAATAGCCCTCGTTGAAGATCAGGTAGAGCACCTCGAGCACCGGAGCCAATCGCTCCGGCAGCGCGTCGACCTGGGGCACGTCGAGCGGCACGCGCGCTTCGCGCAGCGTCCGCTTGGCGCGCACGATCCGTTGGGCGATGGTGGCTTCCGGCACCAGGTACGCTCGCGCGATCTCCGGTGTCGTCAGTCCGCCCAGCAGCCGGAGCGTGAGCGCGCACCGCGCCTCGACGGCGAGGAGCGGGTGACAGGTGGCGAAGATCAGGCCGAGGAGTTCGTCGCCCACCGGATCGTCGAGGGCCCGCTCGATCGCGTCGGCCAACCGTTCCCGGTTCGCGTCCGTCTCGAGGCCGAGCTCCGCCAATCGAAGCTCCGACATCTTGCGATGGCGAATCCGGTCGATGCCGCGCCGTCGGGCGGTGGCGAAGAGCCAGGCTCCCGGCTTGTCGGGAATCCCGCTGGCTGGCCAGCTCTCGAGCGCCGCCAGCAGCGCGTCCTGCGCCAGATCCTCCGCCAGGTCGACGTCCCGAACCATCCGCGCCAGGCTGGCGATCACCCCCGCCTGCTCGATCCGCCAGATGGCGTCGATGGTCCGGTGGACGTCTTGGGCCGACATCCCTCAGGCGCCTCGCGCCGCCGCCTGCACGTCCGGCGGGAAGTCGCTCATCTCGAACACCTGCCGGATCTCGATGATGTCGCCGTCGGCCGCCGGGCAGCGCCGGGCCCACTCGATCGCTTCGTCCTTCGAACGGACCTCGACCATCCAGTACCCGCCGACCATCTCCTTGGCCTCGACAAAGGGTCCATCGATCACTCGGGGCTTGCCCCCGCCGAAGGCCACCCGCGCGCCGGAAACCGGTGGGTGCAGTCCCTCGCCGGTGAGCATCACCCCCGCCTTCTGCATCTCGGCGTTGAACCTGGTCATCGCGGCCACCGCGTCAGCGTTCGGCCGGATGTCGGCCGGCGCGTCGGCCGAATACACCTTCGGAATCATCAGCATCATGAATCGCATGGTGGAGTCTCCGGTTACATGTCTTCGAGGGGCCGGACTTCGCAAATGAACTCGAACGTCGGCCAGTGGATCCGGTGCAGCTCCATGAAGCCGTTCGCCACGTTGCGCGCCTCCTCCAGGGACGGCACCTCCACCAGGGCGTAGCCGCCGACGATCTCCTTCGATTCGGTGAAGGGGCCGTCGGTCAGGTGCAGCTTGCCGCCGGCGGAGCGAACCCGGAATCCCTCGCTGGTGGGCTTGAGTCCGGCGGTGTCGGTGATGACGCCGCTCTTCATGTGCTGCTCGACGAACGGTCCCATCGCCTCCAACAGATCCTGCGGAATTGGCTCGGAGCGGTAGCTCTCGGGGTGCTTGATCAGCATGAGGAACTTCATGGTCCGGCTCTCCTGGGTTGTGAGGTCGAAGAATATAGGAACGGGTCTCAGGCACCGATCAGGTGACCGAGGGTGGCACGACTCAGGGTCGGCCTGGTGATGGCGGCCAGACCACCGCGGCCACGGAAGACGGACAGGGAGACGACGCCGACTACCAGCGGGAAGACTGCGGCGGCCGGCCCCATCGCGAGTGCGGAGAGCACGGTGGCTCCCGCCATGATGATCACCAGACCGGCGGCGGCGAGGGGGGTCAGCCAGCGGTGGATGCCGAACAGACCCGGCAGTACCAGCCCGAACGCTCCCAGCACTTCGGTGGTCCCGATGAACCGGAGGAAGGTGCCGGGCAGCGGGATCGGCCCTCCAAGCGACGCCAACGGGGCGAGGAGCTTGAAGCCCCCGGCGAACAGGAAGAGGGCGGCGAGGAGGACCTGGGCGGTCCACAGCAAGACGTTGGCTCTCTTTGACTTGGATGGCATGTTCCGGCTCCGTGAGGGGGTGGTTTCGAGCTGCTCTCATCACCCCGACGAACCAGCGGACCCGAAATCGACATCACCTACCAACGACCACACCTTCACCCTCAGGATGGTCGCCCGCGTTGCCGCCGATTCCATGGTCGGCACGGTGGGCATCATCGGTCAGGCGGACGACGCCTTCTGGGCCAGGAAGCAGAGGCAGCCTGGGCATTGACCCGCGATCGGCGCCCGCCTGCCGGCGCCTTCCACGCGATCGGTCTCACGGCCATGTCCTCCAGCATCAGGAGTCCTGCGGGCAGACCTTGGAGTAATTGTCAAACCGGGAATTCCGACTACGATACATGGAAATCGTTGCCGCGAACCCGGATCCCAGATCCTGGTACGGGCACCCATCCGCAGCCGCCTGAATGGCGACTCAGGCGCCGCGTGACACCATCCGTCGCCCGACCTCAGGAGCTTCCGATGGCTCGAAAGAAGAACCCATCCAGAGGACGCGCGGCGACTACTCGCCGGGCGTCCGAAACCCGTTAGCCGGCAGCCGCTCCACCCCACGAAGAACGACCTCCCCGAGGCGACTCGCGTCGAGGTGATGGCCTGCTCAATCAGCGGCTGGCCGACGGCATCGACCTGCAGACCCAGAGCAAGCAGGCCCACTGGAACGTGAAGGGCCGACCTTCATCGCCTTGCACGTGCTCTTCGATCAGATCAATGAGCGCCGTCGAGGAGTACGTCGACCTGATTGCCGAGCGCATCGTCCAGCTGGGCGGCATCGCCGAAGGCACGGTCGCGGTGGTGGCCGACCGGTCGACCCTGCTCGACTATCCCCTCGGCTTGTCCGCGGAGCGAGCACATCGCCGCGCTCTCCGACGCCCTCGCCGAATTCGGCGCGGTCCGTCCGGATCGGCATCGAGGAGATGAACGACCTGAAGGACGCCGACAGCGCCGACATTCTGACGGAGATCTCCCGCGGCGTCGGACCAGTGGCTCTGGTTCGTCGAGGCGCACCTCGACGGATGGCGCGCAACCGTCGCCAGCAGGAGTGACCATTCATCGGCCTCCAGCCCGGCGCCATCGCGCCGGATTTCGCCCTGCAGGCCACGCCCGACCAGCTGGTCTCGGCTGTCGGAGTTCCGCGGGCAGCCGGTGATCCTCGCCTTCTATCCTGCCGACTGGAGTCCGGTCTGCGGCGACCAGATGGCGCTCTACAACGAGATTCTCTCCGAGTTCCGAGCGCTACGGTGCCCAGCTGCTCGGCATCTCGGTCGACGGCGTCATGGTGCCACAGCGCCTTTCACGACGACCGGCAGGCTCGACTTCCCACTGCTCGCCGATTTCGAGCCGAAGGGAGCGGTGGCCACGCAGCTACGGCGTCTACCGCGGCGAAAGATGGCACGACGGAGCGGGCGCTCTTCGTCATCGACGCCGGCGGCGTTGTCCGCTGGAGCTACGTCTCTCCCATCGGCGTCAATCCTGGTGCTGATGGCATCCTCCACGCGCTCACGACACTCACTGCCGGGGCCGGCATGAATTCGGATGAAGATCCCGTGCTCACCCCGCCGGTCGGCGCGGACGATCACGTTCGCGGCCGCGCCCCACGCTCCGGTCACGCTGGTGGAGTACGGCGATTTCCAGTGCCCCTACTGCGGGGCCGCCTATCCGGTGGTCAAGGAGCTCGAGCAGCGTGCCGGCGGTTGCTCCGGGTGGTGTTCCGCAATTTCCCACTGAGCAACATGCACCCGCACGCCGAGGGCGCCGCCGAGGCCGCCGAAGCGGCCGGCGCGCAGGGCAAGTTCTGGGAGATGCATGACATGCTCTTCGAGCACCAGCGACGCCTCGATCGCCCGGGACTGGTACAGCTACGCCGAGCAGGTCGGTCTCGACTCTCGCCGGTTCCGGCGGAGCTGGAGGACGGACGCTGGACCAAGACGGGTGCGCGAGCACTTTCGAGCGGGGTGATGAGCGGAGTGAACGGCACCCCGACCTTCTTCCTCAACGGGCGTCCGGTACGACGGCGACTACGACACCGAGTCGCTCCTGACCGCGGTGCGTGCCGTGGCGGAGGAGGCGGGCGGATAACGGTCCGACGGGAGCGATATTCTCGACCTCCTGCCGCACCCACCCGTGGACCGGATCGGATGGCCGCAGTGGGGCTGGCACCTGGGCGCATCCGCCACCATTCTTCGGGGGAGTCCGACACCTGATTTCCCGAACGCGGAGTAGTCCGATGCGACGCCTGCTGCTCTCCCCTCGCCCTCACTTCCCTCCTCGGCGCCCCACTGGCCGCCCAGGGCGTCGCAGGACTCTGGGACGCCGGCATGCAGACGCCCGGCGGCACGTCGAACTTCACCATCCTCTTTGCCATCAAGGGCGACTCGCTCTCCGGCACGGTCACCCGGTCAAGCGGCGCGCAGAGCCCGCTCTCCGGCACGATCAAGAGCGACACCGTCCGCTTCGCCTACGACATCACCTACAACGACAACACCCTCACGCTCCGCATGGTCGCCCGCGTCGCCGCCGATTCCATGGTCGGCACAGTGGACATCAACGGTCAGGCGAACGAGGGCTTCTGGGCCCGCAAGCAGAAGAAGCCCTAGCCTCGATCATCGTCGCGTACCACGGCGATCTCTCCGCGACTCGCCGAGTACTTCTCCGCCGCCGCGGTCAGGGAAAGATCCCAGCTCCACGTAGCTCGCCGCCACCTTGTCGATCGCCGAGATGAACGCCGCGGTGCGCAGGTCCACGACGCCGCGTGCCGCAGCCTGACTTCGCGGATCTGATGGTAGGCCTCGATCATCGAATCCTCGAGGCCGGAATTCACCAGATCCTCCTCGCTGGCGCCGTGCGCGATCTTCGCCAGTTCGGTCTCGTTCAAGGTGCTTGCCGGTGGCCTCGCCCAGCATCTTGAGGATGCCGCGATTGGACTGCTCCTCGAAGCGCCGCTGCATCCGGCCGAAGCGCACGTGCGAGAGGTTCTTCAGCCACTCGAAATAGGAGACCGTCACGCCACCGGCGTTGAGGTAGAAGTCGGGGACGATGTAGACGCCGCGCTGCGCGCAGGATCGCCATCGGCCTCGTTGGTGGTCGGCCCGTTGGCTCCCTCGCCGATGATCTTCGCCTTGATGCGCGGCGCATTCTCGGCGGTGATCACATTCTCCAGCGCGGCCGGGACCAGGATGTCGCAGTCGAGCTCCAGCGCCGCGGCCGATGTCGGCGAGATCGGTGGCGCCGGGGAACCCGAGGATCGACCCGTTCCCTTGCGATGCGCCATCACCTGCTTCGAGATCGAGTCCCTTGGGGTTGCTGATGGCGCCCTCCGTACTCCGACGAGGCCCACGAGCACCGCGCCCTCTTCCTGCAGGAACTTCGCGGCGTGATAGCCGACGTTGCCGAGTCCCTGCACCACCACGCGCTTGCCTGCGAGCCCGGGCGTCAGTCCGAGCGTCTTCATGTCCTCGGCGACGTTGCACGCCTCGCGCAGCCCGAACATCACGCCGCGCCCGGTGGCCTCGTTGCGGCCGCGAATGCCGCCCTGACTCGACCGGCTTGGCGGTGACGCACGCCATGGCGTTGAGGTCGCCGCTCGGCGAGACTCTGGTAGGTGTCGGCGATCCAGGCCATCTCCTGCGGCCCGGTGCCGTAGTCGGGCGCCGGCACGTCGAGGCCGGGTCCGATGAAGTTCTTCTTCCAGAGCTCGAAGGTGTAGCGGCGGGTGATCCGCTCGAGTTCGTGCGACCGAGTACTTGTCGCGGTCGATCCGGATGCCGCCCTTGGCGCCGCCGAACGGCACGTCGAGCAGCGCGCACTTGTAGGTCATCAGCGCGGCGAGCGCCATCACCTCGTCCGCGCTGACTCCGAGCGAGTAGCGGATGCCGCCCTTGGTGGGCATGCGGTGGTGGCTGTGCTCCGCGCGCCAGGCGTGGATCACCTCGATGCGTGCCGTCGTCGCGCCGCAGCGGGAAGGAGATGTCGTAGACGGCGTTGCAGGCCTTGATCTGGGCCAGCAGCGTCGGGTCGTGCTTCGGTGAAGGCGGCGGCGCTGATCGAACGCGGCGTCGACCTGCGCGAGGAAACTGGTATGGTCAGTCATGGCTGGCGATTCGGCTCCGGTGACGGGCTGGACTCAGGTGGGGAGGACCGGGTTCCTGAAGAGCTCCCTTGAAAATGTTACCTGCAGCGATGTCGTATGCCAAGTCTGGACAATGACTTAGCTGGCAGGTCCCGATTCGTCCAGTGGCTTGCCACCCGCTCCTGTGCGGGCGCTCGGCGACCGTGGCCGGGACGTTGATGAGCGGTAGTCCGGTGAACTCGAAGGCGGCAGTCGATCGAGCGCCTCCCCGCGATCCCCGATTGCGGAAGTCGGGAAACCGGGCGACACTCAAGGATGGCCCGCCGTGGCGGCGGACCCCCGACCGGACCACCGGATGGATGACCTCAGCCCACGGAACTTCACCATGCGCAGCCCTACTCGCTTCTTCCTGGCGGCCCTTGTCGCGTTCCCCGCGATCGCCGCCGCGCAGTCCCCTGTCGCGACCGCCTTCAAGAACGACGCGTCCGACAAGGCGAAGAACCTGATCGCCTCGGCCGAGATCATGCCGGCCGAGCACTACAGTTTCAAGCCGACCCCGGCGCAGATGAGCTTCGCGGATATCGTCGTCCACCTCTCCCAGGGGAACGACTTCCTCTGCGGCACGATTGGCGGGATGAAGGCGCCGACCCGCACGCCGATCGCCGCGAGCGCGACCAAGGCGGCGCTGGTCGCGCGCCTCAAGGAGACCTTCGCCTTCTGCGACCAGGCGCTCGCCGGCCTCGACGACTCGAAGCTGGGCGAGGAGGTTCCCTTCTTCGGCGGCGGGAAGGTCACGCGCGCCTCGGCGATGACGATCACCACCGGCGACTGGGCCGACCACTACAGCCAGGCCGCGATCTACCTGCGGCTCAACGGCGAGCTGCCGCCGACGGCCAAGAAGTAGGGAGGTCCATCCGGCTTGGGGCGCGGCGCGCAAAGCGGCGGGAGACTCCAGTCTCCGTGCTCCTCAGTGCCGCTCGAAGACGATCTCGCCGCCGACGACGGTCATCACGTTCTTGGTCTTGAGGATGTCCGGTTCGGGGATCTTCATGATGTCCTGATCGAGGACGGTGAAGTCGGCCGCATTTCCCGGCCTCGATCGACCCGTGCGAGTCCTCCTGGAAGGCCGCATAGGCGGCTCCAGGTGAACATCTTAGCGCCTGTTCCCGGCTCACCTTCTCTTCCGGATGCCAGACCGGGACCCGTCTTGCCGTCCAGGACTTGCGCGCCACGGCCGCGTAGAACTCGATCATCGGTTCGCCCCGCTCCACCGGCGCGTCGGAACCGCCCGGCACCGGGAAGCCCCAGGTCGAGGAAGGTCTTCCAGGCGTACGCCCCCTTGGTCCGCTCGAGGCCGAGCCGGCTCGGCACGAAGTAGAGGTCGCCGATGGCGTGCGAGGGCTGCATCGACGGAATGATGCCGAGCTGCTTGAAGCGGGGCATGTCGGCCGGGTTGACGATCTGGGAGTGTTCGTCGCGCCAGCGCGGATCGGCGATCTTGCGCTCTGCCACCGGGACCGCCTTGAGCGCCCCTTCGTACATGTTGAGGATCAGCCGGTTGCCACGATCGCCGATGGCATGGGTCTCGACCTGGAGGCCGGCCCTGAGCGCCCGCACGCATCATGGTCCTTGGCGGCACGTGTCGATCGTGATCAGGCCGACATTGGTGACGTCGTCGCTGTAGGGTGCGAGCAGCGCCGCACCCCGTGAGCCGAGGGCGCCGTCCATCACCAGCTTGATGGCGCGAACCTGGAAGTGGTCGTTGAACTCCGGTTGGCCCGGCCCTTGGGCGATGCAGCGAGTCGGCGTCAGCGCCCGGGCCGGAGATCGTCTTGTAGAGCCGGATCTTGAGCTTCCCCTCGCGGTAGAGCTTCCGCATCCGCTCCACCTCGGCCCAGCTGTCCCGTGCGCATCCTGCACCTGGGTCCAGCCGAGGGAGAGCTCGCGGTCGGCAGCGAGTCAGCGCCCGCTCGAGTTCGTCCTCGCCGGTGCCGGCGGCACGATCCCCAGCACCAGCCCCTGGGCGTGATCGATCAGCATCCCGGTCGGTTCGCCATCGCGATCCATGTTGATCGCCCCGCCGCTCGGCACGGGCGTCTTGTTGGTGACGCCGCGCAGCTTGCAGTGCCATGCTGTTGGCGATCGACGCGTGGCCGTCGGCCCGGTCGAGCACCACCGGGTTGTTCGGGGCGATCCGGTCGAGATCCTGTCGGGTCGGGAAGACCGGCGGCGACCAGAAGGTCTCGATCCAGCCGCGGCCGGTGACCCACGCTCCCGGCTTCGCCCGCTTCACCGCCGAGTCCACCCGGGCGAGGAACGCCGCCTTGGTGCGCGTGCCTTCGAGGTTGAGGGTCATCTCCCGCTCGCCGATCCCGGTGAAATGGGCATGGGCATCGACAAAGCCCGGGAAGACGAAGCGCCCCTTCAGGTCGAGCGCCCGGGTGGAAGGTCCGACGAATTTCGCCACTCCCGCGTCGCTGCCCACGTACACGATCTTGCCGTCTTTCACCGCCACCGCCTGGGCGAGTGGCGCCTTGGCGTTGACGGTGTACACCGTGGTATTGCGCAGCACGAGGTCGGCCGACTGCGCGGAAATCGCAGTCGGCAGGAGAAGCAGGAATGTGAGACGTCGCATGGGTGGGGCCCGGTGTGAGGTGGTCATGAAGCTTGAATCATGCCGTGCAGAGTCATCCTGAGCGCAGCGAAGGATAGTCAGGCCGCGGGCCGCCGCTTGGGCACCTTCGACAGCAGCGAATTGATTCTCACCAGGTCCACGAATTCCGGGTCGAAATCGTCCGGCAGCCAGGTCCGCAGGTCAGCGGCGTGGGCATCGTGGGGCTCGCCGAGCGCCGCGAGCATGTCACGATAGTCGCGCGGCCCCCGACAATCCTCCGGCGGCGGAGCACGCCGACCGGCGACACACGCTGGCAGCCGTTCGCCGACCAGGCGCGGCGTCACGCGCTCCACGGTGACGACGTGATGCCAGGACTCGTGATGGTCATCGACGACGTAGAGAAAGCGAGCGCCCTCCCGCACGCCGAGCATCGCCATGGCGGTTGCCTCGGTATCGTGGCCGCGCCCCGGACCATCGGCGGGGTCGAGGTAGCGGACGCCGTCGACCTCGAAGTGGTATGCCGCCGACTCGTCACGTCGCATGGCGGCCTGGATGACGCCATGGAGCTCGTGCAGCGACGCGCGACCCGACACCGTGAGGCGGCGCCAGATCACCGGCAGGATGCCGTCGAGTTCAATGCGGAGCTGATAGACGTCGCCGGAACCGAAGCGGACGCGAGGACGGGAGGGGAGAGCCATGCGCACCTCGGAATTCGGGGTGGGCCAGCGGTCGTGCTGACGGAAACTAATCGATGGCGGAAGGGGGATGGGAGGGCAGCCATTCCTCCCACTCGGCCCGAGTGATGGCGTACTTGAGACAGGGCCGCGGGACGTCGCTGACGTTGGGGTGCACCACCGGGCCGACGAAGCGATCGACCAGCGTCATGCCGAGCTTCTGCACCGTCCGCTCCGAGCGCTTGTTCTCGGCGTCGAGGTGGGCCCAGACCGAGGTGATAGTCGGCTGGGCGAACAGTTCCGCGATGACGGCCCGCCCAGCTTCGGGCACGATTCCCTGGCCCCAGTGATCGGGCGAGAGCACGTAGCCAAGGTCGGCCTCGGTTTCGCCCAGCCGGGCGCCGATCGATCCGATTGGTTCATCACTCGGCGGCACCGTGATCAGCCAGACATGCGACCCCCGTTCCCACCACTCGACCGTGGTCGTCACGTGGGTCTCGGTCTCGGCGATGCTCTGGTGGGTCGGCCACGCCAGGTATTGCGTCGCGACCGGCACAGACGCCCAGTTGCGGTAGATCGCCGGCGCGTCGTCGAGCCGCGGGCGGCGCAACACCAGGCGCGCGGTGCGGATCCGTTCGGGTAGCGCGGGGAGGGGCGTCGTCATCCGGAATGATGCTGACGGGCAGCGACCGAAGGAACCGCACGCCCTGGCCGTCTCACTCGCGGCATATGATCCCGCCATCGCGCCAACCGGGCAGGGCAGCCGAGCCCAGCCCGAAGGCACACGTGAGTGTTGATCGCGTGTCGAACACCATGGCGCCCCAGCCGCGATTGCTCACCCGAAAGCCGGTGAACGTCGTTTCCGAGGGGAGTTTCGTCCGGTAATCCCGGAGGGAATCGAGCGAGCCGACATAGCTTGCGTAGTTACTGTACGCGATCTCGCCGGCGGTCATGGCATTCCGAAGCGCACCAATCATGACGGTCGCACGCTCGGACTTCACCTCGTTGAAGGAGTCGGCCTTCGTGGAGCACGCAGCGATGGACCCCGGCGATGGAGCCGCGATCCTGAGCACCTGCACTTGTTCGATGTCGTCTTCAATCAGCCGTTTCCCGACCACATAATCCGACCCGACCTGGTAGACCTCGAACCCTACCGGGAGGATCACCTTGCCAAGCGCTGCTCCCGCAGCCGAATAGACCGTCCACGAGGTCGGCGGGGTACCACGAACCCAGAAGCGCCCGTTGCCGTCGGCATGGACCTCCCGGATGATGGGTGGTACCGGCGGTGGGAGTCGCGTGAGCAGTTGCTGGAGGCAACCCGTTTCATTCAGTCGCAGGTCGTACGCCAGGGATCGGTGATAGAGCACGACACCGCCGTCAAAGCGCGCTGCCTCTTCGACCTTCTCTTCATGCATCAGCTTTCCGGAGGCCAGGAAGAGGTTGAGGCGGCCATTGCCACGATCGTAGACCATGACAGAGTCGCCATGGCTCGGCAGGATCGCGAGCATTCCCTGATACTCGCCTGGCCCCTGCCCCTTGCGACCGATCCGGTTCACGAACTTCCCGGCGGCATCGAAGAGACGCAGTTCCAGCGGTTTGCCGTTGGCCACCACCACGCGCCCATCGGCCAGACGGCGAGCGCCGGAGACGTTGACAATCTCCTCATCCACCGGACCATCAGCGACACCAATCGTGGTCAACGGCTTCGACGCAACGGCCCAGCCGGGAAGCTGCGCCGAGGCGGCGTGGGGGGCCGAGAGCGCCCAGACGATCCAGACCATGGTGGCGAAGACCGTTCGTCCCTGCCTCTTCCTCCTGGCTCCTCGCATCTCGTTCATCGCTTCTCCTCCCGATCACACCATGGGAACCGGTACAGCCACGCCGGCGCGGCGTCGCCAATCAGCAATCGGCAGAACCCCGGAAGCCCCTTCATGCGGTCGACCACATCAAACCCGGTTCCACCGAGCGTGCTGGCCGACATCGTCACTCCGGTCGAGCTAAGGAAGATCCCAAGGGAACTAATCGTGTCCAGTGAAGGGTAGTGCCCATAATCCGAGTGGACGGCCTGGCTCGCCGCCTCGAAATTGAGGAGGTCGATCTGCAGGTTCCGACGGAGTCGCGACGTATCTCGGGGGAAGGTAGCCGTCTGGGAGGCACAGGGAGGCCGCTTGGTTTCGTGGGGAGGCATCGTGACACCGAAAACCACAACTTGTTCCACATCATCGGTGAGGCGGATCTTGCCGGTGACGAAACCCTCCCCGATGTCAAAGACCTCGAAGCGTGCCGGGAGACGAACAGTACCGAGCGGTCGGCCGTCGAGAGCGAACACCCGCCACACCGCAGCGCCCTCCGGCCGAAACCAGAAACGGTCATTCCCGTCAGGCATCACTTCAAGATAGGCAGAATCACGCGGCTCCGGGACGGCCTGCATTACCGATTGCAGACAGCTGTTTGCCCCATCCGGCAGCGGGTGCACCAGCGTCCGGTTTGCGGCGACCGGCGTCCATCGGCGCTGATCCTCAGGAGTCGACGTCCATGTCCTCCCGAGGGTGCCCGTTGCGGGAAACACCGTCCATCGCCGCGTCGCGTCGTCGAAGATCTGCACCGAATCGCCGGGAGCTTGATGCACGGTGATGCGACCACGGTACTCCCCGGGTCCTTGACCTTTTCGGCCGAGGCGCACAATGAACTGGCCGGTGGCCTTGTAGATCCGCACTTCGAGTGGGCTGCTGTTGGCCACCACGACCCGGCCATCCGGCAGACGGAGCGCGCTGGTAACACCGGATAACTCCGCTTCCTCAACTCCACCCACCGCGCCGATCGCAGTGACCGGTTTGGCGGTGACCGGCCACGCCGGCACCTGTCCTTGCGCCGCACTGGTCACCAGTAGCGCCGTGACCGAAGCGATCTGGAGCGCCATGCAGGAACGGAACCGAGACACTATGCCGCACCCAGGACTGGTGTCTTCGCGAACTGCAGCGTAACGACGGGAACCAGCGTCTCCGGCACCGTGGCCGGGAGCACCACCGCGTAGCCGCCGTCGCGCGGCTCGACCATGAGCCGCACGTTGCGGCCACCGCCCATTCGCAGCCTTGCCGAAGTAGGCTTGGTCTGCAATCCACTCAACAGCAGCGGACCGCTGCGCCAGTCTGTCACGAAAAGATGGATTCGGCGCTTCGCTGTCGTCGACCGGAACCCGGTCGTCTTGGCGAAGAGCGAGGCGGTGGTGCCGTGGATGGTATCGCCATGCACCTGCATCCAGTCGGCAATCGCGCGCATGCGCTCATCGGCCTCCGGTGGCCAGCGGCCATCGGCCATCGGTCCGATGTTGAGCAGCAGGTTGCCGCCCTTGGAGGCGGTCTCGACCAGGATCTCGATCAGGCGGCGCGGCGACTTCCAGTTGTGATCCTGCGACTTGAAGCCCCAGTTGTCATTCATCGTGATGCAGGACTCCCAGTCCTTCCCCGGCGTGCCGGTCGCGGGAATCTCTGCTCCGGCGTGCCGAAATCGCCCAGCCCGCCGTCCTTGGGGGCCCCCGAGCCATCGATGCGGTTGTTGATGATGATCTTCGGCTGCTTGGCGCGAATCCTGGCCTCGAGCGCCTTCGCCAGCTCATGGGTCCAGGTCGCCTCCCACTGGCCGTCGAACCACATCACGTCGATCGTGCCGTAGTTGCTGAGCAGCTCGTCGACCTGCGCGTGCAGGTAGTCGACGTAGCGACTGAAGCGCGCGTCCCCGACCGGGCGCGAGTCCTTTTCCCAGTCGCGGCGCGGCAGGTAGTCGGGATGATGCCAGTCCATGATCGAGTGATACCAGCCGACCCGGATTCCGCGCTTGCGGAGGGCCTTCGACCAATCGCGGCAGATATCGCGCTTGGACGGCGCGTTCATCACGTCAAACTCGGAGACCTTCGAGTCGAAGAGGGCGAAGCCGTCGTGATGCTTGGTGGTCAGCACGGCGTATTTCATTCCGGCGCGCTGTGCCGCAGCGGCCCACGCATCGGGGTCCCAGGCGTGCGGATTCCACTGCGCCAGCAGGGTGTCGTATTCCTCCACCGGGATGTGGGCGTTGTTCCGGATCCACTCGGCCCACTTCTCGTCGCCCTTCCAGGTGCCCGCGAGGACCGAATAGAGCCCCCAGTGCAGGAAGAGCCCGAAGCGCGCCTCGCGCCACCACGCCATCCGGTCCTCGCTCGTCGCGATCATCAACCGCGGGTCGAGGCCGCGCAGGGCGGGAATGGCCAGGGCGGAGGCTGCAAGGAAATGCCGACGTGAAACCAGCGATTCACCTGTCATCCAGTGCTCTCCTCGCTTCTCGCTTCTTCACCAGCCACACATCAGCACGCCGTTGGGCCAACCGGCTGGGATCCCGTCGCCGACGCCCACGAGGCACATGTAGAGGGTCTTCCGATTGAAGATCCCGAACACATAGCCACCCGCGCCGACGCGCGATACAACGAATACCCCGTCATCGGGTTCGGACATCCGGAATCCCTTCAGGTCAGCAACCGACGTCGGGTACTTGCCATGGTCGGAGTAGTACGCCTCGAAGGCGACCATCGCGTTGCGCATGTCGGTCTTGGTCGCCGCCGCAACGATCTTCGAGACTGGCATCGTGTCCTGGGGCGGAGTGACGCACAGTCGCCGCCCCGGCGGAGCGGACGGAAGCGTTGCCCGAAGGAGGAGTACGTGGTCGAACCCGTCATTGTCGGTGGTTCGCCCGAGCACGAAGTCCTTCCCTGCCTGGAATAGTTCCATCCCCACCGGCAGCATCACCGCCCCCAGTGGCCGCCCATCCACGCCATGCACGCCCCACGAGGCTCCACCATTCTCCCGGGTCCAGATCCGGCCGGCATCGTCAGCAAACAACTCCCGAATGGTCCCGATCGGCGGGACTGGCAGCGCGGCAATCGCCTGCTTGACGCACGAATTCTCCTCGCGTGGCCGCATGCGAGCCAGCGTCCGCCGAAAGAGCCCCACGGGTCCCATGACCGCGCTACCCGCAGGGTCGACGAATTGCTCGAGTACGGTGCCGTCGGGCCGGTAGAGAACCCTGCGGCGATTGCCAAGATCCCAGACCAGGATCGAATCCCCAGCGGTGGGCAGGAGTTCAATCGCGTACCCGAACTCCCCGGGTCCCTGACCCGATCGACCAAAGCGTGACAGCAGCTTGCCATCCCTGTTGAAAATTCGCACTTCGCGCGGGTCGCCGTTGGTGACCACAATGCGGCCGTCAGAAAGCCGGTGCGCACTGGTCACCTTGAGCAGTTCGCTGCCGGACATGTCCGAGGTGCCGATCGAGGTGACCGGCTTCGGGTCGACCCGCCACGCCTGGGCCGAGAGCGGAGAGAACCACAGCACGGAAAGCAGCACCAGCGAGCTAGGCATCAGCGATCTCCGGCGACAGTGGTCTCTCCCTTCTCGCTTCTCTCTTCTCTCGTCTCGCTCCTCAATCATCGTGGCTTCACCAGCATCGCCCTCGTCGAATCCATCGACCCGTCATTCGGCGCCGGCTTCAGACCGAGAATATTGCAGATCAGGTCGTAGACATGGATGTTCTGGAAGGGAGGCACCACCAGGCCCGACTTGAACGCGGGTCCGGCGGCCACGAACAGCGCCCCCATTGAGACGAGCTGGTTGTCGTAGCCATGCGTGCCGCCACTCGGCGGCCGCACGGCGAAACGCGCGTGGGTGGTGATGGTCCACTCGTCATCGGCAATCAGCACCAGCGGCGTGATGCGCGGATTGGTGTTGTAGTGGAAGCGCGCCGGCACCTCCGCCTTGCGATACACCGCGAGATGCGGGTTGGCGTTCTTGAGCCTGGCGTAGACTTCCTCGAGCTTGCCCGGCTTCGGGTGGATGGCACCGACCGGAGACCAGTCGACCACGTCGACGTCATTCATCGCGATGTAGTCGTCGAGGAAGATGGCCCGGTCGGGAGCAAGCGGCGTCATCCCGTGGTCGGCGAGCACGATCAGGTCGACCCGACCCGACAGGCCCCGCGCCTCGATCCCCTTGACCAGCAGCCCGATCATCGAGTCGACCCGCGCGATCGCCGAATCGACCGCTGGCGTGGCTGGACCGGTGCTGTGTCCGGCATGATCGACATCGCTGTAGTAGAGCGTCACCAGTGACATCGCCTGCCCGGCCGGAAGCGTCAGCCAGGTCAGCACGCTGTCGACGCGGGCCGAGTTGGCAAAGGTGTCGTTGAACTTCATCCAGCGCGAGGGGCGAATGCCCTCGATCGCCGCCTCGGAGCCGGGCCAGAACACCGCGCCGGCGCGCTGTCCCTGCCGCACGGCGGTCACCCAGAGCGGCTCGCCACCCCACCAGCGCGCGTCGGTCACCGCCAGAGAATCGGAGATCCGGAAGTTCCCCAGCAGGGAATCGTGCATCGTGTTGGCGATGATGCCATGGTGCTCCGGATAGAGTCCCGTCACCAGGGTGTAGTGATTGGGGAAGGTGAGCGACGGGAACGACGGAATCATCCGCTCCGCCCGCACGCCGCGCGCCGCCAGCGCCCGGAGGTTCACGGCCGCGGGTCGGTCCAGGTAGTCCCAGCGGAAGGCATCGAGCGACACCAGCACCACCGCCTGGTCGCGCTGGCGGGTGGCGGCAACCGGGACCGGGCCCGGAGTCGGGGCAGTACCGCCGCACGCGACGAGCAGGAGGAGCAGGGCAAGACGACGGTTCATCTGCAGGTCCGGAGAGGGTCGCAACGCGTGAGGCGAGAGCGGATCATAGCGCTAGTTGACGTAGACGGTCTTGATGTTGACGAACTCGCGGATGCCGTGCACGGAGAGCTCCCGGCCGTAGCCGCTCTCCTTGATGCCACCGAACGGCAGGCGCGGATCGGACTTGACCGAGGCGTTCACGAAACATGCCCCCGCCATGAGCTCTTCGGTCGCGATCCGCTCTCCCCGCGCAACGTCCCGGGTGAACACCGCCGCCCCCAATCCGAAGACGGTGTCGTTGGCCACCCGGATCGCGGCCCGTTCGTTCCTGACCGGGATGATCGATGCCACCGGGCCGAAGAGCTCCTCGGAGTAGGCGACCATTCCCTTCCGGACATCGGTGAGCACTGTGGGTGGATAGAACGCACCGGGACCATCGGGCACGGTGCCGCCAAGGAGGCACCGTGCCCCCTTGGCAATGCTGGCGACCACCTGGGCATGCAACTCATCCCGCAGGTCACGCCGCGCCTGAGGACCGACTTCGATTCCCGGCTCGAGCGGATTCCCCATTCGCGCCCGACCCATCCGCAGCACGAATCGCCGCTCGAACTCCTCGCGCACCGCATCGACCACGATGAAGCGCTTGGCCGCGATGCAGCTCTGGCCGGAATTGATCAGTCGGGCCGCAGCGCACGTCTCCACCGTCAGGTCGAGGTCGGCATCCTCGAGGACGAGGTAGGGGTCGCTGCCCCCCAGCTCGAGCACGCTCTTCTTCAGTCGATCACCCGCGAACTTCGCCACGGCGCGCCCCGCCGCGGTGCTGCCCGTCAGCGTGACGGCGCGCACGGCGTCGTGACGAATGACCACCCGCAACTGCGCATGGGTGATCAGCAGGGTGCGAAAGACCCCGGCGGGAAAGCCGGCGTCGCGGAAGATCTCCTCAATCGCCAGCGCGCACCCGGGCACGTTCGAGGCGTGCTTGAGCAAGCCGACATTGCCTGCCATCAGCGCCGGAGCGGCGAACCGGAAGAGCTGCCAGAACGGGAAGTTCCACGGCATCACCGCGAGCACCGCGCCGAGCGGACGGTACGCCACCATGCTCCTGGTGGCATCGGTGTCGACCGGTTCGTCGGCCAGGAAACGCACGGCATGCTCGGCGTAGTACTCGCACACCCAGGCGCATTTCTCGACCTCGGCTCGCCCCTGGGCCAGGGGTTTGCCCATCTCGACCGCCATCAGGTGAGCCAGTGTGTCGGTGCGCTGCCGCAAGACACTCGCGGCCGCGCGCATCAAGCCCGCCCGCTCGGTGAACGTGGTGCGGTGCCAGGTGTCGAACGCCTTGCCGGCCTCACGCAGCGCGGCGCGCAGGTCGGCAGGTAACATCGGTTCGTAGGAGCCGACCAAGGTGCCGTCAGCGGGATTGATGGCCGTGAGCATGGGTCCCTCGCGTGCGGGTCGCGCGGAAACTTAGTCCGTCGCGCGGTTCGCTACTGGCCGACAACCCGCTCGACCCAGAGGCCGCCGGCAGGGCCGTTGGCGATCACCGCCCGCATCGGGCTGCCACGGCACTCCCTCCCCGCGGTCACCTGGCGAATGGCACGGTCCTGTTCGGCGGTGATGTGCAGGGCAGCGGGTATCAGCTCGAGCACCCCGAAGCGAAACTTCGGGAGCTCCTGCCTTGGATGTGCGGGGCCCATGCTGTCGCTGATTGCCGGGGCGGCACCCGGCACACTGCGATATATCCATCCGACACGAACCCGGACAACGATCGATGAGCTGTCGCGCCACACGCCGGCACGCGACCGCCCCAGCTCCGCCACCACCAGCCGCCCGCCGCGGGCGCTGGCGGGCCGCAACCGGGCCCACGCCGGTCGGACGGCGGGCCAGCGCCCGGCCGGCGACTTGGTCATGCCGAACAGTGCCGAGTCGGCACGATCGAATCCCAGGGCAACCAGCTGATCGGCGGTGTATTCCGGTTCCTGACCCGGGACTTCCTCTGCCAGCTGGAACCGCAGCGTCTGCGACGGGCTCCCGGCCGCCTCGTCGCCGACATCCTCGGCGCAGGTGACCATCGCCACGCGACCGACCACGAGCCGCTGTTCCCGCCAGGCGGGGATGATCGCCACCGCGCTGGTGACCAGCACGATTGCCGCAGGCAGGAGCCACTTCATGTCCGCAACCCCCTTCGGCTGCGCAACTGCCGCAGCAGCAGCAACACCAGCAGGGCAAGGAACCCCACCAGCAGGAAGAAGAGCCACTTGGGCAGGTAGTCCCAGAACCAGTCCTGCAGGCGGAACAGCAGGAAGAGCGACAGGAACGACGTGCCGACCATGATGAGGCCCCGCGACTCGCGACGCAGTCCCAGCACGATCAACCACGGGAAGACGATCGCGCCGGCGAGCTGATAGCCCCCCTCGAGGAAGTTCTGGTTGAGCCCGTGGAACGCGCTGAACTGGACATTCTGGCCGAGCGTGAGCAGGGCGATGGCAACAGCGAGCGCCCCGCTGACCCGCCAGATCGAGGCGAAGCCCGCCGGGCGCGGGAGCAGGCGGGGCATCACCATGCACGCAGCGCCGATCAACAGCAGCGGTTCCATGCTGTCGAAACCATCGCGCCACCAGAGGCCGCGCGTGATCGCCGCCAGCGACCAGAGCCAGGCTCCGATCATGCCGATCCCGCCCAGGAGCGGCAGTCCAAGGCGGTAGAGATAGGCCAGGGAGAACGAGAACGCACCGATCGCGAGGAGAAGATTCCGTGAATCGGGCAGGTTGAACAGCGACCCCATCGCCACGAGATCAACCCAGAACGCGATGACCGCCACGG
Organism: uncultured Gemmatimonadales bacterium; assembly: GCA_963850655.1. Taxonomy (GTDB): domain Bacteria; phylum Gemmatimonadota; class Gemmatimonadetes; order Gemmatimonadales; family GWC2-71-9; genus Palsa-1233. The sequence continues at coordinate 22,962 of CAWKMI010000021.1, forward strand.
TGGCCATGATCGACGCGATGTAGCCACTCGCCTCCCGCCGGCTGGCGAAGTCGGTCAGGAACACCATGATGATCGGCGGGAGGGTCACCAGTAGCAGTTGCGGGACAATCGTCAGCTCGCCCCAGACCGACGCGACGAAGAAGCCGTAGGCCGCCGAGAGTGCGGCGGCGCCAAGCACCGTGGCAATCCGCATTCCGAGGGAGAGTTGCGCTGCTGCCGCGGTGAGATCAACGTCCTCTCGACGCGCAAAGGTGGCGAGCAGCGCGTCATGATGCGCGCGGATCGCCGCAATCGCCACCGGATCGACCGACACACCTTCGGCCGTGAGGCGGGCAAGCTCTTCACGAAAACCGACGATCGCCGATGCGCGGGACTGCGCCTGGGAAGGCATCGCCCCGAAGCTACGGCCCTAAAATCAAAGCTGCAATCTGGACAAGAAAACTCGGACTTACCTGATCAGCCTGCCTGATTGCTCCCCTTGCAGCCGAAGAGCCCCGCCGCGCCGAGGATCTTCTCCAACGGGCAAAAGCCGGTGATGCTCGACTGGAACAGGTTCAACCCGACAAAGGCAGTGAACAGGTACCAGGCCGGGTGCACCCAGAACCCGAGCGCCAGCGAGATCAGGACGAAGACACCGGCAAAGCGACGAATCACGGCTTCAGGACACATGAATCCTCCAGAAAGAAACGAATCGGATCAGAGCATCTGCTCCACCGGCAGGATGAACGCATGCAATCGCTCACCCTCCGGCAGGGTGTCGCGAATGCGCTGCACATCTGGCAGCAGCTCCGCAGCCCGCGCGTCATCGACCACGGCAAACATCGCCCGCCCGTCGCCGGGAAAGGCGCGCGACCCTTCGTGGCGCCCCGAACTTCCGGCGCCGTGAATCACGCCCAGATCAGTGTGGCCAGGGAGATGGAGTTGCTCCGCCACGTGATGCAGGCGGTCGCCAGCCGGACCGGCATGGAGAAAGAGGACGAGCTTCATGAAGACACCTCCCCGCGTCGACGGCGGAGTTCCCAGTAGAGGAGCGGTACAATCACCATCGTCAGCCCCGTCGCCACCACCGCGCCGCTCATCAGTGCCACGGCGAGGCCCTGAAAGATCGGGTCGAGCACCATCACGAGCCCGCCGGCCACCACGGCCGCCGCGGTCAGCGCGATCGGCCGGAAGCGCACCGTACCCGCCTCGATCACCGCTTCGGCAAGCGAGGTGCCGCGTTCCTCGGCGAGCTGGATGAAGTCTACCAGCAGGATCGAGTTGCGCACGATGATCCCGGCGAGGGCAATCATCCCGATCATCGAGGTGGCGGTGAAGAACGCCCCGGTGATGGCGTGCCCGGGCAGGATGCCGATGAGAGTGAGCGGAATCGGCGCCATGATCACCAAGGGAATGGTGTAGGACTGGAACCACCCCACCACCAGCAGATAGATCAGCAGCAGCACCACCGCAAAGGCGAGCCCGAGGTCGCGGAACACCTCGATGGTCACCTGCCACTCACCATCCCACTTGAGCGCCACTTCATCGAGCTGGGCCGGCTGCACCGCGTTGTATCGGTTGATCTCGGCTCCGTCAACACGAATCGTGTCGAGGGCACGGTTCATCGCCATGATGGCGTACACCGGCGACTCGATCGACCCCGCCACGTCGGCGGTGACGTAGATCACCGGTCGCAGGTTCTTCTGCTCCCGGCTGGATTCGCGGGTGGTGGTGTCGACATGAACGAACCGGCCAAGCGGCATCGGACCGGTCGGCGTGGCCACCGGCAGCGGAGAGGAGCGCCCCGAGTGATGAACGACGCTCCAGCGGAAGCCTGGCCGTGATCGAGACGGGCTCGCTCGAGCGCGGCCGGGTCAGTTGCCGGCCACCGGCGCTCCCGAAAGCCCCATGGCCAGCACCTGCGTCACCTGGTCGACACTGATCCCGGCACCGCCGGCCTGGGTCGCGATCGACGCGCAGGGCAAGTCGCCCTTCGGGAGCCTCGACGGTCCAGTCGACGTCGACCACGCCGGGCGTCGCCTCCATCACCTGACGCACCCGCTCGGCCGCCAATCGCCGCGTGCTGTCATCCGGGCCGTACACCTCGGCCACCAGCGTGCTCAGGACCGGTGGCCCCGGCGGGATCTCGGCAATCTTGGCCCGCGCGCCGTACCGCTGCGCGATTGAATCGACCACGGGGCGCACCGCCACGGCGATGGCATGGCTCTGCCGCTTGCGGTCACCCTTGGGGGCGAGGTTGACCTGGACATCGGCGACGTTGGCGCCCTGGCGCAGGAAGTAGTGTCGCACCAGGCCGTTGAAGTTGAATGGCGCCGCCGTGCCGGCGTACACCTGCGTGCTGCGCACCTCGGGCACCTGGCGCAGGGCGACGGCGACTTCCTTCGCGGCCGCGTGCGTCGTCTCGAGCGTGGTCCCCTCGGGCAGGTCGAGCACGATCTGGAATTCATTCTTGTTGTCGAACGGCAGCATCTTCACCTGCACCAGCCGGAGGCCAAGCAGGGCCACCGAACCGAGCAGCAACACACCTGTGCCGGCGTACACCAGCGTCCGGCGCTTCTTGTTGGTGAGCAGCGATCCCATCAGCCGCGCATACCAGCCGGTCGTCACCGGCTTCGCCTCGACACCCGTGGCTGGGGCGACTTTCACGTGCCCGCGCAACAACCGCAGCGCCAGGTACGGCGTCACGATGAAGGCCACCGCCAGCGAGGCCAGCATCGCGGCCGACGCGCCGATCGGAATCGGGCGCATGTAGGGACCCATCATCCCCGAGACGAAGGCCATCGGCAGGATCGCCGCGATCACGGTGAAGGTGGCGAGGATGGTCGGGTTGCCGACCTCGTCCACGCCCTCGATGGCGGCTTGTTCCGGCGACATCCCGCCCTTGGCCAGGTGGCGATAGATGTTCTCCACCACCACGATCGCATCGTCGACCAGGATGCCGATCGAGAAGATCAGCGCGAAGAGCGTGATCCGGTTGAGCGTGTAGCCGAGGATATAGTAGGTGAACAGCGTCAGGGCGAGGGTCACCGGCACGGCCACGAGCACCACCAGCGCCTCGCGCATGCCGAGGAAGATCCAGATCAGTGCGGTCACCGAGAGCGTGGCGATCAGCAAGTGCAGCATCAGCTCGCTTGCCTTGTCCGCTGCCGTGGCACCGTAGTCGCGCGTCACCTCGATGGTGACGCGCTCCGGCACCAGCCGGCCGCGCGCCGCGTCTACCCGCTTCATGACCTGCTCGGCCACGTGCGTCGCATTGGCGCCCGGGCGCTTGGCAATCGCCAGCGTGACCGCCGGGTCAGCCCCCTTGGCACCGACCTGCTCGACATAGTTCGATCGCTCGGCCGGGCCTTCGGTCACGGTCGCCACACCGCCCAGGTAGACCGGTCCGCCGTTGCGCAGGCCAACCACCACCCGCCGCGCATCCTCCGCCGAGGTGATTGGCGCACCGGCGCTCACCAGCCAGACCTGGTCGGCGGTGGCAAACTCTCCTGCCTGCAGTCGCGCGGTGGCGCTGCGCAATGCCATCGCCACTTCACCCGGCGTCACCCCGCTGGCCGCCAGGCGGGCAGGGTCGAGTCTCAACGCGGAGCGTCGGCGCTTCGCCGCCGGTCAGAAAGGTGCGCGCGACGTCCGGCACGGTGCGCACTTCGTCCTCGACCTGACGTGCGATTCGCCGCAGCGCGTCGGCATCGAGCCCGCCGCCGTACAGTGTCAGCGTCAGGATCGGCACATCGTCGATGCCATGAGGTGTCACGAGCGGCGTCGGTGTTCCCGGGGGCGTCTCGGCCATCGCCGCCTGCAACTTGACATGCACGGCGGTGACACTGCGCTCCAGATCCTGCCCGACGGCGAAGCGAACGGTGACCATGGCGAAGCCGTCGCCGGCATGGCCGTAGACGTATTCGACCCCGGGGATTTCCCGCATCCGCTGTTCAATCGGACGCACCAGTTGCTGCTCGATTTCCGCCGGTCCCGCGCCGGGCAGCATCGCGGTCACGTCGATCATCGGAACGGAGATCTGCGGCTCTTCCTCGCGCGGCGTGGCGACGATCGCCAGCGCGCCCAGCGCGAGCGCCGCGATCGCCACCAGCGGCGTCAGCTTGGAGTGCAGCCAGGCGCCTGCAATCCGGCCGGCGATTCCCATCATTGCGCTCCGGCGGACGGGACCGGCACCAGCACCGAGTCGCCGGCCGCGAGCCCCGACAACACCTCGGTGCGATCGCCCACCACGCCACCGATCCTGAGCCAGGTGAGTTCGGCTGTGCCGTTCATCCGGCGCCGGACGCCGACCAGGTCACCCTGCCGCACCAGCGAGGCCGTCGGCACCAGGACCACGTGCCGTTCCCCGGTGGCCACCAGCAGCGTGGCCGAACTGCCGGGGAGGAACTTCCCACTGCCGTTGGCCACGATGGCGTTGACGGTGTACAGATTGCCTCCGCTCGGGACGACACCCTCGATCGTGGCATCCGCTGCGACGCCCTCGACTCGTGCCGCGAATGCGCTGTCCCTTGGCCATGCCATGCGCGAGTGCGGCCGGTATCGCCGCCGAGACGCGCAGGCGATCGCTCGCCTCAACGGTCAGGAGTGGCGCACCGGGTGCGGCAAAAGCACCGGGGTCAACGAAGCGATGGGTCACCACGCCGTCGAACGGGGCGCGGACCTCGGCATACGCGGCGCTCGCCTCGAACTCGGCGGCGGCGGCCTGCGCCGCGGCCAATCCCGATTTCGCCCGGACCAGACCCGCCTCGGCCGCATCAAGCTGGGCCTTGGGTGCCGCACTGTCGGCATAGAGCGCGCGCATCCGGCTTGCGCTCACCGACGCCAGGTCGTGCATCGCCGTCGCTTCGGCGACGCCGGCGGCAACCTGCTTCCGGCGGGCGTCGAGATCACTCGCGTCGAGGCGGACCAGCACGTCGCCCTGGTGCACCCGGGCGCCTTCGAGCGGCATCACCGCCGTCACGGTCGCCATCAACCGGGTGCTGATCGTCGGCGCTCGACCGGGTCGGCGACGCCGGTTGCCTCGAAATAGTCGGGACGGACCGTGTCGATCACGGCGACCGCTTGCCCGGTCGTGGTGGTGGCTCCGGCCGCCCCGGTGCTCCTTGCCCCCGCCGCAGGCCGCGATGGCGGCACCCACCAGCAGCAGCACTCCCGCTCGTCCACGTCGCATCATCACTCCCGGATTCCGTCGGCAGCGTCGAGCGCGGCCGCAATGGTGGTCAGGTCTGTACCGCGAGCACGCGCCAGCATCGCCCGTGCGGCCAGCAGGTCATAACGGGCCTTCGCCTCGGCGAGGCCGCGTCCCCAGTTCGGTGGCCTGGGCATCGAGCAGTTCGGTCACGGCGGCAAGCCCACCTTCGTATTTCCGCCCGACGATGCGATGCGCTTCAGTTGCCTGTGCCACGGCATGCGAGGCGATGGTCAACCCCCGTGAGGCCACGGTGACCGCCACTTCCGCCGACTGCACCTCCAGCGCGGCACCGGCGCGTACTGCTTCACTTCCGGCGCGGGCGGCCTGCACCTCGGCTGCAGCAGTGCGACGAGCGGCCAGTTCGGCGCCGCCCGTGAACGGTGACCAGCTGGCCATCACCCCCACCGTCCACATCGACTTGACCACCGGCCAGTGAATGGGGATCGTGCCAGTCATACCGCGCGAAGCCGTTGATCCGGGGGAGAAGTGCCGCGTCCGCGGCCTGGTGCGCCGCGCGGCGGCAGCGACCCGCCTCCGCCATGCGAACATCGGCCCGGGTCGCGGCGCCTGTTTCGGTCGGGACATCCGCGGGATGCGGACCGCGGCGGGAAGCGTGAAAGCGGTGTCGTCCGGGGTGCCGAGCAGAAGCGCCAGCTGAAACCGCGCCAGCGCGGCCTGGCCCTGGGCGGCAGCCAGCTGGGTCTCGACCTCACCTTGCTTGACGGCGGCGAGCAGCACATCCGACCGCGTCACGAGCCCGTTCGCCACCGCCGACTCGGCCTGCCGGACGTGGGCCAGCGCGGCCGCATTGCCCGCCTTGAGGGTCGCGACCTGCTCTCAGCCAGCACAGCGCCGAAGTAGGCGCTGACCACGTCGAGTCGCAGTCCGCCGCGACCCATTCGGCGTTGGCGCCGGCAGCGGCGGCGGCGTGTCCAGCGGCGGCGCGCCCGGCCCAGGCGTCAACATTCAGCAGCGGAGCTTCCAGGACCACGCCGGTGCCGACATCACTCCGCGCCGCGGGAAAGTTGAGCGACGCCGGGTCGAACGCCTGAGGCGTCACCTGGCGTTGCCGCATGAGGAAGCCGAAGGTGGCCAGCGGGTCGGTCGAGCGGACCCAGCCGGCTTCCGCCCGCACGGTCGGGAGAATGCCGCGAAGGGTGGCCGCCGCGCGGGCACGGCCGCGGCTCGGCGGTGGCGGTGGCGACCCGATTGCCATAGCCCAGCGCGTCCGCGCGGCGAATGCGTCGCGCAGTGAGAGCGGCGCCTGGGCCGCGGAGCGGATGAGGCCAGCGCGAGGAGGAGCAAGCCCGCGGATGCAGCAAGGATGAGGTTGGCATATGGATAACTATATGACCATATAGTTATATTGTCAACAGGCGGTTGCTGCCGTATGGTTCTGCGTCCCAGGAGGAGGCCGCATGGCGAAACTGACCCCGGAACTCATGGACATCGTGGCCGAGCGCTTCCGCGTGCTCGGCGAGCCGATGCGGATCCGGATCCTCGATGCGCTGCGACAGCAAGCGAGCGGACCGTGACCGACCTGGTGGCGGCCACGGGCGCCACCCAGGCCAACGTCTCCAAGCACCTCACCCTGCTCCACCGGCTCGCCTTCGTGGCGCGGCGCAAGGAGGGAACGCACGTCTTCTACCGCGTCGCTGATCCCGACTGTCTTCTCCTCTGCGACCTGGTGTGCGGGGCGGGGCGCGGGAGAACGACGCCGCCGCGGAGGCGCGAGGGCGTTGGCGGGTGCGCAGGTCGCCAAGGTGACGGTGCGTCACTCAAGCAAGCGCGTTAGCGCTACAGGTAGATCTCCGATCCCCTTCGCCCGGAACTCCGCCGATTTCTCCTGCCATCCCCCGCTCCGCCTCCAGCGCCTTGGCCGAGTCCCGGATGTCCTGCGAAATCCGCATCGAACAGAACTTCGGTCCGCACATCGAGCAGAAGTGCGCGATCTTGGCGCCCTCGGCCGGCAGCGTCTCGTCGTGGAAGGCGAGCGCGGTGACCGGATCGAGCGAAAGGTTGAACTGGTCACGCCAGCGGAACTCGAAGCGCGCCTTGCTCAGCGCGTCGTCGCGCTCCTGCGGCGCGCGGATGTCCCTTGGCGAGGTCGGCCGCGTGGGCCGCGATCTTGTAGGCGATCACGCCGGCCTTCACGTCGTCGCGGTCGGGCAGGCCGAGGTGTTCCTTCGGGGTCACGTAGCAGAGCAGCGCGGTGCCATACCAGCCGATCATCGCCGCCCCGATGGCGCTGGTGATGTGATCATACCCGGGCGCGATGTCGGTGGTGAGCGGCCCGAGGGTGTAGAACGGCGCCTCCTCGCACCACTCCAGCTGCTTGTCCATGTTCTCCTTGATCAGGTGCATCGGGATGTGCCCCGGCCCCTCGTTCATCACCTGCACGTCGTGCTCCCAGGCGATCTTCGTCAGTTCGCCCTGCGTCCTGAGCTCGGCGAACTGTGCCTCGTCGTTGGCATCGGCGATCGATCCCGGGCCGCAGCCCGTCGCCCAGCGAGAAGGAGACGTCGTACGCCTGCATGATCTCGCAGATCTCGCGGAAGCGGGTGTAGAGGAACGATTCCTTGTGATGCGCCAGGCACCACTTGGCGATGATCGAGCCGCCGCGTGAGACGATCCCGGTGAGCCGGTTGGCCGTCATCGGGATGTAGGGCAGCAGCACGCCGGCGTGCACGGTGAAGTAGTCGACCCCCTGCTCCGCCTGCTCGATCAGCGTGTCGCGGTACACCTCCCAGGTGAGATCTTCGGCCACGCCACCGACCTTCTCCAGCGCCTGGTAGATCGGCACCGTGCCGATCGGCACCGGCGAGTTGCGCATGATCCACTGCCGGGTCTCGTGGATGTTTTCGCCGGTGGAGAGATCCATCACCGTGTCGGCGCCCCAGAGCGTCGCCCAGCGGAGCTTCTCGACCTCTTCCTCGATGCTGCTCGACACGGCCGAGTTGCCGATATTGGCGTTGATCTTCACGTGAAAGCCGCGGCCGATGACCATCGGCTCGAGCTCGGGGTGATTGATGTTGGCGGGGATGATCGCCCGGCCGCGCGCGACTTCGCTGCGGATGAATTCCGCGTCGATCCCCTCGCGGATGGCGATGTACTCCATCTCGCGGGTGATCTTGCCGCGCCGGGCGTAGTGCATCTGCGTCACCGGGCCGTTGCCGCGCAGCACCGTGCGGCGGAGCGCCGGCGGCATCTCGAAGCCGAGGGTCTGGTCCTTCTCGCGGCAGCTCGGAGACATCGCGCGCCATGATCCATGGCAGGCGAATCGGCCGGGAGGCCGTCGCGGACATCGATGCCCTGCGGACCGGAGGTGTCGTAGACGCGGACGGCATGATTGTGTGTCCCGTCGGGCGAGTCGCTCAGGGCGATCTCGCGCATCGGGACCAGCAGGCCCGTCCGGGCCCTTCGATCTTCGATCTTGCGGCTGTTGGGAAACGCCTCGCGGAAGGTCGAGGTCTCTGGGGTGACGGTGGTGGCCATTGACAGCTGCTCCGGTACTGGTCCGCCTCCCTCCGCCGGTATGAGCCGGGTCAGGTTCCAAGGGTGCGTCTCAACCGCGATCCCGAAGTGGAACGAGGTGCCCCTGGCGGATGTCCGAAAGGTAACGAAAAGGCAAGCCGGGATACGGCCTCAAGATTTGCGAGCAGCTCCCACGGACACCGCCCCGGCCTGCGCCTCTCGCTACTGCTCCAGCACCAGCAACCCGACCGTGCCGCCAAAGCCGTCATCGGTCGTCGGGAGCCCGGGCGGCGCCAGCCAGGGGCCATCATCGAGTCGGAGGTTGATCCGGTAGAATCCGGGCAGCGCCGGGAGCTCGACTTCCCACCGGCCGTCGGGGCGGCGGGCGAGTGCGATGGCCCTCCATCCAGTCACGTCACCGGCGATCGCCGCGCGCTGCGCGGCGCCAGGGATGGTGAAGACCACGCGAAACTTCCCCGTCGAGGGTCGGCTGATCTCCGCCGCGCGCGGTGCGGGCCGCTCGTTCACGGGTGGCAGCAGATGGTTTGGCGTCGAGAGGCGGAGGCCGATCATGGTCGACTGTTCGCCGCGCAGCCGAAGCAGCGGATCGGATGAGGTCCTGCTGGCGTGAACCGTGAGCCCCACCGTGGCGGTGAGTCGCAGCGCCCCGCCGAAGGCCCACCAGGTGCCGCTCTGCTGATCGAGCCCGAGTCGACGACCGATCCTCCCCTGCAGCGAGAGGGCGCCCCGCGCCCACGACGTGGCCAGCGACAGGTCATTCAGCTCGCGAAAGCGATGCTTATACGTCGTGTCGTAACTGTGGCGAACCACGATCCCGCCAGACGGGTACGGCGTCGAGTCGATCGGGGCAGTCAGCGTGTCGATCCGCAGGGTCGTCGATTGCACGCTGCGGTCGCCCATCGCCGTGCCCTGCCACGACGCCCCGAAGTGGAAGTTGCCGACATGCACCGCCGCGCCAGCGCTGTGCCCCGCCCAGAAGCTCCCGCCGTTTTCCGGCCAGACCGTGCCAGTACGGAGCGAGGCGGAGAACGACCAGGGCCCTGCGCTGCGGGTCGCCATCGCCTGCAGGCCGACGGTGTTGCGCCACGCGGTATTGATATCGCGACCCGACGCGAAGGTTGGACCCGCGTCGATCTGCCATGCGCCGCGAGCGACCGGGTACCGGATGTCCCCCGCCATCACGCCCGTAGTGCCAAGCCCGGTGTGGTTGGCGGCGGTGCCATCGTACCGGACGGTGAGCGCCCCGAGTGGCTGCCGGAGACTCCCGCCGGACGCGGAGATCGCTCCGCCCGCGAGATGATCCAGCTGCCCCGTGCCGCCACGCGTGAAGAGCGACCACACCGCGTCGGGCTGGATCGTCTCGCTCGGCTCGTTGCCGCTGGGTGGTGGGAGATCGTGGTCGACGTCGAGGGGTGAGAGCTTGCGGTAGGCCGCATCGTCGGCGCGATGCTTCGCCAGGTCCGCGATCCGGTCCCAGGCGCGATCCGGCTCGGCACCGCGTGCCACCAAGTCGAGGTAGGCGCCGAGTGGTGCGGTCAGCGTCTGCCCGGCGCGCAGCTTGTGCAGCTCCACCAGGCGTGCCGTGGGCACACCCGCTTCGAGCGCACTGGCCGCGGTGGTGAGCTCCGTCACGCCCGCGCGGGCGCCGATCGTGGTGCGGGCGGTCCGGAGGGCGGCATGCAGTCGCGTCAGCGCCACCACGATCCGGTCGGGGGTCGCCCCCTTGGCATTCCCTTCGAGCGCCCGGAGAATCAGCGGCTCGGTCGGCAGCCCCTCGCGAGCGGTGCTGTCGATCACCGCGTTCAGCCGCGTGACGACGGCGCCCGGAAAGCGCTCGGCGATCCGCGGATCCTGAGCCGCGAGCGGACGAACCGTCAGGCAGAGGGCCGCGGCCCCGCACACTATCAGGCATCGCTGCATCATCAGGACCTCACTGGGCCGTCACCGCGATGATCGACGTTGGTCGGCCAAAGTCGTCGGTGGTTCGCGCGGCTCGGGTGTCCGCCCGCCACTCCACGTTGTCGACAAGATAGGCAAAACGATACCGCCCGGGAGGAAGCTTGAGCGCCACCCGCCATTCGCCCGACGCGGACGGGGTCAGGCGCACACGATCGGTGCGCCAGTCGGTGAAGTCTCCCACCAGCGTCACGCTGCGGCTCCCCGGGGCGTCGATCGCAAAAGTGACTCCCTCGTCGGCCCCACGGTGGCGAAGCGACAGGCCACCGGCGACAGCGAGGGTGATGGTGCCGAGCAGAACACTTCGCTGGATTGCCCGCCGGCGGTGGCGCCGTCGGGCCCGGCCGGCGAGGTCGGGTGCGATCGTCACCGGCTGCTGCAGCGCCGCAATCACCTCTTCGAGCCCGCCGGGCGGTGTGGTTTCTTCAGTCATTTCCGTACCTCGACAAGATGGGTGCGCATCTGCTCGCAGGCGCGAGCGGCTCGCATCTTCAGCGCCGACACGCTGACCCCGCTGATCGTCGCGATCTCCTCATACGACATCCCCTCGACATACTTGAGCAGAAACGTTTCGCGCAGCACCGGGGACAGCCCCGCCAGCGCCCGGTCGATCTCCTCGCGCCACTCGATCGCCTCGAGATCGGAGGCCCCGGTGGCGCGCGCCAGCGCGCGGTCGGCGGCGGGTCCGGTCACGAAAGGCCACCAGCGCCTCAGCCGCGAGCGGCAGCGGTTGATCGTGATGCGAAAGAGCCAGCCGCCCAGCCGTTCCGGGCGTGCCCCACCGCGGATCGCCCGTTCCGCCCGAAGGAACACGTCCTGCAGGACCTCGTCTGCGTCGGCGGTCGAGCGCAGCGTATGGGCCGCGAACCGCATCAGCGACGGGCCGTAGCGATCGATCAACACGGCGAGGGCATCCGGAGCGCCTTGTGCCAGCTGCTCCACGAGGGCGGCGTCGGTTGGCGTCACCTCAGGAAGACCCCCGCTGGTGCGCGAAGGTCACATCGCCGTCCGGATGTGACCTTTGCGAGGTTGGCGGCGTTCTTGGGCTAGGAACCAGTGGTCGTTCGCCACTCCGCATCTCTTCCAACCAGTCTCGAGGGAAGTCATGACCAATCGAATGATGCAGTGCACCTGGGCCGGTGTGGTCGCGCTGGCCGCCTGCTCGGGCGCCGCGACGGTGCCGATCGACCATCCATCCAGTGAGCAACTTACCGTCCTGAACGCCCTGGCGGCGGGCGATGCGGTCGGGCTCAAGCTCGACGGCTCGAGCATGACGCTGCCGGCGGCCGGCGGCGCGGCCTCCGAGGATGTCACCACCGGGTCGCACCGGCTCGACGCCATCGGCACCGGCGGCCAGGTGCTGGCCACCACCACGTTCAACGTGACCGGCAGCGGGCATCACACTGCCGTGGTGAGCGGTTCGCCGAGCACGTCGGTGGTGCTGCTGGTGAGTGCGCTCGACACGGCGCAGGTGCCGGTGCTCGATGCCGCCAAGATGCGCGTGGTGCATACCGCCCCCGGTGCGCCCGCCATGGACGCCTACCTCTTTCTCGGCAGCCAGGCCGCCGACAGCGCCGGGCTCTTCGTGACCAACTTCCACTATGGCACCGGGACCAATCCCGATTTCCCGGGCTACGCTCTCCGGCCGCCGGGCGACTACTACATCTGGTTCAAGGCCACCGGCACCAACAATGTCCTGCTGCAGGCCGGCCCGGTCACCCTGGCCGCCGGACATGTCTACAGCTTCGTGCTGGCCCTGAACGCCGTGGGGGAGATGGAGTTGCGGACGGTGGTGGAGCAGTAGCGGCACCACCCATCCTCGCTCGCGTCAGGAAAGGGGCGCTCCCGTCATGGAGCGCCCCCTTTTCTTGTCAATATGACTGGTATACTTGACATTTTGACTATTATGACATACAGTCTTGGCAACCTGGAGGATGCTGAGTGGGTACCAAACGACTGGGGAACCGACTGAGGGTAGCACGTGCGGAGTCGCGCGTGTCGCAGGAGCAGCTCGCCAGCATGGCTGGCGTCACTCGGCAGACCATCAGCTCGATCGAGAACGGACAGTACGGTCCATCGGCACTGCTCGCCTTCGTGCTGGCGAAGCAGCTGGGGAAGACCGTCACCGAACTCTTCTTTCTGGAAGGAGACGCGCCATGATGGCTCGCGCGGTGGAACGGGACGAACGCACCATCGCCGTCGAAGGCGACGGCTACCGATGGGCGTATCGCGTCCTGTCGTTCGGTCTGCTGGTGATCATCGGCGTCCGGAGCTTCGCCAACCACCAGTCGTCCTGGGACCTCTTTGCCCTCTTGATTCTCGGCGGCGTAGTGAGCGCGGCCTACCAGGGGGTGCATCGAGTGCTCCACAAGCGATGGGTAGTGATGGTCGCGGTGACCATGCTCGTTGCGGCCTTGATCGCGGTGGCCATCGCCGCCGTGCGCGGTTGATCAAACATGATGAGCGACCCGCTGTTCATCAGCACAATCGCTGCCCTCGCAACGATCACGATTGCCAGGTCCGTCCGCGGCGCGTCCCGGGGACGCACCGCATCACGCCTACAGGTGGCGCCGCTGACCGAACAGCTCGACCAGCACGAGGCCGCGCTCGAGAATGTCGAAGCCAGCATGGAGCGTCAGTTGTCTCAGCTTTCGGAACTGCAAGAACGGCTCGATTTCGCCGAGCGACTCCTCTTTCAGTATCGGGATCATGGCACACTGGAGCCGGGCGAGCCGCATAGATGAAGCGGCGCGCCCAGGGCCGAGAGTGCCGCCATCGACAGCAACATCGCCGTCCCGACCCTGTAGAATTGTGAGCGGAGCACAATCACAGCCTCGGATTCACAAGCCCCCCGGAGGTCGATCGTGGCGGTCATGATGGTGCTGCTGGCGGCTCTCGCCACCGCGCAGGCCCCGCAGCGACCGATTGTCGGCGGCGCGTCACCTGCGGTCTCACGGGATGGAAAGCGGATCGCCTTCCTCTCCGACCGGAGCGGAGCCTCGCAGGTCTACGTGATCGGGGTCGACGGCACCGGTGAACAGCAGGTCACCCGCTCGCCCGAGCCGAAGGGACCCGCCATCTGGAGCGCGAACGGGCGACAGCTCACCTTCACGATCTTCGCGACAGACATCACCCGCCTCTTCGACATCGACATCGCCGGCGGTGAGCCGCGCCAGATCGGCATGGTGCCGGGCCGGATGGTGGCACTCGCTCCCGACCGCAAGCGGGTGGTCTATTCAATGGGCTCCTGGACGGCCAACAGGCTGATCACTGCCGACCTCAATGGCGGCCATCCTCGGCAGATCACCGACAGCGCGTCCATTGCCTGGAACATGAAGTGGTCGCCGGACGGGAAGGAGATTGCCTTCACCGGTCGCGGTGATGGCGGCGGCCTGGCGGTCTTCATCGTGGAGAGCGACGGATCAGGACGACACCAGGTCACCCATCTTGCAAGAGAAAAGGGCGGCGCCCAGCTGCCGGCGTGGGCACCCGATGGCCGTCGTCTCGCCGTGCAGGTGAGCAACAAGACCGATGACGGTGGCATCTGGATCATCGACGTCGCCGACGGCTCGGCGCGGGAACTTGGGGCACATGCCCCAGGCTACATCGATGAAATCCCCACCTGGTTTCCCGATGGCAAGCGCATCGCGTTCCAGAGCAATCGTTCGGGCCGGACGGAAGTCTGGACCATGAATGCCGACGGCAGTGGCCTCCAGCAGGTGACGGGCAAGCGGCCCTAGCCCGGGGAGCATGCCCGGGGGGCCGGGCGGTCTCGCCCCTCGCGTAACTCCCTGTCCCAGCGCATTTTCAGGGGTCAGCCTCCCCAACTTGTACCAGGGTATCCCATGACCGATTCCGCCGCGCGGCTCGCTGCGGCCCTCAGCAACAGCTATCGCCTCGAAGGGGAGATTGGTGCGGGCGGGATGGCCACCGTCTACATGGCCGAGGACCTCAAGCACCACCGCAAGGTGGCGGTGAAGGTCATGCGCCCCGAGCTGGCCGAGACAATGGGCGCCGGGCGCTTCCTCCGCGAGGTCGAGATCGCGGCGAAGATGTCGCACCCCAACATCCTCCCGGTCTATGACTCGGGAGCGGTCGACGGGATCCTCTACTACGTCATGCCGCTGGTCGAGGGGGAGTCTCTCCCCGAACGGCTCAAGCGCGAGAAGCAGCTCCCGGTGAGCGAAGCGCTGAAGATCGCCCGCGAGGTCGCCGAGGCGCTGGCGTATGCCCATGCCCGCGGCATCGTCCACCGCGACATCAAGCCGGCCAACATCCTGATGAATGCCGGCCACGCGCTGGTGGCCGATTTCGGCATCGCCCGCGCCGCCGACAGTGGCGGCCAGGCGCTGACGCAGACCGGCCTCGCCATCGGCACGCCGCAGTACATGAGTCCCGAGCAGGCGAGTGGTGAGCCCAACATCGATGGGCGCACCGACATCTATGCCCTCGGCTGCGTGCTCTACGAGATGCTCGCCGGCGAACCGCCGTTCACCGGCCCGACGTCGCAGGCGATCATCGCGCGCGCGATCACCGAAACCGCGCGCCCACTGACGCAGACCCGCGCCACCATCCCGCCGGTGGTGAGCATGGCCGTCACCACCGCCATGGCGAAGGCCCCGGCCGATCGTTTCGCCAATGCCGGCGAGATGGTCACCGCACTCACCACCGCCGAGGACATGACGCGCTTCGGCAGCGGCGCCGGCGCGGCCGCCGCGCCCGCGGCGAGTGGGATGAAGTGGCTCTGGCCCATCGCCGCCGTCGTGGTGGTGGTGATCGGCTTCCTCGGCACCCGCTACTTCGGCGGCAAGGGTGGCGGTGCGGCGGTGGCCGTCCACAGCGTCGCTGTGCTGCCGTTCACCAATCAGGGTCCAGCCGACCGAGCCTACTTCGCCGATGGCATCGTTGATGAACTGCGTGACAAGCTCGCCCGGCTCGATCAGCTGACCGTCACCGCGTCGAGCAGCTCCGACCAGTATCGCGCCACCACCAAGCTGATGACCGATGTCGCCAAGGAGCTGCATGTCGATCAGGTGCTCACCGGCAAGGTCAGCTGGGGCCAGGGCGCCGACGGCAAGCAGCAGGTGCGCGTGGTCACCGAACTGGTGAACGGCAAGACTGGTGACGTGACCTGGCGCGACACCTTCAACGCCGACACCGCCGAGGCCTTCACCATCCAGGGGCGCATCGCCACCAGCGTCGCCACCGCCCTCGGCACCAAGGTGCAGCAGGACCAGGCCAAGACGCTGGCCGGTCGCCCGACCAAGAACAACGAGGCGTACGACTTCTTCCTCAAGGGACAGGCGATCCGCAGCAATTCGGCGTCGGCCGCACGCACCGCCGCCAACTACTACGAACAGGCGGTGGCGCTCGACTCGAACTTTGCACGCGCCTGGGGGTCATTGGCTGCGCAGCTCTCGATCCTCTACTTCAACGGCACCCGCGATCCGGTGGTGGGGCGCCGGGCGAAGGAGGCACTCGACCACCTGCTGAAGCTCGCCAACGATTCCGCCGGTGCGCACATCGTGGCGGCGACCTACTATACCAATGTCGAGGGCAACCCGACTGCGGCCAAGCGCGAAGTCGATGAGGCCCTCCGGCTCGACTCCAACAACATCTCGGCGGTGATCAGCGCGGCCAACAACGACTTCGCCGACGGCAAGTATCAACTTGCCTTCGATCGGCTGACGCGCGCGCGCGCGCTCGATCCCCGAGCCACCGGCCCGCTCACCAACCTCCTGCTGGCGCAGATCTACCTGGGCCGCTACGACGAGGCGGTGAAAACCAGCGAAGAGCTGCAGACCATGCCGAATCTCGCGTATGGCACGATGGAGTGGATCGTGGCTGCCCACCTTGCCCGGGGCGACACGACGTCGGCGCGGCGCGTCTTCCAGGAGTTGATCAAGGATGCGCCGGTGTCGGAAGTGGTCAGCTACTTCGCCGGCTACAACGAAATGGCAATCGCCTTCGGGCCCGCCGAGCGCGACCTGCTCTTCCGGATGACGCCGGCGGCGTTCGACAATGATCGCGCCTGGTGGGGCCAGACCATGGCCACGGCATATCGGCAGCAGGGAGATCTGGCGCGCTCGCGCGCCTATGCCGACTCGGCGCTCGCCATTTCCAAGGAGCAGAGCGACGCGTCGCCCAAGGACCCTCAGTTGCGAGTGCTCTATGCCGTCACCCTCGCCTACGCCGGCCATGCCGCCGACGCGGCGCGCGAGGCGGAGCGCGGGCTCGCCGATGCGGTCGCTTCCGATCCCAAGAGCAACAACACCTCGTACGCCAGGCTGCAGGTGGTCCGCGTCTACCTCGCGAATGGCCAGAACGACAAGGCGATGGATGAACTGGAGAGGCTGCTCCAGGCCCAGTATTACATCACCCGCGGCTGGCTCAAGGTCGACCCGACCTTCAAGCCGCTGCGCAACAACCCGCGCTTCCAGAAGCTGCTGGTGCCTCCCGTACAGAACCCCGTCGGCTGACCCACAACCCACAAGAAGGATGCCCATGTCATCGCGTTTCCGCTTCAGCACCATCGCACTCGCCGCCGCCGTCGCCCTCACCGCCTGCGGCGACAAGCCAAAGACCGATGCCCCGGCCGACGCTCCCGCCGATGCCCAGACTCCGCCGGCCGCCGGTCCGCGGCCGACCCGGCAACCACCACCTTCGCCCCGGCGCTCGACGTCGACCTGAGCAAGTCCACCCACACCGCCACCGGCCTCTATTACCAAAGACCTGGTCGTCGGGACCGGCGCCCGCGCCGACAGCGGCAAGACGGTCAGCGTCCACTACACCGGCTACCTCGCCGATGGCTCCATGTTCGAGACCAGCACCAAGGGGAGCCCGATCGAGTTTCCCCTCGGCATGGGCGGAGTCGTCCAGGGGTGGGATCAGGGCCTGCCGGGAATGAAGGTTGGTGGCAAACGGCAGTTGGTCATTCCCTCCTCCCTCGGGTATGGCGACATGGGACAGGGTCCGATCCCCGGCGGAGCGATCATGGTCTTCACCGTCGAATTGATGGCCGTCAAGTAGCCGGGGCGTGGCCCTGCCCCGCCGCAACTCCGGCCTGGTCTACTCCTGGGAGCTCGGCCGCACCTGCCCCACTTGCCGCCAGTCACTCACGGCGTGTCGCTGCCGCGACAACGACCGGCGCGTCGTCGGTGACGGGAAGGTGCGGGTGGGCCGCGAGTCCAAGGGGCGCGGCGGCAAGGTGGTGACGGTGGTGACTGGACTGCCGCTCGCGCACGCCGATCTGGGGGCGCTCGCCACTCGCCTCAAGAAGCGGTGCGGCACCGGCGGGACCGTGAAGGACAGGGTGATCGAGGGTCCAGGGGGAGCACCGCGACGTGATCGTGGCCGAGCTCCTCAGCGCCGGCTTCAAGGCAAGGAAGAGCGGCGGCTGATGCCCTTCTAGATTGATTCCATCGCTGCCCCAGGCGAGCTGGAGCATCGGGGGAAACGTGGAAGGGATCATTTTCGTCAGCGTCGCCGTGGTGGTGGTGGTCCCGTTTGTGGTCGCGATGGTCGTGTGGCAACGTCGATCGGCGGCCACCCGCACGGAGGCCCTCAAGTCCCTCGCGGCGCGCCTGCGGGCGGAGTTCCGGCCGGACGGTTCACCGGAACTCCTCCAGAGCCTGGCGGCACTGCCGCTCTGCACCAGTCGCGCCCGCCGCAAGCTCGGCAACCTGCTGCAGCATTTCTCCAGCGATCCGGGGCTCTCGGTCTTCGACTTCGAGTACTACCAGAGTTCGGGGAAGTCAGGTCACACCGTTCGCCAGACGGTGGCGTGTCTCGATCTTGATCAGATGCAGCTGCCCGAATTCACGTTGCACCCCGAGTCCATCATCGACCGGATCGCAGTGAGGTTCGGTGGCCAGGACATCGACTTCGACCAGTATCCCGGGTTCTCCTCGAAATACCGACTGAAGAGCGCACGGGAAAGCGAGATCCGCCGGGTGTTCACGCCGGCACTGATCACCTGGCTCGAGCAGCAGCCGAAGTGCCACCTGGAGTGCACCGGACGGCAGGTGATCTGGTACGACAGCGGCAAGCTGATCGATCCCGGGCAGCTCGAGCAGTTCGTGCGCGATGCCTGGGAGTGCTTCAAGCGCATGCTTCCGACCTGAGGCCGTCATGATCCGCAAGCTTCCCTCCGGGGAATATCGCCTCTACTCCGGCCACAAGGACCGAAAGACCGGAAAGCGACGCAATCTCGGCACCTTCAACACGCGCGCCCTGGCCGAAAAGCACGAGCGCGAGGTCCAGTTCTTCAAGCGACATTGAGGGATCACATCGTGTCCAGCACCATCCGCGTCAAGGTGATCGACCGCAGCGGCCACCTGGTCGGGCCGGTGAGTACGGCACGGGTGGTCAAGAGCGACGCCGCGTGGCAGGAACTGCTCACGCCGGACCAGTACCGCATTGCGCGAAACAAGGGAACCGAGGCCCCGTTCTGCGGCACCCTGCTCGACAACAAGCGCGCCGGGATCTACAGCTGCGTCTGTTGCCGGTTGCCGCTCTTCTCCTCGGACACCAAGTTCAAGTCGGGGACCGGATGGCCGTCGTTCTTCGCCCCCGTGGCGGAAGAAAACGTCGCGATGCACGTCGACCGAGGTTACGGCATGGTTCGCACCGAGATCCTCTGCGCCCGCTGCGACGCCCACCTGGGTCATGTCTTCGATGATGGCCCGCCGCCGACGCGGCAGCGCCACTGCCTCAATTCGGAATCGCTCTTCTTCACCGACCAGACCAACCTTGCGTCGCTCGCGGAGCCGATGCCATGACCGGCGGACGGGCGCTGGTCCGGCCGCCGCCGCGCTCCTATCGCGACTACTACGCCCGGCAGGGGATCACGATTGACCTGTCGCGCGCCGACGCGCAGCATGCGGACTACGTCGCGGCCCTCCGCGCGTCGGGACTCGAAGTGGCCATCGTCCCGGCAGACGAATTGTTCGCCGATGGCGTCTTCATCGAAGACACCGCCGTGGTGTGGGGTGAACGCATGCTGGTCACCCGCATGGTCGACCGGCGCGAGGGCGAGCAGGTCGCCGTGCGCGAGCGCCTTCAGGCCACTCACGAGATCGTCACGCTCCCCGACGGCGCCCGGCTCGAGGGCGGGGACGTTCTCCACGCTGGCGACGTGACCTACGTCGGCCTGACCCAGCGGACCAACCCGCGGGGAGCCAACGCGCTACGCGACTTCCTGGCGCCGGTAAAGCGCCCGGTCGTCGCGGTGCCGGTGGAACGCTGCCTCCACCTCAAGACGGCGGCCACGTGGCTCGGCGAGGGCACGATACTGGCTGCGGCCGACCTGGTCGACGCAAGCCATTTCCAGGTCGACCACGTCATCGCCACTCCCCCCGGCGACTCCCATGCGGCCAACACGCTCCGGGTGGCGCAATCCCTACTCTTTCGCTCGAGCTTTCCGGCCACGGGCGTGCTGCTGCGGCAGTTTGCCGCGGAGCACGGCCTGACGGCAAGGCCACTCGCCCTGACCGAATTCGAGAAGGGCGATGGGTCGCTCACCTGCCTCTCGATCATCTATTGAAACGTCAGGGGCAATGAATCCGTCAGGAGTGGGAGCAGCCGGTTTCGGCGTTGGTCAGGAAGCGACGCCGATCACGATTACCGAACGGAGGATCCAGATGGCTTTCGACAGCACTACCGAGGAGCACAAGGTGACCGGTGACGGCCTTGTTGCCCGCGTCAAGGAACTGGTGAAGGAAGGCAACGCGCGCCGGATCATCGTCAAGGATGAGGCCGGTCACACGCTGCTCGAAATCCCCCTCACGGTCGGCGTGGTTGGCGCCTTCTTCCTGCCGGTCTGGGTTGCGCTCGGCTCGATCGCGGCGCTGGCGAATCACTACACCCTGGTGGTCGAGAAGAAGGTTCCGGTCGTGCCGGCCGGCGAACTGCCGCGGGAAGAGTAGGGCCAGCCAATGCCTCGTCGCTCCCTGTGGTCCGCTGTTGCGGTTGCCGCGCTGCTGGTGGCGGGCTGCCGAGACAGCTCCTCCGCGAATGGCACTCCCGACACGATCGAGAGGGCGAGATACGCCTCCTCGCTCGACGTCGACCTGAAGGCGTCGACCAAGCTGCCAACCGGCGTCTACTTTCGCGACCTGGTCGTCGGCTCCGGCCCCCTGGTCACCAACGGCATGTATGCCAGCGTGGCCTACGTCCTCTGGACCACTGACGGCAAGAAGATCGAAGCCTCCCCCCTCGGCGAGCCGTACACCTTCCGGGTCGGCGCGCGCGACGTGATTCCCGGCTGGGACTATGGCATCGTCGGCATGCACGTCGGCGGCAAGCGGCAGCTGATCGTGCCGCCCGAGCTCGCCTACGGCGCCAACGGCCAGGGCGCCATCGGCCCGAACACGATCCTCGTGTTCACCGTCGAAGTGGAAGCCGCGAACTAGCGCCGCCGGGCAACCTCAGCGCGGCAGCGGCGCGGTCGCGGCACGCGGACCGGGATAGGGGCGCTCGGTCCCCTTGATGGCCAGCCAGAGAATCCGGTTGAACAGGTCGTCGTCGACGAGGTCCTCGGCGCGCAGGTCGATGTCGGCCGACTCCAGGGCTCCCGGGGTGCTGGCGAGGTTCTTCTCCGTCAGCGGTGTCTCCGGAACCCGCACGTCGTACGGTGTCAGGTCCGGCGTGGCGGCAAAGATGCCGCGCAGCGGTCGGCCGAACGCATCAAACTGCGAGAGATGATCCAGCGTGAGGATCTCCTCGATCGTCGCGAGCACGTCGGTGGTGTTGGCGAAGCGATGCCAGGTGTGGACGGTGTTGTACGGCGAGATCACCAGCAACGGCGACCGATGCGAGTCGACATGATCGGGGCCGTTCTGCGCGTCATCCTCGAGCACGAACACCACCGTGCTCTTCCAGAACTCGCTGCGCGACAGCGCCCCGATCATCCGCCCCAGCGCCAGGTCATTGTCGGCCATCTGCGCGCGTGGCGACGGCGCACCCACTCGTGCACCGGAAGTGTGGTCATTGGGCAGGCGCAGGATCTGGAACGCCGGCATCCGCCCGGACTTCTGGTACTGCTTCAACTCGGCCAGCCAGACATCCATTCGCACCTGATCCGGGATGCTGGTGTCGAAGCCGGGATAGGACGAATCGGTATGTGACTCGAGGAACGGCTTGAGGCCCACATACCATGGAGGAAGCGAACGGTCGTCGCCGCGCGCGGGCGCCACGAACTCACCGAAGTTGCGGAACGTGATGCCACCCCGCTTCGCCAGGTCCCAGAGATAGCCGTTCGCCGGCTCGGCGGCATCCTCGCCCTCAGCGGGACGCGTGCCGCGATTTGTCCCTTCGTAGTCGTAACTGCGTCCCTTGCCGCCATAGTTGAGCGGGACCGTCTTCTCGACATAGTCGGTGGCGTACGCCCCCGTTGACCAGTTGTGCCCGTCGGCGCTCACCTCGGCGTTGACGTGGAAGCGATCGAACAACCCGAAGCGCTCCGCGAGGGCATGGTGGTTTGGCGTGACCGCGCGCGGGAAGTAGGTGAGGGAGGTATCCCCATCGCCCTGGGGAAGGTCCCCGAGGATCTGGTCGTAGGTTCGGTTCTCCTTGATCACGTAGATCACATGCTCGAACGGTGGGTACTTCGCCGAGCCACGAGCGACATCCCAGCCGTTGGCGCGGGCCACGCGTCGAGAGGCGGCGCCAAGGTCGAGGCCGGCAAGGGGAACCAGCGACAGCGAGCCGGTGATCTGCGCCGCAGTATATCCGGTCGCGCTGGTCGTGCGACCCGGCCCGGGGCCATCGACGGCGTTCGGCCCGGTCGTGTGGCCCTTGGCGTTGGCGACGACCAGCGTATCGCCCTGCAGCAGCACCGCGCTCGGGTACCACTCGACCGGAATGCGGCCGACCAGTTGGTCACGCGCGCTGCCGGTGGCCGTTCCGGCCGTCGCCGCCGAAAGTTCGAAAATGGCCACGGCATTGTTGTCGGCTTCGGCGATGTAGAGCCGATGGCCGTCCGGCGAAAGGGTCAGCCCGTTCGGCGTGCTCCCTTCACCCGAGCTCCCCGGGACGGTATCGACCACTTCGGCGAGCACGGTTCCCGTCTTTGGATCGATCACGGTGATTCGATCGGTGCTCGCCGAGGCGACGAAGAGCCGCGAGCCGTCGGCGTTGAGGAGCATCGCCGACGGATGGCGCCCGGCGCGGATCACTCGCACGGGTTCAATGCCATTCGCCACCGGGCGCCACGAGCGGACTTCGAAACTCCCCCAGGTGGACACGAACACCTGGTCGTCGGGCCCGACCACCACGCCATACGGATAGCGCCCCGCACTGACGCGCTGGATGACGCGCCCCGCGGCGACGTCGATGACGGCGAGCGAGTCGGTGAGATTCTCCGCCACGTACAGGCGACGGCCGTCGCGCGAGAACGCCATTCCGGCGGGATACCGGATGCCGTTCTGCCTTGGGGTCCGCGGTTCGAGAATGATGCTGTCGGCGAGCGTCGCCGCGCCGTTGCTCCACGCCAGGCGATACACCACGTCGCGATTCCCGCCCGAGACATACAGGTTGCGGCCGGCCGGGTCGAACGCCAGCCCGATGAACCCGGCCGGCAGCGGCACCGTCTGCAACACCCGCCCGGTGGAGGTCTGGACCACCTGGATCCCGTTGTCGCGGTAGCCGTTGAGGGCGATTACCACCCGGTCGCGCTCAGGAGCCTGCACCATGGCCAGAGGCAGGGGCCCAACGTCGATGGTCGTCCCCGCAGGATCGAGCGTGGCTCCAGTCGGGAGGCGCGGTCCGCCGCCGGGACGATCGGCTTCAGGCGGGCCTCCTGGGGAATGGCCGCAGGCCATCGTGGCGCAGGAAAGCAGGAGAAGCGTGAACCGCGCAGCGGCGGCGGGCGATGGCAACATGGTGAACCCCAATCCGGAGCAGAGTAGTCAAGAATGGTCCGGTGACCTATCGTTCCTGTGACGCCCCGGTATTCGTTCTGCAACCATACTCGGAGAAGAAGCATGTTGACACCCCGTCGAGACTTTCTCGGCTGGCTGGGAGGCAGCGCCCTTTTCGCTTCCACTGGCCACCCCCTGAGAGTGCCTCACCCTGACTCGAACAGCACCCTGAAGCCGATCGTCACCGACTTCGACATGTCCTGGGTCGACCGGGTGAAGGGAAGCCACCGCGCCGTCTTCGATTCACCGGGTATCGGCGAGGGAGCCGCGCTCTTCCGCGCCGTGGTCTGGAAGCAGCAGTACAAGCAGATCTACGGCACTGAGCCGTCCGACATGACCGCGGTGCTGGTGCTCCGTCACGAGGGTATCGTGCTGGCCATGGACGATGCGTTCTGGGCGGAGTTCGACGTCGGCAAGGAACACAAGCTCAATGACCCCGATGGCAAGAAGTGGGCAAAGACCAACCCGATCCTCACCCTGCCCCCGGACAGACCGCCGCAGTGGGCTGACTTCACCTTGGCGAAGTTCCAGGCGGATGGCGGCATCGTGCTGGCCTGCGACATCGCGTTCGGTGATCTCGTCGACCAGTACAAGACGAAGGGAAAGCTCAGCGACGAGGACGCCAGAAAGGTCGCCATCACCCATCTCGCTCCGGGGGTGATTCTCCAGCCTTCAGGGGTGTTCGCGGCGCTGCGGGCACAGGAAGCGGGCTGTCAGTACATCATCGCGGGCTGAGCGGCTCGATGATCGATCATCGAGGATTGTCACTTTTTCCCTTCACTGGATTGGGCTTCATGGCCACCGAGCAGAACTTCAAGAATCACGTCCGCTTCCTTCCGCCCTATCACTTCGTGGTCGGGCCGATCTTGCTGGTGAACTTTGTCCACGCCGCGTGGCAGCTCACCAAGTCGCGGGACTGGCCGACGATCCTCGGTGCGTTGGAGGCCTTTGCCCTGGTCCTCTTCTTCCTCCTCGCGCGGTACATGGTCAATCGGGTGCAGGATCGGGTGATCCGGCTCGAGGAGCGGCTGCGGATGGAGCGCCTGCTCCCCCCGGACCTGAAGGGGCAGATCGAGAAGTTTTCGCTCGATCAGGTGATCGCGCTCCGCTTCGCCTCCGACGGCGAGCTGCCGGCGCTCGCACGCACGGTGCTGGACAAGGGGATCACCAACCGCACGGAGATCAAGAAGATGATCACCAGCTGG
Organism: uncultured Gemmatimonadales bacterium; assembly: GCA_963850655.1. GTDB lineage: Bacteria > Gemmatimonadota > Gemmatimonadetes > Gemmatimonadales > GWC2-71-9 > Palsa-1233. The sequence goes on from CAWKMI010000021.1 coordinate 47,729, forward strand.
CGGGCCGATTCCCTCCGCGCCTGAGGAGACAGGGCTCGCGCTCACGGCCCCTTGACGATGGCCAGTTTGCGAGCCTGCCAGTCATTCATGGAGCCGTCGTACAGGCGCGTCGGGAAGCCGGCGCTCCGGGCTGCCATGAGCAGCACGGTGGCCTGCTGGCCGGAATGGCAGTAGGCCACCACCGTATCACCGGGCGTGATGCCAGCCGCCTTGAACAACTCCAGGAGCTTGGTCCGCGGGAGGACGCGGTTGGAATCATCAACCACCGTGTTGAACGGAATATTCCGCGCCCCGGCGATGTGCCCCACCGCATGCGCTCCCCGTTGATCGGTGAAGTCCTCGCCTGAGTAGTACTCGGGTGTCCGGGCATCGACCAGCCGAACATGCCCGGGTGTCGAGTGCGCCTGCATGAACGTGTGTTCGACCACGAGCTGCGGATTGAAACGAGTGGTCAGCCTCCCCTGCATCATTGACGGGACTTCGCGTGTCACCGGCAGCCCCGCCCGCTTCCACTCGGGCAGCCCGCCATCCAGCAGCATCGTCCGATCCCCAAGTCCGGCGTAGTAGAGCGTGAAGACCACCCGTGACGCCGGACTGATCTGCCCGTCGGAAAACGCCACGACCACCCGCGAAGTACTGGAGATCCCGAATCGCTCCAGCTGGTGCCGGAGCGAATCCTCGGGCAGCATCTCGTTGCCAGGCGGAAGGGTCGAAGCGACATCGCTCACCTGAATGAAGCGCGCCCCGGTAATGTGTTCCCTGTTGTAGGTGTCCCTGGTGCCGACCTGAAGGACCACCAAGCCGGGATCGTCGAGGTGCTGCTGAAGCCATCGCGGGGCGATGAGCACGCCGGGATCGCCCTGGGCGGAGGCTGGCGCGCTGCCAGCCACAATGGCGCCGAGGGCAAGGGCAATGAGAACGGCCGGGAATCGTCGCATGAGCAAGCACCTCGTGGTTGAGGTCCGGCGGCGCCAGGGCACCGCCGGACGGAAACGACCCCGGAATCTACCGTGCCCGGGGTCGTTCCGACGCCGGTAGGGGCGCTCGGCCGATGCCCCTGGATCCGGCTCCCCCTCGCGTAAATGCCGCGGACGCAGCACCTTCCGACCATGCGCTGGCTCTGGCAAATCGGTGCCCTGGCGATCCTGATCGCCGGTGGCTGGCTCGGCTTGACGACACTGCGACCCCTGCCGGTGGTGCCCGCCACTGCGCCTGCAGCGGAGTTTTCTGCCGAACGGGCGCTCAACGAGGTCCGCTCGATCACCAAAGCGCCGCACGCGGTGGGGAGCGAGGAGCATCAGGCCATCCTGATGTTCCTTACCGATCGCCTGCGCACGCTCGGCCTCGAGGTGGAGGTTCAGGGTGCCACCGGATTCAACATGCTCGGTGGCGTGCCTCGAGCCGCCATCGTTCGCAATATCGTCGCGCGCCGCCGCGGCATCCGATCCACTGGTGCCGTGCTGCTCATGGCGCACTATGATGCGGTGCCCCGGTCGCCCGGCGTGGGCGATGATGCATCCGGCGTGGCTGCAATCCTGGAGACCCTGCGCGCCATCAAGGACGACACGCTGCCGAACGACCTGATCGTCGTCTTCACCGACGCCGAAGAACCCGGACTCCTCGGCGCCGAGGCGTTCGCGAACCGGCATGCCTTCGCGAGCGACGTGAAGATGATCCTCAATTTCGACGCGCGAGGCGACCGCGGCCCGGTCTATCTCTTCGAGTCGAGTGTCGGCAATGGGAAACTGATGCACATTGCCGCGGCAGCCGGCGCTCCCCTGCTCGCCAACTCCTTCGCTGCTGCGCTCTACCGTTCGCTTCCGAACGACACCGACCTGAGCATCTTCCTGCATGCCGGTGCGCCCTTCGCCGGGTTCAACTTCGCGATGATCGACGGGTTCCAGAACTACCACAGCCCCACGGATGATATCCTCCACCTCGACCCGCGCTCCCTCCAGCAGATGGGGGCAGCCGCGCTCCCCCTCACGCGAACGTTCGGACGCGCTGACCTTGGAGCGCTTTCCGGCGGCGATGCCGTCTATTTCAACGTCCCGCTGCTCGGACTGGTGAGCTATCCGGATGGCTGGGCCCTGCCGCTGGCGCTGTTGGCGCTGCTCGGCGTCATGGTCCTCGCCGTGGTGGGCCGGCGCAGCGGCCTTCATGGTCACCACGGCGGATTCTGGGGCCTGCTGGCGGTGGCGATGATGCTGGTGGTGCCTGTCGCACTGAGCTATGCCGGATGGCACCTGGTGGTTGCGCTGCATCCCGGCTATCAGGCGATCCTCCATGGCGAGCCCTACAACGCGCGGGCCTATTTCGTCGGCTTCGTGGTGCTGGCGCTCACGCTTGGTATCGCGATGCAGCAGATGTTCGTGACGCGCCTTCGCCCGCTCGATCTGGTGATCGCGGCGTTCCTGGTCTGGGGAGTGCTCGGGCTGGCAGCGGCGATCTGGCTCCCTGGCGCGAGTTTCCTGATCACCTGGCCGCTGCTCTTTGCGCTGCTCGGGGCAACCTGGTGGCTGCACGGCGTTCGCCGAGGCGCACGGCGACCGATCGGGGCGGCCGTGTGCGCGATTCCGGCGTTGGTGCTCTTTGCGCCCCTGATCCGGATGGCTGAGGTGGGACTCACCATGGCGGCGATTCCGGCGCTGGTGCTCCTGATGATGCTGGTGCTCTCGCTCGCCGCGCTGCCGATCATGATGATCGGCCACACCTGGCGGTGGGTGCTCCCCCTGGGCCTGGTGGTCGGCAGCTGGGCAATCATCACCGCCGAACTGAGCGCCGATTTCGGCCCCGAGCAGAAGCGTCCGGACTCGCTCGCCTACCTCGTTGATGCCGACATCGGCAAGGCATGGTGGCTGACCTTCGACCACGAAACCGATCCCTGGACGCGGCAGGTACTCGGCGACTCGCCGTCGCGGTCTTCATTCGGGCGATATCGTCTTTTCCAGGGCGTCGACTCACTCCTCAGCGTCCCTGCCCCGGCAATCGATCTGGCAACACCACGCCTGGAGATACTCGGGAGCCGGCAGGTGGCCGGTGGTCGCCGGGTACACTTCAGGATTACGGCCTCGGGACCGGTCGAGACTGTTTCGCTTCACGCCTCCCGGGAGGCGCTTCGCATCACCAACATGGTGCTCGACGGTCGGGCACTTCAGGACGGGGATTCCACCAGCAGCCCCTACGCACCGAAGTATCGCATGGGCGCTGACGGAACGGTCCTGGTCTACACCGGCATGCCGGTGACGGGAATCGATGTGGAGTGCACCGTCAATGCCGCCGAGCCGCTGGCGCTACGGGTCACCGTCACGCGCAGCGGCCTGCCGCCTCTTGAACACGGCGCGATGAGCCTGCGGACCAATGACCTGATCTCCAAGCCGTTCATTCCGACGGACGTCAGCATCGTGGCGAGGACCTTCCGGATCTGACGGCAGGTCGAGGCAGGAGAAACGCAGAATCCCCGCGAAGGCATCGCTGCCTCGAGCGGGGATCCTGAACGCTGGTAACCCGTTGGTCTTTCGGTTCGTCGCTGCGCCTTCGCTAGGCGTTTGCGCAGCCGGACCAACTGTCTTCCCCTCGTCGGACGGGCCCGACTCAGGCGCCCCCAAGATCTTCGGGGCCTCGGTTGTGACCAGCGACCTCACAACCCGTTCGGTGGGGTCGAACTCCCACCGCACTGCCTTCTGCCAGCGTCCCGGGAGAAGGCCCCCGCCGCGAGAGAACCCGTCTCACGACGCATCGGAGAAGCTACCGCCGGTTTCGGAACGCGCAAGGGGGGAGAGGTCGCCATTCCGGCCATACAGGACTTTCGGAATCGGTATTACAATAGAGATAGGTTGGCTGGGAAAATCGGCATCGCCTGGCTGGCCGACAGGGTGCTATTTTCAGGAGTGGAGGGTTCCATGACCAGATATCGAGACCGATCGGCAGTTCCGGACTGGGCGTTGCTGGCCCTCATGGCGACGGCGGTGGCGTGCAGCAGGGAGCAGGGAAGGGTCCGTCACGATGACCGCCCTGTGCCGATCACCTCGACCACACCGGGCGACGCCTCGGCGTCGCAGACCGGCCCCGCACTGGAAGGTGCCAAGGCAGAAGTACCGCCGTCCTGAGCGCACCCCCTTCGCCGGGTACGCTCGTGCGAATTGACCACGCCATTCGTCGGCATGTTTGCGACCTCCCCTGATCAGAGTCGAACTCGCGCTGGCCCTCTTTGCCCCGGCGGTCCTTCGGGCTCTTCTTCGCGATGTTGACCGTTGTTGCACCCACCACGGCCCTGCTGGTGGCGCCGATTGGCATCTTCGCCCTGGCGCTGTCGCTGGGGACACGGCTTGGGCCGTCTGCCGTCAAGGCGCTCGGCTCCTTTGTCGGGCTGCCGGTGGTAACCCATGCCGCAACGCCAACGGCGGCGATGGAACATCCCATCGCCGCCGTTGTGGTTTTCGCGGTCGGGGCACGTGGCCCCGGTCGTAGTGTGCCTCAGTTCCCTAGAACGTGTGGTTCAACCTGGCGTAGACCATGCTCGCCTTGTAAGCGCCATTGTCCGGCTTCGAGAGGATGATGAGGCTCGTCGTCATCAGCAACGGGCTGCTGTTGTACGCGTCGCTGAAGTCGTACTTCTGGTACGTGTAGCCGACCGACAGCTTCCAGCTCTCGTTGATCGCGTTGTCGTACACTGCCGACAGGGTGGTGATCTTGGTGTCGTCCCAGTCGGTGATGTCCGCCGCATTACCACTGCCAAGATTCAGCGTGGAGCGGCCCGACGCGAACGACCCGGTCGCGTTGGCCGTGATATCCATGAGGCCATCCACCTTCTGGCTCATGGCGTTCAGCGTCAGCGTCCGCTTGTCGGGCACGAGCTGGAAGACCGCGTTGGCACCATAGGTATTGGTCTTGTCCATGCCCGCGTAGTTGAGCAGGTTGTTCAAGTTGGCGCCGGTGGTCGTCGACCACTGGTTTGTGGTGGCGTCCTTTTCGTAGGTGTAGTAGGCGCCGACCTCGATGCGCTCGCTGGCCGAGTAGTTGAACTCGCCGGTCCAGCTGTCGTACTTGGCGGCCAGCAGGCCGCTCGGCGTGTTCGGGATCGGCGCCGCGCCCGGCACTGGCACACCGCCCGACACCTGGACGCGATCGGGACGGTCGGTGTACGCCACGTCGCGGCGGGTGTAGCCGAAGCTCAGGTCGAGCCCGTCCGTCGGCGTGAGTTCGACGTCGACGCCGGTGCGCTTGTTCGTGAAGGGCGCTTCGTCGACCTGGAAGCCGTAGACCGACTCGCCAGCCGTCACCTTCCGCTTGCCCTCATCGTAGGTCGCCCGCACGCCGAGCATGTCGGTGGCATGGAAGAGTCCGGTGACGGCCCAGCCGCTTTCGGAGCCCTTCGTCGCCTCGCGGCTGGTCCGGTCAAGTTTGCCGCTGCGCACCGAGCCCTCGACCGTGAGCGGGCCCACATCATAGGTAGCCGAACCATTGAACCGCCGGCTCTTGGTGTCGTAGATATTCGCCGTCGCCTGACCGTACGGGTCGTCGGTGGTGGGCGTCAACGTGCTCCAGGACGTCGACGCGGCAGACACGTCACCGGTGCTGATGAACCGGTTCGACTTGTCCGTCAGCTTGTACTCCCGGTAGTGCGCCCGGAGGGTCAACCCGTCGACCGGCCGGCTCGAGAAGGCGACGTTGTACATCGTCGTGTTGATCTTGCCGCCGTAGGACTGCTGCGGCAGCGCCGCCAGGCTGGCGGCGCTGACGCCGGCTGAGGTGTTGATCAGGCCGTCGAGCGTGTACGGGTAGAACTGGGCGTCCTGGGTCCGGGTCGACAGCGCCAGGCCGCCACTGATACGAGTGTGATACTTGAGCTTGAGCTGGAAGCCGGCCGTTCCCGTGCTGGCCTGATTGTCCGGGGCCTCGACGATCTGGGAGCGGGCGTACCCGGTGGATGAGTCGTTCCACTGGACCAGGTTGTCGATGGTCAGCGTCTCGGCCCGGTTGTTGTAGAGATTCCGGTTGAAGGTCGCATAGACATCGCCGGACTTGAACTGGTACTCGGTCCGCAGGCCGAAGTCCTGGATCTTCTCGTTCAGCGGCGACGCCACTTCGTAGACGGGGCTGAGGGTACCGCGCCAGTTGCCGCCGCTGAGGCCGCGGTAGCCCGTCTTCAGCTCCTGCTTGTAGGTCAGGGTCATGTCAAACGGCAGGTGCTCGCCGAGGTTCAATTCGACATTTCCCGTCTTGCGCACGCCCGACACATCGATGCTGTTGGTCGAGGCGAAGGTCGGCGCGAACAGCGCATTGTAGAAATCGTAGGTACGGCCGGACGATGAGGTCTTCAGGATCGTCGACTCCAGCGTCTGCCGGAGGGTCGAGCTTGCGGTCCAGACTCCCTGGCCGGATTCACTGAAGAGCACGTGGGCGTCATTGCCCATGTTGTGGGGGATCTGGTTGTAGTCGAACTTCAGCCCCAACCCACCCGCGTCCAGCCAACCGGTATAGCGCTGGTCGGACTGGCGGACGTTGTACCCGGACAGGTTGAAGTCGAGGTCGCCGCTCTTCGAGAACAGGTTCACGAAGGGCATCGACATGCCCGTCGGGTTGTCCCGGTACTCGGTGAACTTCGAGGACGTGATGGTGCTGGTGCCCAGCGCGCCGATCGTGACCTGGCCGCCGCTGGTGGTGGTCGGCGCGGTCTGCGCCGCCACGGTCGAACCCGCCATGAGGATCCCCATGGCGACGAACGCTGAAATCTTGTGTGCGCGTGTCATGGGTTGATCACCGGATGAAGTAGGCGCCCGAAGGCGAGTTGGAACCGTGAATGTTCGCGTGGCACTTGGCACAGGCGCGACCAATGAAGCGTGAGTTCACCGTGGGGAAGCCGGATGGGGCACCCGCTGGCGCCATCGACACGCCCTTCTCGGTGGAGAGGTTGTCGCCGGACCCGAAGTGGCCGGAGCCCGTCAGGTGACAGTTCCAGCAGAGATTCGGCATCTTCTGCTTCAACATCCGGTCATGGTTGGACCCATGCGGTTCGTGGCAGGTCGCACAGTCTTCCTGGACCGGGGCATGCTCGAAGAGGTACGGGCCGCGCTTTTCAGTGTGGCAGGTATAGCACAGCTCGTTGACCGTCTCGGTCTTGAGCATCTTCGGGCGGTTGCCTTCGTGCGGATCGTGGCAACTGGTGCAGCTCATCTTGCCTTCGCGCACCGGGTGATGCGACGTCCGCTGCGCCTGGGCCCGCTGCGTCTTGTGGCAGGTGAAGCAGGTTTCGGTCTCGGTCGTCGTCTTCAGCTGGCTCTTGACCGACTTCGGGTTGTGGGCGCTGTGGCATGACGAGCAGGCCACGTTGCGCTCCGCGTGCCGGCTGCTCTCGAAGCTGCGCTGGTCGGCCTTTTCGTGGCACTGGAGGCAAGCCGCGTTGCGCGCTTCGGCTGAGGAAGGGTTCTTGCCGAAAAGGATCATCCCGGCCTTTGTCTCACCACCGGATTCGGCGTGGGCCTTGGCCGGCCCGTGGCAGGCCTCGCACCCGAGCTTCTCGAGATCGGTGCGTGGCTCCTGAAGGATGCGCTTCCCCATCACCGTGTTGGTGATGTGGCCAACGTCCTTCTCGTGGCAGGTCATGCACTCAGTGGAGCCGGCGTAGCCGGCAGCGGGTGCCGCCTGGGCTCGTGCCGATCCCACGGCGATGACCATGGCAAGGCCGATCAACAGGCCGGTGATCCTACGCAGATGTCGCATACCCCTCCCTCCGTCCACCCGTCGCTGACGGGCCGCTCACTGGTTGAACTGCTATTCCCCGCCGCTGTGCGGGCGGACCTTCATCAAGGCAACCTTCGCCTCCGTATTGGCACGGTCGAACGCCGATGACACCACGAGCACAACACCTCTCAGGGAGGCTCAATCGCCATGCAAGTCGTAAAGCAGGGAAATTCCAATTCCGTCGACGCTAAAGGTCGGCGATACCCGGAGGTCCTGCAATCCAGAAGAAGCATGACAAAAGGGGGGAGATTCCCCTACACTGCCGTGGGGCACTCGAGGGTCGGCGATGGTGGGGAGTGAGTTGGGGGGAGGGGGATCTCAGGCTGGATGTGCTGCCGGCCCAGTTCCCGTGCCGCCGTCGGACCATCTGGCAAAGAACGGTGGGGTCTCCGTCCAGCCAGCCGCCCGCTCAGCGCGGGCGGTTCTGCGGTGGAGCTGCTATTCCCCGCCCGTGCGAGGGCGGGTAGCCAGTTCCTTCACATACTGCGCAATGCTGGTCATCTCGGCCGGGGTCAGCTTCCCCTTGAAGGGCTTCATGTCCTCGCCCTTGCCCTTGTTGAGGATGCTCACGATCGAATCCACGTTGTTCTTGGCAATGAACGCGGCGTCAAAGGGGAGGAGCTTCGGGAACTTGGTCTTGATCACCTTGGGCGGCGTGCCGAGGACGCCATGGCATTTCCGGCAGTTGGCGTCATAGAGGTCCTTCCCAGAGGTCTGAGCGGCGACGCGACTCATCAGGGCTGGAACGAGGGCGAGACTGAAGAGGAAAGTGCGGGTCTTCATCGGTTAGTGCTCCATTGGCTGGACGAATTCAGGGAACGTGTCGACGATCTGGGGGGTTTCACTCATGGAGTGCGAACCGCGAAGGGTCGACAGATAACGCGCAATTTCTTCCATTTCCATGTGCGAGAGCTTCGGCAGCCCATACGAGGGCATCTTCGTGTCGGGATGGAAGCGTGCCGGGTTCTCGATGAAGCTGTGCAGCCACCCCGACGAATGGTGGAAGCCGACGTCGTTGAGGTCGGGGGCATTGTTCACATCGCCGCTGGCATCGGGCTTCTCGTCACCGATGACGTGGCAGGCGCTGCAGTTCTGGTTCTTCACCAGCGCTCGACCCGCCCGTTCGAGCGAAGTCAGCGGCACCCCCGAAGAGGCAAGCCTGACGTTCTCGCGATCCGCCCGCAACGCCCCAGCCATCAGGAGCCCGCTGCCCACCACGGTCCCCACCAGGATCACCGCAGCTACCGGGCGGTGAAACAGCGAGCGCTTGCTGCGCCGATCAAAGAACGGCAACAGGACGAGGATCAGCACAATCCCCGCCGGCACCCCAACCGTGATGACGCTCTCGAACCTCCCGGGCACCAGCTTCAGCAACTGGTAGAACGGCAGGAAATACCACTCCGGCAGCGGAACGTACGAGGTGTCGCTCGGATCGGCCGGTGGCTCCAGACCCGCCCCGACAAAGTGAGCCAGGAGGAAGAGCACCAGGATGATCACCGTGGCCACGACAACATCCTTGGCGATGATGTCCGGCCAGAACCGGGCGTCCTTGAGCTTGGACTTGGCGTAGCGATCGTGGTAGTAGGCCTCGTACTCGGGATCGCTGGTCCGGGCGGGGGCGCCCTCCTCGAGCGCCATCGGGCGCGGCGCGATTCCCTGGCGGATCACCAGTGAAATGTGCAGCAGGGCGAACGCGATGAGCAGCAGCGGGAGGAGCAGCACGTGCAGCGAGAAGAAGCGCGTCAGCGTGGCCGCGCCGAGCTGCGCGCCACCGCGCAGCAGCTTGACCATGATCCCGCCGATCAGCGGTGCGTGCCGGCAATGTTGGTCCCCACCTGGGTCGCCCAGTATGCCTTCTGGTCCCACGGCAGGAGATAGCCCGTGAAGGAGAACCCGAGCACGATGAAGAGCAGCCCGACGCCGAGCAGCCAGTTCATCTCGCGCGGGTACTTGTAGGAACCCATGCTGAAGACGCGGATCATGTGCGCGACCACGAGCACCACCATCGCCGAAGCGCCCCAGTGGTGTATCCCGCGCAGGAGGGCGCCGCTCAGCACATTGTGTTCGATGAAACGGATGCTGTCGTAGGCATGATCCGGCGACGGCGAGTAGTACATCGCGAGCATGATCCGCCGGTCACGACCTGCACGAAGAACACCGTCAGCGTGGCGCTGCCGAGGGTGTGCCACCAGGTGAGACCGCCGGGCATCCTGCGATCGATCAGGCTGGGCGCGCAGCGTCTTGAGGTCGATCCGTTCGTCGATCCAGCGCGAGATGGATGCCATGTCAGGCCTCCAGCTTTTCGGGAACGCCGAGCCGGAAGTCCGCGTACTGGACGATAGACGGCGCTGTCGCGGACCTGGACCTTCAACTCATCGAGTCGGCCGCGGGCGGTGGACCGCCCAACACGGCGCCCGTCTTGACGTCGAACTGGCCACGATGGCACGGGCAGTAGAACGTCTTGCGTGTCCTTGTCGTAGTAGTAGCCGCAGCCGAGGTGGGTGCAGTGGCCGTTGTACGCCTTGAACGTCTCGCCATCGTCCGGTGTACAGCCAGACGGCGTTCAGCGCGAGCGACTCGACCCAGGCGTCGTCCTGCTCCTTCACGAAGTCCACGCGGACGGGCACGCCAACGTCGAGCACCGCGGTGTCGTCGGCGACCTTGATCCAGCCGCTCTCGGTCGGCTTGACGAAGACCGGCGAAACGAAGGAACGAACGACGGGGATGCCCACCATCACACCGCTGATGGCGGCGCCGATACCACTGACCCACCGGAGAAAACTCCGGCGACCCACTGAGGCATCTTCTTCAGCCTTGTTCGGCGAGGGCGTCACGCGCGCAACTCCGGTCAGGGAGGAGGGAACTACAACAAAAAGTGAAGTAGAAAAGTCTGGATTACACTGGAGAAGAAAGATCGGCTATCCGCAGGTGAATCACAACAGAGAGCCCCGATCACCCGTCCCTGGTCGTTGCCCCACCCCCGGCGGCGACCAGGCCTGTTTCGCCTCGTCTCAGTTGCCCAGCTTCACCTCGACGCCGGCATCCTGGAGCATCTTGATCAGCGCGGGAAGCCGCTGGCCCGACACATTCTCGATCCGGTCAACCTGCTGCTTCAATTCCGCCGGGAATCCCTTGAGTGTCCGCAACTGCTGGGGACTGGGCGGAAAGAGCACGTTCATCAAGTCGGTCATGTTGCCAAGCCGGGCCTGGATGGTCTTGGGCGACGGGGTCGCCGGTGGATTCGCGGGCGGAGTGGAGTCGACCACAACAATCGGAGGAACGGCCGCGGCTCCCCCGGTCCCGCCCGCGCCACCACCACGGCCGCCGCGTCCGCCACCGCGTCCACCAGCCGTGATCGCGGCACCCCCTCCAGCACCCCCGCCGCCACCTGCCCCACCACCGCCACGGCCGCCGCGCCCACCGCCACCGATCTGTGCCACCACATCGGTCATCTCCTTTTCAAGCGCGGCGAGTTCGTTCCTTGGCGCATCGGGAAGTGGCGTCTTCGCCGAATCGGCTGCTCGCCGGGCAGCGGCCAGCGTCCGCTGAATGGTGTCGACCTTTGCCTGGGCGTCACGCACCGAGCGCTGGAACCGGGCCAGATCGAGGCGGTAGCCGTACAGCGTCTGCAGTTCGGCGGTGGTCATCGGGATCATCGGGTCCCGCCGCAGCGTGAAGCCCTGTTCCTGGACGATCGCCGGGCCGGCCTTTGGGGTGATGGTCAGGCGGGCCTTGTAGCTCCCGGGCAAGGCAAGGAATGTCGCAGCGGCCGTACTGGCGCCTCCGCGACCGCCAAAGCCACCACCACCGCGACCACCGCGTCCGCCTCGGCCACCAACTCCCGGGACCACAATGGCGGTGTCGGTGACATCGATCGGTCCGGTCAACGGTGCACCAACCCGCATGTCCCAGACACTCCGGTAGAGGCCGGGTTTCCGGTTCACCGGCATGACCCGCACCACGGTTCCGGCCGAATTGACAATCTCCAGCGACACCCCGGCATCGGCGGCGATGTCATGAACGAGGTAGGCGATGCTCGGACCGACCGGCGGATTCTGCCCGACAA
>CAWKMI010000022.1:0-11269 GCA_963850655.1 uncultured Gemmatimonadales bacterium
AACTTGCAATTGTACTGCAGGGCCTCGCTGCGGGCACCGCGCCTCGGAGCCTTAGAAGTGACTCCCGCACCGACAGTAGGAAGGTAGCCATCAAAGCGGCACAATCCGCCACCGCCTGCAACAATCGCGGGAACTCTCGCCGCTGGGGTGGCTTCGGTTGCGGCCTTCGCAGCTTGCCGAATCTGCCTGCAGCGACTACGTCGGTGCCGGCATGTTCTCGGGGGGGGAGGTTGCCTCCTCAATGCTTGGTGTGTTGGTGGGGTTTGTGGTTTCTCCCGAAAAGGGGTCTCGGGTGTCCGTCGGTGTCCCGATGTGATCGGGATCGTCGGCAGAAGACTTGCCTGATCATGCTGAGCGACCAAGAGCACGGCAAGGACAACCTTTCAGGCGACCTTCATCTTGCGCAGCAGCGCCTGGAAGCGAGGGTTCGAGCGCAAGGGCGCGAAGAGGAACGAACCGCGGATGCCGTAGACAGCGCCCGAACGCTCTTCGTACGACTGCTCCAGGTAATCCATCGCCCGTTCGTGCTCTCCCAGGCCGGTGTAGACGTAGGCCAGATGATAGGGCGCGACGTATCGGGTGCGGGCTTGCCCCTGCAGATCCTGCAGGATGGCCGATGCTCGCTCGACCTGACCCGCGAGCCCGCAGGCCTCACCGAGCTGCGCCAGCCACAGGGGGTCGCCGGGGGAGAGCTCCACGGCACGCTCCAGCGACACCAACCCTTCTTCCTGGCGGCCCTTGAGGAACAGCGCCCACCCCAGCGCGGAGTGTGAGCGGGAATAACACGGATCACGCGAGATCGCGCCGCGGACTTCCTCCAGCGCCTGATCATACCGCCCAGCGCGCAGGAGTGCAGTGGCGAGATCCGACCGATGCGCCAACGGATCAAGCTCGCGGGCCCGCAGCTGCAGCGCGATGGCCTCATCGTACCGTTCCATCGACGAACAGAGGCGTCCGTAATAGTCGTACGTATCGGCGCTGCTGGCGTTCAGCTCGAGGGCTCGCTTGAACTCCGTCTCGGCGCCGGCCCAGTCGAGGTCGTACACGAACTTGCCATACGCCACCATGCAATGCGCTTCGCCGAGTTCCGGATCGAGCGCGCGCGCGCGCGTCGCCGCGGCCCGGGCCCGCGGGTAGGCCTCATCCGGAGTGAGCTTTCCCGTTTCGCCCAGTTCCATGAACGCCATCGCCACGCCGGCATACGCCATGGCGTACTGGGGATCCCGGGCGATAGCCTGTTCGAAAAAATCGATCGCCTGGTGCATTCCTTCGTTCGTGTACTTGATCAAGCTGGAACGGCCCAGCAGATAGAGCTGATAGGCGCGCACGTCGCTGGTCGGCTCCCGGCCGATTCGCGCCCGCTCATCTGGGGAGAGTTCCGCCTTGAGCGCGGCGGCGATCTGCAGCGCCACCTCCGTCTGGATCGCGAAGATGTCGGTGAGCTGGCGGTCATACGTCTCGGCCCAGAGGTTCTGGTCCGTGCTGCCGTCGACGAGCTGGGCCACGATCCGCACGCGATCTCCCGCGCGGCGCACACTCCCTTCGAGGAGTGTTGCCACCTGGAGGCGGGCGGCGATTTCCCGCAGCCCCTGCTGCCGTCCCTTGAAGGGCATCACCGAGGTCCTGGAGATGACGTGCAACGCCCGGATCTTGGAAAGTTGGGCGATGACATCCTCGGTGATGCCGTCGGCGAAGTGTTCGTTCTCCGGATCGGCGCTCAGGTTCCGGAACGGCAGCACCGCGACCGATCGCGGTCTGGGCTGGTTGGTAGTCGGCTTGCGGAGGGCGTCGGCAAACGCAGTCATCGTGGTGAAACGGTCCGCGGGTGCCGGCGCCAAGGCACGCTGGATGGCACCCTCGACAAAGTCGGGGACGGATGCCCGCGCTGCGCGAAGCGACGGGACCGGATCCCTGAGCTGCTTGGCGAGGATCGCCCGGGGATTGGGCCCGGTATACGGCGGTTCGCCGGCCAGCATTTCGTACAATACAATCGCGAGGCTATAAATGTCGCTGCGCCCGTCAAGCTGTGATTCTGCCAGCGCCTGCTCGGGGCTCATGTACGGCGCGGTCCCGAGCGTCAGCCCCACTTCGGTAATCCGCTGGGCCCCGGCAGCGCTGACGGCGCGTGCGATTCCGAAGTCGGTGACCAGGGCGTGCCCGCCCGTCAGGAGCACGTTTTCCGGTTTCACGTCGCGGTGCACGACGCCCAAGTTGTGGGCGTAGGCCAGGGCGTCAGTGATTTCGCCGGTGAGCTGCAGCGCCTCGTCGACCGGGAGCTGGCCGTCACGGGTAAGCCGGTCTCGCAGCGATTCGCCCTGGATGAAGGGCATCACGTAGAACAGCAGGCCGTCAGCCTCACCACTCTCGAACAGCGGGACGAGATTGGGATGCTGGAGATTGGCCATGACCTTGATCTCGGCCAGGAATCGCCCCGCCCCGAGGGCGGCGGCCACCTCGGGGCGCACAACCTTGATCGCCACCTTGCGGTGATGCTTGAGGTCCTCGGCGAGATAGACCATGGCCATCCCGCCCGCGCCGAGCTCGCGCTCGATGGTGTAGCGGTCGGCGAGGGCTGCCGTCAGGCGGGCGCTTGCGTCAGACACCGGTGGCGGCTCCCGAGCTACAGAGTGAGGAATCCTTCGCGTTGCGCGGCTGCACTGAGGCGTTCGTCGAAGGAGATGAAGCTACCCTCTGGTGGCGATCCTGCCCATTCGAGCGCGGCGGCGAGCTGGAGGGCATCGGCAGAGCGCAGGGGGTGGATGCGCAGCACCCGGAGCGCCTGTTCCCGGACGGCGTCGCCGGGCTGCACCTCGAACCAGCTCGACTTCAGGGACTGCAACAGCGCCCGCGCCCGGGCTTCCTCGGCGGCGGTGAGCAGGCCGTCACGATGGAGCCGGGCGATCGCGGATGCGCACTCGACCAGTGCCCCCCACCAGACCACCAGCTCCTTGTCTTCGGCGAGCAGCTCGCGTGCCCGGGCGGTGCGGGGCTGTTCGAGGATGAGCGGGACGAGCGCTGACGCGTCCCAGAACCTCACCAGCCATCGCTCCGGTCGGCCAGCAACGCGGCGAGCGACCGTCCCTTGGCGTCGCGCGGGTGGGCCGTCTTCCAGAAGTCCTTCGGCAGCGCGCGCGACGGCGGGATCAGGCGCCCGCTGCGAATCAGCGTTTCCCGGCGGCTGTCCTCGAGCACGCCGCCGCTGACCGGCGCGAGCCGGGCAATCACCCGGCCCCGGTCGGTGACCAGCACCTCGTCGCCCTGGCGGACGATGTCCAGGTAGGCGCTGAGGCGGGCCTTCAGGTCGGAAATGGAGGTCGTTGTCATATGACTAAATTGGTCATGTTGATGAGACCTGTCAAGCCACGCCGAGCCGAGACGCCCGTCCCGAGCGGTTGCGAGGCCGCAGGCGCGAACCGTGTTTCGTCGGTCACCTGGGCCCCTTTCCCGTGAGTTTGGCGTGTACTTCGGCGGCCCAGTTCGTGATCTGCACGAGCTGGTCGGTTTTCGTCGCGCCCGGTCGGCCTGACTCGAGAAGCGGGCGCTCCATCAGGAACCGCTGGTCGTCCGGCGCGACATCGAAGAACAGGGTGTACTCACCCACCCGCCGGAGCGGACTTGCATCGAAGAGGACCTTCTGCGCGCCAAGCGAGAACGGCGAACCAGGCACCACGGCGGCGGCGACGACCGCGCGATCCCCATTGATGTTGAACAGTTCCCGGCCGCTGTGCGACCAGTGCGGAAAGTTGCCGCCGTCCTGCGATATCTGCCACAGTCCACCGCTGACGTTTGGGAAGGGCCGGACGTACACCTCGTGGCCCCCCC
Source organism: uncultured Gemmatimonadales bacterium (assembly GCA_963850655.1). Taxonomy (GTDB): domain Bacteria; phylum Gemmatimonadota; class Gemmatimonadetes; order Gemmatimonadales; family GWC2-71-9; genus Palsa-1233. Next base: position 3,823 of record CAWKMI010000022.1, read on the forward strand.
TGGCGCGTCGGGCGCATACGCCAGAAAACGCCCGTCGGGCGACAGGGCCGAATGCACGCCGGCAAAGGTCGAGTCCGTCCCGAGTCGCGTCGCGGTGGTGTCGCCCAGGCGCCAATGCTCGAGGGCTACCCTGGAGCTGGCTGCTTGGAGGATGTACTCCGCCGTATCGCGTGTCGGCACGATATCCGCGACACCATCCGGCGGCGCGAAGAGTGTCTCCGGTCCCCCGGTTCCGTCGGCATGCCGTCGGCGGAATGTTGCTGGCACGCCGGAGGCCGTCCGCGACGTGTACACTACCCGGCGGCCGTCCGGTGTCCACACCGGGTCGAGGTTGAGGTCCTCGAAGGTGATCCGGGTGAACGGACCATGGTCGAGCTGCTTGATGTAGATGTCACCGTTGTAACGGTCGCCGAAGCGCGATCCGGCACGTCGTGCGCTCACGGCGAGCCGCCACCCCGAGGGATCCTCTTCACCTTGCCGTCCCGGCTCACGAATGCGATCCACGCGCCGTCTGGCGAGAACGTCGGGGCGCCGGCCACATCGGTGCTGCCTTCGAGCGCCGTCGCGTCGATTCGGTCGCGCTCCTTGAGGTAGAGCTCTCGGCGATCGCCCGTGCGTTGCGCAAATACGACCGCCCCGCCGTCGGGCGAGATCGCCAGGTCGCGACCAACGTCGCCGACGGAGAGCTGCGTGCTGTCCCAAAGCACGATGCGACTGCGGCTGACGGCCGGCGGAGTTGCGGGCCTCAGCCAGCCCCAGAGGGCCACCGCGATGGCGGCGGTGGCCAGCACCGACATGGCGACGGCAAGGCGCTTGAACTTCCGTGGGGACGCATCAGCGTTCGGGCCGGTGGCCCCTCCGCTCGCATGGGTGTAGTGCGGGTTTCCCAGCGCGTCGCCAAACGCCTTGGCACTCTCGAATCGGTCGGCCGGCAGCTTCTCCAATGATTTCGCCACGGCGGCGGCCACGTTGGGCGGCACCGACTTCCGGTACTTGGTCACCGCCTCCACCGGCTCGGCGATGATCTTCATGATGATCTGCTGCGCCGACGAGCCCACGTGTGGCGGATTGCCCGTGAGCATTTCGAAGAGCACCGACCCGAGCGAGTAGATGTCGCTACGGCCGGAGAGTTCCTTGTCGGCCGTCGCCTGCTCCGGACTCATGTAGTGCGGTGTGCCGAGCGAGAGGCCGGTCTCGGTCATCCGGCCACCGGCCGCGGCACTCAGCGCCAGCGCGATGCCGAGCTGCGTCGCGCGATCAAGCTTGGTGCGGAGCGTCTCGCCTTGGACGTAGGGCATGACGTAGAAGAGGAAGCCGTCGGCCGAGCCCGAATCGAAGAGCGGCAGGATATGCGGATGCTGCAGCGCGGCGGTGGTCTTGATCTCGACCACGAAGCGTTCGGCCCCAAGGACAGCCGCGGGTTCGGGCTTGAGGACCTTGATCGCCACTTCCCGCTCGTGCTTGAGATCACGGGCGAGGTACACCGTGGCCATGCCGCCCTGGCCGAGCGCGCGCTCGATGGTGTAGCGGTCGGCCAAAGCCGCGGTGAGGCGCGGCATCACGCCGGACATCATCGGTGCGCCGTCGATCCTGTTCCGAGCCTCGCCGCCAGTTGGGTGCCCCAGTGCAGCGCAATCACCAGCCGCGTATGGCCCTTCTCGGGCTCAACGGTCACGAACTCCTTCCCGTCTTGAGCCACATCATATGAGGCGCTGGAGAGCCGTGAGGAGAGGAATCCCACCGGTAGTGAGTCGCGCGAAACAAGTGCGAGCTTCGGCCTCGGCGAGAGTCCCGCCACCATCACCCGCCCATGGGAGAGATAGAAGACGCGATGCCCGTCCGGCGCCCAGACCGGATCGGTACCGCCGTCGGCGGAGAGCTGTACCCGGCCGTCGTCGTTCGGATAGCTGCCGACGAAGACCTCCGACTGACCACCAATGCTTGCGCTGAACGCGATGGCGTGCCCGTCGGGCGAGAACTTCGGATGACCACCATCGGCAATGCGTCGCGGCGTGGTATCACCGGCCAATCGGGTGGCCTAGACGCCGCCGTTCGCCCAGAGCACCGTGGCGTTGTCGGGCGACAGGCTCAGGCCCTCCCTGACATTGGCGCCGGTGGTTCCCGGCATCCTGACGGCTGTGTCGCTGAAGTTTGCCGGCTGGCGCCAGATCGCCGGCTGACCGGTGCGATCGGAAATGAATGCGACGTTGGACCCGTCGGCGCTCCACTCCGCGGCGTAATTGTCGCCGGCGGACGTGAGTGGCGTCAGCGCCCCGGTCGTCATGTCAAAGATCGAGATATTCAGGCGGCCGGCGGCGTCCGTGACAGCGATCCGGCGACCGTCAGGAGAGAGTCGTGGATTTTCGAGGGTCCGCCCGGCCGGGCCCAGCAGGCGGGTCGCACCGTCGGCGCTGACCCAGGCGAGCCGGGAGGTTTCGCTGCCGCGGATGTAGGCCAGCGCGCCGCTGCGGCTGAGATAGACCGGCGCATCGCCGTTGCAGGTGTGACACAGCGCGATCGAATCGAGCACCAGCACGGGGCTCCCCTGGACCTGATGGCGTCGCGCATCAAAGGGAATCGCCATGACGTTGCCGTCCGCCTGGAGATACACCAGCTGTCCGGCGACGACCCCGAGCGCCCGCAGGCCGACCACTCCGAGCGGATGGACCACGCCGTCGTCCAGCGATGTGAGCGCGAGGCGTGCCCCCTCGCGAACAACGCCGGACTCGACGGTGAGCACGATCGTCTTGCCATCGTCAAGGACCAGGGGCCAGAGATGAGTCTCGTGCGTGGATGTGTCCGGGTGCGTGAATTCGAGGAGCTTGCCCCCGCCGTCCGGTACCCGGGTGAGTCCCGCGAAGATCCCGTCGGCGCCGAGGATGATCGCGCCAGTCGGCGACCACGCCGCGCCGTCGCCCCAGGAGGCGTCGGCGAGCGCGATCGGTGCTCCGCCATCGAGAGGCACCTTGCTGAGCCGGGAGCCCGACTCGAACGCGAGCCACTTGCTGTCCGGGGAAAAGATCGGCTGAGACGCGCCCTCGGTGCCGGGCAGCGGCTGTACCTCGAGCTGGCCGAGCCGGCGCACGTAGAATTGCCAACCACCGCTGCCGGCAGCGCCCAGGTAGACGAGGATTCGCCCATCCGGCGAAACGACTGCCGGCCAGGTGTTCAGACTCCGGATCGGCGGTACGCCATCGCTCGCCGTGATGGCAAACGTGACGGGCACTGGCGGCGGGACCGCCGCCAGCCGCGACCGCAGCCAGCCCACGGCCGTCAGCGCGAGGACCGCCACCGCAGCGAGCGCCACTGTCACCGGATCCCGAAGGCGCTGTCGCACCGCGTGGGCCGGGGCTGCGGCCCTGCCGGTCATGGTTCGCCGTGTCGCGCCCGACGGCGAGCCATGCAGTGCGTCGGCAAACTCTTTCGCCGTCGCAAATCGGTCGGCCGGGAGTTTCTGCATCGCGAGCATGACGGCATCGTCCACGTAGGGCGGCGTGGTGTCGCGCAGCGACACGATCGATCGCGGCCGCTGGGTCATCACCTTCGCCACGATCGCCTGCGCGGTGGGGCCGGTAAACGGTGGCTCGCCGGTGAGCATTTCGTAGGTCACCGCGCCCAGGGCATAGATGTCAGCGCGCCCGTCGACGCTCTTCTCGCCCATCGCCTGTTCCGGTGCCATGTACTGCGGCGTACCGAGCGAGATCCCGGTCTGCGTCATCCGGGTGCCGCCGGCCTGCTCCACGGCCAGCGCGATACCGAAATCCGCCACCAGCGCGCGTCCATCGTGAAGCAGGAGGTTTTCCGGCTTGATATCGCGGTGAATCACATTGCGCTTGTGGGCGTACTCGAGCGCGTCGGCCACTTCGGTGGCGATCCGGACCGTGTCCGCAATGGACAGCTGACTTTCGCGCTGCAGGCGCCCCCGCAGCGTTTCGCCCTCGACGTATGGCATGACGTAATACAGCACGCCGTCGCCGGCCCCCGAATCGAAGAGCGGCAGGATGTGCGGATGCTGGAGCGAGGCAGTGAGTTCGATCTCCTGGAGAAAGCGATCGGGTCCGAGCACTGCCGTCAGCTCGGGATGCAGCACCTTGATTGCCACCTTGCGATGGTGCTTGACGTCCTCGGCCAGGTACACCGTGGCCATGCCGCCCGCCCCGAGCTCGCGCTCGATGGTGTAGCGGTCGGCCAAAGCCGCGGTCAGGCGCTGCATGGCGTCAGAACTCAGCGAGTGCTCCGCTGGTCAGGGGGAACGAATCACAACGCGCTATCGGGATCGCCGGGGTTGGGAGTCCCCTGAATATGCTGCCGAGCCGGCGCAGGGGTAGGGGAGTGCGGCCTGCCAGTCCCCAGCTCGCGCGCGCGACTACGGTACCGGCCGGCTATCGTGCCGCTCGAGCAGGGCCGCCGCACGGTCGATCAGCTCGGTCTCGCGGGCCAGCGCCGCGGCGATCCGGCCAATCTCCGTGTCAGCCTCCGTCCAGTTGTGCTGTTCCATCGCCTCGCGGGCGCCTGGCATCGTCTTGACGCCATATCCGGTATAGAACCCGGGTGCATACAGCGAATGGGCGTACCATGGGCGCCGCGGCAGTCCCTCGGGCAGCAGCAGCGCCTGATCCGTCTGGCGCAGCAAGTCGTTGAGTTCATTCAGCGCGGGAACGACCACTCCGCCCGTGATGGCCGACGCGTATGCCTTTTCGAATCGGGACGCGGCCGCGGTGAGCTGTGCTGCAGCATTATCGAGTGGGGCGAAGTTGAGAAACGGCGGCACCGAGTCGAGCTTGGGCGGCAACGCCGGGTGCCGCGGATCGTTCGTCGCGGCATAGACGCCATCGCGGATCGAGAGATTCGTGCCCGTGATCTGCTTCGCGATGGTCTCGCGGAGCGCCTTGAGTTCGGTGACGTAGCCGTTCACCGTTTCGCCGAGGTCGCCAAACTCCTGTGGCAGCACGTCGGCGTCGGCCATCCGCATCACCATGGTGCCGACGGTCTGGGCCAGGGCCCGGCCATACACGAAGCTGGTGTCGCTGAAGTGGGTGTACCAGTAGAAATCGTCGTAGATCGAATGATAGATGCCGCCGCCATCCTCGCCGCCGAAGCCGACGCTGAGGGTCGGCACGCCGGCGTGCTGGAGAAACGGCGTGAAATCGGAGCCCGATCCGAGCGCCCCGATCGGCAGGTCCGTTCGGGTGCGCGACTCTTCCTCGCCACCGACGATCCGGAAGGCGCGCATCCGCTGCCAGACCGAGCCGTGCGTTTCCGGGTCGTCGATATCATGAGCGACCTCGTTCGCGAACCGCATCAGCGAGTACGATCCACCGACGCCGAGCGCACCCCGCCCGTTGCCGTCGGAGTTGAGGTAGACCACGGCCTTCTGCTTGAGTTCGGCCTGGTGCTCCTCGACCCACTCGGTTGAGCCGAGCAGGGCAGGTTCCTCCCCGTCCCAGGAGGCGTAGACGATGGTGCGCTTTGGCCGCCAGCCCTGCTTGAGCAGTTCGCCCAGCGCGCGCGCCTCCTCGAGCTCGGCCACCTGTCCGGACGTCGGATCCTCGGCGCCGTTCACCCAGGCATCGTGATGGTTGCCGCGAATCACCCACTCGTCCGGGCTGCGTCGACCCCGGGATCCGCGCGATCACGTCATAGAGCGGCTTGAGGCTCCAGTCGAACCGCAGCTTCAGGTGCACGCGAGCTGCGCCCGGTCCGAGGTCGGTAGGTGATCGGCAGGCCGCCGCGCCACGCCGCCGGCGCCACCGGGCCCGTCGATCGCCGCGAGCAGCGGCTGGGCGTCGGCGTACGAGAGCGGCAGCACGGGGATCTGCATGAGGGTGACGGCGTCCTTGCGATCGAGCCGCTTGGCGCTCGGCGTCGGCACCAACGCCCGGCGTCAGCGGGTCGCCCGGATACACCGGCATGTCCATCACGCTGCCACGCTGGACGCCGTCCTTCGGGCGGTACGGTCCGGCGGGAAACGTCTCGCCGGCGGCAAAGCCGTCGTCGCCCGGATCGGAGTAGATCAGGCAGCCCACGGCGCCATGCTCGGCGGCGACCTTCGGCTTGATGCCCCGCCAGGAGCCGCCATAGCGCGCAATCACGATGGCGCCCTTGACCGAGATGCCATGCCGCTCGAGATACGTCGTAGTCGTCGGGCACGCCGTAATTGACGTAGACCAGCGGCGCGGTGACGTCGCCGTCGGCCGAGTAGGCGTTGTAGGTCGGCAGCTGCTCGCTCTTCTGGCTCGACGTCGGATCCACCGCGACCGCGCGGTTCCTCGAGCGCGGCCACGAACTTCGTCGGGGCCACCAGTTCCACGACGCGCTCGAGCGGTACGGGAAAGAGCACCTGGAACTGTTCGATCGTCGCATCCCAGCCGTACGAGGCATACTGCGCGCGCAGCCACTCGGCGTTGTCCTTGTCGTAGGGCGACCCCACGTGATGCGGGTGTGCGCTGAGCCGGCGCATTGATTCGCGCAGCCTGCTCGGATCGGGGATCGCACGGAACTTCAGCTCCCACTCGCGCTCCAGTTGGGCCGAGGCCGAGCTGAAGCCGCGAATGGGGTCGCCCTCCGGCAGGCGTGCGGCCACCGCAAGCAGCAGGAAGGCAGGCAGGGCAAGCGCTCGGGGGATCGATGGCATGGAGACCGCTACCTCCAGGGTTCGTCTTGCGACGGTCCGTAGATCGATGGCACCTTCCCCCCGCTCATGGCAGGTACACGGAGAGCTGGCCGCAATGGCACTCGGCAAACAGCGCCCAGGGGGTAATCAGCTGCCCGGCGCGCGATACCCGATCGACTTCTTGCACGCCTGATCCATCTCCGCCGGCGTGATCAGCGGCGTCAGCGACAGGCGGACGGCGCCGGAGGCATTGATCGCCATGCTCGTCGCCACCGCGCTCGCGGTGTCGGGCAGTTCGAGGATGCCCAACACGTCCGCCGAGCCAAACGCAAAGTAGAATGACTCGAGCTTGCCACCGTTCTTCTTGGTCATCTTGGCCACGGCATCGCGGCGGGCGGTGCCGCCGTCCTTCTTGAGGCCCGCGGCGCCTTCCGCCGTGTACGATGCAGTGAAGAGGTACTTCGGCATCCGGTTCTCCAGGATTGGGGGAGGGGGAAAGCTCGCGCAAGAGTGGATTCCGTCAAGGGCACCAACCAGGTTGCACTGGTTCCTGGCCTGTTGCCCCTCAAGTCCCCCCGCACTCCTTCACCATCCTCGCAATCATCTCCCCCGGCTTGCCGAGCGACTCGGCGGTGAGCAGGCCCCCACCGGTCGCCCGTGAAGCCGCCGTGGGCCAGGGACCGACGCTCTCGATCACCTGCACCGACTGACGCACGAAGTCGATCGAGACCTGAGACTGACGCAGGGTACTGAGGGAGTCGTCGAACACTTGCCGCGTGTCGGTGTATTCGTACGGGAAGCCGTTGGCATCCAGCCGAACCATCACTCGACGAT
>CAWKMI010000023.1:0-77539 GCA_963850655.1 uncultured Gemmatimonadales bacterium
CCGGCTGGATCGTGCACGCTCGGCGTATCGAGTACTATGATCCACTGAACGTGAGCCCGGGCGAAGTGCGACCGCTCTTTTGGAAGGACTTTGCATACGCATACCAAGAAGAAGTGCGGATCGCGTGTACTCCGCCTCCCGACTTGACGGAAGTGGCACGCGTATTCCTTGAACTCGGGCCACTGGGGGAGATCAGGAAATCATTTCCGTGTAGAAGGCAAGGGCAGGACATGAACAAGCTGCTGATATGGCGTGGCGTCATGGATGCACCTTGTGAAGTGCACTTACAGCACGTGCAACAGAAGTGCGAGTCGTCATGTTGCAGACAGTGGAGCAGCGGAATGCCGGAGAATGTGGTCCCGGAGCTTGATGTACTAATCGCCACTGTGCGGTGGCTTTGGAATCGTGGCTGCCGGCCGGTACGGGTTCGAGAGCAGGCGGCTCAGAAGCCGGACGGTACCAGGATCAGCAGCGGTTGCAGGCCGAACTCGCCGCACTCAATGTGCCCTCTGGGTGGTATCACTCTCCGGAGGGCCCGGACGTTGTCGCCATCGGAGAGGGCCAGATATGGGAGGTGGAGTGCAAGGGCGCGGGCCGGGGAGTTGGGAGTACGCAGCGTAACAATTTCGACAGGGCTATTGCGAGCGTCGTATTACTACGGTGGGTGGTCCAACGAGGCGAAGGGTGCTCAAGAGCGTGATCGGCACCTCGCCATCGCCTTGCCGAGTACCCGCGACTATATGATCCAGCTTCGGCGTCGTCTGGGCAGGCCGCTTCGAAATCGCATCGGGTTGTGGGTCTTGCTTCTTGACCCAGGGACTCGAGACCTTGTGACGGTTGCGCCTGACGAGGGCTTTCCTGTTCCCGCGGCATAACAAGCATTTGCTGCGGGCATGGCCAAGGCGGGGCGGACGGCTCGCTATGATCATATGAGGGAGGGACCGCTCGCCCCTGTCCCTGCTGCAGAAATGCAGGGCGTTATGCCGCTGCTGTTCACGGCGCCTGCAACAGCTACACCGTGCTTGAACTCTCATCTCCTACTTGAGGTGCAGTCGAATGGCCCGTATTCCCGCGAAAGTCGCTGCTCGGTTGTCTGCAGGGGTCAAGCGGTTCCAGCCCGTCCTGGCGTCGGCTCAGGCGCGGGACGTCAACGAGTCGGACACGGTCGTCATCGTCACGGACATCATGGCCGACGTGCTCGGATACGATAAGTATGCCGATATCTCGTCCGAGCACATGATCCGTTCGACGTTCTGTGACCTCGCGCTGAAGATTGACGGCGATCTTGCACTGCTCGTCGAGGTCAAGGCGATCGGACACGACCTGAAGGATTCTCACGTAAAGCAAGCTGTTGACTACGCGGCCAATAAGGGCTGTGAGTGGGTCGCGCTCACGAATGCACGGTCCTGGCGCGTGTATCGGATTCTCTTCACCAAGCCGATCGAGGCGGAGTTGATCGCTGACATCGACTTCGGGCAGATCAGCCCCCGCAAGGACGGAGATCTGGAACTGTTGTGGCTTTTGTCCAAGGAAGGATGGCGGAAATCACGCCTCAACGAATATGCTGCGCAACAGGAGGCTCTGAGCCGATTCACGATCGCAGCAATTCTCACCTCTGACGCCTGTCTGGCCCTCCTCCGGCGGGAGATTCGTAGGGCAAGTCCCGAAGCCAAAGTCGAAATCGACCAAATCGCGGAAGTGCTATGTCAGGACGTCTTGAAGCGGGAGGTGCTGGAGGGAGATAAGGCCAGCGCCGCAAAGCGTCTTGTTGCCCGAGCCGCGAAGCGTCAGTTGCGCGATACCGGTGAGCAATCGATCGCTCCAGAAGCCGACAGGACCAGCCCGGGCGGAGGAGTCGACGCGGCATAACAGGCGCTTGCTGCGGTCGAGGCCTGAAGCGCTCGGCCGCCGCGTCTAATAGGTTTGGGATGGCGGCGGCCTCGCCAGGCCTCGCCGCAGAAGCGCAGGGCGTTATGCCGCTTCGGGGATCCTTCCACGGGGGAGCTTTTCACGGCTCCGCTCTCATTGTACATTATAACGTACAATCTGACCCTGAGGACTGCCATGCCCCGCCTTCGACCAACCAAGGACATCCGCCCGCTCGCTGACTTTCGGGCCAACCTGGCCGCGGTGCTCCAACAAGTGCAGCGGACGAAGCGTCCGGTGATTCTGACCCAGCACGGCCGGAGCGCGGCCGTCCTGGTGGACGCGGGGGCCTATGAGGCGATGCAGGACCGCCTCGAGCTGCTCGAGGACGTCCGGCTGGCGGAAGGGCAGGTGGCGCGAGGCGAAGGTGTGTCTCAGGCCAAGGCGAAGGCTGCGGTACTCGCTCGACTCACCCCGTGAAGGTGATCTGGGCCCCGCTCGCGATCGAGCGGGCGGCGGCCATTGCAGCCTACATCGCGGCCGACCGCCCCGAGGCGTCGCGGAATTGGGTCATTGGCCTGTTCGATTCGACGAAGTCGCTTGCCCAGTTCCCCCGTCGAGGGCGGCGAGTGCCCGAGCTCGATCGCCCGGAATACCGGGAGTTGATCTATGGTCGCTACCGCGTGGTGTATCGGGTCGACGCGCAGCAGGTGGTCGTCTTGACGGTCCGGCACGGCCGTCAGCTGCTCGATGTGACCGAGATCGTGGAGTCAGAGTAGTAGCGGCATAACAGGCGCTTGCTGCGGACGAGGCCTGAAGCGCTCGGCCGCCGCGTTTAGCTAGCTTGGGGAGGGCGGCGGCCTCGCCAGGCCTCGCCACAGAAGCGCAGGGCGTTAGGCAATCACCGGCTACCAACCGGGTTGACATCTGTCACGTGACGCATTACATTCCCGCCCATGATCAAGACGTTCGCCGACAAGCGGACCCAGGACCTGTTCGTGACAGGGGCCGCCAAGCGATTCCCGGCCGATGTCGCTCGGCGCGCTGCCCGCAAACTGGAATACGTCGACCTAGCTACATGCCTCCACGACTTGAAGGTTCCCCGCGGGAATCGGCTCCACGCCTTGAAGGACGATCGGAAGGGGCAACACGCGATTGCGATCAACGACCAGTGGCGGATCTGCTTCCGGTTTGTGGACGGGGACGCCTACGCCGTCGAGGTTTGTGATTACCACTGATGGAGAGGGAGTATGAGTGTACCCAATACTCGGCCGATGAAGCGCCGTCCCACGCCGCCGGGGGAGATGCTGCGTGAGGACTTCATGCCGGACTATGATCTGACCGTCACCAGTCTGGCGGAGGCGGTGGGGGTGTCGCGTCAGTCGATCAATGAGCTCTTGCGGGGTCGCCGGGCGGTCAGCCCGGAAATGGCCCTGCGTCTGTCGCGCCTGTTTGGTAACGCTCCAGAGTTCTGGTTGAACGCCCAACGGGCACTCGATCTCTGGGATGTATCGCGCGCCGTCAAGGATGAGGTGGCGCGCATCCGGCCGCTTCGGGTTGCATAACCGGCGCTTGCTGCCGACGAGGCCAGGGCGGTTCGGCCGCCGCGGAGTATTCTTTCTCTGAGGACTGCGGCGGCCTCGGCTGGCCTCGCGGCGAAAGCGCAGGTCGTTAGTTGCCGTCAATGCGATGAATCCACCGGAGCCACGTGATGCGATCCACCGTGTTCGCGACGTTCTTCGCTCTCACCACCGGCTGCACAATTCAAAGCCCGCCGGAAGTGGCGACGGGACCCGTCCACCGACCGCCCCCTCGATCTACCGACGCGGACCGCCGCTGAATGTGCTGGCGTCGTGGCGCTCGACCGAGCGGACGGACAGCACCCAGGGCTCTCTGGCCCGCCGAACAGTTCTTCGTCGTTCCTTCCGTCGATGCCCATCGGTCCCAGCGAGGGAAGACCCTCGCAGTCCGGTTCCGGATCACCGCTCAAGGCACCCTCGACAGCCTCCAGGTGGCGGGAGCGACAAACGACACCTTCAAGGTGCGGTATATGAAGGCGATTCAGGACATCTTTACGCGGGGCAAGTACCATCCTGCGGTCTATCAAGGGTGTGCCGTGGACACGTGGTCGGCCTACACTGTGAAGATAGATGAGCAACCGGGATCATCGGTAACAAACCGGGTACATGGGTAACACCTTCTCGGGCGTCGGGCAGAGCCTCCCGAATGACGCTCGGGGGGCCCGACTGGCACACTACGGGCAGGGACTCTAGCGCTGCTTCCACTGAATCGTACCTTTGAGGATCATCAGAGCAGCCGGAGGATGCGTGAACGACCTGCTGCAGCGTCTCCAGGCCATCCTGGCCGCGCACTATCACCTCGAGTCTCCGCTCGGAGAAGGCGGGATGGCGATCGTATTCGTCGCCACCGACCTCAAGCACGGCCGCAAGGTGGCCGTGAAGGTGCTCCGCCCAGAGCTGGCCGCCATCATCGGGGGCGACCGCTTCCTTCGGGAGATCGAGGTCACCTCCCGCCTGCAGCACCCCCACATCCTCCCGCTCTACGACTCCGGGGTGGCCGACGGACTTCTCTATTACGTCATGCCGCTGATTACCGGCGAGTCGCTCCGCCAGCGTCTCACTCGCGAGCGCCAGCTTCCGGTGAGCGATGCCGTGGCGATTGCCCGCGGGGTGGCGAGCGCGCTCGACTATGCCCACCGTCAGGGGGTGGTGCACCGCGACATCAAGCCTGAGAACATCCTCTTGCACGACGGTCAGCCGCTGGTGGCCGATTTCGGAATCGCGTTGGCGGTGGCCACCGCCGGTGGCGAGCGCTTGACCCAGACCGGGATGTCGATCGGGACGCCGGACTATATGAGCCCGGAGCAGGCATCGGGCGACCCCGAGGTGGATCCCCGCACCGACATCTACGCGCTCGGCGTGGTGACCTACGAAATGCTCGCGGGCTCGCCTCCGTTCACGGGCCCCAACGCCCAGGCGATCATCGCCGCCGTGCTCACCACCGACCCCGCTCCCCTCACCGAGCGCCGGCACTCGGTTCCCGACGAGTTGGCGTCGGCGGTACACCGTGCACTGGAGCGGCTCCCCGCCGACCGCTTCCCCAATGCGGCGGAGTTCGGGCGCGCGCTCGAGCAAGTCCCCGACTGGCAGCCCCGCCGAGCCCGGCCACGCCGCGGTCCGCGGTGGGTATCAGGGGCCGCCGCCCTCGGGCTCGTTGCGGTTGGCGGCCTGATCGGGACGCTGGTTCGGCCCTCGCGACCGACCGAGCCGCGACGCTGGAACGTGACCCTCCCGGCCAACGCCCCGCTGGCTCTTACCGGAAACGGACCCGCCACTGGGTGGCCCGCTGCGCTGGCGATTTCCCCTGCCGGGGACCTCCTCGCCTACGTCGCCGCGCGCGGCACGAATACCGCCCTCGCCGTGCGGCCGTTCGACGCGGATACGGCGATCATCTTCCGGGGCACCGACGGGGCGTATCACCCCTTCTTCTCGCCCGATGGCCAGTGGATCGCCTTCTTCGCCGGCAACCTTCTGCGCAAGGTGCCGACGGCAGGCGGGGACCCCGTGACGGTGGCGCAAGTGGACCGCATTACCGGCGCCACCTGGCAGGGCGACGACATGCTGGTGCTGGAGAACGAAGGCTTCGAGCTGCATCGGCTCTCGGCGACCGGCGCGGTGACCGACACGGTCATCCATCTCTCGACGCAGTTCGGTACGCCGCACCTGCTCCCCGACCGGAAATGGGCCGTCGGCACGCTCGGTTCCGGTCAACTGGCGCTGCTCTCACTCGTCGACGGCGTTGAATTGGCCATCACTCGCCGCGGTGTGCTCCCGCTCGACTCGGTGCACCAGACGGATCTCCTCTTCGGTACCGGCCCGCGCTGGGTGGACCCCGGCTTCCTGGTCTACGCGGCGGGGGACGGCGACCTCATGGCCATTCCGTTCGACGCCAAGCGCCGGCGCGTGCAGGGAGAGCCGGTGCCGGTGCTCCACGGTGTTCGGATGGAGGCGGGCTTCGGCTACGCCGACTTTGCGATCTCCGGAGATGGCACCCTCGTCTTTGTGCCTGGCAGAAATCAGTTGTACGTGGTGCCGGCGCTTATTGGAGCCGAGGGGCGCATCGATACGCTGCCATTCCCGCGAGGCGCCTACGTGCAGCCGCGGATCTCACCGGACGGGCGGCAGTTGGCAGTGCAGCTTCGAAACCCGGTCGGCGGATGGCAGGTGCTGCTGATGGACCTGCGCTCGGGATTGCAGCAGCAGGTGCAGGTCGAGGGCAACTACCGGCCATTCCCCGCGTCGTGGTTTCCGAACGGACACGACCTAATGATCGGCCTCTGGGACCCAGTGCAGCTCATCAACTACGATGTGCGGATTCAGTCACTCGAAACCGGCCGATCGGACGATCTGCGGCTGTATGGTGCCTCGTATCTGACGGTGGCCCCGGATGGACAATCGTTCGCGTTCTCGGATTGGCACACGGGCGACCTCTACGTCCGGCGTCTGCAGGGAGATACCAGTCGAGTTCCGATCGCCGGTCGCGGGTTCGCCTCGAGTTACTCGCCCAATGGGCGATGGCTGGCGTGGGGAGGCGTGGATGGCGCGGTCGAAGTTTCACCGATCCCCCCGACCGGCGCGATTCATGTCGTTGCCCAGAAGGGACAGCACCCGCAGTGGACGCCCAAGGGGGACGCGCTGGTGTATCGCGACGGGCCGCGGTACTACCGCGTGCCGATCTCCACCACGGGCGCGCTTGAGATCGGTCGCCCGCAGCTCCTCGTCGAAGGGCCGTTCCTTTCGACGTTCGCCTGGAACGAGTCGATGATGCCGGACGGGCGCCTCCTGGTCCTGCTCACCGGTCCGGAGCAGGTCGCCGGTGCGCTCGGCATCATGACGGACCTCCCCACGCACCTCCAGCGCGCCGCGCATCGGCGCTGAGGGTGGGGACTCTCCTCCCGATCACCGCTCGGCAGGCCGGATGGGAATCTCAATTGAGACCCTGAGCCTGTAGCGGGACCCTGCGGGCCACGCCGCCAGCCCGCCGCGACGCGGGCAATCTCGCCCAGCAGGCGCCGACGATAGCGACAAGACGCGCGAAGCCGTGCTCGAGGATCCGGAACAAGGACGAGGCGTGGGGGCGTCGTGGCTGGTAGACGGCAAGGACTGGGATACTCCCCAGTGGGGGGCCCCTAGGTGTTTCCCTAGTGTCCTAGGGTGGCATCAACCGGTAGCGTGTACAGTCCCCCCGTCCCAACTCGCCTTGACCAGGAGGTATCGCATGGCCAACGATCCGCACCGGATTGCGGTAAAGGATGCTGCCGCCCTCACCCTGCGCTGGCGCAGGAACCGTCCGCCGGATAGCATCAATGGCGCCCGCTTTGAGCGGGTCACCTTCGACCGCCTGCTGGCACAGCCGGGCTGCCAGGGTATCCGGATCTACCTCGGCCTCCACGACCCAGCCGATCCCTCCGTCCCGAAGGGCCAGAGCATGTGGACGTACGTGATTATCGGGACCGATGCCAAGGGGAACGACATCATCCCGCCTCAGTCGGCGATGACTGAGGATTCGGGGGGAGATCCGGGACAGAATCCCATTCTTTGTCCACCGTCGTGCGGCGACCAAGACCCCCTGAACGATCCACCTTGAGAACACCAGCGCTCGATTGGCTCGCTGCTTATGGCTCGATCCTCGTCGAGCTCGGCGGTGCCGGCGTCGGATTCCGTTTCTGGCGCCGGCTCCCCCAGGGGCCGCGCAGGATCGTCCTCTGGCTGGCTGCCAGCGGGGTGGCTGATATCAGTGCGCTCATCGCCGGTCGTCGTTGGCACAACGCACAGCCAGTTGCCAGGGTCTGGTTTCTCGTCTGTGTTGTCCTTGCGCTTGGTGCCCTGGCCAGCGTGCAGCACAGTGCGCCGCGTGCAGCGGCTCTCAGGGTGCTCGCGGGTGTCTACGCCCTGACATGGTTGGTGCTCGTCGCGACCGTGGAGCCGATCCAACTGTATTCCAGCTATTCCGCACCGCTGCACGGAGTGGTCCTCCTCCTTGCCGCTTCTGCGACCGTGTTCCGCAGGATATCGCTTGGACGGCGAGACCTGCTCGTGGACCCGGGGTTCTTGATCGGGATCGGACTTATCGCCTACGCAGTACCGGCGTCCCTCCAGACACTGGTTGCCCAGCTGTCCGTCAATTCGGCGCCCCAACTGGGAGTGGTCTTCTATGCAATGTCCTCTGTGGTGAGTGTTCTCGCCGAGTTGATCTTCATCCGAGCGATCATGGTGGCGAGACGTGCTGTCGTCGGGGCGCACTGATGATACCAACTGTTGGCAGTGAAGTCGCCATCACGTTGATCATCGTGACGCTGGTCCTGATCGCGGTGCTTCTTCTCGCGGTGTTTGTCTTGTCCACTGGCCGCCAGCAACGCCGCTACCTTCGCACCCGCGAGCATCTCGGCGGCCGGTTGCTGACCGCCCACGACGAGGAACGCGCCGCCATCGCGCGCGAGCTGCATGATGACACCGTGCAACAGTTGATCGCCGTGGCGTCCAGGCTCAGGGCTACGGGCGCAGTGGGCGCCCCCGACTCCGCGAGCGATCTCGATGGCATCGTCGAGAACCTCCGAGGCATTGCCCGAGGGATCCATCCATCGATCGTCGATCATGTCGGACTTGGAGCCGCACTCGCCACGCTGTGCGAGTCGTTCAAGGATCATGAGGGGCTCGTGGTGCGCTATCAGGGCCCCCAGGAGGACGAGCTGCCCATCGCTGAGCGCCTGGCGCTGTATCGTGTGGCTCAGGAGGCACTCGGAAACGTCGCCCACCATGCCCAGGTCAACGAGGCCGAGGTGCGGCTCGGTGCCGACGCCGAGTCCACCCGTCTCATTGTTCAGGACCACGGCAGGGGCTGTGAGCTCGGTGTCGCTGAATCAGGACCGGGGATCGGTATCACCTCGATGCGTGAGCGCTTGGAGCTTCTCGGCGGGACCCTGCAGGTGGAATCGTCGCCGGGGCGGGGAACAACCGTCACGGCGGTGCTCCCGCGAAGGGTCGCGAAGGCATGAAGGGGAAGCCGGGAGTGCTTGTTGCGGACGACCACGCGGTGGTGGCGGAGGCGCTCGCGACTTCGCTTGGCCGATGGTACCGGGTGGTCGGAATCGTCACGGTGCTGGAGCGAGTGGGGGCCGCGATCAAGGCGTTGGCACCTGATGTGGTGCTCCTCGACCTCATGTTTGCCGGCAAGAGTGCCTTGAACGTCCTGGGTGGGCTGGTGGAGCGCCATTCCGGGACGCGGTTCGTCATCCTCACGGCCTACGTCGAGCCGGTATTTGCTGACATGGCGATCAAGGCCGGCGCCCTGGCCTATGTCGTCAAAGAGTCGGCGGCTTCCGAGTTGCGGATTGCCATTGAAGAGGCACTGGCCGGCCGCATCTACATCACGCCGATGATCCGGGATCGTGGCGCCGGCGGTGGGACGGGGCTGGCGAGTCCGGAGGGGTTTCAGCTTTCGGATCGCCAGCGGGACATTCTCGGGCTGCTGCGGCAGGGTCGTACGTACCGGCAGATTGCGGAATCCTTCCAGATCTCGACCAAGACGGTCGAGTACCATATCAACATGCTCAAGCGCCGCGTCGGCGTGGGCGGGCGGGCTCAACTGATCCGGTGGTCGGAGCAGTTCTTTCGGGAGGAGGGGGAGGCGCCAGGGTTTCGATCTGGAACCCCCTAGGGAAAACCCTAGTGGCCTTCCCTGGCAACTTCCGTACTCTCCATGAGGACAGGAGGGTCGTATTGACCCTGTGGGTTCCCCCATCTCCGGGGCAATGTCATGCCAAAGCGGCCAATTCGAGGGACATCCAGGCGGGCGAAGGGAGTCGACCCCGAAGAAGCGCCGGGAAAGCTCGCCGCTGCGACTGCGAACACGCTCTACCAGGAGATGTTCGCTACGTCGCCGGACGGCCTGCTGCTGATCGATGCGGGGACCCGGCGAATCGTCGAGTTCAACGATGCCGCCTGCCGGCAGCTCGGCTACACGCGTGAAGAGTTCGGTGGCCTGCAGCTCGCGGACTACCAGGCGCCCGGGGACTCCGGCGAGATGGACGCGCGGTTTCAGCGGGCACTGCGTGAAGGAGCCACCGAATTCGACACGGTGCAGCGCACGAAGACCGGGGAGATCCGGCACGTGCACGTGTGGGCCAGGCGACTTGCTCGTGACAGCCGGCTGTTGCTTCACGCGATCTTCCGCGACGTCACCGAGCGCAGGCAGACTGAAGAGTCCTTGCACCTCCAGAGCGCTGCACTCCATGCCGCGGCCGAGGCCATTGTCATCACCGACCTTGCCGGAGCCATTCAATGGGTCAATCCGGCGTTCACCCAGCTGACGGGGTACGCGCTCGAAGAAACCCTGGGCCGGAACCCGGGGGAGCTGCTCAAGTCCGGCAAGCACCTGCCTGAATTCTACCGGGACTTCTGGGAGACCATTCTCGGTGGTCGAACCTGGCGCGGCGAGATGATCAATCGCCGGAAGGGCGGCAGCCTCTACCACGAAGAGCAAACTGTCACTCCCATTCTGGCGGCATCTGGTACCATCACGCACTTCGTCGCCATCAAGGAGGACATCACCGAGCGGCTGCAGCTCGAAGCCCAATTCCGGCAGTCGCAGAAGATGGAGAGTGTCGGACAGCTGGCCAGCGGCATCGCCCATGACTTCAACAACCTGCTCACCGTGATCAACGGCGTGTCAGAGCTTCTCTTGACGCAGATGCGTCGCGACGATCCGGTGCACGCGGATGTGCAGGAAATTCACCGGGCCGGGCAGCGAGCCGCCACGTTGACCCGCCAGCTGCTGGCCTTCAGCCGCCAGCAGGTCCTGCAGCCGCAGATCGTGAACCTGGGTGTCGTGGTCGCGAAGATGGACAGTCTGCTCCGGCATCTGGTCGAGGAGAGCATCGACCTGGTCGTCGTGCCGGCCTCCGACATCGGCAACGTCAAGGCGGACCCCGGGCAGATTGAGCAGGTGATCACCAACCTGGTCGTGAATGCGCGCGATGCCATGCCACAGGGCGGCTCGCTCACCATCGAGTTGGAGAATGTCACGCTCGATGAGGAGTATGCCCGCCACCACGGCGCGGTCGTGCCGCTCGGACCTTATGTCATGCTGTCCATCAGCGACTCCGGCATCGGCATGGATGAGGCAACCCGGGCGCGGATCTTCGAACCATTCTTCACCACCAAGGATCCGGACAAGGGCACCGGACTGGGGTTGTCGACCGCTTACGGCATCGTCAAGCAGAGCCAGGGCTTCATCTGGGTATACAGCGAAGTCGGCCATGGCACCGCGTTCCGGATCTACTTGCCGGAGGTATTCGACCCACCAGAATCGGCCCGCCCAGAGGTTGCCGTCGCGTCGCCATCCGGTACCGAGACGATCCTCCTTGTGGAGGACAACGTCGGGCTTCGTCGGCTGGCCTGCCGGGTGCTGGACCCTGCCGGCTATGCCGTGCTCGCGGCCGCCACCGGCGAAGAGGCGCTGCGCCTGCTGGAGGAGCATCAACAACCAATCCACCTCCTGCTCACCGATCTGGTGATGCCCGGTATGAGCGGACGTCACCTGGCCGAGCATCTTGCCCTGACGCATCCGGCACTCAAGGTGCTGTACATGTCAGGCTACACGAGCGACACCTTGGTGCGTCACGGGGTCCTGGAGGCGCAGGTCGCCTTTCTGAGCAAACCGTTCACCGCGGTGTCGTTGCTACAAAAGGTGAGGGAAGTGCTGGATGCGAATCGGACCAAATGAGCCAATCTCATGGCGGCGCGCGGCAAGACAAGCAGAGTAGCGCCGTTCTGGCTGCGTCTCAGTGAACCACGTTGAGCGGTTTGCGGTGATGTTGGCAGGGGCGTCGATCCTGACGCTCCTTTCCGGATGCTCCGGGACCCGGATCTCGGAAACACCAACCGAATCCCTCGGCCTTGCGCGTGCAGTCCTCCTGCGGGAATCCGACTCGCAGTACATCGCACACCCCTTCCGCTGGGCCATCCAACCGGATGGCGACTACCTGATCTCGGACGATGGCACGTCTGCCGTCTGGTGGTATCGGCCTGACGGAACCTTGCGTCGTATCATCGGTCGCCGTGGAGGAGGACCAGGAGAGTTCAAGTTCCCCGGCGCCATCATCCGCCTCGATGACTCCACGGTCGCGGTCGACGAGCGGCGCGAGCAACGCTTCAAGGTGCTCCGACTGCGCGATGGAGTCGAATTGCGCGCCGTACGATCGGACGCCATGGTACCATTCAATGGCATCCTGTGGCGTGACACGGTGTGGTTCGGCTCGATGGCGATTCGCCGGGGAACAGTTCCCGGGACCATCGCCGGAGTCGGCAGCTTGGTGCGTTGGCCCATACGTGACTCAGTGGCGACCGCGCAGTGGACCGCGCCGCGCGGATTGGAGAGTCACGGGAGTCTTTCGCCGCTCGGTTGGCTAGCAACCCAGATGCTGGCCGTCGATTCCGCAGGTTTCTGGGTCAAGTACGGACTCCGCGACGTGCTGGAGCGGCGTGCAAGGGATGGCCGACCTGAAGGGGAATGGCAGATCCCAGCCGTGCGGCGTCGGGGAGTCGCGTCGACAAAGGTCGCCTTTGCGCTGGATCGCGACAACTGGTCGGGTCGCGAGCTGTCAGACCCGAACTGGACCGCGCTCACCTTCAGCCAGGATGCCGGCTTCGGCCTTCTGCCGGACAGTCTCATCGCGCTCGTGACGAAGGATGCCGTGATCGAGGGCAACGTCACGCTCGGGCGATACTTCGTCTCTGTGCTCGACCCCAGCCGCAATCGAGCGTGCATCGACATGGCGTTGCCCAACCCCGCCGTCGCGGTACCGTTGATCGCCCTGCGTGGCGATTCCATCGTCGTCCTGGGGCAGGAGGTCGACGCGGCGAACCAGGTGCGACTGATGGTCCGCTACTATACCCTGCCAGTGAGAACGTGTCGGTGGCAGGCGATGCCACGCCTGCAGGCTCCAGGCCTGGACTCTTCTTCGCGGCAGTAGCTCGCGGGAGTTCAGGGGCGGCCGAGGCCTACCCGAACGCCGCGAGGTATGCTTTATCCAGGGACTGCGGCGGCCTCGGCTGGCCTTGCCGCCGAAGCGCAGGTCGTTGGTGCGCCACGATCATGGGAGGCCGGTGCCAGTCCCACGCACCAAGACCATGCCATCGCCGACTGAGCACGACTGGTTCTTGAACCTCGATGCTGCCGCCCAGGAGCGCTCGGCTCGGCAATCGAGGCGACGCGCGCTCCTCGCGAGCATCGCCATCCACTCGGTCATTCTGGCCCTGCTGCTCGGGATTGGATTCCGCCTGCGATATCGCGCGATACACGCGCCGACCGGCCCGGGACCCGACGTGCCTCAGGAGCCTGCGGGACTCGGCGGACTCCTGCAAGGCCGAGTGGCGTGGCAGGGCGGTTGCGAGAGGATCGACGACAGCACCACCAGCGAACTGGTGCGCTCCGCCAGACGTCGCGTGTCGACCAACGAACAAGACGACGCGGGTGTGGTACCCCTGCCGGCGGCGGATTCTTCACTCGTACGCGCGATCGATGCTGACTCTCTCTGCCACCGGGCAGGAGAAGCGATTGATCAATTCCGGTCCTTGCTGATCGTGTATCGACCGCGACGGATCTTTCTTATCCGCGCGGGCCACGTCTACCTTGCCGTGGACACATCGCTTCGGAGATCCTCCTCCGGGGAGGCCTTTGTGCTGGACAGTTCCCTATCTCATGTCCTGGGCCGCGGGCGGAAATGACGTTGCGCATGTTTTGTCGACTGGCAGCCATTACCGTCGGCGCCATTGCCTGCCGGCATACCCCCCCGGTGGGGGAGACCACGCTAACGCCTCCTGCCCCTGGCGGAATGCCCACCCTCGAGCGCCGAGTCCTCACACTCGCCGACTCCGACCTCGCTGAGGGACAGTACTGGCCGATGGGTGTCAACGAATCGGGGAACGTCGTGTTTCTCGCCTCGTCGAGCGAGCAGCCAATGTTCCGGATCGTGGACTCGACGGGACGGCGACTTGGCGCATTCGGTCGTCTGGGTGATGGTCCCGGCGAATTCCGGGGCCCCCTCGATCTGCAACTGCGCGGCGATTCGATCCGCATTTTCGACGCCATGCGGATGTTTCTCGTGCAGTACAGCACTGCGGGAAAGCCTATCAAGGACACTCGGGCGCTCATGCTGGATATTCCATTGGCGTGGACCGGCGACTCGGTGGATCACTGGATGCCGCCCGGGCTGGGCCCCACGAAGCTGCCGCTGATCCGTCGGTCCCTGGTGGGTGACTCGTCCGGCCGGGTGGTCATTCCCGCGAACGACTCCGGTTTTGTGGCGATCCTCGCCTCGCCACCCGGTGGAAAGCGGCTCATGCTGCTTCCCTATGCTGCTGGGCCCAATCGGATCTATCTCGCCGACGCGTATCACTACCAAATCTTCAGCTATGATGCATCGGGCAAGTTACTTGCGACGTTCGGCCGGCAACTCCCGCCGCACCACCGCGGGCCGCGGGAGCTCGCCGAGGCTCGTGCGGGTCTTATTCGCGCGGGCAAGTACATGATGGGGCCGAAGGGTGAGAAGATCTCGTTGCCCGACCAAAGCAAGAGACTCGATACGCTTGAAAGAGAAATCACGCCGCACTTCGACCGTGCCCCACTTCACGTCGATGGCTTCGGCCGCCTCTGGGTGGTCGGCGTGACGAACGATTCCACCACGGTCGACGTGTTTGCCGACACCACCCTTCTCGGTCGGGTCGTGCTGCCGTGCTACTTGGGGCGGCGTGGTATCCCGGTCGCACTCACCGGACAGTGGCTGTTGCTGGAGTGCGGGTTGCCGGAGGCGGCCGATCTTGCATCGGAATTGCAGCTCTACCGCATTGTCGAAGCGAAGCGAGTGCTGCCCTGACCACCGCTGGGCCGGCGCGCGTCTCACCCCTTGAGCGGCGTCGACACCCCGAGCTTGAATCCGTCCAGATCCTTGAACTGGAACAACCGTACCCCCCACGGGCGATCGGCCGGTTCATTGAGGAGCGTCCCGCCGGCGGCCTTGATCCGTGCGGCGGCCGAATCGACGTCGGCGTACTCTGGCACGTTGATCTGCAGGTAGAAACCCTGTCCCTTGATCCGGTCCCAGCCAAGTTTGCCGTCATCCTGATTGAGGACGATGCGGATATTGCCCGCGTGGATCGTTGCGCCGGCGACCTTGCCGTCGCGCTCGAATGTCTGGCCGATGGCAAAGCCGAGGACCGTATTGTAGAAGCGAATCGAGGCCTCGACATCCTTGCAGGTAAGCGAGCAGCCCAGGGTGGTGGCATTGAGTACGGCGTCGGTGTTGGTCATTGCAACTCCGGGTTATGGTGAGCGAAACGAGTGCAATGATAATTGAGGGGCACGGGCAGCGGCCAATGCCGTCAAGACCACATTCCCGTCCCCCTCTTCCGCCACCCCCGCGACAAGGCGTGAATCGCACCGGTACTGGTGCCGGGGAGGGAATCCCTGCAAGATTGGCGGAACACCCCGGGGTGATTTCTCGCGTCCCCGGATTCGCTGATCCGGGCCATGATGGAGGTGCAATATGGATCGCAGGACTTGCATTGCCCTGTCGGTGATGGCCTGGGCGGGAGCGCCGCTCGCCGCCCAGACAACCGGACCATACCATATCACCCAGACCTGGCTTCTGGGCGGTGATGGGAGCTGGGACTACGTCACCCCGGACCCCGCCCACCAGCGGGTCTTCATCGCGCGACAGGACCGATTGATGGTCGTCGACGAGGTGACCGGCAAACTGCTCGGCGAGGTGCGCGACATCCATGGTGCGCACGGGGTGGTGCTGGTCGAATCAGCAAGACACGGGTTTGCCACCTCGGGCAACGACAGTGCCGTCGTGATGTTCGATCCTGCCACGTTCAAGGTGCTGGGTCGCATCCACGCCGCGGAGGATGCCGATGCGATGGCGTACGATCCGGTGTCGAACCGGGTGTTCACTTTCAACGGCGATGCCCACTCGGCCACGGTAATCGATCCCGGACCCGGCCGACTGATTACCAACATTCCCCTGGGGGGGAAGCCCGAGTCGGGTGTCGCGGCGGGCAATGGCAAGCTCTATGTCAACCTGGTCGAGAATGCCGAGATCGTGGAAATCGACGGCAGGACGCTCACCGTGACGCGACGTTGGCCCACGGCGCCATGCGGCCAGCCGGTGGCGATGGCCATCGATACGCTTCACCACCGGCTCTTCAGCGGGTGCCGCAGCGGCGTGATGGCCGTATCCGACTATCAGGCGGGACGCATTGTGGCGATTGCGGCAATCGGGAGCGGCGTGGACGGGACCGCCTTCGATCCCGCGACCGGCGACATCTTCACTTCGAATGCCGACGGCACCCTGACGGTCATCCACCAGGACAGCCCGGATCGCATTCACGTGGTCGAGAACCTCACCACCGAGCAGGGCTCGCGCAACATGGGGCTCGATCCCACCACCCATCGGATCTATATCGCCGGCGCGACGTTCGGGCCCCTGCCGGCCGATTCGGCTGCGGGGCGGCGGCGGCGCCCACCGATCGTCCCTGGCTCGTTCAACCTGATGGTGGTGGAGCGAGGCGGGATGAACTAGGCGATCCTGCTATCCTGTCATCCTGGTGAAAGGTCCGGCGACGTATCCTGACTGGTGATGCCCATGCCTCGCTGGTTGGTGGGGCGATTTCCGGGACGCGCTTCATGACCCGCATCGTCGCCCGACCCTTCCGCCGCCTGGTTCCTCTCGGGATCGCCGTCCTTGCAATTGCCCTGGTCGCGTTCACTCCGCGTGGCCGTCAGGCCGCTGGGGATTTCCTGGCGGCCCTTCGGATAGCCAGGCCCCAGACGGTGACCGTCAACCTGCCATCCGGAACCGGCGTCGGCTACCGGCTCCAGGAGATGTTGACCGGCATGCTCGCCGACAGCGCTGCCTCGATGCGCGACGAGCCGTCGGGCCATGTCAGCAGGGCCACGGAGGCCGCAGCCGACGCGGGCTTCACCCTGCAGCTGCCATCCGTCCGCAGCGACACCCCATCTGTGACTTCCGTCGGGGCGCACGACCTGACCGTCGTCGTCGACCGGTCCCGATTGCAGACGATCCTCGCCGAGGCAGGGAAGGGCCGCGCGAGCCTGCCCGAGGCCTTGCAGGGAACCACCCTGATGCTCCACACCCCTCGCGCGGTGCGGCTCGAGTACGGCCACTGCCCCGCGCCGGCACCAGCTACCCTGATCACCCAGGTGCAGGGCCCGCCCCCACCGCCGAGCAACATCGAAGACTGTCTGGTGCTCACCGAGACGCCCTCGGTGCAGGCCAGCGTCCCGACAGGGCTTTCGCTCGACGAACTGACCGAGATCGCCCTGGAAATCTCGGGCTTGAGCCCCGAGCGGGCGGCAGCGGTGCAGCGGCGATTCCAGTGGGCCTCGACGTTGACCCTGTCCATGCCGCGTTTCATCCGCTCCTTCGATTCGGTCACCGTCAATGCCAGGCCGGCAGTGCTGTTCGGGACCGGAGGTCGGCGGGGACCGCTCTGGATGTTGATCTGGTCGGCCGCAGACATGACGTACACGCTTACCGGCTATGGCAATCCTGCCGACGCCGTCTCCCTCGCCGAGTCGGTACGTTGAGCGGAGTCTCACCGTGACCGGCGACTCGGTCCTCGCCATCGAGACCCACGACCTCCGCAAGGTCTTCGGGACGCAGCCCGCCGTGCGCAAGCTGTCTCTCGAAGTGCCACGCGGGGAGATCTTCGGCTTTCTCGGGCCGAACGGTGCCGGCAAGAGCACTTCCATCAAGATGCTGCTCGGGCTGGTCCATCCCACCGCGGGCCGCGCACTGGTGCTGGGCACGGCCCCCGGTAATGTCGCGATGCGAGCCCGGGTCGGGTTCCTCCCCGAGGACTTCCGCTTCTACGACTGGCTCACCGCCAGGGAACTGCTGCGGCTGCACGGGGGGCTTGCCGGCATGTCCCCCGACGCACTCCGGCGGCGGATTCCGGAGCTCCTCGAGCTCGTCGGGTTGGCACCGCAGGCCGATCGCCGGTTGCGAGGGTATTCCAAGGGCATGCTGCAACGGATCGGGCTGGCGCAAGCGGTGCTTCACGAACCCGACCTGGTCTTTCTGGACGAACCGACGTCGGGCCTCGATCCGATGGGCCGTCGAATGGTGCGGGACATTCTCCGCGCCGAACGCGCTCGCGGCGCCACGGTGTTTCTCAATTCGCACCTGCTGAGCGAAATCGAGATCACCTGCGATCGTGTGGCGTTCATCAAGGAGGGCGAGGTCGTCGCGGTGCAGAAGCTGCACGCGGCAGCCCCGGAAGTTTGCGTGGAAATCCACGTCCGCAACCTGAGCAATGAGGCGCTTGGCCGTCTGGCGGACTGGACCGGCAACGCGGTCCTGGACGCTGAGCGGCTTCGCTTCACGGTGCCGAACACCGACGTGCTGCCCGACATCGTTCGGCACCTGGTCGGGTCCGGCGCCGACATCTTCGGAGTCACACCCGAGCGCGTTTCCCTGGAGGAGATGTTCGTCCGGGTCCTGGGTGAGGATTCCGGACGGTGAGGGGCATGTGGATCATGGCGCGGATTACCCTGCGCGAGGCGGCGCGCCGGAAGATCCTCTGGACCGCCCTGCTGGCCGCGGTGATTCTCCTCGCCATCTTCGCGGTGTCGTTGCGATTCCAGGTGATCGAGTTCCGGTCGCGCCCACTCTCGCCGTTCGTGCGCTATCAGGTCGAGAGCGGGATGCTCATGGTCGGGCTGTATGTCTGTGACCTCCTCGCCGTGGTGATGACCATTCTCACCTCGATCGACACCATCGCCGGCGAGATCAGCTCGGGCACCATCCACGCGATCGCCACGAAGCCGATCGCGCGTTGGCAGATCCTGGCCGGCAAGTTCATCGGATTTGGCGGAATGATCCTCTGCTATGTCACCCTCACGTTCTCCTGCACCGTGGCCGTGGCATGGCAGGTCACGGGCGTAGTACCCCAGCACCCGCTCCGCGGAATGGCGCTCATCGTGTTCGAGTGCCTCCTCGCCCTGAGTGTGACTTTCGCGCTCGGGACCTGGTTCTCGACCCTGACCGCCGGGGTGATCGCCCTTGGGCTGCAGGCAGTTGCCTTCCTCGGGGGCTGGTTGGAGCAGGTGAGCGGCTTTTCCCAGAGCGCCCACATCGTGACGGTCGGAGTACTCTCGAGCCTGATCATGCCGGGTGAGTCACTTTGGCGGCGTGCCGCATATGAGATGCAGACGCCGCTGGCCGGATCCCTGTCGTTCTCGCCGTTCGCCAACGTCTCGATTCCGAGCGTCGTCGCGCTCGAGTACGCCGCCGTATATCTGCTCGTCGTGCTGGCGGTGGCCATCGTCCACTTCCAGCGGCGGGACCTCTGAAGGCAGGACCGGCTCACAGCGGTCTCGCCCCCCGGGAAGGCGACGGCATCATCCAACCCTCCCCCCGCCCCTGAATCCCGATACAACACCTCGACATATTGCGCCCTCGGTCCCCGGGGCGGATGTTTACCAAGCCCTCGCGGCGTCCGAACGTTCGCCCTCGAGATCCCGATCGTGCGGTACCGCGCCATGCCGTCCGATGCCGCCGGTGTTCCTCCCCCCACCGGCCCGCCCTCCTTCGACGGATCTTTCGCCGAGCCGGTCCCTGGTGTCACGCGCATCGGTCGCTACCGGATCGTGCGCCGGCTCGGTGCCGGCGGCATGGGAGTCGTGTACCTCGCCGAACAGGACGAGCCGGTGCACCGTCAGGTCGCCCTGAAGGTGATCCGGGCCGGCACCGACACCGACGAGATCGTCGCCCGCTTTGCTTCCGAGCGCCAGACACTCGCCTTGATGGCGCATCCCAACATCACCAGTGTGTACGACGCCGGGGTGACCGAATCGGGCCTGCCTTTTTTCGTCATGGAGTATGTGGTGGGGGAGCCGCTCTCCGAGTATGCCGACACCCACCGGCTCAGCGTCCGGGAACGAGTGCACCTGTTCACCCAGGTCTGTCATGCCATTCAGCATGCCCATCAGAAAGGCATCATCCATCGCGACATCAAGCCCTCGAATGTCCTGGTCACGGGAACCGACGATGACCCCGTGTGCAAGGTCATCGATTTCGGGATTGCGAAAGCCGTGGTGCCAACGGCGGACAGCGCGCGCCTGACGGCAACGGGAATCTCGCTGGGAACGCCGGCCTACATGAGCCCCGAACAGTTCATGAGCGATGGCACGGACGTCGACACCCGCGCCGACATCTACGCGCTCGGTGCGATGCTGTATGAATTGCTCTCCGGACTGCTGCCGTACAATCCCGGCAAGTCGTCGGGCTGGGCCGCGCTCATTGCGAGTCACGTCGGCAGCGATGCCCCGGCGCCGAGCGTCCAGTATGGATCGCTCCCGGCCGAACAGCGCACCGCGATCGCCCGGGAGCGGAGTACCGATCCCGCGACCCTCCGCACCACGCTGGCCGGCGACCTGGACTTCGTGATCCTGACCGCCATCGATCGTGATCGGGACCGGCGCTACGCCACGACGAACGCGCTGGTGCAGGATGTGGCGGCCTGCCTCGCCAACCAGCCACTGGCTGCCCGGCCCGCCAGTCTCTCATGTCGCAGCCGCAAGTTCGTGCGGCGACACCGGATCGGCGTGACGTTCGCGGCCACCATTGTCGTGCTCCTGATCGCGGCCGCCGTGGGTGCGACCATTCAGGCGCGGCGGATCGCCCGCGCGCGCGGCATCGCGGAGGCGCGTCAGGGACAGGCCGAAGACCTGATCGGATTCATGCTCGGCGACCTGGCGGACAGCCTTGGCAAGGTGGGCAAGCTGTCGATGCTCGATGGTGTCGGCCGCGCCGCGCTGACCTACTTCGCCGCCGTGCCCGCCGAGCAGCTGAGCGATGAGGAGCTCTTTCGCCGGGCACAGGCCCTGCAGCAGCTCGGCGAGGTTCGCATGGCCCAGGAGCAGCTGCCGGCGGCTGCCGCGCTGATGCAGCAGTCGATTGACGTTGCCACGCGACTCGCCGCCCACGACTCGCTCAACGCAGGATGGCAGCTCGGGCTGGCGCACAGCGAGTTCTGGGCCGGCAATGTCGACTGGCAACTGGGCGAGGTGGATAGCGCCCTCGCCCATTTCCAGCCATTCGTCGAGATCTCCCGGCGCCTCATCGCCCGCTTTCCCGACAGCCTCTCCTACCGGCAGGAACTGGCATACGCGCTCAACAACATCGGCTTCGCCAGGGAGGGGAAGGGGGACATCAGCGCAGCCCTGGCCTCGTATCGCGCGGCCCTCGAGATCGAACAGGCCCTCGTCGACCGCGACTCCACCCACACCGACTGGCAGGTGAGCCTGGCGGCGGACCACAATGCGGCCGCGGTGGCGCAGCGCAAGCTGGGTGATCTCGCCGGCGCGCTCACCGACCATCGCCGGGAGCTCGCCATCCGGGAGGCGCTGGCGGCGCGCGAGCCCGCCGATCCCCTGTGGCAGCGCTATCTCGGCATTGCCCATGCCTATCTGGGCGAACTCGACGTGATGATGGGCGACATGAGCGGGGCAATCGGCAACGCGCGCGAGGCCCGCACCATCTACGCCGCCCTCGTCGCGCGTGACCCCGGCAATGCGTCATGGCAATGGAGCCTGGCCAAGAGCGAACGCCAGCTTGGACAGGCACTGCTTGAGCACGGTGAAGCCGCGGCCGCGCTGCAGCAACTCAATGCCGGCCATGACCTGGCGGTGCGACTGCTGGCGAAGTCGCCAGGCAGTCCACGGGTCGCGAATGAGGTCGTGCTGGGCGCAACGGCGCGCGCCAGGGCATTGCTGGCGCTGGGCCGTCTGCCGGACGCCGAGACCTCGGCGCGCATGGCGGTCGCCGGAGCCGACTCGGCGCTGGCCGAGTCGCCGACCGATATCGATCGCCGAGTGGCGGCCGGTGACAGCCGCGTCGCGCTCGGGGAAGTGCTGGGCCGGTCCGGAAAGAGTCGGGAGGCGGGAGTCGTGCGGTTGCAGGCCCTGGCGCTGGTCGATTCGATCGCAGGGGCCGGGCAACAGACCGAGGTGCTCGCCGTTCAGGCTGCCGCGCTGCTGGACCTCGACCGGATGGGTGAGGCCCGGTCGGTCGTAGCGGAGTTGCAGCGCAGAGGGTATCTCCGTCCGACGTTCGTGAGCCTGGTACGCAGCCATACCCGGCCCGCGGCGCCATGATCATCTCCCCCGGGCATCATCCGGACCGCGGCCCCTCCGGTCGCGGCCAGGGTGTCCCCCTTCACGGAGAATGCACCATGCCAGACCAGACAGTGAAGGTCACGTTCATTGTACCAGACGTGTTCACCTTCGACCCGCCGACCGCGATCATGACGGCCGCGGGGAAGATCAACCGCCACCGTCACCCCGGAAACGCCGACTGGATGTTCGTCAGCGTGAACGAGCTTCCTTCTCCCGAGTACAGTTCGACGATCACCGGCAACGGGAGTGAGGTCCACATCAACGACGCCCACACGTCCAACGGCCCGAGTCACTACACCGTGACGGTGCAGGATACCACCGGGACTCACACCAGCAACGCGGTGCCCACGAACACCCAACCGCCGATGATCATGAACGAGTAGCGGGATCTCGCCAGGCTCTGGAACGAGGGATTCGGGGAGGTCCGGAACCATCGGCGGGCTCGGCAGTCGGACGTGAAACGTGAGACGGTCGTGCCGGTCTGTCCCGGGGCCACCGCCTGCCATTCCCCTGGCTCGCGTACGGCGCCGCGGGGAATGGCGCACCATCGACTTGCGTGGCATACTTGTACTGGCGTGCTTGCTGCTCCCGCCCCTTCCGTCGAGCTGCTGAAAATTCTGACAACCTGGTGAGGATCGTGCCGGACCTTGAGTCGAGTTCGTCATCCGCTGCTCCGTCGCCGACCCTCGGGCACTACCGCCTGGAGTCGCAGATCGGCGCGGGCGCAATGGGAACCGTATATCGCGCGGTCGATACACGCCTCAACCGGATCGTCGCCGTGAAGGTCTGGCGGCCCAGCGAGGGCAAGGCTGCCGGCTCCTCCCAACTCATGCTGAAGGAGGCGCGCGCGGCCTCGGCGCTCAACCACCCGAATATCGTCATCATCCACGAGTTCGGCGAGACGCCCGAAGGCGACGCGTTCATCGTCCAGGAATTCATCGAGGGCCGCACCCTGCGCGACTGCCTCGGCGAGCGCATGCCGCTGGCAGAGGCGATGGACATTGCGATGCAGGTGGCACGCGCCCTTGAGGCGGCACATGCCGTGGGAGTGGTGCATCGCGACATCAAGCCCGAGAATATCATGGTCCGCCCCGACGGCTACGTGAAGGTGCTGGACTTCGGCATCGCGCACCTGCCACAGGTGGCGTCGGGAACCGGGTCGATCCTGGAGACGCTCGCTGACAACCTGGTCGGGACCCCGGCGTACATGCCGCCGGAAATGATGCTCGGCGGCACGGTCGGGCCCGCAGCAGACGTGTTCGCGCTGGGCGTGCTCGTGTACGAGATGGTGACGGGCAAGCAGCCCTTCGAGGCGCCCACGGTGATGGGCGTGCTCGCGCGCATCGCGACGGACACGCCACCCTCCATGAGAACGCTCGACCCCTCGGTGCCACCGGGGCTCGAGGCGTTCGTCGAGTCCATGCTCAGCAAGTCACCGGAGTGGCGGCCCGGTGCGAGCGAAGTGGGGAGGGCGCTGCCCACCTTCGCAGCGCCGGCCGACCCGGAGACGGGCCCCCAGCTTGAGGCGCCGGCCTTTGCTGTTGGCCGCGAGGCACAGCTACTCCAGCTTGGTGGGCTCTACGAGCGGGTGCGCTCCGGGCGCAGCGTCATCGTCGGCGTCACGGGCGAGCCGGGCATCGGCAAGAGCACGCTGCTTGAGGCGTTCATGGGCGAGCTCCAGAAGGTCGACGAACGGCCAACGCTGGTGCGGGTGCGCTGCTCGGAAAACCTCGCCGGCAGCGAGGCGTACATGCCCGTGCTCGAGGCGCTCGAGGACCTTCGCTCGCGCGCCCGATCGTCGTTCGACGCGCTGATGCGCAGCGTGGCGCCCACATGGCACGCGCAGCTGGTCGCCAGCGACGGCAACAGTGCCACCGCGGCCGCGTCGCCCGACCGGATGAAGCGCGAACTCCGGGCGTTCCTGTCCGAGGCATCGCGGCGCGCGCCGCTCGTCTGGCTCATCGAAGATCTGCACTGGGCGGACGTATCGACGATCGACATCCTGAACTACCTGGCGGACCGATTCGACGATACCCGGGTGCTGATGGTGGTGGCGTTCCGGCCAACGGACATGTCGCTGGTGAAGCATCCCTTCCTCGCGCTCCGCTCCGAGCTGCAACGCAAGGGGGTGTACGAGGAGATCGCCCTCGGCTTCCTCACGCGCGATGACGTGGCGCATTATCTCTCGCTCCGCTGGCCCTCCAACAACTTCCCCGCCGGTTTCGTGGAGGACATTCACTCGCGCACGGAGGGGAGTCCGCTCTTCATGGCCGACCTCGTGCGCTACCTGCACGACACGGGCGCGATCGTCGAGACCGATGGTGTATGGGACGTCGGGGGCGCGCCGTTCCAGGCCGCCGACGAACTCCCCGAATCGGTGCGCGCCATGATCGCGCGCAAGATCGAGCGGGTCGAGGAGGCCGATCGCAAGCTGCTGCTGGCCGCGAGCGTGCAGGGACAGGAGTTCGATTCGGCCGCACTCGCCGAGGCGGTCGCGGTGGACGCGGCAGTGGTCGAGGAGCGACTCGAGGCGCTGCATCACGTGCACGGGTTCGTGCAGTGCATCGACGAACTCGAGTATCCCGACGGCGCGCTGACGCTCCGCTACCGGTTCGTGCACGTCCTCTACCAGAACGTGCTATACGCCTCGCTGCAGCCGTCGCGGCGCACCGCCCTGTGCGGGAGTACGGCGCGTGCCTTGGCCGCACACTACAGTACGGACGCATCCCAGGCCGCGGGCAGGCTCGCCGTGCTGTTTGAGGCGGCGCGCGACTTCGCCTCGGCGGGACAGTACTTCTACGTGGCCGCGCAGCGTGCCGTGTCGCTGTTCGGATTCCGGGAGGCGCTGACGTTGGCCGAACGCGGACTTGCCAGGGTGGCCAGGCTGCCCAACGGTGCCGCGAGGCAACAGCTCGAGTTGGCGTTGCAGATGACCCGTGCCCTCGCGCTGCGGTTCGTGAAGGGGTGGGCTGCCCCCGAGCTTGGGCCCACGTTCGTGCGGGCCAGGCAGCTGTGCGCGGAGCTCGACGATCCGCCCGCCCTGGTGCCCGTGATGTGGAACGTCGCGCTGTTCAATATGCTGCGCGGAGACCTCGCCCTGGTGCAGCAGCAAGTCGTGCCGCTCACCGCCAAAGCCGAGGCATCCGGTGAGAGCGCGTTCCTGATGTCGGCGTGTCACATCGCCGGCGTGCTCGATGAGTTCATGGGCCCCGTCCGGCGTTCGATGGAACTGCTCGAGCGTGCCCGCGAGCTGCATGACCCTGCACGGCACGGCGAATACAGCGCGATGTTCGGGATGGATCCGGGCATGGTGGCGCGCGCCATGTCGGCACGCACCCTGTGGGCAGCCGGCTATCCCGATCGTGCGCTGGCGCGCGGCCGGGAGACGATCGCCCTCAGCAAGTCGCAGCGACAGCCGGTGACGCTCGTGTTCGCCCTGCTCATCACCGAGGGGATACACGTCTACCGTGGCGAGGCCGCCGAGGCGATTGCCCTGGGCGACGAGGTGGAGGCGATGTGCCAGGAGTACGAATTCGCGCAGGAGCTGGAGTGGGGCCGGGCATTCCAGGGCGCCGCCTACAGCCTGAGCGGAGACGTCGATCGCGGGGCCGAACAGCTCAGGAAGAGCATCGACGGCCAGATCGCGATCCGGTCCAGCCTGGTCCGATCGATGTGGCTGTCGCTGCTTGCCGAGGCATTCTGGCGCGTCGGGCGGGTGGCAGAGGGGCTGAGTGTCATCGACGACGCGTTCGCGTACGCCGAGAGCGCACCGGAGGGTGGGTATGTGCACGAGTTGCACCGGCTGCGCGGTGAGCTGCTCCTGAAGGACAACCGCGTCAGCGAAGCCGAGGCGTCGCTGCGCAACGCGGTGGCGTATGCGAAGCAGATGGAGGCCAAATCGTTCGAGCTGCGCGCCGCCACGTCCCTCGCCCGTTTGCTTGCGGCGAACGGCCGGGCCGGCGAAGGTCGCGACCTGCTGGCGCCGGTGCTGGGCTGGTTCACCGAAGGACACGGCACTGCCGACCTCACGGCGGCCCGCACGCTCCTCACGACGATCGGAGCCGATCCATGGAAATGAAGACGTTCGAGCGGCGGCTGCCGACCGAGGATGCCGACATCCAGGAGATCGTCAGGGGCATCCTGCATGCGCAGGCGCGCACCGCCAATGCCCAGCATCGGCCGCTCTTGCGCGGGACGCACACGAAGGGCGTGTGCGTGCGTGGCACCTTCGAGGTGTACGACCTGGCGCAGACGATCAGCGATCCCACCCTCCGCGGGCGGCTCGCGCAGGGCATGTTCGCGAAGCCCGGCACCTATCCCGCGACGATTCGTTTCGCAAATGCCGACACGAAGATCGCGCCGGATTCGGTGCCGGATGTCCGGGCCGTGTCGTTTGCCGTCGAGCTCCCCCCTGGCGTCGTCGGTCCCGAGGGGTTTCGTCACGACTTTTCGCTGAACAGCGCCACTACATTCCCCATCAACAACGCGCATTCGTTCGCAGTCTTCGTGCGCCTCCTTGAGGCGGACGGCCTCTGGGGAAAGCTCAAGGCCATCACCTCGCTTTCGCCGGCCGAGATGTGGGGCTTTCTCTTGATCGGGATTCGCGCGCTGCCCCAGAAGCGCAGTTCGGCGACCCGCCTGTACCAGCGCCTCCGCTACTGGAGCAACACGCCCTTTCGCCATGGGCCCGACGAAGCGGTGAAGTACTCGGCGACGGCGCGGCCGGGCAATCCCGGTCGCCAGCCGGCGCGCAGCGACAACATGCTGCGCGATGAACTCGTGCGTCATGTCGACGTCGACGACCGCATGAGCGAGTTCGAATTCGGCATCCAGCTGCTCGATGCGGACCAGATGACGCGCCGGGGGCGCAAGCACGACGACATCTACTGGGTGGAGAATGCCAGCGCGGAATGGCATGAATCGCAGGCACCATTCACCCCCGTCGGGCGATTGTGCCTCGCGCGTGACAGCCAGCTGACCGAGGACGAGTGCACGGCCTGCTACATCGACGTCACCGAGCACTCCACGCCGCTCAGCCACCCGCTCGGCAGCCTCAATCGGGCTCGCTGGTTTGCCGAATCGGCCAGCCGAGCCACGCGCTTCAATCAGGCCGGGGCCGGGGTGCGCGCCGTGGATCCGCAGGCACTGCCAGACTCGCGGGCCGGTGCGCCGCTCCCGGCGGTGGCCGCCTCGCAGGGCACCTGGCTCGGGCGCATCACCTTGCACACACTGGCCCGGGCGGTGGTGTTCCTCGCCCTCGGTCTGTTAGCCCTCTCCTCGGTGGCGGCGATCATCACGACGATCTATGTGGACAACAACTGGGGCACCCTTCCCCCGGAGCGCGTGGACCGGGTGGACTACCCGGATCGCGGCTGGGGCTCGGGTCTCGACGCCACCGACCGCCAGGCGTTCTACTACACACCACAAGGTGCCGGCCTCAAGGACCTCCGCTACAAGTGGCTGGTGAACCTCGAATTGCCGTGGGGCAAGCAGCGGCTCGCAGATCCAGTGGTGATGCGGCGCTACGGCTTTCTGGTCGACGAGGTGACGGCGCGGAATCCGGACCGCCTGCCGGTGGGATTCACCAAGCATTTCGACCCGGCGCTGAATGAGGAGCTGCTCGACGTCACCTGCGCAGCGTGCCACACCGGGCAGCTCAACGTGACCAGCGGGGGACGGACACGTGCCCTCCGCATTGATGGCGGGTCGGCGAACCACGCCTTCACCGATGCGCACATGGGTCAATTCCTGCCCACGCTGATCGCATCGATGGCGGCCACGGCGCTCAACCCGCTCAAGTTCAACCGCTTCGCCAATCGCGTGCTGGGTCCGGCGTCCACCGGAGGGAAGTGGACGCTGCACCGCGAGTTGCGTTCGGTGATCGCCACGTTCGTCGGCATTGCCTGGAACGAGCGCGTGCGACGGCTGTATCCCACGCAGGAAGGGTACGGGCGGACCGACGCGCTCGCCCGCATCGGCAATACCGTATTCGCCGAACATCTGGTGGCCAGGAATTACCACGTGGGCGACGCGCCGGTGAGTTATCCGGCGCTCTGGAACATCTGGAAGTTCGACTGGGTGCAGTACAACGCCTCGGTGAGCCAGCCGATGGCCCGCAACATCGGCGAATCGATGGGCGTCGGCGCGCGGTACGTACTGGTCGACCCGACCGGCAATCCGTTGCCGGCCGGGGCGAGGTTCCGCTCCACGGCGCTGATCGACTCCCTCAACGCCATCGAGCACACTCTCCGGAAGCTGAAGCCGCCCGCCTGGCAGGAGGACATCCTCGGTAAGGTGGACCAGGCCAAGGCCGCTCAAGGGCTCACGCTGTTCAACCAGCATTGTGTCGGATGTCACGGACCGCACGTTGCGCCGCCCGGGATCAAGCTACGGAACACGCCGTTCAAGGCCGATAGTGAGCCGGAGTGGCTGGTGGCCACCCTGTGCGCGGACGACATTGCCACCGACTCGAACGCCGCGCACAACTTCTCCGTCAACACGGTCGATATCACGCCCACCGGCATGACGGCGATGGAGTTGCGTCAGGTGGCGCGTCGCGCGCAGGAGCAGTGGTACGCTCGCGAGTCTGTATTTCTCAAGGGCGAGCTCAAGCAACCCAACCTGACCAGCGATTCCGTGGCGATTCTTGAGGCGCAGCTCGCCGGACTGCACAATGCGATGGAGCAGAACCTCTCGCAGATCGACCCGAGTCGCCTGCCGCTTGGTGCGGCGCTCAGCTACCTCGGCACGATGGTCCGCGAAAAGGCGTACGCCGCCGGCCACTACACCACCACCGACCAGGCCGAGCTGGACGGGTTCGGCGCGCTGGACCTGCCCCAGGTGGTCGACGCCTACAAGTCACGGCCCCTGGCCGGGATCTGGGCCACGCCTCCCTTCCTGCACAACGGCTCCGTCCCCACGGTCTATGACCTCCTGTCGGCGCCCGCCGAACGGCCGAAGACTTTCAAGGTCGGCAGCCGGGAGTACGATACCAAGCACCTCGGACTGGCCGATCCGGCAAAGGTCGGACTCGCCAATGCAGACGACTTCTGGACTTTCGACACCTCGCTCCCAGGCAATCACAACACCGGGCACGAATTTGGCCCCGGCTACAAATCCGGGTCGCACCAGCAGGTGCGACCCGGCCTGATCGGTCCGAAGCTGTCGGAAGAGGAGAAGATGGCGATCATCGAGTATCTCAAGGTGCGCGACGACGATCGCGATGGCCCGAAGCAACCCACCCGGTTCCCGAGGTGCGGTTCCCCCGAATGACTGTTCTTCACGGCACCCTGCACTGGCCGCGCGAGAGCCGTCCCAAAGACCCCGCGTCGACCCGGCTCACCTGGAGCCAGATCCTCGCGGAGGAAGACCGGGCGCTGCTCGAGCCGGAACAGCGGCAGGCGCCATCCTCGTTCGAGGCTGGCGCCGAGGATGAAACGGCGCGGCTCAGGACAGTCATCGCGCGTCTTCACCGCCGGGGACGTAGCGCGCTCTGCCTGTCCGGCGGTGGCGTGCGCAGCGCCACGTTCGCGCTCGGCGTCCTGCAGGGGCTTGCCCACCTCAAGGTGCTCGATCGATTCGACTACCTCTCGACCGTATCCGGCGGTGGCTACATCGGCGGGTGGCTGACGACGTGGATGCGTCGCGAGGGGAAGGCGGCGGTCCTGGCTGGTCTCGATCCCGAGCAGGCCAGCCAGGACACGAGGAGCACCCGAAGCCCGGTCGAACGCGTGCGCGAGACATGCCGGTTCCTTGCTCCCCAGGGCGGCCTGTTCTCGGCCGACGTCTGGACGCTGCTGGCGACCATGGGGCGCAACCTGATCCTGAATTGGCTTGTCCTGCTGCCGCTGATCGCCGCGGCGCTGCTCGTGCCGCGCGCCTACTACGCCATCGTGAAGGCGCTGGAGTTCACCCTCAAGCCCGATGGCAGGCCGTGCTTGGCCATAGACAAGCCGTCGGTCTGGCTGCTGGCGGTCACGATAGCGGCCTTCGCCATGCAGACCGGCTACATCGCCATCAATTTCGCCGGACGCGGGGCGAAATGGTCGCAGCAGACGTTTCTTTCGTTCGCCTTGCTCCCGTCGATCATCGGCTCGGTGGCCTTCACGATCTTCTGGTCCGCCTTCCCCTGCTATCCCAACCTCACCCGATACCTCTTCCTGGGTGGCGTGATTCCGGCGATCGGGTGGCTGGTGGTCGGCATGCTGGCCCGTCCCGGTGTGCGCACCGCCGTGCCCGCGGTGACGGCGATTACTGTGTCTTGCTACCTCTGGATGCGGCTGCCGCCTGACCTCACCAAGGTTGGTTCGGGTGTGACGAGCGTCGTCGTCATCATGCTGACCGCCGTGCTGCTCTTCGGTCTCGGGATGATCAGTCGATGGCTGGATCGTACCAAGGCGCGACCCCTGGACGGCGGATTCCAGGTGCTGGCGAGCGGTCGCACCATCGCCGCGGCGCTCATCGCCGGCCCCGTTCTTGGCGGAGGCCTGTATCTGCTCACGGTCCGGTACTTCCCTTACGGCGTCCCGTTCACCGAGAGCTACGCGGTCGTCGCGGTGCCCGCCATCCTCGGCATCTGGGCACTTGCCACGGTGATGTCCATCGGCCTGGCGAGCACAAATTTTTCGGACGCCGCCCTGGAGTGGTGGAGCCGCTGCGGAGCATGGGTCTGTATCGCGGGTGTGGTATGGCTCGTGGCGTTCATGCTGGACTTCTACTTCGCCGATCTTGTAGAGACCGCCGTCAGCCGTATCAGGCACGGGATTGTCATCCCGCCCGAACTGTTGGTTACAGTTCTCGTGCCGCTTCTCAGCTCGCTGGCCGGCCTGGCCGTGCGATCGGGTCCCGTCGCGGGCCCGCCTTCATTGCTGCGTCGGACGCTGCAGACCGCCGGCCTCCCGCTTGTCATTCTGGTCCTTCTCTCTTCGATTGCCTGGGCCGATGCGCGCGCGTTGGGCGTGTACATCGAAGCCAAGCGCACATTCACGGAAGCGGCGCAGATCCCGGTGTCGCGGGTGCTGGAGCTGGGCCTTGCGCTGCTCCTCGGTGGCCTGTTCATGAGTCGGTTCGTTCCGGCCAATCGCTTCTCGCTGCACGGCATGTACCGGCAGCGGCTGATGCGCACGTTTCTGGGCGCGTCCAATCCCAGGCGCGAGCCGAACGCCTTTACCGGCTTTGATCCCCGTGACGACATCCACATCAACGAGCTGAGGGACGTCCGGCCGCTCCACATCGTGAACGCAACGCTGAACACTCTTTCCGCCACCGAGATGGGGCGCAACGACCGGGCGGCGCAATCGTTCACGTTCTCGCCACTCCATGTGGGAAGTCGGTTGAAGAACTTTGGGTACCGCCCGGCGGCTGAATACCACTCGGACGGAAGCGAGGGGGACTCGGGGCTCTCACTTGGTCTGGCGTTGGCGGTATCAGGCGCGGCGGCCAGTCCGGCCATGGGGGTCTACTCGTCGAAGGCGAGCGCCTTCCTCATGACCCTCGCGAACGCGCGGCTGGGGCTCTGGTTCGGCAATCCAGGAGACGACTCCACCTGGTGCGTCACCGAACCGCCTTTGGGCGTCGGTCCGATCGTGCGTGAGATGCTCGGCCTGACGACCGAGAACAACCCCTATGTGTATCTGTCGGACGGCGGCCACTTCGAGAACCTGGGTTTGTACGAGATGGTCGCCCGCCGCTGTCGCTTCATCGTGGTGTCCGACGCCGGTTGCGATCCCGATTACACATACGACTCGCTGGGAGATGCCATCCGGCGGATCCGGCTCGACTTCGGCATTTCGATCGAGTTCGCCGAGCCGCCCACGGCCACTCGCGAGGGCCAAGGCAGGGGGAATCCGCGCGGGGCGATTGCCGCCATCAAGTACTCATACGTTGACGGGGCTGATGCGCCTGACGGCACCCTCGTTTACATGAAGGCGACGCTCTCGGGAACCGAATCGGTAGACGTCTGGAACTTTGCGAAGCGGGACCCGACGTTCCCGCACGATCCGACCAGCGACCAGTTCTTCGACGAAGCCCACTTCGAGAGCTACCGCTCGCTCGGATTCCAGACGGTGACCGCGCTTGCCGGTGACCACTTCAGCAGCGAAGGCGGTGCGGGCGGATTCTGCGAAGCGGCCGGCCGGTCGCTGGCCACTGGGCCGTCTGATATCAACTCTGAAGTGCAACACGGAGCGTCGAGCGCTGACCCCTGAGGAGGCACCGCCGCAGCCAACGTGAGGAGACGCGATGATGCACCGCTTCGGAGGCTTCTTCGGCCGATCCTCTGTCCGCGGTACGGCGCTCTTCGAAGTGTCGATCCTGCTCACGACAGTTTCCGTGTTTGTCCAGGCGCAGTCCACACCACGCTGGCGCCTGGAACTTGACCATGCCGTCAAGCCACCCGAGAACTCCGCGGCGTCACTTGGCAAGGTGACAGGGCTGGCCGTGCTCAGCGACGGGTCCCTCTATGTCGCCGAGGAGACTCCCGCCCGAGTGTCACTCTTTGGGAAGACTGGAAGCCTGGTCCGCGTGATGATGCGGCAAGGTGGCGGTCCGGGGGAAGTGCGGTCGCCTGCCATCACGGCACAAGGCGACACGCTGGTGGTCTATGACGCAAGCCTCGGTCGCGTCACGAGAATGGCTCCGAATGGGCACGTAGTTGATGAACACGAAGTGATAGGCAGTCCGATGGGACAGGTGTGGGCTGCCAACGACGGGCAGATCATCGTCTCCCTCGCTCAATCGCTGGCGAGTTCGGAAGGCCGCGCGCTGCGCCTCAGGAACGGGCGGATCGACACCGTGAGATGGAGCCATCCGCGATCCGAGGATCTCTGGATCTTCTGGAACGTGCCGGGCGTGGATCTCGTCGGCTGGATCCCGTTCTCGCCCCCAGGCATCGCGACCGTCGATCCTTCCGGGAGGGTCGTCATCGGAGGAAGCCGCCGGTCGCGCTGGGTGGTGGTTTCCGGCAGCGATACGCTGCAGACCGTCACGCTGCCTGACACGCCCGTTCCCATCGCCAAACGGATTCGTGATTCGGTATGGGCGGCGTACCATGCGCAACTGAGCCGCAAGAGAATCCCTCGGCTTGATGAATTCGTGAGGGAGGAACGCATTCCAACCACGCTGCCGCCGTGGGTCACGTTCGACATCGACAAGAGCGGCGCATGGTGGATCGGCAGGCCGGGGCCGGACGGTGTCCTTGCGGCGTGGGATGTGGTCATCGACGGACGCCTGGTCGGGCACGCGACGCTTCCTGCGAAGGGTGTGGATGTCAATCTTGCTGGTCCGTTGCGCTCCTTCGGCAAGGAGTTCATCGCCCTGCTGCACGAAGATGCGGATGGGCTGCCGTGGATCGGGGTGTATCGAGTTGTTGAGGGTACTTGACCATCCACCCAGACCCTGATCGTCATCGAATTGTCACCCTCCTGCAAGAATGCGAGTGTTGCCGGGCCGTATACTCTAATTGACCGATGCGACGCCGTCAGGACGTCTCGGCCGCGGTCAGAGGCAGTTCTCCCGAAAACGGAGTGCTGAGCGATGAGACATCGGCGCCTGGCAATGGTCCCCGGTACACTTCTGCTGGTGGTCCTCTCCGTGGTCCGGGCGGGGGCACAAAACCCGATTCCGGCTTTGACCGCCGTGCGCGATCTGGTCATCGACGCTACGGCGAACGACCTCTCCCCGGTCACCTGGGTGGCACTCGCGGGCGACGGCACCATCGCACTCGGTCAGGTGCAGGATCACCTGGTGCGTTACTTCGATGCGAAGGGGAAGGCGCTGGGGACCTTCGGGCGCGACGGAGAGGGCCCGGGTGAGTTCCGCCGGATCGAGCGCGCGGGATGGCTGGCCGATACCCTCTGGGTGACCGATGGAGCGCAAGCACGATTCACGGTGATCGGGCCGGATCGGAAACTGCTCCGAACGGTGTCGTATGCTCGCGGCATGCGCGCATCCGAACGCGACTCCAATGAATCGGTTCAGGCGTACGCTTCCATGGCGCTCTACGACGATGGCGATCAGTTGAAGGCGGCCATCCTGCCGGCACTCGATGATCCGCAGCTTCCGTCCTGGGCAAAGACCAAGACCAACACGGAATCACGCGTGGTGCTGGGGCGGGTGACCTCCGGCGGCGTCCTGCTGCGACCCGTCGCGTACACCCCGTTCGACCAGTGCGGACTGGACATGAGCGCCCTGGCCAAACTGTGCCAGCGGCCTCTCGCCGAAGTCAGCCCGAACGGTGATCGTGTGGCGATGGCGGTGGCTGCCACGTCCGGGGATGATTTGGGAACGTTCAGCGTGATCGTCATGGCGCTGAGCGGAGATACCATTTTCGCCCGGCGCTTCCCGTTCACACCGGAGCAGATCGATGCCCACTTGCGAGATAGCCTCACGGCGGTTGCGGCGGCCGGGCCACCACCGCCCCACATGCGGGGAATTCCCACCGAGCGACCGTCGCCCAGGATCTATCCGCCTCTCAAGCGCCTGGTGATGGGTCGCGACGGCACGACCTGGGTCGAGATGCGGGCGACGGCCTCGGGCCGTCCATACCTTGTCCTCGATCCTCGAGGGAATCCCATCGGACTGGTCACGCTGCCGGGGAATGTCACCATCATGGCCGCCAACCGCACGACCATCTGGGCGACCCAACGGGATGCGGATGACGTCGAGAGCGTGGTGCGCTTCCGGGTGGGGAGGTAGCCTTTACACTTCCCCATGTTCTACGGCCTGAAGTGAAGCACATTCGCGGCGACTCCGTCTGGACAACGACCACGAACGACGACGGGGTCCAAACCCTCAACCGCTGTGTCATCAAGTAACCTCCCCCTCGGATCTGCCATGCGCCTGCGCCTCCTGCTGCCTGTCGCGATCCTCGCCGCCAATGCCCAGGCACAGACCGCCTGGAGACTCGAGCTGGCGCATGCCATCAGACCTCCGGAAGGGACCCCCGGCATCATCGGCAACGTCGTCCGCATTGCGGTGACCGATGACGGCGTCGTCTATGTGGCGGAACAGACTCCTGCGCGCGTCACGCGCTATGACTCCCAGGGGAACTTCGTTCGGGTGGTCGTCCGCGAGGGATCGGGACCGAAGGAGGCGCAGCGCCCGGGGATTGCCCTGCAGGGCGATACCTTGGTCGTCTACGATCCCATGACGATGCGCCTCTCCCGGATCGGGCCGGACAATCGGCTGATGAGCGAGAGGCCCGTCGACGTGAACGCGATCGGTTTTCCGATCTGGACCACCGCGCGAGGCGACATCATCCTCGACGATCCCGGATCCGGCCCCGGCTACAATGATGGTGCGCTCCGGCTGGCCCCGAGCGGGAAGGTGGACACGGTCCGCTGGTTTCGCTCGAACGAAGACGACCGCTTCATGCAATGGAAGTCCCCGGGCTGGGTAATCAAGGGAGCTCCATTCTCACCGTATGGTATCTCGGCATTCGATCCGGCCGGTCGACTGGTGATCGGTGGCACGCGACGCTCCCGCTGGTTCGTGCTCTCCGGACGTGACACCATCCAGACAGTCGCGCTTCCCGACCGCGAGGTCACCATCCCGACGGCGATTCGCGATTCCGTCTGGCGGGCATGGCGCGCCCGGATCCCGGCGACGCTCACCAATGTCGACAATGTGGTGAAGAAGGACCTGATCCCCACCACCCTGCCTCCGTGGGTCACCTTCGACATCGGCCCCCGAGGCGAGTGGTGGATCGGGCGGCCGGCAATGAACGGTGCGCTGGGATCCTGGGACATCGTCGAGAACGGACGCCTGGTGGGGCACATCGCGGTGCCCCCGCGGATCATGGATATCCGGGGCGGCAGCGGGCGTGCCTTCGGCCGCAATTTCGTTGCGCTGGTGCATGAGGATGAGAACGACGTGCCGTGGATTGGCGTGTATCGGATCGTGCGTCCCCCGCGCTGAGGCCGTGAAGCGAATGGTGTTTGCCCCGTCAGTACTGGAGATCTCGTGATGACAACTCAGCGCCTCCTCACGATTGCACTCTCGCTGATCACGGCGGCCGCGTGCGGTGGGGAGACAGGCAGTCATGCCCAGGCACCGGTAACCCGCGACAGTGCCGGCATCCAGATCGTCGAATCCTCGGCGCCGCAATTCTCAGGTCTTGCGGACTCGGCGCCGTTGCGGGTCGATCAGGAGCCGGCCCTCACGATCGGCGTCGAGGAGGGTGACGAGCCCTACCAGCTCAACCGCGTCTCCGACGCATTGCGCTTTCCCGACGGCCGCATTGCCATTTCCAATGCTGGCATCGGCGAGATTCGACTCTTCGATGCCGCCGGCCGGTATCTCCGGAGCGTCGGGCGGCGGGGCGCCGGCCCGGCCGAGTTCTCCGGGTACTCGAGCGCAGCGATGTACCCAATGGGCGACAGTGTGCTTGCACTCGACAATGGGTCGTTCCGGCTCCACCTC
The DNA here is from genome assembly GCA_963850655.1 of uncultured Gemmatimonadales bacterium. Taxonomy (GTDB): domain Bacteria; phylum Gemmatimonadota; class Gemmatimonadetes; order Gemmatimonadales; family GWC2-71-9; genus Palsa-1233. The sequence goes on from CAWKMI010000023.1 coordinate 36,568, forward strand.
TTCGGCCCCGACATGCGGTACGTCGAAACCCGACCCTTCGCCCTGACGAGTGCCGGCGGACACCCGATGATGCGCGGTGTCTTCGCCGACGGGTCATGGCTCACCATGGCGTATGAAAGCGGTGGTGCGATGGGCGGGCAGCCCGGCACGGTCCTGCGGATGCCCTATGCCCTGCTGCACTATGACGCGAAGGGGCAGCTGCTGAATGAGATCGTCAAGCTCGATTCGCACCTGCGCTACGTGCACCAGTTCGGGCAGGGGATTCACTTTCCGGCCATTCCACTGTCGGCGGATCCGCTCGACGCGGTTTCGGGCAATGAGGTGTACATCCTTCGTGGGCCGAAGGCCGAGATTGAAGTGTACGATCGCAACGGGCGCATGATCCGCCTCGTGCGATGGGCGCGGCTGCCAACTCGCGCCGCCGACGTGTGGCCGCAGATCAAGGAGCGGGACCTGGCAACCATGTCGGCGGGAAATCGCGCTGCCTACGCGGACTACTACGCCCAGGACTTGCCGATCCCTGAGTTTGCCCCGATGTATGGGGCGATACGCGTCGATGCCGTGCAGCGCATCTGGCTTCAGCGTTATGACGTCGAATCCGGGATGGCCCCGCTGACCTGGGACGTGCTGGCCAGCGACGGAACGTGGCTTGGAGCGGTGCAGACTCCGAAGGGCTTTCTGCTCTACCGGGTCGGTGAGGACTATCTCCTCGGACGCCAGGTCGATTCACTCGGCGTGGAACGAGTGCAGCTGCTTCGGATGCACGCTCCGTGACGAGGTGACTTCTCGGCGGCGGGCTACGGCCACGGTGGGCGGCGAAGGACGGGACACGTGATCTTGGTCACCGTTCCCAAGGTGGGGTACCATGCTTCGATCTAGCGTTCTCGCATGGGCGTGTCTTGCGCTATCGGCAGTCAGCGCCCACGCGCAGCAGGTTCAGCTATTTGACCGTGACAGCCATTTCGTCCAGATCGACCGACACGCCAGCGTTCCCGAGCGGGTGCGCGCGGCCTGTCCATCGGCGCACGCGACCGACTACGGCGCGCTGATCAAGGAGCAGGACGCCTTCGTTGATTCGGTCCGAAAACCAAATGCCTCGGCCACGGCGTGGCTCGGCCTCGCGTGCAGCCGCGCACTGCTGTTTGCGATGGGGGCACCCAGCCGCGAAGGGCCGATGATGCGGCTTGGCACGCCGTGGATATCGGCTGCTATCGATGAAGTCGTCGAGGCACTGACCCGTGAGCCGGCGAACCCGCACGCGGCCCAACTACTCGCCGCGATCGCTTTCGAGGTGGTGCCGGCGCGCATGCCCGCTGGTGAGGAGCGTGAGGGCGATCGCTGGACGCTGACGCACCACCTGGAGGTTACACCTCCGATCGTTCCGCGACTCGCAAACCTTCTCTACCGGGCGGTGAAACTCGGTGTCGCCGATTCCGGTGTGCTGCGCGCCTGTACATCCCTGATGTTCGATGCCGGTGACATCGCCACTGCGCACGAGTGCTCGGGGCGGGCGCTTGCGCTTGGCAGCGATTCCACGTGGCACCTGCTCCGATTGACCTGGTTGGCGGTTCTCCGCCGCGATACGACCTCTGCCAAACAGTTCTTCACGGCCGCACTGCGCTCAGCCCATGCTCCGTCCGCTCGCGCGGAGCTGGGATGGCACCTGGAGAGCCCCTGCCTCCCGCATAATGCGTGCTCTCCCACTGGGTTGCTCGCTTTTCACCTTCCCAACGCCGACAAGGGGCAATGGCTGGTCACGCCGGACTCGCTGGTTGAGCAGTGGTTCGCTGCGCAGCTGGTGGAAGCAGCTCGGGGCGATACCACGAGGTTCTGGCGTGGGGAACAGGGGCCATGGACGCAAGTGAGGTCAGCGATTCGTGGGGGAGCGAATTGGAGTGCGTTGGTCCGTCATCTCGTCGCACATTTTGCGGACGTGTCCTATGCCGGTGCGACATTTCGTGCCTGCGAAGTCGTCAACGTCACGAATCCGCCGTGTTGGACAACCCTTATCCCGTATGGCCGCGCTCCGCTCGAACTGGTCGCGCAGGTCGATCATCTCTGGGATCCAGCGACCGGGAGCCCGATCGACCTGCTGCCGTACACGATAGTTGGCACCGACCTCGCCGCACACGACAGCGCGGGCCGGCGCACTGCCCTGGTGAACCTCGAATTGCGGCGGTGGGGGGGTGCCGGGGCGAGCGACACCACCATCCGCGAATCTCTGGCACTGCCGCCGCACACACCGAAGCACCCAGCGTTTACCGGCTACATCGTGGTCCCGACGCTGTCCGGACTGGACTCCTGGAGCCTGATGGCGTCACAGGTCGAGTTGCGTCAGGGCGGGGTATTCCAGGATGGCAAGGCGCCGCTGGACTCGGGTCCACTCGTGGTCTCCGATCTCGTTCTTGGTATGGCGAGTCAGGGATTGGTCTGGGAAACCGGTGGCCGCCAGGTCGTGCTGGCGCCGCAGGACATGGTCGCGCGGAACGAGCCGGTGCGGCTCTACTATCAGGTGAAGAGCGATATCGACCGGGTGAGCGTTCGCACCACGCTCAGGCTCTTCCCCGAGGGTGCCGATCGGGCCACGACGAAGCCGGCGATGCAGATCGCCTTCGAGACACCGATCCGACGCGGCCTCAACGAAATCGAGCGTGAACTGTCAGTGACACAACTTGCGAGCGGTCGGTACTGGTTCGACATCGAGGTGGTCGATACCGGGGCAGACGTCACGTCCCGGCGATCAGTGGTGATGTATCTCATGTGAAAGCGTGATGGAGCAGAGCTCCGCTTCGGAGATACGATGCCGTCCGGCGCTCACGATTGCTCGCTCTGATCGCGAAACCACATCTGCGGAGGCCGTCCCGTGTTGACTCTTCTTGGCATCCTTGTCGCCCTGTCCGCTGTCATGGGGGCCTTTGTCTTTCACCTCGGATGGCGTTCGAAACACCCCGGCGAGAGGTGGCCCGTTGGAGCCGCTCTCTCGTTTGGAGGAGGTCTCCTGGGGGCAGCCGGGCTGGTTCTCGGAAGCTGGGTGCTCGTGGCTGGGGGGGCAGGGCTCTACATCCTGGCACGGATCATCCTGTCCTCACCGGTCGCATAGCCGCAACGAGGCGGCCGAGGACGTCCCTCGGGCACTGCAACAGAAGCGCACGTCGGTAGGGGGCGTCAGGAGAATCAGCGGAGGTACCGATGCGATTGTTGACAGTGGGCCTTCCTCAGACGATTGCCGTGTCTGCAATGTTGGCACTCGTGTCCATCGGAGCCGCGCAACGCCCCACCGCCATGCCGGTGCGCGACACAACACGCTTCAGCGTCGGTAGGGCGACGCTCGAGGTGGACTACGACGCCATGGTCGGCAACGATTCGGTGCTCATCGGGAGAGTGATTCCCCTGGGCACATGGCAGATGGGATCCATCGCACCGGCACGACTCGTGGCGAGCTCCGATCTGGTCATCGACCAGAAACTCGTCCCGGCTGGGACCTATTCTCTCTGGGTGGTGGTGACGAGCGAAACTGCCGCGTTGATGGTCAACCGGGATCGACCCACAGCTGGAATGACCTACAATTCGTCACATGATGTCGCGCGGGTGCCGCTTTCGATGGGACGTACCGACTCGGTGGTGCCTCGCTTCCGCGTGCGGGTCAATCCGGCGCCACGGAGTGTCGCCACGGTTCGCTCCAGCTACCTGAAACGCGACGATCCGGATTGTCCCAAGTTCTTCCAGTGCTTCCGCGTCTCCATCGAACCGACGGACAAACCGGATGCAACCCTGCTGTTCGAATGGCAATGGCTGCGTTGGTCGGTCGCGGTGAGGTTTGTGCCCGATTCGATGGTCAACCGCTAGTTCCCTCACGTGGCACCCCAGTGAACAAAATCGCCCCTCATGACGTCCTACCCGCAGATGCCATCCGGCGCGCACAACCGAGGACCCATGGTCAATGAGGCCGAGTCGGCGGCCTTGGTCGTCCGAGCGGCGTCCGGGGAGACGGCAGCTTTCGAGCTGCTGGTCCGACAGCACCAGCAGCTGGTGTTTCGGTGGGCGCTCGTGCTTGCGGCTGATCGCGACGACGCCGACGATCTGGCCCAGGCGGTGTGGATCAAGGCTCACCAGTCTCTTGGCGGGTATCGCGGCGATGCGAAGTTCACCACCTGGCTCTATCGCATTCTATTCAACCTTCGCGACGATGAGCGACGGACTCGTGTCAGGCGCACGGACGCCCTCTCCCGTTGGCAGGTCAATGTCGGTGGAGCCACAGGGGACTCACCGCAGGACGATCTCGATGCGGAGCGGCTGGTGACGATCGTGAAGAGGTACCTCGGCGACCTGCCGCCACGGCAACGTGCTGTCTTCGCCATGGCCGACTTCGAGGAAATTCCGGCGAGAGAGATCGCGGAGCGGCTGCAGATTCCCGAGGTGACGGTGCGTACGAACCTGCTCAAGGCACGGCGCGCAATTCGCAAGCGCCTGCTGCTCACGGAACCGCGACTTGTCCAGGAATACCGATCATGACCTGTGCCGAAGCTCTAGAACTGGTGCTGGAAGCAGAACCTGAGGAGCTCACCGGGGTGGGCAACTCGCCGTTGGCGGCCCATCTCCGTCAGTGTGCGGACTGCCAGCGGATTGCTCAGTCGCTCCATACCCATCACGCCGCGGTGCAGGCGGTTTACCTGAGTGCGGAGTCGCGCCGCCCCGCCGCCGCGGGGGTGACCCGCTCGATCGGCCCGTCGGCTGAAGGGACTGCCCTGGCGACGACCGGACACCACCTCCGGCGATGGGTCCTGGTGGGCGTCGGGGTGGCTGCAGCGATCACGCTCATGGTGATGGTGAGGCATGGCACACCCGCCACGGCCTTGACCCACCCCACCGCACCGTCAGTCACCACGCCCGCTGCGCCGATGGTGGCGCAGGTTCCACCCAATCAGAACGCCATCATCTTCGCCACACGCGATCCGTTGATTTCCGTGGTCTGGTTCTACTGAGGGAGTTTGCCCATGTACCCCACTCGATTTCCTGCCGTCCTGCTCGCATTGCTGATCATGCTCGTTCGGGTCGTCAGTGTGAGCGCACAGGAGCGCCGGTCGCCCGTCAATGTGCCTTCGGTCGGTGTTTCACTGGTCCTGCGCGACTCCGCAGCGACATCTCGCACCGCTCCGGGAGAGCAACAGCAGCCTTTGCTCCTGCGCTTCCAGCTCATCAAGGCGACAGAAACCAGGACCACTGATCCGGCGATCAAGGACATCGATGCGGCGCTGAAGGAGCTGTTCCGGTTTCCAGGCTACAAGCTTCTCTCCCAGGCGGCTGTTGCGGTGGACTACTCGCCCAATGCCGGCGGGTCCGCCACACAACTCCTCCGGGCCGAAGGCGTCAGCTATCAACTCATGGTGACCATCGAGGGCGTCACGCCCGATGCGGTGCAACTCTCCGTGAAACTCTGGGCGACGTCGAGTGGCCGCGGCTCGAGCGCCGGTCAGCTGTTTGGCACCAAGGTGTCGGTATCATTTGGTCATACCGTCGTGCTCGGCAGCACCCAGCCCGCGAGCGCCACCGCGGGGACACTGATTCTCGCCGTCCGACCGGAGGTCCGGCAGTTCAGGCGCCAGGCAACGGATTCCACCGGCACCGTCTATCCGGTCAGCGCCGTGGATGACCCGGTCCAGTACCTCAACGGCCCGTCACCGCGGTACCCCGATTCGTTGAAGGCTCAGCGGGTCTCGGGGCGGGTGACGTTGCGGTACGTGGTGGGTATCGACGGCAAGGTCGAGATCTCATCGATTCAGGTGCTCTCGAGCACCAATCCAGCCTTTGAGCAACCTTCGATTGACGCCATCAAGGGATCGAACTTCCGGGCCGCTACCATCAAGGGAGTGAAGGTTCGCCAGTTGGTCGACCAGGCGGTACGCTTTACCCCAGGCACCACTTCGCCAACTGACTCCACCCGGTTGGTGCCTGGCGTCTACACCGCCGACCTGGTCGACGACCCGGTCCAGTACCTGAGCGGTCCGACGCCGAGGTATCCCGACTCGCTCAAGGCGCAACGCATCTCGGGGCGGGTGACGCTTCGCTACATCGTGGGAGTCGACGGCAAGGCCGAAGCCCCGTCGATCCAGGTGCTCAACAGCACCAACCGGGAGTTCGAGCAACCGGCGATCGACGCCGTCAAGGGAACGCTCTTCCGTCCCGCCATGTTTCAGGGGACAAAGGTGCGGCAGCTGGTCGAGCAGGCGGTGAGGTTCACGCCTGAGTGAACCACCCCGACCTTTCCGGAGACTCCATGTTCTGAGCGGGGCCTCGTGCCTGGAGCGAAGCGGTGATGGCCGAGGCCTCGGGGCAAGCGCGGGGCGACCCCTCTGTATTGCACATGGCTGTGCTCAGCGTGACATCGTCCATCGAGGATCGATCATCGCTTCCCATACAACATCCGATACACCGCCAGGTTCCGCGCGATCGCGCGGACGTAGTTGCGGGTCTCGACGTAGGGAATCCGCTCGACGAACAGCTCTGGATCGGCGAGGGCCGCCTTGACGCTGTTGCTTCCTGCCCCGTCACCACTGAGCGGCGACTGGCTCCATCGGTCGACCGGCGTGGCGCCGGCGTTGTAGGCCGCGAGCGCGCGTTCGGTTTCCGGGTAGCGGGCCAGGGCCACCGCGAAGGAGTGCATCCCGATCGCGAGGTTCACGTCAGCGATCCAGAGGAGCGCGGGATCGAAGTCGGGAAAGCCCAGCGACCGGGCGCCGCCGATGCCAGTTCTCGGCATGACCTGCAGCAGCCCGCGGGCATCGGCCCGCGAGGTGGCATGGGGATCAAACCCCGATTCCTGGCGGATCACCGCCGCCACCAGCAGCGGATCGACGCGCTCCCTCGCCGCCGCGGCGCGCAGCGCCGATTCGTACGGCAGCGGGTAGATCAGCCGCCAGAGGTTGCCGTCACGTGGCGCGCCCGCCGAGAGGGCTCGCGAGGCAAGCTGGGCCCCGCGTGACGGCGAGCCGGCCGCGGCGAACTGTGCGGCGGCGGTGCGCAGCCCCTCGGCGCCCCGCGCCTGGGATGCGATGTAGTCGCGTTCGAACTGCGCCTCGACATCCAGGCCAAGGGAATCGAGTATGGCTGCCCTCGTGAACTCCGCGGGGAGCAATCCGGTTGTCGCGTTGCGCGAGGACGAGGAGTCTCGCCACGGGATCGTGTCGAGGCGAGCTGCCGCCTTGACGGCGTAGTAACTCTCCGGGCCGCGATCGACGAGATCACGCAGGAGCACGCGTGCGGCAGAAGTGTCGCCCAGCGCCAGGCGACTCCGCGCCAGCCAGTATCGCGTTGCGTCCACCTCACGGCCGAGACTGGAGGCGAGGGCGGCACGCAGTTCTCGTTCGGCCCTGACGACATCGCCACGGGTGAACGCGACCAACGCGGCGAGCAGTTCGGCATGCGGCCGGAACGAACTTGACGGATAGCGCTGCACCAGCGCGCGGAAGCGGGCCCGCGCCGAGTCCGTCTGGCCGCGATCGATGGCGAGGTCGCCGAGAAGGTAGAGCGCGGTGCTGGCCGCGACGGTGTCCTTCGGGAAGTTGCGCACCACCGCCGCGAGTGCCGTGACGGCGCGCGGCGAGTTTCCAGTGCGGAGCAGCGCCCGGGCCGCATAGTAGGCGGCGTGCCCCGCAAGGGCAGGGTCCTTCACGGCCCGAAATTGTGTGGCCGCTTCGGTCCATCGATCGAGGTTGCCGAGTTCGGTGGCATAAGAGAAACGATCGCGAGATGTGAGCGGTGCCAACTTGGCGGCGGCCGCGAAGGCGGTGACCGCATCCTGCGACCGCGCCACGGCCGCAGCACGACGCGCCAGGTCGATCTGTTCGGCGCGGGTGAATGGCGGCCTGATCATCGCCGCGAGCGCAATCGCGTCACGGGCTTCGCTGGTGCTTGCCGGCGCGCGGAGGATTGCCGCCAGGTCGGCGGTCACCACCCGGCGGTCGGACGTGCTGCTCGCGGCGCGCCAGCGGGCATTGAGCGCCTTGGTCCGCGCGGCGAGTCGCTCGTAGGTCCGCGCCGCTCCCGCGAGGTCGCCACTGCGCTCCCGCGCCAGCGCATCGGTCCACGGCACCCGGGGGATGGCCGCGGCGACCGTCACCGTTCCCATGAGTGCCGCCCGGCGCACGGAGTCGCGGGTGACGCCGGCAGCACGCAGTGTCAGCCAGTCGGCCACAGCGGGAAGCTGGTAGCTGGCGCGCAGATAGACCGCCGCTGCCGAATCGAGCTGATCGAGGCGATCGTAGGCCCGCGCCAGCAGGATCAGGCGCATCCCCTGGTCGGACGGGTCGCGCGACGTGCTGCCCTGGCGGACGGCCGCAAGCGCGTGCGCCAGCGCCTGGGTGTTCCGGTTCTCGCCGAGATCAGCCTCGGCGAGCAGGCGATGCCCCACGCCATCAAATCGCTGGTCGAGCCAGGGCTGTCCGTTGAGGAGTTTCCGCACCGTCGGCCACCCTTCCCAAGAGGCGGCGGCGCGAGCGGCGAGGATCACGACATCCGGTGTGCGGGTCTTCGGGGTACCGAGCAGCGGTGCCAGCAGTTGCGTCGCGCGCCAGCCCTGGCCGTTCGCGAGCGCTGTCGCCGCGCTGTCCAGGGGACTTTGAGCGGCGAGCGGCGAGGCGAGCAGGAGCAGGAGTGCTGCGGTGCGCTTCATCAACGGAAGGTAATGGATGGTCGATCATCGAAGATCGATCATCGATCATCCTTCCATTGGCTGCGGATTGAACTCTCCCTCCATCCTCGCCATCACCGCCGACGCCAGGCAGTTGCCGAGCAGGTTGATCGATGTGCGTCCCATGTCCATCAGGGCATCAACTCCAAGAAGGATGGCCACTCCTTCGAGCGGCAGGCCGAACGTCGTCAGCGTGCCCGAGAGGATCACCAGGGCTGCCCGCGGCACGCCGGCGACCCCCTTCGACGTGAGCATGAGGGTGAGCATCATGGTGAGCTGGGTGCCGAGCGTCATCTCGACATGAGCGGCCTGGGCCACGAAGATCGACGCCACGGCGAGGTAGATCGTCGAGCCGTCGAGGTTGAACGAGTATCCGGTGGGAAGGACGAAGGCGACGATCCTCTTCGGCACGCCCATCTTCTCGACGTTTTCGAGCGCCAGTGGCAGTGCGGCTTCGGACGAGGCGGTCGAGAAGGCAATCAGCCACGGTTCCTTGACGTACTTCCAGAAATGACGGATCGGGATCTTGAAGTAGAGGGCGATCGGCAGGAACACGCCCAGCACCAGGATGATCAGTGCGAGGTAGAGGGTGAGCAGCAGTGCGCCGAGGCTTCCGAGAACGCCGAGTCCCGAGTTGCCGATGGTGACGGCGATCGCCGCGCCGATGCCGAACGGGGCGAATCCCATCACGATGCCGGTGAACCGGAACATCACCGCCGAGAGCGCGTCGCAGAAGGAGAGCATCACGTCCTTGGCCTTGCCGCGCACCTGCGACAGGGCGACCGCGAAGATGACCGTGAAGACGACGATCTGCAGGATGTTGTTGCTGGCGGCGGCGTCGAAGAACGACGAAGGCACCGCATGGTCCAGGATGCTGGCGAAGGTGGTCTTTGTCGCCGCCAGCGCCTGCCCGGTCTCGGCGGCGTTGCCGAGCACGATGCCGTCGCCCGGGCGGAGGAGGTTGACCAACCCGAGCCCGATGAACAGGGCGATCGTGGTCACCACTTCGAAGTAGATGAAGCTGCGCAGCGCCAGGCGGCCGACCCGCTTGATGTCGTCCCCATGTCCCGCGATGCCGACGACCAGGGTGCCGAAGATCAGCGGCACCACGATCGACTTGATCAGCTTGATGAAGACCGTCGAGATCGGCGAGAGATACGGCGCCAGTGAGGTGCCGGTCCAGACGGCGTTGTCAAGCCAGCCGAGGACGACGCCGATGACCATCGAGATGATGATCCAGCGAGTGAGCGAAATCTTCCGCAGCGCAGCAAACATGCCGGCTCCTTGCAGGGAGGATCAGGCGGTCAGCGAACCCGCTTTCTTGGCCACGCGATCCAGCAGGGCATTCCAGCTGGCGGTGAACTTGGCGACGCCGTCGTCCTCGAGAAACGCGGTCTGGTCGGCCAGCGATCCAACGCCAAGCTGTTGATAGCTCGACAACATCGTGCCCGCCGTCGCCACGGTGGCGGGCGTGATGCGAACTTCGGGGACACCATGGTCGAGATAGGCCTTGAAGGTGTCAGGCGGCAGGGTGTTGACGGTGTCGGGCGCGATCAACGCCTCGACGTACAGGATATCGGAAAGGCTCGGATCCTTGGTGCTGGTCGAGGCCCACAGGGGCCGCTGCGTCCTGGCACCCAGCGCGGCGAGCTTCTGCCACCGCGGCGCCAGCAGTGACGCCGTGAACACGCCATAGGCCACGCGGGCGTTGGCGATGGCCATCTGGTGGAGCAGTGCCGCACCTGTCTCGCCGGCCTTCGCCAGCGCCGCATCGGTCTGGCCATCCACTCGGCTCACGAAGAAGCTTGCCACCGAGTAGACATGGCCGATCGAGTCGCCAGCGGCCGCGCGCTGCTCCAGCCCCGACAGGAATGCTTCGATGACCAATCGATAGCGCTCAACGGAGAAGAGCAGCGTGACGTTGACGTTGATGCCCTTCGAGAGGCAGTACGTGATGGCCGGCAGTCCCGCGCGCGTTCCCGGGATCTTGATCACCACGTTCGGCCGGTTCACTCGGCTCCAGAGCTGCTCCGCCGCGCTCGATGGTCCCCTCCGTGTCGTGCGCGAGTGTCGGGGCCACTTCGATCGAGACCGTGCCGTCACCGTGCCCGCTGGCCTCGTAGGCCGGCCGAAAGACTTCGCATGCCGCTTGGACGTCCGCCACCATCAGCGCCTCGACGATTTCGGCCGGCGACGCCCCGCGTCCCGCCAGGGTGCGGATGTCGGCGTCGTAGTCGGCGCTGCCGGCGATCGCCTTCTCGAAGATCGTCGGGTTTGACGTCATGTCCCTTGAGTCCGTCCTCCCGCACCAGCCGCGCCAGCTCGCCGGAATGCACCAGGTCGCGCGTGATGAAGTCATACCAGGGACTCTGGCCGAGCGAGCCGAGTTGCACGAGCGAGTTGGGCATGGCGGTCTCCGTGATCAGGCCAGCGAGCGAACCGCAGCGGCGATTCGTTCAGGAGTGAGGCCGAATTCCTTGAACAGTGTCTCAGCCGGGGCCGAGGCACCGAAGTGATCGAGACCGATCGCCCGGCCTCGATCGCCGATCCAGCGCGACCAGCCGAAGGTGCTCGCGGCCTCGACCGAAACGCGCGCGGTGATGGCAGGCGGCAGCACGCGATCTCGCGCCACGCCGCGTCCTGCTGCTCGAAGAGCTCCCATGAGGGCAGCGAAACCACGCGCGTCGGGGTGCCTTCTGCGTCGAGTGTCTCGGCAGCCTTGACCGCGAGCGACACTTCGGATGCCGGTGGCGATGATGATCGCGCGTGGTGCCGTCGCCGGTTCGCGCAGGATGTAGCCGCCGCGCGCCGTGTCGCTGACCGGATCAGCCGCGCGCGCGAGCGCCGGAAGTTTCTGGCGGGTGAGGATCAGGGCGGTCGGGCCGTCGTGTGGCTGATCGCCGCGCGCCACGCCTCGACCGTCTCCGCCGAGTCCGCCGGACGCAGCATCACCATGCCGGGGATGCCGCGCAGCATCGCGAGCTGCTCGATGGGCTGGTGCGTCGGGCCGTCTTCGCCCAGGCCGATCGAGTCGTGAGTGAAGATGTAGATCGGCGCGAGCTTCATCAGCGCGGCGAGGCGCACCGCCGGCTTGCAGTAGTCGAGGAAGATCAGGAACGTTGCGCCATACGGCCGGATGCCGCCGTGTGCCGCCATGCCGTTCATCGCCGCGGCCATGCCGTGCTCGCGCACACCCCAGTGGATGCGCGGGCCCGCGTGACGGTGGGCGAGAAGACGTCGCCGACGCTGATGTTGGTGCCGTTGCTGCCGCCGAGGTCGGCCGAACCGCCCGCGATGCCCGGGAACCGACGCGGCGAGCGCGGCGAGCGCCTTCTGCGAAGCCTGGCGCGAGGCGAGCGATTCCTTCGAAAGATCCGGGAGCGCCGCGTCCCAGCCGGCCGGCAGCTTGCCCTCGAGTCTGTGCGCGGAAGGCGCCGGCGTCCGGGTGGTGCGCCAGCCAGCGCTTCCCACGCGGCCACGAGCTGGATCGCCGCTCGCGATCAGCGGCTGCATCTCCGTGTAGGCCTGCGGCGCGACGTGGAACGGATCCGGCGGCCAGCCGAGGATCGCCTTGGTCTTCGCGATCTCTTCCTTGCCGAGCGGCGCGCCGTGGGCCTCTGAGGTGTTGCGCTTGGTCGGCGCCGGATCGGCGATGATGGTGCGCAGCACGATCAGCGTGGGTCGCTCGCTCTGCGCTGCCGGCTTCGGTGAGCGCGGCGTCGATGGCCTCAAGGTCGTTGCCGTCATCGACGTGCAGCACGCGCCAGCCATACGCCTCGTAGCGCATGCCGACATCGTCGGTAAACGAGATGTCGGTGGTGACCGTCGATCGTGATCCGGTTGTCGTCGTACACCACGGTGAGCTTGCCGAGTTGCAGATGGCCGGCGAGTGACGAGGCCTCGCTCGCCACCCCTTCCATCATGTCGCCGTCGGAGGCAAAGACCCAGGTGCGATGGTTGACGACCTCGAGGCCGGGACGATTGTACTGCTGCCGCGAGAAGCCGTTCGGCGATCGCCATCCCGACCGCATTGCCGATGCCCTGGCCGAGCGGGCCGGTGGTGGTCTCGACCCCGGCGGTGTGGCCGCGTTCGGGATGTCCCGGTGTCTTCGATCCCCATTGCCGGAACTGCTTGATGTCGTCAAGCGAGAGGTCGTATCCCGAGAGATGCAGCATCGAGTAGAGCAGCATCGAGGCGTGGCCGCACGACAGCACGAACCGATCGCGGTCGGGCCAGTGGGGCGTGCGGGCCGCATGCTTGAGATGGCGGCGCCAGAGGACGTACGCGGCCGGCGCAAGGGCCATGGGGGTTCCGGGATGACCGGACTGGGCTTGCTCGACCGCATCCATCGAAAGGACTCGAACGGAGTTGATCACGGCCCAGGCGGCAGCGGAATCGATCGGCGCGGAAGGAGACGTCACGGATCTCGGGGCTGGTGGATTTTGATGTGGCGGCCGGGGGTGTGGTGGCCGACGCAAGATAATCGCCCGGTGACTCGAGAGGAGCGCTAGTCCGGCGGAATCACCACGATGCTCACCGAGGCATCGGGGGTGGTCAGCCAGCCAATCTGGACCTTGCCACCGAACAGTTTCGTGATGATGGCACGCTGCTGCTCAGTCGTCAGGCTCTTGATCACCTCTACCGAACTCGGCGGCACCTGCGCCACGATCTGCGCCCCGGACAGGAAGGCACTGGCCTCGACCGGAATGGCCGGCCCCAGGATCGCGATTCGCGACTGGGAGAGTCCCGCCGCTGCCAGGGACGCATTCGTGCTCGAAACCGCGGCGAGGACGCCTTCGATCCGGGCACTGGAGGTAATTCCCTCCCGGAGCCTGGGGACGGCAAAGCCGATCGCGGCCAGCAGCCCGAGCCACGAAGCGGCCTGGCGGGCCATCACCGGGAATCGCGGCACGGGTGGTTCCGCCGCCCAGAGCCAGTGCAGGACCGCCAACGCGAAGAGCAGGCCGAACGGCGCGATCAGCCGTGGCTCGGAGTGGACCAGGACGAACTGGCCTACCCCGGCGAGCCCGAGCAGGGCAGTGACCAGGATCGGTCGGTCATCCTTCAGCAGGTCGTGCCACATCTTCGGGCGCCGCTGCAGCAGGTAGCCGGGGACGAGAATGCCGAGCAGGACCGGCAGCAGCCAGAGCCCGAGTGAATTCCTTGCCTGGCGCAGCCAGTAGGAGATCAGTTCAAAGGTGTCTGGTGTGGTCTCATTCCTGGTGAGGACGCCGGCATCCCATGCCGTGGGATCGGACCATGGCGCATAGGTCCACTTGCCGGCATCGGGAAACTCGGCCCAGGTGATCGCATGCGCGGAATCGACCGTCATCTGGTGATAGAAGGTGTGCTGACCCAGGTGCGTGTCCGGTGTCCGCGCGTCACTTGCCGCGAGGTACCACGAATAGTTGAGGCGCCCAGCCGACCCCAGCGTTGGGCGTCCCGCCTTGACGCTCATCGGCACGATCCAGGTCAGCATCACCGCAGCGCAGATCACGGATGAGAGCAGAACCTCGCGCCGGTGGGCCGACGTTCGAGCCCCCCAGACCCTCAGCGGTACCGCCAGCACGAGCCACGGCCAGGCGCTGGTCTTGGCGAGGAACGCGGCCCCGAGCAGCACCCCGGTGAGCAACCAGCGCTCACCGCGGTGGACCAGCAGTTCGTAGCCGATCCAGGCCATCAGCGCCAGCAGCAGGACGTCCGGCGTCACCGCCTCGATGCGGGGTAATCCGGCACTGATCAGGAGGAACGCGGCGATCGCGAAGCGCACGAAGAAACGCTGGCTGTTCTGGCGGCTCCACCACCAGATTACGCCGATCGCCGCAATCGCCACGACGCCGTTGATCGCATGCGCCGTGGCGATGAGTGCCACGGGGTCGGGTCCCACCACCCTCGAGATGATGGCAACGAGCGCAGGGTAGAGAGGCGACCAGTACCCCTGCACGAACGACGACCAGTCACCGGCGGAGATTCGCCGGGCAAGATCGAGATACGAGACGCCGTCGGGGTTAAGGGTTGACCGCGCGAGCCAAGTGAGCAGCACGCAGATCGCCACTGCAAGCATGGCCAGCAACTCGGGTTCACCGATCGCGCGCGACTGCGTTGGGGCGGGGGCCGGCGGTGGGCTCCCCTCGGCCTCCCGCCTCGAATTGTGTCTGGGCATCAGTTGCTGAACGTATCACGCGGCGGGCGGGAGGCAACCGGCGGCCGGCGTGGTGCCCCTCGGGGATCGGGCGATTTTCCCGGTCAGGAAGCGGTACGCGACCTCCGGTCGTGATCGGTCATCCAACGAATGACCCACCCCTGGTGTCCAACAGGTCAACGGATGCTTAACGCTGCTGAGCCGCTGCTCCCGATGCTGGACAACGAACGGTTGCTCATCGCGCGAGCGGTGAATGGCGACCGGGGGGCGGCGCGTGCCCTGTATGACCGGCACGCCGAGCGGGTCTACCGACTGGCCTATCGTCTCGCCGGCGATGCCGACCTGGCTGCGGACCTGACCCAGGACGTCTTCGTCCGGGCCTTCAGCGGGCTGGAGAAGTTCCGCGGAGAGTCGGCTTTCGGGACCTGGCTGCACCGGGTGGCGGTGACCACCTGCCTGAACGGGCTGCGGAAGATCAAGCGGCTCCGGATTCGCGAGGTCCCCCTCGAGCTGGCCGAACGGGAGGTGCAGGATGCCACGGGTGTCTCTCCGGAACTGCGGGACGCGGTGGCCGCTGCCATCGAGGAGATGCCGGAGTCGTTGCGGGTCGTGCTGGTGATGTACGCCTTCGAGGGGTACAGCCACGCCGAGATCGCCGAGGCGGTCGGCATCGCCGAGGGGACGAGCCGGAGCAGGGTATTCGAAGCGCGAGCAATTCTGCGAGCGAAGCTCGCGAAGCACCTGGAGGACGTCGCGAATGGATGATGATCGCCTCGATCGACTGCTGGCTGACGCCGAACGGACCTGGCACCGCCCACCACCGGCACCACTCGACGCCATGTGGGATCGCGTTGCCGAGGACGTCTTTGCCGTTCCTGCCCGCGGTCGACGGCTGCCGTGGCGCATGGTTGGTGTGGCCGCCGCCGCGCTGATCGTCGGGGTCTTCGCCGGGCGGATGAGCGTCGGTGGTTCAACCGCGATTGCACCCGCGACCATGGCGTCGGTTGCAGCGACCGATCCCGGGTCGCAAGCCACCGAACGCTACCTCGGTCAGACCGCGGTGCTGCTGGCGGCGCTGCCAGGAGACAACGACACCACGATGGTCGATCCGACGATTGCTTCCGACGGTGCCCGCCTGCTCGGCACCACCCGGATCCTGCTCGACTCGCCGATCGCCGACAACGAACGAATCCGCAATCTCCTGCTCGATCTCGAACTGGTGCTGGCGCAGGTGGCGCGGCTCCAGCACCAGCGCGCCCACGACGAACTGATGCTCATTCAGTCGGCACTCAACGAGCGGGATATCGTGCCGCGGCTGCAGTCGGCTGTGACTGATCTCTCCGCTGGCTCACTCTAAGAGGAACTCGCCATGCTTCGTCGCCTGACCGTCCTGACGCTCGCGCTTGCCACGCCACTCGTGGCGCAGGTGCCGACCACTCCGCCACCGGTCACCCGCACTCCACCCGCGGCGCCCGTCGCCCCGAAGCCGCCCGCGACCCCGGCACCGTCCTCCGGGTGGCGAGTCCAGTCCGACGACTATCGCCGGCAGTCAATGGATGTTGCCCGACAGTACGCCGACCTGGCGAGTGTCCATCAGGACCACGCCTACAATTTCAACTTCGATCAGGTCGAGCCTTTCACGGAGTTTTCGAGCGGTCTCGCCAGCAATTACGTCTTCTCGACCGGCGCCGGCCCCCGCGCCCCCTGGGCCAAGGCCGATCCCGCCGACTCGCTCTACCGCTCGGCCCGCGAGCTGCTCAACCGTGGTGACTATCGCAGGGCGGCGGCAGAGTTCAAGGCGATTCCGGCAAAGTTCCCGAACTCAGTGTATGCCGACGACGCGATGTACTGGCAGGCGTTTGCGCTCTACCGGATCGGCGGAACGCCGGAATTGCAGGAGGCGCTGGGGGTGCTGGAGACACTGAAGGCGAGGCCGTCGGCGACCGAGGTGCAGCGATCCCACGTTGGGGTCGCGTCGTCGGCCTCCTCGGCGTATGGCGACTCGGTCCGCCTTGGGAGCGCGAGGGCCGTCGGGGTGCCGGTGAACCGCAACTTGGGCGTTTGGTCCAGCTCGAACTGCCCCCGTGGCTTCGAGGGCGATCCCAGTCGATCGCTTGGTCGATGCCTTCACGGTGGTGTCCGGCGGCGGTGGAAACGATGCAACGGCACTGGCCGCCCGGATCGCCAATGTTCTCTCCCAGCGCGGTCTCGCCAACGATCCGACCGTGAAGCGGGCGCTGGCAGCCGCGGGCAACAGCTGTGACATCGAGGATCAGCAGGTGCGCTCCGAGGCGCTCAGCGCATTGATGCGGTTCGACCCGGAGCTGGCGCGCCAGTCCGCGCTGAAGATTCTGGCGCGCCGCGATGAGTGCTCGGTGCCGCTGCGCGGTACCGCGGTCGGCCTGGTCGGCAACAAGCGTGACGAGGCGGCCGCCGCCGTCCTGATCCCGATCGCCAAGACCGATCCCTCGCTTCAGGTGCGCGGGACGGCAATCGACTATCTGGGCCGGATGCCTGGTGACGCCGCGCTCAACGCCCTTCAGGATCTGGCCGGCTCCGCCACCGACGAATCGATCCAGAATGCCGCCGCGCGGGCGATTGCCTCAAGCGAGAATCCCCGGGCGCGGGCCGCCCTGCGGGGGCTGTTCGAGAAGAAGGACGCCTCTCTTGGGCTCCGGCTCTCAGCGCTCGACGCCTTTGGGCGGAACACCACACCGGATGAGGCCGCCTGGTTGCGGTCGACTTACGGCAGCACGACGGAACCCCGGGTCAAGTCGGCCCTGGTCAGGGTCATCGGCCGCGCTGGCGGTGCCGCCAACGAACAGTGGCTCGGCGCACTCGTCGGCAATGAGAACGAGCCGATCGAGGCGCGGATGACGGCGCTTGAGCAGGCCGGACGCTCGATGGATATCGCTGCGCTGGGCCGGCTCTATGACGGTGCCTCGCAGCGGCAGCTTCGCCAGACGGTGGTCGAGCTCCTCTCCAGCCGCACGGAGCCCGCGGCCGTCGACAAGCTGATCGACATCGCGAAGAACGGTACCGATCCGAGCATGCGCCGGATGGCGATCTCCGCCCTGGCGCGCAGCAAGGATCCGCGCGCCCAGAAGCTGCTCCTCGACCTGGTCGACCACCAATGAACCAGCGTGCCGGCAAGCTCATCCTCGTGGGGGCGTTGCTCGCCCCCGCGGTCGCCGGCGGCCAGGCCCTCGACCGACGCGTCGCCTCAGCCGAAGGCCCGGTGCAGTTCCATTTCGCTGCCCGGGATGGCGTCTGCGGCAACGGTCATTCCTTCCTGCGCGCCGAGGACGCCGGGTACTCCACCTCGATGGGGATGGCCGGCACGCGGGATGAGTGCGCCAAGGGACCGGTGCGGGTGGTGCTGGTGCGCGATGGCCATGAGATCGTGAAGATCGAGACGTACGCCGGGCCACTCGTCGCGGACCGCGATGGTGGTCGCGATCTTGGCGTGGTGTCGAGCAGGGACGCTTCGAGTTACCTGCTCGGGCTCGCCAGGTCGCTCGATGGTCGCCCGGCCCGCGATGCCGTGCTCCCGGCGATGCTCGCCGACAGCAGCGTCGTGTCGCCGCAACTTCTCGCGATGAGCCAGGATGCCACCCGTTCGCGCGACATTCGACGCAGCGCCATCTCCTGGCTGTCCCGCCGGCGTAATGAACCCGGTGGAGTGGGCGCGGCGGCGGTGACGCAGGCGCTCGAGAAGTTCACTCGTGACCGGACCGAAACCGAGTCGATTCGCCAGCAGGCCCTCAGTACCATCAACGGTCTTGATCGCGGCGAAGGGATTCCCCTGCTGATGCAGCTTGCCGGAGAATCGGAGGAGTGGCAATCGCGCGAGGCGTTCGCCATGCTTGCCCGTTCGGGCGATCCGCGCGCCCGCCGATTCGTGCGCGAGGCCTTCGTGCGGCCGGAGCTTGCCGAAGCGAACGTCGTTCAGGCGATCCAGGGCCTCGGCGGCGAGTATGCCACCGAGGCCGATTTCACCATGCTGCGCGCCCGGTACCCTTCACTCAGCACCGACCGCGAACGGAGTGCGCTGCTTCAGGTCGTGGCCAGCGGCGGCGGGAGCAAGAATTCCGCCTGGCTCCTGACCATCGCGACGTCGGCGACGGAATCGGCGTCACGGCGACGGCAGGCGGTTTCGCTGTTGGCCCGGTTCGACGACCCCAGGATCACGGAGGCGCTGAAGCGGATGGTCGAACGCTGAACTGCCCGGGCGCCCTTGCGGCGTTCGCGACGTCTGGGGATCATCCTCCCGATGCTCCCAGACTTTCTGCACTCCAGACTGCAGCTTGCCATCGCTGGTGAGGCGGTCCTTGATGAGGAGCGGCCCGCCCTGCGGGGACGGCGCGAATACACCGCGCATGCCCCCGACGCGGGTCGGCCGTTGCGCGTCACACTGCACCCCACCCCGCCAGAGGGGCCCTCGCCCGAACGGCTGCAGGAGAAGCTCTCCCGCCTCAAGGAGCTCGATCACGCCAGCGTCATCCTCCCGATCGCCGTGGGCGAGATCGAGGGACGCGCGTGGGTGGTCGACGAAGAGCCCGAAGCCGTCACGGTCGCGGTTCGTCTCGCCGAGCAGGGACCGCAGCCGGTGCGCCAGGCCGTGCGCGTGGTCCGCGATGTTGCCCGGGTGCTCGTGGCACTGCATCGGCGTGGGTTGGCTCACGGCGCGCTCGGTCTCGACACCGTGCTGCTGGTGCCCGAGGGAACCCGGATCACCGGCCTGGCGTTGAGTGAAGGTGGCAATGCCAGCGACGATCTCGATGCCCTGGCCACGCTGGCCCGGGCACTTTTCTACGGTGATCGACCGGGGAGCGCCTCCTCCAGCCGGCGTCTCCCACCCGAGATCGCCGCGCTCCTCGAGGCGATGGGATCGGACCAACCAGGACGCCGGCCCCAGAAAGCGGTGGCTGTCCTCGGCGTGCTCGACACCTTTCCCGTGGAGCAGGCGTCGACACTCGGAGCACTGATCGATTCGGCGGGCCGTGGCGCCAGGTCACGACCGATGCACACGACGCTCGGGCTGCTGGTGCTCGGCGGGGTCATCCTGGTGATCCTGGCGATCCTGGCGTCGCAGCAATGAATCGGCGTGGTCGGCTTACGTCCTCCGGCAGAGTCCATTAGGCTTGGGTCACGTTGTCAGGAACAATTTCTTCGAAGGAATGTCGTGGGAAGATCACGTAGTCGCGGCCGCAAGGAGGCCGCCCCGGCGCCCGAAGGCGCCGAACCAAAATCAGGCACGACGGGAGCCCGTCTCCGCCGTTCTCCAGGACGATCATACGGTGCGCATCGCGACTGGCTCCTCGAGCGCCACGGTTCGGTGTGCGCCTATTGCGGCACGAGGGTCGCTGTCGACACCATCACGCTCGATCATGTGCGGCCGCGCCGTGGCCAGTCGGCATACGACCGGCCCGACAACCTGGTCCTCGCCTGTCGTCCCTGCAACGCCGCCAAGGCAGACACGCCACTCCTTGCGTTCCTGATGGCCAGGCGTGCCCGCGGCGTCTTCCTCCTGCATTACGGCGACCATCTTTCCGAGCCGCTGAAGCAGCTCGCGCGCAGTGCCTCCGAGCGGCCACTGTTGCCGCCGGATTGATCCGCCGCTCGCGCGACGAAGCGAGGGGGGAGCGGCCTGGCCGCTCCCCCCTCTGACATTTTCGGCCGTGGCAGGCTCAGGTCTTCATCGCCCTCGCGGCTGACGAGCCCGATGCCAGTGCCTCATTGATGATGCGCTCCTGCTCGATCATGTGCTCTGTGCTGTACCCCTCAGCCGGGGAGGCTCGCTCGGGCCGGCCGACGTAGCGCAGGTAGACGCCCGGCGGCAGAATCGGCGAAAGGCGTTCTTCGATGAACGTCCACGGTCCCATGTTCTTCGGTTCTTCCTGCGTCCACACCACCTCGGTGAGCGAGGGATAGCGCTGGAACAGCTCCCGGAGTTTGCGCTCCGGGAAGGGATAGAGCTGCTCCATCCGGGCGATCGGCGGCCGTTCGTTGTCCCGCTTCACGGCTTCCTCGAGCAGGTCGTAATACACCTTGCCGCTGCAGAGCACCAGCGATCGTGCCGTAGCCGCGCGTTCATCCGGCGAGGGGTCGTCGAGCACCGGATGGAAGGTCCCTTCGGCAAGATCGGCGAGGGACGAGCCAGCCGCGGGGAGGCGGAGGAGTTTCTTGGGGGTCATCACGATCAGCGGCCGCTGCGATTCCCACTTGGCCTGGCGTCGGAGCAGGTGGAAATACTGGGCCGGTGTGGTGCAGTTGGCGACGCGGATGTTCCCCTCCGCTGCCAGCTGCAGATGCCGCTCGACGCGCCCGCTCGAGTGCTCGGGTCCGCCGCCCTCGTAGCCGTGCGGCAGCAGCAGCGTCAGTCGGGAGGAGATGCCCCACTTGCTGAAGCTGGAGACCACGAACTGGTCGAGAATCACCTGGGCGCCGTTGACGAAATCACCATACTGTGCCTCCCAGAGCACCAGCACTTCCGGCGCCGCCGTGGCGTAGCCGTACTCGAAACCGACGGTCGCCAGTTCGGAGAGCGGGGAGTTGAACACCTCCATCGGCGCCTGCGCGTCCTTGATGGCCTGTACCGGGGCGAATGTCTTGCCGTTCTTGACGTCGTGAAGCACCAGGTAGCGGTTGGAGAAGGTGCCGCGACCGACATCCTGCCCGGTGAGTCGCACCGGGGTGCCCTCGTGCAGCAGCGACGCAAAGGCCAGGGATTCGGCGTGTGCCCACTCGATTCCGCCCGGCGCGTTCAGCCCGGCGCGTCGGCGTTCGAGCTGTCGCACCAGCTTTGGATGGACCGTGAACCCCTCGGGCCAGGTGAGCAGCTGCTCGTTCAGTGACGTGAGCACGGCGGCCGGGACGGTGGTGTCGACGTGTGCCCCGTCATCCAGGACTGGTGACGGCACCTCTGGCTCGGGTTCGACGGTAGCGCGCGAGGCCCGGTAGCGCGTCTGCACGTCCAGCAACCGGTCATAGACCCGCTGCACCATCGCCTCAGGGTCCCCCGACGCAACGACGCCTTCGGCGAGAAGCTTGTCGGCATAGAGCTGGCGCACCGTCGGCAACTTCTTGATCTTGGCATACATCACCGGCTGGGTGTAGCTCGGCTCGTCGGTCTCGTTGTGACCATGGCGGCGGTAGCCCACCAAGTCGATCAGCACATCCTCCTGATACTTGAGGCGATAGGCCATCGCCAGCCGCACGGCGGCCAGGCAGGCCTCGGGATCATCCGCGTTGACATGGACGATCGGGATGTCAAACCCCTTGGCGAGGTCCGACGAATGCTGGGTGGACCGGGCATCCGACGGGTTGGTGGTGAAGCCGATCTGGTTGTTGGCAATCAAGTGCAGCGTGCCGCCGACACGATACCCGGGCAGGTTGCTGAGGTTCATCGTTTCGGGAACGACACCCTGCCCGGGGAAGGCCGCATCGCCGTGAATCGTCACCGGCAGGGCGGCGAGCGGGTCGAGCCGGATGGTGGGGCCAGTGCGGTCGGTCTGTTCGGCCCGGGCCACACCGACCACCACTGGATCGACGAACTCGAGATGACTCGGATTCGACAGCAGCGACACCTCGATGCCGCGTCCGCTGGCGGTCAGCACGCCCCCGGTGGCACCGAGGTGGTATTTGACGTCGCCGGTGCCACCCTCTGACCGCGGGTCACCCCGGTCGCCCTCGAACTCCGCCAGGATCTGCTCGTAGGACCGCGTGACGTTGTGGGCCAGCACGTTCAACCGCCCGCGGTGGGCCATGCCAAGCACCATGCTTCGAACACCAGCCTCCGCGGCGATCTCGAAGGCAAGGTCGAGCATCGGCACCATCATGTCGACGCCCTCGATCGAGAAGCGCTTGGCCCCGAGGTAGGCCTTGTTAAGGAATCGCTCCATCCCCTCGACCTCGGTGAGTCGTTCGAGGAGGGCGCGCTTCGCTTCGGTGCTCATCGGAATGCGATGCACCCCGGACTCGATCTGCCGCCTCAGCCAGGCGCGCTGGTCGTGGGCCGCGATGTGCTCCACTTCGTAGGCGATGGTGCCGCAGTACGTGCGCTCGAGATTCGGGAGGACCTCGGCCAGTGTCGCACCCGGCACGTCGACCTGAAGGACGGTTGCCGGGATCGATGCCATGACGTCAGCAGTAAGGCCGAGCGGGGCTGGATCGAGCGCCGGATCACCCTCCGGCGTGCTGCCCAGGGGATCGAGGTGCGCGGCCAGGTGGCCATGGGTGCGCATCGCCTTGACCAGCGCCATCGCGGCGGCAACCTGCGTCAGTTGCTCGAGGGTCGCCTGACGACGCTCGATTTGTACCACCGTTGCAGGTGCTGCCGACGAGGTAGGTGATGGCAGCGAAGACGATGGTGAGAGCCTTAGCGCCTGATAGATCGCTTCGTAGAAACCATGCTCGCCCGACAGCATCTGGTCGACCAGGCGGAGATAGCTTCCCGACTCGGCGCCCTGAATGATCCGATGATCGTAGGTGCTCGTCATCGTCATCACCTTGCCGATGCCGAGCTGCCGCAGGGCCTCCTTGTCGGTGGCGGCGAATTCCACCGGGTAGGCGATCGAGCCGACGGCGATGATGGTGCCCTGACCCGGCATCAGCCGCGGCACCGAGCCCACCGTTCCCAATCCCCCCGGATTGGTCAGCGTCATCGTGGCGCCGGCGAAATCATCGGGCAGCAGCTTGTTGCCGCGGGCCTGCTCGACCAGCGTCTCATAGTTCGCCAGGAACTCCGCGAAACCGAAGGTGTCGGCCAGCTTGAGAACCGGCACCATCAGCCCGCGCGTCCCGTCCTTCCGCTCCACGTCGACGGCCAGCCCCAGGTTCACATGCTCGGGCACCACCTTGTAGGTATCCGTGCCGCTCTTGAGCACGCTTGTTCCCATCATCGGGAATTCGCGGGCAGCCTCCACCATCGCCCAGGCGATCAGGTGGGTGAACGAGAGCTTCTCCGTCCGTCCGGCGGCCTTGAGCTGGCCGTTCAGGTCGGTGCGGCGCGCCTCGAGGGTCCGCACCGGGATGTCGCGGAAGGAGGTGGCGGTCGGAATCGCCAGCGAGGCTTCCATGTTCTGGGCCAGCCGAAGGGCCGGGCCCTTGAGCAGGACCGCATTGGCCGGGACCTGGGTGGCGGGGCCCGGCGAGTCGGGGGAAGCCGTCGCGGGCTGCCCAGCGCCTGCCTTCCCTGCCTCCAAGGGGACCTGCGACTGCTCTTCGAGGAGGGCGGCATACATGGCCTCCGCAGGGAGGCCGACAGTGGGCTGCTCGGATTCGGTCGGGGACAAACATGTGCTCCGTCGATTGGTAACCGGGAAAGATACAGTCGGCGATCGCCAATGGCCTCTCGCGGCTGTCACCGCCCATTCCCCTTTGCGCTACCTTTCCCTGATGCTCACCCCATCACCCGGCCGCCGGGCCGTGGTCATTGCCGGGCTCAGGACGCCCTTTGTGAAGTCGGGAACGGTGTTGCGCGATGCAACCGCAGTCGATCTGGCACGCCACTGTACTCGTGAACTGCTCTATCGGACCGAGTTGCCCGGCGACGAAGTCGATGAGGTTATCTACGGACAGGTCGTGCCCTCGCCGTTGCTGGGGAACGTGGCCCGTGAAGTGGCTCTGCTGCCGCAGCTTCCCAAGACGGTGCCGGGCTACACCCTGAATCGCGCCTGCGCATCAGGGGCGCAGGCAATCTGCAACGCCGCCGACCAGATCATGGCCGGCCATGCCGACGTGATTCTTGCCGGTGGGGTCGAGACCCTCTCCGATGTCCCGATTCTCCATACCCGGAAGTTCGCCCAGATTCTCGGCGCGGCGAGCCGGGCAAGGTCGCTCGGGGCACGGCTCGGACTCCTTGCCCAGGTCAGGCCGCGCGACCTGGTGCCGGTGGCCCCCGGCATCGGCGAGCCGAGTACCGGTGAGTCGATGGGACAGTCAGCGGAGAAGATGGCGAAGGAGAATCACATCTCCCGCGCCGAGCAGGATCAGTTTGCCCTGATGAGCCATCAGCGCGCCGCTGCCGCGGTCAGCGACGGCAGGATCCCCGCCGAAATTGCGCCGTGGTTCGGCGGGCCGAACATGGACCAGATTGGCAGCACCGACAACCTGGTGCGTCCCGACGCCTCGCTCGATGCTCTTGCCAAGCTGCCGCCGGTGTTCGACCGACGCTACGGCTCGGTGACGGCCGGCAACGCGTCACCACTCACCGATGGCGCGTCGACCACCCTGATGATGAGCGAGGAGAAGGCACGGTCGCTCGGCTACCGGCCACTGGCCGCGATCCGCTCCTACGCCGTGGCCGCGGTCGATCCCGGATGGCAGCTGCTGATGGGGCCGGTCTACGCCGTGCCGCTGGCGCTGAAGCGCGCCGGGATCACCTGGCAACACCTCGGGTTGGTGGAAATCCACGAGGCGTTCGCGTCGCAGGTGTTGTCGAATGCGCAGGCCTGGGCCTCGGTGGAGTGGGCCAGACGCCTGGGTCTCGCTGGACCGGTCGGGGAGGTCGACTGGGATCGCACCAATGTGATGGGCGGCTCGATCGCCCTGGGACATCCCTTCGGCGCGACCGGGTCACGGCTGGTCACCTCGCTCGCCAATGAAATGGCCCGGCGTAACGTGCAGTTCGGCTTGATCTCGATCTGTGCGCAGGGCGGGATGGGCTTTGCGCTGGTCCTGGAGCGGTTGCCATGACCGCCTTCTCGGTGGAACGCCGTGGTGGCGTCGCGATCGTCACGTTCGACACCCCGAACGAACCGGTCAACAAGATCAGCAAGGCCGTTGGCTGGGAGTTCGAGGAGTTGCTGCAACGACTCGACACTGATGAAGTGGTCAAGGCGATCGTCATTCGTTCCGGCAAGCCCGATACCTTCATTGCCGGCGCCGACATCGACGAGTTCGTGCAGCTGCGCTCGGTCGAGGAGGCCGTGCGCCTGTCTCGCGACGGGCAACTGCTGATGCAGCGCATTGCCGAGTCGGCCAAGCCGATCGTTGCCGCCATTCACGGCGCGTGCCTCGGTGGCGGCCTGGAGCTCGCCCTTGCCTGTCAGTACCGCGTGGCGAGCGATCATCCCAAGACGCTGATCGGCCTTCCCGAGACGCAGCTGGGCCTGATTCCGGGCGCCGGGGGATCGAATCGCCTCCCCCGCCTGATCGGTGTGCGCGCCGCGCTGGACATCATCCTCGCCGGGAAGAGCGAACGGGCGAAGAAGGCGCTGCAGATCGGCCTGATTGATGAAATGGTGCCCGAAGCGATCCTGCTCGACATCGCCCTCGACGCGGCCGAACGCCTGACCCGTGACTGGCGGCCGAAGCGCCGGCGTCGCGGCCTGGCTGGCGCGCTGCTCGATGGCAACGCCCTCGGGCGCTCGTTCGTTTATCGCAAGGCGCGCGAACAGGTTGAGCAGAAGACCGGCGGACACTATCCCGCGCCGTTCCGGGCCATCGAGGTCGTGCGCGCTGCGATGTCGAGCAGCATGACCAAGGGGCTCGAGGCCGAGGCCCAGGCCTTCGGTGAGCTTGCCATGACCGACGTCTCGCGGCGACTGGTCGAGATCTTCTTCGCCACGACGGCGCTCAAGAAGGACGACGGGGTCCCGCCGGGAACGGCGCGAGGGGTCCCGGTGCGTCGGTTGGGCCTGGTCGGGTCGGGCTTCATGGGAGCGGGCATCGCCGGCACTGCCGTGCTCACCGCCGGCGTCGAGGCTCGGCTCAAGGATGCCGACCTCCCTCGCGTCGGTCGCGGGCTCAAGCTGGCCATCGACATCCTCGGCGGCCAGGTCAAGCGGCGGCGGATGACGCGGTTCGAGTTCGAGCGGAAGAAGGGCTGCCTCAGCGGAACGGCGGATTTCTCAGGCTTCGGCGACGCCGAACTGGTGATTGAAGCCGTCTTCGAGGAGCTTGCGGTCAAGCGCGCCGTCTTTGGCGAAATCGAGGCCGCGGTGCCACCCACGACGGTCATCGCCACCAACACCTCCACGATCCCGATCCACGAGATCGCCGCCGAGGCGAGGAATCCGGAGCGCATCGTCGGGATGCACTTCTTCTCGCCCGTCGAGCGGATGCCGTTGCTCGAGGTCATTCCGACCGATCGTACCACCGCCAGCACCGTGGTGACGGCCGTGCAGTTCGGGCGTCGCATGGGAAAGACCGTGATTGTCGTGGCCGACTCGCCCGGCTTCTGGGTCAACCGAATCCTGATGCCGTACCTCAACGAGGCCGGGCTGATGCTCGAGGAAGGCGTGCCGATCGAGACGCTCGACAAGGTGATGACCCGCTGGGGATTCCCGGTCGGTCCCATTGCGCTGATGGACGAGGTCGGGCTCGATGTCGGCGAGAAGGCGGGCAAGGTGATGCATGCGGCCTTCGGCGACCGACTCAAGCCATCACGGGTGATCGGCGTGATGCGTGCCGACGACCGCCTCGGTCGCAAGAACGGCCGTGGCTTCTACTTCTACAAGGACGGCCACAAGACCGGTGCCGACGGCAGTGTCTTCCAGCTGCTCGGCGTCCGTCCGCTCGGCGAGGTCGACGAACAGCGCATCGAGGATCGCCTGGTCTTTGCGATGCTCAATGAGGCCGCCATCGCGATGAGCGAGGGCGTGCTGCGGACGCCGCGAGATGGTGATGTCGGCGCCGTCTATGGGATCGGCTTTCCGCCATTCCGCGGCGGGCCGTTGCGCGCGATTGATGCCATGGGCGCCGCCGAGATGGTCGCGCGCCTCGAGAAGCTGGAGGCTCTCCCACGGCCCGCGCTTTCATCCCGCCCCGGTCCTCGAGGAAATGGCGCGCGGCGGGCACCGCTGGTATCCGGCGGGGAGCGGCCGCTGAGCGGCGCGCGACAGCGGGCCCTGGTGGCCTTCTTCGTCATGGCGGCCCTGGTCTGGTGGCGTTGCCGCGCGGACGGCGTCTTCTATATCGTCGGCGTCGGTGGCGAGATGTCGACGACACTCGGGCCCCTCT
The DNA here is from genome assembly GCA_963850655.1 of uncultured Gemmatimonadales bacterium. GTDB lineage: Bacteria > Gemmatimonadota > Gemmatimonadetes > Gemmatimonadales > GWC2-71-9 > Palsa-1233. The sequence continues at coordinate 64,363 of CAWKMI010000023.1, forward strand.
TCCCGGCCACCTGCGCGGGGCTGACGATTGCCGTCGCCCTCCTCATGGTCGATACGACCGTCGGGCCGGTGGCCGGCGTCCTCGCTGCCACCTGCCTTGCCGCCCTGCCGGGCTTCATGCCGTTGCACCGGACCTCCCTGCTGGGGCCTCCATTGCTGAGCATCACGGTGCTCATCCTCGCCGTGATGGTACATGCCCCGAAGTTCTCGCTCGCCTATGGCTCGCTGGCGGCGGTGGCGGCGGTGTGCATCTCCCCGGCGGGGGTGGGTCTCCCGGCCGCGGCCGTGGCGTGGCCGCTCTCGCAACCGAGTCGCCGGGCCGGGGCGGTCAGGCGTGCCGTGATGGCGATCGTCCCGCTGGGGATGGTCGTGGCCCTCTCCCGGCTCGTGGGTGATGAATGGCCTGAGCACACCACGATTCTCTGGCGTGGTGGCCTTGATCGCGGGTTGCGGGCCGCGGGCACCATCATCGGCGACCAGGTTACTCCGTTGATTCACAATGCCGGCGCTGCGATTCTTCGCGCTGGCCGACCTGGCGCTGCTGGCGTGGCGCCTGGTGCTGCTTGCTTGGCTCCGCAACGTGCGCCTGAGGTCCGGAGGATGCGCTGGTGCGGCGACTCTTCGCCGCGGCTGGCGTCCTCTCCCTCGCCTACGCGGTGGGACTGGCGGTGCTGACCCTGGTCATCGCCGAGACCCCGCCACCAGATCTGGTGGCAGTTCTCCCGCTGGTGGTGGTATCGGTGATGATCATCGTCACCTCGCTGGCGGTGTTCTGGCCAGGATGGAATCGGTGGGGCAAGTTGGCAGTCGTGATCCTGCTTGCCGGCTGGTTGCAGGCAGCCCTCCGCGCGTGAGGCGCCCGTGATACTTCCGATCCGTAACCTTCTGGCCGCCGGGATCCTTGCCGCGGCGTGGCCCGGGGCCGCCGCAGCCCAGGGCAAACCGGTTCGCGTGGTGATCGAAACCTCGCTGGGAAACATCGAGGCGGAACTCGACTCGGCGCATGCTCCGGTTTCAGTGAGAAATTTCCTGGCCTATGTCGACAGTGGCCAGTATGCCAACGGGCGGTTTCACCGCACCGTGCGGGCCGACAACCAGCCGAACAGCCCGGTGAAGATCACGGTGGTCCAGGCCGGGACGGATCCCACCCGACGCGCCGTTGACTTCGCCCCGATCGAGCTCGAGCGCACCAGCGTCACCGGGCTGCATCATCTCGACGGCACCCTGTCGATGGCGCGAGCGGGCGTGAACACGGCCACGAGTGACTTCTTCATCTGCATCGGTCCGCAGCCCGAGCTCGACTTCGGCGGCAAGCGCAATCCTGACAGCCAGGGATTCGCGGCGTTCGGCCGGGTGACCAGGGGGATGGACGTCGTCCGTGCGATCAACGCCGCGCCAGCCAACGAGGGCCAGCAATTGACGCCACCGATCCGGATCATCCGCATCCGGCGGTTGCCGTGACGATGCGGTTCGGCTGCCGATGAACCGGGCCATCGTGGTGGCGCTCCTGCTGGCCGGCTGTGCCCGACCGAGTCACGCACCCCCGCGGGACGAGGCACGGTCACTGGTGGAGGCCGTGCGCGCTGGCGACACGATCGTCGTGGCAGCACTGCTCGGCGACGGCATCTCGGCGGACACGATGGCCCCTGATGGCACGCGTCCACTTACCGAAGCGTCGCGCCTCGGGCAGGTCGCCGTCATGCGACAGCTGCTGGCCGCCGATGCCCGCGTCGACCTGCCGGATTCGACCGGCTATCGTGCCTGGGACCACGCCATCGAAACAGGGAATGCCGGAATCGCCGCGCTGCTCACCTGGCACGCCGCGCAGGTCGCGGGGGCGAGCCCTCAGGCGGACGAGTGGTTCGCGGCGGTCGCCGGGTCATCGAGCGTGGCACCTCGATGGGACCGGGTGCTCGACGGCGAGCTCGAATCGCTGGGACTGCTCTACGCCGTCATCCTCGATCGATCCGCCGCCGTGGTGGCGTTGCGCCATGGCGGCGGGATTCCCAATCGCACCGGTATCACCCCGTTGGCGATGGCGGCCCGCTTCGGCGCCACGACCTCGGTCATCGTCCTGCTCCGGGCAGGCGCCAATCCTGATCTGGCCATTGACGATCGCTGGGGGAGTACGCCGTTGATGGAAGCGGCCCGCGAAGGGCAGCTCGAGATCGGAAGGCGACTGCTCCGCGCTGGGGCGCGCATCAATCACCCCGACGCCGCAGGCGGGACAGCGCTGCATTGGGCTGTTCGCGCCGGCCAGACCCGGTTTGCCGAGCTGCTGCTCAAGGCCGGTGTCGACCAATCCGCCCGCGACCGCTCAGGGGAGACGCCGCTCGATCTCGCAAACCGGATCCATCACTCCGACCTGATCGCCCTCCTGGAGTCCTGGCAAGGGCGACGGCGCTAGCTCAAGGCCTGTCTCGCTAGCTGACGTTGCGACAACTCGGATACAGCCGAGCCGACCGAGTACGCGGTGGCCCCCTCAAGAAGCCGGGATTACGGATTGTGCACTGTACGGACGATCGCTCCTCTATTCCCTCAGGGTGCTCGGATCACGCTGATCGAATCGCGCGTTGTTGTTGTTGAGTCGCGGTTAGCTGATGGCACGGACCGAGGAAAGAACGACCCGATGAGACCACCGGGAAGGGCCGCGAGAAACCCTACCACGGGGGCTATGGCGATTGCTTCGCCTGTGCATCTGCTCCCACTTTCGTACGAAGGGCAAGTGCGCCTCAGGATCACGAACGTCGCCACCGACCCGGCGATCCATCCGATCAAAGCCCCCTTCTTCCACTGGCTCTCTGGCACTGACCGAGCGAACGACGATCGAAGAACCGCCCTAGTCTGAGGATGCTCCTTCCCGTTCGTCGAATTGCTAATACCTACGCGCCCATCACTGTGGGACGTCCCTTGCGCCAATAGGATTCCTGCAGAACCTCCGGGGTTAGCAGCAGGAAGGCGACCGTGGCCACCCGCCGGGTGAGCGCTTGAGTCTTCAACATACTGAACCTCGCTCACCAGAGATGCGGGAAATTGTCCCAAAGGGCTTCGGCGTACGGATGTCCGGCCCAGCTCTCGCCCGTTTCGCCATACCATCCCCTAACAGGCTGCTGAAAAACTCCGCCTGAGCCGTGGCACTGCATGCGGTGATTTCGTATTTTGTATCATCTCCAGCCGCGAGTCCGCGATGCGTGGTGCCGATCCGCAGCAGCCGGTGCTCTTCAGTTACCTCTCCATCGAAGACCGGATTCCCCCCGACCACCCGCTGCGGGTGATCCGCCAGCTGGTCGAGCCGATCCTGGCCGATCTCTCGCCCCAGTTCGCCGCGCTGTACTCCAGCACCGGCCGGCCCTCGATCCCGCCCGAACAGTTGCTCCGGGCGCTGCTGCTGCAGGTGCTCTACACCGTGCGCAGCGAGCGCCAACTGATGGAGCAGCTCCAGTACAATCTGCTGTTCCGCTGGTTTGTCGGGTTGAATCCGGACGACGCCGTGTGGGTCCCGACGGTGTTCACGAAGAACCGCGACCGCCTGCTCGCCGGCGACCTCGCCACCGCGTTCCTCCAGGGCGTGCTGGCTCAGGCCCAGACGCGGCACTTGCTGTCGGACGATCACTTCACCGTCGATGGCACCCTGCTCGAGGCCTGGGCCAGTCAGAAGAGCTTTCGCCCGCTCGACGACCCGACCATCCCCCCGTCCGATGACGACCCGGGGAATCCCAGTGTGAACTTCCGCGGCGAGCGGCGGTCGAATGCGACGCATCGCTCGCTCACCGATCCCGATGCGCGACTCACGCGCAAGGGCCGGACCGGGGCGACGCTGTGTCATCTGGCCAGCGTCTTGATGGAGAACCGGCACGGGCTGGTGGTCGCCACCGATGTGCGCCCGCCGGGCTATGAGGCGGAACGCGACGCGGCGCTGGCCTTGATTCGCACCCGGGTACCGCGCGCGCGGCGCCGCACGCTGGGCGCCGACAAAGGCTACGATAGCGAGGGCTTCGTCACGGAGCTTCGCGTGACCGGCGTGACGCCGCATGTGAGCCCCAAGGTGCATGCCCGGCGCCTGCGCAGTGCGATTGATGGTCGGACGACCCGGCACCCCGGCTTCACGATCAGTCAGCGGAAACGGAAGCGGGTCGAGGAAATCTTCGGCTGGGGCAAGACCATCGGCTTGCTGCGCAAACTCCGACATCGCGGTCGGGAAGCGGTGCACTGGATCTTCACCTTCACGACCGCCGCGTACAACCTGGTGCGCATCCGCACGCTGATCCAGGCGGGCGTGTGTGCTTGAGGGGCGCCACGTGGGTGCCGGAGCGTGCCACCGGCCCCAACAAGGCGGCGGGAGCCCCCCACAGGGACGCGCCCACGGCGTGAGCGCGGGTCCAGACGACCGGAGCGACAGAATCACTTCGCAACGCCTCGGTTTTTCAGCAGCCTGCTAAAGGATGAGGTGTAGGTCCAGTAGCATTCCTGTCTCGTTGCCACCTGATAGAGATGGGCGGGATGATTCAGGTTTTCAGTGCTGACACAATCGACAAGCCGAACCTGATCACTCCCGATATTGCCACCGTTCGAGGCGATATTGATTTCCTCCATGTGTCTGTCCTGCCAACACTCGTCGGAAGCCCACCAGCCACCACTATCACACAACATATCCGACGTATAGTTGGCATGTTTGCCATCGGACACCCAGATGGTGGGCCGGCCTCCGGGCGCATCGACATACGTAAACGCGGTCGGATAACCATACCCCTGAGTGGACCAACCAACGGTATCGGGGTGCTCGTGGCGGCTCAAGATCGCGTCGCTCAAGATCCAATGGTGGGTTTCAGGGTTGTATTTCACGTCGAGAGCAATCCACTCAGAGTCGCCGAAGTGGCCGCGGCAGCTCTCCAGGCCCTCTTCGGTGGTGAAGAGTACGAGCGCGATGAGATGAAGAGGTGGGATGGTCATGACGTTCTCGCACCATGAGCGCGAGTCGCCGGACAGCGTCCCAACATCGTAGTAATAGCTCAACAGATAAATGATCCGGTACTTCTCAATGTTAGGATCATACTGGACGGCAAATCGCGGCTCTCTCTCAACCTGGTCGTAGTCATAGACCGAGAGTTGGGGACGGAAGGCGAGAGCCAATTGAGTTTCGCAATCATCCGAGATGCCATCTTGGTCTAGATCGCTATCAGGGGTCAAGCACCCGGTCTCGGTGAACTTCGTGCCGGCGATGTAATACCCCGCCGAATCGGGCGCCGGATCGGGGTCATGGCAGCCTTCGACGCACATCGGTTGAATTCCGCTGCCGTCCTTTCCCAGTTGCGCACCTGGAGGACTGAGGATCGCATCGGTCGCAGCACCAGAACAACCGACGAGTATCGCCATCATGCCCACGACAAGCGACGTCTTCATTGCCGCATGTCCCCCATTGAATGTCGCATCACAAATTCACTTCAGGGGGAGAATCTGGAAGTCACCGGCTTCGGTTGCGACGGGGGATCTCAGGCCGTGACACAGTCAGTCACTTCGCACGCTGACGAATGCATGGCTCACGATACCCCGCCTCTCAGCCCTGTCAAGCCAATGTCATTCGCTCGGAATAGAACCGAAATTGCGACGGTGTGGCTCCTGTATTTGTCCTCGATTCCCTGGGCTCTTGCTCCCCGAACGGTGCGGTGTCATGGAGTATCCGCAGGTCTTGCATTCGGCTTCGGATGCAGCAGGGTGATGACGAATGAGGTGGGCGGCGGATTCTGCGTTAAGTCGAGGTGTGCCAGGACGCCCTGGTAGAACAACGAATCACTCGCGATCCAGGCGAGCAGGCCACCGACCGCTGCCTGCTCCGCGCCGAATACCCTCTGGTCGCAGTGCGTTTCAGGTTTGCCTAATTCGTCCGCTTAGCCTTCGGCGCGGCCTGGATCTGCCGGGCCACCTGTTCGACCCGTTCGAGCACGCGCAGCAGGTTGCCGCTCCAGAGCTTGGCGATCTCCTCCTCGGAATAGCCGCGCTTGACCAGTTCCCGGGTGACGTCGATCGCCTCCAGCGCGCAGTTGTAGCCATCGACCCCGCCGCCGCCATCGAAATCCGACGAAATGCCGACATGGTCCATGCCGATCAGCTTGACGGCATAGTCGATGTGGTCGACGACATCCGAAACGTTGGCGCGCGGGGTGGCCGGGTACATCGCCGTGATGGCCGCGAGGCGTGTGTTGTACTCATTGCGACGCGCTTCCGGCATCGCGGTGAGCTGGGAATCGACCGCTGCCGAACTGCCACCCCGACCGCCGCCCCCGCCACGCCCGCCCACGCTGCAACCGAGCGGGGTGAGTTGTGGCGCGGCACCGGCGGTCGCACCGCCACGCGCGCCGCCGCCAGCCACACCCGCTCCCCGGCCTCCCCCTGCGCCAGCCGCGCCGCGGCCGCCGCCACGGGCACCACCGGCCCCGCGGGCTGCCGACGTCGGCATGACGATCCCGAATTCCGTGCGCAGGTCGGCGATCTCCTTGGTGCGGGCGGCGTCGGTCTTCGGGCTGCAGGTGACGTACCCGGCAAAGGCCACGACCTGTACCACGCCACCCGCCTTGGCGAGGGCCTTCAGCTGATCGTCATCAAGGTTCCGTGAATGGTCGCAGATGGTCCGGACGGCGGAGTGCGACGCGATCATCGGCGCCTTGCTCAGGGCGAGCGACTGCGCAAACGATCCGCGGGACGGGTGGGAGACGTCGATCATGATCCCCCATTTGTTCATCTCCCGGATCACCTGCCTCCCCAGCGGCGAGAGCCCGTCGCCCCAGAGATAGAAGCCGTCGCCCTCGCCCGTATTGGAGTCGGAGAGCTGGTTCGGGTTGTTGTGCGTCAGCGCCAGGTAGCGGGCACCACGATCGTGGAACTCCTTCACGCGAGAGACGTCGGTGCCGATGCCATAGCCGTTCTCGACTCCCATGAACGCCACCTTCCTGCCGCTGGCATAGATCCGCCGGGCGTCGGCCGCGGAGTAGGCAATCGCGATCCGGTCCGGCGCAATCTCCTCAGCCAGGCGGTGCACGGCGTTGAACTTGGCGGTGTCCTCGGCGTAGGCCCGGGCAAACCCGGCGCTGTCCAGGTTGGCCCCCTGGGCCGACTGGCCCACGTAGATCGCCAGGAAGACGGCGTCGAGTCCGCCCTCCTCCATCTTGGGCAGGTCGACCTGACCGTTCAGCCGGTTACAGTAGTTCGGCTGGCCAATCCGGAACTGTCCTGCATTGATATCGATGTGGGTGTCCATCGTCATCACGCGCTCGTGGATCGCCTTTGCCCTCAGGGTGATCACGTCATCGAAGGCCATCGGCAGGTAGTTGGGCGTTGGCTTGGGATCACAGCCTTGCTGTGCCGTCATCGGCAGCGCGAGGCCGAGAAGGAGACCGAGGGCAAGAGTGGTCGATCCTGGCTTCATGACGATACTCTCTTCAGGAAGGTGGTGGCCCGCCGGGGCGGGTCTTCTGCGCTTGCGAGGAAAGAGGACGTGGCCCATTATCTCCCGGTTCCCGGCAACCGGCGTACAGTCAGTTGAACGTAACGCCGAATCCGCGATTCATCAGGATGGGTCGGTGGTCGGTATTGCGAGTCACCCGCCGCCGAGTTCCCCCAACGGAAGCAGGGGCTGATGCTCAAGCGAATCGTCGTGGTGGTGGCAGCGCTCACCGTCGTGGTCCTGACGGTGGCCTGGCGGCGGGCGCAACCCGCCGAGCCGTTCTACTTCATCCAGCTCACCGACCCGCAGCTGGGGATGTACCGCGCTGACAGCGACTTCGTGCAGGACGCTGCGAATTTCGAGTTCGCCATTGCCAGCGTCAACCGGCTGCATCCCGTCTTCGTGGTGGTGACGGGCGACCTCGTCAACAAGCCCGGTGATTCGGCGCAGGTGGCGGAGTATCATCGCATCGTCGCCAAACTCGATCCGGGCATCAGGCTCTACAACCTTCCCGGCAATCACGACGTCGGCAACATCCCCACGCCCGCCACGATCGCCAGGTACCGGCAGCAATTCGGCCCCGACCACTATGTCTTCCGTTCCGGGTCACTGGCCGGCGTGGTGCTCAACTCCTCGCTCCTGCAACAACCCGACAGTGCGCCGGCCGAGAATGCCGCGCAGGAGCAGTGGCTGCGCGACACCCTCGCCGCACTCTCCCGGGAACCCGGGACGCAGATTGTCGTCTTCCAGCATCATCCCTGGTTCCTCGCCCAACCATCCGAAACCGGCCAGTACTTCAACATTCCCGTCGACACACGGGCCCGCTACCTCGCGCTCTTCAAGCGCTACGGCGTCCGCTACCTCTTCGGCGGGCACTACCACCAGAACGCCAGCGGCCACGATGGCCCGATCGAAATGATCACCTCCGGCCCGGTTGGCAAGCCGTTTGGCGACACCAGGTCGGGGCTGCGGATCGTCATGGTCACCGATGCGGGACTTGTCCATCGGTACGTGGAGTTCGGCGATCTTCCTAACCGGCTTCCCGATCTCCCCGCCCTGCAACCCGACACCTCCGTGTCACGGCTCGTCGTCCCCGGCGTCACGCATCGCCACCTTGTCTTCAACCAGGGACCTTGGTCGGTCAACGTGCTCGAGATCGACCTCAGGCATCCCGAGCTGACCGTGGCCGCGGTCCGGGCAGAAGACCGCTTCTACGGGCGCGAAAAGGTCAGCAGTCTCGCCGCTCGGCATGCCACCGACTCCACCGTGGTCGTGGCCGCCATCAATGCGGATTTCTTCAACCTCGCCACTGGTGAGAGCCGGAACAATCAGGTGATCGCCGGCGAGGTCTGGAAGGCGCTGCGCGTCAGGGAGGATCCTGCAGCATCAGGCCGTCAAGTTGGCAGCCAGTTCGCGATCACCCTGAGCCGGCAACCGGCCATCGACCGCTTTGCCGTTCATGCCGTGGCGCTTTCGGCCAGGGGCGGGACGCTGCCGCTCGATGGCATCAACGTCTGGCCCGATTCAACCGCACTGGTCCTCTACACCAATCGAATCGGACCGATGACCCCGGCCGACTCTGCCGGTCGCCACCAGACCACGGTACCCTTGGCATCAAGCGGTCGTCGCGGCGACACGCTGCTCTATCGCATTGTCGGCCGACCGCGGAGCTATGGCGCATCGCTCGGCGCTGGCGCGGCGATCGCCGCCGCCGACCGGAATGTCGCGCGACTCGCCGAGCTGGGAGACAGCGGGGCGACGATCCGGGTGGTCATCAGGTACAACCCTGACCGGGGGCCACTCCGCGAATTGGTGGGGGGCTGGCCGCAGCTGGTGGTGCATGGCCGAAGCGTGGCCGAAAGCGCGGATGCCAGGGAAGGGACCACTCCCTCGTTTTCCGTGACCCGGCACCCGCGCACCGGCATCGGCTTCTCGAAGGACAGCACCATGCTGTACCTGATCACCGTCGACGGTCGCCAGGAATCGAGTTCGGGGATGTCGCTGGTGGAGTTCGCCAACCAGATGGTCTCCCTCGGCGTCTACGAGGGATTGAACCTCGACGGCGGCGGGTCGACGACGATGGTGATCCAGGACTCGATCGTCAACCGGCCATCGGACCCGGAGGGTGAGCGCACGGTTGGCAATGCGCTCCTGGTCATCCAGCGAAAGCCGCGGCCGTGACCGGCGCCGCCCGTCTCCTCGCCACGCTTGCCTCCGGCACGCCAATTCGCCACGTTACAATCGCGGCCAATCACCGAGAGGGATGATGAAGAACAAGCGACTGGAAGCCCTGATCAAGAAGGCGGCGGCGCAGGCCAACACCGACAAGGCCCGAAAGCCACGGTTTGTCGATCCGACCCTCGCGGCGACCGGGAAACCCGAAACCGGCGACCCCGAGGAGCGGAAGCAGTTCTTCAAGGAGATGAAGCGGCGCGAGTTCTGATCGCGTCGCTTTCTACTCATCCGGGGGTCAATGATGAAGGTGCCGATGCTCGTGCTGGCGGCCGTGATGCTCGGCGCCTGCGGTAGCAAACCTCCTGCGAAGCCCGCCCTGACCGAGCGCGAGAAGGACAGCGTGATCGGGCAGTCGAGGCTTCCTGGTGCCGCCGGGGTCCGGGGCGCCCTGCGGGTTTCCGATTCCGCCGCTGCCCGCCGCGCCCGCGCCGACTCCGTTTCCCAGGACAACTAGCCCGCTCCAGGGATTCCCGCACGTTCCTTCGCCTTCGCAATCACTGCGGCCATGACGTCGCGGTACTTCGCGAAGGTGTCGTCCACCACATTGAGGGTCGGAATCGCTCCCGGTGCCAGCGAGAGCGTCACCGGGTCGAAGCGTCCGAAGCCGGCTTCGTGCACTCCGGTGCTGCCGCGCCCAGGGGCGGGATGACTCAGGTGCTGGAAGTAGCGGGCATATGGCTGCAGCCGGCTGCCGACACCCACATGGTACATCGGGATGAATTCCAGCAGCCCGTCGTAGGCCATTTCTCCAACGCACGGCACCTGCGGATACCTGGTGCGGAGGTTCATCACCAGTTTGCGGGTGCCCTCATGCATGTCGGCCTTGGTGTTGTTGACATGACCACCGACGATGTCGAGAAAGTACGCATCGACACCATGGCGTGAGATCATCTCGCCGATCCGTCCCTCGAGCCAATTGCGCCACGAGTCGACACCGAGGTTCAGGTACGCCAGCCATCCCTCCTGGTGCCGATCGTTGTCCCAATCGACCCAGTTGAGGTCCATCACGTCGCCGTCGATCTTCGCGACAGCCGCGTCGGCGATGCGCGAGAACACCGGCTGGTTCCGGTTGGCCGTGTTGGTGCCGTACATCGGCATGATGCGGAAGCCGAGTTGGTGGGCCCCGTCGACCAGGCGGCGGAATCCCGCCTCCCCGCCCATCCGGTCGTTGACGCGGTAGTTGGGGTAATCCCAGTAGTAGCGGCCATCCCACGCGGAGAGAAAGACGAGCACTCGGCTCGCCGGAATCTGCGTCGCCATCCAGCGCAGGATCTCCAACTGCCTGGCGTAGTCGTTGAAGATGTAGCCGGTGTAGTGCTGCCCGTGGAGAGTGGTGACCAGGGCAACGTCGCGCATCCAGCCTGGAACATCCGGCCGGCTTTCCCAGCGCTCGAGATGATAGACCTTCGCCAGGTGCTCGAAATGAGGCTGGGTCGCCGCCTCGGCGGTGGCATCCCTGGCAAGGCGCCATGGCGGCACCACCAGTCTCCTCTGCTGCAGCCACCCCTCCGCTTCGTGAATCGCCTCGATCCGGAAACCGTTCTCCCCCGGCTGGAAGAAGAAACGCTTGGTGCGCACTCGATCGTCGCGCGAAGAGATCGAGATGAAGCGGTCCTCGGCGGCCTGCACCACGGCCAGTGGGGTGCCCATTCCGCCCGCGGTGTTGCCCCCGAACAGGTCGCCGCCGCTGAAGGGGTAGCCCACCAGGGTTTCATCGTCACTGGCGCGGCCGAATCCGCCGCCGCCAATCGAGATGCGCCCTCGCGGGATCCCGCGGATTACCGTGGTCACCGTCTTGATCGGTTGGTCCATCTCCGCCACGGTGTCCCACGTGATGGCATCCCCGTCGCGGTGAAAGGTGACCGTCACCTTGCCGGCCTTCCGTTCCTGGCCGCCGGCCCAGACCAGTCCGTCGGCAACGAGGGTCATGGTGTCGCCGGTGACCGTCGCCTTCATCCCCTTTAGGTCGAGGCCGTAGGCATTTTCGTGGCTGTACACCATGAAGCCGAAGCGATATCCGGCGAAGGCAACGGCCGGCTCGGGGAAGTCGAATGAGAGGGTGTTGTACCCGCGTCCCCGCGGCGGGATGAACACCTCACTCGTGGACGTGAGCGCCGAGATCTCGCCGTCAGGCGGGGAAGGCAGCGCCGCGGGAATCGCCCGCGGCACGTCCGGTGTGGCGTCGACGGGTTGCGAGACGATCATCCCGGCGCCGGCCACGCCGAGCACCTTGAGCAGGTCGCGCCGGGAGAGGGCGTCGCTCATGCGGCTACTTCGGCAGTGCGAGGTACTTCGGGTCGATCCCCGTGAAGCCCCAGGTCTGCAGCTGGCGCGCCCAGGTACCCAGGTTTTCCATCGACACCCGCACCAGTTCCATGTTCACGTGGGCCGGCACGTCCTTCTTGAGGTAGACGTGATCGAAGATCGTCCTGACCGAAACGTCGCCCCAGGAATAGGTCGGTTGCGCGAGCAGCACCGGCACCAGTCCCGATTCGACGTATGGCAACTCGGGCGGAAGTGCGTCGACCGAGACGATCTTCGTCCGCTTCGGATCGAGTTCGGTCAGCAATGCCGGCGTGAAGAGCGCCCATCCGCCAATCATCGCCCAGCCGTTGATGTCGCGATAGGCATTCTGCGCCCGCAGTACCTCGGCGGCGGCATCCTGCGGCGTTTCGGGGTGGTAGAACGTCTCGACGATGGTGATGCCAGGGTACTTGGCGGCCTCTTCCTTCACCCCCGCGACCCGCTTCTGCAGGTTCGGCGCGTTCTGGTTGCCTGCCACGATGCCGATCTTCCCCTTGCCACCCATCTGCGCGGCAAGCTCCGACATCACCTGGCGACCGATCGCCATGTCATCGCCACCGTAGAACGAGAAGCGCTTGGAGTCCGGCGCGTCGCTGTCGAACATCATCACCGGCACGCCACGATCGACCGCCGCGTTGATGGCACCGGTGATCTTGCTGGCATCGCTGGCCGAGACGAGGATCGCGTCATCGCCCGCGTTGACCGCTTCGGCAATTCGCTGCGCCTGCACCTGGCCGTCCTCGGTCGGCGGCGTCATCCAGTCGATCGTGACGGTGACGCCCGTGGTCTTGGTGAGATCGGCCGCGGCGGCCTCGGCGCCGGTGCGCGCCGAGAGGAAGACCGGGTTGGTCGAGCTCTTGGCGATCAAGGCGATGCGAAAGGTCTTCTTTGCTTCGGTGCCCTTGGCACAGGCCAGGGTGGATACAGCGGCGGCGAGCAGGAAGAGACGCGGGAAGGCGCTGGCAATGCGGGACATCGGTGCTCCGTGTTGGCGGGGGACGTGCAAGACTACGACCCCCCCGGCGGAGTGTCAACGCAGGACAACTCGCCCTCCCTCTTCCGTCCTCGTCCCTCGTCCGATATCGTCCTCCTGTCTCCAGCCGGGCATCCCCATGACACTGCACCAGATCCACCCTCGCCAGCCGGAGCCGTTCCGTCCGCTGGCCGGAGTGCCGCTGCCGCCGTCGAAGTCCCTCACCCT
>CAWKMI010000024.1:0-135217 GCA_963850655.1 uncultured Gemmatimonadales bacterium
TCGAGACGGTGCGGCTGATCCGCGAGCACCTCGGCGTCAACATGACCTGCGGCGCCTCGAACGTCTCCTTCGGGATGCCCGGCCGGCACCCCTCGGCGCCACGTTCCTGCCGATGGCGATGCACGCCGGCCTGACCAGCGCGATCATGGACGCCCGCACCCCGCAGATCATCGACGCGGTGAAGGCCGCCGACCTGATGCTCGGCAACGACGAGTGGGGCGCCACCTGGATCGCCGCCCACCGCGCCCGCCAGGCGCAGCTGTCCCAGCAGGCGAGCGCCGCACCGTGAGCGAGGAGTCGGCCGCCGACCGGCCGCCGCGGGCGGCCTTCCTGCGCGAGGGCCTGCTCGGCGAGAACCCGCCCCCGCCCACCGGGCACGGCCGCAGGCACCGTCGCGGACGGCAGCGGCCGGGTGCGGATCTCCTTCACCCCCGCGCGGCGCGAGAGCGGGTGCCGGCGGGGCGCACGGTCTTCGACGCGGCGAGCTGAACGGGATCGCGATCGACTCGACCTGCGGGGGCCACGGCACCTGCCAGAAGTGCGGCGTGCGGGTGCTCGAGGGCGAGGTGCCCGTCTCGAACGGTGGACACGCGCGCCTTCACCCCAGAACAGCTCCGCCAGGGCTGGCGGCTGGCCTGCCTGGCGCCGGCCGCGCGGGACCTGCGGGTGGAGGTGCCGCCACTGCCCACCCGGCCGAAGGCGGCGCTCGCGGGCGTCGGCCGGCACGTGATCCTGCGCCCGGCGATCCAGAAGCGCCACCTGCAGCTCTCCGAGCCGACGCTCGAGGACCAGCGCTGGGACCTCGAGCGGGTGCTCGACGCGATGGACGACCTCGACCTCCAGGTCGAGCTCGACGTCGCTCGGAACCTGCCGCGCGTCCTGCGCAGCGCCGACTGGGACGTCACGGCCGTGATCGTCGACGACCGGCTGATCGACGTCGAGCCCGGCGACACGACGCACCGACGCTTCGCGCTCGCCTTCGACCTCGGCACGACGACGGTCGTCGCGAACCTGATCGACGTCGCGACCGGCCAGCCGGCGGCGGTGCGCTCGATGCTGAACCTCCAGCAGCCGTTCGGCGCCGACGTGATCTCGCGGATCTCTGCCACGATGACCGATCCGAACGCGCTCGACGCGCTGCGCGCGCGGGCGCACGAGACGCTCGCCGAGCTCGCGCACGAGGTCTGCGAGGGGGCGACGTCTCGCCGCGCGAGGTCTACGAGGTCGTCGCGACCGGCAACGTGACGATGCTGCAGCTCGCGCTCGGCATCGACCCCGAGCCCGTGGGCGTGTCGCCCTTCATCGTCGCGGCGCGGCAGCTGCCGCGTGCGCACGCGCGCGACTTCGGCCTCCACCTGCACCCGCAGGCGCCGGCCTGGACGTTCCCCGCGCTCGGCGCCTACGTCGGCGGCGACATCGTCGCGGGCCTGCTCGCGACGGGGCTACGCAGGACCGGCGGCTGCGGCTCTTCATCGACGTCGGCACGAACTGCGAGATCGCGCTCGGCTCGGCCGAGCGGTGGTCTGCACGGCCGCGCCGGCCGGCCCGGCGTTCGAGGCCGCCCAGATCCGCTGCGGCATGCGCGCCGCCGAGGGCGCGATCGAGGGCGTGAAGATCGCCGACGACCAGCTGAGCCTCGTCGTGATCGGCGACGCCGAGCCGCGCGGGATCTGCGGGTCCGGGCTCGTCGACGCCTGGCGCAGCTGGTCGTCGCCGGGATATCGAGCCCTCCGGCCGCTACATCCCCGAGGAGCAGGCGGCCGAGCTCGCCCCGGAGCTCGCGCGGCGGTTGACGAAGGTCGGCGAGGAGCGGGTGTTCGTGCTCGCACTGGCGGGACGACGACCCGGAACGCCGTGTACCTCTCGCAGCGCGACGTCCGCGAGCTGCAGTTCGCGAAGGCGGCGATCGCGACGGGCTGGGAGACGCTGGTGCAGGAGCTGGGCGTGGACCTCGGACGTGCAGCCAGGTGCTGCTCGCCGGCAGCTTCGGCTCGTACCTGTCGCCTCCAGCGCCGTGCGGATCGGCCTCGTCCCGAGCTCGCGCTGCCGCGGATCGTGTCTGCCGGCAACGTCGCCGGCGAGGGCGCGAAGATCGCGGCCCTGTCCTGCAGGAGCGCGCCGCGGCGCAGGCGATCGTTGACCAGGTCGAGTACGTCGAGGCGTCCGGGCGCACGGACTTCCAGGACGCGTTCGTCGACGAGCTGGCGTTCCCCGGGTGGGAGACGCCGTCATTGCCTGCGGGGCGATCGCGCTGCACGTCGGCCAGATCGCGTGCGGCGGGGCTGGAGCTCGACGTCCACCCGCTGCCGCCGGAGCTCCACAACCGGCCGGAGCGGATCGCGCCCGCGGTCGCCGAGGTGCTCGTCCGGCTCGATGCGACCGCTACGACCGGGTCGTCGTCGGCTACGCCGACTGCGGCTCGTGCGGCGCGGTGGACGCGCTCGTGCGCGCGACGTCCCGGCGGCTGCCGGGACGCACTGCTACGACGTGTTCGCGGCGCGAAGCGGTGCAGGCGGCGATGGCCGATCAGCCCGGCACGTACTTCCTGACGGACTTCCTCGGCCCGTGTTCGACCGTCGTCTGGCGGGGGCTCGGCCTCGATCGGTACCCGGACCTGCGTGACGCCTACTTCGGCCACTACGCCGCGTGATCTGGCTCGCACAGGGCCCACGCCGGAGCTCGAGCCGCGGCCGAGCTGCGGCGGCGTGCTCGGGCTTCCGCTCGAGATCCGCGAGGTCGGCGACGCCGGGCTGGAGCGGCGAGCTGGAGTCACTGGTGGCGGAGCCGGCCGCATGACTCGGGCCGCGCTGCTGCCGGCGCCGGGCACGCCCTGCCGGTGGTCGATCTCGACCTGGCACCGCCGGGGCCCGAGGGAGGTGCTCGTGCGGCTGCATGCCAGCGGCGTCTGCTCGGACGACCTGAACGTGCTCGACGGCACCGTCGACGTGCCCTCGCCCGTTGGTGCCCGGCCACGAGGGCGCGGGCGTCGTCGAGGCGCTGGGCGAGGGCGTGCGCGAGCCTGTCCGTCGGCGACCATGTGGCGCTCTCCTGGGCGCCGTACTGCGGCCACTGCGACGAGTGCCTGCGCGACCTGCCCCACCTGTGCAGCACGGCGTGGCCGATGATGCTCGCGGGGCAGGCTGCTGGACGGCACGACGCGGCTGGTCCTTCGGTGGCGCCGTCGTCCACCACTACTGCTTCCTCTCGTCGTTCAGCGAGCGCGCCGTCGTGGCCGGCCCGCTCCTGTGTGCTGCATCCCCGACGACGTGCCGTTCGAGGTCGCGGCGCTGCTCGGCTGCGCGGTCACCAGCGGAGTCTGCGCCGTCTGGCGGACGGCCGAGGGTGCGGCCGGGCGACCGGGTGGCCGTGTTCGGGCTGGGCGGCACCGGGCTCTCCGGCCGTGCTCGGCGCCGTCGCCGGCGGGGGGGGCGTCGCAGATCGTTGCCGTCGACGCCCGCCAGAGGCAGGCTCGACCGGGGCGATGGCGCTGGGCGCTGCTCGGCCGCCGTGCTCTGGCACGGCGAACCGGAGGCACGTGGCGATCTCGGTGCACCGAGGCATCGGATGGCGGCGTCGACTACGCGTTCGAGACGGCGGGCCGGCCGGCGACCATGCGGGCGGCGTTCCTCTCGACCCGGGCGCGCGGCGCGGGCGGTGCTCGCCGGAATCCCTCGGGCAGACGCCGAGCTTCGGGCTGCCGGCGCTCTCCATCCCGCGGATGGAGCGGCGTGTGCTGGGCTCGATCTACGGGTCGGCCCGGCCCGACCACGACTTCCCGCTGATCCTCGACCTCTACCAGCGCGGGCCGTCTGCCGCTCGACCAGCTGATCTCCCACCGGCTGCCGCTCGACGAGGTTGAGACGGCGATCGACGCCGTGCGCTCCGGCGAGGCGAACCGCGCCGTGCTCCAACTCGGCTGACCGCCAGTTGGTGATGGCGCCTTCTTGACACCCCGCGCTCGAGGGGATAGTGCTTTCTGTCTCTTCGTTGTGGTGAGCGGACCATGGGGGATCGCATGACAACGCCCAGCCTGTCTGGTGTCGTCCGGTGGTGTGCGGTGGGGGGGATGGCCGCCGCCGCGCTGCTTGTGCTGACGACCTCGGCCGGGGCCGCCGGAGGGTCGGCGCCGTTTGTCGGCGGCGACCGGGATGCTCGACTGCAACGGGCTGAGCCCGGTGCAGCAGCCGCTCCATCGCACGGCGGCATGCAGCGATCCACGCGGCTTCGAGAACGGGAGGCCGACGCGGTTCGAGGACAACGGCAAGTACGTCGGGCACGACGAGCCCATCATCAAGTTCATCTCAGCCGGTCCGGGTCGGGCAACGACGTGACCTGGAACAGGGCTGCCGCGCACCCGAGGCACTGCCGACCGTGGGCACGCCCGGACATGACGTGACGCACTGGTTCGAGCTGTCGGTGGAGCCGTGGTTCAGCATGGCGCTCTCAACTCGCACTCGTACCCGCTGAACCCGTGCACACCGATGAGCGACGCGAACGCGCCGAACCATCCCCGACCTTCGACCAGGGCGGAGGCGGCAGCTCGTTCCTCGAGGTGCAGTTCTACGCCCCGGGGTTCGCGCCGTTCGGCGATGCGATCTCGTGCGACAACCAGCACTCGTGCGCCTCGTTGCACATCAACGACCTCGAGTGCACGATCGGCTTCGTGCACTGCAACAACGCCTGCATCGAGCCGACGAACTTCGCGTTCATCCAGGACAACGGCGTGCCCACCGGTCCCGCGGGGCCGCAGGAGGCGAACGCCGCGAAATTCACGCCGAACGCCCACACCCTGTTGATGAACCCAGGCGACCAATGCAGGTGCACATCTTCAACTCGCTCTGCCGGACGGGAGACACGGGCTGAAGGTGGACATCCGCGACCTGACGACGGGCACCGCGGCTGGATGGTCGCGTCGGCCGGGAACGGGTTCGCGCAGACGCGGATGTCGGACTGCAGCGGGGACCCCGTTCAACTACCAGCCCGGGTACCGACAGGCGGAATCCGCAGAACATCATCCCCGGGCGGCGCTCGAGACCAGCATCTCGACGCAGTTCGAGATCGGGGACTTCGAGCCGTGCAACCAGGTGCAGAACCCGATGCCGTTCCCGCCGGCCGTCCTTCCACGGAGACCATGTGGCAGGACTGCAAGGGTGCGTACGAGGCGACGGCGCCGCCCGACGGCGGCGGCAACCCGGAGCAGGGCGATGCGCCGTGCTACCCGAAGGGGTTCACCCACCACAGGCAAATCTCCGCCGAATCAGGTGTCCGGCGTGCGCCTGTTATTCCCCCAGAACGGCGACCTCGACTTCGACGGGACGTCGTACTGGGCGGACTGGCCGGCAGCACCTGACGCCGGGGCCGTTCCCCTCGCCGTTCCTCAGCAGCAGCCGACGACCGGGGGCAAGCGGTACGAGCGGATCCAGTTCCAGACGAACGCGCCGGCCAGCGAAGCCAGCTGCCAGCCGACCGGAGAGGGCTGCGCCGTGCCTCCGCCGGGCGGCCCGGGCGGCTCTACCCGTGCTGGACGCAGGCCAGGGTCGGCGGGCTGTGCGTGTGGGGGTTCGGCCAGATGCCGCACGGACGCTCGTTCGGCGGCACCGCGCAGTACGGCGGGCCTTCTGCGTACTTCTTCGGCAACCTCGAGGGGCCGATCATGGCGAACCCGACCTGCCCCGCCTAGGTCGGGTCTGATCCCGGGGCGGCGTGCCGCGAAGGCGCCGCCGCCCCACGACTTGCCGGCCAGGAAGCCACCGTCCACCGGCAGCGCGACGCCGGTGACGTGCCGGGCGCCGTCGCCCGCCAGGAAGACGACGACGTCGGCGATCTCGGCGGGATCGGCCGCGCGGCCCAGCGGCGAGACGTCCGCCAGCCCCTCGACGAACGCCCGGTCGGCGAAGTAGGGACTCGGTCAGCGGCGTCCGCACCAGGCCGGGGCAGACCGCGTTGACGCGCACGCCCCGCGGCCCCAGGTCGAGCGCCATCGCCCGGGTCAGGCCGAGGATCCCGGCCTTGCTGGCGCAGTAGGCCGTGCGCGAGGGGTCGGCGGCCAGCGCCGACGTCGATGCCACGTTGACGATCGAGCCGCCGCCGGCGGCGGCCATCGTCCGGGCGGCCGCCTGCGAGCAGTTGAACGTGCCGCCCAGGTTGACGTCGATCACCCGCTGCCACTCCTCGGCGCTCAGCTCCAGCACCGGAACAATCTCGCGGATCCCGGCACAGTTGACCAGCACGTCGATCCGGCCGATCTGGGCGAACGCCGCCGCGACCGCCGCGTGGTCGCGGACGTCGAGCCGCCTGCCGTCACCCTCGAGATCGATCCGCTCCACGGCCGCGCCGTCGGCGGCCAAGCGGTCGGCGACCGCCGCGCCCAGCCCGCCGGCGGCGCCGGTGACCACGGCGACGCGGCCGTCGAGCGTCACAGGGCGGCCCGCATCTCGTCGGCAAACGCGCGCACGTGCGCCTCGGCGACGGCCCGGGCCTGCGCCGGCCGGCCGTCGCGGATCGCCTCCAGCAGCTCCCGGTGCTCGCGCATCCGGTCGGACAGCGGAGGCAGCCGGTCCCAGGTCAGGTGCCAGATCCGCAGCGACATGTTGAGGTAGCGGTCGAGGTCCTGCTCGAGGTAGGGGTTGCGCGAGCAGCGGTAGATGAAGCGGTGGACGCGCGCGTCCAGCTCGATCAGCGAGCGCTGGCTGGGCTGGGCGCCGTCGAGGGCCGCGATGAGCGCCGCCGCCTCCTCGCGGTCGGCGGCGTCCGCCAGCTCGGCGGCCCGCTCGGCGGCCCGCGCCTCCAGCTGCACCCGGACGTCCGTGATGTCGGACAGGCTGGTGATGTTGATCGCCGTCGCGAAGGTGCCGCGGCGCGGGTAGACGACCACCAGTCCCTCCAGCGCCAGGCGGCGGATCGCCTCGCGGACGGGGGTGCGGCCGACCCCAGCTCGCGGGTCAGCGCGTCCTCGTCGATCGGTGAGCCGGGCGGGATCTGCAGGTCGACCAGGCGGTCGCGGAGCGCCGAATAGGCCCGGTCGGACAGGAGCTCTGTGGGAAGTTCACCGCGGACATCAGTCTGATATATGAGATGTCTACCAGACCACGGCCCGTCCGGCAAGCCGGGAGGACGAACAACCACATGAGCGAACTGCCAGCCACCGCCCGCGCCGTCGTGATCGGCGCCGGCATCGTCGGGAACAGCCTCGTCCACCACCTGTCCGAGCTCGGGTGGCGCGACCTCGTCCTGATCGACAAGGGGCCGTTTCCCAACCCCGGCGGGTCAACCGGCCACGCCTCGAACTTCATCTTCCCGGTCGACCACTCGAAGGAGATGACGGCGCTGACGCTCGAGAGCACGCGCCAGTACAAGGATCTCGGCGTGTTCACCGAGAGCGGCGGCCTCGAGGTCGCCCGCACCAAGGAGCGGATGCAGGAGCTCCACCGGCGGATGTCCTCGGGCCACGCGTGGGGCGTGGACAACATCGCCATGGTCACGCCGGCCGAGATCAAGCAGATGGTGCCGTTCATCGACGAGACGATCCTGGTCGGCGGGTTCTCCTCGCCGGGCGTCGGCGTCGTCGACTCGCTTCGCGCCGGCACGATCATGCGCGAGTCCGCGGTCGAGCGGGGCGCGGTGGCGCTGGCCAACACCGAGGTGCTGGGCATCGACGTCGAGCGCGGCCGGGTGCGCCGCGTGCGGACGAGCCGCGGCGACGTCGAAACCGACATCGTGGTCATCGCCTGCGGCGTCTGGAGCCCGGCGATCGCCAGGATGGCGGGCTCGTCGATCCCCCTGACCCCGGCCGTCCACCAGATGATCGACATCGGCCCGGTGCCGCGCTTCGCCTCGTCGACGCGGCACATCGAGTTCCCGATCGTCCGCGACATGGACGCGCTGATGTACGAGCGGCAGGACGGGATCGGCCTGGAGATCGGCTCCTACGCGCACCGGCCGATCCTTCACGACCCGGAGGAGATCCCCTCGATCGAGGCCGCGGCGCTCTCGCCCACCGAGCTGCCGTTCACCCAGGCCGATTTCGACCAGCAGATGGAGCACGCGCTGGAGCTGATGCCCGAGATCGTGGGCGACGAGTCGGTGGGCGTGAAGTACGCGATCAACGGACTGCTCTCGCTGACGCCGGACGGCATGCCGCTGCTGGGCGAGACCCATGAGGTGCGCGGCCTCTGGTCGTGCGCCGCGGTCTGGGTCAAGGAGGGCCCGGGCATCGCCAGGTCGGTGGCCGAGTGGATGGTCCACGGCGAGTCCGAGATCGACCTGCACTCGTCGGACATCGCCCGCTTCTGGGAGCACCAGAAGACGCGGGCGCACGTCCGCGCCCGCACGTCGGAGGGCTTCAACAAGACGTATGGCATCGTCCACCCGGGCGAGCAGTGGGCCTCCAACCGCGACCTGCGGCTGCCGCCGTTCCACGAGCTCGAGAAGGAGATGGGCGCCGTCTTCTTCGAGGCGGCCGGCTGGGAACGTCCGCAGTGGTACGAATCCAACGCGCCGCTGCTCGAGGAGTACGCCGACCGCATCAACCGCCGCGAAGCGGAGTGGGACGCGCGGTGGTGGTCGCCGATCATCAACGCCGAGCACCTGGCGATGCGCGATCGCGCCGGGATGGTCGACCTCAGCGCGTTCGCCGTGTTCGACATCACCGGCCCCGGCGCGTTGGCGACCGTGCAGAAGGTGTCGGTCAGGCAGATGGATGTGCCGGTCGGGCGCGTGGTCTACACGCCGCTGCTGACGCCGAGCGGCGGGTTCCGCTCAGACCTGACGATCATGCGGCTGGACGACGAGGTCTTCCGCGTGGTCACCGGCGGCGCGCACGGCGCGGCCGACCGTAAGTGGTTCATCGACAATCTGCCCGAGGACGGGTCGGCGCAGCTGTTCGACGCCACGTCGGCGTGGACGACGCTCGGCCTGTGGGGCCCGCGCGCGCGTGACATCCTGTCGGCGGTGACGCGCGACGACGTCTCCCACGAGGGGTTCCGGTTCGGGTCGTGCCGGACGATCGAGATCGACACCCTGCGGGTGCTGGCGTCGCGGATCTCCTACGTCGGCGACCTCGGCTGGGAGCTGTACGTCCCGATCGAGCAGGGCCGGCGGCTGTGGGACATCGTCTGGGAGGCCGGCCGCCCGCACGGCACGGTGCCGGTTGGCATCGGCGTCTACGGGACGACCGGCCGGCTCGAGAAGTGCTACCGCGCCTTCGGGTTCGAGCTGGAGAGCGAGTACAACGTCTGCGAGGCCGGCATGGCCGGGCCCGGGTCAATGGCCCGCGCCGCGATTGCCATTCGGGTCGACGGCCGCGTGCAGGACCTTGGTCGGCCACTCGACGATGGTGCCAGCATTGCCATCCTCACCGACCGTGATCCCGCCGCGCTTGAGGTACTGCGGCACTCCGCGGCGCATGTCCTGGCCACCGCGGTCCGGGAACTCTTCCCCGGCGCGGGAATCGGGTTCGGTCCCGCGATCGAGGACGGCTTCTACTACGACTTCGAGGTGCCGCGTCCCTTCACGCCGGAAGATCTCGAGGCGATCGAGGCGGCGATGACGCGTGTCACGGAGGCGGCCTATCCCTTCGTCCGCGAGGTGGTGACGCGCGAGGAAGCCAACCAGCGCTTCGCCGATGACAAGCTCAAGCTGGAACGGATCAGCGAGCTCGGGCCCGATGAGACCATCACGGTCTACACCGACGGGCCCTTCGTCGATCTCTGCCGTGGGCCACACCTGCCCAGCACCTCGAAACTCAAGCACTTCAAGTTGCTCACGGGAGCGGGTGCCTACTGGCGCGGTGATTCGAATCGGCAGATGCTGCAGCGCATCTATGGCACGGCGTTCTTCAAGAAGGAAGACCTCGCCCAGCACCTGACGCGCATGGAAGAGGCCAAGAAGCGCGACCACCGCGTGATCGGCCGGCAGATGGACCTCTTCTTCTTCCACCATTTCGCACCCGGCGCCGCGTTCTGGACCGACCGCGGCACCGCCATGGTCAATGAACTGCAGCGCTACATGCAGCAGCTCCAGCGTGACGGCTATCACGAGATGCGCACGCCGTTGATCTTCAACAAGGGCCTCTGGGAGATCTCCGGTCATTGGGGGAAGTACCGCGAGAATATGTTCCTGGTGCTCGACAACGAGAGCGGCGAGCACGATTTCTCGCTCAAGCCGATGAACTGTCCTTCGCACTACCTGATGTACGAGCAGAAGAAGCACTCGTACCGCGAGTTGCCGTTGCGCTATGCGACCTACGACGTGCTGCATCGCAACGAGGTGAGCGGCGCCCTGTCGGGGCTGACGCGGGTGCGTCAGTTCCAGCAGGATGACTGCCACATCTTCCTGATGGACCGCCAGATCCAGGCCGAGGTGCACCGGCTCGTCCAGTTCATCCTGAAGTATTACGAGACGTTCGGGCTCAAGGCGACGCTCAAGTTCGCCACCCGTCCGCCGGAGCGCATCGGCTCCGACGCGATGTGGGACGAAGCCGAGCGATCACTCCGTCACGCGCTGGAGGCCACCGGCCTGACCTACGAGCTCAAGCCCGGGGATGGCGCCTTCTACGGCCCGAAGATCGACTTCGATGTCGAGGATGCGATCGGCCGGAAGTGGCAGCTGGGCACCATCCAGCTCGACTATGCCGCTCCGGAGCGCTTCGACCTGAGTTACGTCGGCGATGACAACGCGATCCACCGGCCGGTGGTGATTCACCGCGCGGTGAACGGCTCGTTCGAGCGCTTCGTGGCGATCCTGATCGAGCACTTCGCCGGTGCCTTTCCGCTCTGGCTGGCGCCGGAACAGGTGCGCATCATCCCGATCAGCGATGCCCAGGCCGACGCCGCGAAGGCGATGACCTCGCGGCTGCGCGAGGCCGGGATACGCGCGCACCTTGACGACCGTCACGAAACGCTCAATTACCGGATCCGCGAAGGGGAGATGATGAAGGTCCCCTACATGGCCGTGATCGGCCAGCGCGAGGCGGACTCCGATTCGCTGGCCCTGCGGATCCGCGGGGCGGGAAGCAAGCAGGAGGTGGTGACCGTCGAGGAGTTCGCCGGGCGTGTGCTGGAGCAGGTGCGCAGCCGGGCGTTGGTCCCCTGAACGAACTGCCGCGGGTCATCGGCACTCGTGCCCTGACGCTCACCATGGTGAACGTCACCGTCGGCGCGGGCGTGTTTGGCCTGCCCGCGCTGGTGGCGCACGATCTCGGGGCGGCTGCGATCCTGGCCTACCTGCTCTGCGCGGTGATGCTGGGAGTGGTCGGTCTCTGCATTGCCGAGGCGGGGAGCCGCGTGGCGAGTACCGGGGGCATGTACGCCTATGCCCGCGAGGCCTTCGGCCCGTATGTGGGAGCCGTCACCGGGACCCTGCTTTGGGTCGCGGACGGTGCCGTTGCGAATGCTGCCGTCGCGGTCCTGCTGGCCGAAACTCTGGGTGCGCTCTGGCCGGTGCTCGCGCCGCCGGTCCCCCGGATGCTCTTCCTGACCGGCTACTACGCCCTGCTAGTGTGGGTGAACATCCGCGGTGCCCAGAAGGGTGCCGCCCTTTCCCAGATCATGACGGTCGTGAAGCTGCTGCCGCTGGTCGCGCTCGTCGTGCTGGGTCTGCCTCACGTGCAGCCGCACAACCTGACATGGTCTGGCACGCCGTCGTTGCACACCCTGGGACACACCACCGTGCTGGCGTGCTTCGCCTTCATCGGGTTCGAAACGGCGCTTGGACTGAGTGGGGAGATCCGCAGACCGGCACGCACGGTGCCCCGTGCGCTCCTCCTGGCGCTGCTCCTCATCGGCGCGCTGTATGTCGGATTGCAGACGGTGGCGCAGGGAGTGCTCGGATCGGGACTCGCGACGGCCGGGCCGTCACCGCTCGGCGCGGCGTCGAGGGTGGCGTTCGGCGGTGGGGCGGGGGAGATCATCCTCTGGGCCACCGTCCTCTCCACCGCGGGCCTGCTGGCAGGTGATGCGCTCAACACACCTCGCGTGCTCTTCGCCTTCGCCCGCGACGGGCTCCTCCCCAGGGCGCTTGGCGCCGTCCATCCGACCTTCCAGACGCCCGCCAGGGCGATCGTTGCGTATGCGGCGATCTGTCTGGGGTTCGCCCTGACAGGGTCATTCCGGTTCCTCGCGGTCGTGGCAGGCTCCGGGACCCTGATGATGTACCTGGTGTGCTGTGTGGGTGTGTTGCGGCTCCGGTCACTCGACGTGCGCGGGGACCAGCCCCCGTTCGTGGTGCCCTTCGGGCCTGCGGTGCCGCTGCTGGCTGCCGTGGTGGTGATCCTCCTGCTCTCGACCCTGGAGCCCAAGGAGTTCCTGGCACTTGGGGCACTTATTGCGATTGCCTCGGTCCTCTTTCTGGTCGTGGATTGGCATGCGCGAAAGGCCGCTGCATCGCAGTAACTTTGCTGCGGAGAGCACTGTGTGCCCGAGGTCGCTCTCGAATATCTTTCGTCGCCTTCCAGCTGAGGGAACTGAACCGTGTCAGACGAAACGACTCCCGTGATCCTGAGCGCCTGTCGCACGCCGATTGGCGCTTCTCGGCGCCCTTGGCGCCATTCCCGCCACTCGTCTCGGGGCCGATCGCCATCAAGGAAGCCGTGCACCGCGCCGGGATCGATCCCGCCACGATCGATGACGTCATCATGGGGCATGTGGTCCAGGGGGGGTGCGGTCAGGCCACCGCCCGCCAGGCCATGATCCATGCCGGCCTCCCGGCCACGATTCCGGCCATGACGATCAACAAGGTCTGCGGCTCCGGCCTCAAGGCAGTGATGCTCGCCGCGCAGTCGATCAAGGCGGGAGATGCCCAGTGCGTCGTGGCCGGCGGCATGGAGTCGATGTCGATGGCACCGTTCTATCTCTACGGCTACCGCTCCGGCATCAAGGCCGGCAACCAGACGATCGTCGACGGGATGATTCACGACGGTCTCTGGGATTCGTTCGGCAACAACCACATGGGAGAGTATGCCGAGTACACCGCCGAGAAGGCGGGGATCTCGCGCGCAGGACCAGGACAACTTTGCCCTCGCCTCACACCAGAAGGCCCTCGCCGCGCAGCAGGCGGGAAAGTTCAGCAACGAGATGGTCGCCGATCGCGATCGCCGACCGGAAGGGGACCATCACCATCCTCGCCGACGAATCGCCGCGCGCGGACACATCGCTTGAATCGCTCGCCAAGCTGAAGCCGGTCTTCCGCAAGGACGGCACGGTGACCGCCGGCAACGCGCCGGGCCTCAATGACGGTGGCGCGGCGATTGTCGTGACCTCGCTCGCCTACGCCAAGGCACATGGCCTGGTGCCGATGGCACGGATCACGGGCTATGCCTCCGGAGGCGGGGAGCCGAAGGAGCTCTTCTTTGCGCCGATCCTTGCGGTGCAGAACCTGATGAAGCAGAGCGGCACGAAGATCAGCGATTATGACCTGATCGAGGCCAACGAGGCGTTCGCGGTGCAGGCGATTGCCGATGGCCGCGCGCTCGGCTGGGACCCCGATCGCGTGAACGTCAATGGCGGGGCGATCGCGCTCGGCCACCCGATCGGCGCTTCCGGCGCGCGGGTCCTCGCCACCCTGCTGCACGCGATGAAGGATCACCGCAAGAGGACCGGGCTGGCCACGCTGTGCCTCGGCGGCGGAAGCGCGGTGGCGCTGAGCGTGGAGGCGGTGATGACATCGCGTCGTCAGTCAAAAGTGCGACGACGATCGGTTCGGCGCACCATGGGCAATGGCAATCGCATGACCACGTCTTCGACGACGCCAACAACATGGCCACGAGCGTCGGCGCTGGCACATTGCATATGGCATCGCCCAGTCTTCGCGCAGCACGGCACGACGAGGCCATCGACTCAAGAGCGCTCGATCGCGCTGGCAACCTCGAATCGACGGCAGGTCAAGAAGGGCACCCTCGCGCCCGAGGCACCGGCGGAGATTCTCGCCAGGATCAGGACGAGCAGCGACCTCGCTGCCGCCAAGGACGCCGGGCTCGTGATCGAGGCCGCGAGCGAGAACCCGGCAGTCAAGTTCGAGCTGTTCACCAAGCTCGATGCGATCTGTGGCGCCGAGGCCATCCTCGCCACCAACACCTCGTCGATTTCGATCACCCAGATTGCCGCCCGGACCACGCGGGCCCCGCAGGTGATCGGGATGCACTTCATGAATCCGGTGCCGGTGATGCAGCTGGTCGAGATCATCCGCGGACACAACACCAGCGACGCGACCACCACCACGGTGATGGAGCTGTCCCGGGCGCTGGGGAAGACGCCCGTCGAGGTGAACGACTATCCGGGCTTCGTCAGCAATCGCGTCCTGATGCCGATGATCAACGAGGCGATCTTCTGCGTCTTCGAGGGCGTCGCGACGCCGGAGTCGATCGATACGGTGATGAAGCTGGGGATGGCCCACCCGATGGGCCCGCTGGCGCTGGCCGATTTCATCGGGCTGGACGTCTGCCTCGCCATCCTCAACGTGCTGCACGAGGGCCTCGGCGACGACAAGTACCGGCCCTGTCCGCTGCTCAAGAAGATGGTCGCGGCGGGAGAACTCGGGCGGAAGAGCGGGAAGGGGTTCTTCGAGTACCGGAAGTAGCGGGCAGCGACGATCGATGCTCGATCAGCGATGACAGA
The DNA here is from genome assembly GCA_963850655.1 of uncultured Gemmatimonadales bacterium. GTDB lineage: Bacteria > Gemmatimonadota > Gemmatimonadetes > Gemmatimonadales > GWC2-71-9 > Palsa-1233. The sequence goes on from CAWKMI010000024.1 coordinate 14,610, forward strand.
CCCACGACCTTGAGGAGATTACGCACCACATGGACACCTTTGACGAAATGCGCCTTCGGGGCCACGAACAGGTCGTCTTCTCGCATGAGCCGTCGTGCGGCTACTTCGGCATCATCGCCATCCACGACACGACCCTCGGTCCCGCGCTTGGCGGTACCCGCGTCTGGCCGTACGCTTCGACCGAGGAGGCGCTCAGGGACGTGCTGCGGCTGTCGCGCGGGATGACGTACAAATCGGCCGTGGCCGGGCTCAATCTCGGCGGCGGCAAGGCGGTGATCATCGCCGATCCGAACCGCCCGGACCGCGAGTCGCTCTTTCGGGCCCACGGGCGGTTTGTCGAATCCCTGGGGGGTCGCTACATCACGGCCGAAGATGTCGGCACTTCGCCGACCGACATGGAGTTCGTCAAGCGGGAGACCAAGCACGTCGCCGGCCTGCTGAACCTCTCGGGCGATCCCTCGCCGGTCACCGGCTACGGCACCTATGTCGGCATGAAGGCCGCGGCCAAGGTGAAGTGGGGCAAGGACTCTCTCACGGGCAAGACCGTGGCCGTGCAGGGCGCCGGCAAGGTGGCCTACTATCTGATGAAGCACCTCAAGGATGAAGGCGCCAAGATCATCACCTGTGATATCGATACCGAAAAGGTCAGGCATGCCGTCGAGGAGCTCGGGGCAACTGGCGTTTCGCCCGAGGCGATCTACGACGCCAAGGCCGACATCTTCGCGCCGTGCGCTCTCGGTGCCATTCTCAATGACGACTCGCTCGCCCGACTGAAGGTCGCGATTGTCGCCGGCGGGGCCAACAATCAGCTCGCCGAGGAGCGGCACGGAATGGAGATCGAGAAGAAGGGAATTCTTTACTGTCCTGACTACGTGATCAATGGTGGCGGCGTCATCAACGTCTACGGGGAACTCCAGGGCTGGACCATGGACCGGGCCAAGCGCAAGGCCCAGGAGATCTATGACACCATCCTGCGGGTCTTCCGGATCGCCGAGCGCGACAAGATCCCATCCTATCAGGCCGCCGATCGCCTGGCCGAGGAGCGGATCAAGTCGGTGGCAGCGCTGAAGCAGATGTGGGTCGCCGGGGACCGATGATCGATCTTCGATGAGGATCGAACCGCTCCCGGATGGGGGTGGTTGGCGGGCCGCAGGGGCGACGCATGCGTCGCCCCTGCGTACCATTATCTTGGACCCATGCCCGAGAAGATCCCCATCGGCGCCGACCACGCCGGGTTTCAGATGAAGGAGATGCTCGCCGACGAGCTGCGGACCCTCGGCTATCAGGTTGAGGATGTCGGCACCCACAGCGATGCCTCGACCGACTACGCCGACTACGCCCATGTCGTGGCCCGCGAGGTGGAGCAGGGTACGGTGAAGCGCGGCATTCTGCTCTGCGGCACCGGCCTCGGCATGGCGTACGCCGCCAACCGCCACCATGGCGTGCGGGCTGCCGTGGCCTGGAATCCCGAAATCGCCCGGCTCTCGCGCGAACACAACGATGCCAACGTGCTGGTCCTGCCGGCACGCTGTGTCGATGAGGGTACCGCCCGGGAAATTCTCCGTACCTGGCTCGTGACGCCCTTCGAGGGTGGCCGGCATGCGCGCCGAATCGCCAAGATCGAGGAGTCCTGAATGCCCCTTGACCACAACGCTCCCCTCAATCATTCCGACCCCTCCATTGCCAAGCTGATCTTCGCCGAACTCACGCGGCAGCGCGAGGGACTCGAGATGATCGCGAGCGAGAACTTCGCCTCGAACGCGGTGCTCGAGGCGATGGGGTCGTGCCTCAACAACAAGTACGCCGAGGGATATCCGGGAAAGCGGTATTACGGCGGCTGCGAGGTGGTCGACCAGGTCGAGGCGCTGGCGATCCAGCGCGCCAAGCAGCTCTTCAAGGTCGATCACGCCAATGTCCAGCCGCACGCGGGCGTTCAGGCGAACTTCTGTGCCTACATGGCGCTGATCGAGCCCGGCGACCGGATCATGGGCCTGTCCCTCCCACACGGCGGCCATCTCTCGCACGGCACCAGCGTGAGCCACACGGGCAAGGTGTGGCACGCGACGTCCTATGGTGTGCGCGCCGACACGGGCCGGATCGACTACGACCAGCTGCGGGAGCAGGCCAGGCGTGACAGGCCGAAGCTGCTCATCACCGGCGGCTCGGCCTACGCCCGGATCATCGACTTTGCGGCCTTCCGCTCGATCGCCGATGAAATCGGCGCCCTGTTCCTGGTCGACATGGCGCACATCGCCGGGCTGGTGGCCGCTGGGGTGCATCCTTCGCCGGTACCGCACGCCCACGTGATCACCAGCACGACCCACAAGACGCTGCGCGGTCCGCGCGGCGGGCTGATCCTCTGCCACGAGGAGTTTGCCAAGGCGGTCGACAAATCGGTGTTCCCGGGCGGGCAGGGTGGTCCGCTCGAGCACGTCATCGCCGGCAAGGCGGTTGCCTTCGGCGAGGCCCTTACACCCGACTTCGCCCGCTATGCCCAGCAGGTGGTGACCAACGCGAAGGCACTGGCCGAGGCGCTGATGGCGCGCGGGTTTGCGATCGTGTCTGGTGGCACCGATACGCACCTCATGCTGGTCGACCTCCGCCCCAAGGCGCTGACCGGCAAGGAGGCCGAGAAGCTGCTCGGCGCGGCCGGGATCACCGTCAACAAGAACACCATTCCCGACGATCCGGAGTCGCCGTTCGTCACCAGTGGCATTCGCATCGGCACGCCGGCACTGACCACCCGCGGGATGGGCACCGCGGAGATGGCCCAGATTGCCGGGATGATCGACACCGCCCTCACGGCGCGAGACGAGGCGACCCTGGCACGCATCAAGGCAGAAGCTGAGGCACTCGGTCGCCGTTTCCCGCTCTACGGGACCGCTTGAGCGCGATGCCGGATATCGTCTTCGTCGACGACGTGCTGCTCCGGATCCGCAATCGCGGCGGGAAGCAGTATGACGAGAAGGCCTATCTCTTTCTCCTGGCCGGGATCGAGTACTTGCAGTGCAAGCTCGACCGGCGGCGTCACGTGACGGCGGCCGAACTGTGCTGGGCCTGCCGTGACATGGCGCACGAGCGGTTCGGTCTCCTCTCCCGGACGGTGCTCGACTGCTGGGGGCTCACCTCGACGGCAGACTTCGGCCGGATTGTCTATACCCTGGTTGATGTGTCGCTGCTCTCGACCCAACCGGGCGATCGCGAGGAGGATTTCCACGGGGTCTACGATTTCCGGGCCGCCTTCGATGACTCCTACGCGCTGGGCTGGGCCCCCGAGGCATAACCCCCGTCCGTTCCGCTAGTTTTCCGGCATGCGTCCGATCCCCGTCCTCACCCCCGAACAGTCCCGCGCCTGGGATGCATCTTCCGTCGCCGCGGGGCGCCCGACGCGCCTGCTGATGGAAGCGGCCGGACGCGCCGCCGCGCAGCTGCTCCTCGAGCGCTTCAGCGGCCCGGCGCAGCAGGGCGTGCTGGTCGCCTCGGGTCCCGGCAACAACGGTGGCGATGGCTGGGTGGCCGCGCGCGCCCTGCACATGGTCGGCGTGCCGGTCTGGGTGAGCGAGTCGCAGCCGCCGGTCGCGGGTTCGCTCTGCGAGGAAGTCCGTGCCATCGCGATCCACGATGGCGTGCGTTGCGTTCCCTGCGACGGGCCGTGGCCGAATGTCGGGCTGTTCGTCGATGCGCTGCTGGGCACCGGCGCCAAGGGAGCGCCACGCGATCCGATGGCGCCGCTGATCGCCCGGATGATCGACGCCGCTCGACCGATCGTGGCGATTGACGGGCCAAGTGGGCTCGACCTGGCAACCGGATTGCACTATGGGCTGCTGCAGGCGGACCTGACCGTCACCTTTGGCGGCGTGCGTCGCGGACACGTGATGGCGCGAGACGAGATCGGCGACCTGGTGGTGGTCGACATCGGACTCTGTCCTCCCGATCCAGCCTGGCCGCAGCTGGTGGACTCGACCTGGGCGGCCGGGCGATGGCAGCCGCTCAAGGCAAATGCCCACAAGGGGACACGTGGCCGGGTGGTGATCGTCGGCGGCGCACCGGGGATGAGCGGCGCCGTTCGGCTTTGTGCCCGGTCGGCCTTTGCCACCGGGGCCGGGTTGCTGCACGTCGTGGCGCCCGAAGCCACCTCGGCCGCCCTGCGCACAGCGGAGCCCGACGTTCAGACCCTGGCCCACGAATTGACGCTGCCATTGCGTGCCGAACTGCTCGAGCTGCTGGCGAAGGCCGATGCGGTCGTCATCGGCCCCGGCCTCGGGCGGACACCGGAACGGGCGGCGTTCGTGCTCGCCGTGCTCGCTGGGTCACGTGCAGCGGTGATCGATGCGGACGGCCTCGTCGCACTGAAGCACGAACGCTCCGCACTCCACGCCCTCGGGCGCGGTCGTCCGATGGTCTGCACGCCGCATGTTGGCGAATTCCGGGCGCTGTTCGGCGACCTGGCGCATGACCTGGAAACGGCACCATGGGAAGCGGCTGGCGCTGCGGCTCGCGAGAGCAGCACATCGGTGCTCCTCAAGGGCGTCCCGACCGTGGTCGCCTGTCCCGACGGAGCGCTGCTGACGGTCGCCGCCGGCAACCCCGGTCTCGCCACGGGGGGCAGCGGTGATGTGCTCTCCGGCATCATCGCAACGCTGCTGGCGCAGGGCATCGACCTTCCCGAAGCCGCTGCGCTCGGCGCCCAGGCGCTGGGCGATGCCGCGGATCATGCGGCGCGGCGTGTCACGGCGCGGGCGATGCGGCCGATGGATGTGGTGCACGCCCTGCCGGATGTCTGGCGGCTCTGGGCGAGACTCCACGATGCACCGGCGGCGCATTCGACCGTCCTCCTCGACCTCGCCCGACCGCGGTCCACCTGATGCGCCGGGCCCTGCTGCCGATGCTGCTGCTGACCGGATGCGCGGCTGGCGGTAGCGTTGCAGGGCTGCCGACACCGAGCGTCGCGATGCGTCCAGAAGACCGTGTGCTGCTGGGCAACTTCTCCCGCGTCACCGCACTGGCCGCGTCCTTCGACCGGGTCTATGTCGGCTACCCAACGGCGCTCGCGATCTGGCGGCCGCTCGAGCAACGCTGGGAGGTGCCGCGTTCACCGGGCAATCCGGCAGTGCTTCGGGACGTCATTGGCGGTGCGATCGATCCCCTCGACAGGTCGGTCTGGCTCGCGACGACGACGGGCTGGATCCACTACCAGCCTGACATGGATCGCTGGGATGCCGGCAACATCGCGACACAGGTGACCGGCGTCGTCGCTGACCCGGAGCATGCGGGCCGAGGGATGTGGTTCCGGACTTCGAGTGGTTGGATGTTGCAGCCGAGCATCGGCCCGGCGAGCCCGGGCAATCCGCCGGCCACGCTCAGGATGCCGCCGACCATCAACGATGCCTACGCCGACATCCCGCAGCTTCGCTCACTGAGCCCTCGGATTCTCACCGGCCCACGGATGGTGCAGGGCGCTTTCACCGCCGCCGCCCCCAACACGCAGGGCACCGGTTGGTACCTCGGCACCACCAACCGCGGGCTGCTCTTCTTTGATCGCACTGCCACCGAGGCGCAGCCGATGCGGCTCGGGCTGCCTGGCGATGTGGTCGGCGCGATGGCTGCGACACCTGACGGCGTCTGGGTGGTGAATGACGCCTCAGTGCAGGCGGAATCGGGAATCACCTTTCTTTCCGAGGACCTTGCGCAAGTCCACGGGGTCCCGGGCTCGGCCGTGTTCGGGCTGCCGTTCGAGGCCGCGCGTCAGGTCACGCTCGGCAATCGCGCGCTCTGGCTTGCCACTGACAAGGGGTTGCTGCGAGTGGGTCTCGATGACGGCAGGCTGACTCGCTGGGACCTGGCCGAGGGGCTGCCGGATGGTCACGTGACGTCGGTGGCCCAGGTGAAGGGTCGCCTTGTGGCGGGTACCATGCGTGGCCTGGTCGACGTCGGGAGCGACGACCGGATCACCCGGCGCGCGCCCAGCTACTCCGGGCCGGTCTATGCCCTGAAGTCCAACGGAGATACGCTCTGGGTCGGCACGGCAATCGGGCTCTTCGCTTCGCTCATCGGTGATGATTCCCTGCGAATGCCCGAGGGCTTCCGTCAACAGGGGGTGATACCGCCGGTGCTCGGCGTCGGCTATGTCGCCGACACCTTGGTGGTGATGACTCCGGACCACCTGGTCTGGCGCAACCCGGCCTCGGGAGAGTGGACGCGCGGGCCCGACATTGCGCAGCAACTCGGTGTCCTGACCGCCTTTGCGGTGACACCCCAAGGTGTCTGGGTCGGTGGAATTCGCGGAGCCGGCTTCGTCCGCCTCACCGCCGGGGTGCTTCATCCGCTGATGGTGGGTGGCGACCTCCCCGCGGAGGTGACCTCGATTGTCGTGACGGGCAACTTCCTCTGGGTCGGCACCGTCGGGGGACTGGTGCGCATTCGCCTGGAGGGAAGATGATCACCACTCCGATGGGCCCCGGCCATGAGTTCGATCGCATCCGGGCGATTGCGGCCGCGATCGGCGATGTCATCGGCCCGATCGGCGACGACACCGCACCTGTGCCGATGGGCGAGGGGCAGCTCGTCGTCAGCACCGATGCCTCGGTGGAGAACGTGCATTTTCGCCGCCCGTGGCTGACAGCGGAGGAAATCGGTTGGCGCGCCACGGCTAGTGCCGTGTCCGATCTTGCCGCGGCCGGCGCTGACCCGGCTGGTGTCACCATTGCGATGATCGTGCCGCCCGAAGGGACCGAACACCAGATCGTCGACGTGATGAAGGGTGCTGCGGCCATGCTGCGCACCACGGGCGGGATCATCCTGGGTGGCGACCTTTCCTCAGGTCCCGGCTGGATCCTGACGGTCACGGTGGTCGGGTACGCCAGGCATCCGATGACTCGTGGTGGGGCCAGCGTGGGCGATGGCGTCTGGGTGACCGGGCTGCTTGGCGCGTCACGAGCGGCGGTGGAATCCTGGCGTCATGGTATAGAGCCCGCGGCCGCTGCCCGAATTGCCTTCGCCAGGCCGCAGCCGCGTATCGCGGCGGGCCGCTGGCTGGCTGCGCACGGTGCGACCGCGATGATCGACCTCAGCGACGGTCTCGGCGGTGACGCCGGGCATCTCGCTGCCGCCGCCAATCTCGGCGTCGTGATCACCCTCGAGTCGTTGCCCGTGCATCCCGCCGTGCTGGCAGTGGCACCGCTGCTCGAACAAGCGCCCTCGGTGTTCGCAGGGCTCGGCGGTGAGGACTACGAGCTACTCGTCACGCTTCCCCCGAACTGGAACGGTGCAGCGGATTGCGAGGCCGAGACGGCAACGCGGATTACCCTGGTCGGAAATGTCGTCGACGAGCCGGGGTTGCACATCACGTCTCGTGGCAAGGCGACGACCTTGCCCGGGTACACCCACCGGATTTGAGTCCCGCATTAGGTTTCGTTGACCTGCCCCACACGGGGCAGCGTGTCGGGCCGTACACTTTCTCCATGGGACCACCTGATGAGTGCCATCATCGACGTTTCTGCTCGGGAAATCCTCGATTCACGCGGCAACCCGACCGTCGAGGCCGAGGTGGTGACGGCAACGGGAGCGCGGGGCCGCGCGGCGGTGCCGAGCGGGGCCTCGACGGGTGAGGCCGAGGCGGTCGAACTGCGTGATGGCGACAAGGCGCGCTATGGCGGCAAGGGCGTGCTCACTGCGGTCAAGAACGTCAACGAGGTCCTTGGCCCCCGGCTCGAGGGGATGGACGTCCTCGAGCAGATCGCCATCGATGCCGAGATGACTGACGCCGACGGCACCCCCAACAAGGCGAAAGCTCGGGGCCAATGCGATCCTCGCCGTCTCGATGGCTGCGGCGCGTGCCGCCGCGATGGAAGCCGACTTGCCGCTCTACCGCTACCTCGGCGGGCCGATGGCGCGCGTCATGCCCGTGCCGATGATGAACATCATCAACGGCGGCGCCCACGCGAGCAACAATGTCGATGCGCAGGAGTTCATGATCGTCCCGGTCGGCAGCGACGACTTTGCCGATGCGCTCCGGATGGGCGTCGAGGTGTTCCATTCGCTCAAGAAGGTGCTGACCGGCAAGAAGCTCTCGACGGCTGTCGGAGACGAGGGCGGCTTTGCCCCGATGCTCCCTTCGAACGAGGCGGCGCTCGACGCGGTGATGGAGGCGATCGAGGCGGCCGGCTATGAGCCGGGCGAGGATGTCGCCATCGCGCTCGATGTCGCCGCGTCGGAGCTCTATGTCGACGGCCATTATGTCTGGAAGAAGGGCGATGGCAGCAAGCGCAGTGCGGCCGAAATGGTGGCGCTGTACGACAGGCCTGGTGCACCAAATATCCCATCGTTTCGATCGAGGATGGCCTCGCCGAGAACGACTGGGAGGGGTGGAAGCACCTCACCGACGAGATGGGCGACGCTGTCAGCTCGTGGGAGACGACATCTTCTGCACCAACGTCGAGCGGCTCGGCGAGGGGATCGAGCGAGGTGGCGCCAACAGCATCCTGATCAAGGTCAACCAGATCGGCACCCTCACCGAGACGCTGCAGTGCATCGAGCTGGCGAAGGGAAGTGCCTTCGGCGTGGTGATCTCGCACCGATCGGGCGAGACCGAGGACACCTTCATCGCCGACCTGGCGGTCGCCACCAGCGCTGGCCAGATCAAGACGGGTCAGCGCCTCGCGCACGGACCGCATGGCCAAGTACAACCAGCTGCTCCGCATTGCCGAGGCGCTCGGGCCGGTGGCGCACTACCCGGTGCGGAGATGTATCCGCGGTGAACAAGAAGGTTACGTGTCGTTGCTGCTCCTGCTCGGGGCGGCGATGTACGCCTGGCTCGGCGGGATCGTTCAGCACGCCCGAGTACTGGGAGATGGAGCGCGCCGAGGTGGCCACCCGCGACTCGCTGGTCGCGCTCCGGCAGGAGGTCGATTCGCTGATCGCGCCTCCGCGACTCCCTGACCAGCAATCCGGCCGTCCAGGAGTGGTATGCGCGGGAAACAGTATGGGAATGCTGCGGCCCGGGCGAATTGAGCTTCAAGATCGTGCCGGACGGACCAGCGGAAAGCAGTAGGCAAGGCGATGAGCCATCGGTTTTGCTTGACCTCCGGGGTTGGCCGGGGTAATCTCCCCGCCGTTCGGCTGGGTAGCTCAGCTGGTTAGAGCACGGCACTCATAATGCCGGGGTCGCGGGTTCGAGTCCCGCCCCAGCTATTGCCTCCGTGAGACCTCGCGGCAGGCCTCCATCCACAGCCCAGCATCCAGATCGCAGGTGGGGCTAGCATCGGCGGTGCCGATGCGCCCGGCTGCGGCTCGAGTCCCGCGGGGGCGACTGCCGGTAGGACCGGCCCCCGCGGCGGTCCATGCGCGCTGCTCGCTCAACCTCGGATCAGGTGGGATAGCTGGCTTTCGCTCTGCCAACCTTACCCCGGAGGTTCCGATGAATAGCCCGGGTCCGACACCGAGTGTCCTGGTATCACGACTGAGCGGAGCCATGATCGCGCCGGTGTGCGTGCCTTCTCTTAGGTATCGTCGGCTGTGGGGAGGGTAGCACCGGGCCCACCAGGTCGGAAGCCACGCGACCCACCGCATGGGTCGATGGCGTGTGGACCCAGCCGGTCCCTTCCTCGGGTTCGCCTGTGCGACTGGACCTCCCGGTAGCACTCGGCGATATCGTGCTCGGCCCTGCGGGGAGTCTCGGTGCCTTCGCGGCCCACGAGGGAGCTCATGACGACGGGCTCGATCACGTTTGGATCCCGACCCGGCCCGGCACGGTGATTCGCAGCTGGGCCGACGGTCAGGTCACCAAGATCGAGGACGTCGGTTCCGGTGGGACGCCGGACGGGCAGCACGAGTTCTTCATTACCATCGACCATGGCCGTGGACTGGTCGGCAAGCACCTCGACGTCGATCTGCTATTGGTGACGGTGGGGCAGAGAGTGAAGGCAGGGGACCCGATCGCCCAGCGCCGAGTTCTGGCTCGTCGACAACTATCGGTCCGGCGGGGAGCGTTTCGGCGATCTCACCGGGTCACCCGTATCGCCGTTCGAGTATCTCAAGGACGATGTCAAGGCGGCGCTGGTTGCCGGTCTTGTCAATGAGGCGGGGTCCATAATACGCTTGAACGAGTTCCCCGATTCCATCTGGAAGGCGGGTTTCTTCCGGGCGACCGCCGGGTTGTCCAGAACCTCCCTCAGGTATCCCATGCTCCTGCACCGCCGCTTCGTCCGCACTGCCAAGGCGTTCGCCAGCAAGCCGGCCATCATCGATCGCACGACAGGCACCCGCATCAGCTACGGCCGGGCCCTGGTTGCGTCACTGATCCTTTCGGAGCAGCTCGGTCAGTACGAGAGAGGATTCATCGGCATCATGCTGCCGACCTCGGCCGGCTGCGCCCTCTCGATTCTCGGGGCACTGATGAGCGGCCGGACTCCCGTCATGATCAACTACTCCACCGGCGCGGCGCAGAATTGCGAATACGCCCAGAAGAAGTGCGCGTTTCACACCATCATCACCTCGAAGGCGCTGCTCGAAAAGGTGAACTGCCGCCAGTTGCCGGGCATGGTCTTTCTCGAGGACATCATGGCAGCCGTCTCCACGGCCGACAGGATCAGGGCGGCGGTGCGCGCCAGGCTGCCCTTGCCCTGGCTTCTCAAGACCGTGCACGACGGCGCGGAGAGCCAGAATGCGGTGGTGCTGTTCACCAGCGGCAGCGAGCGGGATCCCAAGGCGGTGCTGCTGACCCATCGGAACATCAACGCGAATCTCTTCGGCATTTCCAAGGTCTTCGACCTGAGCGCGGCGGACATCTTTCTCGCCAACCTGCCGTTCTTCCACGTCTTCGGACTGACGACCAACCTCTGGCTGCCCCTCCGGTACGGCATGACCATTGTCACGCATGCCAATCCGCTGGATTTCAAGACCATCTGCGAGATCATCCGCGAGGAGAAGGTCACCTTCGTGGTCGGGACGCCGATCTTCATGTGGGGCTACCTGCGCAAGTCGGAACCGGGCGATTTTGCCAGCTGCCGCATCATGCTGACCGGAGCCGACAAGACGCCCGATTCACTGCGGCAGGAGTTCCTGGAGAAACACAACATCGCGCTGCTGGAAGGGTATGGCTGTACCGAGACCAGTCCGGTGATCAGTGCCAACCACCCGGATACCAATCGGCCTGGCAGCGTGGGGCGGCCGCTCCCCAACGTACAGGTGCGCATCGAGCACTACGAGACCGGCGAAGAGTGCGGGGTTGGTGAAATCGGCAAGATCCTCGTCAAGGGTGAGAGCATCATGCCGGGCTACTTCGACGACTTCGAGGCGACCACCCTCTGCATTCGTCACGGCTGGTATGACACCGGGGACATGGGGTATCACGATGCCGACGGCTACCTCTGGCACGTCGGGCGTCTGAAGCGGTTCGTCAAGATCGGCGGCGAGATGGTGTCGCTCATCCGCGTGGAGAATGAGCTGGAGCGGCTGCTGCCGGAGGACGTGCTCTGCTGCATCGTGGAGGTGCCCGACGCGGTGCGCGGCGCCCGAATCGTTGCTGCCGTGACGCGAAAGCTCGACGAGCCGAAGGTGCTGAAGCAGCTGTCCGAGGTCCTGCCGAATATCGCCCTGCCAAAACAGTTCGTCGTGATCGAGGAACTGCCCAAGATGGGATCCGGCAAGATCGACTTCCGGCGGATCACCGAGTTGGTGCGCGATATTGTGCAAGGGGGGTAGCGTCAGGAGGGCACGGCCGGCCCGCCCCCCTGAGCCGTCCGAAGCCGATCAGCTCGGCGCCTTCACCCCTTCAAGCCGCAACGCCACCAGCGAGTCGGGTCCCTTCACGGCGTAGTGCGCCATCGCGGTGCCAACAAGCTTGCCGTCCACAAGATGAAGGATGCTGTTGGTGCTCACCTTCACGCCCTTGCGAAGTACGCTCAGATACTCGGGCGCATCAGCCATGATGCTGTCGCCCATGACCATCACTTGCATGGTGATGGCCTGGCGGCCCGGCAGGTACATCGCCCATCCCGCTGTGGTCGAGGTGGTCACCAGGATGAACGTGGTCACCACCGTGTCCTGGTCGGCCGGCATGACCTTGAAGCTCCAGGTCCCGGCGGTGGTGGTGAGGTTGATCGGTGCCGGGGCCGCCGCCGACTCTGCCGGGGCAGGGGCTTCCGTCTTGGCACACGCCGCGAGGAACGCGGCGCAAAGAATGAGTGAGAGGCGGCGCATACGGTTCTCCGATGGAAGGATGCTCGGTCGGCGCGAGGCCGCGCAGACAGCAACGGTTAAGGTACCCACCGGGTGATGGGTCGGAAAGAGGGAATGTGTGGACAAACGGGCTGCCGCTCAGCGGTCCCTGAGCGGGTTGCGGGCCGCCGGACTCCCGGGCTGGCGTGATTGCTGGGCGCCACGCCATTCTCCGACTAATTTGATGGGAATTCGATCCTGTTCGCCCAACCCGCATCGGAGAAGAAGATGACACGCTCAGCTCGGGGCTTACTCGTGCTCACCATCGTCGCCGCGCCTCTCACTGCCCAGGGTGGCCCTGGCGCCGCGAATTTCGCGGTGACTACGGCGCACAATGTCTGGCTGGCGAACGCCAACTATGTCACCCAGTCGGCCATCGACATGCCCGAGGCGAAGTTCGCCTTCAAGCCGACCCCTGAGGTCCGCAGCTTCGGACAGCTGATCGGCCACGTCGCCGGGTCGCAGTACATGTTCTGCGCCGCGGCGCTCGGTGAACCGGCGCGCGCCGAGGACAACATCGAGAAGACGACGACGTCGAAGGCCGACCTGATCGCCGCAATGAAGGCGTCGACGGCGTACTGCGAGAAGGCCTACGCCATGAGTGACGCCGCGACGCAAGCGGGGATCACCATGTTCGGCCAGAAGCAGACCAAGCTGTGGGCGTTGATCACCAACGCGTCCCATACCGGCGAGCACTACGGCAACATCGTGACCTACCTGCGACTGAACGGAATGGTGCCGCCGTCAAGCAAGGGACAGTAGCGCCGGCAGGCTGCGGTGCAGGCCGCTATTGGTGACGGAAGGCCCCGAGGATCAGCGCACCGACTTCCTCGGGGTCTTCCAACTGATGGCCCTGAGATCGAGTCACCACTTCCATCAGGTGCGGTGGTGCCACCGGGCAAAGGGCGTTCGCGTCGCCGCTGCCATAGATGCAGAGCATCGACAATCCGCGGAGTTGCTCCACCTCCGGCAGGAGCGGAATGTCCGCCGGTCGCCGAGTCGCGGTGAAAAGGTCTGTCAGATGGAACTCGAAGCTGGCGAACCGCGATGGGGAGAGCAGGGCGAGGAATGAGATTTTCTCGCGCCATTCCCGGGGCAGCCGGTTGAGCATGAACGGCGCCATGTCTGCCCCGCGGGAATACCCGACGATGAGAACGGTGTCCGCCTTCCATGCCGGGACATAGGCCGCCAGCAGTCGCTCCAGGTCCCGGGCGGCGATGTCCGGCGTCTTTCGTGGCGCGGTGGTGAGGTAGGAACGCGATTTCAGTCCGATGACCGAAATGCCGGCCAGGTTGAACTGCCGAGTCATTCCCTTGACGAAGCTGGCCCAGTTGCCGTCGGCGCTCAGCAGCACAATGAGTGTCCGGCCGGGTCCCGTGACGCGCGCTTCCACCAGGGGGAGTTCGGGGACGAGCGAGGTGTCCGGCCGGCCACCGGCCAGGGAGAGCCCAATTGCGGCGAGGGTGGCTAGCACAGGCGGAGCATCTCCTCTGGAGGAACCGGGGTAAGTTTACACCATGAGCACGCGGCTTCGTACCTGGCTCACTCGCACCGCTCCGTTCCTCGTTGTCGCCCTCTTCGCCCTCGCGATCCTGGTTTTGCGCCGGGAGCTCGCGGCCCATAGCTATTCGGAGATCGTCGGGCAGATCCGGTCGCTCTCCCGGGAGACGCTTCTCGGCGCGATCGGTCTTACCATCTTCGGCTACGGCATTCTCACACGCTACGATGCGCTCGCCATGGAGTACGTCGGGCGCCGGATCCAGCCTTTCAAGATCATCGTCGCGTCCTTCACCGCCTACTCGCTGAGCCAGACGCTGGGGTTCGCGATGTTCACCGGTGGTGCGGTGCGCTACCGCTTCTGGTCCTCCTGGGGACTCTCGGCACCCGAGATCGCTCGCGCCGTCGGGTTTGCCGGCGTCACCCTCTGGCTTGGGGCGGTCACCCTCACCGGCCTGGCGTTGCTCATCGAACCCGGCGCGCTGAGCGGAGTCACGGCGCTGCACCCGGCGCTCTTCCGGGTAATCGGTGCCCTGCTGCTGCTCGCGGTCGTGGCCTATCTCCTGGTCCCCCTGCTGCGGCGTGAACCGGTGTCACTGTTCGGGTGGTCGTTCGAGATCCCGCGGCCGATTCGCGCCTTTGAGCAACTCCTTCTCTCGTGTGTTGATTGGTGCCTCGCGGCGGGCGTGCTCTACCTGCTCCTCCCGAACACTCCCGGCCTCAGATTCCCCGCGTTCATTGGTCTGTTCGTGCTGGCACAGGTCGCGGGATTGGTCAGTCATGTGCCTGGCGGTCTCGGCGTCTTCGATACCCTCATCGTCGTCGCACTCGAGCCCTACGCGAGCGCCGGAACGGTGCTGGGCGCACTGGTCGCGTACCGGGCGATCTACTATCTCCTCCCCTTCCTGGTCGGCGTCTCTCTCCTCGTCGGCACCGAGGCGATCCGGCACCGGACACGCCTCCAATCGGCCGGGCGATGGACAGGCCGGTGGCTGCAGGGTGTCACCCCCTCCCTGCTGGCCGTGCTGACCCTTATGGCCGGGGTGCTGCTCCTCATTTCTGGGGCCACCCCCGGAGTTCCCTCCCGGCTCCAGTGGCTCGGCCAGGTGCTGCCGCTCTCTGTCATCGAACTTTCCCACTTCATTGGCAGCATGGCCGGGATGGCGCTGGTGATTCTGGCCTGGGGGCTGAGTCGCCGCCTTGATGCGGCATACTACGCTACCCTGGTTCTGCTCGGTGTGGGCATTAGTGCCTCGCTTCTCAAGGGTGGCGATTATGAGGAGGCGTTTCTTCTCGCCGGCGTCATGCTCGCCATGCTTCCCTCCCGACGCCGGTTCTTCCGGCGCACGCGGCTCACGGCGGAGCCACTTTCGATCGAGTGGATCATCACCGTCTTGCTGGTGATCGTTGCCGTCATGGCACTCGGCGAGTTTCGCTATCGCCACGTGGCCTATGCCGGCGACCTCTGGTGGCGGTTCGAGCTTGAGGCCGACGCGCCGCGCTTTCTTCGGGCGACTGTCGGGGCGTTTGTGGTGCTCGCCGGATTCGGCGTGCTGCGCCTGCTGGCGCCTGCCCGGCGCGAGCCGGTGCTCCCGACGGCTGACGAGGTCGATCGTGCGGCGGCGCTTGTCGTGCAGGGCCCGACCGCGTTGGGGAACGTGGCCCTGACCGGCGACAAGTCGTTGCTCTGGAGCGAGGAAGGTGAGGCCTTCATCGCCTACGGCGTTTCGGGCAAGTGCTGGGTAGCCATGGGCGACCCGGTGGGGAAGGCCGATCAGGCGGTGGAGCTTGCCTGGGAATTCCGGGCGCTGGCGCATCGGCATGCGGGATGGGCGGTGTTCTACGAGGTTGGCCGGGAACATCTGCCGTTGTACATCGATCTTGGCCTGACCATCTCCAAGCTGGGTGAGGAGGCCAGGGTTCCACTGAGCACCTTCTCGCTCGATGGCAGCAGCCGTCGAGGTCTCCGCCAGACCTGTCGCCGGCTTGAGCGCGCGAAGGCGTCGTTCGAGCTCGTGCCACCTGAGGCAGTGCCGGCGCTGCTCCCCGAACTGGAGCGGGTCTCGAACGAGTGGCTCGAGTCGAAGCGGACCCGGGAAAAGGGGTTCTCGCTCGGCGGCTTCGACCCCGGTTACCTCCAGCGGTTTCGGCACGCCGTGATTCGCCACGACGGCCGCATCGTCGCCTTCGCCAATCTCTGGGAAACACTGGGGCGAGAAGAGGTCTCCCTCGACCTGATGCGCCATTCAGCCGACGCGCCGGACGACGTCATGGAGTACCTCTTCACGATGCTCTTCCACCAATGCCGTGAGGAAGGGTACCGGTGGTTCAACCTCGGGATGGCCCCGCTCTCCGGCCTCGAAGCGCGAAGCCTCGCGCCGCTCTGGCAACGCGTCGGTGCCCTGGTGTATGGACATGGCGAGCGCTTCTACAACTTCCGCGGCGTTCGCAACTTCAAGGAGAAGTTCGACCCGGTCTGGACGCCACGCTATCTCGTCTCGCCGGGTGGCCTCGCCTTGCCGCGCATCCTCGCCAGCGTGGCGGCACTGATCTCTGATGGCTGGCGGGGCGCGGTGAGCAAGTAGACGGTTGGATTACGCACGTTCCCACTCAGCGATCGTCCCGGGGACGATCCGAAAGAGCGGATGCGGCTCGATCTCTCCAATCCGGAGTAGTGCTCGGTACCGCGACGGGTGGCGGGTGCGCAGCTTGCGCTTGAGGTGACGCCACTCGAATCCAATCTGGCCCGACGTGACGACCAGCGGCGATCCCATCCGGCGCCGGACGAACTTGCTCGCGTCGAAGTGGTAGCCGCGGGCGCACGCTTCGTGATGCGCGGCGATCAGGTAGCGATCGATGCTGGCGACCGGATCCCTCGTCGCCTTGAATCGCTGCAGCTGGGGATGATGCTGGTAGCCCCTGGTGGCGCCGCTGAGCACCGCGCGGGCCAGCAGAGTCTCGCGCCAGAGCGCCACTAGCCCGGCGGGATCGAGGTACTTCGGGTGCAGCGACCAGATACGCATGATGGAAAGTAGCTGGCGTTGCGGCGACGCGGGGGCCGCACTCGCGTGCGACCCCCGCGTCTGCGGCCTCCTGCTGACTGCTTCTTGCCAAGGCTGATCGTTGTTCCGGCCATGATCGGCATGAAGGTGTCCGTTTTGGCGCCGTCGTCGTAGCCCCATGTCGCAAACGACGGACGGGGCTCAACCCGCCAGGTCGACGATGAATTGCTCCAGCTTGCCATCGCTGGTGGTGAACGTGGAAATGGACACCCTTGTCCCGTCGGCGAACTCGGCCGCGAAGGCGCGGAAGGTCATCCCGCCCCGAAGCGAGGTGCCGGTCTGCCGCAGGCTCTTGATCGCGCCGAGCGGTCCAAGACTGGCGGCGAAGTCGTCAAGGGGCGTCTGGTCAAATAGAAATTGCCATCGGGGTGAAGAGGGCGCGATCGATCTCGCCTTGTTGCAGCGCCACCGAGCACCTTGTGGCCTGCGCCTCGGCTTCGCCGTCTCCTGCGGCTGTGGTGGTGAGCCGGGCGGGGCAGGAGCAGAGCCGGTAATGGCGCGTCCGATGCCCCGGCCGCAGACTCGCTTCCTGATTCGTCAGCACGACAACGGCGATCTTGTCGTCCGGGAAGACGGTATTCGACGCCACGAATCCACCGACTTCGCCGCCATGTGACACCACTCGATGCCCGTTGCGCACCGAGACGCTGACGCCAAGTCCGTAGCGGGTCCCTGGCCATTGTGCAGCCGCATCTCGGTTTCCATGGCCGCATAGGAGGCCGGCGCGAGCAGGGTCTGGTTCATCAGGCTGATGTCCCACTGCAGCAGGTCGCTCACCGGCATCGCCATCTCGCCGTCGGCAAAGTACCAGCCCGGCGCTTCCATATGGCAGGGCGCAGCGGGCCCAGCGCGTTCCGCAAATAGCCGATCGGCTCGAGCTGGTCGTGCTCGGTGTCGAGATCGATGGTGTTCGTCATGCCGAGCGGCTTCAGCACGCGTCGCGACAGAAAGTCCCAGAACGGCTCGCCAGCTCGCCTTCTCGACGATCAGGCCGGCGATGTTGAAGTTGGTATTGCTGTACTGGTACTGAGTGCCCGGATCGAAGTCGAGAGGCTTGGTCGCCCACTCGTGGACGATCGGCCTGGGCCGTCGTCGGCTTGATCCAGGCGGGAATGGTGTAGTCCTGCGGCGCGTAATCTTCGTAGCCGGAGGTGTGAGAGTAGGAGGTTGCGGATCTTCACGTCCCTGGCGCGCGTCAGCTCGGGGAAAGTACTTGCGCAACCGGATCATCGAGCTGAGCTTGCCTTCCTCCTGGAGCAGGAGCAGGATGCATGCGGTGGTGAACTGTTTGCTGATCGACCCGATCGCATAGCGCATCTCCGGCGTGGCCGGCAGCGGCGGCGACAGGCGTGCCATGCCGAACGCGGCGAGGTAGACCACGCGACCGTTCTGGACGATACCCACTGACGCACTGGGCACGTGGGTCTTGTTGACAATCGCCTTTGTGGCGGAATCGAGCCTGGCAGCAAGGTCCGGTGAGAGCGTGTTGGTGGCTTGGGCAGCACCATGGCTCGCCGTGAGGACGATCAGTGCCGCAACGAGCCGTGCGGGGCGGGCGAGGCGTTCATGCATCAGGAGTTCCTCTGGTTGGTTGTGGAATCGAGCGGGCCGCCCCACCCGAGCTGCTGGACGATTCGGGCATGTTCGGGCTGCCGGCGCAGGGCGGCTGCCGTCGGGGTCGGTGATTGCAGGAGCATCGGTAGTCGCATGGCAGGATAAGCTCAGGTCGCGGCGGTTGGTGCGCCCCAGTAACGACGCAACGTGCCGAGGATGACGGGCAGGCCCCGGAACACGCAGAACGCAACGGCAATCCACACCACCACCTCCAGCACTTCCATCATGGGTGCCACCGCCCGCGCGGCCGCGCTGCCGGCGGGGAAACCTTGCAGGGCAACCGCAAGCGCCAGTCCACAGAACGAGACGGTCTTGGTGACCGCATAGCCGGTCCTCATCCAGGGCGACCCGACGATGAACTGTCCCAGGGCAGAGCGATGCTGCTTGAACGGTGCGGCATCGTGCGAAACACCGATGCTGCGGAACGCGTCGGTGAGGGTGGTGCGGGCGATCACGATCAGCGGAACGACCAGCGGGATCAGTCCGAGGTTGGCAAAGCAGACCCAGAGCACCAGCTCGAAGGTCCGGTCGGCCGCGATGTCGAGCACGCTGCCGAAGAGTGACGTCTGGCCGAGCTTGCGGGCGATCAGGCCGTCGACGGTGTCGAGCATGATGCCGATGAACAGCAGGCCGACGCCGAAGAGCTGCAGGACGGCGGAGCCATAGAACAGGATCAGCACGTTCATCAGCAGGAGCGGGAGGCGCAGCAGGGTGACCCAGTTGGCGAGCATGGCTTGGCCCCGGAGGGGAGAAAGGTGGCCGGTGTGGCGTGGTCTGCTGATCAGTGGCTCGCAGGCGTTGGGTGCTCGAGCGGGCTGTCCCACCCGAGCTGCTGAACGATTCGGGCATGTTCGGGCTCGCGGCGCAGCGCAACCGCGGCAGGGGTCGGCGCCTGCAGCAGCATTGGCACCAGGAAGACGTCCCGGCTTTCCGCTGCTTGCGTGAGCCAGGCCATCGCCTCGTCGCGGCGACCGACGCTGATGGCCGTCATTGCCAGCACCGTCGGCTGGACATACTCGGTGCGGGAGCGCGCGACCAGCTCGTCATAGATCGCGTTCGCTTCGCTGCCACGCTTCAAGGCTGCGTATGCTCCGGCCATCCCCAATAGCATCCACGTGTTGCGGCCAAACCGTCGCATGATCGTCACACCGGTGGTGATCACTTCGCCGTTCTCACCCCCCGCCAGCAGGGCGTGGATCAGCACCCAGTGGCCGAAGAACGAGTTTCGGTCCATTGCGATGGCTTGACGCGCCTCTGCCACTGCCTCAGCCTGCTGTCCACCGAATGTGAGCGCGAGGGCAAGTTGGGAATGCAACGTGTGGTTGAGGGGATCGCTTGCCATCGCCAGACGGAGATCGCTAATCGCCGCCTCGAAGTTCCCCACGACGTAGCAGAGGTGGAATAGAGCACGATTGGACCGGGCATCGACATCAGCAGGCCCGAGTGCCACGGCTCGTTCCCACGCCGCGGCCGCCTTGGCTCGATCGAATTCGACGGCGATCGCCACCATGGCAGCGGCCACTTGCGCCGCCACCAGGGTCGGATCGGCCGCCAGTGCCCTTGCCGCCGCATCCCTGGCTGGCTGGCGTACATCGTCCGGGTCAGCGATTCCCCAGAACGCCGCCAGTGCGAGAGCGTGGGCCAACCCCGCAAGCGCCGGCCCGTAGTTGGGGTCCTTCCCCGCGGCGTTCCGGAAGCAATCGATTGCCTCGAGGATCCCGATGCCACGGCGATGCATCAGCGCCATCCCCTTGAGGTATTCGTCGTACGCCTCGAGGTCGGCGGTGGCGGGCTTGGAAAGCGGCTCCCGCTCGGCGGCTCCCAAGGTGACCTGGAGCTTGGTCGCGATCGCCGTGGCGATCTCGTCCTGGATGGCGAAGACGTCAGTCATCTCCCGGTCGTAGCGCTCCGACCAGAGTTGAAATCCATCGGCCGCGCTAATCAGCTGCGCGGTGATTCGGAGCCTGCTGCCTGCCTTGCGCACGCTCCCCTCGAGGACATGGCGAACCTGCAGCTTCTCGCTGATGGTACGCAAGTCGTCATGCCTGCCCTTGAACGAAAATGCCGAGGTACGGGCCGCCACTCGCAAGTCGGCACACTGGGAGAGGGCGTTGATGATCTCCTCGGAGATGCCGTCCGCGAAATAATCGGTGTCGCGGTCGGCGCTCATGTTCTCGAAGGGCAGCACAACCACGGACTTTTCCGGCAGCTCCGACCGTTGCTCGGCAGTCTCGACTTCGCAGCACGCCGCGGCGAACAGCGCCGCGGTGTCATGGCGGTCGGCGGGTGAGCGGGCAAGCGCCTTCTGCAGCGCGCGCGCCACCGTCCTGGGCACTCCGTCGCGGAGTGCGGCGACATCCGCGGGCGTCTGGACGAATCGCTTGGCGATCACCACCTGCGCGCTGGGCCCTGTGAACGGCGGTTCGCCCACCAGCATCTCGTAGAGCATGCAGCCGAGGCTGTAGAGGTCGCTCCGGCCGTCGGCCGCCTCACCGGCAGCTTGTTCCGGGCTCATGTAGGCAGGTGTGCCAATGCTCATCCCGGTTTGGGTCAGGGTCTCCTTGAGGTCGCTCGAACCCTGAGGCTGCTGGCTATCGGCCAGCGCCTTCCCGATGCCGAAGTCCGCGACCTGGGCGTGCCCGTCCTGCAGCATGATGTTCTCGGGCTTGATGTCGCGATGGACCACGTTGTGGCGATGGGCGAAGTCGAGGGCGCCGGCGACCTCGACTGCAATCCGGACGGCTTCATCGACGGGCAACTGCCTCGCCTGATCGAGACGATCGCGCAGCGACCCCCCGGTCACGTTCGGCATCACGAAATAGAGGGCAGCGCCGGCCGAACCGGAGTCGTACAGTGGCAGGATGTGGGGATGGCTGAGCTTGGCGACCAGCTGGATTTCGCGAAGGAACCGCTCGGCGCCGACGTTCTGTGCCACATCCGCGCGCAGGACCTTGACGGCGACTTCGCGATCGTGCTTGACGTCGTGGGCGAGATATACCGTGGCCATTCCGCCGGCTCCGAGCTCGCGCTCGATGCTGTACCTGCCCGACAGCGCCTCCGCGAATGGTGCGGGAGGGTCACGCACCGGGACACCGTTGGCAGCGGGACTTCATGCCGCACCGTCATATAATGCATCGGTCATTTGCTTCGCTCGCTCCGCCACCACGTCGAATCGCGGCAGCCCGCGCAGCGGCGCGATGAACGGACAGTGCTCCGCGATGAACGGGTAGGGATGGAATCCCTCGTTCACCGCTTCTTCGAGGAGGGTCAGTGCTTGATCAGTTGCACCGGCCATGGCAAACGCCTCGGCCAGGTGGAACTTGTGATGGCCATCGAGTCCGGCCACACCGTCGAGATACATCAGCGCCGCGGCCTGCTCGCCACGAAGCGCCGCAATCAGCGCGAGCAGTTGCCGAGTGTAGGGCATATCCGGTGCCTTGTCCTGCATGAACTCGGCTTGCCGCGTCGCGTCGGGTAAATTTGCCAGAAACGCGTAGTTGTAGCCCAGAGACCAGCGGCCAATCAGGCTCTCCGGGTCCATTTCGACGGCGCGCTGCAGGAACGGAAGTCCGGTGGCGGGCATTCCGGCGAACCACCCTGGCAGACCCGAGAGCAACCAGGGCAGCGGCGAGAGCGGATCGGACGCCATCAGGCGACCGGCAGCCGCTTCGGCACGATCGTTGTGGCCCGCGGCGATGTAACAGATGCCAGTGTAGAACAGGGCATCGGCATCGTTGGGCTCCCGGTCGAGCGCGGCGCGGAAGTGGCGCACGGCGTTTGCCATCCGGCCCCGCTCGTAGCAGATGAATCCGAGCAACGCGTGGCCATAGGGCGCGTCGGGGGCGCTCTGGATCAGGGCGTCCGCCACGGTCTCCGCTTCGGCGAGCACACGACTGCTGTCGGCCGCGAGGCCGGAACGCACCTCTGACACCTTGGCCCACGCCACCAGGGCCTGGAGCGGGGGCGTCTCTCCTTCGATCTCGATGGCCCGGTTGAGCAGCGCCATGCCGCGATCGATCGAGGTCCCGTAGCGCCGCAGCTCCTGGCGCGCCTGAAGGTACAACTCGAAGGCGCGGACATTTGCGATGGAACGGTGCGAGAGCCGGCGATCCTCATCCGACGTCAGCGTCAGGCCAAGCGCCCTGACGATCTCGCGGGCCACGCGTTCCTGCAGCTCGAAGACATCGTCCATGGTGCCGCGGTATTTCTCGGCCCAGAGCTGAATGTCCGTTTCGGCATCGATCAGCTGGGCCGTGATGCGCAGCGAATTGCCCGCCTTCCGCACGCTCCCCTCGAGCACGTAGCGCACCCCGAGCTCTCGACCGATGGTGCGAACGTCCTTGTCGGTACCCTTGAGCCGCATTGCCGAGGTGCGGGAGATGACCCGCAGCGACTTGACGCTGGCGAGGTCGTTGGTGATCTCCTCCGTCAGGCCGTCGCTGAAGTACTCATTGTCCGGATCGGGACTGTGGTTGGCGAAAGGCAGCACCACAATCGCCCGGCCATCGTGCCGGGTTGCCGGCGACATCGGGGCGCTGAGCGCTGACGCCAATTCGTGCCCGGTGCGATAGCGATCGGCCGACTGGGTCGCCATTGCCTTGGCAATGACCTGGCTGAGCTGGGCCGGGAGGTCGCCGCGCTTCTGCTGGAGCGACGGTGGCGGGCTGGTCATCCGCTGGGCGAGCATGGCCATCATCGTCCCGCTGAACGGCAACTCGCCTGTCAGGCATTCATAGAGGACGCAGCCCAGGGAGTAGATGTCGCTGCGGCCGTCAAGCGGCTCGTTGGTGACCTGTTCGGGGCTCAGGTAGGCCGGCGTGCCAATCACCTGGCCGGTCTGGGTCAGTCGCGCCGTTTCCGACTCGCTGACCGCGCGGGCGATGCCGAAGTCCGCCACGACGGCGTGGCCCTCGCTGAGGAGGATATTTTCGGGCTTGATGTCGCGATGCACGATCCCGGCGCGGTGGGCATAGTCGAGGGCATCCGCCACCTCGCTGATGATGCGGAGTGCGTCATCAAGCGGGAGCTGCTTCTCGCGATCGAGACGATCGCGGAGCGATTCGCCGTCGATGAACGGCATCACATAATAGAGGAGCCCGTCGACGGCCCCCGAGTCATGCAGCGCGAGGACGTGGGGATGCTGCAGCCGGGCCGTTGTCTTGATTTCGGACAGGAAGCGCTCGGCGCCGATCGCCGCAGCAAGCTCCGGGCGCAGCACCTTGATGGCCACGGTGCGGTCGTGCTTGAGGTCGTGCGCGAGGAAGACAGTGGCCATGCCGCCCGCGCCGAGTTCACGCTCGATGCGGTAGTGGTCGGCGAGGGCCGCGGTGAGTCGAGTGCGCGCTTCCGTCATCGTGGCGTCAGGAAGTCCAGCATCTGCGTTGACGACTGGTAATCGGTCACCCGACGGACTTCCGCGCCGGTCGAGTCGAGGACGACCATGGTCGGGTAGCCGCTGATGTTGAACCGCTTGACCACGGCCTTCTCGAGGTCGGCGTCGATCTTCACTCCAACAAACCCGGCGTTGAGCTTCGCGGCGACCTCGAGGTCGGTCCAGATCCACTGGTCCATGGTATGGCACGGTCCGCACCAGGTCGCCTCGAAATCGATGAACACGCTCCGGCCGGTCGTCTTGGCCTTCGCCAGTGCCGCGTCGAGCCCGTTGCCGCCATGGGCCCATTCGAACGGTGTCGTCGCTCTCGGCCGAGGGCGCTCGTCCCGCAGCAGGTCGTCCGACGCGCGGTCAGCGAGCTTAGTGACCGGTCGGTCGACGACCGCGAACTCGACAATGCGTCCATCGGGAGAGAACGAGCGGAACTCGAGCACCTGCTCGTGGGTCGGTCCGGGGACGAACATCAGCCGGTTGGTCGGACGCGCCTCGGCAATGCTCAGCACCGCCTTCGGTGCGTTCGAATCGGAAGCCGGAATGATGCTCCACATGTCCGACTTGTCGAAGATGGCGTCGTTGTCGTCCATGGCCGCGACCAGGGCCTCGACCCCGTTGACCATGACGGTGCCCTGGCGCCACGAGCCGGTCGAGTATCTCAGGATTTCCGGGGCTGGCGCCGAGTCCTCCCGGACCATCCAGACGTTCACCAGGTAGGGTTCGGTGCTGCGGGTCGCGGGGTAGGGCACCGACAGTTCGATCTTGTTGATTGACGTCCACCAGGCCCGGGTCTTGGCGCTCTGCGTTGGCGTACCCACCAGCGGCGGACCATCATCGGCGAACCGGCCGTTGCGGTTGCGGTCGAGGAAGAGTTGGCAGAGATCCCGGGGATGCCCGGCGCACGCCGTCGCGAGCACTGGGATCCAGGAGCGCTGGTCGGGCCCCACCTTGATCACCCCGCGCTTCGCCGGACGCAGAGCGCCGGCCGGGAGCCTCGTGCTCGTTGCAACCGGGCTCAGCGGGACCTGAGTGCCCTTGGGAGAGAAATTCGGTGTCGGCCGACCCTCTCCCGGTGCCCCGTAGGCCAATGGGGCGCGCACAAGCTGGTCCTGCGCCACCGCGGGCACTGCGGCTGCCAGCAGGAGGAGCAGGGAAGAAGTGAGGGAGTGGTGCACGAACCCTCCAGGGTTGCCCTGGCGACCGGGATGGATTCTCTGAGGATGAAACCCGCTAGCGCGGGGAGTCGCCAAATCTACCCCGAAGCGGGGCCCCGTCAGGAGGTCGCGAGGTCTCGTGTGAACCTCTCGGTCCTGGCCTGCAACCGCCGCATCCCCTCCCAGGCATTGGCCACGAGAAGCCCGACGAGGAGGAAATACGCCGCACCGACCAGCTCGAAGGTCGCATAACTCGAAACCGCCACGATCACCCCGTACACCAGCTGGTCGCGATGCCGTGGCGGTGAGGTAGGCGGATCGGTCACCATGAAGCAGGCAAAGAAGAGGGCCGCGTGGAGATCCGGAGCGCGGTACAACTCGGCGACATGCTCCGGCGTTCCGAGAAAGGCCGAGGCTGTGACAAGGAGGAAGTAGACGCCGAGGAATGCCAACACCAACGGAATCTTGTTCACCTTGTAGGTGACGTAGGCGCCGGTTGCCAGGAGCAGCAGCACGGCGGCCGGCGCGATTTCAGGCAGCGCCCCCCACCAACTCTGGGCCGTGTCGAAGAGATAGAATGTGGCGACCAGCGCCAGCGCGGCCGGATTGAAGATGTTCGCGGGCCCCGATCGCAGGACGTGCTTGCTGACGATGGCAATGGCGGCGGTGGCGGCTGCGACGTACCAGGGTTCGTGCGGAGAGAGGATCATCGCCACGAACAGCCCGGTCAGCAGCGCTCCGTCCGGGAAAACCCAGCGGCGCTTCCGGATCCGCAGAATCGGGACGTCGATCAGCACCGCGCCGGCGATGGCCCCCGCGAGTCCCGGGATCAGCAGCGCGGTCCCGGATCCGCAGGCGGCGAGCGCGGTGAGCAGCGGAAGGACGACGAGCAGGAGGCCCTTGGCGGTCCGGAAATACCGTCTCGTCGCCGCGAGCCTTGCCTGAAACAGCCGGCCCGGCGCACTACCCAAGGCGCATCCCGGGCGTGGTGAACCGCTCGAGGGTGGGTGTGACCAGCAGTCCTTCGACGCCATGCCGCTCGAGTAGCGCGAGGCCGTCCTCAGGCCCAAGGACGAAGACTGCGGTCGCCAGCGCATCGGCCACCATGGCCGAGGGGGCCAGCACGGTCACGCTGGCCAACGCCGCGGCCGACGCTCCGGAACGCGCGTCGATGATGTGGTGCTCCTCGCTCATGCTCGGACTGTGTCGCTCATAGTCGCCCGACGTGCACACCGCGCCGTCGGATACATGCAGCGTCGCGAGCAATTGCTCGTCGTTGCGTGGGTGGCGAATGCCGACGGACCAGGGCTGTCCTTCGGGATTGTGGCCGCCCAGGTAGAGGTCTCCCCCGGCATCGATAGCGAAGTTCGCGAAGGATTCCAGCTCATGGACCGCCATGTCGATCGCGAGCCCCTTGGCCACGGCGCCGAGATCGAGCACCAGTGGGCGGAACAAGGTGATCGCGGGCCGGTGGGGGTCGACATGCACGTCGCGATAGCTGGCGGCGCGGTCAGGCGGGATGACCGTGCGCACGATCAGCCCGCTCCGGAATTCCCGGTTGAAGCCGCGCTGCTCCATGCGGTGACCCACTGTGGGATCGAACGCGCCGTCGCTCTCTTCGGCCACCGCCATCGCGAAGCGGACCGCCTGATACAGGAGCGGGCTGACCTCGACCGGCTTGCCCACCTGCGCGGTGAGCTGATTGAGCTCGCTCTTGGGGTCGAATCGGGTGCAGGAATCGTGAATCTGCTGAAACCAGCCGATAGCACGATCGACCCCCTCGGCGCGTTCCTGTCGTTGGAGCTCATCGGCGCCGTGGCCGACTACCTGGATGGTGACCACGGTTCCCATGACAGTGATCGAGTGCACGAGGAAATCGTTCATTTGGCCTTGGCGAGTGCTTCGACGACGGCGTAATAGAACGCGTTGGTGCTCTGCGTCGCTCCGGAGACGTAGTCGACGTTCGCGCTCTGGCGTGTCACCACCTGGGGGGGCAGCGCTGCAATCCACGAACAGGAGTAGCGGGTGTAGCACTGGCTGATCCAGGCGGAGGCAATGTGCCCATCGCGAATCTCGACGGTGGCCTCGATGTCGCCATGGCGCGAGGTCCCCCACCCGGAATAGCGACCATCCTTGAACCGCCCACGCTCTTTCTCGGCTGCCTGAGTCGAAGAGTCGCCGGGAGCGGGTGCGGCCTCGGCTGTTGTCGCGGCCAGGACCTGGGGTGCCGGGGTCGAATCGATGGCCTTGGGTCGAACGACCTTCCGGACGACCGCAACGACGACCTTGGGCGGAATCGACTCGTGGGTCTCCCAGGACGGAACCGGTGCGGCAGCTGGTGCCGGCTCCGGGAGCCTGACCACCGGCGCTTGCGAGTCCGGGGCGTGCTCCAGGGTGGCGACGATCCGCCGACGTTCCGAGTCGTCCATCAGGTACCGGTCAGCCGCCGATTTGGTACGCAGGTACCCGGCGGCGTAGACCGCGAGCACGGCGGCCGAGCCGAGCGCAACCAGGTTGTGCTTGACAGGTTTCACGTTGGCTATTTCCCCGCCAGGTCGCGCCGTACGGTGAGCTTCTTCCCCTTGATGGTGCTCGCCCGCAACGCCTTGATCACCGGATCGATTCTCTCCTCCGGCAACTCGACCAGCGCGAAGCGATCGGCGATCTCGATGGTGCCGATCTCTCGCGCGTCGATCCCGGCCTCGTTGACGATGGCGCCGACGAGGTCGGTGGGCCGGAGGTTGTTCTTTCGCCCCGCGCCAATATAGATCCGCGACAGTCCCTTGGTGCGCGCCGGCCGCTCCCGTTTCGGGCCCCGGGGCGCCGGTTCCTCGGCTGGAAGGTCGCGGTCGGCCTCATCGCGTGGTGCCCCCCCCGTTCCGCGTTCATGGGCCAGCTTCACGGCGGCCATGGCAATCGTCATCAGGTCGTGCTCGTCGGTCAACGATTCCACCACCACCCGGTAGTGCTCGCTCTCGCCGGCGAGAATGGACTCGCGCAGCGACGCGGCGGTGAGCCCCAGCCGGCGGGCCTGGACGTCCACGGCGGTCGGCAGCTGGCTGACGGTGATCTTCTGCCGGTTGGCGGCCTCGATGCTGCGCAGCATCCGGTGCTCACGCGGCTCGACAAAGGTGATGGCGACGCCTTCGCGTCCCGCGCGACCCGTGCGGCCGATGCGATGGGTGTAGGCGCTGGCGGATTCGGGGACGTTGAAGTTGACCACGTGCGACAGTTGGTCGATGTCGAGCCCGCGTGCGGCGACATCGGTGGCCACCAGGAGATCGACCGCGCCGGCGCGCGTCCGTTTCATCACCCGATCGCGCGCATCCTGGGTCATCCCGCCGTGCAGCGCCTCGGCCCGGAAGCCATGGCCTCCGAGGGTGGCCGTGAGGGTGTCGACCTCGGTGCGTGTCCGGCAGAAGACCAGGGCCAGCGTTGGCGCCTCGAGGTCGAGTACCCGGCCGAGGGCGGCGACCTTGGTGGCGCGCGGGATGATGTAGGCGACCTGGCGCACGCGCGGCGCGTCCCCGGCGGGGGTGGCTTCCTTGGCGATGCGGATTCGCACCGGGTCGTTCAGGTGGCGTTCGGCGATGGCACTGATCCGCGGCGGCAGGGTTGCCGAGAAGAGCGCCGTCTGTCGCACCGCCGGTGCGGCATCGAGGATGTTCTCGAGTTCCTCGGCGAAGCCCATATCGAGCATCTCGTCGGCTTCGTCGAGGACGAGGGCCGTGAGGCCGCCGAGGTCGAGCGTCTTGCGGCGGATGTGGTCGAGCGCCCGGCCCGGGGTGGCCACCACCACATGCACCCCGCGGCGAAGGACCCGAATCTGCTGGTCGAATGCCTGACCGCCGTAGATCGGCACCACCGTGGTGCCGAGTGCCCGGCCGTAGCGGTGAAACGCCTCGGCCACCTGCATGGCGAGTTCACGGGTGGGTACCAGCACCAGCATTGCCGGGCGGTGAGCGATCGGCTGAACGGTGGCAAGGCGCTGAAGCAGCGGCAGCGCGAACGCTGCTGTCTTGCCGGTGCCGGTGGCCGCCTGTCCGAGCAGGTCGCGTCCGGCCAGGAGGGCCGGGATCGCGTCGGCCTGGATCGGGGTGGGCTCTTCGTATCCGAGGGTGGAGAGTGCCTCGACCAGGGGAGCAGAAAGGCCGAGTTCGGCGAAGGACGGCATCCGTGAATATAGCGCTCCGACCCGATCTCCCGGAGCGGGTTGAGTTCCGTCCGGCCCGATCCGGTGCCTATCTTTCCGGATGATGGCCCCGGGAACTGCGGGGCTCGGCCGTGCCCCCGTGACATCGAGCTCGACGGAATGATCGAATCCAGGAACTTTGCGCTTCTCGGCGCTGCGGGCTACATCGCCCCGCGGCACCTGCAGGCCATCAAGGACACCGGCAACGCGCTGGTGGCCGCCCTCGATCCCAAGGATTCCGTCGGCATCATCGATCGCTATTTCCCCGAGGCCGACTTCTTCACCGAGTTCGAACGCTTCGACCGCCACCTCGAGAAGCTCAGGCGGCTGGGCGAGGCGCAGCGGGTGCATTACGTCAGCATCGCGTCGCCGAACTACCTGCATGACGCGCATGTCCGGTTCGCCCTGCGCCTGAACGCCGACGCGATCTGTGAGAAACCCCTCGTGCTCTCGCCCTGGAACATCGATGCCCTCGGCGAGTACGAACGGGAAAGCGGTCGGAGAATCTGGTGTGTCCTCCAGCTGCGACTGCATCCGGCAGTCATCGCGCTGCGCGAGCGGGTGCGGCAGGGAAAGGGACGCCATCAGGTCGACCTGACCTATATCACGCCGCGCGGGAAGTGGTACTTCGTGTCGTGGAAGGGTCAGCATGAGAAGTCGGGCGGCGTCGCGATGAACATCGGCGTGCATTTCTTCGACATGCTGCAGTGGATCTTCGGGGCACCCCGGCGGGTTTCGCTCCACCATCGGGACGAGCGCTCGGTCGCCGGCTTCCTCGATCTCGAGCATGCCGACGTGCGCTGGTTGCTCTCGGTCGATGGCCAGGACCTCTCCCTGGCCGGAAGATCGGCCGGCACCCACCGTGCCCTCACGATCGACGGCGAGGAGTTCGAGTTTTCCGATGGCTTCAGCGACTTGCACACCGCCGTCTACCGCGATGTGCTGGCGGGGCGCGGGTACGGCATCGCCGACTGCAAGCCGTCGATCGAGCTGGTTCATGGCCTCGATGCACTGCCGGTGATACCCGGCGAGGAAGAAGCTCACCCACGGCTCGGCGCGGTGGTGGCGCGGCGTACCGGCGTCGCCGCGACCGGCGGTCAAAGGGGTTGAGCACCGCGACAGATCACCTGCACCACGCGGGGGCCTCGCTCGCCTACTCGGTGCATGGCGAAGGGCGGCCGCTGCTCCTCCTGCATGGCGGCCTGTCGGACTCGGCCACCGATTTCGGCACGGTGATTCCCCGATTGCAGTCGCGATTTCGCATTGTCGCGCCCGACACCCGGGGACACGGCCGTTCGACATGGGGGGGCACGTCACTCTCCTATGCCGCGTTCGCGGACGATGCGGCCGCGCTGTTGCAGGAGGTGGGTGGCGGGCCGGCAACCGTCATGGGAATCAGTGACGGTGGGATCAGTGGCTTCCACCTGGCGGCGCGGCACCCGGGGCTGGTGGCCCGCCTGATCGCAATCGGCGCAAGCGCCGACATCTCCGGTGACACGCCGGATGCCGGTGGTGCGGTCCGCCGGTATACCGCGCCGATGTTCGAGGCGCACCAACCGGAACGACTTGCCGCCTGGCTCGCGGTGAGTCCGGAGCCCGATCGCGTGCGGTCGTTCGTGGATGCGCTGATGCGCGAGGTCTGGCGGGCACCGGTGTACATCAGCGCTGAGGAACTGGCCCGGATCGGTGCACCGACGGCGATTGTGCTCGGCGAACGGGATGAATACGTCACACAGGCACACGCCCTGCGATTACATGGCTTGATTCCCGGCAGTGTCCTGGCGGTGATTCCAGCCTGCGGCCACCTGATCTTCGAGAGCAACCCGGATCGGGCCTGGCCCGTGATCGAATCGCTCCTCGCCTGACCAACGTTGCGCAAACCTCCGGCGTAGCACTTGTTCGGACGTGCCTCGCTCCTTCTGTTATTGGAAGGCGGTAGACTTACGGGGCGTGGCCTGTTTCGGATTGGGACATAGCCGGTGCTCGCCGGAGCCTGACTCCTTCCTGACACCGCTTTCGCAGGGCACCGAGTGGGATCTACTCTCGAGCGTTTCTTCACCTTCCTCTTCAAGTACCCACCGCGCGTCTTCCAGCGCGGCGAGTTCCTGCTTGCCCCGGTAGTGCCGGTCGCGCTTCTCCTCGCGCTCTTGGCTGCGGGCGTTCTGCTGGTCGTGGTGATGTCCAAGAGGCTGCGAGTCGATCATCCCCAGGACCGCTTCGTCCTCGCGGGGATCCGGGTGGTCACCTTTGTGGTGATTGCAGGCTGCCTCCTCCGCCCGACGCTGGTCCTCTCGAGTGCGGTCGCAGAGCGAAACGTCCTCGCCATTCTGCTGGACGATTCCCGGAGCATGCAGGTCAAGGACGCGGCAGGCGCCCGGCGTCTGGATGTGGTGCGGGGGTCATTTGCCGACTCCGCCGCGCTGGTGCAGCAGCTTGCCAAGCGCTTTGCGCTTCGTTTCTTCCGTTTTGGTGCCGATGCTGCTCCGGTCGCGAGTGCGGCTGCCCTGACCGGGGCCGGGACTCGCACGGATCTGGGCGCCTCGATCTCTTCTGCCCGCCAGGAGTTGGCTGATCTCCCTGTCGCGGGGATGGTGGTGGTCAGTGACGGCGCCGACAATGGCATGACGGCGCTCTCCGAATCGCTGCTCCTGATCAAGACCCGCCGCATCCCCATCTACACCGTCGGGGTCGGCGAAGAGCGGTTCGAAAAGGACCTCGCGGTGGACCGCATCGCCTTGCCCTCGACGACCCTCGAGGGGGCCGGGACGAGCGGGTCGGTCACGCTCACGGTCCGCGGCCTGAGTGGCGACTCAACCAACGTCGTCATCGAGGCCGATGACCGTCTCGTCGGCACGGTAGGCGTGCGACTTCCCAAGGGACGGGACGTGGTCGATGTGCCGGTGCGGATTCCGGCCCTGGCGGTCGGGACCCACGTGATCGGTGTCCGAGTGGCGCCACTCCCGGGAGAAATGGTGACGGAGAACAACGAGGCCCAGGCGCTGCTCAGGGTACGCGCCGGCCGCGAGAAGATTCTCTTCGTCGAAGGGACGCCGCGCCCGGAATTCGCGTTTCTCCGGCGTGGGCTGGCGGATGACAGCGCGTTGCAGCTTGTCAGCCTGCTCCGGAGCGCCAAGGGGAAGTACCTCCGCCTTGGCGTCGATGACTCGCTGGAGTTGCTGGCCGGCTTTCCGTCGCGTCGGGCCGACCTGTACGGCTATCGGGCCCTCGTGCTGGGAGACATCGAGGCGTCGTTCTTCACCGGTGACCAGCTGCGGATGCTGGCGGACTTTGTGGATCGACGCGGCGGCGCGCTGATCGCCCTGGGTGGGCACACGGCGCTTGGCGAAGGTGGCTATCGGGGGACCCTCTTCGCCGAGACCCTGCCGTTTGACCTCGAGGGGAGCAGTGGCAAGCCGAACGACTCGCTGGTCACGCTCGTGGATCCGGTGCTGACGCCGGCAGGGCAGGTGCATCCGGCCTTGCAACTGGAGCCGACGCCGGAACGCTCGCAGCGCCGGTGGGACTCCCTCCCCGCGCTCAGCGCCGTCAACCACCTCGGCAACCTGCGACCTGGTGCCACGCTGCTGCTCGAGGGAAGAACCGCGGGCGGAGCCAAGCAGCCGCTGCTGGCCTTCCAGCACTATGGCAGGGGGGTGAGCGCCGTGCTGGGTGCCCAGGACAGTTGGCTATGGAAGATGGACCCGAGGACGCCGATTGAGGACCGCACGTTCGAGACCTTCTGGCGGCAGCTGATGCGCTGGATGCTCGACCAGGTTCCCGAACGGGTCGAGATCGTCACCGAACCCGAGCATGCCGGCCCCGGCGAGCCGGTGTCGATCCGGGTCCGTGTGTCCGACTCCATATATATGGACGTCAACGACGCCATGGTCACCGCCCGGGTCAAGGCTCCGAGTGGTCGAACCGTGGAGGTTCCGCTCGACTGGACGCTGAGAGACGATGGCACGTACGTCGGGCAGTTCGAGCCGGATGAACAGGGGACCTGGTCCGTCGCGGCGCTGGCAGTGAAGGGTCGTGACACCACCCGGTCTGCCGACGGTGCCTTGCTGGTCGACCCGCGCGGGGCGGACATGGATCGGGTGGAACTCCGCACGTCCGTCCTGCGCCGCCTCGCTGAGGAGACCGGCGGGAAGTACTATCCCATTGCCGACATGTCCGGTCTCGCCGACGATGTCGTCCTGACGAACAGCGGCATTACCGTCCGCGAGTCGCGTGACTTGTGGGACATGCCGGTCGTGCTGTTCGTGCTGATTCTCCTGCTGGGCATGGAATGGGGGTACCGCCGGTGGCGCGGACTCGCTTGATCACGCTCGCGCTTGGCATCGCATTCGCCTCGCCGTTGCTGGCGCAGGGGAGTGGCGGTGGTGTCCATGTGCTGCTGGTCACGGGTCTCTCCGCTGAACCGGCGTACGCCCGGACCTTCGCGCAGGCAGCCGCCACGATCTACGATGCTGCGAGGAAG
Organism: uncultured Gemmatimonadales bacterium; assembly: GCA_963850655.1. GTDB lineage: Bacteria > Gemmatimonadota > Gemmatimonadetes > Gemmatimonadales > GWC2-71-9 > Palsa-1233. The sequence continues at coordinate 48,211 of CAWKMI010000024.1, forward strand.
GGATGGGGTGTCGCGGACTCCTCGCTGGTCTATCTCGCCGAGGATCCCACCCGGGATCCCGCGCGGATTCGCGGCGTGTCCAATCGCGAGACGATCCAGCGCACGGTGGAGCTGTTCTCCCGCCGCGTCAAGCCGGGTGATATCGTCTTCTTCTTCCTGCTCGGGCACGGCAACGGCGAAGGCCCCGACTCGAAGGTGAACCTCACGGGACCCGACCCGACCGCCAGCGACTACGATGCCTGGTTGACCGCGTTTCCATCGCAGACGGTGGTGTTCGTCAACGCCTCGAGCGGCAGTGGCGACTTTGTCGGAGTGGTGTCGGCAACGAACCGGATCGTGATCACCGCCACGAAGACGGCGCTCGAGAAGAACGAGTCGCACTTCGCCGAGTACTTCGCGAGGGCTTTCAGCGGGTCGGAGGCCGACGCGGACAAGGATGGCCGGATCTCGGCACTGGAGGCGTTCCAGTTTGCCAAGACCGAGGTGGCCAAGTACTACGTCAATGGGAACCTGCTGCAGACCGAGCACGCCCTGCTCGATGACAATGGCGATGGCAAGGGAAGTGCCGATCCCGGCACGACCGATGAAGGGGACGGCCGGCTGTCGCGGCGGATCGCCTTCGGGGGTCCGGCGGCAAGCACTGACCCGCACGTGATTGCCCTGATGGCCGAGCGCAGGGTGCTGGAGACGCGGCTTGATTCGCTGCGGGCACGCAAGGCGACCACCGATTCGCCCGGCTACCAGGCCGCCCTGGAGGCGCTGCTCACCGACATCGCCATCAAGTCGCAGGCCATTCGCGATCTGCAGAAAGGGGGCCACCGGTGAAGCCGCGCGGCTGGCTGTCGGTGGCGCTGCTGGTCGGCAGTGTGGTCAGCGCGGACGTGGCGTGCGCGCAGCGTGCCCTGCCGCCGGAGCGCCAGGTGGCGGCACTCCTCGAGCATGGTCGGCTGGCCGAGGCGGAGAGCATGGCGCGGGCGGGCGGGCCGGCGCTGACGGTGGTTCTCGGCGACGTGCTGGTGCAGCGCGGGCGACTCGACGAGGCCGAGTCGCTTTACGTGGCGGCAGCACGTGGCCGCCTGCCGTGGTACCGGAGCGCCCAGGCCTCGCTGGCCGAGCTGGCCGCGCGTCACGGCCGGCGCGACGAGGCGATCGTGAGGGCTGACTCGCTCACCAAGGCATTCGAACAGGGCCGCGCCTGGTCGGCCGCAGACCAGGTTGCGGCGGCACGCGGCTATGTGGTGCTCGGGCTCTCCGATCCCCAGGCCGCTCACACCGCGCTGTCGGTGTTTGATGCCGCAGCCGCGCTTGACAGCACCAACCTCGATGCGCGACTGCTTGCCGCGGATCTCCTGCTCGACAAGTTCAACGGACCTGATGCCGTCGAGACCTACCAGGACGTCCTGGCGATCGCGCCGGGTAATGCCCGCGCACTGCTCGGTCTCGCTCTGGTGCAGGCGTTCGAGGGCAATCCGGCAGTGACCGCCAGCGCACAGAAGGCACTGGCACAGAATCCCTCCCTCGTGGGCGCTCACCTGCTGCTGGCGCGACTTCACCTCGAAGCCGAAGCTCTACGACTCGGCGGCGGCCGAGGCGCAGCGCGCCCTCGCGGTCGACTCGACGGCGATGCAGGGATGGGCGCTGCTTGGCGCCATCGCCTGGCTCGCGGGGCGATTCCAGCGGGTTCTATCGCGCCCGAGATGAGGCGGCCCGCGTCAATCCGCGACCGGCCGACTTCTACAGTGCCATCGCTGAAGCAGCGGCACGCCAGCGACGTTATGAGGATGCGGTGGCTCTGGCAGGCCAGGCGGTGTCGCTTGACTCAACCTCCGCAGGGGCACTCACCGTCCTCGGGACGAACGAGCTGCGCACCGGAGCGGTTGACCAGGGACGTGGGCATATCGACCGCGCGTTCGCCATCGATCCGTTCAATCTCTGGAACAAGAACACCCTCGACCTGCTCGACCAGTTGAAGGGATACACAACCGTCGCCACAGCGCGATTCCAGCTGGTGGTGCCGCGAGACGAGGCCGAGTACTACCGCATCTACCTGGGACCGCTGCTGGAACGGGGGTACGACACCTTCGCGGCGCACTACAACTACCGGCCACCCACACCGATCCGGATCGAGATGTACCGCCAGCACGCCGACTTCTCCGTGCGCAGTATCGGGCTGGCCGGCCTGGGAGCGCTCGGGGTGAGTTTTGGCCGGGTGCTCGCGCTTGATGGTCCTGCCGCCCGCCCGCCCGGCGAGTTCAACTACGGCTCCACAGCCTGGCATGAACTGGCGCACACGTTCACGCTCGGGCTCTCCCGGCATCGCGTCCCGCGGTGGCTTTCCGAAGGGCTCTCCGTGCTGGAGGAGCGCCGCAGTGGTCACGGCTGGGGGGCGTCAGCATCGCCCGACTTCCTGGCGGCGTACAAGGCCGGCCTGTTGCTGCCTGTCAGCGGGATCAACGAAGGCTTCGTGCGGCCGGCCTATCCCGCGCAGCTGACGTACTCCTACTACGAGGCATCGCTCGTCTGCGAGATGATCGAGTCCGAGCTACGGTGCCAGCGCGGTCTCCGAGATGCTGCGAAGCTATGCCGATGGCCTCGCCACTCCCGCCGTGCTCTCGAAAGTGCTGCATACCACCCCGGATGCGTTCGACAAGGAATTCGACAGCTGGTTCCGGAAGCGGTTTGCCACGCCGCTGGCCAACATCGATGCTGCGCGTCCCAAGTCCGCACCGACAGGCGCTTATCCTGCGGCAGTGGATCGCGGCCGGGCGATGCTCAAGGCGGGGCAACTGGATTCGGCACGCGTCGTCCTTGCGCGTGCCGACAAGTTGTTCCCGGATGACGGCTCCGCCGATGCGGCGTCGTGGTACCTCGCGCAGGTGGCCTATGCTCAGGGTGATCTCGGGGCGGCGGCCGCGGCTCTCGCCCAGGTGACGTCTTACGACGAGACCGCGATGGCAGCCAACCGCCGGGAGGCGGAGGTCCGCGAATCGCTGGGTGACTTGCCGGGGGCCATCGCGGCGCTCGATCGGCTGCTCTGGATCGAGCCGTACCACGCCGCCACCCACATCCGGGTGGCCGACCTCGCCGAGCGCACTGGCGACTGGCGCAGGGTGGTTCTCGAGCGGCGGGCGGTGCTGGCACTGGGTCCGACGGATCGTCTCGAGGCCCGCTACCAGCTGGCGCGGGCGCTGGCGAAGTCGGGCGACCGTGACGGAGCCCGTCACGAAGTGCTGCAGGTGCTGGAGCAGGCGCCCGGTTTCGAAAAGGCCCAGCAACTGTTGCTGGAACTGCGCGGTGGCGGAGGAGGAACTCGATGAAAGGCATGATCGCGCTGGCCGGGGTTCTGGCGCTGGCCGCGGTGCCCCTGGTGGCGCAGCGTCCCGGGCAGAACTCCACGATCATCCACAACGTCCCCTATGACGGGCAGTTCACCTACGCCCGAATCAAGTACGAGGCCATGGGTGGCGGCGGGGGAGGCGGCCGTGGCGGTGGCCGGTTCGGCGGTTTCCGGGGAAGCCGGATCATGTGGAACCACGACTTCCAGACCTCCGACCTCCACCTGCCGAAGATCCTCGGGGCGCTCACCACCATCAACGTCCGGACCGACGAGAGCAATGTCTTCACGTTCGACGATCCGGAGCTCTTCAGGTTTCCGCTGGCGTATCTCTGCGAGGCAGGCTACTGGAACCCGACCGAGGCGGAGATGCTGGGCGCGCGGAAGTGGCTCCAGAAGGGCGGCTTCCTCATCATCGATGACTTCGGCGGCTACGACTGGGACAACTTCACGACCCAGCTGCAGCGGATCCTCCCGGGCGCGCGGCCCATCCGGCTCGACCTGACGCACTCGATCTTCAACTCGTTCTTCCGCGATCAAGTCACTCGAGGTGCCCGAGAACTACCGTGGTGCCGAGGAATTCTACGGGGTGTTCGAGGACAACGACCCCACGAAGCGGATGATGATGATTGTCAACTACAACTTCGACGTCTCGGAGTACTGGGAGTGGTCGGCAACGGGCACCTATGCCGTCGCGCCCACCAACGAGGCCTACAAGTTCGGCGTCAACTACGTCATGTACACCCTGTCCCACTGACCGAGAGGATACCGCGTGACCGCCAGCCCATCGCCCACCCCACTGGACCGCCTCGATGATGGTGCCCTTGCCGAGCGGCTGCATGCTGCCGGTGGCCGCATCGCCACGGAGCTCCGCAAGGTCATCATCGGCCAGGACCAGGTCGTCGAAGAGGCCCTGATCGCCCTCTTTGCCGGCGGCAACTGCCTGGTGGTCGGCGTGCCCGGCCTGGCCAAGACGCTGCTGGTGCATTCCCTCGCGCGGGCCCTCGACCTGAAGTTTTCCCGCATCCAGTTCACCCCCGACCTGATGCCGTCGGACGTCACGGGCACCGACATGATCCAGGACGATCCGGAGACCGGTCGCCGCCGGCTGGTCTTCCTGCCCGGACCGATCTTCGCGAACGTGGTGCTTGCCGACGAGATCAACCGCACGCCGCCGAAGACGCAGGCCGCCCTGCTCGAGGCGATGCAGGAACGGCGCGTCACCGTGCAGGGGAGGACCTATCCGCTCGAACCGCCGTTCTTCGTCTTCGCGACGCAGAACCCGATCGAGCTGGAGGGCACCTATCCGCTTCCCGAGGCGCAGCTCGATCGCTTCATGTTCGAGACCGTGATCGAGTACAGTCCCGAGGAGGATGAAGTCGAGATCACCCGGGCGACGACGACCGTGCCGCCGGAGGAGATCAAGCCGGTGGTCACTCGCGAGGAGATCCTCGCCTTCCAGCAAGTGGTGCGGCGGGTGCCGGTCGCCGACGCGGTGGTGCGGTACGCGGTGCGGCTGGTGCGCCTGACGCGGCCGACCACCGAGGGGGCGCCCGACTTCGTGCGGCAATGGCTCTCCTACGGAGCGTCGGTGCGTGCCGCGCAAGCGCTGGTGCTCGGCGGCAAGGCGCGCGCGCTGCTGCAAGGGCGCACCCACGTCACGTTCGAGGACATCCGGGCGCTGGCGAAGCCGGTGTTCCGGCATCGCCTGCTGCGAAACTTCCAGGCGCAATCGGAACGGGTGACCACCGACTCGCTCGTCGAGAAGTTGCTCGACGTGGTCCCGCTGCCGAAGTCGGGACTCTGAGCGCCTGATGACCGGCTCCGCGCCCGAGTCCTTCCTCGATCCCAAGCTCCTGGGCAGGATCGGCGATCTCGCGCTGCTGGCCCGGGTGGTCGTCGATGGCTTCGTCCATGGCCTGCATCGGTCGCTCCGCGCCGGCGTGTCGATCGACTTCGCCGAGCACCGGCCCTACCAGCCGGGTGATGACCTCCGGCGAATCGACTGGCGCGTCTACGGCCGGACCGAGCGGTTCTACATGAAGACCTATGAGGCCGACACCAATGCCGACGTGGTCTTTGCGCTGGATGCCTCGGGATCGATGGACTACGGTCACCAGTCGGTTACCAAGTTCGACTACGCGCGCTTCCTCGTCGCCTCGCTGGCGTGGCTCGCCGTCCGGCAGGGCGACCGTGTCGGCCTGGTCACCGTGTCGGGCGATCTCGTCGACATCGTGCCCCCCTCGTCCCGGCACCTGAACCTGCTGCTGCACACCATGGCGCGCGCCAAGGCCCGCGGGGAGGGGCAGATCCCGGAGATGATGGAGCGGGTCGGTCGCCTCAATGGCGTGCGGCCGGGAATGATCGTCCTGGTTTCCGACTGCTACGAGAACCCGGCGGAATTGCGACGGGTGCTTGGCGGCCTGCGCGCTCGCGGCCATGACGTGCTCGTCTTCCACATCATGGATGCCGCCGAGCGTGACCTGCCCTGGACGGCGCCCGGCAACTTCGAGGATGCCGAGACCGGCGCCCGGATGCCGCTGCGCCCCGACGAGTTGCGGCTGGAATACCGCAAGCTGATCGATGCACACCACCGCGAGCTCCTCCGCGAATTCAGTCTCGCCGGCATCGACTATGCCTTGATCGAGACCGACAAGCCGCTCGACGAATCGCTGGGCACCTTCCTGGATCGTCGGCTGATGGGGAGCAGGGCCCGCTAATGCCACTGGCCTTCCTCGTTCCCGCCTTTCTCGCCGGGCTGGCGGCGATCGCCATCCCGGTCATGCTGCACCTGCGGCGCCGGGAGCGCGAGCGACCGATGCGCTTCCCGTCGCTGATGTTCCTCAAGCGCATCCCGTTCGTCACCGCGCGGCGCCGGCGGATCACCGACCTGCCACTGCTGCTGCTGCGGGCGCTGATCGTGACGCTCGTGGTCCTGGCCTTCGCCCGACCGTTTGTCCGGCCCAAGCCGCGATGACGGCGCACCAGGGCGCCAAGCGGGTGGTGCTGGCGATCGACCGGTCGATGAGCATGGGACACACAGCGGTATGGCAGGCCGCCCGGGACTCGGCTCGTGCGGTGATCGACCGCCTCGCCGGCGATGACCGGGTGGCGGTCGTGGCATTCGACGATGACGCGACCGTGCTGCAACCCCTCTCGATCGATCACGCCGCCGCGCGGGCCGCACTCGACCAGGTGGCGCCAACCCCGCGCGGGACACGATATGCAGCCGGGCTGCGCGCCGGGCGTGACGTGCTCGAAAAGGAGCCGGGGCTCGGCGGTTCGATCGTCGTGGTGACGGATCTCCAGCGCAGTGGGGCCGGGGGACTTACTGGCCTGACACTCCCCGGAAACATCGCGGTCAAGGCGATCGTCGCGAGCAGCGCACCCCATGGCAACACCGGCCTCGCCGGGCTGGAGGTCCAGCACCTGCCCGGAGACGGCCGCGGTCGGCTTGCCGTGTCCGCCCGGGTCGTCACTCGTGGGCTCACCGCCCGACGCAAGGTCCACCTGACGCTGAGCGTCAATGGTCGGGTCACCACCGGGCGAGATGTGACCGTCGAGCCCGAAGGATCTCAGGCAGTTCCCTTCGAGGCCTTCACGCTGCCGGCCGGTGTCGTGCGCCTGACCGCCTCGGCCGATCCCGATTCGCTAGTCGCCGACGACACCTTTTCGGCCGTGGTGCCACCCGAAATCACGCAACGTGTCGTGCTCGTGCCGGCCTCGGATGCGACGCCGGACGAGACGTTCTTCCTCGAGCGCGCCCTGATGACCGGGCGCAATCCATCCCTCAAGGTGGAGCGGCGGACTGGCGCAAGCCTCAACCCGGAGATTCTCCGCGATGCCGCGGTTGTCATCCTCGACGATGTGGTGCCCCCCTCGGGCTCGGCGGGCGCGGCGCTGCTGGGGTACCTCCGGCCGGGCGGCGGGATGATCGAGATCGGTGGCGTCCGGCTCGGGGGTCGTCCGTTCTCCGCCGCCCTGTTGCCAGGGAGCTTTCAGGGCCTGGTCGAGCGGCGCGACGGCCGCGGCGGTGTGTTCGGCGATGCCTCGCTGGACCACCCGATCTTTGCAGCGTTCCGCGCGGGCGGAAACGCCGCCCTCGGCTCGGCGCACTTCTTCCGTTATCCGCGGGTGGTGGCAACGAGTGATGCCGTGGTGCTGGCGCGATTCGACGACGGCCTTCCTGCTGTGCTGGAGCGCAAGGAAGGGGACGGGCGGGTCATGCTCAACCTCGTTCCGCTCGACGCGGTTTCGGGTGACTTCCCTCTGCAGGCGGCCTATCTTCCATTTCTGAGGAATCTGGTCCTGTATGCTGCGGGGCACGCGGCGGCGCCCCTGTGGCGGACCACGGCTGAGGCGTATCTGGTCCCCGCAGCGCTTCGAGATCCGGTGGTCAAGGCACCCTCAGGTGGATTGTGGCGTCCCGAGCCCGGTCCGGGCGATCGCGTGGCGCCGTTGGCCGAGGCGGGCTTCTATTCTGCGTACGATGGTCGGGCATCCGGCGATCCCCTTGCCGTCATCGCCGTCAACCCGCCATCGCGCGAATCCGACCTGACGCCGATGGACCCCCGGGAGCTGCTTATCGGCGTGGGTCTCGATTCAACCGCCATCTCACCCCTCGATCCGGCGACGCTTGCCCAGGCTGAGGGACGTCAACGGCTCTGGCGGATGTTGTTGTTGATCGTCGTGGCCGCGCTGGCCTTCGAAACCGTGATCGCCAGCAACGGGTGGCGAGGGACCGCTGCCCAGATCGTCGGCTCTGGCACGGAGGGGAGCGAAGGATGATCGAGACACCGGCAATTGAGTCCCAGGCTCGCGAGCTGCGCGAGGCCATCGCGGCGGTTCGGCGCCACTGGCGCCGGCGGGTACTGCTCGAGGGCGCCGTGGCGGTCCTCGTGGCGATCGTCATCGCGGTGCTCGCCGGCTTCGCGCTCACCGCGCTGCGTGGGACCGGCGGTGCAAGTCCCTGGCTGCTTCGGTCGGTGGGATACCTGGTGATCATGGCCGCGCTGGTGCGCTTCGTGCTCGTTCCGGCGTGGCGACACGTGGACGACGAGCGGATCGCGCTCTACGTCGAGGAGCATGCGCCGGACCTGAGGCAGGCGTTTCTCAGCGCAGTGCATACCCTGCGATTCGAGGATGGTACGGTGACCTCGCCTGCCCTGGCTGCGCTGGTGATGCGCCGCGCACTCGATGTCGTCCGCGGCCTCGAGGGCGGGGCTGTCATCGAACGGCCTCGAGCCCGCCGGGCGACTGGCGGCGTGGTCGCCATGGTGGCCCTCGGCGCCCTGCTCGTCGCGCTCGGTCCGAGCGCGCTGCGGGAAGTGGCCCGGGTACTCTTCGTTCCTTGGTCGACGGTGGCCGCTGCTCCGGTGCCCGCCGTGATGGTCTTCCCCGGCAACACGAAGGTGCCACGCGGAGCCGCGCTGGATGTTCGAGCCGATCTCCACGGCTTTGTCTCGAGTGGTGCGGAGCTTGTGGTACGCCCGGACAGCACCCAGGACTGGGTGCGCATCCCGATGGTGCCGGACTCGACCGGCCACGGATACACCGCACGACTGTTCGACGTCACGCGGAACACCGACTACTTCGTCGAAGCGTCCGGGGTGCACTCGACGCAGTTCCGCCTCACGGTCACCGACCTTCCCACGGTCCAGCAGCTCGGCCTCGAACTTCGCTTCCCGGCCTACACCGGCCTCGCGCCGGAGAAGAAGTCAGACGGCGGTGACGTCGCCGCTGTGGTTGGCACCACCGCGGTGCTGACGGTGACGCCGACCATGCCGGTCAAGGCCGGGGCACTCCACTTTGACGATGGCACCAACGTGCCGCTCGCCCTGTCGGCCGACGGAACACTCACTGGGTCCTTCAAGGTCGCCCATGACGGGTTCTACCGCATTGACCTCTCCGCACCCGACGGCATCGAGGTCCCCGGGACCGTCCAGCATACCGTCGAGGCGCTGGAGGATCACGCCCCCCACATCACGATCGAGAAGCCGGGCCGCGACACGCGGGTCACGGCGGTCGACGAAATGTCGATCGCGGTGCGTGCTGATGACGACTATGGCGTGCGGGACGTCGCCCTGGTTTTCTCGGTCAACGGCGGTCCGGAACACCGGGTGGCGCTGCATGACAGCATCCGGAAGGCGCTGACGGATTTCCGCGCGGCACACACGATCTTCCTCGAGGAATTTTCGCTCCAGCCGGGCGACCTCGTGGCCTACCACGGCGAAGCGCGCGACGCCATCGGCCAGAAGGCCCTGAGCGATCTCTACTTCCTTGAGGTTCGCCGCCTCGGCAAGGACTATCGCCAGGCCGAGGATAATGGCGGTGGCGGTGGCGGTGGCGGCGGAGGTGGCGGCGGCGCGAACCCTGGGCAACTCACCGAGCGACAGAGGCAGGTCCTGGTGGGGACATTCAACTGGCAGCGCGACAGCGCCTTGAAGCGCGCGCTCCAGCGGGGCCAGGACGCCACCACGCTCGCCATCGCCCAGGGCAAGCTGCAAGCTGACGTCCGCAAGCTGGCCGACCAGATCGAGCAACGCCGCGTGGCCGAGACCGACACGGGATACCGCACGGTGAAGGCTGAACTGGATGCAGCGGCCATCGAAATGAAGGCCGCCGAGGAGGGACTCGGGCGGAAATTGATGGGGGTGGCGCTTCCGCCGGAGCAGCGCGCGCTGCAACACCTGCAACGGGCCGAGGCGCTCAACCGTGAGGCGCAGGTGCGGATGGGCGGTGGCGGTGGTGGCGGTGGTGGCGGCGGTAGCGGTGGCGCACAGAGCCGGGCGGAGGACCTGGCGGACTTGTTCGAAATGCAGACCGACAAGATGCGCAACCAGTATGAGGCGGTTCAGACACAGAGTTCCTCTGAGCGATCTGCGCAGCAGCAGATGGACTCGACGGCCGAGCGACTCAAGCAGCTCGCCAGTCGGATCGAGCAGGAGAACCAACGGATGCAGCGTGCTGCTGATTCGCTCTCGCGACGGCTGCCGCCGCAACAGGGCGGCGCGGGCGGAGGCGGTCAGCAGGGGCAGCAATCGTCGCGGCAGGGCTCGTCGTTGACGCGAAGTCCGCAAGGTGCGCAGTCGCAACGCCCCGCCTCCAGCGGAGGCGGAAGCACCCAGCGCGAGCTGGCTCGGCAGGCCGATTCGGTCGCCCGGCAACTCGAGCGATTGTCGCGTGAGCGCCAATCGCCAGCAGCTGGCTGATGCCGCCCGGGAAATGCAGAACAGCGCCGATGCCCTCCGCCGCGCGGCGGCAGGATCGCCGTCGGAAGCTGCGGCTGCCCTCAATGGGTTGCGCAATGCGCAGCGCAACGTCGATCAGGCGCGCGCCAACTCGAGCCAGGATGACATCAAGGATCTCGCGCGTCGCGCACGAGACCTTGCGTCACGGCAACAGCGAGATCGCCAAGGATGTCAACACGCTGACGGCCCGTCCTCCTGCGGATCGGATGCCGAGGGCACGCGCATCGACCAGCAGAAGGATGCCCTCGCAGACGGCCTCAACACGTTGCAGCAGGACGCCGACCGGGTGGCTCGTGACGCACGCCGGGAACAACCGAAAGCCGCCGCCGGCGTGGCGCAGGCGGCAGACCAGATCCGCGAGTCACGCCTCCCGGACCGGGTGCAGTACTCCAAGGGCGTGATGCGCAACGGCTCGCCCGACTACGCCAGGGCCTTCGAGGAGCAGATAGGCGACCAGATCGCGGCGGTCAGCGACAAGCTGAGCAGTGCCCTCGGCAACATCGGTGAATCGGCCGAGCAACGACAGCAGCGTGCGCTCGATGCGGCCCGAAATCTGGTGCGCGATCTCCAATCGTTGAACGATCGCACGGCGGGCGCCAGCCGGCAGGATCTGCGCGGGCCAGGGCCAGCCGGGCCAGCCGGGCCAGGGCCCGGGACAGCAGGGCCAGCCGGGACAGCAGGGCCAGCAGGGACAGCAGGGCCAGCAAGGCCAACAGGGACAGCAGGGCCAACAGGGACAGCAGGGCCAACAGGGGCAACGAGGACAGGGCCGTCAGGGGCAGCAAGGGCAACCGGGGCAGGGCCGTCAGGGGCAGCAGCCCGGCGGGCAGCGGGTCGGTGGCCAGGGCGGTGTCCCCCCGACGGGGGCGAACGCTACTGCTGATCCGCGCCAGTTCAGTCGCGAGATCGGCGTCCGGCGGCAGCAAGCAGAACAACTCCGTCGGGATCTGGCCCAGCAGGGCGTCGACCTGGTACCGCTCGATGCGGCGATCGACCAACTTCGCCAGCTTGAGGGGACCAAGGCCTCGAGCGATCCGGGCACGACGGAAGAGCTGCAAGCTGCGGTGATTGCCAGCTGAAGACGGTCGAATTCAACCTGTGGCGCAAGTTCAACAGTGGGGCTCGACGGACTGCCTGCTCTCGGCGCCACAGGCCAGGTACCACCCGAATATCGCGCGATGGTGGAGGAGTATTACCGCTCCCTCGCGCGGCGAATCCCGAAATGATCTGTCTGAGGTCAGCGAGCGGATCGCTCCCGCTGGTGTTGAAGCGGCAGCATGGACCACGGCCAGCTGCAAGTCGCGCTGACGCAACGGTGCGCCACATCGCATTGGTATTCCGTTTGCCCCTGCGGCGTGGAGCATTTCTTGCCTGTAGTTCCCTCACCGGGAGGCGGGCCTGAAGACGCGAAGACAGCACGACCGATGCCCTATGGCGCCGCTGGCGCGACCAGGGCGATCAGGACGCGACGGCAGGAACTTGCTGGGCCGTTATCTCGGGCTGGTGCACCATGCCGCCCGCGAGGTGGCTCCGCGCGTGCGCGATGCGGTCTCGCTCGAGGAACTGGTCTCCGCCGGCTCGATCGGACTGCTGCAGTCGATGGACGGCTTCGACATCGATCGTGGCCTGGCCTTCTCCACGTTCGCCATGCGCCGGATTCGCGGCGCGATTCTCGATGATCTCCGCGCCCGCGATCCGCTCTCGCGCGCTGACCGTGCGCATGTGCGCGCCCTTGACGAGTGCCGTCGCTGCCCTCGAACAGAAGCAGGGGCGCGCACCCACGAGCGGCGAGGTGGCCCAGCATCTCGGCGTCGATAATGACACCGTCTATCGCTGGCGGGAACGCTCGGCCCATTCCGGTCCAGTCTCGCTCGACGCCGAGCCGAACGGTCAGGTGCTCTTCGGAACGGGTCGGCGACGAGACCGCCGAGGAGATCCACGAGTCACTCGAGGCCGCCGAGCGGCGCGGCGCGATCCAGGCCGCGCTCGACTCCCTGCCGCCCCGTGAGCGGCTGGTGGTTGCCCGCTCGTATTTCGAGGAGCGGCCGCTGCGGGAGATCGCCACCGAACTGGGTGTCACGGAGTCGCGGGTCTGCCAGCTGCGCGCCCAGGCGCTCGACCGGTTGCGCCGGCTCCCGGACGATGGTGCACGCCAACGCGTAGGCGATGGCCCTCGTAGACTCGTTGACCCCCGTTGATCCTGCCAGCTTAGATTCCCGCCTCGTCCTCCACTTCTCGTGGACTGGAGACGCATGCGGGACGTTTTCTCCGAGATCGTCGACTATGCCGGGCTCTTTCCGCCTGCCGACCTGCACCATGACGGAGGCCGTCCGGAATTACCATGGCTACCGTGCTTCCACCGATCGATGGATGCTCGGGTCGCTTTGTTGTCGCCTCCTCGCGCCTGGCTGAGCTTTCCAGGGTGCTGGCGACCGAGCGACTGATCGCTCGATGCGGCGGACCCGTGGCGACTGTCGGCCGTCATGGGCGTGGATCTGGCTGATGAGCTGGCGCGGATCGACGAGTTCCGGGGCGACTGGGAAGGTCGCGGGATGTCGGTCGACGGCATCGAATGCAAAGTGGCCTCTCCGGGGCAGGTGCTTGCCGTCAGCGAACAGGTCCCGGCGAACTTCCGTCGTCATTTCGAGGTGCCGATTGAAGGACCGTACGCGAAGCTCCTCGGGGCAGTTCGCCGCGTGGGGGCGTTCGCCAAGGTCCGCACCGGCGGGACAACGCCCGAGCTCTTTCCCGCCGCCGAGCAGCTCACCGCCTTCCTGCTGTCGGCGACTCATCACCGCGTCGCGTTCAAGGCTACGGCTGGCCTGCACCATCCGATCCGCGGCGAATTTCCCTTCACCTACGCTCCGGAGGCCGCGCGCCATGTCATGTACGGCTTCGTCAACCTCCTGCTCGCCACGGCCGAACTTGCCCGCGGGGGAGAAGGTGAAACAGCACAGGCCATCCTCGAAGACGGTGACCCCGGGCACTTCGCACGGGACCAGCATGGCATCCGTGGTGCGATCTCCGCTATCAGACCGAGGAACTGGTCGCGACTCGCACCGAGTATTTTCTTGGCTTCGGTTCCTGCTCCTTCCGCGAGCCGCTCGACGAACTCCAGCGCACGGGTCCCGCATGAGCAGTCTCGATCGGTCGCATGACTCCGGCACGAACCAGCTGGGTCGCTTCAGCCAATGGACACGCCGATTTCCCCATCCAGAACCTTCCGTTCGCCTGCCTCAGGCAGGAGGGGCCCCGCGGGGCGGCTCGTGGTGGCGATCGGCGATCAGGCGCTGGATCTCGCCATGGCGCTCGCGGCAGGGTGGGGAAGCGAGCTCGCCGAATCGGTGCGGCAATGCTCTGCCGCGCCGAGTCTCAATGCCCTTGCCGCACGCCCTCCGGAAGACTGGACCGCGGTGCGGCTCGCGCTGAGCGATGCCTGAGTGACGCCAGCGTGGGCGGAGCGTCTTCGCCCGGCGCTCGAGCCGATCGAGACGCTCGACTTCCTGCTGCCGTTTCACATCCATGACTACACCGATTTCTACGCGTCGATTCACCACGCGACCAACGTGGGATCGATGTTCCGGCCCGACAATCCGCTGCTGCCCAACTACAAGTGGGTGCCGATCGGCTACCACGGCCGCTCGTCGTCGATCGTGTCAGCGGCGCCGCCGTGCGTCGTCCGCATGGCCAGCTGAAGGCCGCCCGAGGCCGATGCGCCGCGCTACGCGGTGAGCCGTTCACTGGACTACGAACTCGAGCTCGGGCTCTTCATCGGCGGCAGCAACGCCCTGGGCGAGTGGTCGCCGCCGCCGAGGCCGCGTCGCGCATTTTCGGCTTCTGCCTGCTCAACGACTGGTCGGCGCGCGACGTGCAGGCATGGGAGTACCAGCCACTGGGGCCCTTTCTCGCCAAGAACTTCGCGACGACGCATCTCGCCCTGGGTCGTCACCACCGACGCGCTGCCCCATTCCGGACCGTGCCCACCGCCGCCCTGCCGCCGATCCCGTCGCCGCTGCCATACCTCCAGGTGCCGGACGACTGGACGCTGGCGATCGAGCTCGAGGTCTTCCTCGCGACCGGCCACGATGCGCGAGCGCGGCGCGGCGCCGGTCGTGGTGAGTCGGGTCGAATTCGCCGGAAGCGATGTACTGGACGCCGGCGCAGCTGGTGACTCACCACGGCAGCAACGGCTGCAACCTCCATCCCGGCGACCTGATCGGCTCGGGCACGATCTCGGGCACGACTCCCGGAATCCCGTGGGTGCCTGCTCGAGCGAACCTGGCGCGGCAGCGAGCCGCTCGCCCTGCCCGACGGCGAGACGCGCGAAGTTTCTCGAGGATGGTGATGAGGTCGATCATGCGCGGGCATCGCGCGCCGGCGCCGGTGCCGTGTCGATCGGGTTCGGCGAGTGCCGGGGAACGGTGCTGCCGGCGTGACCGCCCCGGTCGACGTGGTGGTGACGTATCTCGAGATGACGGGGCCGTCCCAGCTGCGCCCGGCGCCGGCATTGCGTCCACGGGCGTCACCCTCCGCCGAGAGGTCGGCCAGCCGGTGCCGCCAGTCTCGCCGCCGCAGCTGTACCGACTGGTGGGCGAGCGGTTTCCACTGGATCGATCGACTGACGTGGAGTGACGGCGGAGTGGCGGCGCGGCCATCGACCGACCGAGACGTCGAGCTCTGGATCGCGCGCGAAGGCGAGGCGATTGCGGGATACTTCGAGCTGGAGCGCACCGGCGCAGGGACCGAGATCCGCTATTTCGGTCTGGCGCCGGAATGTCGTCGGCCGCGGGCCTCGGTGGCTGGCTCCTGACCGAGGCCGTGCAGCGGGCATGGCAGCCCGGGACCAGGCGAGTCACGGTCAACACCTGCACGCTCGACGGCGTGGCCGCGCTCCCCAACTATCTCTCACGCGGATTCGTCGGTCGTGCGCGAAGACCACCAGCGCCGGGACCTTGCCGATGGACCTCGCCGATCGCCGCCGCGAGTACGCCCGGGCTGCACTCGACGAAGCTACGGTCGGCGGAGACCCGATCGAGCAGTTCCGCCGTTGGTTCACCGAGGCCGAGGCGGCCGAGGTGCCCGAGCCGAACGTGATGACGCTGGCCACTGCCGACGTCACGGGGCGCCCCAGCGCCCGGATCGTGCTCCTGAAGGAAATCGATGACAAGGGTTTCGTCTTCTTCACCTTCTACGCCTCCCGCAAGGGACGCGAGCTGGCTGAGAATCCCCGACGCCGGGCTGGTGTTCTACTGGGAGGCGCTCGAGCGGCAGGTGCGCATCACCGGCCGGGTCGAGCGCCTCGACGAAGCGACATCCTGGGCATATTTCCGTACCCGACCGGAAGGATCGCGCGTGGCGGCCTGGGCCTCACATCAGGGCGCATTGCTGGCGAATCGTCAGGTCCTCGAGCAGCGCGTCGCCGAGCGGTCACGGGAGTTCGCGGGTCGCGAGATCCCGCTGGCGCCCCTGTGGGGTGGTTATCGGGTGATTCCTGACGCGATCGAATTCTGGCAAGGGAGAACGAGTCGGCTCCACGACCGGATTGAATTCCTACGCGTTGGAGGGGACGGATGGCAGTGCGTTCGTCGCTCCCCCTGACCTCAAGGCCGGTCAAGGTGATGGCCGCCACAGAAACCCCGCTCAGGCGCGGCAAGCGATACGCCGGCTATGGGCTGCTGACCAATGCCCTGCTGGCGATCATCAAGGGACTGGCCGGGATTCTCGGGCATTCCTACGCGCTGATCGCCGATGCGGTGGAGTCAGTCGCCGATATCGGTGGCTCCTTGGTGGTGTGGACCGGACTGCATCTGTCCGCCCGCAAGGCCGACGACGACCATCCGTATGGCCACGGCAAGGCCGAGCCGCTGTCGGCTGCCCTCGTTGGCCTGATGCTCTGCGGCGCCGCCTTCGCCATTGCGGTGAAGGGTGCGCAAGAGGTCGCCAGCCCGCGACATGCACCGGAGGCGTTCACCCTCGTTGTTCTCGTCCTGGTGATCGTGACCAAGGAGACGTTGTTCCGTACGGTGCTCAAGGTGGCCGGCGATGTCGGCAGCGGTGCGGTCGTGGCCGACGCCTGGCACCATCGCTCGGACGCCGTTACGTCGGCCATGGCCTTCGTCGGCATTTCTGCCTCCTTGATCGGCGGGCCAGGATGGGAGTGGTGTGACGGGGCTGCCGCGTTGATCGCGTCGCTGATCATCGGATTCAACGGGTATCACATTCTCCGCCCCGCGGTGCACGAGTTGATGGACGGTGCGCCCAACTTGGTCGTGCTCGAAGGCGTGGCGAGGGCGGCGACCAGCGTCG
The DNA here is from genome assembly GCA_963850655.1 of uncultured Gemmatimonadales bacterium. Taxonomy (GTDB): domain Bacteria; phylum Gemmatimonadota; class Gemmatimonadetes; order Gemmatimonadales; family GWC2-71-9; genus Palsa-1233. The sequence goes on from CAWKMI010000024.1 coordinate 65,101, forward strand.
AGGGGGTCCGGTACATCGAGAAGCTCAAGGCGCGGAAGGTCGGCACGCGCTTCCTCGTCGACCTCCATGTCCAGGCCGATCCCACGATTTCGCTGCAGGAGGCGCACGTCCTGTCTGGTTGCGTGAAGACCGCGATTCGTACCGCCATTCCCGCGGTGGAGAATGTCCTGGTGCACATGGAGCCGTTTGAGGATCCTCGCCACCTGCCGGACGTCGTCAGGCCGCCAGGACCGTCGGTCGGCGGGTGACCGACACCACGGACGCCCTGATCACACGCCTGGCGCGTGCCTTCGACGCCCTCGCGCCTGCGGGGGCTCGCTGTCTTGTGGCCGTCTCAGGTGGTCCGGATTCCGTGGCGCTGCTCGACCTTCTGCATCAGGGTGGTGCGATCCATCGACGCGAGCTGCTGGTCGGGCATGTCGATCATGGCATCGGGGATGAGAGTGCTGCCATTGCAGAGCAGGTGGCCAGGCTCGCGATGGAGCGTGGCCTCGCCTTTCGTGGCGTCCGGCTTGTCCTTGGCCCCGATTGCTCGGAGACCCGGGCCCGCCGGGCGCGCCGCTCGGCATTGCGCGACCTTGCTGCCGCAGCCGACGCGACGGCGATCGTGCTGGCGCATCATGCCGATGACCAGGCCGAGACGATCCTGCTCAGGCTGCTTCGGGGGAGCGGGCCTGCCGGTCTGGCGGGGATGGCTGCCCGTCGGGGTCCCTGGATCCGGCCGCTGCTCGGCATCCCTCGGGAAGCGCTGCAGAGCTACCTGAGATCCCGCGGGCTGACCGCGTGGCAGGATCCCGCCAATGTCGATCCCCGGCACCTCCGGTCCTGGCTCCGGGCCGAGGTCATGCCGCGCCTGGTCGAACGACTGCCCGATCTGGTTGCCCGGCTGGCTGCAGCGGGAGAGCAGGCTAGGGCGTCCCGGAGGGCGTGGAATGCCATCCCGGCCCTTGTTCCAGCACTGGAACAAACGGTCACGGCGCGTGGCATTTCCGTTGCAGCACCCTGCCTGCGGGGCTATCGTTCCGACGTTCGGCACGCCGTGCTGGCCGCCTTGGGACGCCGATTCGGGGTTCCGCTGGGGGCGAGGAGGCTGGGGGCGCTTGACCGGCTCTTGCTGGGGCGCCGTGGTGCAGGAGTGGTGCGGCTCTCGAATCGGCTCGAGGCGGAACTCGCCTTCGGGCGGTTGACGTTTCAGAGAGTAGCGGCCGGAGATGCCTCGGGGGAGCTGGTCCTCGTGCCTGGCAGCGATGCCATGGTTGGCGAGGCCCGGATTCGGATGATCCCCGCCATGGCCACCAGGGCGGAGCGGGGCGGATGGGAGACGACGTTGGCATCGGGGCGGTACGTCGCTCGGACGTGGCGCGCCGGTGATCGTATTCGTCCGCTCGGTGGGCAGGGCTCCCGCGCCGTCGGGGTGCTGTTCCGTGAGGCACGAGTTCCGCCGCGACGCCGGAGCGGTTGGCCGGTGATCGCCAGTGGTGATGACGCAACGATCGTCTGGGTACCGGGCATCTGTCGATCGGACAGCCGGATTCCCGCTCAAGGAACCGAGGCATTGCATGTCGAGTGTGCTTTCACCTGAGATGAGGCGGCGTGCCGGCGGGCGCGATCTGCGGATCGTGTTCGACGAACAGACCATCGCGGCGCGAGTCAAGGAGCTCGGCGCCGAGATCACCGCCGCCTATCCCGATGGCGAGGTGCTGGTGCTCGGCCTCCTCAAGGGCAGTTTCATCTTCCTCAGCGACCTGGTCCGACAGATCAATCGGCCGATTCACCTCGACTTCCTGGTCGCGAGCTCGTATGGCAGCGGCACGGTGTCGAGTGGCGAGGTGCGGCTGCTCTACTCGCCGGAAACTCCGCTGGAAGGGAAGCACATTCTGGTGGTCGAGGACATCATCGACAGTGGTCGCACCATGCTGCGATTGATGACGCTCCTGGCCAGCCGGCATCCCGCGTCGCTGGCGGTGTGCGCCCTGCTGGACAAGCAGCTCCTGCCGGAACCCATCCCCCAGCTTCGGTGGGTGGGATTCACGGCTCCGCCCGCGTTCCTCGTCGGCTACGGCCTGGACCACGCGGAAGATTTCCGCCATCTGCCGTTCATTGGTGACCTGCTCTGATGACTGACCGCAATGCTCCCCGTCCTCCCTCCTCGGGTCTCGGCCTCGTCAGCAAGAATCTCGCGCTGTGGGCCCTGGGTTTCCTGCTGATCATCGCGCTGGTGCAGTTCTTTGCGAAGAAGAGCGCGGCAACGGAATTCACCTACACGGACTTCGTCCACCAGCTCGACCTCCGCAACGTCGCCACCGTCGACGTGATTGATGGCAAGCTGATCCGTGGGCACTTCCGCGCCAAGGTGACCTTGCCGACGGATCCGCAGCACCCGGCGACCGATTTCACGGTGCTGCTCCCGCTGGCCAACTCGGAGGCGATCCTGCAACGCCTCGAGGAGGCCGGCGTGGAGATCAATGCCAAGCAGGCCAAGGACAGCCTGGCCGTGCTGCTGATCACCGCCCTGCCGTGGCTGGTGATCATCGCCCTCTGGTGGTTCCTCTTCCGGCAGATGCAGGCTGGCGGCAACAAGCGCCTTCTCGTTCGGGAAGTCGAAGGCGCGCCTGCTCACTGGTGACACGCCGAAGGTGACCTTCGCTGATGTGGCCGGGGCTGATGAGGCGAAGGTCGAGCTGCAGGAAGTGATCGAGTTCCTGAAGGATCCGCAGAAATTCACCCGCCTCGGGGGGCGCCTGCCCAAGGGCGCCTTGCTCATCGGCCCGCCGGGCACCGGCAAGACGCTGCTGGCCAAGGCCGTGGCCGGCGAGGCCGGCCGGCCGTTCTTCTCGATGTCGGGCTCCGATTTCGTCGAGATGTTCGTCGGTGTCGGCGCGTCACGCGTCCGCGACCTGTTCGAGCAGGGGAAGGCGCACGCACCGTGCATCATCTTCATCGACGAGATCGACGCCGTCGGTCGCCACCGCGGGGCCGGGCTTGGCGGCGGGCATGACGAACGCGAGCAGACGCTCAACCAGCTGCTCGTCGAGATGGACGGGTTCGAGTCCAACGATGGCGTCATCCTGATCGCCGCGACCAACCGTCCCGACGTGCTCGACCCGGCGCTGCTGCGTCCGGGCCGCTTCGACCGCACGATCGTGGTCGATGCTCCGGACGTGCGCGGGCGCGAGGGAATCCTGCGGGTGCACACCCGCAAGATTCCGCTCGCGTCCGACGTCGACCTGGCGACCATCGCCAAGGGCACCCCGGGGATGGCCGGCGCCGACCTCGCCAACCTGGTCAACGAGGCCGCGCTGCTCGCGGCGCGGCGCAACAAGGCATCCGTGGACATGGCCGACTTCGAGGAGGCCAAGGACAAGGTGATGCTGGGCGTCGAGCGGAAGTCGCTGGTCCTGACCGAGGAAGAGAAGCGCCTCACCGCCTACCACGAGGCGGGGCACGCCGTCGTCGCCATGAAGACGCCGGGCAGCGACCCGGTGCACAAGGTCACCATCATTCCGCGCGGCCGGGCACTGGGCCTCACGGCGTCGCTGCCGGAAGTCGACCGGCACAACTACACCCGCGACTGGCTGATCGGATCGCTGGCGATGTTCTTCGGCGGCCGCGCTGCCGAAGAGATCATCTTCGGCAAGGGTGCGGTGACAACCGGCGCCGGCAACGACATCGAGCGGGCGAACATGCTGGCGCGCCGGATGGTCACGCAATTCGGCATGAGCGACGTCATCGGCCTGATGTCGGTCGGCGAGCGTGAACAGGAGGTCTTCCTCGGTCGCGAGTTCGGCAGCCGACGCGAGACGTCGGAGCAGACCGCGCAGATGGTCGACACGGAGGTGAAGCATTTCATCGACGAGGCGTACGAGACGGCGGTGCGAATCCTCAACGAGCACCGCACGCTGCTGGAGCGCATCGCGGCCGCCCTGCTGGAGCGCGAGACGATCGATCGCGAAGATCTCGACCTGCTTGCCCGCAACCTGCCGCTGCCGCCGCGAGTGAGTCCGCCGCCGCTGTCGAATGTCGCGCCGCCACCGGCGGTGCCCCGCCGAGGATTCCACCGGCGTCCGCACCCCGGTTCTCGGGGCGCCGCCGGCCGAACCCGCCGGCGCGTGATCGTCACGCCGCTCTCGGATCGCGGCCCGGCCGCGATCCGGGACGCCCTCCTGTCGCACGGTTGGGAGGGCGACATCTCGCAGGTCATTGCGGCAGGACTCGACGTCGCCGCCTTCGAGGTGCGGGGTGTCGACTCCAGTACGCTATCGAAGCGATGGTGGGGGTGGCTGCGCAAACTCGGACTCGAGCTCGTGACTGGCGACGATTGGCTCATTCTGGCCGGCCCTCAGTCCCGGCTCGGGGCATTTGCGCGCCCCTGGGTCCAGCCCGACCCGGTCCAGGCCCTCGCGACGGCGATCGGAATGGCGATGCCGGCACGCCCGGCGACTCGCTGGCGGCTTCTCGGCGGCGAGGTGCCGCTCGACCATCCAGTGATCCTCGGTGTCCTCAACGTGACCCCGGACTCGTTCTCCGATGGAGGGCGCTACCGCTCCGTCGGCGCTGCGCTCGCCCACGCCACGAACCTGCTCGAGGGCGGCGCCACCGTGATTGATGTCGGTGGCGAGTCGACCCGGCCCGGCGCGATCCCGGTCAGCGACGCAGACGAGCAGACCCGCGTGGTCCCGGTGATCCGGGCCTTGGCGAAGGCGCATCCCGCGGTTCCCCTGTCGGTCGATACCGTCCATGCGTCGACCGCCAGGGCGGCGGTCGATGCCGGTGCGGTGATCATCAATGATGTGACGGCCGGACGGCATGATCCCGCGCTGCTCGAGGTCGCCGCGAACCGGAAGACCGGGGTGGTGCTGTCCCACTCGCGCGGATCGCTCGGCCAACTCGCCTCCTATGCCCTGGCTGACTACGGCGGTGATGTCACCGGGGCGGTCGTGCGAGAGCTTGCCGACGCCGTCCGCTCCGCGCTCGAGGCGGGCGTGGCCGCGGACGCGATCGTCGTTGATCCGGGTTTCGGCTTCTCGAAGACGCCGGAGCAGAACTTCGTGCTGCTCAACCAGCTCGATGCGCTCGCCGGACTTGGGCTCGGGGTGCTCGTCGGGGTCTCGCGAAAGCGGTTCCTCGCCGCGCCGGCCGGCTGGCAGGTGGCCGATCGTGATCGCGCCACGGCTGCTGGCATGCGCGCTCGCACATGACCGCGGGGCGCGCCTGTTTCGCGTGCACGATCCGGCCGCGGTGCGCGATGCGCTCGCCGTCAGCGAAGCAACGCTGGGGAGCCCGGCGTGACCCACCCGCCGCCGCCCTTCCGGGCTGCGGCTGCGACGGCCGTCGGCGTCCTGGCCGTCTACCTCCTGACCCTGGCGCCCGGCGTCACCTTCTGGGATGCCGGCGAACTGATCGCCGCGGCGCGGCTTCTCGGGATCCCCCATCCACCCGGCACGCCACTCTTCGTCCTGATCGGCCATGTCTGGGGGATGGTCCTCCCCCTCGGTGATTATGCGTGGCGGTTGAATGTGCTGAGCGCCCTCTCCGGCGCCGCGGCCTCCGGCTGCTGGTTCCTCGTGGCCCATGATGTGGTGCAGCGAATGTCCGCGACTGATGACGTGGCGGCGCGGGAGCGCCGCGCGCTGGGCGCGGGGTTTGCCGCCGCCCTGCTGGCAGCGTTCAGCTGGACGGCATGGCAGAACTCCACCGAAACCGAAGTCTATTCAGTCGCGATGCTGCTGATCGCGCTGGTGGCGTGGCTCGCCACGCGGTGGCGCGTGGCGCGCGAGGACAGTCGTGGCAGCCGCCTGCTGCTGCTGGCGCTCTACCTCGGCGCGATGTCGATCGGCAATCACCTGCTCGCCTTGCTGGTTGGGCCCGCCCTCGTCGCCATGCTGGTCAGCGAGGCCCAGCATCATCCATTGGCTGACGAGACGGATCGCCGGCGCGAGCGGTCGCGCATCGTGATCGTCGCCGCAATCTGGTTGCTGTTGATTGCGCTGGGCCTCGGCAGCACGACCCTCGCCCTCGCGGCGGGCGTGGCGGTGCTCGTTGCGCTGGGCTTTGCCTTCAGGTCGGGGCAACTGCGCTTCGCCATGACGGCGTTGCTCATCGTAGCGGTCGGCGTCTCGACCTATCTCTTTCTCTTCCTGCGGGCGCGGCAGGCACCCTGGCTCAACGAGGCCGACCCGTCGACCTGGCAGGCGCTCCTCGGGGTGATTCGCCGGGCCCAGTATCCGGTGCGAACACCGCTCGACGACCCGACCTTCCGCCACGGCATCGACAATCCCGGTCGCACGCTCAGCCTCCTGGGCTTCCAGTTCGCGAACTACTTCCAGTACCTCGACTGGCAATGGGCCAAGTCGATCGGCCCGACCGTCCCCGCCTCTGCCTGGCGCGTCGCGGTAACCGTACTGTTCGCCGCCATCGGCGTATTCGGTGCGGTCCACCACCGCCGAGGGGACCGGAGCAGCTTCCGCTTCGTAGCGATGCTCTTCCTGGTGACGGGTCTCGGGCTTCTGCTCTATATCGATTTCAAGCCGGGTCCTTCGATCGGCTGGACGCAGTGGCCGGCACTCGGCGACCACGAAGTGCGGGAACGGGACTACTTCTTTGTGGCGAGCTTCGTCGCCTGGGGCCTCTGGGTGGCGATTGGAGCGTCGGAACTTGCCCGACGGATGACGCACCGGACCGGCGCTGGACGGTGGTCGGCGGGACACCTGGTGTTCGCCGTGGCACTCGTCCCGCTGGTGCTGAATTTTCGCGCCGCGACCCGCCGTGGCACCGCCGACGAGACATTCGCCCGTGACTTTGCCCGGGCGCTCCTGCAATCGGTTCCGCCCGGCGGCATTCTCTTCACCTTCGGGGACAATGACACCTTCCCGCTCTGGCACGCACAGGCAGTCGACGGCGTGCGGCGCGACGTGACCGTGGTCTGTCTCGCCCTCGCCGAGACGACATGGTACACGAAGCAACTCCGCAGGATGAAGCCGGCGGCGGTGGACCGGCAGCAGCTTGCTGCAGTGTGGCGCGACGCCCCCGCGCCTGCGATCGCTCAGCCGCTGCTCTCGCTGGATGATGCCACCATCGATGGGCTGCGGCCGTTCGTCGCCGACCAGGACCTGGTGGTCAACCTCCCGGATGGCCTCGTGGCTCGCGTCTCGAGGGGAGACGCCGTCTACAACAAGGACATTGTCGTCCTCCAGATCCTGCGGCAGAACGCCGGCCGTCGGCCGGTGGCGTGGTCCGTGACGGCGACCGGGACGCTGTTCGGACTGGGACCGCATCTGGTCATGCAAGGACTGGCGCTCGTGCTGCCCACGACAGCGGTCGACAGCGGGCAGTTGGCTGGCCGCCTTGCGCCGGGGGCGAGCAGCGCACGGGTCGACATCGAAACCACCCGGCGACTGGTCACCGAAACCTGGCAGTTTGGCCGCCTGCTGGAGCGCGGGATAGCCGACCTGGACCCCAGTGCCCAGGCGATGGCGGCGACGGTCGCAATCCCGCTGATGCAGGCCGGAGCGGGGTACTACCTGCGCGGCGATACCACCACGGCAGTGCTCCTGCTGCAGCGCGCCAGCCGGCTGACCGAAGACTCCACCCCACGGGTCCTGTTACGAGCCATCCGGAGCCGCAGCCCTCGGCCGAGAGAGTAGAACCTGGTGGTCGAGGGGGGCGATTCAGTCCCCTGATGGTCTATATTTCGCGGCTATGTCAGACCCGGCCCTGAAGGACCGTCTGGACGAGATCCGCGCTGTCGTGGCGACTCGCCAGCGGGCGGGTGGCTGGACCCACGTGGTGCGCATCGTGGCGGTCACCAAGGGGCACGGACCGGAAGCCGTGGTCGCGGCCGCGGCCGCGGGACTCGAGACGGTCGGGGAAAACCGGGTCCAGGAGGCGCTCGAAAAGCAGCGGCAGTGTGCCGGCTTGTCGATCCAGTGGCACCTGATCGGCACGCTGCAGAAGAACAAGGCGCGCCTCGCGGCGGGACGGTTCGGGATGATTCACTCGATCGATCGGTTGGATCTTGCGATCGAGGTCGCGCGCCGGGTACCGGCCGGCAGCCGGCAGCAGGTGCTGGTGCAGGTGAACTGTTCCGATGAACCGCAGAAGGGCGGGGTGCTCCCCGGTGACCTCGCCAGGCTGCTCGACGGGGTGCGCTCGCTTCCGTCGCTCGAGCTGCTGGGACTGATGACGATGGCCGAGTTCAGCGACGACGAGCGGGTGCAGCGGGCCGCGTTCGGTCAACTGCGCGCCTTGCGGGATGCCATGACCGCGGAGGGGCATTTCCTCCCCGAGCTTTCGATGGGGATGTCCGGCGACTATGGTGCGGCGGTCGAGGAAGGGGCCACCATGCTCCGCCTCGGCTCGGCCCTCTTCGGGCCACGCACATGACTGATCACGCTTGCTGCCAAGGATGGCGCCACGACGATGAGTGAAGCTGCACCGCGCTGGCCGACCTGGCCTGATGGCGGCGCCGATGCCCTGGAGCGCGACCTGCTGGCAGCGCTGGGCGCGCGACGGGCTGTTCGAGCGGGTCCAGGCGGACACCGCCGACGGACCGGGCTTCGTCTTCCTCGAGGGTCCGCCAACCGCCAACGGTCGCCCCGGCATCCATCACGTCTTCTCGCGCACCATCAAGGACCTGGTCTGCCGCTATCACGTGATGCGCGGCGAGCGCGTCACCCGGATTGCCGGCTGGGATACGCACGGCCTTCCCGTCGAGCTCGAGGTCGAGAAGCAGCTTGGCTTCAAGGGCAAGCAGGACATCGAGGCGTTCGGCGTGGCGGAGTTCAATCGTCGCTGCCTCGAGAGCGTCTTCACCTACCGCGACGAGTGGGTCAACCTCTCGACCCGGATCGGCTACTGGCTCGATTACGACCGCGCCTACGTCACCTGTACCAGGGAGTACGTCGAGTCGGTGTGGTGGCTGCTCAAGCAGCTGCACGCCAAGGACCTGCTCTATCGCGGGCACCGGGTGCTGCCCTACTGCCCCCGCTGCGGCACGGTGCTTTCGAGTCACGAGCTGGCGCTCGGCTACGAGGAAGTCCGCGACAAGTCGATCTACGTCACGTTTCGCGGTCGACGACGATTCCGGTCGCGAACTGGTGGTGTGGACCACGACGCCGTGGACGCTGCCGAGCAACGTTGCGGTCGCGGTGCATCCGGAGCTCGAGTACAACAGCTACTGGGTGCCGCGGAAGCCCGAGCGGAAATTCATTGCCGCGACCGCGCGCGCCGAGAAGCTGGTGGCGCTGCTCGGCGTCGATGCGCTGGAACATGGGGAGCTCCTTCGCGGGGCGCGCACTGAAGGGACTGCGGTACCGGCGTCCGCTCGACGTCGTGCCGATGCCCGACGATCGCGACCCATTCGGTCGTGGTCACCGGCGAGTTCGTCACGGCGAGCGACGGTTCCGGCCTGGTGCACATGGCGCCGGCGTTCGGCTCCGACGACTACGCCGCCGGGCAGGAACACGGTCTGGCGCTGCTGCGGCCGGTGGCCGGCGACGGCACTTTCCAGGGCACCACGTGGCCCGAGCTCGAAGGGCTGCTGGTCACCGCGCCGGAGACCAACGACCTGATCATCCGGCGACTCAAGGAGCTGGGCCGGCACCTCGCGACCGAGTCGCACGCGCCACAGCTATCCGCACTGCTGGCGCTGCCGGAGCAAGCTGATCTACTACGCCCGCGATTCCTGGTTCGTGCGGACGTCGCGCGGTGCGAGGAGCGGATGCTCGAGCTCAATCGCGACATCGCCTGGCATCCGCCCGAGGTGGGCACCGGGCGGTTCGGCGAATGGCTCGGCAACAACGTCGACTGGGCGCTGTCGCGCGACCGGTACTGGGGCACGCCGCTGCCGATCTGGGTCAGCGACCGCGACCCATCGCACGTCGAGGTGATCGGCTCGCTCGCGGAGCTGCACGAGAAGTCCGGCTTCGTCGCCGCCGCGGATCTCGACGTCCACAAACCGTGGGTCGACGAGGTCACCTGGCCGGCGCCCGGTGGCGGCACCATGCGCCGCACGCCGGAGGTGATCGACACCTGGTTCGACTCGGGTGCGATGCCGATCGCGCAGTGGCACTATCCCGTTCGAGCACCAGGACGAGTTCGCGCCGGCATTTCCCGGCGGACTACATCTGCGAGGGAATCGACCAGACCCGCGGCTGGTTCTACTCGCTGCTCGCCATCGGAACGACGGTGTTCGACGCCGGCGCCGTACCGCAACGTGATCGTCAACGAGCTGGTGCTCGACGCGCAGGGCCAGAAGATGTCGAAGAGCCGCGGCAACGTGGTCGATCCGTGGGAGATGATCGAGCGTCACGGCGCCGACGCGCTGCGGCTCTACCTGCTGCTCTCGAGCCAGGTCTGGCAGCCGAAGCGATTCGACGAGCGGCAGCTGCACGACACGGCCGGTGGCTTCCTCAACACGCTGAGGCACACCTACCAGTTCTTTGCCCTCTACGCCGGCGTCGCGCGAGGCGCCCCCGACAGTCGCGGCCGCGGCCGCTCGCCGACCGCTGGATCCTCGGTCGCCTCGACGCCACGGTCGCGGCGGTGCGCGCGGCCCTGGACGGCTACGATGTCACGACGGCGGTGCGGGCCTCGTCGGACTTCGTGGTCGATGATCTCTCCAACTGGTACGTCCGGCTGAATCGCGCCCGGTTCTGGGCCCCCGACACCGAGGCTGATGCCGCGGCCGTCGCCACGCTGCACGAGGCGCTGGTGACCACGGCGCGCCTGCTCGCGCCGGCCGCTCCGTTCGCCAGCGACTGGTTGCACACGCGCGCTCGAGGGGAGCTCGGTGCACCTCGCGCCGTTTCCCGGCCGATGCCGGCCGGCTCGATGCCGGGACTCGACGTGGCGATGGACGCGGTGCGCCGGCTGGCCTCGCTCGGGCGCGCCGCCCGCGAGACCGCCACGTTGCGCGTCCGCCAGCCCCTGGCGCGCATGAAGGTGGCGGTGCCGGCGGGCGTGCAGGGCGCGGAGTTCGACGGCACTGCTGCCACTGCTGCAGCACGGAGACCAACGTCAAGGCGGTCGAGGTGGTGGCGTCCGACGCGGATCTCGTGCGGTTGCGCGCGCAAGCCGAACTTCCGCACCCTCGGCAAGCGATTCGGCGCGGACGTCAAAGCGGTGGCGGCCTGGATCGGGACGCTTCCTCCGGAGGCAATGCAGCAGCTGGAGCAGGGCCGGTCGTTCACCGGGTCGCGCGACGGCGTCGTCACCGAGCTGTTGCCCGAGGACGTCATCGTCGAGCGCGAGGTCGTCACCGACTGGCCGGTGGCGAGCGAGGGACCCTTCGTGGTCGCGCTCGACCCGGTGGTGACGCCGGCGCTGGCCAGCGAAGGGCTGGCGCGCGAACTGGTCAGCCGGCTGCAGCGCCTCCGCAAGGACGCGGGCTACGACGTGACGACCGCATCGCCGTCGCGATCGAGGGCGACGCCGCCGTGCTCGACGCGGCGCGCGGACACCGCGAGTACCTCGCCGGCGAGACGCTGGCGCGCGAGTTCCTCGTGGGCGAGCGCGTTGCCGGACGCCGACCGGCGCGAAGCGGTCGAGATCGACGAACGTGCCGCCGTGCTGTCCACGCGGCGGTTGGGAGACGGCCGGACCCTTTCCGGCCCCGCACAGACGGATGAACAGTGACGAAGACCCAGCTGAAGCACCTCGAGGGGCGGCTCCTGGAGGAGCGGGCTCGCGTGATGAAGGAACTCGGCTACTACGGCGAGTCGTTCAAGAGCACCCAGCAGTCATCCGACGGCGACCTCTCGTCCTACTCCTTCCATATGGCCGACCAGGGCACCGATGCGATGGAGCGGGAGAAGCAGTTCCTCTTCGCGTCGCAGGAAGGACGCTATCTCTGGCACATCAACGAGGCGCTGCGTCGCCTCTACAACCAGCCCGAGAAGTTCGGTCACTGCCACCAGTGCGGCGTGGCGATCGACTTCGAGCGGCTCGATGCGCTGCCCCACGCGCGGCTCTGCATCGCGTGCAAGGAAAAGGAAGAGGATGCCAAGCGGCGCTAGCCTGCCGCTCGGCGTTCTGGGCGGTGGTCGCCGGCGTGGTGGTGCTCGACCGCGTCACCAAGGTGCTGATGGCCGGGCGCTGGAGCATGGCGGCGGATCGTGACCTCGTCGGCAGCTACGTGCAGCTGCGCCTGGTGCGCAACACCGGGCGCGGCGTTCGGCCTGCACCTCGGGCCTTGGTCACGCTGGATCTTCATGATCGATCGCGATCGGGGCGGTCGTACCTGCTCCATCGCATGTGGCGCGAGGCCGATCCCGCCGATCGCCTGCGCCGGTGGGCGGTGGCCGTTCGTGGCGGGCGGCGGCGCCGGCAACCTGATCGACCGCCTGCTCACTTCGCGCGGCGTGGTGGACTTCATTGACGTCGGCGTCGGCACGCACCCGCTGGCCGACCTTCAACGTCGCCGACATTGCCGTCTCCTGCGGCGCGGTCGCGCTGGCCATTTCGCTCTGGCGCGAAGACCACGCACGCGCCATCCTGCCGCCGCCGGCGAGTTGACGCCATGGCCGCGGTGACATTCTGCGTCGCGGCGCCCACGACGGAGCGACTCGACCGGTTTCTCGCCGATCAACTCGCAGGTGTCCCGCACGGCCGCAGCCCGCCTGGTCGCCGACAGGTGCGGTGCGCGGTCAACGACGCCGTCGCCCGCGCGTCGTGGACGATGGCGCAGGGCGATGCCGTCATCGTCACGCTCCCCGACCACGAACCGCCGCGGACCCTGCGTCCCAATCCAATCCCGCTCGCGGTGGTCTACGAGGACGAGCACCTGGCCGTCATCGACAAGCCGGCCGGGCATGGTCGTGCATCCGGCCCCGGGACATTGGGACGACACCCTGGTCAACGCACTGGTCGCCCGCGGTACCACGCTGGCCGGCGGGGCGGAAGGGCGGCCGGGGATCGTGCACCGGCTCGACCGCGAGACGTGCGGGCTGATGATCGTCGCCAAGACCGACCTGGCCCATCGGCGGCTCGGCGCGATGATCGCCGCCCGGCAGGATTTCCCGTGCCTATGCCGCGCTGATCTGGGGGCACCTCGACGAGCCCGGCGATCACGATCGACGCCCCGATCGGGCGCTCCCTTCGCGACCGGAAGCGGATGTCGATACTTGCCGACGGGCGGAAGGCCCGGACCGATGCCTTCGCGCGTGGCGCGGGTCGGGCCGGTGGACCTGGTCCGGCTGGAACTGCATACCGGGCGGACCCACCAGATCCGGGTCCACCTGGAGTCGATCGGCCATCCGATGGTCGGCGATCCGGTCTATGCCGGCGGAGGGTGGAAGCGGATCTCCGGGACCGGCCGCAAGGAGGCCCGAGGGCTGGAGGCGCTGGCGCCGCGGCAGGCGCTTCACGCCGCACTCCTCGCGTTCCGCCACCCGTTGCGGGGAGCTCCGCTTCGACTCCTCTCGCCCTGGCCGGCCGATCTCTGGCCGCTGCTCCAGGCGGCGGTCGGCTCGGAGCACCTGACCGCCCGGGAAGGGGCCCTGGATGACCTGGCCTTCTTCCGGCGCGATGACTGAGCGCCAGGGGTCGGGGCTGGTGCTCCGGGCTGGCGGGCGTCCGCTGGTTCATCCCGGCGGGGCAGGTGATCGAGGTGCTCCGCGGCGCCACGGTCGTCCGGGTTCCCGGGGTGCCGGCAGCGGTCCGGGGGGTGGTCAACCACCGCGGGCAGGATCCTGACGGCGGCCGATCCGATCCGGGCCCTGGAGCTGCCGGGAGAGGCGCTCGGCGGCCACCGAGGTCGTGGTGGTCCAGTTGCCGGGAAGGCGCTTCGCCCTCGTCGTCGACGGGGTGGTGGAGCTGACGGCTGAACCGCGCACGGGGCTTGCAACACTGGACTTGAATCGGATCGCCGCGGCGATCTTCCCCTGACCCAAGATCCTGGAGGACCGAGTGGCTCGGATTCTGATCTGTGACGACGCGATCTTCATGCGGACCATGATCGCCGACATTCTCACCACGGCCGGCCATTCCATCGCTGGCGAGGCCGAAAGCGGCCTGCAGGCGCGTGGAGCGGTACAAGGCGATCAAGCCCGATCTGGTCACGATGGACATCGTGATGCCCGACATGGGGGGGATCGATGCGGTGCGCGCGATCATCGCCATCGATCCCGACGCCAAGATCCTGATGTGCAGCGCGATGGGGCAGCAGGCTCTGGTGGTCGAGGCGATTCAGGCCGGGGCCAAGGACTTCGTCGTCAAGCCCTTCCAGTCCGCACGCGTGGTGGACGCGGTCGCCCGCGTGCTGGCGGGATGACCGATCCGCGGCGGGCGCGCTATGTCGCCCTGTTCGCCGCGGAATCACGCACGCTGCTCGCCGGGGCTCGGCGGGCGCTGCAAGAGTGGCTGGAAGTGCCCGAAGGTCATGGGCCCGCGGAGGAGCTGTTCCGGGCGCTTCACACCATCAAGGGGATGGCGGCCTCGCTGGGATTCGACGAGACCACCGAGTTGGCGCACGCGATCGAGGACGACCTGGGCGAGGTCCGTGCGGGCACGCGTCTGGCCGATCGGCCGTGGCTCCGCCAACTCGAGCAGTCGGTCGATGCCGTCTCGGCCGCTTGCGAAGCCGCGGTGGCGGTCGAATCCGGGATCCCCGGCGCCTCCGGGGGTCGAGAAAGCCGGGAGCGCCGGCCCGCGCTACGTCAGGGTCGATCTGGAGCGGCTCGACGCGTTGCTCGGTGATCTCGGGGGACTGGTCACGGCGCGACAGGAGCTGGATCGTCACGCCGCGTCCGACCTCCTGACTCCGCTGGCTCGCGCCGCCCAGGGGGTCGAGCGCCGACTCGACCAGTTGCGCGATCGCATCCTCGACGTGCGGCTGGCGCCGCTTTCGGAGGTCTTCGAGCGCCTCCCTCCGATCGTTCGTGACCTCGCCAGGCAACTCGGCAAGGAGATCACGATCGACATCAGTGGCGACGAAATCGAGGTCGATCGCGCCATTCTCGAGCAGTTGATCGAGCCCTTGCTGCACTTGCTGCGAAACGCGGTCGATCACGCGATCGAGTCACCCGAGGAGCGGCGGGAGCTGGGCAAGCGGCCCGGGGGCAGGATCTCGGTCCGCGCCAGGCGTGACGGTGAGTCGGTGGTGCTCGATTTCAGCGATGACGGCCGGGGAATCGATCGCGATCGCGTGGCGCAGCTGGCTCGCGAGCGCGGCCTGCTCGAGACCGGTGCCACGCTGGGCGATGACTCACTGTTGGCGATCTTGTCGCATCCCGGCTTCTCGACGGCGGCGACGGTGACTGATGTGTCCGGCCGCGGAGTCGGGCTTGACGCCGTGATGACCCGGCTGCACAGCGTCGGCGCGTCGCTCGGGCTGACCACCGTCCTCGGCCGGGGGACGGCCTTCTCGATCCGCTTGCCGACGCGGATCGGGATCGTGCGGGCGCTCGTGACGGCGATCGGTGAGGAGCGCTATGTGCTGCCGCTGACACACATCAATGAACTGGTCGCCTGGGAGCCGGGAACCTCGCGCGGGCAGGATGGCCGGACCGTGCTGGACCTGCGCGGGGAAGCGGTGCCTGTCGTAGACCTGCGCCGCCTGCTCGGCTATCGCGAGGGACATCCTCCGTTGCGGCGACCCGCCATCGTCCTCGAAGCGAATGGCCAGCGGGTGGCACTTCTGGCGGATGCGGTGCATGGGCAGGTGGATGCGGTGGTGCAGCCGCTCGAACGGCCGCGAGGAATCCCGCGCTGGGTGACGGGAGCGGCCGTGCTGGATGATGGACTGCCGGCGTTGATGCTGGATCTGGCCGGCGTCGTCTGATCGATGAGGGATACGCGGTGGATCGATGGCAGTCGGTCGATCCTCGGAGGCTTGAACCCGGATGCATGACAGAGACGAGGAATCCATGACCACCCCGAACGATCTCGAGACGCTCCGCCGCGACGGTCTTCGCGAAGTCGCGACCATCGGCGCGGGCCACGCCGCGACGGCACTCTCCCAACTGACCGACCGCCGCATCATGATCTCGGTGCCGAATGTCCGCCGGGTGGAATACGGCGAACTGCCGGCGCTGCTCAACAGCTTCGGCGATCACGTCGCGATCGTTTCGATGCGCATGCTCGGCGACCTGACCGGCCGGGCGCTCCTGGCCTTTTCGGAGGACGACGCGGGCCGGCTCTGCGACATGATTCTCCGTCGCCCGCTCGGGCCGCCACGTGCGCTGGGAGAACTGGAACAGTCCGGCCTCAAGGAGGTCGGCAACATCGTCTGCTCGGCCTACCTCACGGCCCTCAGCAACTTCATGCAGATGATGTTGCTTCCGTCGGTCCCGTCGCTCACGCTGGGGCGGACGGCGCACGCGATCGCCTCGACCGTTGATCCGCAGGAGACCGACCAGCAACATGGTGTTCTGCGTGGACACGGCATTCCGGGCAGAAGGTCGCGAGGATCCCCTCACCGGCGCCTTTCTGCTGATGCCCGACCCGGCGTCGGTTCAGGCAATCCTCGAGGCCATCCGGCTCGACTGACATGGCCGCCGCCCGTCCGCAGGATGGCGCGGTGGTCGCGGCTCTCGCGCGCCGGCTCGACGCGACCGATCCTGCGACCCTCGGCAACCTGGCCTGGTTCGCCGGCCGCCGCGGGGCGCATCCCGCCGCCATGGACGCCGCGCGCCGCGCCGTGGCCATGCCGTCCGCGCCACCGGCGGCATGGCGCACGCTCGAACGTCTTGCGGGTGGTCGCAGCGACGGATTGATGCTCGCGCTCACCGGCACGCCGCAGCGCGCCGCACCCGACGCCAGCCACCCCCTCGCCGCGGCCGTGATGGCCCACCGGCAGGCTGCGTTCGCGGTGGCCGAGGCGTGTTATCGCGCTGCCCTCGCCGATCCTCGTGCCGCCATCGCCGCCTGGAATGGCCTGGCGGTGCTGCACGAGCAACGCGGCGAGCATGCTGCGGCCGATGACGCGTGGGACCGCTGCCTGGTGAGCCATCACCATGTCTCGGTCCACAACCGGGCGTTGGCGTGGCTTCGTCGAGGCGAGTCGGCCCGCGCGCGCGCGCTCCTCGCGGAGTGGATCGGACGGGTCACGCCGCCGGCCGCGCTGCTCTACCTGGCCGGCCTGGCCGCCCTCGGCGACGATGACGCTGGAATTGCGGCGCCGTTTCTTCAGGCCGCCGTCACCGCCGATCCCGACCTGGCGCGCGCGCACTTCACCCTCGGACTGGCCTGGGAGCGCCTCGGCGAGCACGGCCGGGCGCTCGGGGCAATCCGGCACGCCCTGCTGCTCTCGCCGTGGTACGTCCCCCAGGTCTGGTTGCTGGAGCGCGATCCCGGAAGTGTTCCGATCGAACTGCCGGCCGATGCTGGCACACGCGACTCCCTCGGATCGACTGATGAGGTGCTGCTGATTCTGGGCCGGTCGCTGCTCGAGATGATGCATCTTGGGGAGGCAATGGCGGTGTTCGACCAGGTGCTCGCGCGACAGCCCACCCAGACCGCCGCGCTGTTTCATCGCGGCGTCGTGCTCGCCAAGCTGCGACGCTATCACGAGGCGCTGGAGGACTGGGAAGCGGTCGGCAGGGCGGACCCGGACGGACCGCTCGGCGAGATCAGTCGCCGCCACGCGCGCTCGGCGCGGCAACTCGCCTCGCTCTTCCGGCCGGGTAGCCGATGCACGGACCGTTGCACGAGATCGGCCTGGTGGAGGTGCTCCAGTTGCTGGAGCGTGGTCGTCGCAGCGGCGTGCTCCGCGTGGTCGGCCCCGGCCCGGCTGCCCTGCGCACGCTGTTCCTTCAGGAGGGGCGGGTGGTGGCGCTCGAGCCCGATGCGACGGATGCCGCGCTCGACGCCGCTCTCGAGGCGCGCCAGCTCGCCGTCGCCGATCCGAGTCTCCCGGAACTCGGTGCGGCTTCGCTGCCGGCGGCGGTTCGCGAGGAGCTGCGCGGCCAGCTCGCTGTTCGCGCGCTCGACGCCATGCTCCACTGGTCGCGCGGCCGGTTCGATTTTGTCGAAGAGGGCGTGGCCCCCGGGCCACTCAACCTGGCGACCGAGTCGCTGGTGATGCAGGTCGTCGCTGCCGAGTCGCGCCGAGTTGAACTGGCCGCGGAGCTCGATGGGTTTCTGGCGATCCCGGTCTTCGCCTCGCCCGAGGCGATCGGGAGCGGGCCGCCAATGCCGCTCTCGCCGCTGGATTGGCGAGTGCTCGACGCCATCGATGGAGGGCGCAACATTGCCGCGCTTGCCGCCACCCTCGGTGAGCCGATTGAGGACGTTGCCGAGCGCGTTCGAGCGCTGGTCGCCGCAACTATACTTGTATTGCAGGGCGCGCGACGGAATGTGGCACTGGAAGCGCGCGCGGCGATCGAGGCCGGACAGTATGAGCAGGCCGTGGCCCTGCTCACCGGGCACGTCGCGGCGGCGCCGGGGGACGGTGAAGGGTGGCATGCCCTCGGGTTGGCGCACGTGGGCGCCGGACGGTTTGACCGCGCCATCGAGGCGTGGGAAGCGTGGGGCGCGTCATCGCCATCGCGCGCCAAGGAAGCGGAGGCGCTGCAACACGCCGCGCGGACCATGCTGGAGGCTTTGAACGAAACCCGTGACTGATTCCCGCTCGCTGTCACCACCACGTCCGCATGGACTCGCCTTTCTCGAACTGGGGGAGCGCCTGCGCCAGCGCGGCCAGTTCGAGGCGGCTGCGACCGTGGCGACGGCGGGGTTGTCCCATTATCCGGCGCTGGCGGAGGCGCACGATTTGCTGGGACGCATTCGGGCCGACCAGGGAATGAGTGCGGAGGCTGTCGCCGCCTGGAACGCGGCACTCGAATGTGATTCGGGCCATGTCGGTGCGCTCAAGGGCCTGGCGTTCGTGTCGTTCCGGTCGCGGGACTTCGAGGCCGCGGAGCGTTACCTCGAGCTGGCTGCGCGCGAGAATCCGCACGATGTCTCGCTCCTTGCCGCGCTGGATCGGGTGCGCTCGACGCGACCGGCGACCTTGCCGGAATCGGCACCGGCGCTCACCGATCTTGCCAGCGGATTGCTGCTCTTCGATGCCCAGGGGATGCGACTCACCGGTGGAGTGGGGCCGGGCACCGGCGTCGAGATGGCCGACGCGGCCGCGGCCGAAGGGGCCGGGCTCGCCCGTGAGGCGGCGCGTGTCACCCGACTGCTCGGGCTGGGAGGCTGGCAGTATCTCCTGGTCGAAGGGGCGGAGTTTCGGCTCGCGGTGCTGCCGGTCACCGACGAGACCACGCTGCTGGTGACTCGCCCCGGCACAACACCGGCGGGTCGGTTGCTTGCCATCGCGATTCGCGCGGGAATAGCAGCGCGTGACTGGCTGGAGCGGATGACATGAGTCTCGATCGCTGGCAGCAGATCCTGCGGGCAGTCACCGGCATCCCCGGCGTGCGCGGTGCGCTGATCGTCTCAGCGGACGATGGTCTGGTGATTGCCGAATCCGCGATGGAGACAGTTGCGACCGGCGATGTCGCCGCGCTCGCGGCGGCGCTGGTGGCGCGCGCCCAGCAGACCGCTGAAGCGGCGCAAGGCGCCCGACCAAGCAGTGTTCACCTGACCGCAACAGAGGGAGTGCTCGTCGCCGTGGCCGGACCTGATCCACTCTGGCTGGTCGCGCTGGCGGACTCGCGGGCCGAACTCGGTCGGCTGCGCGTCATGCTCGGGGACTTCGCGGTGTCGTTGGCCTGATGCGAGTCCTCGAGCCGTGGGTCGGCGATCCGCTGGTGGAGTTCGTGCGGGAATCCTCAGCTCGCGTCGCGCTGGTGATGACCAGCTCGGGGCAGGTGATCGCGCAGCACGGCTTCACCCGCTCGCTCGACGTGATGGCGGCAGCGGCGCTGGGTGCCGGCATCCTGGCCACCACGGGCGAGCTGTCTCGGCTCATGGCGCACGACAGGGATTTCGGCGCCGTGGTCCATCAGGGAGCGAGAGAGGGCGTCTGGCTCGGCGGATTCGATACGCCGCGGGGACGCTGGATTGCCCTCGCGGTGTTCGGGCGTGAGTCTTCGATCGGCCTGGTGCGGCTCTTCTTCAATCGCTTTGCCGCGCAGGTGTCTGCGGCGGCACCACCTCCGGTGGCGGTGCGCGAGGTGCTCGCGGAGGGATTCGAACGCGAGCTCGATGATTCCCTGCATGCCCTGTTCGGGGGGACCTGAGCATGGCGCACGTGCATCCCGAAGCGCATGAGATCACGGCCACCTTCGCGATCGTCGGTCCGGCGCGCTCGGGCAAGAGCGCTGTCCTGCGCTGCGTCTTCGATCGGATCGCGCCAGAGCGGCGGGGTGCCATGGCGCCGAGCGGCACCGGACCGGCGGCGGGCCCGCTGCTGGACTGGTTGCCGCTCGACCTCGGGACGATCAGCGGGTGGCACGTCCGCGTCCATCTGTACGCCATTCCCATGGTCGCGCACTGCTGATGCCACGCGGCGCGTGGTCCTCGCCGATGCCGACGGGGTGCTCTTCGTGGCTGACTCGCAGGCGTCGCGACTGGAAGACAATGTCTTCGCGCTGCGCGCCCTGCGCGAGCAGCTCACCGCGCATCCCGAGAGCGGGCGGGACCCGGTGCTGGTCTATCTCCACAACAAGCGGGACCTCCCGCCGGAGTTGCTGCTTGATGCAGCCGCCCTCGACGAGGCGATCAATCCCGAGGGGGAACCGAGTTTCGAGTGTGATGCCCTGCGCGGCCACGGGGTGCTCGAGGCGCTGCACGCGAGCGTGACGCTGGTGATGCGCCGCCTCGTCCCGCGCAACCGCACGACGCCATGAGCCAACGATGCTGAACCCTCACTCGCGCTTCGACTCGTTCGTGGTTGGCTCCTCGAATCGGCTCGCGGCCACCGCCGCGAAGGCGGTGGCCGAGGCCCCTGGCGCGGCCTACAATCCGCTCTTCGTCTATGCGAGGCCGGGGCTCGGCAAGACTCACCTGCTCATGGCCATCGGCCACGAGGCACAGGCGATCGATCCCGCCCGGATCGTCGAGTACGTCACGGTGGATGATTTTGTCGAGGCGTACCATGCCGCGCTCGCGGCGGGACAGGCCGAGGCGTATCGCCGGCGATTTACCAATGCGCACCTGGTGCTCCTCGACGATGCCCAGCTCCTGAGCGATCAACGGGAGCTGCAGTCGGAGCTGCTGCGCCTCATCGACCTGCTGACCGCCGCGGACCGCCAGATCGTGCTGGCCGGCGATCGGCCTCCCGAGGAGATCCAGTCACTCGACGAGCGCCTGATCCGTCGCTTTGCCGGCGGCCTGGTGATCGACATCGGCGCGCCTGACTACGAGACGCGACTGGCGATCCTCTCCCGACGCGCCAAGGAACGGCAGGTCGTCTTTGCGCCGGAAGTGCTCGCGGTCGTCGCCGAGATGCCGATCGGCACGGTGCGGGAACTGCTCGGAGCGCTCAATCGGCTGATCGCTCAGCAGGCCGTGCAGGCCGACGCGGTCTCCGCGCCGCAGACGCGTATCCTGCTGGCCGGACTCGGTCACCCCAATGACCCCGCTGCGGAGGCGCCGGCACCCGCCCAGCCCGATCAACCGATCGTCGCTCGGGCGTTGGCCCTTGCCGATGGCCAGTCAGCGGGTGGCAGCGATACTGACGAATTCTCCGACTTTCTCTCGGATCTTTCGACGGCTGTCTCTCAGCAGGTCGACCGGTGGCGCCGGCGGATCACCGAGGCCACCCTGCGCTACGCCGGAGAGGGGCTCCGGACGGCCCGGCTTGAGGCGCTGCTGGCCACCGACCTGGCGGCCGACCCCGACGAGGCGCTGGACCGTTTCGAGAAGGATGTCGTCCGGCTGCGTGAACTGCAGGAGGAACTGGCGGGGTTGGCCCCGACGATGCTGGGCGAGGCGGTGCTGCACGACCCCGATCGCGTGGCCGAGGCGGAGGCCGTGGTCACCGACGCCCGCGAGGCGGGTGAGCCGCTCCCGGGCCCTCCCCACGCTTCACGCTCGACCTGTTTGCGGAAGGCCCCGCCTCTCGCGCGGCGGTCGAAGCGGTGCGCGCGGCCGCGTTGGCCCCCGGCCAGCGCTACAACCCGCTGATGATCGTCGGCAAGTCTGGTGTCGGGAAGACGCATCTGCTGCATGCCTTCGGGCACGCCCTCCGATCGGCCGGCCTCGTCCGCGTCGCCGTCTTCAGCGCCGCACAGATTGGTCGACGACATCGTCGTGGCGCTCGGGCGACGGGAGCATCGCCCGGTGGCGCCAGCGACTCCGTCGCGCCGATGCGCTGCTGATCGACGACGTGCACCTCCTCGCGGGGAAGGAGCGCAGCCAGGAGGAGCTCTACCTGCTCTACAACCTTCTGCTCGAATCGGGACGGCAGATGGCGTTCAGCGCCAATGCCCCACCGAACCAGCTCGTCGGCTTCGAGCCTCGGCTGGTCACCCGGCTGGCGGGTGGCCTGGTGCTCGAACTCGGCGTGCCGGAGCGCGAGGCGCGCCTGCGCGAGGTGGAGCGCCTCCTCGGTGCCTCCGTCTCCGAGCCCGACCTGGTCGAGTACCTCGCGTCGCGTCCGGCCGGATCGTTGCGCGAGGTGCAGCAGCTGGTGCAGCGCCTGCTCGCGGCGGCCGAATCGCGGCAGACTCCCTTGACGCAGGCATCGGCCCGGCTGATGCTCGAAGGAGCACCGGCCGAGGTGCCGCGAAGCCACCGACGAGGGAGCGGCCTGCTCGCACCGGGCAGTGGTGCCATTCGCTCGCGCGAGAAGATGATCGACACCTGGCCCGACATCGCCGAACGCCTGCTCGAGGAGTGGGGCTGATGGCGATCAAGGGCTCCCTCAAGGAAGCGTCGCTCCCCGACGTCGTGCAGCTGCTCTACCTCGGGCGGCGCACCGGCTGTCTCTCCGTGGCCAGCGAGCGCAATTTTGGGTCGATCTGGTTTGACGATGGCTGGATCGTGTTCGCCGGCATGCTGGCGCGGAATGACCGCCTCGGCGAACGGCTCGTGGCCGCAGGGCAGATCACGCGGCGAGCAACTCGAGCAGGCGATCGCCACCCAGGGCTCGGTGCCGGGGCGGCTGGGGACGATGCTGGTGCAACTCGGCTTCATCACGCTCGCGGAGCTTGAGGCGGAACTCCGCCGGCAGGTCGAGGGACCGGTCTACACGCTTTTCACCTGGACGAGTGGCACGTTCTCCTTCGATGCCGGTGTCAAGCCCGACGAAGGCGAGGGGATGATGCGCCTCAATCCTGAAGGGCTGCTGCTGGAAGGGCGCCCGGCGGGTCGACGAGTGGAGCGTGATCGCGAAGAAGATCACGTCGCTCGACGCGGTCTACGCCCTCGATGGCGATCCCGCAGGTCAGCCGAGCGGCGATGCGCCGCTGGTCGAGATCGAGCGGCGGGTGCTGCCGCTGGTCAACGGTGTCAACACCGTGCGCGCGATCATCGATGCCACCGGCCTGACGGATTTCGAGGTCTGCCGGGTCCTCTTCTCGCTGCTTTCGGCCGGGACGGCTCCGTCGGATTGCGACCGCGCCCCGGCGGCACCGCGCGCAGGATGTTGCCCGCATCGAGGAGCACCGCAATCTCGGTATCGCCTTCTATCGCACGGGCATGTTCACCGAGGCCGAGCGCGAATTCCGTCGCGTGGCCGAATTGCGACCCGGCGACGGCGAGGCACCGTTTCATCTCGGCCTGATCGCCCTGCGGCAGGCGCGCTGGCTCGAGGCGCTCGACTACTTCCGGCAGGCCGCCGATCGGGCTGGCCCGCGGCCAGCGGTGCTGCACAATCTCGCCCTGGCGCTGGAATCGCTCGGGCGCTTCGACGAAGCCGACGCGGCACTCAGCAACGCCATCCAGCGCGCGGACCGATGAGCCCGGCTCTGGATCGGCTGGGGGTTGCTCGCGCTGCGGCGCAACGAGCCGACCGTCGCACTCGAGCGATTCGCATCGTGCCGGCGAACTTCTGGGTGAGGCGCCGCGCCGGCCCGCTGGTTCTGGGGAACCGGCTGGGCACAGGCAGTGAGCGAGGCATGGCCCGATGCGATCGCCACGATGCGCGCGGGAGTCGCGGCGTATCCCGATCATCCGGTCCTGCGCACCACGCTCGGGGTGCTGCTCGAGATCAACGGTGACGTCGCCGAGGCCGAGTCGCATCTTCGGCACGCACTCGGCGAGGATCCGACGATTCCGCAAATCTCGAAGAACCTGGGCGACCTCCTCTATCGGTCTGGCCGCTGGGAGGAAGCCGAAGAAGCCTACGAACGTGCCGCCAAGCTCGCGCCGGCCCTGGGTGACGACATCTACTTCAAGCTCGGGAACCTTGCCTGTCGGCGAGGCGACGATGCCACTGGCCCGGCAGCACTGGGAAGAGGCCCTCTCGCTCAATCCGGACCATGCCCTGGCGCGAGCAAATCTCGCCGGGTCGGGAGCGGTCCCGTGAGCGAGGAACAGATCCGGAGCCTGCAGACCGAATTCAATCGCCTCGCGAGCCTCCTCGACCATCCCATGACTCCGGGACAGCGTGCCGAAGCGAAGGCCGCCATCGTCGGCGCTCTTCAAGCGAACCGAAGGGGCGATTTCGGAACTGGCGTCGTTCAAGGAGACGATCCGCGAACTGGTGGATCGCTTCAAGGCGCTGCCAGTCGACACGCCGGGACAGAGCGTTCGCCACGATCACCTCGGCGCCTCGACCTATATCGACAAGGGCTGGAGCGAACTGGCTGCGGCGCGCTGGACGCAGGCCGAGAGCCTGCTGCGGCAGGCGCTCGCGCTCGATGCGGAAAACAGCACGGCCCAGGCGCTGCTGGGCTGGGCATTGCTTCACCAGGATCGCAGCGATGAAGCGCTGCAACTCTGCCTGCAGGTGCTGCTTCGCGATCCCGAGCACGGACTGGCTCGGGTGTCGGTTGGAGCGATCTGCCTCCGCAAGGGCATTCTCGGCGAGGCGATTGAGCACCTCACCCGGGCAGCATCTCGGCCCGGTGATGCCCGGGCCGTGCTCTATGCCAATTTCTGGCTCGGGGTCGCCTACCTCGAGCGCGACATGCATGCCGATGCCGTCGAGTTTCTTCGCCGGGCCGTCACCCTCGGGCCGAACCTCGCCGAAGGCTGGCTGGAACTTGGCAGGGCACTCTGGTTCCAGGGCAAGCAGGTCGAGGCGCGCGAGGCCTGGACCGTCGGTTCGGGACTGCGGCACTCGCCTCATGCCGCCCGCTGCCTGGCACTCCTGGAAACGGTCGCCGCTGGAGGATCGCCACCACGCGCGCATTCGCCCTGATCACTGCCTTCTTGCTCCAGGCCGGAGCACCTGCGCCGCGATCGGAACTTGTTCGCCTTCACTTCGGTGCGATCACGGTGATCGTTCCGGAGGAAAAGCAGGCGATTGGCGCCGCCCTCGGCCGGGCGGCCGACCAGCTTCATGACTGGGTGGGCCTCGGCCGAGTCGACGTTGGCAAGCTCACCATCGCCATTGCCCCAGATCAGGAGACCTTCGCGCGCTGGTCGGACGGTCGTGCACCAGCCTGGGGTGCCGGGCTGATGATCCCCGGGGCGCGTCTGGTGGTGGTGCGCCTCGACGGAGGTGATCCCTATCAGACGCTGCGCCACGAACTTGCTCATGTGGTCCTGCACCGAACGGTCACGGAACGGGTGCCCCTCTGGTTCGACGAGGGGTATGCCTCATTTGCGTCTGGAGAGTATGGCCGGATGGCTGCCCTGCGCCTCAACCTGGCCGTGGTGGCCGGGAGGGTGCCGAGCCTCCGTGCGCTCGACGGACTGCTTCGGGGGAGTGACGGCGACGCTGCTGAAGAGGGCTACGCCTTGGCGGCATCCGCGGTGGCCGATCTCGCCCGCCGGAACCCGACCCGCCGGCTGGATCCGATCCTCGGTCGGCTGGCCGGGGGGATGCCATTTGGTGAGGCGGTGCGGACCACAACGGGGCTCGATCTCGACCAGTTTGACGAAGCCTGGCACCGCCGGGTGCGGCAGGAATACAACTGGCTCATGTGGCTCGGAACCGGGGGCGGCTGGCTGATCTTGACCTTGGCGCTCAGTTGGGCAGCGGCTGCGCGTCGACGGCGGGACCTTCCCAGGCGAGCCCGGCTGGATGTCGGCTGGTCCCTTCCGCCAGATGACGAAGAGATTACAGATTCTCGACTTACGCCCCCTCCGCTTGACCTCACGTAGTCCCGGCGCTAGCCTCCACGCGATGCCAACCACAGATTTCAGAGGCAAGAGCCCGACGCATGCTCTTCACCCGGCGGAACTACCTGCTTCTCGCGGTCGCGCTGGCGACGATCGGGGCGGGCTACGCGGTGTTGGTGGCCGGCTCGGCGAGCGGCGCCTCCGTGTTGCTGGTGGTCGGGTATTGTGTGCTCTTTCCGATGGCCCTGCTGGCGTGAGATTCGGGGTGCCGGGCGAATAGCTCAGCTGGTTAGAGCGCCTGCCTTACACGCAGGAAGTCGGGGGTTCGAGTCCCTCTTCGCCCATGCGGTGTGGGGGGGATCGGATGGCAACCGTCATTCATTGGTAGGAACCAATCCACAGGAGTCTTGCGGATGTTGTATCAGGCGCTGTCTCTCACACTCCTCGCCACGATGACGGCTGCGGTTCCCTCGGTGCCCCAGGGCATTCCGCGGGGTGCGACGATCAGCGGTCAACAGCGCGGACAGCAAACGACCAAGGTGTTTGTCTCCAATCCCTTTATCAGCTATCAGTCACTCGCCGATTCGAGCGCGGCTGTCATCGTCGGAAACGCGATGCGCGATCGGCTGGAGGGCCGGATCGGCGCCGAACTGAGCATCATCCAGCGGCAGGATATGAACACCGACCTGACGACCTATGGGTATTCGGCCAATGCGATCCTCACGCTCGGCAGCGCGATGTCGCTCGGCAAGGCCATGGGGGCCAGGACCTTCATCACCAGCGTGATGACCAAGACCAGCGGTGGTTATTCCCTTGTCATCCGCATCAGCGGCCTGAATGAGGATGCTGGCCACGTCATCGTCAGTTCGACCACCCCCGGCCAGGCGCTGCCGGACTTCGGAACCAGGAGCGCCAATCTTCTCATTCCGGTGATCATGGCGCACAAGGATGCCAAGGCGTGCATGGACCAGGCTTCGACCAAGCCGGAGAAGGCGGTCGAGGCGGCCAACAAGGCAATCAAGGCGATCCCGAATTACGGCTTGGCGGAGTATTGCCTTGCCACGATGGCGCTGCAGAAGGATGAAAAGGGGGCCGAGGCCGCCACTCGGTTCGAGAACGCCGTGAAGGGCGACCCACAGTCGCTCGTGGCCTGGAGCCAGCTCGCCGTCATTCACCAGAAGCAGAATGATTCCGCGAAGACGGTCCTCGACTATCAATCCATGCTGCGTCAGGAGCCGACCAACACCGCGCTGGCCAAGGAAGCGGTAAACGTCTTCCGGAAGTACCAGCGCCCGGACGCCCTCAAGGATCTCGTGGCCGAGCAGAAGCAGCTCGACCCCTCCAATACGGATTGGTACGACCTGGCGGCCAACGGTTGCCTGGAAGACAACGACTATGGCTGTGCCTTGAACGAGATGGAGCAGATCTTTGTCCTGGACTCTGCGCAGGCCGACAAGGGCTACTTCAACAAGATCATCTTCATCGCGAAGGAAAAGCCCGATACGCAGGCCTATCTGAAGTATTCGAGATTCGGCGAGATCAAGTTCCCGACCGACGTCGTTATCATGGCAGAGCTTGCCCAGGCCTACACCTGGGCGGGACAGAGCGATTCCGCGATTGCGGTGACCAACCGCCTGATCATGCTTGACCCACCGGGTCAGCTCACGCAGGTGCTCTTTGTCGTCAAGGCGCTCGTCGACGCGAACCAGACCGAAAAGATCCTCCCGTTCACGGACTACTTCCGTAAGTTCGGGGACGAGGATGCGAAGTTCAAGTTTGCCGGCATCGGGTTCCAGGGTGAACAGGCGATGTATCAGGCGTTCGCCAAGGACAGCACGCTGCGTCCCTCGGAGTACGCGCGCGTTGCCGTGGTCGGCGATTCGCTGCTGGCGGCCGGGACCACTCGCACCACGGTGACGGAGCCGATCAACCTCTTCATCGGGCTGGCGACCTATCAGCAGATCTTCCCGCTGCAGCAGCAACTGCAGGCGCAGAAGACCTGCGAACTCGCCCGGCAATACGATGCCCTGCTGGCGAAGGCCGAGCCCGCGCTCACCGCCGTGACCAACGGGACAAATGCCCAGCTGTCGGGCATCGCCAAACCGTTGCTGGACAATGTTGGCAGTGCCAAGGGGTATGCCGCCGCCCAGTTGAAGGCGTTCTGCACGCCGTAGCCCTCGCTTCAGCGGCCCGACACGATTAGCTTCGCGTCCGGCCTGTCGGGGGCTGTAGCTCAGCTTGGTTAGAGTGCCGCACTGTCACTGCGGAGGTCGCGGGTTCGAGCCCCGTCAGCCCCGTCGCCACCCCGTCCGATCCCGGACAGGGTGGTTTTTTTCAGGAGATCCATATGACCGACAGGCCCTCCACTCTCCTGTCCTGATCGGCCCGATCCTCGATCGCGCCAGCGGGCGTTCCGCGCGTCGTCGACGCCACCCTCGGGCACGGTGGCCATGCCGAAGGCTTCCTGAGGCAGCGGGGCGGAGATCCTCGGGATCGACCGAGATCCCGATGCGCTCGCCACGGCACGTGCCCGGCTGGGGAACGATGGGGTGACCTATCTGCAGGCGCCCTATGCCAGCGAGGAGGCGCTGGCAGCGGTGCGTGCGTTCCAGCCCGACTTCATCCTCCTCGACCTCGGCGTCTCCTCTCGGCAGCTCGATGATGCCGCCCGCGGCTTCACCTTCCGGCCAGGTGCTCCACTCGACATGCGGATGGGGCCGGATGCCCCCACGGCTGCCGAGTGGCTGAGCGAGGCCGGTGAGGACGAACTGGCCCAGGCGCTGCGCGACTTTGGGGACGAGCCCAAGTCGCGACGGCTGGCGGCTGAGATCGTCCGGCGACGGGAGCGCGCCCCCTTCCTCACGCAGCGACGACCTGGTCAACGCCATCCGGGCCGTGCTCGGTCCTCGCAGCGGCCCGGGCGACTTTGCCCGGCTCTTCCAGGCGGTCCGGATCGCGGTCAACGATGAACTTCCCGGCCTCGCGACGGGCCCTGCCGGCCTTCCGTGACGCCCTGGCGGCCGGCGGGACCCTCGCGGTGATCAGTTATCATTCAGGTGAGGATCGGCTGGTGAAGGGGGCGTTTCGCCGACTGGAGCGTTGCGTGCGTCTGCCCACCGGGACTGCCGCAATGTGTTTGCGGACATGTCTCTCTCGGGGAGGCCGAGCCTCGGCGCGCGATCGTTCCGTCTGCGGAAGAGGTCGCCGCCAATCCGCGCGCGCGCAGCGCCAAGCTCCGCTTCTTCCGGGTTCGCCATGCTGGTTAAGGGTCGCTACCTCGTGATCGGGTGGACGGCGGTGTTCCTCGCCGTCGCCGGTGCCATCGTGCTGCGAACCCGCCGCGGCTACGAGACACAGTCTCGACTGGTAAGCGTGCGAGACAGCCTGCAGGCGATCCGCGCCGCCCGCGACAAGCTCGGACGGGCGATCGGCACGCTCGAGAGCTCTGCCGAGCTTGAGCCGCAAGTCGAGCGGCTGGGCCTGCGCAGTGCCTCGGACTCGGAGATCATCCGCCTCCAGTTGCCACCGGACCGCTGAATGGCCAAGCCTGCGGCGCGGATTCTCCTGCTCCAGGGCCTCCTCGCACTCGCCGGGGCGGTGATCGTCGGCCGCAGCGTGATGATCCAGGTGGTGGAGCATTCGCGCTGGCAGGCCCGCGCGGACCAGCGCAAGGTGACCCGGCTCATTCCGGCTCGACGTGGCACGATCTACGACCGCGACGGCGTCGTCCTGGCCAACAGCGAAGAGCAATTCCGCGTCAGCCTCACCAAGCGCGAGCTGCCCAATGTCGACTCGGCGATGAAGCTCCTGCCACCGCTTCTCAACGTCTCGCCGAAGAAGGTACGGCACGAGTTCGAGGGGGAGTATCCTTACTTCTCCGGACCCTACACCGCCGAGCAGATCGAACCGATTCGCAACCTGCGCGGGGTGCACCTGACCGTAGTCTACCGTCGCGTCTATCCCCAGGACTCGACCGGCGTGGCGATCATCGGGGCCCTCAACGAGGAAGGAACCGCCGGAGTGGGCGGGCTCGAAGCCTCCCTGGACACGCTGCTTCGCGGCGCGCCGGGTGAGGAACGGGCCTGGCGCGACGCGACCGGGCGGGTGCTCGCATCACCGGGGACGGTCGTACGGGCACCGGAAGCCGGTCATTCCATCTACCTCTCGATCGATCGCGAGCTGCAGGGAATCGCCGAGGCCGATTTGCTGCGCGCCATCCGGGAGCGCCAGGCCCACGGCGGGGACTTCGTGATCTATGACGTGGCGACGGGGGAGATCCTCGCCGCCGCCTCGTTCCGTCTCGACACGACGGTGGGGAAGCTGCGCCGGTCGGCGTCGGCCCTCGTGGAGGAATACGAGCCAGGCTCAACCTCGAAGCTGTTCACCGCCGCCGCCATCCTGCGGAGCGGCAGCGACACGACGCCGGTGTCGGGCGAGGGGGGCGTATGGCACATGCAGGTTTCCCGCAACTACATCCGGACCATCAGCGACGTGCACCACGTGACCGGGATGCTCGGGCTCGGCGACGCGATCAAGTTTTCGAGTAACATCGCGATGTCGAAGTTCTCGCTCAACCTCCGGCCCGAGGAGCAGTTCGAGACCCTGCGCGACTTCGGCTTTGGGACCGGGATGGCGCTCAACTTCAAGGGCGAAGCCTCCGGCAAGCTGATCCGGCCTGCCGAGTGGGACAACCCCATGCTGGCGAGGCCCTCGATCGCCCAGGGCTACTACTTCATGGTGACGACGGCCCATCTGGCCGCGGCGTACGCGGCCATCGGCAATCACGGCGTGCTGCTGGCGCCGACGCTCATCAGGGAGGTCCGAACCAGCGGCAACAGCGTCGTCTGGCGGCACCAGCCGACCGCAATCCGGCGCGCCATTCCTGACAGCGTTGCACGGCACCTGCTGGAGTACCTTCAGCTCGCGAGCGATACCGGTGGCACCGGTCTCGAAGCGCAGCTGGACGACTACAGCGTGATCGGCAAGACGGGAACCGCGGTGCTCAACTCCTCCCGGAAAGGTGCCGCCCGGGAGTACCGGTCTTCCTATTCCGGGCTCTACCCGATCGACCAGCCACAGATCGCATTCACCGTCATGATCGACCGCCCCAAGGGCGACGCGTACTACGGCGGCAGGGTCGCGGCGCCGATCGTGCGCGCCGTGCTGCAGCACGCTCTCGCGCTGCTCTCCTCGCCGATCGACCGGAAGCGCCCCACCATGGTCAGCGCACCCGCAAGTGCCCAGTTGGAAGCCGAGGCCCAGTTGCCGGTCCACGAGGTGGTGTTCCCGGTGCGCGCCGAGGTGCGCCACGATACCGGATCCGCGGTCATCCCGGAGGAGTTGTCCGGCATGCCCGTCCGTGACGCGGTCTACAAGCTCCAGCAACTGGGATTCACGGTAAAGCTGCTCGGCCGCGGGCGGGTGCGATCGACCATCCCGGCCGCTGGTCAATCGATGCCACTCGGTGCCACCGTGACCGTTCGCGCGGACGTGTCTGCCATGAGATTGCAGGAACTGCTGCGCGTCCTCCGGGCGCACGACCTGCTGGTCGCCGCTCCGCCGGACGATCCGGCACTTGACTCGCTGACCGTCGATTCACGCGAGGTGGGTCCCGGAGCGCTCTTCATCGCGGTTCGTGGCGTGGTGTCCGACGGCCACGATTACGTGCTGCGCGCCCTCGACCGTGGTGCGGCAGCGGTGGTCGTCGAGTCTGCGGTCGAGGCCACGGTTCCCGTCGTGGTCGTGCACGACGGACGCCGGGCGGCGCAACGACTGGCGGAGCACTGGTTCGGGTACCCCGCGAACACCCTGGACCTCGTCGGTATCACCGGGACCAATGGCAAGACCACCACCACGGCATTGCTCCGCCATCTCTGCAATCGCCATGGCGACGCGGGAAGCATTGGCACGCTCGGCGCATTCGACGGCGCAGGCCACGCCATCGCTTCCAGCGCGGGCTCGCTGACGACTCCCGGGCCGGTCGACCTGCAGGCGACGTTGCGTGGCCTGCTGGAGGCCGGGGTCCGCACCGTCGTGATGGAGGCGTCGTCGCATGCGCTTGACCAAGGGCGACTCGACGCACTGACCTATCAGGCCGGCGTCTTCACCAACTTCACTCGTGATCACCTCGACTATCACGGCACGATGCCGGCGTACCTCGCTGCCAAGCTCCGGCTCGCCGACCTGGTCGCCGCTGATGGGGTGCTCTCCGTCAACGCGGACGCCGCCGCGTGGTCGCCGTTGCTTGGCGATCGTCGTACCATCACGTGGGGCGAATCGCCCCGGGCGATGATCACGATCAGCGAGGTCGAGTGCAGTGCCGCCGACAGCCGGTTCCGGCTGGGCGGGCGGTTCGGCGCGAGCGATGTGGTGCTGCCGCTCCCCGGTGACTTCAACGTCAGCAACGCCGTGGCCGCCGCGGCCGTGATGGTGGGGCGCGGGATGTCGCTGTCCGAGGTCACCGCCCGGCTCGAGAGCGCACCGCCCGTCCCGGGGAGGATGGAAGTCCTGTCGGCCGATCCCGTGCATGTGCTCCGCGATTACGCCCACACGCCTGACGCCCTCGAGCGCGCGCTCCTGACCCTGCGCCCGCTGACGTCAGGACGCCTGATCGTCGTCGTGGGCTGTGGCGGCGATCGCGACAAGGGGAAGCGGCCGATGATGGGCGCGCTCGCGGCGACGCTTGCCGACCTGGCGATCGTGACGTCGGACAATCCGCGAACCGAGGATCCGGAGCAGATCATCAATGACATCGTCGCCGGCATTTCCGGGCGGTCCTTCCTCCGGCAGGTTGATCGTCGCCTCGCGATCGGCGCTGCCATGCGCGAGGCGGTGCCGGGCGACACCGTGCTGCTCGCCGGCAAGGGTCACGAGACCTACCAGGTGATCGGTACGGAGAAGTTCCCGTTCGACGAGCGCCGGATTGTGCTCGAGGTGCTGGCCCAATGAATCGCCTGTTCACCGACAGCTGGGTTCGCGCCGCCCTGGGGTTGCCGGGCGGCGATGAGCGATGCTACCGCGCCGTCGGCACCGACACGCGCACCATCGCCGCCGAATCGCTGTTCGTCGCGTTGGCCGGCGAGCGCTTCGACGCGCACGACTTGCTGTCGCAGGCTCGGCGATGCCGGCGCGACCGGCGCCGTGGTTCGCCGGGGCACGCCACCAGTGCCCGGGCTGGTCTGCTACGAAGTGGCGGACACCCTGCGCGCGCTCGGCGACCTGGCGGCGGCACAGCGTCGCCGATTCACCGGTCCGGTGATCGCCATCACCGGCCAGAACGGCAAGACGTCGACCAAGGAGATGGTGGCGGCGGTGCTGAGCACGCGCTGGCGCACGCACAAGACGCGGGCGAACCTCAACAACCTGATCGGCGTGCCGTTGACGGTCCTCGAGGCGCCCGCGACCACCGAGGCGATGGTGGTGGAGGCCGGGGCCAACCAGCCGGGCGAGATCGCGCCGCTACCGCGAGATTGTCGGTCCCGACATTGCCGTAGTGACCAGCGCCGGGCAGGGGCACCTGGAAGGATTTGGCGGTGTTGCCGGGGTCATCCGTGAAAAGCTCTCGCTGACAATCGACGCCCCGCTCGCCATCGTCGGGACGGAGCCCGCCGACCTGCGCCCGGGGGCGCGGGCGCTCGCCCGCCGGGTGGTCACGGCCGGATTGGGTCAGGCCGACGTCATGCCCACTGCGGTTCGACTGCTGCCCGATGGCCGTCCGGAGGTGTCGATCGACGGGCGGCAGTTCACCTTGGCGGCCCGTGGGCTTCATCAGGCGGGCAACGCGATGTTCGCCTGGGCGATTGCCCGGGAGTACGGCCTCGATCTCGACGCCTGCGCCATGGCGCTGGAGCGGTTCACGCTGCCCGCCGGCCGTGGCGAACTGACCCAGCATGGCGCGCTCACCATCCTGAACGACAGCTACAATGCCAACCCGCAGTCGTTCGCCACGGTCATCTCGCTGGTCCGGACGATTCGGGACCGGCAACGACTGGTGTTCGTAGCCGGAACGATGCGCGAACTGGGAAACCACTCCGTCGCACTTCACGCCGAGGTCGCCGGGCAGCTCGCCGCGCTCGATCCCGACCTGCTGGTGCTCGTGGGCGAGTTCGTCGACGCCTTCGCCCCATACCGCGCTCGCTTCGGCGGTCGTCTGCTCGAGGGGCCCGATGCCGAGTCCGTCGCCGCCCCGCTCGCGGCGCAGCCTGCGAGGCGACGAATTGCTGGTCCTCAAGGCGTCGCGCGGCGTTGCGCTCGAACGTATTCTTCCGGCGATCCTGGCACTCCCCGTTCTCTCGACCTGAGGCCCGATGCTCTATTACGCTGCTCGCGCCGCTCGGGAAGAAGTTCATCCTCTTCAACCTCTTCAGCTACATCTCGTTCCGGGCCGCCGGGGCGATGGTCACGGCCCTGCTGATCGCCTTCATCGTCGGGCCGGCGGTCATCGCCAAGCTCCGCGCGCTGAAGGTCGGCCAGGTGATCCGGGCCGAGGGGCCGGCATCCCACCAGAGCAAGCGTGGCACGCCGACGATGGGCGGGCTGATCATCATCGCCGCGACGGTGATTCCCACCCTGCTCTGGGCCCGGCTCGACAATCGCTTCGTGATGGTGACGCTGGTCGCGATGCTGTGGACCGGGGCGATCGGCCTGATCGACGACTATCTCAAGGTGGTCGAAGGACGGTCCCGTGGCCTGGTGGCCAAGTGGAAGCTCACCGCCCAGGTCTTCTTCGGTGTGACGCTCGGGGTGATGCTGCTGGTCTGGCCGGTGGTGCCCCCTGCCAGCATCCCCGAGGCGGGCACGACGGTGCCCTTCTTCAAGTTCACGATCGTGGTTTTCGCGCCATGGCTGTACGTGCTCTTCGTCACGGGCGTGGTGACCGGCTTCTCCAACGCCGTCAACCTCACCGATGGCCTTGATGGGCTGGCCACCGGGTTGTCGGCGACCGCGGCCGCGGCGTTCGCCATCTTTGCTTACGTGTTCGGTCGCATCGACACCACCTCCTACCTCAACCTCATCTACCTCCCGGGTTCCGGCGAGCTCGCCGTCTTCTGCGCCGCGTTGATGGGCGCCTGCCTCGGTTTCCTCTGGTTCAACGCGCATCCGGCGAAGGTCTTCATGGGCGACACGGGGTCGCTCGCGATCGGCGGGTCGTTCGGGACCCTCGCGATTCTGCTCAAGGCCGAATTCCTGCTGGTCATCGTTGGCGGCGTGTTCGTCGCCGAAGCGGTGTCGGTGATGGCACAGACCGGGACCTACAAGTGGTACAAGCGCACCCGCGGGCGCGAGTACGCCGATGCCCACCGCGTCTTCCGGATGGCGCCGCTGCACCACCACTTCGAGAAACTCGGCTGGGAAGAGTCCACCGTGGTGGTGCGATTCTGGATCCTCGGCATCTTCTGCGCGCTCGTCGCCCTCGCGACGCTCAAGCTCCGATGAACCGGCTCGAGCGTTGGCGAGCGGCGGGGCAGGAGGTCAGTGTCGCGGGGCTCGCTCGCAGCGGCTTTGCTGCGGTGCGCCTGCTCCGGGCCTATGACCTCGCGGTGTATGCCTCCGATACCGGGACCGGTGATGACGTGGTGGCCACAGCGGCGAGGCTGCGCGCGGAGTTTCCCAACGGGGTTGCGGTCGAAACCGGTAGACACGACCTGGCGCGCATCAGCCGGGGCGCCGCCCTGATCCTCTCGCCCGGGATTCCGCCCACCGCTGCCGTGGCGAGTGCGGCGAAGGAGGCCGGGGTGGTCGGTGCTGGCGGAAGCACAGATCGGGCTTGATGCACTCGCCGGCGTGCCCCACATCGCGGTCACCGGCACCAATGGCAAGAGCACCGTTACGGCACTCGTCGACCATCTCCTGTGTCATGCCGGGATTTCCAGTGTCGCGGCCGGCAACATCGGCACCGCGCTCTCGGCGGTGGCCATGGTGACACCCAGGCCACAGTGGATGGCCGTTGAACTCTCCTCGTTCCAGCTGCACGATTGTCCCGACATCGCCCCCACGGTCGGCATCCTGACCAATCTTGCTCCTGATCACCTCGACCGGTACCCGACGCTCGAGGCCTACTACGCGGACAAGGCCCTGCTGTTCCGCCATGCATCGGTCGGCTCAACCTGGGTCAGCAATCTCGACGACCCCGCCTCGCGGGCGATGGTGTCCGGCGTGGCGGGCCGCCACCTCGCGTTCACCGTCGCCAATGGCGTGCGGGCCGACGCCTGGTACGAGCGAACCGGGGACCTCCTGATGCTGGCCGGCCGGCCCCTGATGTCCCGTGCCGTGCTCCCGTTGCTCGGCGATCACAACGTGGCCAACGCCCTGGCGGCGTCGCTCGCGGTGCATGCGGCCGGGATTGACCACTCGCGGATTGCCGAGGGGCTGAAATCATTCCGGGCACTCACCCACCGGATGGAGCCGGTGCGCGAGGTGCGGGGCGTGCTCTGGATCAATGACAGCAAGGCGACCAACGTCGCCTCCACTCTGGTGGCGGTGCAGGCGATGACCAGGCCGTTCGTGCT
This sequence comes from uncultured Gemmatimonadales bacterium, assembly GCA_963850655.1. GTDB lineage: Bacteria > Gemmatimonadota > Gemmatimonadetes > Gemmatimonadales > GWC2-71-9 > Palsa-1233. The sequence continues at coordinate 101,670 of CAWKMI010000024.1, forward strand.
CCTGCTTGGTGGCCGTCACAAGGGGGAGCCCTACACCGCGCTGCGCGAGCCGCTGCAGGCGCAGGGGGCCGCGGTGATTGCCTACGGCGAGGCGGCCGAGCGTGTCGAGACCGACCTGGCCGGCGCCATCCGCGTCGTCCGCGGCGGATCGTTCGAAGATTGCATGGCCAAGGCCGCCGCGCTGGTGCCGAAGCATGGGGCGGTGCTGCTCTCACCCGCCTGCTCCAGCTATGACATGTTCGACAATTACCAACACCGCGGGGCGACGTTTCGCGAGCTGGTCGAGGCGATGTGAGCACGGCGGCCGTCCGCCATCCGGGGGAATTCCGCTGGGAAACACGCCTGCTCAGCGTCGCAACCCTGGTGCTCGCCTCCGTCGGCATTGCGGCGTGCTACTCGTCGTCGACATACCTGAAGGCGGCCTATGAACAGGCGACCCAGCAGGTCAGCGCGGCGCTGATTGGTGGCGTCGTCTTTCTCGTCGTCTCGAGGATCGATTACCGGGTGTGGCATCGCTATCGCCAAGCCGATGCTGTACGCCACCCTGGCCGGGCTCGGTTTGATTGCGCTCGTGGCGCTGCTTTTCGGTGTGAAGTCATCCGCTCCCGGGCCGTTCGAGAGGTTCTTCCCGCATGTCAACGGGGCGCGCCGCTGGATCCACGTCGGCTTCCAGGTGCAGGTCTCGGAAATCGCCCGGTTCACGCTGGCGGCCTGGGTGGCTTCTCGGGCCGCGGAACTCGGCACGCGGATCCGTCGCTTTCAGGATGGCTACCTGCCGCTGATGGGGATGGTCGGGCTGGTCGTCGCCCTGGTGTATGTCGAACCGAGCGTGACGATGGCGGCGCTGCTCGGGGTGATCGGCGTCACCGTGATGTTCACCGCCGGCGCGAAGATCAGCCACCTCGCGCTCGCCGGTTTCGTTGGAGTAGCGGCGGTCGCGACGAAGATCCTGCTTGATCCGGTCCGCGGGAAGCGGGCAGCGGATTTCGCCCTCTCGGCACTGCAGTGCAAGGCGGGCGACCAATCGTGCGAGTCACTGATCGGCTTCGGCAGTGGTGGACTGACGGGTGTGGGGTTCGGCAGCGGCAGCCAGAAACTCGGCCACCTGCCCGAGGAGAATTCCGACTTCCTCTTCTCCGTGGTCGGCGAGGAGTGGGGTCTGATCGGGGTGATCTTCGTGGTCATCTGCTTTGCACTCGTCTGCTGGATGGGCTTCCGGATTGCCAAGACATCGCGCGACCCGTTCGGGACCTACCTGGCTTCGGGCATCACCCTGGCACTCGGGCTGTCGGCCTTCCTGCACGCGGCGGTCGTGACACAGCTCATCCCGGTGACGGGCATTCCATTGCCGTTCATGTCGGCTGGTCGCGTCTCGCTCATCATCAATTTCTTCGCCGTTGGCGTGCTGGTGTCGATCGGTCGCGCTCGCGGGCGACCGGCGCGCGAGCGATGACAACTGTCCTGCTCGCGGGCGGCGGTACCGGCGGACACCTGATGCCCGCCCTGGCCGTCGCCGAGGCGACGCGAAGCCTCCAGCCGGAGTGGCGGATCGTCTTTGCCGGGGCGGAGCGGGGGATCGAGGCACGGCTGCTGCCCGAACGACACTTGCCCCACCATCTGCTGCCGTTGGAGCCGGTCTACCGGCGCCAGTGGTGGCGCAACCTCCGCTGGCCGTTCCTGCTGGCGCCGCTGCTGCGGCGAATCGACGCCATGCTCGACGCCGAACAGCCCGCGGCGGTGATCGGCACCGGCGGCTATGCCAGCGGCCCGGTCGTCTGGCGGGCGGCGCGTCGAGGCATCCCGACCGGGATTCTCGAACTCGACGTCAAGCCGGGGATCGCGACCCGCTGGCTCGCGCGCCGAGCCAACGAGATCTGGTTCGCCGCCCCGGAGGCTATGGCCGCGCTGCCCCCGGCGGCTCGAGCGAGGGCGACGGTGACGGGCGCACCGATCTCGCCCCCTGACCGGTCGCGCCAGGCAACCGCATGGCAGCGATTCCAGCTCCGTGAGGATCGCCCGGTGGTGGTGGTGACTGGTGGCAGCCAGGGCTCGCTGGCCATCAACCTGCTGGTGGCAGAATGGCTCCGCGGAGGCGGCGGGGCCGGCGCCCAGTTGATCTGGTCGACGGGTGGGGCGACGCACGGGGACTTTGCCGCCCTCCACGCACCACCCGAGGTGACCGTGGTGCCCTTCCTCGACCCGATGGCCGATGCCTGGGCGGTGGCCGATCTGTGTGTGGCACGCGCCGGAATGATGACGCTGGCCGAACTCTGCGCCTGGGGGATTCCCTCGATTCTGGTGCCATTGCCCACCGCCGCGGCCGATCACCAGACCCACAACGCCCGGGCGATGGCCGCTGCCGGAGCCGCGCGGATGCTGTTGCAATCCGGTCTCGACGCCACGACGTTCGGGCGGGTGCTCGGCGAAGTGCTGGACGACGGGGCAGGCCGTTCGGCCATGGCCGCAGCGGCAAGGCGTCGGGGACGGCCCGACGCCGCCGGGGTGATCGCCGAGCGGGTAACGCGGCTGGTAACCGGGTAGGCTACCCCCCGAACGATCCGAGCAGCTCCTGGATGCGGTTCTCGCCGTTCCGGCTGTAGGCCCGCAGCAACCCGCCTTCGGGCACGTTGCCGGTGGCCAGCTGATCGAGCATCAGCGCAGCCACCACCTCGGGACCAATCACGACATCGAGCGCGTTCAGCTTCTCGGCCGCGCGGGCGATCAGGTCGGCGCGAGGGCGAATCACGCCATCGGCACCCTTCAGGTTGGTGTAGAGCATCCAGGCCTTGCCCACACCGGCAAGCGAGGGATCACGCGTCATGCTGGTTTGCACGCGACTGAAATCGTCGGACGTCGTGAGGGCGGAACCCAGCAAACCGGCGAAGATGTCGGCCGGCGTCGCCCCCGCCGGGACGCCGGCGAGTTGTGTGATCTCGCCGTGCAGCCGGTGGTCCGGCTTGCCGAAGATCTGCGAGGCACCCAGCAGCAGCATTCCGAAGATCGCCTCGTGACGTGTCATCGGGGTGTCGATGGCGCCAGGGGCCACCGCGAAGCCGTGCACGTTGAGACGGGCGGCTTCCTCCGTCGCAATCCTTCGCGCCTCGATCTTGGTGAGCTTGTACTCCTCATCGCCCTTGACGGCGATGCCCTCGGCGGCGACGATCGAACTCAACCCGACGAACAGCCCACCCTCCTTCAGTGCCCCCGCGAACGCCCGCAGCAGATTGGATGTCCCGCCCTCGTTGATGTCCTTCATCAGCTGGACCTGCGCCGGATCACCGCGTCGGCTGATGCCGGCACAGGCAACCACCCGCAGTGGCGGAACCGTGCCGCCGTTCAGCTCGCTGAAGAACCCCAGCGCCGCGCCGGTGAACTCCGTCATGGCCTCGGTATTCCTGACATCAGCCTGGCGATAGAGCGAGCGCTCGCTCAGCAACGATTTCGGCACCACCGCCAACGGCTGCACGTCACAAAAGGCCACCAGCCAGTTGATTCCTAGTGCTGCTTGTACCGAAGCTGCTCCAATCCCGCTGGCTCCCCCGGTGATCACCAGGGCGTTCTGGTATGGCGCCATCGTGGCATGTCTCCTGGAGTGAGTTCCAACCCGGCTTGACGGCGCCGGTGGCTACCGGTCTATTCAGCCAGTGAAATTAACCCGCCACAGCCTCTTTGTCGGCTATGTCGTGCTGATGCTGGCGGTCTTTCTGGCCCCGGTGCCGGTACTGGCGATGTCGTTGCCCGGTGAGTCCGACAAGATCGTCCATTTCGGGATCTTCCTCGGCTTTGCGTTCCTGCTCCATCTCGACCGACGTCCCGCGTTCTGGGTGACGCTGCTGCTGTCGTTGGCCTTCGCAGGAGCCATCGAACTGGCGCAGTCGCTGCTGCCCTACCGCAGCGGCGACTGGCTCGACTTTGCGGCCGGGGCAGCGGGCGCGGTGTCGGGGATCGCCTTGTCGCTCGTTAGTCAACGCGTTGCCCTGTTCTCCGGGTTGCTGCTGGTCGCGGTGGCTGGGCGGCCGACCACGGCCGATGCGCAAGGCAGTCCATACATCCCGATCGATGATCCCCGGCTGGCTCGCTTCGAATTGCTGATTGATCGCGGCGCGATCGCCGACCCGTCGCCGTTGGTTCGGCCCTTCACCGAGGCGCAGGCGGTCGCCGCACTCAAGGCATTGCACCGGCGGGCCAGCGCAGCCGATTCTGCCGAGGCGCGAAGCCTGCTGCAGCTCTGGACGCCGCTGGACACGATCTACTGGGGTCGCGTCGACGCTGGGTTGGGAGCCCAGAGCTATACCCACGCCCGGCGGGACCCGTTGCACCCAGCAGGCCCGAGTGGCACTCGGCCATTCTGGGATATCGAGTTTGTTGGTCTTTTCGGACCAGTCGTGACTCACGCTGACCTGTACGGAGAGAACCGACTCCACGACGACCCGGACTTCCCCACGAATGTCGGCGGGACGTGGACCGCGTCGAAGCAGGCGTATCGCTATCCGGTGGCCTACATCTCTGCCCAATGGCAGGTGGCCTCCCTCTTTTTGGGGCAGATCTCCCGGGAATGGGGTCCCCGGGGCGTACCCGGTATTCCGCTGAGCAGCTGGGGCTATCCCTTCCATCAGGCAGCCTTCAACGTCGGCAGCCGCGACATCCGGCTGCAGGGCGTTGTGGCGCAACTCGAAGACTTGACTGATCAGTCGGGGCAGCGGATTCACCGCTACCACGTGGCGCAGCGGCTGGGTGTCCAGGTCACCCCGGCGGTGCACCTCGCGCTCTGGCAGACCGCCATCCTGGCCGGGGTCGACCGTAGCCTGAACGCGAGGTGGATCACACCGGTCGCTGTCCTCTTTCTCGGGAACACCCTGTCGACCGGCGACGAAGGCAACCTGATGTTCGGCGGTGATGGCAGGATCGCCCTGGGGAACGGGATGTCGCTCGAGGGGCAAGTTGCCATCGATGATTGGCTCTTCGTCAAGAGCCACGGCAGCAGCCTTGGTCAACCCAACCGCTGGGCACTCACCGGCAGCGTGATGGGTCCCATCTTCTCGCGCGGCAGCTGGCGGGCGCTCTACACCCAGGTGAGCACCTATGCCTTCCGGACCTTCAGGCCGGAAGAGGACTACGTCAATGTCGGCGTCGGGTTGGGGCGCCAGTTCGTCGATGGCGATCAGTTCACCGTCACCACCAGCTGGCCGCTGCGTCACGCGTGGACGGTCACGCCCGAAGCCACCCTGATGCGGCAGGGCGAGGCCACCATCACTGACCCGTTCCCCGACATTTGGGGGAAAACCCGGTTTCCTGAGTGGCACAGTGGCCACCACCGGTCGGCTGGGGCTCGGGCTCGCGGCCAGGAGGGGCACTTGCGCGTGCTGGGATCGCTCGGAGTGAATCGCACCTGGAATGCCGATCATGTCGTGGGGCGCACGCGCCACCACCGTGGTGGCGCAGCTGGAAGCGACGCTGCGAATTGGCCGGCGAGGGGCGTTGCGGTAGCTGGGGTGGTGAACAGCCGGTGCGCGCAAGAAGCGGAAGCGGGGCTCCCTGTGGCAGTATTAGCCGGGGCTGGCGGGTTGGTGTATGCTTATTGCACCATGACCACCGCCGAACCGTCCCCGGACCGTCGGAGACTCCATTTCATCGGGAAGCTGGCGTCATGACAAGTCGCGACCGAGGCCCGATCGTAGGCTGGCTCGTGCGGACCCTGCTGCTGGTCAGTGGCCTTGGCGGGCTTCGCCCGTCCCTCGGCCGCGCAGGAACCCGGCCAACCCATCAATCTGACCCCGCAACGGGTGATCCCGCTTTCCGGCGAGGTCGTTGAGGTACGGCCCGCCACACCCTTCTCCACGGCAGGCATGTACCGCCTGGTCGATTCCAGCAATTCGAACGGGATATTGATCCGCTCAAGCCATCTCCCCTCGACCAGGGGGCCGTTCCGGGTGCAGGCCATGCTTTCAGGCCACTCACCGATCGACGGAATCCAGGTACTGGACGAGATCGACAGGGTCGCCGTCGGGCAATACCGGCGCTTCCTGCCGCTGTTGATCGCCGGGCTCGGCTTGGTGGCAGGGCTTTTCCTGCTGCGCCGGTATCTGTCGGCATGGCAGGACGCACGTCGCCTGCGACTGGGTTCGCCGACCTGGCTCATCCCGATCCAGGACAATCCGGAGGAGAATGCCACCGCCAGCCTTGGCGACGAGGTGATGAGGCGGTTCAACTACCACTTGGACTACGCGGAGCGGGAGCGAGCTGAGACGCTCCGGCGCCAAGTCCGCAGATTGGCGGCGTGGCCTCGCCGTAACCGGTGCAGTCACCCTCTCGGGTCTGGGTTGGTTTGGCGTGAGCCAGCGGACGGGGCCCGGTCAGCCAACTTTCGTGTTCCCTGGAACCACCATGTCGACCACGAAGCCCCAGCTCCCACCGCCGACCCGCCCTCCCCGGTGGCCCACCTGCCGCTGGTGGCTCCGGAGAAACTGCCCGCCCGAGGGGTCCCGACAGGCACGACGGGTGAAGAGCGCCCCGCGCGCCAGCAGGCTTTGGCGCAGGCCGTCGCACCCGCCACCAGCACCACAGCGGGCCCCCGCGGTAGGGGTACGCCGGCCGACACCTCCGCGGCCGTCAAACGGCAACCCGTGGTCGTGGTCACCCCGCTGCCGACCGACACCACCGCGGCCGTCAAACAGCAACCCCTCGTCGTGGTCACCCCGCCGCCGCCGGCTGCCACGCCAGCCACGCCGGCACCTGACCCGGCAGCGCTCGGTCGTGCCGCCGCAGTGGTGTTGCTGCGCGGCGCCGTGCAGGAGGTCGCCGCCATCAATCGGGCCGATGTCCAGGAACTCCGCGACCGGTCCGGGTCCAGCACCGGATGGTCCAAAGAGATGCTCGGGCGCGTGCAGGAGCTCAAACCGACTGCTACAATCGGTGATGTCGCCCCGCCGGTGTTGACCGGCACCGACGCCGAGACGAGGTTCCCTGTGACCTTCCTCTGGCGCGGCAATTTTGGGGTCAACCGGAGCAAGACCGTAGGCTTCGCTGCCACGGCCCGCCTCGAGGGGGACCGTTGGGTATTGGTGGCGGTGTGGCCGCTGGAGAAATTCCCATGAGGCCTGCGCGTGAACTGTCGCGTGACGCCTCGCACGGCAACCAGGCAGATGACGCGGGCGTCGCTCACCGACAGTCCACCAGAAGGGGCACTGACATGACATCACACCGGATCACCTGGTTCTTCCTGACGATCGGTCTCGCCTGGACTTCGCCGATGGCAGCCCAATCAGTGCAGCGCTTCTCGATTCAGGGCTCTGGTGTGTACATGATCCGCCGGGAGGCAGGGAGCAAGGACGTGAGGGAGAACCGCCGAACGGCGGGCGGTGAGGCCCAGCTCCGCTACACCATCCCGCTTTCGCGACTTTCGATTGGCTTTGGATATCAGGTGAGCGCGATCCGGTCGGTGTTCATCGAACCCCGGGTGGTGGTCGCCGCCAGCGAACGACTGGCCCTCTACCTGAGTGGACGAGCCGGCCTCTCGAAGCTGGTGTGCGACGGCGGCACACCGTGTGCCGCCCAGCGGATGGAACAGTTGCTGGGGATCGGTGGTGGGGGCCTGATCCAGGCCAGCAGCCGGGTGGCCCTGGACCTTGGGGTGCTCTACCAATCCATCTACTACACTCCGGTCGGGGTGGGCAATCTCCAGTCCCGCACCGGCTGGGCTCAGCTCCGGGGTGGTATCAGCATCGGACTCTGAGCCGTAGCCCCACCGGTCGTGCTGCACCGGAGCCCCAGTCGCTGCTGCGACAGAGCCGAGCCGCCACTTCAGTGGCGAGCTCCTGCCACCAACGCAATCACCTTTGCCGCCACTTCCTCTCCGATCGCCAGGGAAGCAGTAGCGGCCGGGCTGGGGGCGTTCAGCACGTGCAGTGCGTCGGGCCGTTCGAGGAAGAGGAAGTCATCCACCATGGTGCCGTCGGGGCGCATCGCCTGGGCGCGCACGCCCGCATTGCCGGGAATCAGGTCATCGGCTTGAATCTCAGGCACCAGTCGCTGGAGCGAGCGGGCGAACATCTTCCGGCTGAACGAACGGGCGAGCTCGAATGCCGTCATCCGCGGATGCCCAGCCACAAAGCGCCACAGGCCGGGGAACGATGCCGCATCGGCCATGTCGCGCAGCGAGAACTGCGAGCGGCGATATCCCTCCCGTGCCGTGGCGAGCACCGCGTTGGGTCCGCACTCGATGCCACCGTCGATCATCCGGGTGAGGTGGACGCCGAGGAAGGGGAACGCCGGGTCGGGGACGGGGTAGATGAGATTGCGCACCAGGTGCCGCCGCGACTCGCGCAGCAGGAAGTACTCGCCCCGGAACGGCACGATGCGGCAGGGCGGTACCTCGCCGGCAAGGGTGGCGACCCGATCGCTCTGCAGGCCGGCGCAGTTCACCAGGAAGTCGGCCTGGAGCGTCGTGTCACCGGCGGTGACCACCCAGCCGTCGCTGCGTCGCTCGAGTGACGTGACCCCGGCCGATGCGCGCAGCTCGCCGCCGAGTGTGGTGACCTCATCGCACAGCGCTGCCACCACGGCCGCAAAATCGACGATCCCTTCTTCGGGCACATGCACCGCCTGCAGGCAACGGACGTGCGGTTCGATCTCGAGTGCCTCCGCGGTCGAAAGCAGCCGAAGGTCTCGAAGGCCATTGGCCTGGCCGCGTTCGAGCAGCGTCTGCAGCCGCGGCAACTCCTCAGGCGTGACTGCAACCACGAGCTTGCCGGTGATTTCGTGGGGTATCGCGTGCTCGGCGCAGAACGCCGTCATCGAGCGGATGCCCTCGACCGCCAGGCGAGCCTTGGCAGAGCCCGGCTTGTAGTAGAGGCCGGCGTGCAGCACACCGGAGTTATGGGTGCTCTGGTGGCGGCCAAAGCCGGACTCCTTGTCGAGCAGCGGTCAACTGGAGGTGGGGCGCGCGCTTCAGCAGGGCGTAGGCAGTGCCGAGGCCGACCAGGCCGCCGCCGATGATGATCACGCGAGGTTGTTCGGGATTGCGCGTCATATAACCAGGTATTCCTCGATTGGCAGTACCCGCCAGAGTACCAATGTTCTACCATTCAACATATCCGTGAAACCATCCAGCTGGAGTGCATCACGATGAAGCGAGCATTGGTTTGCGGCGCCGGTGGGTTCATTGGCAGTCACCTGGTCAAGCGGCTCAAGGCGGAGGGCTACTGGGTCCGTGCGGCCGACCAGAAGCGGCCGGAGTTCTCCGACACGGCAGCCGACGATTTCCTCCAGGTTGACCTGCGCGAGCGCGAATCGTGCGAGGCGGCGCTCAGTGCGCCGTCCGGGACGTTCGATGAGGTCTACCAGCTGGCGGCCGACATGGGGGGGATGGGTTTCATCCACTCGGCCGAGTGCGAGATCATGCACAACAGCGCCCTGATCAACATCAACATGATCGACACTGCGGCTCGGTGCGGCATCGGGCGCTACTTCTTCTCCTCCTCGGTTTGCGTCTATCGCGACATGGCGCCGGGCGAACCGGAGCTCACCGAAGATCAGGCCGTTCCGGCCCAGCCCGACAACGAGTACGGCTGGGAGAAGCTCTATGCCGAGCGGATGGCCTATGCCTACGGGCGCAAGACCGGCATGCAGGTGCGCGATGGCCCGCTTCCAGAACTGTTACGGCCCCGAGGGGACGTGGACCGGCGGGCGCGAGAAGGCCCCTGCGGCCATCTGCCGCAAGGTGGCCGAGGCGGCCGACGGCGGCACCATCGAGGTCTGGGGCGACGGCAGCGCCATCCGCTCCTACACCTATATCGATGACATGGTGGACGGGATCTACCGCCTGACCCACTCCGACCTGGCACGTGCCGGCGAACATCGGCTGCCCGGAATATGTTCGGGTGGACGAACTGGTCCAGGCGGTGGCTGACGTTGCCGGCAAGCGGATCACGATCAACCACATCGCCGGGCCGGTCGGCGTGCGGTCGCGCAATTTCAGCAACGAGCGGATCTACACCACCGGGTGGCAGTCGCGGTTCCCGCTGCGCGATGGGATTGCGCGGACCTACCCGTGGATTGCCCAGCAGGTGAGTGCTGCGACCAGATAGGGGACGATGAAACAGCCGCCGGCGCTCCCGCGCGTATTGATAATCAATCACTGTTCTTTGAACGATGACGGCCCCGTTGCGGTGACCGTAACGAACCTGTTTGCGAACTGGCCAAGAGATCACATCGCTCAGATCTTTCGTGAGGAAATGGGGGGCCGGAGCCAGGCGTGTGGCAGGCAATGGCAACTTACCATGAAGGAGTGGAGGACCCCGCTAGACTTCCATCGAATTGTTGTGCCATTGGCACGGCGATGGGCGCAGTTCCGTGGTTCTTCCGCTGTCTATCCTGCTGTGCCAGGTGCGGGGCACGACTCCGGGCGTGGGCACGTTGGGAGGTTCCAGCGCATTCGCAGAGCGCTCAAGGTCGTCATCAAGTCGCACTTTCTCTCGCCGCACGGGTTCCGCGTCTCAAGGGCGCTTCGGCGATGGATAGACGACTTCAAGCCGGACCTGATCTATTCCATCCTCGAGGACCGAAAGACTACCGCGTTTGTTCGACTGGTTGCCGACACCTTCCGTATCCCCGTGGTACCTCACTTCATGGACGACTGGATGTCAGTGCCTTTTTCAGGACTTCCGGATCCTTCACGCCAAGGAGCCAGGTTTCGGGCTGATGTCTTGCATCTGATGAAGAGCGGCCCCGGTGAGAATGGCTATCGGGGGCGATATGGCGCGCGAATACCACGCCCGCTATGGCCTGGCGTTCCTCCCTTTCATGAACTGTGTTGATATCACCAGGTATTCCTCACCCTCCCACCATGTTGGCGGACGATTCGTATTCGTCTATTGCGGTAGCTTTCATGCAGGCCGGGTGGAGATGCTCGAGGAACTTGGGATAGTGCTGGATGGGCTCAGGGCAATGAATATCGACACTGAACTGCGCATTACGTGCAATGCGACAGATGACAATGTTGGGCGCCGGCTTCAAGCCATCAGCAGCATCAGATTCATGGGAACACGCCCGCGCTCCGAATTGCCAGTGATGATGCAGAATGCTGATTGCCTTGTGCATGTAGACTCCTTCGGCAGCATGGAGTCGGGGAATCCATATTTCGCACTACTCCTTGTCAGCCAAGATCCCCGAGTACTTGCGCGCAGGTCGCCCAATTCTGTGTTACGGACCAGCGGAACATGGCTCGATGAGGTACGTACGCGAGACCGGAACTGGGGTGGTGGTGGGAACGCACGATGGGGTCGCACTCAGGCATGCGATAGAACAGCTGGTTCGGGACCGCGAATGGCGCCTGGCACTGGGACGCAAAGCCTACCGCACCGCGGTGGAACAGCATGACGCAACAGTAGTCCGGAAGGCGTTCAGCCGGGCAATGAAGTCTGCGGTCCGGCAAGAGCCGAAAGTACTGTCGTGACCACATCAGGCTCCAGGACGACGTTGCTGGGTGCGAGGCCGCCGCCGATGATGATCACGCGGGTTTGCATGAATGCCGGTCATTTGGTCCCGTATCCCGCTATTGACACCACCCGCAGCATTACCGATGTTCAACCATTGAACATCTCCTTCCGACAGCAGCCTTGCCCGTGACCGATCAATCGCAGTGGGATGTCCTTCGTCTGCTCGAGTCCGCATCCGAGCAGCACCCAGCGTGAGATGGCGCAGGAGCTCGGGATGAGCCTGGGCAAGGCGAACTATCTCCTGAAAGCGCTGCTCGACAAGGGCTTTGTCAAGGTCAAGAACTTCCGGAACAGCTCGAGCAAGCGCGGCTACGTCTACCTCCTCACGCCGACAGGCGTCGCCGCCAAGGCGGCGCTCACGCGACAGTTCCTGGCACTGAAGATTGCCGAGTATGATGCCCTCCGGCTCGAGATCGAGCAGCTGCGGCGTGAGAGCGAGGCGGCGGGCAAGGAAGGGTAGGGCGCAGGGTGTTGGGGTGGGCGCAGTATTCACCCGGTTGGTCACGCCATGTGACTGACCATGCACTTGGGCACTCATGATCCAGCGCAGCGATGCTCCAGCGGCCCAGGCCGATCCGTGGTTCGTGATCTGGACCGACTCGCGGGCCGAGAAGAAGGTCGCGGAGCGGATGGCCGCGCTCGGGCTGACGCCCTGGTTGCCCATTGTGAAGGAGCGTCATCGCTGGAGCGATCGCTGGCGCGAGGTCGAGTGCCCGCTTCTTTCCCGGCTATCTCTTCGCCCGGGCGACCAACGCTGAGTGGCCGGCGGTCCTGCGGACTCCTGGCGTGCTCACGGTGGTGAAAGAGGGTGGCAAGCCGGCGCTGCTCGCTGACGGCTTCATTACTTCACTCCGTAATGCGATTGAGCGTGACGGGGCCGCTCCAGAGGCGGTGAATGAGCGACTCGAATACACGCCAGGGGATGAAGTAATCGTGCAGGAGGGTGTGCTGCGCGGCGTCCGTGGGGTCGTGCGCGAGATTCGGAGCAAGCGTCAGCTGGTGATCTGGGTGGCGGAGATCGGGCGCGGGGTGGCGTTTACGATTGGGGCGGCGATGGTCTCCGGCGCGGAACCGTAGCGGCATGTGGGTCAACTGACATTCTGTATCCTTGACAAGGACTCTGTCGGCGTGAATCCAAACATCCAGGAACTCCTAGTCCGGCGATGGCGGTTCATCGGGGCATTTGCAATTGCATTTGCCATGGTCACCTGTGTTCTCGTGATGCTGGCGCCTCGCAGTTATGTGGCTCACGGTTCCTTTTTGCCCCAAGGTGGCGACGCCTCACGATCTCGGTTGACGGGACTAGCTGCTCAGTTCGGGATTAACGTTCCGTCGACTGACCGAGGTCAGTCACCGGACTTCTTCGCTGAGCTTGTCAGGTCACGCACCGTGCTTGATAGTGTGCCACGATTGGCCCTTCCGCTCACTAGTTATTGGAGAGCAAACGGTCGACTTGGCCAATGTTCTGATATAGGCGACAAGGATCCTGATATCCGGCACGACAGAGTACGCGAAGCAATCGACCGCCGACTTCTTGTAACCACCGGGCTTCGCACGGGAATAGTCTCCATCGAGTTTCGGGCACCTTCTAGGGAGGCCGCGAGGAGTGTGGTCGCCCGCCTCATGGAGCAGGTCAATAGGTTCGTTGTCGCATCCAAACAGAGCCAAGCCGCCGAGGAAGGAGTATTCGCGCAAGAACGGCTTGATGAAGCGGGCCAAAGGTTGCGAAGTGCCGAAGATTCGCTTGTAGCCTTTACTCAAGCGAACCTGACGATGGGCGCTCCGCGGCTGCAAGTCAATTTCACGAGTGAACGCCTTCAGCGGAGCATTGAGATACGCCAGCAAGTCTTCACAACCATCACTCAGCTATATGAGCAAGCTAGAATTGATGCGCAACGGGCGACGCCCTCCATCGTAGTGTTTGATGCCCCTTCATCGCTCGCACTGCCACTCTCCAGACATCTTGTATCGAAAGTCGGAATTGCCGGGATCTTGGGCGCGATCGTTGCTCTCCATGCTGCTGGCTGCGGCCGAGCGGCGGCCTGTCATGCAACAGGGATGACGTTCACGATTCTAGGCGTCGGATCGCAAAGCGCGTGTATGATTTCTCACTTCTGATTACCCCGTAAACGTCTTCCCACGCTGAGAGTGGCATGTCCTACGGTAACTACATTTTGAGAACCGGTCTCGGCACCGTCGGGGAACTCGAGCTGGCCATGGGAAGACACTACTACGAAAAGGACTTCCGCGAAAGTCAGCCGGTCTTGGACTTGGGACCTGGCAGGTGCTGGTTCACCAAACAGAATGTCGCACACATTATTGCCGTCGACATTGAAGAGGAGATCGTCCAGCACTATGCCGCAGAGGGACTTCAAATACGGCAAGGCTCGGCCTACGATATTCCATTCCCCGACAACTACTTCTCGGGCGTCTTTTGCTGCTGGCTGTTCGAGCACCTCTCGGACCTTGATCGGGCGATGGGGGAAGTGCGGCGGGTGCTTAAGCCAGGGGGAAAGGTGCTCGTTATAGTTCCCTCAGCGAGGTTGCGTCAGTTTTGGGATGACTACACTCACATCCGTCCCTTCACGCACACATCATTGAGGCAACTGGCTCAGAACAATGGCTTTGTCAATATCGCTACGCAGGATATGCCATTTATGCGTGGGGCCAGCATGATTCTAAGGAAAGTGAGTTCTGGCGCCGCACACACATGGTTGGAGTTCGGTGATTCGGTGCTTCGAAGGTTCGGTGTGACCAATGTCGGGAACATAGAGCTGCGTTGTTGGAAACCGCTGGAAGAAGCTTGGCCGGAAATCAACGTTTCCGGTGCTGCACCCGATTCGTCACGAGATTAGGTCGACACAGACGTGTCGGAGCCGACGCACCCCAAAGGCCGAGAACTGGATGCCAGCCTGTTCCGATCAGACCTAGGTATCCATGGAGGTTCCGGAGGGGTGACGTCGGTTACCTCTCGATTTCGGCGGGCCGCAGCTTGGTCGCTTCTCGGCGCACTTGTATCTCGGGGCGCGTTACTTGTCGGAACGTTGGCATGTGCCCGGATGTTGGGGCCGGCGGGGTTGGGGGAGTTTGGAACGGTTCAAAGCACTGCGGCACTCTTAGGTGTTCTTGCTGGATTGGGGCTTGCGACCACCGCGGCACGCTTTGTTTCGCAATTGCGGATTACCAACCCGGCCCGATGTGTTGCTTCGGTTCGCATCGCGCTCTACATGAGTCTGGCGTTGGGTACCGTTGTTGCAGGTGCCATATTCCCGTTCTCTAGAACCATCGCGGGCGGCTTGCTGGCCTCGCCCGGATTGGGATTGGCATTCTCCTGGTCTCTTCCGTTGATCCCTGCGGGGGCTGCGCTCGGAGTTTTGACAGGTGCCCTGCTGGGATATGAAGAATTTCGGCTGTTGACCATGTTGACAGGATGGCGGGGTGTGCTGGGTGGGGTAGGGTCTATTGTTGGGGCTCATCTGGCCGGTGTGGAAGGGATGACTGCTGGGTTCGCCCTCGCCGAGATCCTCTCGGCGGCATTCTTCGGATTCCTTCTTCGCCGAAAGCGTTTAGGCCTGCAACGTGTCGATATGCGCGCTGCGTTGGCCGAATTGCGACCAGTGCTTCAGTTTGGTATTCCTGCGATGTTGAGTGGTCTCGCGGTGATGCCGGCGTTGTGGGTCGCACGTTTGCTTCTGATCCATCGTCCAGAGGGCTTCGCTGAAGCCGGCATTTACGACGCGGCGAATCGGTGGGGGACATTGGTTCTATTTGTTCCGTCCTCAATTGCGCCGGTGCAGTTGCCGTTGTTATCCAATCTGCACGCGACCGATGATGTCGTGGGATATCGACGGCTCATCCGCGAGACCCTTGTCATCAGTGGTATCTCATGCGTGCTGCCTGGGCTAGTAATTGGAGCCTGTTCGCCTTGGTTTATGGCTTTATACGGTTCAGCCTTTCGCAGTGGTTGGCCGGTCCTGTTGATTGTCCTCCTTGGTACCTTTCCGAACACCGTTAATACCGTTCTTGGACAAGCGCTGATAAGCGTTGGTGCCGTGTGGCGGCGTTTTGCATGGGATTGCCTGCTCGCAGCTCTCATCGCTGCATCCGCTTATTGGTTGATCGGACCCTTCGGCGCTTTGGGGCTCAGCGCCGCGCTGCTAATTGGGTATTCCGTTGCCGCCACGGCACTGGCCAGCGACCTTTCGCTGAGCGGTTATGCAAAGCGCTCTCGGGTTGAGTAATCGTCTGATTGTGACACATCGAGCGTTATCCCAGCGGCCCTCGCGGGTGTGGTCAAGTTGCGGCGGTGCCGCCCTTGCGCTTATGCTCGCCTTACCGGACACTTGGAAATACCCTTGGGCATTATTGCCGGCGACCATCTTCTTCGCCGGTCCAACCCTGATTCCCGCCCTCGCCCCGCGATCCCATCGCGTACTGTCACCTCACAATTGGGCACTCACGGTGCTGTTCACTTGCACGGTGATTGTGCCGGTCCTAGTGATTTGGAAAGGACCCGCGAGAGGGGTGCTTCCTATCCTGCCGGACGACGCTGCAATTGGTTTCGCGCTTCGATTGCAGGCCGGTGTCCTGGTTGCCTTCCTAGCTGGTCTAGTGTCGTGGAAGCCGGCTTCAGGCGCGCCCGTTGAGGTGTCGGCGCCTGAGTCCGCGAGCCTCGGACAGCGGGAGATCGCTCTGCTCGCGTTGACCGGCCTGGCAGGACTTTGGCTGATCTTTGGAAGTGTCGAGGGGCTGTTCCGCTATCTGTCCAATCCGGCCGAATACGCGGCCGCATCCAGTGATCCTAGCGCGCGTAAGGCGCTTAGCTTGATACTCCGCCCGTTTCTGATCTTCGCCGGAATCGGTTGGTGGAGTAGGAGAGTTGTGCAACGAAGGGCCGGGGGGTTGTGCGTCGCTGAAACCGCAGTGACAGTCTTCGCCATCGTAATCGTGGGTATTCATACAATTTCAATCGTGCCGCCTTTGTGGTTCCGATGGTCGCCCTGCTTAGTGCGTACGCTGCTTGGGTATGGCGCCCGACGCTTCTGGTCCTGCTCATCGTCGCTCTGTGCGGATTCGGTTCCCTACTCGGAATAGCTGGTATAGAAGCTCTGGGCTCGAGCCCGTGAGGTCTTGCGTAACCCCGAGGCGCAAGCGTTGTTGCGTGGTCAAGTACAGCCGCTCGACCAACTGCAGATCTACGGTGGCGGGCCGCAGTTCACTGCGTTCTTGATTAAGGCGAACCAACTCACTCGGTCTGACGCCGGCGGTACGCTGTTTGGCTCGCTCATGTCGCCGGTTCCGATCCTCGGGAAGTCGTTTCGAGAACAGTGGTCCCGTCATCTACAATCGGATGATCTACGGTACATCTTCAATACAAGATCAGCTGATCCCATTTCCAGGTGAACTGTTCATCAACGTTGGGCTTGTTGGCACCGCGTTTGTGTTTTTCCTTCTGGGGATGATTGTGGGCAACTCGATCATTATCATGAGTTCGCTTCTGATCCTCTGGAGTCCTATATCGCGTTCTACACGACCGCGTGGATCATGTATCTTTTTCCCGGAAGTCTGTCGGCTGTTGCGCAGATCTTCGTGTATTTCTTTTGGCCAATCTACCTTTATGCTCTTCTTCGCAAGTGGCGTCGGCACGGATCGAGTGCTCTTGCAGGCGAGGGGGGTTGATCACCGATGCACCTGTGCCTTGTGGGGGGTATTTACGATAAGCCGCGCGAATATCGCGAACGCCACAGGTATACACCCGAGACGTTGCTAGCAGATGCACTCGAATCGCTTGGAATCGACGTAACGCGAGTTGGTCACCGGGTCTATCGTCCGTCAAAACGGCACGATGTTGTTCATGTGCACCATTGGCCCTGGTGCGCTGCGCGCAGCATCTCAAGGCGATACTCCATTTGTGTTCACGGGCCATGACCTGCGGCTTCTTAACGGATTCCGAGCGTCTCGACTTTGGGGACATGGGTATCGGTTTGTGACTCTCATGGCGGATGGTCTGGTTGCATTATCCAGTCGAAACTCGCGGATCTGTGCGTGGTGGGAGATTCGGCGAGCACCATCCGCCAAATCCCCAATGGCATTCGCACAGATATCTATCAACATACTTCGGTGCCAACTACCGAGGAAGTCGTTGTGTTGTGTGTCGCGCAGCTTGACCCTATAAAGGGCATTGATGTTCTCCTGCGTGCGGTTGCTTTGTTGCCGGATCTCCCAATACGGGTGCGACTTTTTACCAAACGTCTGCCTTCGAGGCATCGTACCGGCAACTCGCGGCACAACTGGGCATCGAGGCGCAGGTCCAATTCATTGGTTTTCTGAGGCCTCCTGAATTGGTCCGCGAGTATTCTTCTGCGACTATGCTGGTGCTGCCCCATCGGAGCGAATCCCTGCCGAGTGCTGTGACTGAGGCATTACTGTGCGGGACCCCGGTTGTCGCAAGTGATGTCGGGGCCATTCGTGAGATGGTGGACCCCTACTCTATCATCGTGCCCAGGGAGGATCCAGTGGCGTTGGCTGACGGAATTCGTGCGATGAACGCTCGGCCTCGATTAGAGGCGCATGATAGGTGCCTGATCCGTTCATGCGCTCTCCGCCAATCAAGCATCGATGCAATGGCGCGAGCCCACTTGCAACTCTATGAGGCCCTGCTCTGCAGCGGTCGTGGACGGCGGTCGTTCCTTCGACGAGCGACCGCGGTAGCAATTCGCGCTGGGATGCCGCTCTTGGCCCTTAGAGGCAGTCGTGTTGACTAGAGATGGGGCAAATGACATGGCCGACTCGCCGTCGTGCTGATCGTTCACGTCGGCGTGGCGGCCTTCCCATCCATCCCGTGCTCATTCGGTGGGGCAATTCAGCGACGCATTTGGGAACTTGCGCGTGTCCAATCAGCATCGAGCGATCAGGTTGTTGTCTTGTCGATAGGCGCAAATGCCGAAACCAAAACCGTTGATGGTGTAACAGTCGTCTATATCCGCTGTCACACTGCTGGGCCAATGCGGCATATTGAGTTTCTCGCCCGCGCCGCCCTTGTAATCCGGCGCGTATCCTGCGGACACCGGGACGTGGTGGTTCATTTTCATAGTGAGCCGGAAGGGATTGTGTTCAAGGCACTTTTTCGAAGGCCGTCTGTATTGTCATATGACTTTTTTCGCTTTCGCGGCGGCCGTCGGGGAATAGTCGGTTTCCTAGTCAGGCGTTGCCTCCTTCATTTTGACCGTTTGCTCCCGTGCTCCGAGTACTGCCAAAGGCAATCAGTCGAGTACTGGGACTTGCCCGAAGAAAGGGTGAGCGTCCTATATAACGGGGTCAATACGGGCCAATTTAGACCTCGGCAACAAGCGAGGGCCTCAGAGCTCGCTACGATTCCAGCGACGCATTCTATCGCGTTATACGTCGGCAGGATTGCTCGTCAAAAGGGTTCGGACGTTCTTATCGCCGCCGCCGAGCGGATGGGATCCCACGGCGTACCGGTCGCTGTCGTCGCTGCTGGGCCCATGTCACAGTTCGACAGAGATGTAGACGATGAGAAATGGGCAGAGCGGATGCGGAATGCCGGCGTTACCTATCTTGGGGCAGTTCCAGAGGAACGCCTTGCGGCTGTGTACTGTAGCGCAGACATCTTCGTGATGCCGACAGTTGAGCTAGAGATGTTTGGCATGGCGGCATTGGAGGCCCTTGCATGTGGCATTCCAGTAGTTGCAACCAATCACGGAGGACTTCCTGAGGTAGTGAATGCATCCTGCGGACTACTTATACCCGCCGGGGATGCGCTGGCCTTGTCCACCGCCGTCGAGCGTTTGGTGTATGATCCCAAGGAGCGCAGCCGACTGGGCGCAGCCGCGGTCGAGCGTGCAAGCAAGTTTGTGTGGGATGCGGTGGCCACTACCGCGCGAGCGGTGTACAGTACCGCGCTAGAAGCTGGGAGGCGCGAATGAGCGTTAATGGTCAAGGACCATGTGGGAGCGAATTGGAAGAGTTGCTCATGCGAACACTTCCGATCTACCAGCTGCCAGGACAATCATATTGGCGAGCACTAGAGCTTGCCGCCGTCACCGCCTTTGCGAAGACATGCCATCTAGAGCGGCCTATCCTCGAAATAGGGTGCGCCGATGGTGTCTTTGCGTCAAAGGTGTTCGCACACGTCGATGACGCCATCGATATCAACGCGCGAACGCTTGCGCGTGCGCGTAGCAATGGCCTGACCTACGATCGTGTTCATCTTATGGATGCGCGGCAGATGACATTCGCAAGTGGTTCATTCGCAACTGTGTTTGCGAACTGTGTGATCGAACACATCCCTAACCTCTCATCAGTGTTGGCGTCGAGTCACACGATGCTGCGCGACGGTGGCAAATTTGTTGCCACCGTGCCGTTGCGAGGGATGAATAGCCATTTGAGCTTGCGAGCCAAGTGGTATTGTGATCTGCGTCGCCGACAGCTTGTACATCTGAACCTGTTCGATCCAAGCGAATGGCAATGTCTTTTCAGGGATGCTGGGTTTGCTGGATTTGAACTGCGACCGTACATCTCCGGAGGCCAGTGTGAATTATGGGACCGACTCGATGCTCTGATTTGTGTGGGGTTGTCTGGTCGTTGGAATGTCGGGGCGGCTCTCCGCCTCGCCCTCCGGTTCTACCTCGTGTGATAAACGAGTCTATGCGTCGCGCGCTAGCGCGCTGGATAGCGTCTAAGGATGTTGGGCGGGACAATGGAGAGCCATGCGCAGCCCTAATTGTTGCCACAAGGTGAGAGGCCGAGACATGGGTGTCGCGTCTCGACGAGACCCGCGGAGCGACGATGATTTGTGAGGTGTGGCCGGACTCCCCGCCACTCGTCAGCGTGATCATGAACACTCACAACGGCGAACCGTACCTGCGCGAGGCGATTGATAGTGTCCTGGCGCAGAGCTATCAGAATTGGGAACTCATTCTTTGGGACGATGCGTCCACCGATAGGACTCCCGAGATTGCCAAGGCGTACGCCGATTCAGATTCACGGGTAAAGTACTTCCGTGTGGAACTAAAAGCCGTTGGGAGCAGCGAGGAATCTTGCGCTTCAGCAAGTGCGCGGAACATACATCGGGTTCCTCGACTCTGACGATCTCTATGTGCCCGACGCAATCGCGAGGCAGGTTCATATGATTGAAGCGGGGGACTACGGAATGGTGTACGGTCGCACCATCATTGTCGATGAGCGTGGAGTAGTCCGTGACAGAGGCAAAGTGCGGTATCGGAGCGGGCGACTTCTCGCAGATCTGCTGCGTCGCTATGACATTAGGATGGGTAGTGTGTTACTGCGCCGGGCGGTTCTCGGGTGCGGTCGTTTGGGATTCAATGAAACTCTCAGTTTCGCCCCAGACTACAACTTATTCATGCAAATCGCAGCCATGTATGATGTCGGCGTGATTCACGAACCCATCTTTAAGTATCGGCGATCGGCTGGGTCACTGACCCAACGGACTCTTCATCTCGTGTCGAGGGAAGTTGGACAAACGTTGGATGATCTAGAGAGGTTGTATCCGGATGCGATCCGGTCCTGTCCCGGCGCGATGAAGGCCGCTCGTGACAAATTGTGCTTCTATGACGCAGTGAGCCATATCAGCCAGGGCAGAAACCGGCTCGCTCGGGTGGCACTCAGCCCGGTGGTCGCCACGCGGTGGCAATATGTGTGCCTTTACGTTGTGCTCATGTTGCCGATTCCGCGAGGCTGGGTTCTTCGTTTGCTCAACCGGGGGGCCTGAGCGAAGTCACTGTCAGCGCGACCAAACCGGTCGTTGAAGCAGCCTGAAGCGGAGGGAGACGAAGCGTTTCATGATTTCTTACCGAAGGTTGCCGCGGGAACTCTCTGATCTTGGGTCCGAGCCTTCTGGAGCAAGGGGCATCGTGCCTCTATGGGCTATGATGGTGGCGTGAAGCACGTTCAGAGTGAAGGCGCGCTGGTCAAGTAGTGTGGGAGCAGAGATCGGAAGAGCCTGGTATCCGAGGTAATGGTGTGCTCGCGTCACGACGAGGGTATTCAACGCAGAGCGCGCACATTGGCGGTGTCGTACCGGCGAATGAATATGCGGAACCTGCGCCCAAGCCCAGTGGTATGCCCCACACCCGATGAACGACCCGGGCCGTGCGGCTCCCGTCTTGAAAGCCGCCATGGTATCGGAACGCTGATCTGTGAACGCAACGGTCTCCGTGGAAAGTTGTCGTTGGTGGTGTGGTGTGGGACGGAGGCGATCCCCTGACTTGGCGTGAACACCCCACGGGGTCTGGTGTGCTTGATGAGCGTCCCGAACTCCTGACGTTCACCGTCGCTGAGTGGGGGCATTGTGATGGGTGAGGGCAACATGCGGCGTAATCACATTTGCGTTGTCGCGACCGTGCCGTTTGCGATGCGTGTATTCATGGGACCGCATCTAGCCGCACTCGCCTGCATTTATGACATAACGATTGTGACGTCGGACAACTCCAATGAACTCTTGGGACTATGTGGGAGAAATGTGCGAGTCGTGCCCATCCTGATCGAGCGTAAGATTTCGTTGGGAAAGGACTTGCGTGCCCTATTCAAACTCTGGCGAGTTTTCCGAAAGGAGCACTTCGACGCCGTTCATTCAATCACACCGAAGGCAGGCATGCTTGCCATGCTGGCTGCGAGACTTGCAGGTGTCCGCATTCGGTTGCACACATTCACGGGGCAGGTGTGGGTCACGCAGGCGGGG
This sequence comes from uncultured Gemmatimonadales bacterium, assembly GCA_963850655.1. Classification (GTDB taxonomy): domain Bacteria; phylum Gemmatimonadota; class Gemmatimonadetes; order Gemmatimonadales; family GWC2-71-9; genus Palsa-1233. The sequence goes on from CAWKMI010000024.1 coordinate 123,885, forward strand.
TTGAAAGCATTGCTGCTCAAGACTCTCGACCGGGTGCTAGCGGCAAACGCGACCCATCTTCTAGCAGACAGTCATTCACAGCGACGATTCTTGATAGCGAACGGGATCACTCGGGCGTCTGTTATCGAGGTGCTCGCAGAAGGGTCGCTTGTAGGCGTCGACATAGAACGCTTCGCGTTTAGTGATTCTGCGCGAAAGCGGATAAGGAGCGGGAACCATATTCCTGAGGGCGATGTGGTCTTCATGTATTTGGGGCGCCTCAACCGCGACAAGGGGGTTATTGACTTGCTGCACGCGTTTGCTGAAGTAGCTGTGCGGATGAGCGGTCACACTTGTTTATCGTCGGTCCCGATGAGGAAGGTCTTGAGGAGAATGTGTCCCAGCTCACAAGGCGTTTTCCCTCGCGGGTCCATCGAGCGGGGTACACTCTCTTCCCGGAAGAATACCTTTCTTGTGCCGATGTGCTTTGCCTACCAAGTTATCGCGAGGGGTTTCCAAACGTTCCGTTACAAGCCGCTGCAACCTGCGTGCCTACTCTCGGGTCGCGTATCTACGGAATCACCGATGCGGTGGTGGATGGTGTGACTGGCGTGCTGCACACATCTGGTGCGACGATGGAAATCGCTCGGGGGATGATTGTTCTCTCGGCGAATGACGGTTTACGCCAACGCTTGGGGGAAGCCGCGCGACTTCGTGTAATTGACTCATTTTCTCAAAGTCGCCTAACCGCCGCACTTGTCGACTACTACCAACGAATTTTTGCCGAAACCGGGACTCACAACCACCGGAGCAGCAGTGGCAACGGGTTGGGCGGATAGTATGTCTGACCGTCGTGGCACTCAAGGTATGCGTCTGAGGTTGATCGCGATGAGATGCGCTGACGCTCTTGGTGACTGGTGCGACCGGTTTTATTGGCAGGGCCTTCGTGGCCCGTGCCGCGGCTGAGTACGCGGGCGATGTTCGGGCGGCGATCCATCGCGAATCACCCGATCGCTCTAGCCGGGTTTCGACCGTGCGCGTCGCAAGTCTGCGAACTCACGCACGGATTGGTCCGAGGCCTTAGTCTCGGCGCAGGTCGTGGTGCATCTTGCCGCGAAGCTCCAAACTGTGGCCCACGATGCCCTTGGTTTGAGGACAACCTATCACCGTGCGAATACGGAGGGCACGCTGGCGCTTGGGCGGCAGGCTGCAGCGGCTGGGGTGCGTCGGATGGTGTTCGTGAGCTCTCTCAAGGTCAATGGTGAGACCACGGCGCCCGGCGAAGCTTTCACCGAGAGCGATCCGAGGGCACCGGTAGATGCTTATGCTGTCTCCAAAGCGGAAGCGGAGGTTGGCCTGCTGGCTCTCGGGGTAGCAACGGGAATGGAAGTGGTGGTGGTGCGACCGCCTCTTGCATATGGCCCGGGAGGGCGGGCCAACTTTTCTTACCATGGCGCGCTGGTTGACGTTCGGGGTACCGCTTCCTCTGGGCGCGATTCAGAATAATCGCCGCTCCCTTGTCGGGCTCGATAACCTGGTGGACCTAATCCTCCTCTGTCTGAGCCATCCAGCTGCTGCCAATCACATCTTCATGGCTGCAGATGGCGAGGATCTTTCCACTACCGATCTGCTCCGCCGCACAGCCGTCGCGCTAGGGGTCCCAGCCCGTTTGGTACCCGTGCCGATTACGGTTCTTGAAATGGGCGCGGCGCTCCTGGGTAAGAAGAGTGTTTGCCAACGCCTTTGCGGCAGCCTGCAGGTAGACATTTCCAAGGCGCGGAGCCTTCTGGGATGGGTACCCCCAGTGAGTGTTGACGAGGGGCTGCGTCGCGCTGTGCACCCGCTCATCTCGAAGGCGACGTGAACCGTCTCGTGAACCTGGTGGTCGCGGTCATCGCGACAGTGTTACTGCTGATTCCACTGGTGGTGATCGGACTGCTGGTGCGCCTGACCTCCCCCGGACACGCGCTCTACTGGTCCGACCGCGTCGGCCGGTACAACCGGATCTTCCGCATGCCGAAGTTCCGTACGATGCGTATCGACACTCCGGCGGTAGCGACGCACCTACTCACCGACCCGCAGGCCTATCTCACCCCTATCGGCGGTTTCCTGCGCCGGACCAGTCTCGACGAACTGCCCCAGCTCTGGAGCGTGCTCAAGGGCGACATGAGCTTCGTTGGCCCTCGCCCAGCTCTCTTCAATCAGGACGACTTGGTGGCCCTCCGCACGGGGCAGGGTGTGGACCAGTTGCTCCCGGGGGTAACCGGGTTGGCGCAGGTCAACGGCCGGGATGACTTGTCGATTCCCGAGAAAGTAGGGCTGGATGCTGAGTACCTGAACCGTCGCTCGTTCTGGTTTGACGTGAAGATTCTTGGGCGAACACTTCTGAACGTCATGCGACGCGAGGGGGTCTCTCACTAGGGAAGCTCTGCACAGGTCAGGCGCCTGCTCCCCGGTGTGATAAAGGCGGGTGCATGAGCGCCTTGGCGCGAACGTGATCGCTGTGGCGCGGCCCAAGTCGCCATGCCACAGCAGGCGAACGGTGTCGCCGAGCGGCTCCGCCGTCCCGACATCGTGGCGATCCGGTGCTCTGCACAGGTCGGTGGCGAAGCAGTAGAGGTTGGCCAGGGCAAAGAGGGCGAAGATACGGGCCGTGTTCTTCGCTAAGCCTCGGTACCGCACTTTCGTGGAGCGCCAAAGGCGTTTGACCACGTGAAACGGATGCTCCACATGAGCGCGGACTTCCGACCGCAGGCGATTCACCCGCTTCCAATACGGGATGCGCTTGCCGCGACGATTGATCCGGTACTTGACGCCCTGCGCTTCACGGTCCGCTTGGTTCGCGGCCGACCAGTACGCCTTTTCGCCGTACACCGTCATCTCCGCGCCGTGCAGTAGCTCAAAGAATTGCGTGATATCCGCCTGCGCCGCATTGGTCGTCGTCAGCGTGTGCACGATGCCGCGCCGATCACTGCCCACGTGCACCTTCATCCCGAAGTGCCACATATTTCCCTTCTTCGCCTGCCGCATCTCCGGGTCTCGGCTGTTGGTGCTGTTCTTCGTTGAACTCGGCGCCGCGATCATCGTGGCATCCACGATCGTCCCCGATCGCAGAAGCAGCCCCTCTCTTCCAGCACACCATTGATCTTCTCGAACATCGCTTCGGTGAGCCTCTGCTTCTCCAGCAGATGCCGGAACCGCAGGATCGTGCTCTCGTCCGGCACCACATCGTCCGACAGTTCCACTCCCGCGAACCGGCGCATCGATTCGCTGTCGTAGATGGCATCTTCTGCCTGCGGATCCGACAGATCGAACCAGATCTGCAGCAGATAGATCCGGAGCATCTTCTCCAGTCCCAGCGGTTGCCGCCCTCGACCCGCTTTCGGGTAGTGCGGCTCGATCAACTCGATCAGCACCTTCCACGGAATCACGGCGTCCATTTCCTGCAGGAGGCGCTCGCGGCGGGGGACCTTGTCCTTGATGGAATAGGCGAAGCTGGCAAACATGTGCTGGGGGCTCATGGCGGGGCACTGTGGTCGGCGGGGAGAGCGATAACGACCACGGAAACGTGGTTAATGACACCGACTTGTGCAGAGCTTCCCTAGATCATGTTGTGGACGCGTAGCCCGTCATTACCGGGTTGCCTTCATTCCATGTAGGTTTCGCGCGTGCAGCCAATAGGGAGGTCAGCCGTGAGGGTGGAGCAAGAACGCTGGCAGGAGGCCCAGGCCTCAGAACGCAGCTACTGGGAGAACACCTCATGGCAGCAGACCCCAGCCGAGCAGCGACGATCCGAATGGTCCCGTCACCTGGGCTCGCTCGACCTGACGTTGGACGAGTTCGCTGGCCAGTCGATCCTCGACATCGGGTGTGGACCCGCCGGTGTCGTCAACTTCGTCACGGCAGACCGACGCGTGGGCGTGGATCCGCTGGCCAGCACGTACTCACAATGGAACGGTTTCTTCGGTGATCCCGTGGAGCTGGTCGACAGCCAGGCCGAATCGATGCCGTTCGGGGACGACTCGTTCGACACGTTGTTCTGCATCAACTGTATCGACCACACCCAGCAGCCAGGTGCGATTCTTGGCGAGTGCGCCAGGGTGCTGAAGCCGGGTGGCCTGTTCGTGTTTCACGTCGACCTAGACTCCCCGTTGCGCAAGCTCCCAAGAGGTACCGGCCGGAAGCCGGCCGTGCTCACCCGCATTCGATGACCTACGGCTGGCTGCGTCGGCATCTCGATCCGCACTTCGTGATCGAGAAGGAGCGGCGGGACGAACGCACATTCACTAGGACCAAGGCGAACATGCTGTACGAGGCGTACTGGGACGGGCTCATGTACCGGCTCACGAAAGCCGACATGTGGCGTAACCACGTCTGGCTTCGCGGGCGGCTAAGGGATTCCAGTCCACGAGCCGCCTGACTTCGCGTACAGCCGCTGATTCGCGGTCGTCGGGGTGTCTGTCCTCAGGTAATCATGCGCCGCTAGGGAAGCTCTGCACAGGTCAGGCGCCTGCTCCCCGGTGTGATAAAGGCGGGTGCATGAGCGCCTTGGCGCGAACGTGATCGCTGTGGCGCGGCCCAAGTCGCCATGCCACAGCAGGCCAACGGTGTCGCCGAGCGGCTCCGCCGTCTCGACATCGTGGCGATCCGGTGCTCTGCACCAGTCGGTGGCGCAGCAGGTAGAGGTTGGCCAGGGCAAAGAGGACGAAGATACGGGTCGTGTTTCTTCGCTAAGCCCCGGTCGTTAATCACACCGACTTGTGCAGAGCCTCCCTAGCACATTCTCATCATCTGCTTCATTCCCCCCCGCAACCCCATATCCACCAAACGATTGACGCCCATGTGCCGGCGAAGATATACTTGCAGTCGGACATACCATGAGGCGCGCCTGACCCCGAAGCCAGCGGACTCACCCCGAACCACACGCGTGGCCGCGCAACCGCACCTTCCTGGTGCTCGACCTGCTGTTGCTGCCGCTGGCCACGGCGCTGGCGTTCACCGTCCGGTTCGAGGGGCTCTCCTGGGTCAACGAGACCGGCCGGGGTCCTCTGGTTCCTCGCCTTATCGCTGCCGTCAAGGTCGCGATCGCCTACTGGGCCGGGCTCTATCGCGGCCTCTGGCGCCATGCCTCGCTCCACGAACTCGAGCAGTTCTTCAAGGCCGGCGCCCTCTCAGGCGCGGTTTGTTTTATGATCGGCGCGGTCGCAATTCCCGGCCTCGGCCTCGCGCCGGTGCGCATCCCGCTCTCGGTCCTGGTCCTCGACATGCTGTTAGCCGGGGCCGTGCTGACCATGCCGCGGCTCGCGGTGCGGGTGATCACCTCCCACTTGCGCCGCATCCAGCCGAGTGATGCTCGCCGGGTACTCATCGCCGGCGCCGGCGCGGCAGGCGTGTATGATTATTCGCGAACTGCTAGACAATCCCGACATCGGCTTGAACCCGGTTGGATTTCTCGACGACGACCCATCGAAGCGCGGCCGAGCGACTCTTCAACCTGCCGATCTTCGGCGCGCTGGCCGACCTCCCGCGTGTGGCGGCAATCCGGGATATCCACGAACTGATCATCGCCATGCCGACGAGCCGGTGGTCATGTCATCCGTGAACTGGTCGCTGCGGCGGATGCCGCCGGCATCGAACACGCGAACCGTGCCCGGGATGTTCGAGATCATCTCCGGCAAGGTCGCCGTCAATGCCCTGCGCCCGGTCGAGATCCAGGACCTTCTCCGCCGCGAGCCGGTCACGACCTCGCTCGACTCCGGCGCGGGCACTCACCACCGGCAAGACGGTGCTGGTCACCGGGGCCGGCGGCTCGATCGGGAGTGAGCTCTGCCGCCAGCTGGTGGGACTGGAGCCCCAACGGATCGTGCTCGCCGGGCATGGCGAGAACTCGATCTTCAACATCCTGAATGAACTGCAGGGGATGGCCCCGGCGAGTGGACTTTGTCCCGGTGATCGTCGATGTGCGCGACCGCGATCGGCTGGCTCGAGGTGTTCGACAGCTTGGGATCCGATTGCGGTATTCCATGCCGCGGCGCACAAGCACGTGCCGATGATGGAATGCAACGTCGCCGAGGCGGTCACCAACAACATTCTCGGCACCCGGAACCTGGTCGAGATCGGCCGCGCAGAGCGGGGTCGAGCAGCTGGTGTTCGTCTCGACCGACAAGGCGGTCCGGCCCACCAGCGTGATGGGGGCCACCAAGCGGGTGGCCGAGCAGCTGGTGCAGCTGGCAGCGCAGGAGCACGGCAAGAACTTCATGGCGGTCCGCTTCGGCAACGTGCTCGGAGTCGCGCGGCAGCGTGGTGCCGACCTTCCTGAGCCAGATCGCCGCCGGCGGCCCGGTGACGGTCACCCATCCGGAAATGCGCCGCTACTTCATGACGATTCCGGAATCGGTGCAGCTGGTGCTGCAGGCGATGGCGCTCGGCCGCGGTGGCGACGTCTTCGTGCTCGACATGGGTGAGCCGGTCAAGATCGCCGACCTCGCCGCCGACCTGATCCGCCTCTCGGGCAAGGAAGTCGGCACCGACATCGAGATCCGCTTCACCGGGTCACGTCCCGGCGAGAAGCTGTACGAGGAGATGTTCTTCGGCGCGGAGCATGCGGTGCCCACCGCAGCACCCGAAGGTGTTGCGGGCGAGGAACGCGGAGCTGCCGGTAGGGGTCACGACGGTCGTGAACGAACTCATCCTGGCGGCCGAGGAGGGGCGGCCGGACGACGAATTGCGGGGCCTGCTCAAGCGGCTGGTGGTGGACTACGACCCGCACAACGCCGGGGCGCCGATGCATGGAGGGCATGCAGAGCGCACCGCCGAGGTGCCGCCCGAGGGGACGCAGCTCGCCGGATTGAGCTGAGGAGTTCGGCGCGGGGGTGGCTCAGGGTAGCCCGTGGGGCGATATTTCCAGCATGTCCGAACCAGCCCAGACCGCAGCGGAACGTGCCGCCATTCGGCGCCAGACCCTTACCGGGCGGCAGGTTCCGCTCGGCCAGGAGGACGCCTCCGAGCTGGGAGGAGATTCCGGTCGAGCACCGCTTTGCGGCCGTCTGGGCGGTTTCTCGTGCGGCATGGGCCTTGGCAGGCACGCCGATCGAACCGCTGCGACGTGACATCGTCACACGCGTGAGCGGACCCCGTAGGCGGGTGGACATGCACGCCACTGATTCCTTCGACCCCGACTTCGCGGACCTTCTGCGGGCCCTCACCGGCAACGACGTGGAGTTCGTTGTGGTGGGGGCCTTCGCATTGGGGCGGCATGGCTATGTCCGCGCCACGGGCGATCTCTGATATCCTGTTCCGACCCTCCGCGGACAACGTGCGCCGCCTCACCGTCGCCCTCGCCGCCTTCGGCGCGCCGGCAAACCTGATCGATTCCGCAGGGCTCCTCCTTCCCGACACCGTGACCCAGCTCGGCGTGCGTCCCCATCGGATCGATCTGCTGAACAGCCTGAGTGGTGTGTCGGTGGCATGAAGCGTTCGCGGGAGCCGTCTCCTCGGATGTCGGCGGTCACCAGGTACCGGTGCTCGGGCTGGAGGAATTGCGCCGGAACAAACTCGCCACCGGCAGAGAATCCGACCTTCGCGATGTAGCGGAGCTGGACCGGATAACGCGGCGAAGCTGATAGGAACTGCCAGCGAGCGCCGAGGGTAGCGTAGACTCGCAGGGTCGACTTCCTCCGCGAACGCAGCGGCTGAAGATCATCAGCCGATAGCTGCATTCTACGGAATCTGGAGGTCCCCGGCATTCGGCGGGGACGACGGCGGGCATCTCGGCGCGCGGGAGCAGCGCCACTGAAGCGGCGGCTCGGCTCGTCGCTGAAGCGACGGGGCCCCTACGGCTTGATCGCCACGATCAGCACCGTCGCCAGGCTGGTGATGATGGCGGCAAAGCTCGCCAGGCTGCTGCTCTTGTTGGGATCCTTCACCTTCTCCGGCACAAAGACATGTGCTCCCGCCAGCGGAGTGGGCAGGCTATTCGGTATCAGGAAGAAGTGCCGCTGCGTGCTCTTGACCGCGCCGCTCGGCTGGGTCACATAGGCCCGGCCCGCATCGGCCGACTGCGAGAAGCCACCAGCCGACTGGACGTAGTAGTTGAGCTTCTTCCCCGGGACATAAGCCACCGTCACCGGCGAATTGACCGCACCCGCCACCATCACCACCGGATTGTACTCCGGAACGAAGAGCGAATCGCCGCCGAAGAGAATCAGGTTGTCGCGGAACTTCTTGTCGGCGAGCAGCCGGGGCAGGTCGATACCGATGCGACCACTGTGGTCCGTCGGCCGGAAGAAGGCGACTCCCGCAGGATACGCGGTGGCGGTGAGCCCGCCGGCACGCTGGAGGACGTCGCTGATCCGGTCGCTGCTGGTACGCAGCGCGTAGCGGCCCGGGAACTTCACTTGTCCCATGATCGCGACGGTGCGCTGCATCTCCCAACCCGGCTGGCGCAGGATCAGGATATTGTCGTACGGCTCGAGTGGCACGTCTGCGGCACCCCTGGCCATCGCGGCCAGACCCGGGGGCCCGAGGTAGGTGCCGTCGCTGCCGCGCTCGAAGAGGTAGGTCGAATCGAGCCGCACCCGGATGGTGGTGGCGACTTCGCCATGGGTCCGGTCCTTGGGGAGCCGGGCAATCTCGGCTTCACGCAGGTCGGCGTCTTCGGTGAGCCCCTTCATCTGCAGGATGGCGTCGCGCAGCGTCATCCCGTCGCGGAACGGCAACCGCCCGGGGCTCGCGCACCGCGCCGGTCACCGCGATCGAGCGGGTCGGCCGGAAATCAATGCGCGAGAATACCTGGATCTCGTCCTCATCGGCCAGCGTGAGATCCTGCGTCAGTGTCCCCAGGCTGTCCCTGAACGCACTGCGCAACTGGATGCGGGTCGAGTCGGGCTGCAGCCGCGAGACGAGGACCTGGCCCTGATAGAAGTCGGGCTTTGGTCCACCCGCGAGGCGCAGCGCGTCGGACAGCTTCATGCCGGAGGTGTATCCGATCGGTCCCGTCACCCAGACATTGCCGGTGAGCGTCACGAAGCCGCGACGATTGGACGCTACCCCGAAGACGACGACTGAATCGCCCGGCTGCAGCGTGAACGCCGGGCCACTGTCGTTGGCGAACTGATCGGGCAACAGGTCGATCACCACGCGGTCCTTGCCGTCGCTTACGCGTGCTGCCGGGGGCAGGATTCGGTTGACCTGCACTCGGCGCATCAGCGCGTCGGCCTCGAAGCCACCGCTGAACTGAATCAAATCCCGCAACGTTTCAGTCGGTCTTAGCTCGTAGATCGCCGGACGCACCACCCGTCCCGTGATGGAGACCCGGGCGCCCTTGGTCGGGGTGAACACCACATCACCGGTCTCGAGCCGGATATCATGGCTGCTGTTGCCATGGAGCAGGTAGTCGTAGAGGTCGAGTGAATCGACCAGCTTGCCGGCGCGGCGGACCTCGACGCGGCGGAAGTTGCCATTCTCGGTCGGCCCGCCTGCGGCATAGAGGGCAGTGAGCACCGTCCCGGCCGCTGAGACCTGATAGGAGCCCGGCAGTCGGACATCCCCACGACATAGACCTGCGAGGTCCGCAGGCGCGCCACGGTGACCTGGAAGCGGGTGGTGGCGTTGGCCCCGCGACGCACCCCGGAATACACCTTGCCGAGACGGTCGTAGAGCAGGTCTTCGAGCTGGGCGAGCCGCAGGTTGGCGACATAGAGCTGCCCCACCTGGGGGATGACCACGAATCCCTCGCGGGTGACCTCGAGCGTGTGGGCGAGTTCCACGTCACCAGTCAGGATCAATACCAGCACATCGCCGGGCCCCAGCCGGTAGTTGGCGTCGACCGGTCCGCTCAGGGCGGGCTGGAACTGGCTGCTGGCCCGCTGGAAGACCTCAGCGCCGAACAGCTTCAGCCCTGGTCCTTCAGCGACCGCCGCGGGCGGTGGCACCACGGCGGGAGGCGCCACCGCATCCAGATCAACCCCGAGCAGGCGAACGGCGTCGAGCATCTTGGCGTCGGGCTGTCCGGCCTTCGAGGTATCAGCGCCGGTGAGGTAGGCGTTGAGGAAGTCTTCCGGATATCCCGCCGCCTTGAGGCGGGCGCGGACCTGATCAGGCGTCAGTCCCGAGCTGCCGATGCGGTCGCGAAGCTGGGCAGCAAGGTCGGGCCGAGTCTGCAGCAGCCGCTGCGCCTGGTCGGGGGTGGGTTGCTGCGCTTGGGAAGTAGTTGGGGCACCGGCGAGGAGGAGCGTTGCAACAAACAACACGAGCTCGGAACGCTGTCGGGCCAGTCGGAGGGTCATCCAGCAAGATCGCCCCCGGTCTGGGGTCCGTCAAGAATTCTGACGCCGCTGGTTCCGTACCCTGCCGACTCTTATCTTGCCCGGGTGCCATCCTTGTTTGACCCCACCGATCCTCGACCGTTGCACTTCCTCGGAATCAGCGGTGCCGGCATGAGCGCGCTCGCGCTCGCCGCGCGGCGTCGCGGCGTGGCTGTCACCGGCTGTGATGTCGATCCCACCGCCTTTGCCGACCTCGAGCGCGCTGGTGCCGTCACGCACCCTGGTCCCGACGCTGCGCACCTCACCGGCGTGCGCGCCGTGGTGGTCACGGCGGCGGCTCCGCAGGACCATCCCGAACTCGTCGCCGCGCGCGCGGCGGACATTCGCGTCGTCCCCCGCAAGGACGCGCTCGCCGAACTGGTCAACGCGAGCACGCTGGTCGGCATTGCGGGGACGCACGGCAAGACCACCACGACCGTGATGACCACCATGGCGCTCCGTCAGCCGGGAAGCACCCTTCCGGGCTCGCCGGTGGCCGGGTCTCGCTCTGGGGTGGCAACGCACTGCTCGATGGCGATGACCTCTTCGTGGTCGAGGCCGACGAATACGATCAGGCGTTCCTGACGCTGGAGCCGACGATCGCGGTGATCAACAATGTCGAGGCCGATCATCTCGAATGTTACGGTTCGCTGGACGCGCTCGAGATCGCCTTCACCGAGTACGCGCATCGCGCGGAGTGCGCCCTGATCGGCACCGCCGATGCGGGGCAGTGATCGCGTGGCCGCGCAGGCCGGCGACAAGGTCTGGCGGTTCGGGCTCAAGGGAGCCGACTTCCTGGTGACACCGCGCGGCATGGGGACCGGACGGGTCGCTCGCCGACGTGCGACTCCCTGATGGTCACACGGTCGCGCTGCGAGCTCCAGGTGCCGGGCATCCACAATGTGCTCAATGCCACTGCCGCGCTCGGGGTGGCGTTCGCCCTCGGGGCAGAACTCACGCCCGCGCTCCTGGCACTGAAGGAGTTCACCGGCGTTGGCCGTCGCTTCGAACGGCTCGGCGAGACGGCCGGCATCGCCTTTGTCGACGACT
>CAWKMI010000025.1:0-94538 GCA_963850655.1 uncultured Gemmatimonadales bacterium
CCGTCGCCGTGCACGTGGCGAGGTGTGATGAGCGAGCTCCTCCTTGCCGTCGATGGCGGCAACTCCAAGACGGATGTCGTCCTGTTCACCCCGGATGGGGGCGTGGTGGCCGCGTCGCGTGGTCCCACGGTGTCCCATCAGCAGGTCGGGCTCGACGTCGCGGCGGGGCGGCTGCGCGATCAGGTGGAGGCTGCGGCAGCCGGCGCGAACGTCGTCCACGCAGAACCGATTGCCACATTGGGCGTCCTGTGCCTCGCCGGCATGGACCTGCCCCCAGACGCGCGGGCGCTGGCGCGAGCGCACGGCGGGTCGGGGATCGCCGAGGTCATCGTGCTCGAGAACGACACCCTGGCAGGCCTGCGGGCGGGGGCCGAGGAGGGGTGGGGCGTCGGCGTGGTCGTGGGGGCCGGGATCAACGCGATCGGCCTCGCGCCTGACGGCCGCCGCGCCCGCTTCGCGGGCCTCGGCTCGATCAGCGGTGACCGCGGTGGCGGTTCGACCCTGGGGATGGAGGCGCTGGGTGCGGCGGTGCGGGCGCAGGATCGGCGTGGCCCGAGGACCACCCTGGAAACGCGTGTCCCGGCCCACTTCGCACTCCGACGACCACTCGATGTCACGAACGCGATCTACGCCGGGAGGATCCCGGAAGGGGCAACGTCCGAGCTCGCCGCCGTGGCCGTGGCGGCCGCCCGGGAGGGCGACCAGGTCGCGCTCGGCCTGCTCGCCGACCTCGCCGACGAGTGCGCGGCTTTCGCGATCGCGGCGATCCGTCGACTCGGGCTGGCTCGCCGTCCGGTGGCCGTCGTCCTGTCCGGCGGTGTCGCCCGGGGTGCCGGTGGGCTCCTCGTCGATCTCGTCCAGGAACGCATCGCCCGGGTCGCGCCGCTCGCATCCACGTCGGTGCTGTTGGCGCCGCCGGTGCTCGGTGCCGCGTTCCTCGCGCTCGACCGCGTCAACCATCCGGCCGGCGCGCACGTCCGCCTCCGCGGTGCCCTCACGCTCGCGCGACTGGACGGACCCGGCTGACGCTCGGCCGGACGCGCGAAAAAGAGCCTCGCGCTGCCAAACCGCCGGGGGAACGGATGTCTGCGCGAGGCTCTACGTGGCTGATAACGGGATGCCGGCCGTTTCGTTAGGGCGATGGGACGCCGATCGTTGCCGTCGCGTCAGGTGCGACCGGCGAACGGGTCGACGGCGCCCTCCCGCACGAACAACGGGATCCGCTCGATCGGTGCCGCCGCGTCCACCTCCGCCCCGCCGTCGTGCGTCGTCCCGGTGGCACGCTCGACCCAGCGAGCACCCGCCGGGAGCCGGACCCGCCGGCTCGTCACGCCCGGCTCGAGGACCGGGGCCACGTACAGGTCGGGGCCGAGCATGAACGCGTCCTCGATGGCCCAGGCACCGGGATCGTCGGGGAAGTCGACGAACGTCGGGCGCATCGGCGGCAGCCCCGTCATCGTCGCCTCGTCGGCCAGGCGGCGGAGGTAGGGACGGAGACGCTCGCGCAGGCGGAGGTGCTCGACGAGGATCGGGTAGGCGCGGTCGCCGTACGACCAGACCTGGTTCGGCCCGCCCGGCCCGGCGATCCCGAGCGCCGGCTCGCGGAACCCGTGCAGCCGGAACACGGGGCAGAACGTGCCGTACTGGAACCAGCGGACGAACAGCTCGCGGTACGCCTCGTCTGCCGGCGTCCCGCCGTGGAACCCGCCGATGTCGGTCGTCCACCACGGGATGCCCGCGAGCGACACGTTGAGGCCGGCCGGGACCTGGTGCCGCAGGTCGTCCCACGTCGAGCGGACGTCGCCGCTCCAGAGGACGACGCCGTATCGCTGCGAACCGATCCACGCGGACCGGGCGAGCGTGACCACGTCATGACGCCCGGTCGCCCACATGCCCTCTGCCACGAGGCGCGCCTGCTCGCGCGGGAACTGGTTGGTGACCGCGAGCCCCGGACCCGCGGCATACGAGATCGCCTCGGGCTCGTTGGGGATCGTCTCGGGCTCGCAGCCGTCGAGCCAGATGGCCGCAACGCCGCGATCGAGGTACCCCTCGCGCATCCGGTCGAACACCAGCTCGCGGACGTCCGCGCGCGAGTTGTCCACCAGCGACAGGCGGACCCACGCCTCCTGGTTGGCCTCCACGAACGTGGTGCCCGCCGGGCTCCCGTCCGGGAGCGTCGCAAAGCCGTCGATGGCCGCGAGCGGCCGGTGGCTGGGCGAGGCCGGGTTCACGAGCGGCCACGTGGAGACCATGACCCGGACGCCGAGCTCGGCGAGCGCCGCGGTCATCGCCTCCGGGTCTGGCCAGTCACGCTCATCGAACGCCCAGTCGCCATGGTGCCGCCAGTGGAGCGCGTCGATGACGATGACCGAGAGCGGGAGTCCGCGCGTCACGACATGCTCGCGGACGACGTCGAGCACCTCCTGCTGCGACCGGTAGCGCAGCGTCGACTGCCAGAAGCCGAGACCCCAGTCGGGCATCGGGGCCGGGTGACCGGTGGCATCCGCCGCCGCGCGCAGGATCGTCGCCGGGGTGTCGCCCGCCGTCACCCAGTAGTCGAGCTGGGGCGTGGCCTCTGCCACCCAGTGCGTCCGGTCGTCGGTGAGCTCGACCCGACCGACGGCGGGGTTGTTCCACAGGAAGCCATAGCCGCGCGAGGACAGCAGGAACGGCACCGAGACACGCATGTTCTGCTGCTCGAGCTCGTGGACGCCGGGCTTCTGCGCCAGCCGCCCGTGCTGGTACTGCCCGAGCCCGAAGAGCCGCTCGTCGGCCGCCGCGCGGAAGGTCACCTCGAGGCGGGGGAGCGCCTCGGGGGCGTCATCGCGGCCGCCTTCACCGGCCGTTGAGCCGGCCCGGAACGACGGCCGCCACCGGCGGGCGCGCGGCCAGGCCGGGTGCGGGTCGTCCTCCTCGAGCAGCGGCGCACCCGTGTCCGCGCGCACGAACGACAGGTGTACCGAGTCGGCGACGGCGGTGGTCATGAGGTCGCTCCGCCTCACGACGACCCTGAGCCGCCCGCTGACGAGGGTGGCGCCGTCGTCGTCCACGCGGATGTCCGCTGGAGGCGTGCCTCGCGGCGGTGCCTCGAGCAGCCCGCCGGCCCGGTCGAGGTCGATCGATCGAGGTGCGCCACGGACACGAAGCCCGTCCGGGCCCCACGGCTCGATCCGCAGCACCTCCTCGCCGGTGTCGACGTGCACCACGCCGTCACTGGCGCTTAGCGTGACCATCTGCTCCCGCACTCCGATCCGGGTATTCGGTAGGGCATCTTGTCTATTGCGCTCACCTGATGCACTGCTACGCTCTGAATATGGACAAGCTGGCGAACGAATCGGCGAGCTCCGCGACGGTCCGGGCAATCAACCAGGCGCTCGTGCTCGATGCGATCAGGCGCCACGGCCCGACCTCGCGCGCCCAGCTGTCGCGGTCCCTGTCGCTCGCGAAGCCAACGGTATCCGAGATCATCGAGCGCCTCATCGCCGACGGGCTCGTCGTGGAGTCGGCCTCGCGGCCGTCAATTCGGGGTCCGCTGCCGCCCCGGCCCGCGGCCGGCCGCCCCGGCTGCTCGCGTTCAACGAGCGTTCCGAGTACGTCCTCGCGATCCACGTCGGCGTGCGCACCACCACTGTTGCCCTGGCCGATGCGACCGGCAGGGAGGTCGCCAGGCGGCATCTGGCGAACCCCGTCCTGCCCGCCGAGCTGGCACTCGGTGAGATCGGTGCGGTAGCCCGGGAGGTGGTCGTGAACGCCGGCATCCCACGGCGGCGCCTCTCGGCCGTCGGGGTCTGCGTCCCCGGCCAGGTCGATGTGGTCACCGGCACGTGCGTGCACGCCCCGAACCTCGGCTGGCGGAACGTCCCCGTCGTCGGTGTTCTGGGCGCCGCCCTGGGCGTGCCGATCCACGTCTCCAACGCGGTCCAGGCGGCAGCCACGGCCGAGCAGCTCGAAGGAGCCGGTCGTGGCGCCGTGCGGATGGCGATGGTCTACGCGGGGACCGGCGTCGGCGCGGCGATCGTCGACGAGACGGGTGCCTACCGCGGGAGGCGGGGCATGGGCGGGGAGCTGGGGCACGCGGTGATGCCCGGGCTGGACGGCGCCTGTGCGTGCGGGCGACACGGGTGCGTCGAAACCGCAGCATCGGCGCCGGCGGTGGCGCGCGCGGCGCGGGACGCGGTCGCGGCCGGGAGCCCCACGCGGATGACGCCGCTCGGCGACGAGATCACGTCGCTCGACGTGTACGCCGCGGCCGAGTCGGGTGACACGCTCGCGCAGGCCCTGCTCGGCGAGGCGGGTCGCACGCTGGGCATCGCCGCCTCATGGGTCGTGAACCTGGTCAACCCGGACGTGCTCGTGCTCGGCGGGGGGTTGATCGGGGCCGGTCCGCACATCCTCGACCCGTTCCGCTCGGCGCTCGAGGCCCACGCGATCCCGGCGGCGCTCGCCGACCTGCAGGTCCGGACGGCGACCCTCGGCTCGGACGCCAGGATCCGCGGGGCAGTGATCCTCGCGCTTGGGGCACGGCCCGGCGCCCTGGGCGAGGTCCGTGCCGGTCGCCGCGCGAGTCCGGTCTGACCCGGACGGGCCACGTCCAGGGCACACATGGCCGTACCCGCTCGTCCCGGGCTCCTGCACAATCGCCCAAGGATCACTGGACCGGTAGCCGGCCACGTCGGCCGCCACGAGGAGGATCGGGATGCCCGAGGACACCATGAACCCGGCCGAGGCCGCGCGTGCCACCGGTGAGTTGAAAGGGATCAGCTACGAGCTGTTCATCCTTGGCGTCGGGCTGGTCTCGATCACGAACACCGCCCTGTTCGTGCTGCCGCTCGATGGCCCGATCACGGCGGTCGCATTCGTGATCGATGCGATCCTCGGGCCGATCTTCCTGTTCGACTTCGCCTACCGGTTCGCAACCACGCCGGCCCGCTCGACGTACGTCCTGCGACGGTTCGGCTGGGCCGATCTGCTGTCCGCCGTGCCCTTCCTCGGCCTGTTCCGCGTGTTCCGGATCTCGCGTGTCGGATCCCTGCTCCGGCGAGCCGATCGGGAAGACGTGCTCAAGGAGCTCTACGTGGGTCGGGCGGCGACCACGTTCTGGACGACGATGTTCCTCGTGCTCATCGTGATCGAGTTCGGCGGGATGGGCGTGTTCTACGCCGAGGCGGGCTACCCTGGCTCGAACATCAGCACCGGTGGTGACGCCGTCTGGTGGGGCCTGGTCACGATCACGACCGTCGGCTATGGCGACTACTACCCGGTGTCGCCTGGCGGCCGTGTCGTGGGTGGCCTCCTCCTGTTCGCGGGGATCGCGCTGTTCTCCGTCCTGACCGGGTTCATCGCCAACCAGTTCCTCTCGCCGCGGGCCAACCGGCTGGAGCGCGTCCAATCCAGGATGACAGGGCCCGAGAGCCAGATCGCCGAGCTGCGGGCGCTGCTCATCGAGATGGACGATCGCTCGACGCTGATCCGCAACAAGCTCGGCGATCTCGAGAAGTCGATCCGGACGCAGCGAGTGGCCACCGGGACGGGAGCGGCCTCCGGGACGGGAGCGGGCGCCGCGCCGGGTTCCGGCCAGCCATCCGACGCGACCGGGCGCTGAGCCGTGCCGACGTCAGCCACCACGCGCCGGCCAGGCCGCGAGCCGCAGGCACACCCGGGCACCAACGCACGACTGCGGCGTCTCGTCGAACGTGACATGGCGGGCCTGCAACCCGGGGCTCGACGCGGCTGGTGGCTCCGCGAGGCGCTCGAGGCAGACCCGGGCGAGCCCACGCCACCGCCCACCGTCGACGGCACCGCGGACGTCGTCATCGTCGGTGGGGGGTTCACGGGACTGTGGACCGCCTGGTGGCTCATCGAACGCGATCCGGACCTGCGGATCACGATTCTCGAGACGGACATCGTCGGTGGTGGCGCGAGCGGACGGAACGGCGGGTTCCTGACCGGCTGGTGGGACTACCTCCCCGCGCTTGTTGCCAACTTCGGGCCGGAGGGAGGGCTCGAAGCTGCCAGGGCGCTCGACGGCGCTCCAGGCTGGATCGGGGAGTGGGCGGAGCGCCATGGGGTCGACCCATGGTTCGAGCCGGGCGGCACGCTCGTCGCCAGCACCTCGCCGGCGCAGGACGACGCGTGGACGGGGATCCTCGAGCTGGCCGCACAGCTCGGCGTCGCCGATCGCTACCAGCCCCTGACCGCCGATGAGGTTCGCGCCCGATGCGCCACGCCGATGCTGCGCGGCGGGGTGCTCGTCCCCACCGACGCATCGGTGCAGCCTGCCCGGCTCGCGCGCGGTCTCCGGCGGGTGCTCCTCGGGCGCGGCGTCACGTTCCACGAGCACACCGCCGTGCGGGCCATTCGCGATGAGGGACCCGGCGTCAGGGTCGAGACGCGCGGCGGACCCGCGATCCACGCCCGGCGGGCGGTCCTCGCCGTCAACGCCTGGGCGGCGGGCTGGCCCGGCGGCGGCTTCGGCAGGCGCATGGTGACCTGGTCCAGCTACATGGTCCTGACGGAGCCCATCCCCGACCGGCTGGCCGCACTCGGCTGGACGGGTGGCGAGGCGATCACCGACTGCCGGTTCACGAACCACTACTTCCGGACGACGCGGGACGGGCGGATCGCGTTCGGGGGTGGAGGGGGGCGGGCCGGGTATGGGGGTCGCCTCGGGACGTGGGTGGAGCACGACCGCGGGTCCACCGCGCTTGCCGCACGCGGGTTCCGCCACATCTTCCCGATGCTCGACGACGTCGCGCTGGTGGATGCATGGGGTGGCCCGATCGACATCGCGCCGAACCACCTCCCGTCGTTCGGGACGCTGGCGGCCTCCGGCGGCAAGGTCCACTTCGGCCACGGGTACAGCGGAACGGGTGTCGGGCCGTCGTGGCTCGGCGGCCGGATCCTCGCCGCCCTGGCGCTCGATGCGCACGACGATCCCGTGACGGCCCTGCCAATGGTCGGCTTCCGGGCGCGGCCGTTCCCGCCCGAGCCGTTCCGGTTCCTCGGCGCACGGGTCATCCGCGAGGCGATCGTCGCCACCGAGCAGCGCGACGACCTGGGCGGCTACGTGCCCCCACCGCTCCGGTGGCTGGTCCGGTTGCCCCGGCTGATGGGGTACGACCTGGGACCGGAGTAGGCCGGCGGCCGCCACCGCGGGACGTCCCCACTTTTCGGGTCCTTGGACCCTCCGTCGGCGGCGACCCCGGTGCCAAGGTAGAGGCACGCGAGGCTCGCGGTCCGACGGTACGAGCAGACCACCGCCGGCTCCAACTGGCCCGACCACCGATCCGGCAGACCTTCGAGGCACCGGAACGCGGGGTCACCGGCCGACCGGAGCACACAGAGGCTGGACCGCGAGCCCGCCTTTTCGTCTTCCCGCCAGGATCCGCCGGGTACGCTGGGCGCCGTGGAACCAGTGCGACGCTCGCCCCGTCCCGGGGGCATGCGCATTCCTGTCGCCGCGACCATGCTCCTCCTTGCCGTCGCCCTCGCGGCGTGCGACGCGAGCTCGTCATCGCCCGCCGCGACCGGACCCGCCACCACGGCCGCCGACGCCGTCGCCGTCGTGCGGGCAGGAAACCCGCTGTTCGACGGGCTCGAGGAGCAGGACCCTGACCTCATCGGCCAGGGCAGCTACTGGACGGCGGAGCCACGCGGCACGGCGACACCCCCCGACGCGTGGACGGTGACCTTCGTCATCGGCTGGGGCGATTGCCAGGCCGGCTGCATCGATGAGCATCGGTGGACCTGGACGGTGGCGGCCTCCGGACCGCCGCAGCTGATCGACGACACGGGCTCGCCGCTCCCGGACCAGATCGTCGCGGATCGTCTTGCAGCCGCGGAGGGCACGGGCGTCATGGGCAGGGCCATCGCGGGACCCACCTGCCCGGTGGAGCGCCCCGGCGATTCTGCGTGCAGCGGGCGACCCGTCGCCGGGGCACAGCTGTCGATCGCGACCGCGAACGGTGCGGACGCCGGCGTTGTCACGACCGATGCGCTGGGCTGGTTCCGGACGACTCTGGCACCAGGAGCCTACGTGCTGACGGCGTCACCCGTCGAGGGCCTGATGGGCACGCCGGGACCGATCCCGTTCACCGTGCCCAACGGCGCGATGACGGCCGTCGACGTTCCCTACGACACCGGCATCCGCTGACTCGATCGGGCGTCCCTCGGACTCGCAGGGGCCCGCCGACAGGGCGGGACGAGCTGCCTGCGCCGGAGCTCGGTCGGGCTAGTCCGAAAGGCGCACGACGTAGTTGTCGAATGGGCTGCCGGTGGGGATCACGCCACACGACCCGGCGGCCTGCTGCTGCGCCGTGCACTCGCCAACCGTCAGCGGCAGGCTCTTGAAGTCGCTCAGGAAGTACCCGCGGATGTCCTTGTTGCTTCCCCCGGAGGCGCTGATCACGTAGAACTGCGCCCAGCCCATGAAGCACCCGTCCTGGTGGGTCTGCTGGGGAGCCGCGCAGTTGGGATTGCCCGGGCCGACGATCGGCACGGGGATCACGTGACCGGACAGGTACTGGTTCACGTCGCTGTAGAGCGCGGTGTGATTGCCCTGGTTGTGCTGGCCGAGGTACTGCCCGAAGTCGAACGTTGCCACGACGACGTTCGAGCCGCTGATGATCCCGCTCACCTCGCTCGTGTTGACGTTGTTGTTCCCGTTGAAGTCGGTCCATGCGATGTCCAGGGCGCTCGTCGGGTAGTCGCCGTTCGTCTCGCCGAAGTCCTGCGGGTTTGCCGATGTGTACTTCGGGGTGCCGCTGGCGTTGAACGCCTTGATGCTCATCGTCCAAGGCGCAGCCCCGAATCCCGTGTCGATCAGGCCCGCGATCGCCGTCGCCGTGACCGAGACGTCCCATGTGTCCATGCCCATCACGCGGGAGAAGCTGTTCACGTGAGGCTTCGTGACGTCGACCTTGACCCGCGCACCACCGGAGAGCAGCGTCACCTGGGTGGCGACCGTCATGCCGCCGGTCCCTTGCGTGTATCCGTTCTGGGCCGCCGCGTGGGTCGCAGCGGCCTGGGCAGCGGCGGTCTTGGCGGCGACAGTGCCGGATGCGTTCATGAACGCGTTGGCCCCGGCGATGGCCGCGAAGTCCGCCCCATTCTGCTGCTCGCGACGCTGCGCGAATGCGCCACCGCCGTCAAGAACGAGGCCCACCATCGCGATCATCACGATGGCGCCGAGGGCAAAGAGGACGAGGATCTGGCCGCGCTGGGCGGGACCTGGCTCGGCAGGCGAGTCGTCGTTCATCATGTTCACGCGTCCTTACGGGACCAGCATGCTGGCGGAGGAGGTCATGGAGATCGGGCCGCCCATCCCGAGGAATGCAACAGGCGTGTAGACGGCGGACACCGTCACGCGCACGTAATCTCCTGAGAGGCACGGGACGTGCGCAACGGCGGCGCCGCTGACGTCCACGCAGGCGTAGATCGGGTCGCTGAGGCCGGGCACCAGGTGCTGCTGGATCGCAACCGTGTCGAGGCTCTCGGCGCTCGCGCCAAGCACGATCCCCGGATAGACGATGGTCCGCCGGGCGATCTCCCGGGCTGCCTCGGACATGCCGTTGTACATGTAGACGGCGCGACCGACATCGAACAGGCTGACCAGCATGACGAGGAAGACGACGATGGCGAGCGAGAACTCGACGAGCGCCTGGCCCGCGGCTCCGTCCTTCGAGCGCATCGGCGTGCGCGGTCGGATGCTCATCCGAGCGTCGACACGTTGGCGGTGTAGGTGAACGTGCCGGCCGGCGTCGTCACCGTCAGGGTTACGGTGTAGGTCTTTCCCCGGCCCTGGTTGCCGTAGTCATGGCTGACCGACGGCAGGTTGCCGGCGCTGAACTCGGTATCGCCGAAGTCCCACCGCCAGTAGCTGATCGCACAGGCACCCGTGGTCGGCGTGGCCGTGCTCGTGAAGTTCACCGGGTCCTGCTTGCGCGCCTGCGATGTCGTGAAGGCGACGTAGGGCGCGGCACAGGTCGGTGCCGGCGTCGGGGTCGGTGATGGCGACGGCGTCGGGGTGGCACTCGCGGACGGATCCGGTGTCGGGGTCGGCGAGGGCGTCGGCGTAGGCGTCGGCGTGGGCGTCGGCGTCGGGGCTCCAGCGGCCGCAGGAGTGACGATGACGTCAGCCTGCGCAACCTTGGAGAAGGTCACGTTCGGCCCGCCGGTGAACGGCCACAGGATCGGCGTGATGAGCTGGAAGTGACCGGTCACGGTCACCGTGATGTGCGTGCCGTACGTCTTGGCGCACGACGGATTACACGTGCGGGTGACGTCGGACGGCGCGACATTGACGAACCCGCCACCCTGGGCCTCGCGCGTTGCCGCACACATGACCGCGTTCGTCGCTGGATTGCAGGGTGTGCCCGCGGAGAAGGACGTCGGATTGTTCGCGGCGACCATCGCGGCCTCGCGAGCCGAGTTCGACACCGAGATCTCCGCGTAGAACACGCGCCCGAGGTCGATCGCGGCGAGCAGGAGCAGGAGAATGACCGGCGTGACCAGGGCAAGCTCCACCAGCGCCTGACCGCTCGAGCGGTTGGCGCCGTGACGGGTGAACCTGCGGAGGAGGGCGACGAGCATCTGGCCACGTGCTACTGATTGGGCGAGCGGAATGCTCTACCTGTGTGCTTGCAGCGTGGCTTGAAACGGTGCGCGCACGCATAGCCCGACGGTCCCCCGCGGGACCGGCATGCGTACCATCGGGCTGCGCTTGCGTGCGCCCGGCCGGCAAGAGGAAGCGGAGGCCCCAGGCCTCCGCTTCGATGCAATCCTCCGATCGCCGCCGCTACTTCACGAGGCCGAGGAAAGTCGTGATGTCGTTGCTGTCCGGTGGGGTCCAACCTGACCCGCCGGGCACGCTGGACAGCGGATAGTAGTCGACAAAGTAGCCCTGGATCTGGTCGACGGCCGGCTGCTCTCGGGAGGTCAGCACGAATGCCGCCAGCCCGACGATGTGGTAGGCCAGGTTGTCGCCGTTGGGCTTTGAGTTGAGGGTGTCGTAGATCGGGATGAGGACGGTCGCACCAGTGTCAATCCAGTGATCGAGGCAGGCGCGCATGCCGCTGCTGTTCATCTTGCCGTTGCCTGCCGGGAACCACGTTTCGCCATCGGCCGGGTTCGTCCCGATGACGGTTCCCTTCAGCCAGTCACCCGGCGAGTCGGTCAGGCTGTCCAGTGTGAATGGCGGGTTGTCCGGGGTGCAGACGCTTGCGGCCAGCACATTCGCGCTGTTGGACCCGGTCCATGTCAGCCACCCAAAGCCACCAGGAGCGTCCTTGCCGTCAGTGAGGTCGTAGATCTGGCCCGACTGGAAGTCGATCGCGTTGGAGCCGTCCGCCTGCTCGCACTGGCTGTTCCCAAGGGTCCCGAAGCCGCACATCGCGATCGGCAGCATCGTGCCCCCGGCGACAGAAGGACTCTTCCCCGTCACCGCCGTCGCCTCGGTGGACACCTCCCACGAGTCGATCCCGATGACGCGCCCGATCAACGCACCGGGCCTGCGGGTGACTCCCACCTTCACGCCGAGCGCGTTGGCCGGCAGATTGCTCGATACATCATTGACCGGGCCGAGGCTCACGAGGCCGGACCCGACGAACTCGGCTTCCCAGGAGCAGGGCGCCGAAGCCGTGACCCCGCAATTGTTGATATCCAAGTTCTGCTCGAGCGCCCCGTAGACGTCTGCCTGTGTCCGCCCGCCGTCCGTGTAGTTCAAGGCGACCAGACGCGCTCCTGCGAGCGCAGACAGGTCGGCGGCGTTCTGCCCGTCGCGGCGGTTCAGGATGAGCGTTCCGCCCTCCAGCACGAGCGCCACGATGGCGAGCAGGCCGATGAATCCTCCTGCCACGATCACGAGTATCTGTCCGCGCTCGGCCTTGCGGCTGGCGGATCTGGGTCGCAGCATGGCCGCTCCTCCTGGCTGAGCCGTTTGGGTCCGCGAGTCAGCTCGCATCACTGGTTCACCGTGACCAGTGCTTCGCCGCTCAGCGTGAAGTTGCCGATGAATTGGGCAACGATGGGCGTGACGAGCGTGAACGACGTCTCGTTCCGAACGCGCAGCAGATCGTTCGTCTGGCAGTCATTTGGATTCCCAAGCGGATTGGGGGTGGAGTCACCCACCGCGATCCGTTCGCATGTGACAGTCGTCGTGATGGCGCTTGCAGGCACGCCCCACGAATTGCTGGCGGCAATCACCTGGACGCACGCTGCACGCGTGAGGCCGTCGCATGCTGGCGATGGACGCGAGCCCACCGATCCAACCCGGGCGCCCTCTCGTGCGCCGTTGCTCATGGCATTGGCGGTGTACACGAAGCGACCCATGTCGATGATGCCGAAGAGGAGGATCGCAAAGAACGGGAGGACAAGCGCAAATTCGGTGAGCGCCTGGCCGGTCTCGAGTCGCTTGCTCATGGCGTCGGGGTCCGTGTGATGGTGATGGTCGTGCTGGCCGGCGCACAGCCGTACGCCAACACGGATTGCGTCACAGCGCCATCGCTGTTGTGGCCACTGCCCCAGTCGCCAAGGGCGCCTGTGAACCCTGCGGCGGTCCACGCCGTCTGAGCCTGTGCCTTTGTCAGGCCTATCAAGTTCGGCACGGTGCGGTTGGTTCCGCCACTGCACGCCTGAACGTGAAGCGTTGCCGTGTGCGCGTCATTGCTGTCCGGGACAACGTTGCTGGCGGTGGCCGATGCGGTGTTGTCCGGAGTGGTTGGCGATGTGGCATTGAACGGGACGGAATAGCGGCATTGCCAGCTCGCGCCGGCCGCCAGCGACCCCGGAACCGCAGGACAGTTCGCGTTCACCGGGAGGCTCCCCCGCGAGTCGGATACGGCAAGGCCTGTCGCTGGCTGTCCGCCCGTGTTGGTAACGATGAGCTTGTACCAGACGGTGCCCTGTGACACCTGCGGCGCAGTTCGATAGGTCACCGTCAGGTCGTCGATCGTTCCGAATGAGGGATTCCCATCGCCGTCACCCCCCTCCAGATACGGGCTGACCCACTTGAGCACCCGCAGCCGGGGCGGAGCCTTCTCGACCATCACTCGGACGTCTGATCGCGCGGGTTCGGTTTGTGCCGAGTCGACTGTGGCGGAGTTGTCGTAGGGTGCCTCGAGCGCCCCTCCGGTGACGACCGGCGCGGTTCTCGCGTAGTTGCAGACTTCCGGGGGCGAGCCAACCCCGAGCGTCGTGTTGAACGAGCACCCGGTCGAGCCCTTGCTGTCGACGACCGTCACGCCGGACAGAGACTGAGCTCCAGTGTTGGCAACGACAATCCGGTAGCCGATCGTCGCACCCTCCTCGAACCGCAGCGTCAGAAAGTCATTCGGCTCCGGGGTGCTCGAATCTCGACATGGGCTTCGATAGAAGCCGTCTGCGGTCGAATCATCCGGCTCGAGGCAGTTCGCCGTGATCTGATCGGCGTTCACCGCCCCCGCGGGTGAGACGTACTTGTTGATGCTCGCCCCGGGGTTCGGATCAAAGGCGAGGTTCAGAACCACCGCACGCGATGCCGCGGTGAGGTTCAGGTCGCCGATGACATCGCCCAGGATCGGGGTCGCCAGCGTGAACGGGTACACCACCTCGACTTGGTAGATGTCGCCCTCGATGCAATTGGTGAGGCTGCTGCGTGGGGTGCCGTCGGGCGCCTGACACTCGACATTGGGGACGAGCTCGTTGCCATCCTGGTCGCGAATGCCCTGCTGGGCGAGCTCGTTCTGGACGCGCCACACGACGTTGTTCGGGTCGTCGCACGTGCCGGATGCGGGATCGTCGCACAGCGGCGCCCTGGCACCGAACAGGGCGCCTTCCTTGGCGGCGTTCTCGATTGCGACATACGCATAGAAGGCGCGGCCGAAATCGGCGGCGCCGGCGAACATGAGCAGGAGCGCCGGAGTGACGAGCGCAAACTCCACGAGCGACTGCCCGCGGCTGCGGCGCCGGCTGGTGGCGCGGACGGTTGATCGCGGCCGGCTCGTAGAAGCAGTCGGCATGGTGGGACGGCACTCCCTGGTACGCGTCCCCCGACGGCACATAGGACTATCGTCCTGGTACCTTGCGATCCTCCTTGCGCTGGCGCGTCCTGACACCGCGCGGCACGGTCACGGTACGAACGCGCCATTGCCGCGCGGTCGCCCGGGGCAGACCCTGTCCGGCATGAAGAAGCGCGTTCTTGCCGGCCTGCTCTGGTTCTACGCGACGTGGTACGCATGGAGCGTCCTGGCGAGCTTTATCGGGCTGCCGGATCTGCTGGGTCCGGTCATTGGCGTCGGGGTCGGGGCGCTGTTCGCCATCGACCCGCTGGGGTGGATCTGGGGGAATCGCAAGGTCGACCCCGCGCAGCCTGACGCTCGCGGCGTCGCCGAGCTCGCCTAGCGAGACCCTCGCGGCAACAGGATCAGCGCCCGCACGATCGGGGGATCGAGCGGGCGTTTCGATTCCGGGTCTCCCGCTGGCCGGCTAGTTCGTGAGACGCACGACGTATGCCCGAACGGGCTCTCGAGATCACACCGCAGGTTCCTGCGGCCTGCTGGGCCGCGGTGCCCTCCCCGACGGTCAGCGGTCGGGAGATGAAGTCGGACCGGCCGCTGGCGGCAGCAGCAGGACGATCACCGGCTCCATCCTGGAACGATCAGGATTCCTCGGGTGCCTCCGCGGGGAGGTGGATCGTGAAGCTTGCGCCGATCCCGTCAACCGGGGGATCGAGGACCAGGTCGCCGTCCATCGCCCGGCACAGCTCACGCGAGACGTAGAGGCCAAGGCCGCTGCCTTCACCGGTCGGGCGGGCGGCACCGCGCTCGAAGCGCCTGAACAGCCGGTCCCGGTCGTCAGCGCCAACCCCGGGTCCGTGGTCGGCAATCGTGATCGAGACCCGGGAGGCCGCCTCGTCGACGCGAACGGTGGCGTCGATCGCCGTCCGGTTGCCGTAGCTCACGGCGTTGTCGAGGATCGCCCACAGGACCTGGTCGAGCTGGTCAGCGTCGGCGAGCGCGAGCCAGCCTGAGGACTGGTCATCGAGGGTGAACGGGACGTCTGCCGCACCCAGCGCTTCCCACGTGCGCCTGACGCGTGCCGCCGGCGCGAACACCTCCTGGGCCGGGCGCAGCGCGCCCGATTCGATCCGACTGACTGTCAGCAGCTGGCGGACCATCCGCGAAAGGCGGTCGGCCTGCTCGGTGATGATCCCGAGGCGCCGGTCGGAGCGCTCGCCCTCGAGCTGCTGCGCATACCCGCGGATGCTCGCCAGCGGCGTCTGCAGGTTGTGGGACACGCCACGCAGGAAGTCGTCCTTGGCCTCGTCGAGCTCGATGAGGCGGCGGTTCTGGTCGTCCACCCGCGCGTACAGCTGGGCATTGCGGATGGCCGCCGCGATCTCGATCGCGAACAGCTCGAGGAGGTCCTGATCGGCCCGCTCCCAGCGACGGGTCGCCGGCAGGTGCCCGACGGCCACGCCGAGGACCTCGCCCGACGCGCTGAGCTGGGCGCGGACCGGGACCGGGTCACCCGGAACGAGCTCCTCCTCCTCGATCGTCGCCGGATCGACGAGCAGGATGGCGCAGTCGATCATGCCGAACGCGGCTCGCGCCTCGGTCGCGGCTCGAGCCGCGAGGACGTCCGGATGCTCGTCGAGCGTCACCGCCTCGAGCGCGGTCAGAATTCTCCGAAGCTCCAGGTTGCGCCGCCCGAGGTCGCGGGCGAGCCGGTTGTGGCTCTCGGCCAGGCGGCTGACCTCGTCGTCGCCCGGCAGCTCGAGCGGCGTCGTGAGGTCGCCGGCCGACACACGGTCCACGGACGTGGCGATCGCCCGCAGCGGGGCGCTGAGGTCCGCCGCGATCGCCGCCGCGAGGAGCACCGCGACCGCCACGGCGACCGCAATGGCGAGGAGCAGGACACGTGCCACGGTCGAGTCGGGGTCCGTGTCGGCGGTCGCGACGAGCACGACGACGCCGAAGCCGGCCAGCGGGAGCACCGCTGCCGCTACGAGGCCAAGGGTCAGCCTCGTCCGAAAGCCGAGGCCGGATCGACGATAGGATGCGGCCCTGGAGCCGAGCTCGGTTGAACCCCCGTCGGCGCTGTCGGCCGAAGCCGGTTTGCCCGCGGCGGCTGCCTCCGCCGCGGCTGCCTCCGCGGCCTCCGCCGCGGCGATCCGCTCGGACAGCCCCCGCGGTGGCGTCACGGTTGGGCCGGCTCGCCCGCGCTGACCAGGCGGTAGCCGATGCCGCGCACGGTGAGCAGATGGGCCGGCTTGTTGGGATCGATCTCCACCTTCTGCCGAAGGCGCCGCATCGTGACCCAGACGTAGCTGGGGTCGGCGTCCTCGGTGTCTGCCCAGCCGCGCGCGAGCAGCGTCTCGGTGGTGACCGTCTGGCCGATGTTTGCCGCGAGCGCGTACAGCA
The DNA here is from genome assembly GCA_963850655.1 of uncultured Gemmatimonadales bacterium. Classification (GTDB taxonomy): domain Bacteria; phylum Gemmatimonadota; class Gemmatimonadetes; order Gemmatimonadales; family GWC2-71-9; genus Palsa-1233. Next base: position 16,398 of record CAWKMI010000025.1, read on the forward strand.
GCCGCGACTCGGTGGGCGTGAGGCTCACGGTTTCGCCGCCGACGATGGCCTCGCGTCGGTGGAGCTCCAGGGCGAGGTTGGGCCCGAGGTCGAGTCGCTGGCGGGGGACGCGGTCGCCCAGGCGGCGCAGGACCCTGGTCACACGGGCGCGCAGCTCGGGGTAGTGGTACGGCTTCGTCACGTAGTCCTCGGCCACCTCTTCGAGGAGGTCGGCCTTGGAGTCCGCGGTGTCGATCGCGGACAGGACGATGATCGGGAGGTCGGCGCGCGCCTTGACCTCGCGCGCGAGCGTCAGGCCGTCCATGCGAGGCATGAGCATGTCGATGATCAGGAGGTCCGGCCACGACTGGGCGAGCCGGCGGAGCGCCTCCTCGCCGTCACGCGCGGTCTGGACGTCGTAGCCATCGCTGGTCAGCTGCTCGGCCAGGATGACAAGCAGGTTGGGATCGTCGTCGACGATGAGGATCCGCGGCGCTGACACGCCGTACGCGCCCGGTCCACCCTGCAGCATGGCCCGAGGATAACAGCGCCGATGGGCCCGATCGGGCCGTGCGGCCAGCCCTGTGCGCGCTTCATGTCGCCCACCGCGCCGCGACGAGCGGCGCGTTCCAGGAGGGGCGAGGCGCCATACACTTCCCGTCGATGTCGGACCTGCCCATCCAGCCGTACGTTCGCCAGCCCGCCGCGTTCCACGCGTGGGATCCGAGGACGCAGGACGTCGCGCGCGAGGTTGCGCGCCTCGTGGCGTCTGCCCGCCCCGGTGCGGCGGTCGAGCACATCGGCAGCTCCGCCGTCCCGGGGTTGCCGGGCAAGAACATCGTGGATCTCGGGATCGAGGCGACGCCCGACGAGATCCCCGAGCTGACCGACGCCATGCTCAGCCTCGGCTTCGGGCCCCAGGGCGGCATCGCCCCATTCCCACCCACCCGGCCAATGCTCACGGGTGCCGTCGTGCACGACGGCACGACCTTCCGCATCCACGTCCACGTCATGCCGCCCGCGCGCGGCGAGATGGCCGAGCTGCGTGCCTTCCGCGATGCGCTCCGTGCCGATCCGGCGCTCCGAGACGCGTATGCCGAGGCCAAACGGCGGATCGTGGACGCGGCGCCGGATGGCGAGGCGAACCAGCTGTACACGGTTCACAAGGGCGATTTCGTCCTCGACTCGCTGTACCGGCTCGGGATCCGTCGACCGCCGGCGGACCCGCCCGTCCCGCTTGGGCCGGGGTCCACGATCGGGATCATGGGTGGCGGCCAGCTGGGGCGGATGCTCGGGTTCGCGGCACGCGAGATGGGCTATCGCATCATCGCCCTCGACCCCGACCCGGCCTGCCCGACCGCCGCCGTCGCGGACGAGATCATCGTGGGCCGCTACGACGACGCCGATGCCGCCCGCCTCCTCGGCGCCCGGAGCGACGTCGTGACGTACGAGCTGGAGCACGTGGGCATCGAGGCCGCCGCCGCGGCCGGTGAGACGGCGCCGCTTCGCCCGGGGCTCGCCGCCCTGCGCGCCACGCAGGACCGGCTCGCCGAGCGGCGGTTCATTCGCGACCTGGGCGAGTACACCGCGCCGTGGCGCGAGGTCCGCGGTGTTGCCGAGGCGGAGGAGGCGGCCGAGGCGCTCGGCTACCCGTGCCGACTCAAGCTGCCGCTTGGCGGGTACGACGGTCGCAGCCAGGTCCGGATCCAGGCGCGTGACGAGGTCGAGGCAGCCCTGGTCGCGCTCAACGGTGCGTCCGGCGCCCCGCTCCTGCTCGAGGCCGAGATCGACTTCGAAGCCGAGCTTTCGTGCGTGATCGCGCGCGACCGCGATGGACGCACCCTCGCATTTCCGCCGTCCTTGAACGTGCACGACGAGGGGATCCTCGTAGAGAGCGTGGCGCCCGCGCCGGTCCACCCCCTCCGGGCATACGACGCGGCGGAGATCGCCGACCGCCTTGCCCGGAGTCTCGATCTCGTCGGCCTGCTGACGGTCGAGCTGTTCGCGTTGCGGGGTGGCGGGCTGATGATCAACGAGCTCGCGCCGAGGGTCCACAACTCGGGCCACTGGACGATCGAGGGTGCGGTGACCTCGCAGTTCGAGCAGCAGCTCCGGGCCATCCTCGGGTTGCCGCTCGGGTCCGTTCGTCCGCACGGCGTGAGCGGGATGGTCAATCTCCTGGGCACGGGCCGCGACCGGGATGCACGGCTGCTGGGCGTCGAGGCGGCCCTGCAGGATCCGGATGCCCACGTGCACGTCTATGGCAAGCGGCGGGTGTTCGAACGCCGCAAGATGGGTCACGTGACGGTCACCGGCACGGACGCCGACGACGTGGCCGAACGGGCGCGTCGGGCGCGATCCGCGCTGCACTGGGAGGGCGAGGCGTGACGGAGGGACCGGTCGTCGGCATCGTCGGCGGAAGCCGTTCGGATTTCCCGGTGCTCGAGCGCGCGCGCGCCGTCCTCGGCGAGCTCGGCGTCCCGTGCGAGCTGCGCGTCGTGTCGGCCCATCGGACACCCGACCACCTGTTCCGCTACGCGGAGACGGCCGGGGCGCGGGGGATCCGCGTGATCATCGCGGGCGCCGGGGGTGCCGCCCACCTGCCCGGGATGCTCGCGTCGAAGACGCTGCTGCCGGTCATCGGCGTGCCGATCCCCACCGAGCACCTGCGCGGCATCGACTCGCTCCTCTCGATCGTGCAGATGCCGCGCGGGATCCCGGTCGCGACGGTTGCCATCGGCAATGCCGACAACGCCGCCCTGCTCGCGGCGCAGATCCTGGCGCTCTCCGACGAAGCGCTTGCCGCCCGGCTGGGAGCGCGCCGGGCGTCACAGGCGGCGTCGGTGATGGACGACGAGTCCAACGCGGAGCCCCTGCCGGGCTGAATCGAGTCCCCTGGCGACGTGCCGCCGTGCGTGCCGGGTGGGGTGGTCGCGCCGAAGTCGATAGACTCGGAGCGTGGACGACGAGCGCTGGGAGCCCGGGATGCCTGTCCTCGACCGCCAGCCGGTGGCCGGGTCTGCCGCGGCATCCACGGCGGCAAGTGCGTCGTCGGCCGCGCCGTCGATGACACCGGCGACCGCCCATGTCGCGCCCGGGCGCACGGCCGCTGAGGCTGCCCTCCCGCCGAGCCTCCGGGGCCTGCCCCCAAGGAGCGTGCCCGAGACGGCCCCGACGCCGCTCCAGAAACACTACGTGCTGCTGTCCGCGCCCGCGCTCGTGCTGGGCGCGATCGCGATCACCGCGCTCGAGCTCGGGGCGGGGTTCGACAGCCTCCTCGTCAAGGCCTGCGTGCTCATCGCGACGCCGCTCCTGCTCATCACGACCGCCGATGCCACGCTCAGGATCTGGCGCTCCGCCTGGGCGTGGATGCCAGTCGACCGCGGACGGGGCCTGTTCCGCCTCGCCTGGGTCGTCGTGAGCGTCATCTTCCTCGCGCTCATCGTCCTTGCCGCCGTGCTCGTGCTGGCCGCCTGAGCCATGGATCCCCAGCCGATGGAGCGCCAGCTCGAGGAGGACGAGCTGCGGATGCTCGCCGCGATGGGCCGGGGCGCGGATGCCCGGTCCACCGACATCGCATCCGGGCGAGGCGCGCCTCCCTGGGTGGCCAGGACGCTCAACCACTGCTCGAACTGCGGTGCGAAGCTCGTCCAGGAGGTTCCCGACGCCGAGAACCGGGTCCGGGCCCTGTGCCAGGCGTGCGGGTTCATCGCGTACGTCAACCCGCGACTCGTCGTGACCACGATCCCCGTCACGGAGGCCGGCGAGGCGGTGCTCATCCGACGCGGGATCGAGCCCGGCCGGGGAGCGTGGGCACAGCCGGGGGGCTTCCTCGAGGTCGATGAGACGGTCGCGGAGGGGGCCATCCGCGAGACGCTCGAGGAGACCGGACTGCTCGTCGAGCCCGGGGAGATCGTGGGCCTCTACTCGCGGCTCGAGGCGGCCGTCGTGGTGCTCGTGTTCGAGGCACGGATCGTGGGCGGGGCGGCACGCGAGACACCCGAGGCGCTCGAGATCCAGCCGTTCGCGCCCGGTGATCACGGCCACGCCGGTGCCGGCCAGGACGCCTGAGAGCGCGAAACTCCCCGCCGCCGAAAAGCACATGCTGCCTCACCCGTAGAAGTGGGCCAAGCATACCCGGTCGGGGTCAGGGATGAGCGGCGCAGAATCCGCGATTGAAATCCCGGTCGCTATTTCCTACCTTGGTAGGGTTCGCCCGTTGTCCCACCCGCAACGAAGGAGGTGATCCCTTGCCAAGTAGTCCGAGTACCACCGTCAGCCCGACCTGGGCAAACGGTCGCCTTGTGGTGATCGCCTAAGCAGAACGCCCGGCGTCAGCCGAGCGACCGTCTCGGGCTGACCATGGTCACGCGCCGCTCCCGCCACGATGGGGGGGCGGCGCGGTCCGTTAGTGCCGTGACCGCCGCACCTCGATCTGTCGCGCGATCAACCCCTCAATCAATCGCCGAGCGCCGCGGGCGAGCGTCTCGCCCCAGTCTCTCGCCTCGCGCCAGCCGCGCCCTTCGAACGGTGAGCAACCGCGTTCGTCGGGTTCGGTGCCGGTGAGGAACACCTCCTGCGTGCCGCACTCGTCCACGGAACTGCCTTCGCCGGTGCCGGCGTACGCCTCGGTCACGCCATCGGGCACCTCAAAGTCCGACCAGCCGTCCGCCGGCTCTGCCTGCGCCAGGAAGCTCGCGACAATCGGCAGCGCTGCCGATGCCCCGGTCATGCGAAGCGAGCGTCCGTCGTCATAGCCCACCCACACGCCCACCACCAGCTCCGTAGTAGGCGATGAACCAGGCGTCTCGCCAGTCGTTCGAGGTGCCGGTCTTTCCGGCGATTGCGCCAAGGTGACCATCACCGTTCAACGCCCGCCCGGTGCCTCGGCTCACCGCGCCCTGCAGCGCCGAGGTGACCAGGTACGTCGCGGCGGGATCGGCCACCCGGGTCAGGTTGGTCGCGGTGTCCAGCTGCACGCCGCCACCAGCTGCGGCGCGCGCGCGCACGCTGTGCATTGCGGCCAGGGTCCCCTCGGAGGCAAGCACGCCATAGGCGCGCACCAGTTCAAGCAGCGTGACCTCCGAACTCCCCAGCGCCAGACTCGGCACCGCATGCAACGGGCTGGTGATGCCGGGCTCCCCTGGCATTGGCCGCGATCCGATCGGGACCGACCGCGAGTCCGATGCGCGCGAAGGGGACGTTCAGGGACTGCTCCAGCGCTTCGCGCACCGTGACCGGTCCGCGGAACTCCTGGTCGTAGTTGGCCGGTTGCCAGGGGCCAGCTCGGGTCTTGACGCTCAACGGCTCGTCCTCGACCACCGACGCCAGGGTGAAGGTGGGCGGCCGGTTGTCGCGACGTTGCAGCGCCGTCAACGCCACAATCGGCTTGAACGCGCTGCCCGGTTGCCGGAGCGCGTTCGCGGCCCGGTTGAACTGTGAACTGCCGTAGTCGCGGCCACCCACCATCGCGAGTACGTCGCCGGTCCGCGGATCGATCGCCACCAGCGCCGCCTCCGCCCCGCGCAGGGCGGAGGCGGCCAGGCCTCGCGCCACCGCACGTTCGGCCGTGCGCTGGAGCGCGGCATCCAGCGTGGTATAGATCGCTGTGCCGCGGGCGCCGGCACCACGGCCCAGAGTGGGGACGACGAAATCGCGGAAGTAGCGGCTGTCGAGCGCCATCGAGGAGTGGGCACCGATTGTCAGCCGGGTGCGCATGGCACGCCGAGCACTGGCGCTGGTGATCCGCTGCTGCTGCTGCATCAAGTCGAGCACCAAGTCGCGCCGCTGCCCGGCGACGTCGGGGTGTCTTGACGCAACCGCACGATTGGGTGCGCTGATCATCCCGGCGAGTTGCGCCGCCTCGGCCAAGGTGACCTTGCGCACGTCCTTGCCGAAGTAGTACCGCGCAGCCGCACCGACGCCGTGAATCGGTCGCGATCCGTCCTGACCGAGATAGATCTCGTTGAGATACGCCTCGAGAATCCGGCGCTTGTCGTAGCGAAGCTCGAGCACCAGCGCCATCGCCGCCTCGCGCAATTTGCGGAGCGGCGTCCGGCGGGCGTTCAGGAAAAGGTTCTTCGCCAGCTGCTGGGTGATGGTGCTGCCGCCCTGGGCGATGCCGCCGGCACGGATGTCCGCAACGAGGGCGCCGGCAATCCGGCGAGGGTCAAGGCCGTGATGCTCGAAAAAGCGCTGGTCCTCGACGGCAAGGACTGCCTGCACCAACGGGTCGGGAAGCTGGCCCAGCGCCACGGGGACGCGCTCGTCCATGGGTGAGCCGTCGACGGTGCCGATCGGCACCGGAGCACTCCGGTCGCTCCCGTCGCGCCAGGCGATTGGTCGGCTGTACAGGGTGGCCGGGCGCCGGGCACTGGGGGCGCTCAGGTGCGCGCGGAAGAGGGCCTCGCCGGTGATCGCCGCGAAGGCGAGGGCGAAGGTGATCAACACCGCACGTGTCACGGCGCGGCGGGAAAGCCGCGCCTGCATGGAAGTGACCAGTGCCCGGCCCCGCGTCTCGACCCCCTGCCAGTTCATCGAGCTGCCTCCCTGATGGCCTCTACCAGATGCCAGACGGGGGAACGGGGTCGCAAGTTTCAAGATGTAACAGAAGGTGGCCTACCCCTCCGCGCTCCCCCAGTCGTAGCTGAGGTCGTTGCCTCCGAAGGTCCAGAACGACGGCCAGGTGGTCCGCATCCAGTCAGTCGGCTCAGCGATCGGCTGCGGCGTCGCAGCGTGCCTGAGCGCTTCGCGCAGCGCCCGGCGCTGCTCGTCCCCCACGGCTTCCGTGGCGAGCGAGACGAAGAGCGGTGTGCCACTTCTTGCCACCAGGTCGAGCCACTGCCGACCACGCTCCCACGGCACCCCGGCGACCACGCTGGCGCAATCGGCATCGGCCGAATAGAAGGCACCGTGCTGCGCGATCCGGAAGCCGATCGTGTTGACTCCCATCTTCCGCGTTCGGGACCAATCGGGTCCGCCCGTGTCGTCGCCGATCCGGCAAAGCTCGAAGGCACCAGCCGAGAGATGGCTCACCGTGTTACAGCCGATGACCAGCGCGTCGCCGGCTCCGGTCCGGATGTCGCGATACATCTCGTTGATCACCTCGGCAGTGGTTCGCCGCGGTCCCTCGGCAAAGGCCCAGCCGTCCTTGGTGAGCGACGATCCCATCGCGAATCCCCAGCGGCCGAAGATGTCCCAGGTGGAGTAATCGTGCTTGATGAGTTCCATGCCCCAGCCCCGGAGCCGGGCCATGTCGGCGGTGATCTTCTCGCGGACCGCCGCCACGGTCGGGTCGAGGACCCGGCGGTCACGCGACAGTCGCCAGCTGTCGGGCACCGTGTCGGCTGCCTCGAGCGGACGGATCCAGGCGCCCATCCGGCCGCCGATCTGACGGACCTTGGCCACGAGCCCGGGAAGATCGGGGAAGTTCTCGTTGCCGCGGTCCCAGTTGCCGGCGCCCACCTTGCTGGCGCCGCGTCCTGGCTGCCAGCCGTCGTCGATCACGACAATGGGGCGGTTGCTTCCCGTGGGCGAGAGGTCCACGATCCGCTGCGCGTCGGCGATCGCGCTCGCCGCGCTGTTCTTGCCATAGGCCCAGTACCAGTCGTTGCTGCCGTAGACCGGCTGCCGGGGCAGCAACGGCCTGGCGCACATCTGCCGGCAGAAGGCGTGAAGTGCCGCGAACGTGGACTCGCCGTTCTCGCCGGCACGGCAGATCACATCGCAGACGGTGAGGGTGCGTTCGCCGAGTTGCACGGCGACTCCGCCACTGCGCACGTCGGCCCAGAGCGAGAGCCCTGCTGGATCGGCCTGCCAGGAGCAGAAGGCGGCAGCCCCGGTGCGCACACCATAGCCATCAGTGCGATCACCATCCCAGGCCATCACGTACCATGGCATCACGCGGTCAGGCACGAAACCGCGCCACTCGAGGTCGCCGTACCCGCGCTCCCAGGCGTCACCGAGCACGAGCCGCGTCCGGTCCAGCCGCTCGTTCCACCGCAGGCCCACTCTCGACACGGCAGTGGCCGGTGCCGTGAGCTCGAGGCGGAGCGCACCCGGCAGGTCGACGATTCGCACTGCCACGCCCGGCCCTTCCCAGCGACCATCGGCCGCGCGCCGCAGTTGCTGGTCGCCGGATGTCGTCCGGACGCTGATGATGTCGGGACCGCGGGTCAGGTCGAGGAAGGTCGGTGGCGCTACGTCGCCGGGACGGGCGGCAGGGGCAGGGGCGGGAAGCGCCGAAGCGAGCAGGGAGCCGGCGCCTTGCTGCAGGAAGTCGCGGCGAGAGGTCATGGTCAGAACCCCCAGCATGATGGAAGGTCGCGGTATGTCACTGTCGGCACGGCCCCTTCGACGGCCAGCGCTGCCACGAAGCCTGGCGGCATGGAAAGGTCCGTCAGCGACCAGTTGCGCGGAGCGCTCGGGTCTCGTCGATCCCCTCGCAGGGCCGCCGGCTCGTCCGGGGTGAGTGTCACATCGAAATGGTCCAGCCCGAAGGCGATGCCGTCGCCTCGACCCTTGAGGTACGCTTCCTTGCGAGTCCAGGCGCTGAAGAAGCCGCGCACTCGCTGCCCCGCCGGTAGCGAGAAGAGCTCGGTTTGCTCCACCGAGGAAAAGAACCGCTTTCCCAGCGCATCAATCTCGATGCCTGGGCGTATCGCCTCCAGGTCCACCCCGATCGCAACACCACGAGCAACGGCCAGCAGCGCGCGATTCCCTGAGTGCGAGAGATTGAAGGTGATGTCCGGGGCGTCCGCGAGGAAAGGCTTCCCGTGTCGACCGCTGGCGAAGCGCAGGGACATCTTCGGGATGCCCGTCTCCGCGGCGAGGACGAGGCGCAACGCCAAGTGTGCGGCAACATAGCGTTGTCGATCACCGGCGAAGACGAAACGGTCGGCGCGCGCTCTTTCGTCCGGATCGAGGAGCTCGGCGCTTCGCTCGGCTGGCGCACCGTCGAGTCCGACCAAGTGGATCGCCACGCGTGCCTCACGCATGGTCACCCTCGGTACCCAGCAGGACATCGAGTTCGCTGGCGATCCCGGCGACCGTGGGAGTGTCGAAGAACGCCAGCAGCGGAAGATCCACATGCAGCAGTGAGCGCAGTCGCGCCACGATCCGCATGGCGAGCATCGAGTCGCCGCCCAGCGCGAAGAAGTTCTCGTGCACACCAGGGATTGGACAGCCGAGCAGTTCGGCCCAGGCAGCCGTGACGATCTCCTCCACCGGAGTCGCCGGCGCCGTGGTGTCGCCTGAGATGACCGGGACCAGGGCACGAATACCCAGCTGCTCGCCCAGTCCGCGACGCTGCAACTTGCCCGTGGCGCCCATCGGGAGCCTGTCGACGACCACGACCTGGCGCGGCACCTTGAAATACGCCAGTCGGCCGGCCATAAACTCGCGCAGTGCCCGGGACGTGACCTCGCGTCCCGGCTTGAGCACGACGGCTGCCGCGACATCCTCGCCCAGGATCGGATGGGGAATGCCGAAACAGATTGCCTGGGCCACGGCAGGGTGCTCGGCCAGGACCGCATCGACCTCGAGCGGCGCAATCTTCTCGCCGGCGCGATTGATCAATTCCTTGAGCCGGCCAGTGAGTGTGAGATAGCCGTCGGGATCAAGGAAGCCCTGGTCGCCGGTCCGGAACCACCCCGACGAGAACGCCGCCGCCGTGGCCTCGGCATTGCCGAGATACCCACTCGTCACATTCGGCCCGCGAATGACGACCTCACCGAGATCCCCACGCGGGAGCAATCGGCCATCAACACCCATGATGGCGACCTCGGGTCCAGCGGCTTTCCCGACGGTGCCCGGCTTCCGAGCTGCCGGGGGGAGGGGGTTGCTGGTCATCTGATGCGCCGCTTCGGTCATGCCGTAGGCTTCGATGACCGGGACCCGGAGCAGCGCTTCGATGTCGTGAATCGTGCGAGGAGCCAGCGCTGCTGATGAGGAACGCACGAACCGGAGTGGCGCCTTGGCGCGCATCGCCTGCGCTTCGGTCGTCGCGAGGCGCTGCAGGATCGCCTGGTGCATCGTGGGAACAGCGGTGTACCAGGTGGGCTGAAAGCGGGCTAGCCAACCGGCAAACTCGGACGCGAGGAAACCCGGCGCCACAATGACCGTGCCCTTCCGCGCGAGGGGGGCGAGCAGGCTGGCGACCAGTCCGTGGATATGGAACAGCGGCATCACCGCGAGCGATCGATCGGTCGCCTTGAGCGACAAGGACTCTGCGATGTGCTGGGCGGATACGGCCAGGTTGCGGTGTGTCAGCGGCACCATCTTGGGTCGCGACGTGGTGCCGGAGGTGTGGAGGACCAGGGCAACATCGCCTGGCGCTGGCGGCTCCTGGAGGGCGCCCTCAACCACGCGACCATCGAGACTCACCACACCGCTGACGGATCCAGCGACACAGCCAAGTTCCAGCACGACGATCCCCCGCGCCCGCGCCGCGTCTCGAGCCGGGGTGTCGAGTTCTGTGGCCACCAGCAGCAGCCGCGGGTCGAGATCGGCGAAAAAGAAATCGAGTTCTGCCCGCCCATAGGCCGGGTTGAGCGGGGCGCACGCCCCGGCACCCGCCGCACCGAGGAATGCGGTGACCATGGCGGCGCCGTTCGGGCTGACCAGGGCGATCCGGTCCCCGCGTTGGGCGCCGTGCGTCCTCAGCTCGCCGGCCAGCGCTCCTGCGGAAGCCGCGAGTGCCGTGTGACTCGCTGGTGGCGCGTCGAGCGATTCGAGGGCCGTTCCGTCGACCGGCCCCGGCATCGCGAGCAGCCCAGGAATGGTATCGGTCGTGGGCGAGTCGATCATCCGTCGTGCTCCACATGATTCAGTCGATCGAGCTGCTCGCGGAGAATCGTTGGCAGTTCCTTGACGAGCACTCCGGTGTGATCGGACGGTACTTCCTGCAGGACCGCCGCGGGAGCAATGCGTCGCCACGAGGCGAGTTGCTCCGCAGGTGGTCGGGCAGGGTTGCGCGAACGAATCAGAAGGACGTCGCCCTGGTAGCGTGGGTGGCGGTACAATGTCTGGGCCCGGGCATGGTGATGCAGGATCAGATGCATCTCAGGACCGATGCCATCGTCGGCCCCGGCGATCGGGGTCTCGCTCGACGCCTCGCCACCGCGATGCCTCAGGTGACGCCGGAACAGGCGCACGGGATACCCGGCGATCTCGGCCATGCGCTGTCGCCATGGCAACGCGAGGGTTTCCGCGGCGCGCCGGCGGAATGCGGCTCGTCGGTCGAGGCGCGCTTGCCAGTCACCGGGTGCGACCGCGGCGAATGCGACGGCGAACAGGTCAATCAGGCGAGCCTGGCGCGGCGGGGCGAGGGAGTCGACCAGGACGAGGAGCTCGACATCCTGGCCCTCCTCTTGCAACCGCCGGGCGATCTCATACGCGATCAGCCCGCCGATGCAATACCCGCCAAGGCGGTACGGTCCGGTGGGCTGCCGTTGGCGGATTTGGGCGAGATGCGCGGCTGCCATCCCCTCGATCGAGGCCAGTCGAATGTCGGATGACGGTCGGATCGGGGGGAGAGCATAGAATGGCTGGGTCCGGGCGAGCGCATTCGCCAGTCCGCGGCAATAGAAACCACCGCCCAGCATGTCACCGGTCAGCATGAAGAATGGCGTGCACTCCGTGCTTCCAGCCTGCACCTCGCGAATGCGGGTATCGCCGCTTGGCGACGACTGTTCCAGCAACGCCCGCGCGAAGGTGCGAACCGTGCTTGCGCTGAACAGCGCAGCCAGTGGGACACGGTACCCGGTGCCTCGTTCCAGCTCGTTGACCATCTTCGCGGCGAGCAACGAGTGACCACCGAGTTCGAAGAAGTCATCATCCAACCCGACGCGCTTCACGCCGAGCGCCTGTCCCCAGATCACTTGAAGCGCCTGCTCCAACGTGGTACTCGCGGTTTCAGTGTCGCTGGCAGCCTCACCGCCGAGCGAGGACGCGTCGGCCGACGGTTGCAGCGCTGTCCGGTCGATCTTGCCCGATGCGGTGAGCGGCAGTGCTGGTACGATCACGAACACCGCGGGGACCATGTACTCGGGGAGCTGTTGCGTCAGCGCGGTCCGGAGCATCGCTGGATCGATCGGTCCGGCTGCGGCCGGCTCGACGTAGCCGACAATTCGTTTCTCACCATCGGGGCTGGGCTGCAGCACGACCGCCGCCGCCCTCACGCCCGGCAGGGCACCAATCGCGGCCTCGATTTCGCCAAGCTCGATCCGGAAACCGCGGAGCTTGATCTGCGTGTCGGCCCGGCCGAAGAACTCGAGCATGCCGTCATCCGCCCAGCGCGCCAAGTCACCGGTATGGTACATCATCCGCCCCGGCCCGGGACGGAAGGGGTCCGGGACGAAGCGCTCGGCGGTCAGCTCGGGGCGATGGAGGTAGCCGAGAGCCACTCCTTCACCGGCGAGGCAGAGCTCTCCCTGGACCCCGATTGGCGCCAGTTCGCCGTGTCGATCAAGAACGTGCGCCCGCATGTTGGCAATGGGGCGTCCGATAGGGACCGGTCGCTCGGCAGTTCGAGCGTCGGCCACCCAGGCGGTGGCATGGATGGTCGCTTCGGTGGGTCCATAGAGGTTCACCATCGCCGCCGGGTGCACCCGCCGAAACGCAGTGACGACATCCCAGGTGAGGGCTTCACCGATCGGGAACACCCGTCGGAGCGATTCGGCCTTGCCGAGACGGCCGGTGTCGAGCAGCGCACGCAACATGGTGGGAACGACCTGGAGGACGGACACGTGGTGGGTCTGGATCACGTCGATCACGGCATGGGGATCCCGGTGATCTCCCGGGGGTACCATGACCAGCCGGGCACCGGCGATCAGGGGCAACCAGAACTCCCAGATCGACCCGTCGAAGCTGATCGCCGATAGCTGGCATACCGCGTCGTCCGCTTCGAGCGAAAACTCCGTTCGTGTCCACTCCAGTTCGTTGACCAGGCCGGACTGCGAAATCACAACCCCTTTGGGGCGACCGGTGGATCCCGAGGTGAAGATCACGTACGCCGGATCGCTCGCCGACAGTGGCCGCGCAGCGACCGAGGATGCCGGACCCTCGTCCGGCGTGTCCCAGGGCAGCAGTCTGCAGTTGGTATCGCCGAGCAGCGCCGGCGTACCAGGGCCACTCAGGAGGATCGTCACGCCAGCATCCTCGAGCATGCCCAGGATGCGCGCGCGCGGAAGCAAAGGATCGATTGGCACAACGCCGGCACCCGCCTCCAGGACGCCTGCCAGCGCGGCCACCAGGCCAGCGCACCGATCCATGCACACCCCGACAAACATGCCCGGGCCGACCCCATGATGGCGCAGCACACGGGCGATGCCCTGGGTGTGTTGCGCCAGTTCCCGGTACGTCCATTCTGCATCGGGCGCCGTGACCGCGATCCGATCGGGAGTCGCCTCCGCCTGCCGCGCGAGTAGCGCCGGCAGGGTCAGGGTCCGATCACGGGGACGGTCGGTCTCGTTCCAGGCCGCGAGCTGCGCCTGTTCGGGCCTGCCCATCACCGGAAGACGGATGACCGGTGTCTCGGGCGCCGCGACCGCAGCACCGAGAATCGTGACGTACGCCTCGAGCCAGCGCGTGGCGGTCAGCGCAGTCATTTGATCCGCGTCGAAGTCGAGATCCAGCAGTGCACCACCGGCATCAGGCGAGACGTTCAGCGTGAGCGGCGCGACCGCTCCGCGGGGCGGCATCGTCAGTTCGACGACGCTCACCTCGGGGAGATTCTGCGGCAGCGCGAGCGGGAGGTTGCGGAAGTTGAATAGCACCGGGAATGGCGTCTCGGCACCGGATCGCCGAACCGGAGCGATGTCCTGGGTGAGGAGCTGCGAAGGGAAGTCCTGGTGTACCAGCGCTTCAGCGCTGCGCTGGCGAACCTGCGCCAGCAACGCAAGAAACGTCGGTGCGTCATCGAGGTCCACCACGATCGGGAGAACGTTGACGAAGTTGCCGATAAGCCTCTCCCACTCCGTCCGGGTACGGCCGGCGAGCATCACGCCGAGGAGGCACGTCGCCTGATTGCATCGGCGGGCGGTCAGCACTGCCCAGGCGGCGAACGCGACGACGAAGGGCGTGCAGTCATGGTCGCGAGCGCAGCCAAGCACCGAGGCCCACCTGTCGGGATTGAGGCGGACCTGACATCGACCACCGCGGTTCTGCATCATCGAAGCGGCCGGGTGGTCCAGCGGGAGTTCGAGCGGAGATACCCCCCGGAGCCGGTCCCGCCAGTAGCGGCGAGCCTGCTCGAACGCCGGGGTGTCAGCCTGTCCCCGCTGCCAGGCCGCCACCTCGGGCACCTGGGATTGGAGTGGTGGCAGAGTGGCGTCCCCGCCGGTGACCGCGGCACGATACTCCTCCGCGAAATCCGCGAGAAAGACACCGGTGGACCAGCCGTCGAACGCGATGTGGTGGAAGGTCACCTGCAGCCGCCACTCATCATCGGCGAGCTGGATGAGCACCGCACGGATCAATTGGTCGCTGGAGAGATCGAATGGCCGCTCCGACGCGGCGTCGAGCAAGTTGCCGAGGCGGCGCCAACGATCGGCTGTGGCGGACGACCGGAGATCGTGGCACGACAGGTCGATCGGTTGTGGCGCAACCACTCGCTGCGTCGGCTCGTCGCCTTCGAGATGGTAGACGGTGCGCAGGGCGGTCTGCCGTTCGACGATGGCCTGGAGTGCGCGGCGGAGCGCCGGCTCGTCGACGTGGCCACGCAGGGTGAGAAGCTTCGGCAGGTTGAACGCGGTGGACTGGGGATGGAGGTGCGCAAAGAACCAGCGGCTGAGTTGCGGATAGGAAAGCGGTGCCAGTCCACGTGGTGCGGTCTTCGTGTCCTCGGCTGCTTCCGCCCGACGAGCCAGCAAGTCGAGCGCCGCAGGGGATAGCGGATGCAGGCTGTTGGGATTCGGATTCATCTCCGCGAAAGTATAATACCCCATCATGCCACATCCGACGCGCCTCGCTGCCATCCTGCTGGGCCTTTCTGCCGGTCCCCTACAGGCGCAAGCCGCGCAGGGCCCGATGCCACCCAACGCTCCCGCGGCCGTGCTGGTCCACGACTCCGAAGTGGCACTGGTCTACCAGGGCCGGGCGATCTTCAATGGCCAGCTGAAATCGCCAGGCAACGTGCCACGACTCCGCACGCTGGTCGACTCCTCCGGTGGCAAGATCACCCAGATCATCTCCTGGGTCGCCGACGGTCGGGTGACTCTGCGGGGAACCATCCACGCCACACCGGATGCCTTCGCCGTCGATGCCGACCCGCGCGAGGATGCCCTGCCGATCGTCCGTCACACCGTGGGCCCGAGCTACAACCGCCTCAACCGCGGCGTCTATGCCCGCAGCGGCGACTGGCTGCTGAGTCTCGACTTTCCCTCGAGCGCCCTGGTGACTCCGGTCGTGAATGGTGATTCGGCGGCGTTCGCCATCGAGGCCACCGGTGGTGAGGTGACGCTGCGATTCCGGCCGCGCTATTACCAGAAGCACCGTGGCCTCGCCGAATACCAGCCATGGACGTATGCGCCATGGAGTCGATCTGTTGCCGGCTGGTCGTCCTGGTTCGCCTATCGCGATCAGGTCACCGAGGCCGACGTCCATCCGGCCGTCGACGCGATCGCCGAGCGATTGGCGCCGTTCGGCTACCAATACGTCCAGATCGATGACGGTTTCCAGCGGCTGCCGATCGGGGTGCCGGAACACTGGCTCAACACCAACGCGAAGTTCCCCGGTGGACTCCAGGGGATGCACGACTACATCACTTCGCATGGCCTGAAGGCAGGGCTCTGGACCAATGTCTCCTTTGCCGATGCGGTGTGGGCAGCGGCACATCCCGAGTACTTCGTGCGCACGCTCGACGGCAAGCCGGCCGAAGGCAACTGGGTGGGGTTCGTGATGGATGGGGCCAACCCGGCGACCATGCGCGACCTGGTTCTGCCCGTGTATCGGGAGCTCAAGGCCCAGGGCTGGAGCTACTTCAAGGTTGACGCGCTCCGCCACTTGCGCTACGAGGGGTACAACAGTCACGCCGACTTCTATGCCAGGGCAGGGCCTGGATCGTGTCGGCGTCTATCGGGGGTTCGTCGCAGCAGATCCGGGACATGATCGGCCGCGACGCGTTCCTCCTGGCGTCATGGGGGCCACGACCGGAACTCATCGGGATCATCGATGCCACCCGGTTGGGTGATGACGGCTTCGGCTATGGCGGTTTCGCCCAGTTCAACTCGTTCAACAACGTGGTCTGGCGCAATGATCCCGACCACATCGAGATTTCCCGCGCCGACGGCTTCCGCTCGGCGACGATCACGTCGCTCACGGGCTCGCTGCTGATGCTCACCGACCAGCCCGAGGTCTATCGCAGCGACCGGGTCGAGGCGGCGCGCCGTACGGCGCCGGTGCTCTTCACGCTGCCCGGGCAGGTGTACGATATCGACCCGACCCGCAGCAGCCGGCTCGACATGGCGAATCACGAAGTCAGCGGATCGGGACCGCGGCCGTTTGAAGCCGACCAGCGGTTGCAGCAGACCCTCTATCAGCTTGACGTCGCGCGCCCCTTCGAGCACTGGACCGTGCTGGCGCGAACTGTTGGCGCACCCGAGGTCATCAGGATGACCGACCTCGGACTTGCCACCGGCAGGGAGTATCTGGCCTTCGATTTCTGGGCGAAACGATTTCTCGGTGCGTTTCGCGATTCAGTGGTCACCGGGGCGATCGACCCGGTGTTCCAGGTGCAGGTGCTCTGCTTCCGCGAGGAGCAGCCGCATCCGCAGCTGCTGGCGACCAACCGCCACGTGAGCTGCGGCGGCGTGGATCTCGAGCGGGTCAGCTGGAACGGGGAAACCCTCTCCGGGACAAGCCGCGTGGTGAACGGTGATGACTACGAGCTGTATCTCAGCGAACCCGATGGCTGGACCGCCGAGTCGGCCACCGCGATTGGGGCGAACGCGGCGTTGGGTGAGGTGCGCGACCACTACCGGCGCATCGTCGTGCGCGGTGCCCCAGCCGGGCAGCTGACCTGGACGGTGCGGTATCGGCGTCCAGGATAGGATCACACTTCCCCGGACCGGGGGAAGCTCAGTTACCGGCCTCAGTCGGTGGCGGAGTAGCCCGACTGCTTCGCGGCATTAGCCGATCCGCCAGCACATGCACCCGGCTGATGAGCCGCTCGGTCCGTTGACGGCGGCGGGCGCTGTCAAGCACGCCATGGTGTCTCGCCGCCTGCGCATGCAACTGCCGACGCAGGGTGACGACGCGCTCCATGCTGGCCGGATTCGCCGGTTGCTCCTCGGGTTGGCCGGCGGGCGGCGCGACGACATCCGCTACGTCAAGAGCGCGCGTGAGACGTGCGGCCTCCTCCGCGATGCGGTCTGCCAGCCACCGATCGCAGGTGAGCGCGTCATGCAGATCGCCGAGCTCGTCCTGCAGCACCTTGAGCTGGGCGATCGCCGCCTTGGCTGCACGTCGGACCGGAGCAGCCGCGAAGTCTCCTTCAACGAGCGGCTCGAGGGTGTACCGCAATCGCTTGGCGGTGACGCGGGCGCGATGCAGGGAGTTGGTGTCGCCCATTGCATGGGGTGCTGCGAGGAGTTCCTCCAGGGTGGCAGCCATGGCCCGAATGGTCCGTGAGATCACCTCCCTGGCTGGCCGCAGCGCGGTGGGGTCATCCAGGGCATAGGTGACACGATAATGCTGCAGGCGCCGCTGCAGATCCTCTGTCGTGGCCGTGAAGTCCCGTTCGAGCGCTCGCTGCAGCTCGCGATCCCCCTTGCGCCGGTCGCGTTCGAGTGTCCGCGTGATGAACTCCTGCCCCGGGTCATCCGGGTGGAGCTGGCCGTTGTGACTCAGCCATTGCAGCCGCACCTCACTGTCACGGCTCGTCCCGCTGGCCGTGGCCATGCCGCTGAGCCGGCGACGGAGCTTCCCTGGCACACTGTCGGTGAGGAGCTCGCGGTACGAGCGCAGGAGACTCCGCAGTCGCCGGAGCGCCACGCGGAAGTCGTGCAGGGACTCCGTGTCTTCGGGATCGTCCAGCCGGTCCCGTGCAACGAGGAGATCATGCACGCGAACAAGCACGAACAACCGGACGACCTCCGGTGACGGTCGGTCCAGGAGTTTCGCGGGCAGTTCTCGCATCGTGGTCGGGCGCACTCGTTACTCCAGTTCTCATCCCGGCGTCGTCCACCCGGGCCCTGCACTCAACCTAGCACCTGCAACCCGGCGATGGCGTTCTCCATTCGACTGAAGACCGGCAGGCCTGTCGCCGCAAACACCTGGCGGTATGGCTCGTAGTCGTGACCCGCGTCCACCACGACGCCGACGGCCTTGCCATGGCCTTGGGCCAGGGCGGCGAGTTTCTGCGCGAAGGGGAGCGCCTCATCGGCGCCGGTCTGCAACCGGTCCGTGAAGGGGACCAGCCCCACAATCACGATGGGAGCGGGGCTGTCCATCAGCACAGCCATCGAGGCGAGATAGCCCGATGCACTCGCCATTGGCGTGATGTCGAGAGGCAGGCGTGCCGCTACGATGCCTCCGAGGCCTTGGTGCTGCAGGACCTCCCGGAGCCGTTCCGTGGTGGCGGGATCCAGTGTGGCAGCAGGGAAGGGTGGGTGGAGGAAATCGCCTGCGCTGACGCTTTCGAACCCGGCATTGGTGATCACGACGACCGCACCAGGTCGCAAATCGGGATAGGAGCCCAGCCAGGCCAGTCCCGCGTCAAAGGCCTGCTGGGTCGGGGCCAGGCAGAAACCGGCCCGCCGCAATAGCGCCTCCTCGAGTACCCGGTCACCGGCAATGGCTCCGGTGTGACTGGCCGCGGCAGCCTGTCCCACGGCCGTGCGGCCTCCGCGGTAGAGCAGCAAGGTGCGACCCTGCGCGCGCAGCCGCTGTCCGGCGTGGGCGGTTGCCTCCAGGTGGCCGGGGCCGAATCCCTCGACATACAACCCCAGTACCCGGAATTCGGGTCGCTGTTCCAGCGCCACGAGGACATCGGGGAGCGCGACATCGATCTGGTTGCCAAGGGCCAGGGCCAATCCCAATGGGAGATTCTGGTTCTGTGATCGCCGGCTGAGCAGGTAGGCACCACTCTGACTGAGGAGCGCGATGGTCCCGCCCTTTGCCGAAGGGGCAGCGATCTTCTCCACCGGGATGAATGAGCTGTCCAGGGCCAGGGCGGGGACCCAATGGCCCAGGAAATTCGGGCCGACCAGCGCCGGCGTCCAGCGATGCTCCGCGCGAGCCCGCTGCAACGCTGACACCATCGTCGCACCGAGCCCGTCGACGTCGGCGCCATCGCCGATGCCGCCGGCGACAAGGGCGACCACCTGCGCTCCGCCGCCCTGGTCGATCAGGCGCGAAACCGTGTCCACCGATGCGGCCGCGGGGAGTGCCAGGATCAGCAGGTCCACCGGGCTCGCTTGCAGCGATGTCACATCCGGCACGCAAGGGAGGCCGAGGAACTGCTCGTGTCCCGGCTTGATCAGGAGAAGGGTGTCCGCGAGGGCGTCGCCACGGCGCAGGTTGCCAAGGATCGTCCGTCCGACGCCCCCTTCGGTCGAGGAGACTCCGGCCAATGCCACGCGCTTCGGTTGCAGCAGGGCGGCCAGGAAATCCGGCGGCGGCGGTCGGTGTCCCAGCGGAATGCCCCGTCTTGCCACACCGTCGAGCGGACGCGGTTCGCCCGTGCCGTCGAGCGCCACGGGATTCAGTTCCACCAAGTCAAGTCCCTCGGCCTCTGCCTCCTGACGCAGTCGCCAGAGCGACGTCAGGAAGTCGCGCACTGCTGCTGGAGTCGTCAGCGCCGCTGTCCCTCGAAGCGTTCCGAACCAGATGCGGCCCAGCAGGTGTTGCCGCAGCTCCTGGAACGCAGTCTCGACGGCGACGAAGTCCATCGGCCAGCAGAGCGGGGGCACCGGCTCGGAGATCGCCTCGGCCTGCAGCCCGCCGAAACCGAAGAGCAGCGTCCAACCGCCTTCGCCGTGGGTCAGGGACACCAGCGCTTCAGTCGGCAGGCCTTCGCTCCGTGCGATCGCGATCTGCTCGCACACCAGCGCGCCGGTCCACGCCGAACCGCTGGCCTCGATCCGCTGCTTCATCTCCCCGGCGGCGGCGTGCAGTTGCGGCAGGTCAAAAGGAAGGAAGCGTACTGCGCCGAGTTCGGACTTGTGGAGCACGCCGACGGCCTGTCCCTTGAGTACGATCGGCTGGTTGGAATCGAAGGGGAGCGAAGTGCCGAGCATTCCGTGATGCGGCGGGTTGATCCCGGCCTTCCTCACCAGGCCGTACACCTCAGGCTCGGAGAGAAAGGCCGCCACCGCATCACGGGATGTCAAACAGGCACCTCGGTGCTGTGTCGCATGCCCGCCGCGAAGGCCGCTTCATTGACGGGAAGCAGCGCGGGCTTGTCCTTGAGCACCATCTTGATGGTGGCAAGGAAGGTCTCCGGCGGAAAGAGCTCAGTCGCGGACTGCAGCGCGCCCAGGGCGACGATGTTCTTCACCAGCGGACGTTGCAGGTTCCTGGCGAGGTCGGTGAACGGTGTGCCGATCACGCGGCGCCCCGGAGGCATCGGCGGAAGCTCGTCAATGATCGTGGAGTCGTAGAGGATCAGTCCGCCCTCCCGCACCGTGGGTGCGAACTTGACCAGGCTCGGCGCGTTGAAGGCGATCAGCACGTGCGGATTTGGCGCGGCCGGATTCAGCACTTCCGTTTCGGCAATATGGACATCGGCATAGGAGGTCCCACCGCGACTCTCGGGACCATAACTGGGAATATGCGTGGCGTCGAACCCTTCATTGATGGCGGCACGCGCCAGGAGCAGGGCTGCCGTCTGCGCGCCGTCACCGCCGGCACCGGCGAGCTTGAAGGAGACGTCGCTGCCACCGAGGTGTGACGGGAACGCCGTCGCAAAGCGCGGCACCGCTTCCTGGTCGGCGCCCACCATGCCGAGCACCTTCTCCGGTGCGAACGAGGGTGCCTTGCGATCCCACCACGGCTCCACGGTCAGGTCCTTCTTGACGCCGAGCGGATAGATCGGCTCCATCTGCTCCTTGACCCACGCCTCGGTCTCTTCCGGCGTCATCTTCAGGTGCGTGGGGCATTCGGACAGGATTTCGACGAAGGCATAGCCGCGACCTTCGGTCTGCAGGCGAATGGCCTTCTCGACCGCCTTGCGGGCTCGGGTGCGCTGCTTGGGATTGAACAGTGCCACGCGCTCGACATACACCGGGCCGTCCAGCTGGGCGATGAGCTCCGCCATCCGGAGCGGCTGGCCCATCATCTTGCTCCGGCCGTCAGGCGAGGTGCTGGTCTTCTGTCCCATGAGCGAGGTCGGCGCCAGTTGACCGCCGGTCATGCCATAGATCGCGTTGTTGATGAAAATGACGGTGATCGGCAATCCCATCTGCGCGGTCGAGATGGTCTCCGCGAGTCCGATGGAGGCAAGGTCGCCGTCGCCCTGGTAGCAGATCACGATGCTGTCGGGGTTGGCGAGCTTGTGGCCGATGGCCACGGCCGGCGCCCGGCCGTGGGCGGCCTGGCTGTTGCCCACGTCGAAGTAGTAGTACGCGAACACCGAGCAACCCACCGGGCTGACCAGGACCGTGCGATCCTGGATGCCGAGCGCCTCGATCGCGTCCGAGAGGTCGCGATGCACAATGCCGTGGCCGCAGCCGGGGCAATAGTGGGTGGAGTGACCCTTGAGCCCTTCGCCCTTGTCGTGGCGCGCGAATCGATCGTAGAAAACACTCATCGGGCACCTCCCTGCAGCACGTGCGCGACAATTTCCGATTGCTGTGGCAGCATGCCTCCATAGCGCTGCACCGAAGAGAGCGGTGGCGGGGTGATCCCCGCGTGACTGAGGGCGAGCCGCATCTCATCTTCCAGTTGCCCCGGGCTGGCTTCGACCACCACAAGGCGCTTCACGCCCGGAACGAGGGAGACGAGCGCGTTGATCGGGAACGGCCAGATCGTGATGGGGCGGAACAGGCCCGCCTTCACGCCCTGCGCGCGGAGGTCTTCCACGGCGCCCTTGGCCATGCCAGCCGGCGTGTTGCACGCGACCAGCAGGACCTCGGCATCCTCGCAGCGATACCGGTCGACCCGTTGCTCGGTGGCCGTCATCTCAGCGTACTTCTGGTTGAGACGCACGTTATGTGCTTCGAGCTCGGTTTCGACGAGGAGGATGGAGCAGATCAGGTTCGACCGGTGTTCCTGATCACCCCACACCGCCCAGGCCGGAAGGCCTGGTTTCGTCATCGTCTTGGGAAGCCGCACCACGCCGGTCATCTGGCCGAGGTAGCCGTCGCCCAGAATCACCACGGGATTGCGGTACTTGAAACTCAGCTCGAACGCGAGCCGGGTGAGGTCGAGCATCTCCTGCGGTGTCGCTGGAGCGAGCGTGATCGCGTGGGTGTTGCCATGACCGAGGCCGCGACAGGCAAGCTTGATGTCGGCCTGTTCCGGCGCAATGTTGCCCAGCCCCGGCCCGCCGCGCATGATGTTGACGAACACGCCCGGGACCTCGGCGCCGATCATGTAGCTGATCCCTTCCAGCATCAGCGAAAAGCCCGGGCTCGAAGTGAAGGTGATGCACGGCAGGCCGGCTCCACCGCACCCGTACATCATGTTCACCGTGGCCACTTCACTCACCGCCTGGACAAACGCCCCGTCGAGTTTCGGCAGGATCTTGGCCATCAACTCCGCGCCTTCCGTGGACGGCGTGATCGGATAGCCGAAGACATGGCGACAGCCGGCCAGCAACGCCCCGACCGCGGAGGCGTAGGTGCCCTTCAGGACGAGCACCTCGGTGGGTGGCAGGTCGATCTCCATCCCGGCGTGCGCTTTCGGGACCGGTGCCGAACTCGTTCGCGCACCGAAGAGCGTCTTGGGGTCTTCAAGTTCGAAATCGGCACTGTGCCCATGCTCCGGTGACTCCGTCTCGGGTCGAAGCCCGAACGGTTCGGGGCAGGCCTGGATGCAGAGGGCGCAGCCGTTGCAGTTCTCGAGATCCAATTCGACCGGTACGTACCCGGTGCCGGAATGGATATGCTCACCCTGGGAGATGCAGTCCTTCGGGCAGGCGTCAATGCAGCGCAGGCATCCTTTGCAGTATTCCGCTTCGAGAAACGGCTTGGGTCGCGTCGCCGTGCTCACCGCCATGGCAGTGCCTCCTTCGAAGATCTCGTGCCGGTCACCTGTTCTGGCCGCCCGGTAATTTAATCGCATTGCCACGATTCCAGCGCCCGGCGCGCGTTCGCGAACGCCGCAAGAACGAGATGAGGAGCGCCTCGGTCCGGCAGGTGCCCGTCATCTCGCTGCAAAGGGTCGCAATCGCGTCACGGTGCCGGGGCATCCCCGACAGGGCGTCGGGGAAGTCCTGATCCGGAGCGTGACATCAGCCGATCGGTATTCGCCCGATGTTCGCCGTGAGCCAGGCATCGAAGTCGAGCAGGGCAGGGTTCAGTGCGCGCGCGACCTTCGCGTCGCGATAGCCCAGAAACTCGTCACCCAGGATGGCCTGGAACTGGAACATGTTGCCGAGATCCTCGGCGCCGGGAAATCCCAGGCCGCGGTAGACGTCGAACGGGACGTCAACGAAGTCGACTTTCCGGTCGAGGGCACGCGACATCTTCGAGGCCATTTCTTCGCCAGACAGTGATTCGCCGGCGATGCCGATACGCTGTCCCACGCTGGTGATGCCCCGGCGAAATACGCCATACGCGCTCCGGCCGATGTCCTCGGTGGCGATGCCGGGGAGTTTCGCACCCCCGAGCGGCAGGGCGAGGACCAGGTTGCCCTTGTCCCCCTTCCGCGGTCCCATGCCGAAGTGAATGAAGTTCTCCCAGTAGAAGGCGGCCAGCAGGTAGGTGGTCGGGGCGCCCTCCTGCGCGAACACGCTGTCGACCTGCCCCTTGGAATCGAAGTGCGGCACGTTGTACTCGCCTTGCAGCGTCGGCATGCGACTATCGCTGAGCGGGACCCAATGCCGGGTGTCCTCGAGGGTCGACCAGATCAGATGCTGCATTCCTGCCTGCCTGCTCGCCCTGGCCATCGCCGAGGCTTGATCGCCTTCGCGGGCTGCCGAGTAGTGTTCCCAGTAGTTGGTGACGCAGAAGGCGCCGTAGGCGCCGGCGAAGGCGCGTTCCAGGCTGGGTGGATCGTCGGCATCACCCGCCACGACCTCCACCCCCAGCGCGGCCAGGGCCCGGGCCTTGTCGGAGTCGGTGTGGCGGGTGATCGCCCGTGCGACGAACGGCCCGTCGCGATCGGCGGCGATGGCGCGCACCAGTCCACCGCCTTGTGCCCCCGTCGCCCCGATCACCGCGATGATCTTCTTGCCGGACATGGCGGTACTCCTCTCTTTCATGGAATGGGTGCTGGATGCGGTCGACACGATCCACCGCCGACCGCCCTGCTGGTCACTTACTCGAACCGCTATTCGAAGTCGGTAGTTCCCGGCTAGCTTTCCTGATTCGACAGCCCAGCGCTTTCCCCCTCTACCGGTCCCGACCATGCGCCCGACTGCCGCTGAGTACCTGCCGTACTTCGATCGCTATATCTCCCTCGTGCCGGGCGACCGGATCGTCCCGGTGCTGGCCGGACAGTCGCCACGGCTTCGGGATCGACTGGCGCCGCTCTCCGAGGAGCGCGCCGGATTCCGGTATGCGCCCGGGAAGTGGAGCGTGCGAGAGGTCGTCGGCCACCTGATCGATACCGAGCGGGTCTTCGGCTACCGCGCCCTCTGGTTTGCCCGGGGCGAGAGCCAGCCGCTCCCGGGCTTCGAGCAGGAGCCATTCGCGGCGGCGGCCATGCACGATCAGGTTCCAATCGCCGAGCTGGTCGACGAGTTCGCTGCCTTGCGCGAGAGCCATCTCCTCATGTTGAATCATCTTCCGTCCGAGGCATGGGGTCGCCTTGGCAGCGCCAGCGGCCACCCGATGTCGACTCGGGCAGCCGCCTTCATCATGGCCGGGCATGTGAGCTACCACCTCGCGCTGCTCAAGGAGCGGTACGGGGTCTAGGCTGGAGAGCGGGGCGACCATGTGAGCGGAATCGTTCCCCGTGTCACGCCGGCAACGTCGGGTGAGTGAAGGACGTATCACTTCAATTCATCCACTTCGAGGAATGATCGCAATGAGGCTTCCACGCGGCTGTCCAACCAGCGCCCTTACGACTGCAGTCCTGCTGGCGATTCCCACGCTGTCACTGCCAGGCCAGGGCCAGCCGCCGAAGCCGGTGGTCCCGATTCCTGCCATCGAGGTCGTCGCCACTCGGCTGCCGGAGGCGCCGCATGACGTGCCGGCCTCGATCGAGGTCATCAGTGGCGACAATCTCCGGGCCCGTGGGGTCACCTCGCTCAAGGAAGCCCTGACCCTCGCGGCGGGTGTTGCCGTGGCCCCCGGCGGCGACGCCGGTCCGGCCAGCGCCATCCCGGAATTTTGGGGTCTCCGCGAATTCGACGCCTTCCTGCTGGTGGTCGACGGCATCCCGTGGGGAGGGGCGCTCAATCCTTCGGTGGCCACGCTCAGCCTGCGCGACGTCGAGCGGATCGAGATTCTCCGTGGTCCCGCCCCCGTCACCTACGGGGCGACGTCGTTTGTCGGCGTGATCCATGTCGTGCACAATGCCGCCGCCGCCAAGGCCCGGTACCTCAGCACCAGCGGCGGGAGCTTCGGGTCCGGAAGTCTCGCCGCGGACCTGGTGATTCCGGGAACGGGATCCTGGAACTCGCGGATGAGCGCCGAGCTCAACCGCGAAAAGTTCAAGGATGACCGTACTGGGTACACCAGCGGTCATGCGCTCTGGCGCACCGCCAAGGTGGATGGTGATCGGCGAACCTGGGTCACGGCCGATGCCACCGTGCTGCGACAGGACCCTGCCTCTCCCCATCCGCGCGAGGGCGCAACGCTGACATCCGCGGTGCCGCTCGATGCCAACGCCAATCCGGACGGTGCCTACCTCAATGAGGATCGGGGCATGGTGGCAGTCGGGCTGGAGCGGCCGATCACCAAGGGTGCCATCTGGGGCACGACCGCCTCGTTCACCCACTCGGCCCAGCGGCAGTTCCGCGGCTTCCTGGTGGACGTGTCCAACAGTGCCAACAACGCGGCCGGCTACAAGGAGAAGATCGACATCACCGACCTGTACGCCGACACGCATGTGCTCTGGCCGTGGGCGTCCGGCCTGCGCTTCATGGCGGGCGCCGATGCCCTCTTCGCGAACGGCGAGGCGAACGGCGCCACGTTCAGCTACACCGTTCCGCTGGATGGATCATCCGCGACGACCGTCGCCGAACCCACCACGCTCGACAAGGATGCCCCGAACCGGCGTCTGTTTCTCGGGGCGTACGGTTCCACCGAGTGGCGGCCGACCGAGCGGGTCACCTTCAGCGGCGGGATCCGGCTGAACGCCACGTCGGAACGTCGTGGGGAGGAAGGGTCCCCGTCCGTCAGCCACAGCCGCCTGAGCGGCAGCCTCGGGGCGATGTACGGTCTTTGGGAACAGGGTGAAGATCACGTTCGCCTTTTCGCCAATTACCGCAACACCTTCAAACCGGCGGCATTCGACTTCTCGCTCGCCGAAAACGAAGGCGTGCTCGATCCGGAGACCTCGACGAGCTACGAAGGCGGAGTCAAGATCCGCACCATGGCGGGCAGGCTCGATCTCGAGGCGAGTGCGTTCCATATGGACTTCACCAACCTGGTGACCGCCACGGTGATCGATAATCTCCCCGCGCTCATCAATTCGGGAAAGACTCGCTTCAAGGGCGTCGAGGTGGCGTCCGATCTCCGGCTCGCCAACGATGTGTTCGCGCGCGCCAGCTACAGCTTCCACGACGGGAGGTTCGTCGACCTGGTGCAGGACTTCGACGGGGTGCCGACCCAGCTTGCCGGCAACCGCTTCGAGATGTCGGCGAGGCAGCTCTGGTCGGCGGGCGTGTCGCTGTCGCCCGAAGAGGGCTTCCTCGCCAGCGGGAACGTCAACTACATGGGCGACCGCTACCTCAACAAGCGCAACAGTGCGCTGGCCCCTGGCTTTGCGACGTTCGACGCCGGCATCGGCTACCGGACGACCCAGGCCGAGTTCCGCATCGACGGCCGCAACCTCGGAGACCGGCGCGATCCCGTCTCGGAGAGCGAATTCGGCGATGCTCAGTACTACCGGATGACGGCACGGACGGTTCGCGCGGGCGTGGTGGTGAAGTACTAGGCCCTGAGGGAATGGGGTGCTGAACGGCCGGCGGGGAGACCCGCCGGCCGTTCAGCATGGTGCGCCTTTCGGACCGACTTCGGCTTCCCAAGACACCCTTGCTATCCTACTATTTAGATCGTATTTCGGGGGAGGGGGGGAACCACCATGAAGAAGATTCGCTTTCAGGCCGTTGGCGCAGCACTTCTCGCCGTGGCCGCCTTCGCTGGTGCACCGCGTTCCGGGGCAGCCCAGGCGTCGGCTGCCCCAACCATCGCCTATCCCGGGCGGTACCCCTATACCGACGCAGACATCCACTTCATGACCGGGATGATCAGCACCACGCCCAGGCGATTGTCATGGCGCGGTGGGCCCCGACCCACGGTGCGAGTGCGTCGGTGCGGACGCTGTGTGAGCGGATCATCAACGCCCAGACCGACGAGATCGTGCTGATGCAGCGCTGGCTGAGGGACCGGGCCAGCCGGTGCCGGAAGCGAAGCCCGTGCCGATGAAGATGATGATGAATGGTGTCGAGCACGAGATGATGATGCCGGGCATGCTCAGCGATGCGCAGTTGAAGGAGCTGGAAGCGGCGAAGGGCCCGGCGTTCGATCGCCTCTTCCTGACCTTCATGATCCAGCATCACCGTGGCGCCCTCGTCATGGTCGACCAGCTCTTTGCGTCGCCCGGGGCTGGGCAGGACGACGGAATCTTCAAGCTGGCCAACGACATTCAGGCCGACCAGAGTACCGAAATCAATCGCATGCTGCAGATGCTCTTCACCATTCCCGGGGAATCACCATGAAGCGTCAATGTGAAGTGGTGGGTGGTCGGAGCCCTCGCTCTGGTCGCTGTGCCGGTTCGACGATTCCGTCGCCTGGCGCGCAGGTCATGCTCCGAAGCCCGATCCACGCGTCGGGACTGCGCGGCGGCACCACGGTCGATGCGACAGGAGCGCTGGTCGGCCCGGCGGCCGAGGCGGCGTGGAACATGCGTCTGCTGTCCAACACGCACCGCCGGCGCCATTCCTCGGCCAGACCAACTCCGACCTGGCGTTCACTGGCAAGTACGTCATCCAGGGCAACTACGCCGGCCCGATCATCTGGGATATCTCCAATCCGAGGCATGCCGGTCCTGGCCAAGACGGACCTTTGCCCGGCCTCGCAGAACGACGTCTCGGTCTACAAGAACCTGCTGATCATGTCGAACGAGTCCAACTCCGGCCGTCTCGATTGCGGCGGCCAGGGGATCAAGGAGCACGGTGAGCATGGAGCGGTTGCGTGGCGTCCGGATCTTCGACATCAGCGACATCAACAATCCGAAGTACGTCGCCAATGTGCAGACCTGCCGCGGTTCGCATACGCACACCGTCGTGACCGACCCGCAGGACCCGACAACTTCTACATCTACATCTCGGGTCAGGCCGGCGTGCGCTCCGGCCGACGAGCTGCCGGGCTGTTCCAACGCTGTCGCCGGACAGCGACCCGAATTCGGCCCGCTTCCGCATCGAGGTGATCAAGGTGCCGCTGGCGCATCCGGAGCAGGCCGCGATCGTGAGCTCGTCCGCGGATCTTCAACGACCTGGCCGCGCCACCGACGCATGGGGAAGGGCCGGCCGATATCGCCGCGGTGGATTCGGCCCGCGGGGCGCGGGGCCTTCATCGCCGAATTCAGTGGCCGAGCATTCGTGCTGCCCCCGCGAGTTCGTGGTCGGCAACTCGACAGCGTGGTCAAGGCGCGCAGGCGGCACCGGGGCACCGACTGGCGGCCGACAGCGCGGCGTTCCGCGGCCTACCTGCCCGACCCTCGTCGGCGGTCCTGACCGGTCGGCAGCAGCAAGCCGACCGGCCCGGATCAGTGCCACGACATCACCGTCTATCCCGCGATCGGGCTGGCCGGCGGGGCGTGCGCTGGCTACGGTCTGCTGCTCGACATTCGCGACCCGGCGCACCCGGTGCGGATCGCCGCGGTCTCGGATTCCAACTTCTCCTACTGGCATTCGGCCACTTTCAACAACGACGGCACCAAGATCCTCTTCTCGGATGAGTGGGGCGGTGGCGGGGCGCCGAAGTGCCGCGCGACCGACAAGATGGAGTGGGGCGCCGACGCGATCTTCACGCATCGAGAACGGCAAGATGGTGTTCCAGAGCTACTACAAGATGCCCGCGGCGCAGACCAGTCTCGAGAACTGCGTGGCGCACAACGGCTCACTGATTCCGATTCCCGGTCGTGACGTGATGGTGCAGGCCTGGTACCAGGGCGGCGTCTCGGTGTTCGACTGGACCGATGCCGCACACCCCAAGGAGATCGCCTTCTTCGACCGCGGGCCGGTCGATTCGACGCACTTCACCATGGGCGGCGTCCTGGTCGGTCGTACTGGTACAACGGGCGTGATCGTCAGCTCCGAGATCGCGCGCGGGCTCGATGTCTTCGAACTGACGCCGAGCGCCTTCATCTCGCAGAACGAGATCGACGCGGCGAAGACGGTGCAGTTCGACCAGCTCAACGTGCAGGACCAGCAGAAGTTCAGTCTGGCCGGCGAGCTTCGCGCTGCCCGCGGGCGTACCTCGACCAGCTCGAGCGTTCAGGCGGGCTGGCGGCCGACAAGATTGCCAGCGCGCGCACCGCACTCACCAGTGCGGAACGGGCTTCGGGCCAGGCGCGCCGTGACGCGCTGGCACAGCTCGCGACCCGGCTGCATGGCGACGCCAGGAGTGCCGCGGCGCCGGACATGGCCAAGGCGCACACACTGGCCAGTGCGGTGGGAGAGCTGGCGAAGGTGCAGAACTGAGGCGGGAGGCCGGACCGGTAGCCGGTCCGACCAGCGAAGTACCTCGTCGATCGGAGTGGTCACACGAATGGCCGCCAGTGATGGCGGCCATTCGTGCGTCTGCGCGTTGTCCTGCGGGCGGCCCTGTTGGGCCTGGTCTTCGGCCCTCCTCAGCCTCCGATGGTCACCACCGGCAGCCCCGCCGCCTTCCGCTTGGCGTTGAGCGCCGTCAGCCGGGTGGTCTTGAGCGCCGTCCACTTCGCCATCACGGCCGTGAACTGAGCCCGCGCGCTGGTACATGCCGCCAGCTGCGCGGCGGTCGGCGCCATCTCGCTGCCCTGCATCGCGTTCGCGGCAGCCATCATGGCACTGCCGGCGGCGTCGAGCGTGGCGGGACCGGCTGCTGCGCCACCGCCCCCACCGCGCCCACCGCCGCCAGCGCGTCCGCCGCCGCCGCCGCGACCACCTCGGCCACCAGCGCCGGCCACCGGCGCCGGTGCCAGCGAATCAATCCTCGCCTTGAAGGCGTCGATGTCGGCGCCCTGCAGCTTGTCGAGTTCGTGCCACGAGGGCACGCGCCGCGGTTGCTGCGGCCTGCGCCGTCTGCGCGCCGGCATACATCTCGCGCGTCAGCGAGAAGAGCTGGTGCAGCGCCAGCGGCGGGGTCTTCACCCGCGGGTCGAGCTTCACCATGATGGGCTGCGTGTAACGTCTTGCCGTCAACCGTGAGCCGCACGGTGTAGTTGCCCGGCGGCGCCCACGGTGCGTTGACGCCGGGTAGGTGCGGTGCGGCACCGCGCCTCCTGACCCGCCGCCGTCCGCCGCCGGCACCGATGTGGATCGTAGTGCATGTCCCAGCTGAAGCGGTGCATGCCCCTGCTCGGGCGACAACTCCACTGACGGCGCCGGCCAGTACAGCGGCAAGCTGCAGTCGGGAGCGTCGGCGTCGGCCTTGCAGATCTCGTTGTACTTCTCCGGGTCGCGCGCCGGATCGGGATCGAGTGCCTTGTCGTCGCTGGTGTAGGAGCGGACCAGCTTGCCGGCCGGATCGAGGATCTCGAGCTTCACCTGCGCCGGCATTCGCCGGCGAGGTAGTAGTCGATCAGGGCCCCCGGCGGCGGATTCTCGCCGGCCGGCATTTCCGGTGGCCACGGGGTCGGGATCGTTGGTCGCGAAGCGAATCCGCACCGCCGTCGCCGGCTTGAAGAGGAGTTGCCGCCCTTGCGCCAGCGCTTCGGCCGCCTGCCGGAGCGGCGTCACGTTGTCGAGGATCCAGAAGCCGCGCCCGTGCGTGCCGGCGACCAGGTCGGAGCAGAGGCAGGTGCTGTCGTCCTTGACCTGGATGTCGCGCACCGAGACTGGCGGCATGTCGAGCCTCAGGGACGACCAGTGGTCGCCATCGTCGAACGAGACCCACACCTGCAGGTCGGTGGCGGCATAGAGCAGCCCCTTCGTGCGGGGATCCTCGCGGATCGAGTTGGCGACCGCGCCGGCCGCGATGCCGTTGTTGATCTCGGTCCAGGTCTTGCCGCCGTCGTGCGTCCGCCAGAAGTGCGGATTCATGTCGTCGATGCCGCATGGTGTTCGCGGCGGCATAGGCGGTCAGCGTGTCGAAGTGCCCGGCGTCGATGTTGAAGATGCGGGTCCACGGCTTGATCGCCGGCGGCGTGACGTTGGTCCACTTCGCGCCGCCGTTCATGGTCACCTGGATGTTGCCGTCGTCGGTGCCGGCCCAGAGCACGTTCACGCTCCGCGGCGACGCCGACAGCGCGGTGATCGTGCCCGTGCGGGCCGGGGTGACGCTCGCTGGCGTACTTGCCGGCGTTGGCCGGCACCTCCCACGTCTGCCGCGGCGAGGTCGGGCGAGATCCGGGTCCAGCTGTGGCCGCGGTTGACCGTCTTCCAGACGGCGTTCGAGGTGTAGATAGAGCACGTCGGGGTTCACCGGCGACCAGAGGATCGGCATGGTGCGCACGTTCCGCGATGAACTCGGCCGGCTCCGGACCGAGGCATCCGGCCCGACTTGCGTGGTCTGGCCGGTCTTGCGGTTGTACAGCGACACGTCGTTGCGCGAGCTGCCGTAGACCATGTCGGGATCCTTCGGGTCGGGCGCCGCGATGCCGTATTCCTGGATGTTCACCGGATGCCAGTCGTGGAAGGTGATCTCGCCGTCCATCGAGCGGCTCTCGACGCAGGCCGAGCCGGAATCCTGCTGGCCGCCGCAGAGCCGGTAGGGGAAGGCGTTGTCGGCCGTGACGTGATACATCGCCGCGGTCGGCTGGGTGTACCAGTTGCTCCACGACTTGCCGCGATTGGCCGAGACCACCGCGCCCTGATCGGCCACGACGAGCAGGACGTCCGGGTTGACCGGGTTGATCCAGGTCTTCTGGTAGTCATCACCGCCCGGCGAGCCGCGCACCGCCGACCAGGTGACGCCGCCATCCTCGGTGCGCCAGAACACCGTCGACGAGCAGTAGACCGTCTGCTCGTTCTTCGGGTCGACCGCGATGGTCGGCAGGTCGCCGCCGCCGATCCGGCCGAGCGGCCGGTTGTCGGGCGTGCTCGGCGTCCGCGCCCAGTGCGGCACCGGCGTTGGCGCGCGAGGTGCCAGTGCTCGCCGGCGTCGAGTCGACTTGTAGAGGCCGACGCTGCCGCGCGCCCGCGACCGCCGCCCCCCGGCACCGACGTTCCGGCGACCATCGCGTAGATCGCGCGCGGATTGCTGGCGCTGATCGCGAGGTTGGCCTGGATGACCGGTCGGCAGTCCGTCGGTGAGCTGCGTCCACGTGGTGCCGCCGTCGGTGGACTTGAAGATCCCGTGGCCTTCGCTCGGCGCCGCCGAAGACGCCGCTCTCGATGAAGCTCTCCTGCTGCTGCCAGAGCGCCGCGTAGACGATGTTGGGAGTTGGTCGGGTCGATCCGAACGTCGTTGCCGCTGGTGTACTCGTCCTTGTAGAGCACCTTCTGGAACGTCTTGCCGCCGTCGGTCGAGCGGAAGATGCCCCGCTCGGCGTTGGGCCCGTAGGGATGGCCGAGCGCGGCGACGAAGAGGCGATTGGGGTCCTTCGGGTCGACGTCGATCATCGCGATCATCTGCGTGTCGCAGAGGCCGAGGTGCGTCCAGGTCTTGCCGCCGTCGGTGGACTTGTAGACGCCGTCGCCCGGTGGCGAGGTCGGGTCGGATGATCCCGGCGCCGGTGCCGACGTAGATGACGTTCGGATCCGATGGGGCCACCGCGATCGCGCCGATCGAGCCGGTGCCGGCTGCGTCGAAGATCGGCTCCCAGTTGGAGCCGTAGTCGGTCGAGCGCCAGACGCCGCCGTTGTCGAAGCCGACGTAGGAGACATTGGGCTGGCTGGCCACGCCGGCCAGCGCCCGGGCGCGCCCGGCGCGCGTGGGTCCGATCGACCGCCAGTGCATGGCGGCGTACATCTCGGGCGTCTGGGCGGCGAGCGTCTGGCTAGCGGTCAGGAGAGCAATGGCGACCAGGATGAGGCGCGAAGTACGAGAGCGCACTGAGACCACCCCTGTGAGAATGGCGAACTGAGGATAGGCGGGAGCCACCAAGAATACGGCCCGGGAGGGGACCGGCGGAAGAGGCGGGGCCGCGGTGGCCCCGCCTCTGAGATCAGGCGGTCGGCGGTTTCGCGGTCAGGCTGCCGACCGGACACTCACTGCAGGTGCACGCCTCTGGATGGTTGCACACCGGGCAGATGAAGACATCTGCCACCTCCATCGAGATGTCGCGCAACTCCGCGGCGAGCTGTTGGGCGCGGGCGCGCGTCAGCTGTGGATCACCGCATTCAAGAGAGATCTTCTGCAGTACGGCGCGAATCCGGTTCACGCGCCACTCCCGGTGGCTGGGGGGATCCACGAGGGTTGTCATTCAGCAGGCTCCGGTACAGGTGATGCCGCACTATCAAACTGCCGAGCCCGAATCACCGGCTCAGAGGTCAAATATCGCCACCCCGGCCCCGTTTTGGAACTGGAACCGTATCGGTCGGTCTTGAGGGGTGAACGGGGCCGAGGGCTTCCCCGGCCGCCCCGGGCGGGGTTCATTGCACGCAGGCGAGAACGGCCCCCCAAGCCATCCAGGGGCTACCCCCGCTTCCTCATCCATTCAGTTCCCTTCCAGGCCGGAGCCATCATGTCCTCGCGCCGCGATTTCATGCATTCCCTTGTCGGAGCCGGTGTCGCCCTCCCGATGTTCCGGGAGACTGCCCTCCGCCACGTCGCCCGGGCCACCAACCGGCTGACCAGCACCGACCCGGTCGCTGCGGCCGATGACGAGGCCTACTGGGGCGAGATCCAGCGGGCCTTCGACACCGATCGCACCATGATCAACCTCAACAACGGCGGCGTCTGCCCCACGCCCACCCACGTGCTCGAGGCAATGATCCGCGACCTGCGCTTCACCAACGAGCTGCCGGCGGTCCACCTCTGGTCGGTGCTCGAGCCCCGGGTCGAAACCGTTCGGCGCGACCTGGCCAGGGATTTCGGCTGCGACCCCGAGGAGATGGCGATCACCCGGAACGCCTCCGAAGGACTCGAGACGATGATCCTCGGCCGCGACCTGAAGGCCGGGGACGAGATCCTGGTGACCAACCAGAACTATGGCCGGATGCTGACCACCTGGGATCAGCGGGTGCGGCGCGAAGGGATCGTGCTCAAGCAGGTCTCCTTCGACGTCAAGCAGCCATCACAGGAGTACCTGGTGGATCGTCTTCCGCAAGGCGATCACGCCGAAGACGAAGATCCTCGAGGTCACCCACATCACCAACCTGACCGGGCAGATCTTCCCGGTGCGCGAGATTGCCGACGATGGCACGGGAACGCGGGGTCGAGACGTTCGTCGACGGCGCCCATGCCTACGCCCATTTCCCGTTCACGCTCGACCAGCTGGGCGTCGATTACTACGGCACCTCGCTCCACAAGTGGCTGCTCGCCCCGATCGGCACCGGATTCCTGTATGTGCGGAAAGACAAGATCGCGGGGCTCTGGCCGCTGATGGCCGCGCCGGCGGGCATGAACGAGAACATCCGGAAGTACGAAGAGATCGGGACCCACCCCGCCGCCAACCACAACGCCATCGCCGCCGCGCTCGCCTTTCATCGCGGCATCGGCTCGGAGCGCAAGGTCGCGCGGCTGCGGTATCTGCGTGATCGCTGGGCCAGGCGGCTGCTCGCGGCGAGTGACCGGGTCAGTGTCCCGACGCCGCTCGAAGGATCGTATTCCGGCGCGATCGCGCTGCTCAGCGTGGCCGGGCTCGACGCGAGCAAGCTGAGCACCTGGCTGCTGGACAAGCACAAGGTGGTGACCGTGGCGATCAACCACCCAGAGTTCTCCGGCATCCGGGTCACGCCGAACGTCTATACGACGACGGACGAGATCGACACCTTCGCCGACCTCGTCCTGTCTGCCATCAAGAACGGTATCGCCTAGCGCGGCGTGACTACTGTCCTCCCCGCCCGCCGGCGGCTGGGACTGCCGGCGCGGGAGGGCGGGGGATCTGCGCATCACGCTGTGCCGCCAGCCAGGCGAACGCGGCCACGACGGCCGAGTTGAACTTCATGTCGTCGGGCTGGAGCCGCTCGTAGACATCCTGGTTGGTGTGGTGGGTGCGCGGGCCGTAGTCGAGCCCGTCCTGGATGAACTGGAACCCCGGTAGCCCGACGCCGATGCTCGGCGTGACGAACGACATGGTGGTCGGTGCCGCCGGTTTAACCGATCGTGACCGTGTTCATCCCCTGGCTCTTGAACGGCGCCATCCACGACTCGAAGATCGGTCGCTCGGCCTCGATTCCCTCGATGTAGATGCCGCGGATTTTGCCGCCGCCGTTGTCGACGTTGAAATAGACATCGAACTTCTTCTGCTCCGGCGTGGGGTGGAATCCGGTGGCATCGCGGGTGCCGTAGTGCGCCCTCGTGTACGCCTGCGAGCCGAGCAGCCCCTGTTCTTCGCCGGTCCAGAGGCCGATGCGGATGGTCCGGCGCGGCTGCAGGTTGAGCGTCTTGAGGATCCGCATCGCCTCCATCATCGTCCCGGTGCCGGCCCCGTTGTCGGTCGCGCCCGTGCCGGCGTGCCACGAATCGAAGTGTCCGCCGATCATGACGACCTGATCCTTGAGCGCGGGATCAGTGCCGGGAATCTCGCCCAGGATGTTGAATGAGGTCGTGTCGGCTGGGGAAGAAGCGGTTCTGCATGTCGAGTTCGAGCGTCACCGGGACCTTCCTCTCGGCCATCCGGTAGATCCGGCCGTACGACTCGTAGGCCACATGCACCATCGGGACCTGCGGGGCGTTCTTCGCCCGCGAGGCACCGTTGTCCGTCGCGATGTCGCCGCCGACGTACCCCTTGCTGTTCGGCATCAGGATTGCGCCGACTCCTTCCTTCTCCATCCAGCGCAACGCGGCGGTATCGGCTTGCGGGTTGAAGCGCCCGCCGGACACGCCGCGGTAGGCCGCCACCAGGACGTCAAGCAGCTTGCGCACCACGGCGGAGTCGGCCGCGGTCGGTTCGCCGGTGGTGCCGTGCGCCTTCATGACGCTGTCCTGGATCGGCATGTAGTAGCGTGCCGGGATGTCGATCAGCTGGCCACCCAGGCTCACCTTGTAGCCTGCGCCCGGTGCGAGCGGCCTCTCCGCCGCCATCAGCGCGAGTTCGGCATCGGTGAGGCGAGAGGCGTAGGGCTGGAACTCGGTGACCGGGGCGTTCGCGGCCGGCGTGATCATCACAAACTGGTTCTGGAGCTTGCCGCCGTACTGCTGCTGCAGGCTGGCTAGCGTCGTGGTAGAGTCGACGTGGAAAATCACCACGCCGCCGGTGACCTTTCCGTTGGTGCTCGCCGACCACGCCCTGGGCACCGCCTGGATGATGAATGGCACCGGTGCGGTGGAAATGAAAGTGAAGCGGTCGTTCTCCCACCCCATCGCCGGATACCCGGACATCCCCGGTTTGAGGGTCCACGGCTCGGTATGCACATTCGCCAGCCCCCATGACTTCATCGTCGTCATGGCCCAGTCGGCTGCCCGCCGTTCCTGGGGTGACCAGGTGAGGCGCGGGCCGTAGACGTCGCTCAGCCAGCTCATCAGGTCCATGACCTGGGAGTGATCCATCGCCTCGGTCTTGATCCGTTCGATCGTGGCCACGTCGACCTTCTCCTGGGCGACCAGCGGAGCGGCGAAGGCGAGGCTGGCTGCCAGCAGGATGGTGCCGGAGGCAAGCTGGCGGAGTGGGTGCGTGGCGCAATGGGTCGAGATCCTCATCTAGCGGCTCCAAAGAGGTGATGGTCACAAGGCTAGTGGATTCCGGTCGGTGTCGGTACCGTCGGGCCACATGCCGGCAGCGCGAGCGCCGGGGCAGGCGGAATCGGCTTCAGTCCGTTCCCGGTCAGGATCATGTTGAATGCCACGAGTTCCTTGCCGTTGATCGCCCGCCAGGTGCTGACCGCCGAGCGGAGGTCGGCGCAGATCGCCCGCCAGGCCTTCAGCTTCGAGGGGTTCGGCGCCATGTCGGCCATGTCCATCACCTTCAATTGACCATTCAACGACACCAGGACCGTGCCTTCCTCCGCCTCAACGCCGTTGAGGGTGGTGAAGTTGGGCGGTGGCGGGGCGCCGCCGGCACCCCGGCCACCGCCGCCGCCACGCCCGGTCGGGGCAGGCAACCCGGTCCCGCCGACGCGCAGCAATGTCGAATCGAATGCTGCGGCCGCTGTGGCGACGGCTGCCGGTGGATTGCCGCGCATCACCCCGGCGACGGCGGCGCGGATCGCGGCGACCTGGTGGTAGCCCTCCCACGAGGTCCTGGTGCCGTCATACAACTTCATCTGCAGGTCGTGCAGCGCCATCAGGTCGGCGGCCGAACCGGGCGAGTTCGGGTCGTTCCTGACCGTTACCGCCTGCGTGTAGGGCTTGCCGTCGACGGCGAGCCGGATGGTGTAGACCCCTGGCAAGGCCAGTGGTCCTTCCGGTCCCCAGTGCGTGTCGCCCGGAACGGCTCCGGTGACATGCGCCATGTAGTGAATGAAGGCCGGTGGCGCATCGTAGCGGATGTCCCAGGTGATTCGGTGCATGCCGACCTCGGTGGGCAGCGGCTTTGGGACATAGGCCCAGAAGTCCGGCACCGGCGGGGGCGGCTCATCGACGGGCGGCACCGGGTCGCTGGAGAAGTGCCGCACGACCCGACCTGCAGCATCGAGGACCTCCAGCGTGACGTGCCTGGCTGGCACGCTGAGGTTGTAGTAGATGACGGCTCCCAGCGGTGGATTGTCGGCGTGAGGAATTTCCGGTGGAAACGGCGTCCCGGTGTTGATGTTGCGGCGGACGCGGACCGCGTCGCCTGGCTTGAAGAGATGCGCAGGTTCCGAGGAGCTGCCCGGCGTCATCTGGCGGAGCGGCGAGAAGTCGTCGAGGATCCAGATGCTTCGACCGTAGGTCGCCACCACCAGATCGTTTCCCTTCACGACGATGTCGCGATATGACGTGTTGGGGAGGTTGAGCATCAACGATTGCCAGTGATCGCCGTCGTCGAAGGAGACGTACATTGCGCTCTCCGTCCCGGCAAAGAGCAATCCTGCCTTCTTCGTGTCCGCGCGGATGACACGCGAGTAGCTGCCGCTCACCTCGCCACTGGGCAAGCCGGCGACAATCTTCGTCCAGGTCTTGCCATAGTCGTGAGTCCGGTAGAATGCGGGGGTGTTGTCGGTGATACCCCGGTTGATGGCCACGTATGCTGCGGCCGGATCGTGCCACGAGGCGTCGATCGCCGAAACCGCGCCACCGCGTCCGCCGCCACCGGTGGTCGGGGGCTGATCGGGAAGGGAAGCATCCTCCCAGGTCACACCGTGGTTCCTCGTGACCTTGATCAGTCCGTTGTTCATCCCTACCCAGATGACGCCTGGCGCGACACTTGAGGTGGTGATCGCGTTGATGGTCCCGCCACCGCCTCGGCCGCCACCGCCTCGGCCACCGCCGGCCGCCGCGACAGCCGGTGCGCCCCTCGATGGGGGCGTGACGCCCTTGGGATAGCCGAGGTCAGGCGAGATTCGCCTCCAGTTGACCGCCCCGTCCGTCGTGGCGTAGAGATACTGGTAGCCGAGCAGCAATTCCCGCGGGTTGGAGCGGGAGAAGATCATCGGCTGATCGCCGGTGCGACGCAGCCCGAGACTGGTGTCCACGTTCGGGGCGACGTCGATCCACTGGTTCGTCGGCTTCGTCACCTTCACGATCCCTGCCGTAGAACCGAGCATGTAGACGATGTTCGGGTTGAGCGGGTCTGGCGCCACGAAGCCGTTTTCGTACGCCGGCGTGGGGTACCAGTCGAGCATCGTCACGGCCCCGAGTTCCCCTCGGCTGCGGATGGCGACGGCACAGGCATCCTGCTGGCTGCCATAGATCCAGTACGGCCAGGAGTTGTCGACCCCGATGTGGTAGATCTGCGAGGTCGGTTGGTTGTACCATGAGCTCCACGCCAACCCGCCATCCTGTGAGAGGGTGCCGCCCTGGTCGTAGCCGACGAACATCCGCTTGTTGTCGGTGGGGTCGAGCCACATCACCTGCGGGTCGTCACCTCCCGGCGAGCAGTGGAACCCGGTGAAATGGCTCCCGCCATCGGTGGAGATGAAGGTGCAGGTCGCCAGCGTGTAGACGATGTCCGGATTCTGGGTGTTGACGAAGACGCCGGACGTGTAGTTCCCCTGACCATTCGCGATGCGGTCGTCATCGGCCGCCATGCGCCGCCAGGAGGTACCACCGTCATCCGATCGCCAGAGACCGAAACCAGCCGGCCCGATGACGAACATCCGCTGGGCATTGGAGTGCATGGCCACGGCCGCGGTCAGGCGCCCGGTGAGCGGCGGCAACCCGCCGCCAATGATCTCCTTCCAGGTGATCCCCTCGTCAGTCGACTTGAAGAGCCTGGTTCGCGTCGGGGCCGCAACACCGGCTCCGCCGGCTCGTCCTCCGGCGCCCGCCGCAGCGCCACCACCGGCTCCGCGCCCTCCACCACCGCGCTGGATCGTCGTGGCGAGGATCACGTTGGGCTGGTCGAACGCCCGGACGATATTCTGCACGCCAGTGAGGCTGTCGAGGTAGAGGGTCTTCGTCCACGAAGTGCCGCCGTCGGTGCTGCGGTACACACCGCGACTGTCGTTGGCGACCTGGGCGCTCCCCAGGACGGCGGCCATCACGAGATCGGGATTCCCCGGGTCGACCAGGATGTTCGGGATCTGCCGGCTTTCCTCCAGCCCGGGCAGGTGTTGCCATGTCCTGCCGGCATCCACCGACTTGTAGATCCCGTTGCCGCCGCCGGTGCTGCCGGTCCCGACGTAGATGATGTCGGGATTGGATGGCGCCACCTCGACCGAGCCGATCGAGGAAATGTCCTTGATGCTGTCGAACACGGGATACCACGTCACGCCGGCACTGGTGGTCTTCCACACTCCGCCCAGGACCATCCCCATGTAGTAGACGCCGGGCTGGCCGATGGCACCGGTCACCGCCGAGACGCGGCCGGCACGGAACGGGCCGACGTTGCGCCACTTGAGCCCGGACAGGAGGCGGGGATCAACGGGTGGTCTGGCGTGCGGCGCGGCACCGAAGGCGAGCAGTCCGAATGTGAGCAGGGAGCCGCGGAACATCCACCGAGGAGAGAACAGTCGCGTCAGCATGGCAGCCACGCTTTCCAGGAGGAGGGTAGGGAGAACGTCTCATCAAGCATACGTCGCTGGAATGGGCTGCGCTATTATCGGAGTCATGCAGGACCTCTTGGTTCTCGGCGGCGGGATCGTCGGCGCCGGCGTCGCGCGCGACGCCGCGCTGCGTGGGCTCTCCGTGACACTGCTCGAGAAGCACACGGTCGGGTGGGGCACCAGCAGCCGCTCCAGTCGGCTCATTCATGGTGGCATCCGCTATCTCGAGATGGGCGACATTCACCTGGTGCACGAGGCGCTGGCCGAGCGGGCCATTCTGCTTCGCATCGCACCGCACCTGGTGCGTCCGGCACCGTTTCTCTTTGTGCTCGACCGGGGGGAGTATTGGCAGTGGTTCCGGGTTGGGGTGGGCGTCCTGCTGTATCGCCTGCTCGCCAGCGGACACGGCCTGGGGGCTCATCACCCACTGACCCGCCGCGGCCTCGTCGATCGTGAGCCGCTCCTCGCTGGCGCGCCGCTGGTCGGGGGCGCGCTCTACCAGGACGCCCACGGCGATGACATCGGTCTGGTGCGCAGCAACATCGCGGCGGCCAAGGCCGCCGGAGCGCAGGTCCACGAGCACACCCACGCACGCGTCAAGGTCGAAGAAGACGGTGCCACGGCGGAGCTCTCCGGCGGCGAGGTCATCCGGGCGCGGTCACTCGTGCTTGCCCTCGGGCCATGGACCGACGCGGTGCGCGCCGAGATCGGGCTCGAATCGCTGGAGTTGGTCGGGGGGACCAAGGGGATCCATGTCACGTTCGACATCGAGCGCTTCCCGCTGCATCATGCCATCGCCCTGCGACATCCCGATGATGCCCGGGTGATGTTCTGCGTGCCCGAGCCGGCGCACGACCGCGTGCTGGTTGGCACCACCGACACCGAAACCAGCGAGTCTCCCGACGCGCTCACCGTGGGCGAAGCCGACGTGGCCTACCTGCTGCGGGCCGTCCGCCGACTCTTTCCCGCACTCGACCTGACCGAGCCGGACATGGTCGGGCGCTGGGCCGGCCTTCGCCCGCTGCTGCGACAACAGGGCGCCACCAGCACGCGGACTCGGGAGCATCACATCCTGCGCGAGGGGCCAGTGCTCACCGTGGCCGGGGGAAAGCTGACGACCTACCGACAGATGGCCGAGGAGACAGTCGACCTGCTGGCGACGATGCTCGGGCAGCCGCTGCCGCCATGCCGGACAGCAGACCTGCCCCTTCCGTGATTCCCCCGGCGATCCCCGAGCGAATCACCCCAGCCGGATCAGGGGCGTGCTCGGCGTGATCGCGCTCGGGCGGCGTGGTCCATCCGCCGGGCATGTCGCCCGAGGTACCAACTGGCCATGCCTGATACGCCTGCGGCGATCAGCAGGCCGGTGCGCAGCGAGTCACTCGGTTCATTCAGGATCAGCGTCAATCCAAGCAGGATGAACACCGCGCTGCTGAGGACATCCGCGACACGCCGGGTGGGCGAGCGTTCTCGGGACTTCGGGGAAAACACGCCGATCCCGAACACACCCAGGCCCACCGCACAGATCAGCCAACCCAACGCCGCAAGTGGCTCGCCACTGAACATTGAACGCTCCTGTCTCCGGTCACCCGGACTACCCTGAGTTGATCCAAGATACCATCTCCCATCTCCCTTCTTCCATCTTCCACCTCCCTTCTCCCTTCTCCCTTCTCCGGGTACGGTTCTCCCCATGCTCCAACGCCTGAAGTTCTGCTGCGGCTACTTCGCCTGGTGGATGGTCTTCTTCGCCATCGCCCGGGCCGTCTTCCTCTGCTATAACCACACCGAAGCAGCCAGGATCGGGGTCGCCAACCTGGCCGGCACCTTCCTCCACGGTGCCCGGATGGATATGTCGGCGGCGGCGATCCTCTCGCTCCTGGTCTTCATCCTCACCGCGATCTCCGCGTTCCTCCCGAAGGTGGCCGGCCGGGTGATTCTCTGGTATTCCGTGGTCATGATCGTGGTGCTCTCCCTGCTCGTCGCGATCGATGTCCAGCTCTTCGGTGAGTGGGGTTTCCGGATCGACGGCGCCATCCTTCGCTACGTCAACACGCCCCGCGAGATGATCGCCTCGGCGGGGTCGTCTCCAGTCGTGTTGCTGGCGGTCCTCTTCGTGGTCCTGGCGGCGCTGGCGGTGGCCACCTTCCTCAGGCTGTTCGCGCCGGGAATTCGCCAGTGGCAGGTCGGTCGACTGCCCGGGAACCTGGCGTCATTCACG
This sequence comes from uncultured Gemmatimonadales bacterium, assembly GCA_963850655.1. GTDB lineage: Bacteria > Gemmatimonadota > Gemmatimonadetes > Gemmatimonadales > GWC2-71-9 > Palsa-1233. The sequence goes on from CAWKMI010000025.1 coordinate 59,243, forward strand.
CTCGTTGGTGGCCTTGCCTGGTTCCTCTACTACCCTGGCAAGGGTGGGTTCCAGGACATGCCGATCACGCAGAGCACCGTCTATTTCTCGCACGACGCGTTCGCCAACCAGGCGGCCATCAACCTGGCGTGGAATTTTCTCGATTCGATCTGGTGGAAGACTTACCGTCGTGATAACCCGTACCAGTATCTCCCCCAGGCCGAGGCAGTGCGGATTGCCGATTCACTGCTCGCTGGCGGCACGATCCCGTCGGTGCGACTGCTGCGGATCTCGCGACCGAACGTCATGGTCATCGTCTGGGAGAGCTTCACCTCCAAGGTCGTCGAGCGCCTCGGCGGTGTCCCGGGGACGACACCGAACATCGACTCGCTCTCGCATCAGGGCGTGCTCTTCGATCATTTCTACGCCACTGGTGACCGCTCACCCGAGGGGCTTACCGGTGTGATCGCGGGCTATCCGGCGCAGCCCACGACCGAGATCATCCAGCATCCGCGCAAGAGCGCCACCCTGCCGGGGCTGCCGCACGACCTGGCACGGGTGGGCTACCACAGCACCTTCTACTACGGCGGCGATCCCGAGTTCACCAACTTCAAATCGTTCATACTCCAGGCCGGGTTCGACTCACTGGTCAGCAAGAACGCGTTCGCTGCTCGCGATCGGCACTCGAGCTGGGGGGCGGACGATCATGTCGTGCTTGGTCGCGCGCTGACGGACATCGGTCGCATGCCGAGGCCGTTCTTCGTGACGCTCTTCACCCTCAGCAGCCACGAACCGTTCACCGTCCCGATGGAGACGGTGATCCCGGGCCCGGACGAGCGAAGCCGGTTTCTCAATGCCCACGCCTACACCGATCGCAGCATCGGGGACTTCATCCGGCACGCCAAGCAGCAGCCATGGTGGGACAGTACCCTGGTCATCATCCTGGCAGATCATGGTCATCGCCTTCCGGAGCTCGACTCGCAGCAGTCGATTCGCCGGTGGGAGACGTTCACCATCCCGATGCTCTGGCTCGGCGGGGCCCTTGCCGTTCATGATACGGTCATCACCACGCTCGGAGTGCAAACCGACTTGCCCCGGACCCTCCTGGACCAGATGGGACTCGATGCGTCGGCCTACCGCTGGAGTCGTGACCTCCTTGCGCCCGGCACGAAATCGTGGGCGTGGGCGACCTTTAGCGACGGCTTCATCTGGGTCAACCAGGCAGGCGGAGTCTCTCGCCTGGGACAACGTCGGGAAACAACCGATCGCCAGCGCCGGGAGCCACCGGCCCCGAAGACCTCCGCGCCGCCCAGGCGATGCTCCAGGCGCTCATCGGGGACTATCTGAAGCGGTAGTTACTGGTCGGGCGGAAAACCGCAGGGTATGTTCTGCGGGAGCGACCATCCCCTCTCCAAGGCCCACCATGCACCACTCTTTCCGGCGATTCCTCCTGCTCTTCATCCTGACGGCCCTGGGGATGTCCCAGGTCTCGGCACAGGTCGGCCGCAGGCTCGGGATCATCGACCCGAACACCGCCGAGGATCGGGAGCTGTCTGCCGTGGCAGGGCTGAGTCCGGAACTGGTGAAGACGATCCTCGACTCCCGCCCCTTCCTCAGCATGGCAGAGTTCGACGCCTTTCTCGCGCGCCACCTCGACCGCGAACAACGCGGCATGATCTACCTGCGGCTCTTCCTTCCGATCAACATCAATGCCACCACTGATGACGAGCTGCGCCTGGTACCCGGATTGGGGGCGCACCTGTTGACGGATTTCAAGGCAAATCGACCGTTCGGTTCGCTCGCCACCCTCAACCAGGAGATCGAGAAGTACCTTCCTCCCAAGGACGCCGCCCAGCTGGCCCAATACGTCTTTGTCCCCCTCGACGTCAACACCGCTTCCGACGAAGATCTTCGCACCATCCCCGGCATGACGCCAAAGCTGCTCGCCAACATCAGGAAGCACCGGCCGTACCAGGACCTGGTCGCCTTCACCAAGGCCATCCGGAAGGCTGTGTCGAAGAAGGAGGCTGCCCGGCTCGGCACCTTTGTCCGGATCGCCGCACCTCCCCCCTGACCCTATCGCGAGCCACGACCGCAGGCGGGGCCAGAGGACGGCGTCATCGGATGGTCTTCAGCGCGCCACATGAATGCCTCAAAGGTGTGGCGCCCGGGCCTCGCCGCGATGATTTTCGGCGGCCTGAGTTCGAAGTGATGCGGTCAGGGATCACACTGTAAACCATTGCCTGTCAATTAGTTGCCAGATTGTCTCTGATGCGGCCTCATCGGCCCCGGTCTTGCGTTCTCACTCAGCGTCGGCGCGGGATCCGAAGGCCTCGGGTCGACGCCCCGGCAGAGAACTCAGGCCTGGGAGCTCGACCGACATTGTCCCGCACTGGCATGGCGCACTCGCCGGACACACCACGCACCGCACCGGTGGATGGTGTCGTCGACCTGAACGGTGTGGTCGAGGGGATGCGACCGCTGCTCAGCCGGGTGGCCGGTTCGTTCATCCAGTTCGAAATGCGGCTCGATCCCGTGGCACCGAAGGCTTGCGCCGAGAGGGATCAGGTCGAACAGGCACTCCTCAGTCTCGTTGTCAGCGCCTGCGATGCCATGCCGCTGGGAGGCAAGCTGGCGGTGTCCACGCATTGCTGGCGGCTTCCGAGGCCTCACCAGCATCCATCCGGCATTGTCCCCGCCGGTCGATGGGCCCTTCTGCGGGTGTCCGACACCGGCGCAAGACTGGAGGCGGAAATGCGCACCCAGTTGGCGGGGCTCCCTCCCGAGTCCATTGGTGGCATCCCGGCCGCGGGCGCCGACCTGACGCGAGCGGCCTCGGTCGTCCGCCGGGCTTCTGGCCACGTCATCGTGGCGGACGGAAGCGAGTCAGGCACGGTTGTCACGCTGTGCTTTCCCCTGAAAGAAGGCAGCTCCGGAGTCGTCCCACCGCCGGTGAACACGCCAGGGATCCTCGTGGTTGACGGCGACGTCTGGATGCAGACGACCACCGCCCATCTCCTCCGTCGTGCTGGATACGGTGTCCTGCAGACCGACCATGCCAGGGGGGCGCTCGAATTGCTCCGGGGGGTAACTGGTTCGTGCGTCCGGGTCATGCTCATCGACGTCGATCTACCAGGTGATGACGCCGTGGCCCTGGCCAAGGCGGCGCGGAGACTCCGAGCCGACCTGAAAGTGATTCTCGTCGGCCGAACGCGGGCCGGATCCAGCGAAGATCTGCTGATCCGGCCCTTCACTCCCGACGAGTTGCTACAGGCGGTCGCTGACCGTCTCGGCGCCCCTTCCGCAAGCTAGGATCGGCCGGCCTCGGGGTGGATAGTCCGACGTGGGTTGCCCCGGACCCCGCGTGCGTGGATAATTGGCCGCGCGTCGGGACCGGCCCGACGCCGGAGGCCGTTCTACCAGAGAGCCGCGATGAAAGCCAATGATATCCGCAAGGGGCACGTGATCTACTTCGAAGGGAAGCCGCACCTCGTCATGGACTTTACCCACCGCACGCCAGGGAACCTCCGGGCCTTTGTCCAGGTGCGGCTCCGCAACCTCGGCAGCGGCACCCAGACCGACCACCGCTTCAGTGCCACGGAGAACGTCGAGGAAGCCCGGCTCGACAGCAAGGCCATGCAGGTGCTCTACCAGGATGGAAACGGCGTCCATGTCATGGATGCGACCACCTACGAGCAGTTCACGCTCGACGCCGACCTGGTCGGTGACGATGCGCCGTGGATGCTCCCCGAAATGACCTTCGAAGCACTCTGGCTCGAGGGCCGGCCGATCTCCTTCAAGCTGCCGAGTTCGCTCGAGCTCAAGGTCGTCGAGACCTCCCCGCCGATGAAGACCGCCACCAAATCGTCGAGTGCCAAACCGGCGACGCTGAGTAACGGCGTGACGATCAACGTGCCCGAATTCGTCGGGCAGGGCGAACGGGTGCGGGTCAATCCGCGCGAGCGGGAGTACATCGAACGGGTGAAATAGGCGATGACCGATGATGGCTGATCGTTGGTCGTTGCAGACTGGAGGCAAAACGGGCCCCCGTGTGTGACGGGGGCCCGTTCTTGTCGTGGATGCAGCAATCCATCATCCATCATCCTGATCTCTTCACTCCCCGCCACCGCCGCCGCCGCGGCCACCGCCACCGCCGCCACGCATGCCGCCACCGCCGCCGCGGCCACCACCGCCCAGTCCGCCGCCGACGTTGAAGAAGTTGGTTCCATTCCTGACCGCCTCGGGGAGCAGCGACCACTGGACGTCAGTCAGGATCGCCCTGACGGCCCCGCGCATCCGGACGGTTTCCTGGTTGAGCGGGCCGAGCAGCATGATCAGTGGCTGGATGTTCGCCGACGTCCCGGCCTTGTTGACCTTGTCGACTTCCTTGGTCAGCGAGTCGAGCAGCGGGGTCAGGACGAGCTTCGTGGAGTCGAGCAGCGTCTGCAGCTTGGCCATCTGGTCGGGCGACAGGGCCAGCGAATCCTTCCGATCCATCGCCACCTTGATGATGTTTTCCGTCTCGAATCGAGCGATCCCCAGCCGCAGCGCATCCATCCCGCTCGGCGCCCCATTGGCTCCCGCGGTGAAGAAGGCACTCATCCGTGCCCGCTGCTGGTCGTAGCCAATGACATACCGCATCCGCAGTTGCAGCTGCATCGGGGCCCGGGTCGCCGTCGCGGCGGCGCTGGTGGCGCCGAACCGCTCATTGACCTGGTACTTGAAGGTCTTGGAGGCGGGATCAAAACCGGTCACCGTCATCAGCGTGCTGTTGGGCTGCGAGTACTGTCCCCAGCCCTTGACGCCGTCTTCGCCGTGGAGGAACTCGTCGAGCCCGCCAAGGAAATTGGAGGTCGCCAGCGACATCGTCAGCCGGTGCTGCAGGAAGGGTGGCAGGATGTTGACTTGGAACTCCAGCGAGGGGCTCCACGGACCGGTGCAGCTGTTTCGCCCCGAAATCGTGCCGAGTTGCGACTGGATGCATGAACGGGCGCCGGCAGATGTGGCGCTGAGCATCCGGCTCATCGCGTTGATCACCCCGGTGTCCGAGGTGGTGGCCGCATCGTACACGAATGCCCGATCGTTGTGCGACGATCCGTCGCCGTTGATGTCGCCCTGGACGGTCGGCGTGTACTTCGACCCCGAGGTCAGCCGACCAAGCATCGTCAACGTGAACGTCTGGTTGAACGGCCACGACACATTCGACCTGGATATTGTGGCGGCGTTCATTGCTTGACACGCCCCAGTAATAGGCGTTGGGATCGCCCGCCGTGATGTTGCCGCCGCCACCGCCACCGCCACCGCCTCCACCGCGACCACCGCCGAAACCGCCACCAGTGCCGCCCTGGTCGCGGGCGAACATCATGGTGTAGGAGAGATTGATCGAGGCGGCGCGACGGTTCGAGCCCGACACCGACAGGGTGACCTGCTTGGTCTCGTTCTGCAGCGCCGAGATCACCTGGTTCACGGTGCCATAGGAGTCGTACTTGCGTGACGCGGACAGCGGCACCGCGCCCGTCGCCGTGTCGATCTTGGTCGGGTCGGAATAGTTCGGCCGTCCGTCGAGGCCGCCGAGGTTGAACTGGGCCGTCTCGTTCAGGTTCAGGTCGCGCGAATGACGGCCTGACCCTTGCCGCGCACATACGAGGCGTCGAGCGTGAACGACAGCAGCTGGGTCAGCCGCTTGCTCAAGCCGAACGTGGCGCGGTAGGTCTTCGGCCGCGCCATAGTCGGTGCGCATAGGTCGTGATGTTCGGGACGCCGGTCAGCACCGGCGTGGACGCGTCGTCGATGCACTGCGACGGAATCTGGCTCGGGTCATTGAGATAGGTCGACCACGTCGGGATCGGCACGGCCGCCGCCGACGCAGAAGAGCTGGCTCTCGGTGTTGCTGAGCCCCGACTGCGCCTGCGCCGTCCCGGACAGCGTCGAGGGCATCGTGGCGCGGAAGACACCGAGACCGCCGCGCAGCGTCAGCAGGGGCGGGGCAAAGCCGCGCTGGCCGTTCCCAGCTGCTCCGGGCCGGGATGTTGAACGAGAAGCCGAGCCGCGGCGAGAGATAGGTCTCCGAGGGCAGCCGGTTGGTCTCGACACTGAACTTGGCCTCGACGTCCTGGTTCAGTGCGGGCGCGCCGCCGTAGCCGGAATGTTCGAGACGCACGCCGGCCGTGACCTGCAGGTTGCCGCCTCTGGCCGCCGCCGAAACCGCCGCCGCGTCCGCCGCCACGTCCACCACCACCACCGCCACCGCCACCGAAGGCGGCACCCGAACGCCAGACATCGCTCAGGAACACTGCCTCGTTGGTCGAACTGCCGTTCCGGATGGTCGGCGAAAGCGTCCGGGTGAAGGTGGCGGGAATGTTGTTCGCGAAGTCATCCAGTGAATTGTAGGTGTAGGTGCCGTACCGGTTGGTCGTGACGTCCTGATCGAAGGTCGACCGGTCGAAGTTCAAGCCGAGCTGGAAGCGATGACTCCCGGTCGGGGTGAAGGACATCGTGTTGGCCAGCTGCAGTCGCTTGGAGTCGTTGGAGTTGGGAAGGCCGGAGTTGCCGCCGAAGCCAAGCGTGGCGGTGCCGATCCGTCCCGAGTCCAGCGTGGAGTACGTGGTAACCCGACCGACCGGCACCGAGAGATAGGGGTCGGAACTCGAGTTGCTGTAATTGAACCCCGCACGGAATTCGTTGGTCAGGTCGACGTTGAGCCGAGTGATCGCCGAGAGCGAGAGCCCGCCGCTGTTGCCGGTCTGATTGCCACCCACCTGGGGCAGCGCCGTCGTCGAGGTGCGGAACGGGTCGGACGTGGTCACCCCGAGGCTCAGGTTCGCCGTGACCGTGCTGCGGTCTCCGGCGTTCCAGTCGAAGCGGGCCAGGCTGTTGAAGTTGTCGCTGGTGCGGTTCGGGTCGATCGGTCCGACGGCGGTCGTGTAGCCGGTCTGGTCGACCAGACTGATGAACCTGTTCACCGAGTCGACCGATGCCCCGAGTCGGGAAAGGGTCGTCGGGTCCGCCAGGTCGAGCGTGGCAATTGGCGCCAGGGTTCGATTCAGGTTGAAGGACCCGAAGAGGAAGAGCTTGTCCTTCTTGATCGGTCCCCCGAATCCTGCCCCGAGCGTCTCACGGGTCTGTCCCGCACCGAAGACGGTCGGGGTTCCGCCAAGGGCAAGGTCCTGATTCTGGAAGTTGCCGCTGATGGAGCCCGAGGTCCGGTTGCTGCCGCCTCGGGTCGTGGCGGAAACCTGTCCGCCCGAGAATCCGCCGCGGGAGACGTCGTAGGTGTTGGTCGTGACGCGGGTGCTCCGCACGGCATCCGCCGGGACCGCTCCGCTGGTCGACGCCAGACCGTCAATGACGAAGCTGTTCGACTCGGCGCTCTGGCCCGCGACCGAGAACGTCGAACCCGTCGAGTCCGTTCCGCCGGTGAAGATGACGCCGGGGGCCAGCGACGCTAGCGCGGCCAGGTCCGAGGCATCAATCGGCAACCGACTCGCCTGTTCACTGGTCATGTTCCGCTCGGTACTGCCCGGGGTCGGACGGTCGAGCGCATTCGGATCGGCCCGGCGAGCGGCGGTGGTCACGAGGTCCTGGACCCGAGTGGCCTGTTCGCCAAGCCTGACGTTGAAGACAATCCGGTCGTCGTCCTGTTGCCGGGTCACGTTCTGGATCAGCGGCAGCTTGCCAATGGCCCGGACGGTAACGCGGTACTGTCCGCCACCCTCGTTGAACACGAGGGAGAACTTCCCCTTGTCGTTGGTGGTGGTCCGCTTGGTCACCTGAAGCTCGAGACTCAGTGCCTCGACGCCAGCACCGGCGACCGGCTTGCCGCTCGCGTCCAGAATGGTACCGATGATGTAGTCCACATTGCCCTGAGCGGCGATTGGTGCGGCGCCGATCATCGCAATGACCAGCAACATCCCAACGGCGCCCGCACAACGAGCGAACAGACGTGAGAACATGAAGGGTCCCAAGAATCGGGTCTGGTGGCACGAGCACCGGCGGAAGCGCCAGTTCGCGACCTCGGTGCTTGGTACGGCGGGTCGCGGGGAAAAGTTGAACGCGGAGGTCGGTGAGCCGGTGGGTTGGTATCCGCCCGGCAATCCCGGCTCGGAGGAGAACTAACCGGGTTGGTTCTCGGCCTGTCCATCGGCGGACGTTTCTGAATGGGACGTCGACTCGGTCTTGGCGGCATCGGCAGGTTCGCCGCAGGAATCCCGGAACCACTGCCGCAGTTCCGACCAGTCCTTTTCTGCCTCGACAGCCATTTCCCTCAGCTCCTCCCTCGCCTCGCCCATCGCGGCGACAATCCGATCCTGCAGGCCGGCGAGAAGCTCATCAAGGTCGGTTGCGAATGGCATGGTCTTCTCCGGTGAAGTCATCGGGTCCAAGGTGCCGAGGGTCCTGGGCGACCCGGTACCGCTCACGACGGACGAATCCGTCCCATGGTTTCTCCCGCTGGTGGCCGGCGGAACCTTCGCGGCTCGGGGACGGTTATTCTCCTCTTGGGCCGCCGCACATTGCGGGCGCCTGCGTCCGTCCTGGAGAGTGCCCGTGCCGTTGATTGTACTGGTCTTCGAGTGACCGCCCCCGCCAGTGTTCCCAAGCCGAAAGTTACCAAAGAGGTCGTCTGGCGTGAGGCGCGGGAGCTCGTTTGGGTACACCGTCGCCGACTGGGGATCGGTTTTGCCCTGATGCTGGTGAACAGGGCGGTCGGTTTTGTCCTCCCCTGGACCTCCAAGCAGTTGATCGACAAGGTCATCCCGACCAAGGATCCTTCGCTGCTTTGGCCGCTGGCTGTCGCGGCCGGCATGGCCACCGTGATCCAGGCGGCCTCCTCTTTCGGCATTTCGCAGATCCTCGGCGTCGCCGCCCAGCGCGCCATCACCGAAATGCGCCGGGCGGTGCAGGCCCATCTGGTGCGCCTGCCGATCCGGGCCTTCGACGCGACGCAGACCGGACAACTGGTCTCCCGGGTGATGTCCGACGCTGAAGGGATCCGCAACCTGGTGGGAACCGGGCTGGTGCAATTGGTCGGCGGTGTCATCACGGCCATGGTGGCGTTCACCTGGCTGATGATCCTGAACTGGCGGCTGACCTCCGTGACCGCTGTGCTGCTGCTCGTGTTCGGTGGCGGCATGGCCTACGCCTTCACGAAGCTGCGGCCGATCTTTCGTGAGCGCGGCAAGCTCAACGCCGAGGTGACCGGGCGGCTGGTCGAGAGCATCTCGGGAATTCGGGTCGTCAAGGCGTACACCGCCGAGCGGCGCGAGCGCTTTGCGTTCACCAAGGGCGCCAACCGGATGTTCCGGAACGTGGCGGCCACGATGACTGGCATCTCGACGACGACCGCACTCTCCACGGTCGTCGTGGGGATCATCGGTACCCTCCTCATCGTCGTCGGTGGTGGTGACATCATCGCTGGGCGGATGTCGAACGGTGACCTCTTTCTCTACGTGCTGCTCACCGGCCTGCTCGCCGCGCCGCTGATCCAGATCGCCTCGATCGGCACCCAGATCACCGAGGCCTTTGCCGGGCTGGACCGGATTCGCGAGCTGCGGGCGATGGCGGCCGAGGACGCCGACGACGAGGGCAAGGAGGTCGCCGGCTTGATTCAGGGACGCGTCGAGTTCGCGCATGTGACCTTCAGCTATGATCCGGGCGTGCCGGTGCTCAAGAACATCTCCTTCGTGGCACCTACCGGCAGCACCACCGCCCTGGTTGGCACCAGTGGCTCGGGAAAGAGCACCCTCGTCTCGTTGGTGATGGCGTTCAACCATCCGGACAGCGGCCGGATCCTCGTCGACGGGCGGGACCTCCAGACCATTCGCCTCCGCAGCTACCGGAGCCGGCTTGGCATCGTGCTGCAGGACAACTTCCTCTTCGACGGGACGATCCTGGAGAACATTCGCTTCGCCAAGCCCGATTCCAGCGAGGCCGAAGTGCTCGAGGCCGCGCGCGTAGCCCACTGTGACGAGTTCGCCCTTCGCTTCGACCTGGGCTACCAGACCATCGTCGGCGAGCGCGGGGTGAAGCTCAGTGGCGGACAGCGCCAGCGGGTCGCCATCGCCCGGGCCATTCTCGCCGACCCGGCCATCCTGATCCTCGACGAAGCGACCTCGTCGCTCGATTCCGAAAGCGAGGGGATGATCCAGGACGGACTGGCGAGGCTGCGGGCGGGACGGACGACGTTTGTCATCGCGCACCGCCTCTCCACCATCATGGCAGCCGACCAGATCCTGGTGCTTGAAGGGGGCGAGATTGCGGAGCGGGGAACGCACGACGAGCTGGTGCGGCTGGGGGGCAGGTACCGGGCGTTGTATGACCGGCAGTATCGGCAGGCGCTCGATCGCTACGTCAACCCGGGCGAGGAACTGATCGGGGCGGCGAAGCTCCGTCGCTGAGCTGGAGTCGGTCGATCAGCACCCGCCGACTTCGCGGAGCAGCTGGGCGACAGCGACGCGACGGCGGAGCCGTTCGTCGAGCCCGCCGGCGGCCATGAGATCCTGCTCATCGTCCTCGGTCGACGCCTGAAAATCGTCGTCCTTCCCCTCTTCGATCCGACGGAGTCGGTCTTCCTCATCGAACATCGAGTCGCCGAACATTGGACCCTCCCCTTGGTGGCGCGTCGATCCGCCACGCGTCGAGGTGACACGGCTGGGAGAGCAAAGGGGCGACTCCCGGCACGGCGCACCTGACTGCTACTTCTCCCTTCATACTTCGTGCCACAATTATCGGCCGCCTTGGGCCTGTCGGAGAGGGACCTGGGTCGGTCGCGGAGGTGCCGAGGCGGCAACGACTTCGCGTTGTGCTGGCAAGGTGGCCCGGAGTTGCCAGGCCGGGAGTCGTATGGGGAAGGGTGCCGGGAAGTGCGGTCCGGAAGCCCCACCGATGACTCCGCTCGACAGCAGGCTCTCCGACCCCGGTTGTGCAAACCGGAGCCAGTCGACCAGACTCCCTGCTTCCCGGAGCCAGTTGCTGCCCTCGCTGAGGACCATCCTTGCCAACCACGCTGCCCTCCCCGTATCCCCCGCTCGTCTCGCCTGGCTGGCTGGCGCCGAGACTGCGTACGCCCGACCTGGTGATCCTCGATTGTTCGTGGTACCTGCCATCGGCCGGGAGAGATGCCGATGCGGAGTATCGCGCGGCTCACATTCCCGGAGCGTTGCGCCTCGACATCGACCTGCTGAGCGCCCGCGACACCGCGTTGCCACACATGCTCCCTTTGCCCGGACAGTTCGCCGGGGCGATGGAACAGCTTGGCATCCGGCGAACTGACCTGGTCGTCTGCTATGACGGAAGCGGGGTCAATATCTCGGCCGCTCGCGTGTGGTGGATGTTCCGGGTCTTCGGCCATCGCGACGTGGCCGTGCTGGACGGAGGATTCCCGATGTGGGCGAGCGCGACTCGGCCGGTTCAACGCAGCGCGACCCATCCGGTCCGCAGTGGCTACCCAGTGCCACCCGTCGACACCGCACTGATCCGGAGCAGCGCCGACATCGCGCAGATCGTGGCCGGACAGGATCCGGCGACGGTGGTGGATTGTCGGGCAGCCGAGCGCTGGCGGGGCGAGGTGGATGAGCCGCGGGCCGGGGTGCGCCGGGGCCGCATTGCAGGGAGCCGGAACATCCCCTACACCGATTTCACCGATCCGGCGAGCGGGGCAATGTTCGAACCCGAGCGACTGCGGTCGTTGTTCCGGTCGGCCGGCATCGAGCTTTCTCGACCGATCGTCTCGCTGTGTGGTTCGGGAACGAGCGCGTGTGTACTCGCATTGGCGGTGGAGGTGCTCCGGGCAGACGACCCCGCCGGTGTCGGCCCTCCAGTGGCGATCTACGACGGCAGCTGGGCGGAGTGGGGGAAGGAGGCGTGACTACCCGCAACGCTTGGCCGCCGCTCGCGGGGCTGGCCACCCTGGCGCGAGGCGCAGTGCCGCCCGGACATCGTCCCGGGCACTGGCGCACGGCGCCCGCATGGCGAGGGCAATCCGGATTGGATAGCTGGTCGGGTCGATCCGGGCCGCCCAGGTGAGCCGAGTCAGCGACCGTCCGCTGCCCGCCACCAGGTAGGCAGTGGTCTGCAGGCTGCTCCGGATCACAATGACACCGAGGAGCACAGCCAGGACGAGGCTCCCTCGTGAGGGCGGCGACTCATCCGCCATCGCGAGGTCGACTCCATCGCTCGCGGCGAGGAGCGAGCCTCCGGCGAGCGCCACGAGGAAGAGCGGCGTCGGAAGGAGCAGGATGGCGTCGAAGATTCCCTCGACGGCGGCGATCACCAACAGCGTGACGAGGGTGATCGCGGCCATGGTGCGCGAGCCGCCGGCCTTGATGCCCTGGACACCGCGCCACAACACGGAGGAGCCGACGAGGAGGATTGCCAGCAGGGCGGCGATGCCGCGCTCGCTCAGCAGTGCCATCCAGTCACTGCTGGGCCAGGGATTGAGCGGGATGACGTCGGCATAGGCCCACGAGGGATCGTTCGACGGGGCCACCTCGCCGTACCGAATCGGCCAATTGCCGGGACCCACTCCGAGCAGCGGATGCAGGATCGCGAGCCGGAGCGTGTGGCGGTACTGGATCAATCGGCCCTGCCCGCTTCCCTCGCTGTGATTGGCCAGTCCAGCGAGGGTTTCGGCATAGGGCGACGCCGAGCGCCACGCCAGCGTGTTGGGAACGAAGAGCGCCGCCCCGATGCCGAGCACCAGCGCACCGGCGAGCAGGAGGGCGCGTCGCCGAACCACCGGCAGGGCATGACGACGCCACGCCGGGGCGGTCGCCAGGAGATAGGTCGCGCTGCCCAGGAGACCACCGATCCAGGCGGTTCGCGACCGCGACAGCACGATGCCGACCGTGAGTGCCGCGAAGCCGATTGCGGCGGCAATCGCGGTCACGCCGCGTCTCGTCACCAGCGTGAGCGTGACGAGGATCGGCAGGGAGAGGGCGCTGAAGTGGGCCATGAAGTTTCGATTGCCGAAGGTCCCGCCCGGGGCACGGGTGGTGGCAAAGAGCAGGCTCTCCACGCCATACGCCTGGGCCAGCGCGGTCGCGACCCCTACTCCGGCCGCCACGCCGCACCAGCGCAGGAGTCGGTCACCGAGTCCCTGCTCGGCCAGCGCTCGTGCGGTGAGGAAGGCGGCGATCCCGGTGATCGAGAGCGCGGATGCCCGCAGCGCGATCCAGGGGTTGGTGGCCAGGACGGCTGATGTCACCGTGAGAAGCAGGAAGGCACTGAATCCAACGCGGGCCGCCCGGCTCAAGCCGGACCGTACCAGACCGGGACGCGCCAGCACCACCGCCATCCAGGTGGCGAGGTGCATCACGGTCTCCTTGGGGAGCTGATGCCGGTCGAGATCGCTGGGGGCGGCGGGGAGCGCGATGATGACGGCGAGAACCAGGCCCAGCCCGAGGATGTCCGCCGCGGCGCGACGGGGCCAGCGAGTGGCGGCGGTGTGGTCGAGGGCGCTCGACTCGGGGGATGAAGTGACCATGGTGGAAGGCCAAACATAAGGGGCCGTCGGCCGGGTCTCCTGTCCGGGTAGATTCCCCTTCTCAACCACGGAGGCTGCATGGCCGACGAATCGACCAGCTCGAGTGCAGAAGGCGAGGACCTGCCTCCTGCTGCCGGGGTGCTCGCAGCGACGGATGATCCGGTGCCGATCGATGTCCACCAGATTGACGACGATCGCGTGCCCGATGGCATGCTCTGCCTCGGGACCTTTCTCGACGGGCAGCTGGTGGCTCGTTGCGCGGTTCCTCCGGATGCGATGGAATTTCTGACTCGCCATCAGATGTTCAGTGCGCCGCGCCAGCTCGTCCTCACCGCCCGGGAGGAGGATCCCGGCCTCCGATGCGAGCTCTACGCGCTGGTGCCGATGCCGCGTGAGACTGATGGCGACGGCGACGGCCGCGACGCCCAGGAGCCCTGGGCCGCGTCGGTGCCGTCGTCCCAGTATGAGCGCGATGTGGAGGGGACGGGTGACGAAGGGTACGAGGACGCCGCCCCGGTTGCCGCAATCCTGTTGGGGCAGATCGTCCGGTTCCAGAAAGATCGCAAGCATCCCGACAGCCTGCCGCTCGAAACGGTTGATGTGCTGGCGAAGATCGTCTCGGGGCGCGTGGTCGAGGTCGTCGACAAGGTGCTCGAGGACCTGCTCGGATCCTGAACCGGTGATGCGGTGGCTGCCGTCTCGCGCTATAATATTGGCATGTCACCCACAGCCACGAGCGCTCCTGTGTTCCAGCATCTCGCCGCCCCGACAACGGGCCAGCCCATCACGATGGTCAACGGCGTCCTCCAGGTCCCGGACCACCCCATCATTCCCTTCATCGAGGGCGACGGCACCGGGCCCGACATCTGGCGTGCCAGCCAGCTTGCGCTCGACGGCGCGGTCAAGGCCGCTTATGGCGACAAGCGCAGTCTGGAATGGTTCGAGGTCTACGCTGGCGAGAAAGCCAAGAACAAGTTCGACAACTGGCTTCCGGACGATACGCTCACCGCCATCAAGCACTATCTCGTGGCGATCAAGGGACCGCTCACCACGCCCGTTGGCGGCGGCTTTCGCTCGCTGAACGTCTCGCTCCGCCAGCAGCTGGACCTCTATGCCTGCGTGCGTCCGGTGCGCTGGTTCACGGGCGTGCCCTCCCCGGTGAAGGATCCGGGCGCGGTGAACATGATCATCTTCCGCGAGAACACCGAGGACATCTACGCCGGCATCGAGTGGGAAGCCAAGAGCGCCCAGGCGCGGAAGATGGTCGCGTTCCTGATCAATGAGATGGGCGTCAAGAACATCCGCTTCCCGGACTCGAGTGCCATCGGCATCAAGCCGGTGTCCGAGGAGGGGTCGAAGCGGTTGATCCGCGCGGCGATCAAGCATGCCCTGGCGCACAACAGCAAGAGTGTCACGCTGGTGCACAAGGGCAACATCATGAAGTACACCGAGGGTGGCTTCCGCGATTGGGGCTGGGAGCTGGCGCGCGAAGAATTCGGCGCGAAAGACTACGAAGGCGGCCCGTGGCAGATCCTGCCGAACGGGTTGATCGTCAAGGACATGATCGCCGACGCCATGCTCCAGCAGGTGCTGACTCGGCCACGCGAGTATGACGTCATCGCCACGCTCAACCTGAACGGCGACTATCTGTCCGATGCCCTCGCCGCGCAGGTTGGCGGGATCGGCATCGCGCCCGGCGCCAACCTCAACTATGTCACCGGTCATGCGGTGTTCGAGGCGACTCACGGCACCGCGCCCAAGTACGCCGACAAGGACATGGTCAATCCGGGGTCCGTCATCCTCTCCGGCGAGATGATGCTCCGCTATCTCGGCTGGAACGAAGCCGCCGACCTCGTCATCTCGTCGCTTGGCGCGACGATCGCCCAGAAGAAGGTGACCTACGATTTCGAGCGCCTGATGGAAGGCGCCACCAAGTTGTCGACCAGCGCGTTCGCGCGGGCGATGGTTGAGAACATGGCTGCGGGGCCACGCGAATAAGCGTGACCGATGACGGGCTCACCGTGACGATGCGCCCGGAAGATGACCCTGGCTGGGCGTCGTACGGCGAGACGATTCTGGTCTTTTCCAGGCCGGTACCGCTCGAGATCGACCTCGCGCTTCCGGTCTCGCCCTCGGCGCGCAGCGAGCTTGCGGCGCGCGGACTTGGCGGTCCCTTCGGCCTGGTGACGCCGTGCAACCCGCGCGGCCGCCGATCCTCATCTGACGAAAATGAGGCGCGACTGGTGCGATTCTTCGCTGAGCTTGACCTCAAGGGTGCCGGATATCAGCGGGTGGATGGACTCTCCCGCGACCGTCGGCGCGTCGAGCCCGGGGTGGCGCTGGTCTGGTCGCAGGATGCCGTGGTGGTGCTGGCGAAGCAGTGGCAGCAGTCGGCGATCTACTGGTGGGACGGCACGCGATTCTGGGTCGTGGGTGCGCTGACCGACGCCAGGCCTTGGCCACTCGGGTATCAATCGTGAATCCTCGGTCCAGGGCTCCCGGCATTCCGCACGCGGCAAATACGGCGCTGCGCGAGTTCGTCAACGCCATGGGGAAGGCGGCGATGTATCCGCCGAGTCACCGCTTCGTGGCTGAAAGCGCGGCCTCGCTCGCGGAGCGGTTGTCGCTTGCGATGGCAGACCGGGCGGAACTTTCCCTGGGCATCACGCCAAAGGGACTCCTGCTCGATGGCGTCGCGATCGAGCCGCTCCCCGCCATCCTGCGCGACTTCGCCCAGCGACTCCATCGCAAGAACATCGGGACGATCCAGATCCTCCAGGGGGTCAGTCGGGAGGAAGTGGTGACGATGCTGTCCGCCCTCACTGCCCCCAACGCTGACGAGGATGTGGGGCACACCGGACTCCGGCTCGACCGGTTGCGGATCGAGCCCATGGTGTACGACGTCCTCGCGTTTGCGGACCCGTTGTTCGACCAGGAACTCGACGACGTCTTCTGGGCCGCGCTGGTCGAGGCGGCCTTCGGACGTCGCCTCCTCGACGACGAGGCGATGCCGAGCTCGAGTCAGGTGGCCGCCGCGCTCTCCGGGCGGATTGCTGCCAGCGCCGAGTCGGCGCGAAGAGTATTCGAGGCCCTGGCTGGCTTTGCCTCGGCGCTTGCCGGTCGTCCTGAGCGCTCGTCCGGAAGTGCGCGCCGCCGTTTCGTCGACGTGCTCTCGGGTCTCTCCCGGGCGACCACCACGCGAGTGGTGTCGGCGGCGCCGACCCAGCACTCGCGTCGACGTTTCCTGCGGGAAACGATCGCGCTCGTGCCGCCCGTCCTCCTGATGCAGATCCTGGAGTCGGTGGCGGAAGCGGACGGCGAGCCGATCTCGCCGCAACTTCGCTGGCTGCTCGGCAAGCTGGCCGGCACGGAGGGTCTTGGCGACCAGGCGGCGACGGGGGAGTTCGCCGGCGAGGTCCTCGGCCTGGTGGAGGAGTGGGAGGGGGTCGGTATCGAGGACGACGAGGATCAAGACCCTCGCCTCGGTCTTGAGCCAGCGCGCACCCTTGCCGTCGGACTCGACCTCGACGATGGGTCGGAGCTGACCTGTCATGCGGCCCGGGCGCTGGCGGATCGCGGCCGGTTGTTGCGGGTGCTTGAGATGCTCGACACCACTGGGAACGCTCCCGCGGTAGTCGAGGCGGTCAGCGACGCGGTGCTCCAACCCGGAATGCTGGGGCAGTTGCTCCAGGCTGTGCCGCTGGACTTTGCATTGATCGCGAGGGTGGCCGCTCACGCGGGCGTCGATGCGGCTGACCCGCTTCTCGACGCGCTGGCTGTGGCCGAGGAGCGCACCACGCGCCGCCGACTGCTCGACGTCCTTTCGCAGGTTGGGCCCGGGGCCGAACGGGTACTGCTCAGGCGGCTGGAAGGCGCGCCATGGTACCTGGCGCGCAATATCCTGGCAACACTGGCCCACTTTCCCGCCGTGACGGATCTCGGGCCGATATTCGCCGCATTCGGCAGCGAGGACGTCCGGGTGCGGCAGGTGGCGCTGAAGATTCTGCTGCATGAACCGGCCAGTCGTGCGCGCGCGGCGAGCGAGGCGCTGCTGAGCGGCGATGATGTCCTGATTCGAACCGCCCTGGGCAGCCTGGTCGATGAATGCCCGCCCGCGCTGGTGGCGCCGGTGATCGGAGTGCTGACGCATCCGAACGAGGAGCTGCGGCTGCACGCCATCCGCCTGCTCGCGGAGTCGAACAACCCCTTGATCGTTCCACAGTTACTCCGACTGGTGCGAACCACCCGCGGCTTTTTCCGTCGGACGCGCCTGCAGTCGAAGTCACGGACGATGCTGGCTGCGCTGGAAGTGCTTGCCAGGCGCTGGTCCAATCACCGACCGGTGCTGGCCATCCTCCGCCAGGCGGAGAAGTCGTCGGATGTCGAGATCAAGGCCGCACTCGGGAAATCGGCATGAGCGAGGCGATCCGGTTTCTCCATACCTTTGCCCAGGCACTGTCGACGCTCATGCTCTACTCGCCGGGGCACCCGGCAACTCGGCGGAGCATCGAAGGGGCATGGCAAGCGCTCGCGTGCGCTGCTGCGCCTTGACGAGCGACCGACCTTCTTCTTCCTCGGTACCGCACCGGTCTACTCCGGTCGACCCCTGCATGAGTTGCGTGACTGGCCCTTCGCCAGGCGGCTTACCGAGGCAGGCATCCAGCGGCTCGAGTTCTACGGCGGCGGCGACCGAGGAGTCGCTGACCGAATTCTTCCATCGGTTGATCGATCCGCCTCAATACCGGGACGATTCCACCCGATGAGACCGAGGCACCGATTCCCGGGATCACCTTCGGCACGGTCACGGTCGAAGAAGCGGCAGAGGCAGAAGAGGAGGCCTCGGAGGCGAGCGGAGAGGAGACTCAGGTCAGTATGAGCATCGAGTTGTCGGATGAGCTTGCGGCGATGGGCATACGTCCTTGAGGAGGGGGTGCGCGGTGCCGTGGCCCGGGCCGAGGTCGAAGCGATCGCCCGGATCCTGAAAGGACTCCTCGAGCAGCTACGACTTGCCCCAGGTGCTGTTCACTGCTGATCCGGTGCGGTATTGGCTGGTCCACCCGATGAACACCTCGTTGCTTGCGATGGCCGCCGCGCGGGCGGCGGGAGTCGATCCCACGGGGTCGTCATCGCCTGGGGATGGCCGCCCTGCTCCATGACATTGGGATGACGCGGTTGCGGCCAGGGATTGGCGACCAGTCGTCGCTCACCGCCGAGGAGCGCGTGATTGTCGAATCGCACCCGCGTGAGGGCGCGCGATTGCTCCTTAACGGTGGCGGGCGTGGCCTCGAACTGGCGGCCACGGTCGCCTACGAGCACCACCTGCGTCCCGACGGCGGCGGGTATCCGCAGCGACGCTTCCCGGTCCCTCCGCACTGGGCCTCGCGACTCATCGGAACTGTAGCCACGTTCGTCACCCTTCGCGCACCGAGACCCTACCGTCCGGCGTGGTCGGAGGAACGCGCGGTCGGCGCGCTCGAAGAGGGCGCCGGCACCGTGTTCGATCCTGAAGCCGCGCAGTTGCTGGTCAGCCTGCTGCGACCCGGTTGAGGCATGGCAGGACAGCCCTTCCTGCCGCGGCCGCGTCCCGCCAACTTGGGTGCCTCCCTGCCGTGCATTCTCGCGATCGGAGTGTCATCCGCTGTCACCTCGTCTGCGCATCTTTCTCGCCGCGATCCTCTTTTCGACCGGCGGTGCCGCCATCAAGGCGGCCGACTTCGGGCCGTGGCAGGTCGCATCGTTTCGCTCGGGCTTCGCGGCGCTGACGCTGCTGCTGGTCGTGCCGCAGGCGAGACGCGCCTTCGGATGGCGAACGGCGCTGGTTGGCCTGGCCTACGCCGCGACATTGATCTGTTTCGTGCTGGCGAATCGGCTGACCACCAGTGCCAACACCATCTACCTGCAGTCGACGGCCCCACTCTACCTGCTGCTTGCTGGGACCCTGGTTGCTCCGGGAACCGATCCGGCGGCGCGACCTGCCGATCATTGCGGCGGTGTCTGGTGGACTCATCCTGGTGTTTCTCGGCGCCGATCAGCCCAGCGCGACGGCCCCGGACCCGGCTCGCGGCAATCTCCTGGCGTTGGGCAGCGGTCTCAGCTACGCCCTGCTGATCTGCGGGCTGCGATGGTTCGGACGCGACGACCGCGAACATGGTCGCGCCATCGCCGCTGTGATCCTCGGCAACATGATCGCCTTTCTTGCGGCACTGCCGCTGGCGTTGCCGGTGGGAAGCGCACTCAACGGTGGGATGGGGCGTCGTGGCCTACCTCGGCGTGTTCCAGATTGCGGGGGCGTACCTGCTGGTCGTCAAGGGACTGCGCCAGGTCACGGCGCTCGAGACGTCCTTGCTCCTGCTGGCGGAAACCGCGCTGAATCCCCTCTGGTCGTGGCTCGTATTGCGTGAGGTTCCCGCCAGGCTCGCCCTGGCGGGCGGGGCGTTGATCATCGCGGCCACCGTCGCGCAGGCCGTCCGAGCCCCTGCGCGGCCGCACATCGTTCGAGGTCGCATGAAGCGCACGCTGTTCGAAACGGTACGCATGATCGATGGCCGGGCGCCGCTCTGGTCGCTGCACATGGATCGCCTCAGCCGGAGCTGCATCGCCTTGGAGGTGACGAGGCCGGACCTCATCGAGCCGCGTGGAGGCGCCCGATCGGGTCATCCGGTTCGAGATCCAGACTGGAGGCGTCCGGACCATCCAGCGTCCGTTCGAGAGCATCGAATCGATTGCACCTCAGCCTCTCGCCGGCACCGCATCGGGGATACCAGCACAAGACGGCCGATCGTGCCTGGCTCGACGCGTCCCGCGAGCGCCGCTCTCCTGGCGGGGGCAGACGATGCGCTCTTCCTGACCGAGGGAGGGTTGCTTGTCGAGGGGACACGCTGGGCGGTCGGCTGGTGGGAGGGCGAGGCGCTTTGCTTCCCGCCGCTCTCCCTCGGGGGCCTTCCCAGCGTGGCCCGGGCCCGCCTTGGTGAATTCGCCCGTGGGGGCATTCAACTGGCCGAAATCGGCATGCCGGCGATTCGCAACAGGACCTTGCTCGCCTGCAACGCTGCGCGGGGAGTGGTGCCCGTGTTCGCAGCTCGATCGCGTGCTCATGATGCCGGATCACCGCACCTTGGCCCTGCAGTCCCGATTCTGGAAACGCCCCTCCGCTTGACCCTCCCCGTGCCGAGCGGCATTTTAGGGCCCGACAGGAGCGTGGTGCCTGTAGCTCAATTGGTTAGAGCGCCGCACTGTGGCTGCGGAGGTTGCGGGTTCAATCCCCGTCAGGCACCCTGAGTGACTTCGAAGGTCCGTAGCTCAATTGGTAGAGCACCGGTCTCCAAAACCGGGGGTTGCAGGTTCGATTCCTGCCGGGCCTGTGGGGAACCGCAGGACCATCGCGGGGCGAGCAGGGTGAAGCGCCGATAGCCATTCGGCCCGAGCCCCTTATATTCCGCCGCGGATTGGCAGGGCGCTATCGTCTAGGGGCCTAGGACACAGCCCTCTCAAGGCTGGAACACGGGTTCGAATCCCGTTAGCGCTATTCGAGGTTGTTGATGCAGGGACTGTCGGCCCCATCGTCTATCGGTTAGGACGACGACCCTTTCAAGGTCAAAAGACGGGTTCGACTCCCGTTGGGGCTATAGGAAACGGACGATTTCGTCCGGCAGTGAGCGCCTCGATAGCTCAATTGGTAGAGCAAGTGACTCTTAATCACTAGGTTCCAGGTTCGAGTCCTGCTCGGGGCACTCTGGCTGAACATGACGGCGCGGTCGCTCTGGCGGCTGCGCCGTCTGTCTTCGGGGGACGATCGCTCCAACCCCCGGTGGTCCACCTGCGTATCGAGGGGTTGGAGCGTATCATCCATACAGCATCTTTCACGCATGCCCGATTCGGAGGTGTTCCCGTGCTCCGCCCATTCGTGACTCTCGGCCTCGTGCTGGCGATGGCACCCGCCCTGGCTGCCCAGGAGAAACCGACTCCAGCAATGAACGCGGCGATCGCGGGGACCTGGCACCTCGATCGGGCGCGCAGTGACACCATCCCCTTTGATGAGATCGCGCTGTTGATCGCCGGGGGGGGTGGAGCGGTGGCAGCGTGCGTCCGCCGGCTGGTGGTGGTGGCGGTGGTGGTAGTGGTGGTGGCGGCGGCGGTGGTGGTGGTCGCCGTGGCGGTGGCGGTGGCGGGGGCGGCGGTGGTGGTGGCGGTGGTGGTGGTGGCGGCGGAGCGCTTGGCGGCAGTAGCGGTGCTGGTGGCCTCGGCGATCCGCCAGCGACCGGCGGGGGCGGGCGGGGCGGTCGTGGTGGCCGCGGTGTGCTGAGCGATCCGAAGAACCGCTCGGTGCTGCTTGAATTGCGCGCTGCCCCGACCATGACCATCACGGCGACTGCCTCCCTGGTGACGATCGACGACAGCACCGCCGGGACTGTTACCGAGTGGCAACCCGACGGGAAGAAGCGCCAGGAGGCGCAATTCGAGGGTGGCGTCATCGAGTCGCAGTCTGGCTGGAGGTTCGGCGATTTCTTTGTCGTGCGGGGCGTGCCTGATGGTATCTACGTTCGTCGCGAATACAAGCTCGCCAAGGACGCCAAGTCACTCGAGATGAAGGTGACCATCGAGAAGGGCAAGAAGATCGAAACGAAACTCATCTACACCAAGGAGTAATCGCGGTCATGAACGATCTGCTTCCGTTGTTCATCGGCGGGTCGTTCAGGGCGGCCGTGGGCGGACAGGCCCGCGAGCGGAGAAATCCGTCCGATGCGGCGGACTTGGTGGCGCATCGCACCGATCGGCAATGCCGAAGACGTGACGGCCGCCGTCAGCGCCGCCGAGCAGGCGTTTCCGCGCTGGCGTGCGACGGCGGGACCGGCACGGGCCGAGGCGCTCTATCGCTGGGGCGAGCGGATCGCAGCGCGAGGCGAAGAGCTGGCGCAGGCGATCGCGCGCGAAGATCGGCAAGCCGATCGGCGAGGCGCGCGGAGAGGTCGCGCGGGCCACGGTGATCTGCCGCTACTACGCCGGCGAGGCGGTGCGCGAAGATCGGCGAGGTGATTCCGGCGCAGGCCGCCGATGCGCTGCAGTTCACGCTGCGCGATCCCGCTTGGCCCGGTCGCGTTGGTCACCCCGTGGAACTTCCCCATCGCCATTCCCCTCTGGAAGGCGGCACCGGCGATCGCCTTCGGGAACACGGTCGTCCTGAAGCCTTCCGAACTTTCGCCGCGCATCGCCCACCTGCTCGCCGAGACGGCGCTCGCGGCCGGACTGCCCGCTGGGGTGTTCAATGTCGTTCATGGCGATGGTACCACTGGCGCAGCACTGCTGCGGCAGCCGGCGATCCGGGGGATCTCGTTCACCGGGTCACAGGCGGTCGGCCGGCTGGTGTCCGCCGCGGCGCTCGAACGCAACTGCCGGGCTCAGACCGAGATGGGCGGCAAGAATGTCGTGATCGTCGCGGAGGACGCCGATCTCGATCGTGCCGCGGCGCTCACCGCCGCCGGCGCAATGCGGTACGCCGGCCAGAAATGCACGGCGACCAGTCGCGTGATCGTCGATCGCGGCGATCGAATCGGCATTCCTGGCCAAGCTCAAGGTCGGCGGTGGCGGGACTGCCGCTCGGCCCGGTCGACGACTCCGGCCTGGCCATCGGTCCGTTGATCACCGCCGAATCGCGCGCACGAATCGACGCGGCACTCGCGCGCACCTGCGCCGCTGCTCTTCGGCGGAGTGCTGCCGGACGACCCGCGATGGCAGCATGGCAACTGGTTCGCGCCACGTGTCGTGCGACTGGAGGTGCCCGATGCATCCGCTGGCGCAGCAGCGAGCTGTTCGGCCCGGTCCTCGGCCGATGGTCCGGCCGACGATCTCGAGCAGGCGATTGCGCTTGCCAACGCCACGCCGTTCGGTCTGTCCGCTTCGCTCTTCACGCGCGACTCGCCGTCGGCGATGCACTACCTCCGGCGCATCGAGGTGGGGCTGGTGCGCGTCAACGGCGACACCACCGGCGTCGATCCCCACGCTCCGTTTGGCGGCATGAAGGGGTCTTCGTCAGGGAGTCGAGAGAGCAGGGACGGGCCGCCCGCGAGTTCTACACCGAAATCCGCACCATTCAGATTCATCCCTGAGGAGCTCCGCATGGCGACGATGACGCCCGAGCAATGGCACGGGGTCTTTCCCGCGATCACCACTCCCTTCACCCCGGAAGGAGAGGTTGATCACGCCTTCCTCGGCGGTCACGCTCGCCGCCTGATCGCCGCCGGGTGCCGGGGCGTGGTTCCCCTGGGCTCGCTGGGAGAGGGGGCGACACTGACCTTCGCGGAAAAGGTCGAGATTCTGCGCACCTGCGTCGCGGCAGCGAACGGTCGCGTGCCGATTGTGGCCGGCATCTCGGCGCTCTCCACCGACGAGGCGGTGCTGCTGGCGCGCGCCGCGGCCGGCGCGGGTTGCCGCGGGCTGATGGTGCTGCCGCCATATGTCTATCCGCGGCGACTGGCCGGAAATGCGTGCCCACATGAGCGGCGGTGATCGAAGCGACTCCGCTCTCCTGTCTGCTCTACAACAACCCGATCGCCTACGGCACCGATTTCGTGCCGGAGCAGATCGAGACACTCTGCCGACACGACAACCTGCATGCCGTCAAGGAGTCGAGCGGGGACATTCGCCGGATCACCGCCATCCGGGCGTTGATCGGCGACCGGCTGTCGATCCTCGTCGGCCTGGACGACGCCATCGTCGAAGGCGTTGCCGCGGGTGCACGGGGCTGGGTGGCTGGACTGGTAAACGCGATGCCGGAGGAGTCCGTGCTGCTGTTCGAGCATGCCATGGCCGGTCGCACCGCCGAGGCCCGCGCGCTCTACGAGTGGTTCCTGCCGCTGCTGCGCTTCGATACCGTACCCAAGTTCGTGCAGCTCATCAAGCTGGTGCAGGAAGAGGTGGGCCTTGGCAACGCCCGGGTGCGGGCCCCCCGCGCCGTGCTCCTGGGAGCCGAGCGCGACATGGCGCTCGCCGTGATCCACAAGGCGCTCGGTGCCCGCCCGTTGAACCCCGCGATGAGTCGCTTCGGCCCGATCGAAGTCGTCGATTCGCACACCGAGGGCGAGCCCACGCGGGTGGTGATCGACGGCTGGCCGGAACCGGCTGGACGCACCATGCTCGAGCGCCGCGAGACGATGCGCCAGGAGCACGATCGCTTCCGTCGCGCGGTCGTTCTGGAACCGCGCGGGCACGACGCCATCGTCGGCGCGATGCTCACGCCGCCGGTGCGCCCGGAGGCCGACGGCAGGGATCGTATTCTTCAACGACGTGTCGTACCTCGGCATGTGCGGGCACGGCCTCATCGGCGTGGTCCGGACGCTCGAGTTCCTCGGGCGCATCGAACCGGGACACGTCGAGTTTGATACACCGGTCGGTCCGGTCAGCGCCGAGCTGCTCACCGATGGCAGTGTGACGATCCGGAATGTCCCGGCCTTCCTGCACCGTCGAGGACGTTGCCGTCGAGGTTCCGGGCATCGGACCGGTCACCGGCGACGTCGCGTGGGGCGGCAACTGGTTCTTCCTCACCGAACTCCCGGACGAGCCCCTGGACTTGTCCCGTCGATCCGAATTGCTTCGCGTCACGACGCGCATTCGCGATGCCCTGACGGCCCAGGGTATCACCGGAGCCGACGGCGAGTTGATCGATCATGTCGAGTTGTTCGGCCCGCCGACGACGCCGGGGGCACAGTCGCGAAACTTCGTCCTCTGCCCCGGTGGTGCCTATGATCGGTCACCCTGTGGCACCGGGACATCGGCCAAGATGGCGGTGCTGCATGGCAAAGGGCAGCTCGCCATCGGCCAGCACTGGGTCCAGGAGAGCATCGTCGGCTCGACCTTCACGGGATGGCTCGAACAGGAGGGAGAGCTGTTGATTCCCTGCATTCGCGGCCGGGCCTTTGTCACGGCACGCGCGACACTCCTGTTCGACGCCGACGATCCGTTCCACCTGGGACTGGGCTGACCATGGCCGCGGCGCCCGATGTCACCGTCATCGGCGCTGGGCTGGTCGGCGCCGCCACGGCGCTGGCGCTGGCCGAGGCAGGCGTGTCGGTCGCGTTGTACGATACGGAATTTCCCGGCAGCGGGAGCAGCGGCGCTGCGATGGGCCATCTCGTGGCCATGGACGATTCTCCGGCACAGCTGGCGCTCACGGCGCACTCCTGTGCCACGGTGGCGGGCACTTGCCCCGACACTCCCCGCCGATTGCCAGCTCGATTACTGCGGTACGCTCTGGCTGGCGACCGTGCCCGAAGAACTTCGCGAGCGCGCGTGAGCGCATTACCACCTTCGCGGCGCACGGGGTCCGCGCCGAGGTGATGGATGAGCATCACTTGCTGGAGCAGGAGCCGAATCTCTGCCACGGACTTGCTGGGGCGCTGTACGTGCCGGACGATGGCGTGTGCTATCCGCCGGCTGTGGCACGTGCGCTGGCACTTCGCGCCGCGGGGCAGGGGGCGACCATGCATTTCAGCGAACGCGTGACGGCGATCTCGGCGCACGAGGTCCGCTTGTCCGATGGCACGCGCCGTCCCACCGGTGCGATCGTGGTGGCAGCCGGGGTGCATTCGCCGGAGTTGGTGCCCGGTTTGCCGGTGGTGCCGCGCAAGGGACACCTGGTGATCACCGATCGACAGCCGGGCCTGGCCCGGAGTCAACTGGTCGAGCTCGGCTATCTCGAGAGCGCGCACACCTTCGGCGAGGCATCGGTTGCCTTCAACATCCAGCCGAGATCGACCGGCCAGTTGCTGATTGGCTCCTCGCGCGAGCTGGTCGGATTCGACAGCGGCATCAATCGCTCCCTGCTGAGCGCGATGCTGGAGCGCGCGGCGCGCTTCCTTCCGGCGGTTCGTTCAGCTCGGGTGCTGCGCACCTGGACCGGCTTCCGGCCCGCAACCCCGGACAAGCTTCCATTGATCGGCCGGTGGCCTTCCCTCCCCGATCTCTGGCTTGCAACCGGACACGAGGGTCTCGGGATCACCATGGCCACGGGCACGGCCGACCTCATCGTCGCGGGTATCACCGGATGTGCTGCACCGGTCGACCCGGCTCCCTTTCTCCCGACCGGTCGATGCCGGCAATGACCGTGGCCGCGACATGAGCTTCGGTGTCACGATCATCGTCGACGGGGTGCCTCGCCGCACCGATGCGAACGCTACGCTTGCAGCCTCGCTTTTTGCGGCTGGTATCACCGCATTCCGGCGCGACCTCAATGGCCGGCCGCGGGCGCCATTGTGCGGCATGGGCACCTGCTTCGAATGCCGGGTCACCGTCGATGGCGTGGCGGAGGTCCGGGCCTGTCTCGAACCGGTCCGGGACGGCATGCGCGTCGAGACGGGAAGATGAGGCGCCTCAGGCATGTCGATGTGGTGGTGATCGGAGCGGGTCCCGCCGGGCTCGCCGCGGCGTCGGCGGCGGCAGAGCGGGTCCGCAGTGTCCTGCTGGTCGATCAGGGACTCCGTCCCGGTGGCCAGATCTGGCGGCATCGGGATGAACAGACGCTGCCCCGTGGCGCCAGGCGGTTGATGTCCCGGGCACGAAACGCCGGGGTGAAAGTCGTCACCGGATGCCGCTTTGTCGATGCGATCACTCCGGCCGAACTGGTGATCGACTTCCGCGGCCGCATTGATCGGCACCAGACCAGCGCGGTGATCATTGCGACCGGTGCCCGCGAGCGGTTCATCCCCTTCCCGGGGTGGACGCTGCCTGGCGTCACCGGGGTGGGGGGGCTGCAGGCGCTCCTCAAGGGGGGCTTGCCACTCGCGGACATGCGGATCGTGCTGGCGGGCAGCGGACCATTGCTGTTCGCGGTGGCCGCCGCAGTCGCTCGCGCCGGGGGTCGGGTGCAACTGGTCGGCGAGCAGATCGGTGCGGCGCAGCTTCGCCGGTTTGCCATCCGGGTGCTGCGCGATCCGGCGAAGCTCAAGCAAGCCATCAGCTTGCGGTGGGCCTTCAAGAACGCTCCGTTCCGCACCGACACCTGGGCGGTGCTTGCCAACGGGGATGAGCGACTGCAGTCAGTCGAGGTGTCCGAGCAAGGGCGCCACCGCACCATCCGGTGTGACTGGCTGGGAGTTGGCGCGGGCCTGGTGCCGAACACCGACCTTGCCCAGATACTCGGGTGTCGCGTGGAGCAGGGCGCGATCGGTGTCGACGCCCATCAGGCGACGAGCGTGACCGGCGTCTGGGCTGCGGGGGAGTGCACCGGGGTGAAGGGCGACGACGCGGCGGTCAGTGAAGGCGAGATCGCGGGAAGAGCCGCGGCTGGTGACCTCGCGGGAGCTGCTGCGCCAGAGCTGCAAGCCGCGCGCATCCGCGGCTTGCGCTTCGGCAGGCTGCTCGCGGAAACGTTTCGGCCACGCCCTGAATTGCTGACGCTGGCGACGCCGGAAACGATCATCTGCCGCTGCGAAGATGTTCCCGCTGGAGCCATCGATCCAACCTGGACGCAGCGGCAGGCCAAACTCTGGTCCCGCGTGGGGATGGGCGCCTGTCAGGGAGCCGTCTGTGGCCCTGCCTGCACGGCGCTGTTCGGCTGGAGTGCCAACCCGGCTCGCCCGCCCCTCGGCTCGCCCTCGTACGGTGAGTGGCTGTCGGGGATCAGTTCACCCGACTGAGTCCCGGTCATCGGCCCTGAGTGCAGCGACCCCGGCCGTCGCCAGCTGACGCAGCCGCGCGGCCGCTTCCTCACCCAGTTCCGCCACCAGGATTTCGTCAAGCTGAGCCCAGGCCCGGCGAACCGTCCCCTCGAGCAGTCGGGAGCGTGGCGTCGGGTGGACCCGCAGCACCCGAGCGTCATGCGGGTCGGTGCGCCGCTCCACCATGCCACTCCGCTCGAGGCGTTGCAGCATTCGCGTCACCGTCGGTGGCTCCACCCCAAGGCGACTGGCAAGCGCCGCCTGGCGGAGTCCCGGTTCTTCCCAGATGGCGAGCAGCAACAGGTCCTGGCCGGCATGGATTCCATGGGGAGCGAGCAGCGCGGCGAGGCGCGCGCGATGACTGCGGGCGAGTGCCTGGAGCACCGGGCCGAGGGCGTCGACAGTCACAGTGAGTTATCGTTCCCTGGGAAGCTGGGTCGCGACCAGGAAGGCGGTGATCGCAAGGATCAGGAGGCCGAGGGCGAGTTCGATCCGCACCGCGCGTCGCAGACGCCCAGCCCCGTCGGCGTCCCCGCGAGCAACCGCCGGAGTGGTGTGGCGCCAATTGTACCAACCGAGGCTGGTGACACCCCCGAGGCCGACGATCTTGAGCATCAGCAGGCGGCCCCAAGGCGCAGCGAGCAACGCCTGCAACGAGCCGGCGTATTTCACGGTGAGGAGTGATCCTGCCAGCACTGTGATCGCTGCTCCCGCGCGGGCTGCGACGGAGAAATCCGCCAGCACACCGGTCAGCAACGGCTGCGCCGCTGCTTGCCTCAGGGCTGGAAAAACGGCCACGCCCAGGATGCCGAGGGTCCCGAGCCAGACGCCACCACCGATGAGGTGCGAAAGCTCGAGGCCACGACCGAGGGGTCCACCCCAAAAGCTCGATGCGGCGTGGCCCATCCCGGTCTGGGCCCAGAGCGCGAGCAGGATCAGCAACGGCGCCACGGTCGCGCGTCGCCCTGGCGGCTTGTTGGCGACGAACGAGAGGCCGAGGAGGAGCGCCGCCGCGATCGTCTGGAGCAGCCAGGAGGTGCCCCAAGTGCCCTCGAGCAGCACCGCCCGGGCGAATTCCGAAGTCAGGCTGTCAGCGGGGTCCTTCAGGCTCCAGAGCTGCAGCGCTGCCCGGGCCATGGAAAGCACGAGCAGCAGGAGCGCCAGAGGGGTCGCGAACGCGGCGATCGCACGCTGGATCCTGCGGCCGAGCTCCCCCGGGGCGCCCCCGACTCGGCGCTGGACCATCCAGGACGCGGTCTGGGTTCCCACCAAGAGGAGCAGGGCGAAGAAGAGCAACCCGCGGACGACCGGGTAGAGGGCGTTGGCGTCCCCGATCATTGGCTCATGTTGCCCTGGCGCACTCCGCACAGAGGCCGCCGAGCACGATCAGGTGCCGATCGAGCACGAAGCCCGCGGGGGTCATCGAGTGGATACTCCCACTGCAGCTCGACACATCGAACACCCGGTCGCAACGCGAACAGTGGAAGTGATGGTGATGTCCCTTGCCCTGGAGTTCGTAGCGCTGGCTCTCGCCCGGGAGCTCCACTGGAACGAGCCAGCCCTCGTCGACCAGGGTCCTGATGTTCCGGTAGACGGTGGCGATCCCGAGGCCGGTGACCTCGCCGCGCGCCAAGTCGAGCACCTCCGCGGTGCTGAGCGGCCGATCGGCCCGCTGGAAGGCCCGACGGATCGCACCTCGCTGCCTCGTGTTACGTTCCATCACCCGTCCCATCCTCTGCCGGAATCCGGACAGGCCTTGAACATATCCACTCGTCCCCCTGAACCCCAAACATGAAGAACCCTGTCATGCTGAGACTTCGGTTGGTTTTCCTGCTCGGCTGCCTCCTCTCAGCACCGGCGGCTTCTCAGGCTCAGGCGAGGCCTCCGATCCGCCTCGTGGTCGCGCTGACCGTCGACCAGCTCCGTCCCGATTACCTCGAGCGCTGGCGCGATGAGCTTCCCGGTGGTCTCGGCCGGCTGCTGCGTGAGGGGGTCTTCTTCCCTCATGGCGAACAGGACCACGCCATCACCGAGACCGCCCCCGGCCACTCGACCCTCATGAGTGGCCGCAGTCCGGCGAGCACGGGCATCGCGTCCAATGACCTCGGCGTGGGCGACCTGTCGGCGCCACTGATCCAATCCACGGCGACCGGCGCCTCCCCACGGCGCTTCCTCGGTACGACCCTCTTTGACTGGATGCTCGCACGCGACTCGAGCACCAGGGGCCTGTCGGTATCCCGAAAAGACCGCGGGGCGATTCTTCCCATGGGACGCGCGAAGGTTCCGGTGTTCTGGTACGCCGAAGGACGCTTCACGACCAGCAAGTACTATGGCGATACCCTGCCGGGGTGGCTCCGCGAGTGGAACGCCCGCGATCCCGTAGCCAAGCTCAAGGGGACAGCCTGGAATCTCTTGCGTGATCCGGCATCCTATCCGGAACCCGACGATCGCTCCTTCGAGGGTGGCGGATCGGATGTCGTCTTCCCACACCTGCTGCCGGAGGATTGGTCGAGAGCGGCGTCGAAGCTGACGGAATCACCGTTCATGGATTCGCTCACCTTCGACGTGGCACTGCAGGGCGCCAGAGCGCTCGGACTTGGCACGCGCGAGGGCGCTGATTTTCTGGCGATCTCGCTCTCGACCACCGATGCCATCGGGCACAAGTGGGGACCCGGATCAAGGGAGATCCACGATCAGGTGCTGCGTCTGGATCATTGGCTCGGCTGGTTCATCGATTCACTGGGCACCATGGTTCCGGTAGACCAGATGGCGATCATGCTCACGGCCGACCACGGCGCGACCGAGTTTCCCGAGGCGGGGAATGGTGGCCGGATGGCGACCCCGGTGGCGGTCAGGGCCCTTAATCGGTGGGCCGCATCGCGCTATCAGATCGATCTCGGCGCGGTCAACGAAAGTGGATTGGTGATGGCGGATGTGGCGGCGCTTGCCGAGCGAGGGGTGAATGTCGACAGCCTTGAGTCGTCGCTCGCCACCGAACTCCGCAAGACCGCTGGCGTGCGCCTGGTCTACACGCCGAAGTCGCTGGCGGCCGCCCCGGCAGCCGATCGCGAGGCGGGTCGCTGGCGCCACCAAATTCCGCCAGGCGTCTCGTGGCTGGTCGCGATCGCCGTCGCAGACGGCTGGGTGTGGGGGACCTCGAAGAGTTCGACGGGGCACGGCACGACCAACCTGACCGACGTGCGGGTGCCGATGCTCTTCCGAATCCCGGGCGTTACCCCCGGGGTCGTGACCCGGACCGTGCGAACCGTCGATATCGCACCGACCCTGGCCGCTGTGCTTGGCGTCCAGCCGACCCAGCCCATCGAAGGGGTGGTGCTGCCTGAAGTGGTTCACTTTCCCGTGAGGCGCTGATCCGATGCGACCTGTCCGCCTGTTCCTCCTACTCCTCCTGGCTCTGCCGATGACGCTGCCCGCCCAGGTTGAGGATGCCGCGCTGGCGCACGCGCGGCGGCTGCTGGCCGATCGTCCGATCATCGACGGACACAACGACCTGCCCTGGGAGATTCGTGTCCGCCCCGAGAGCATGATGGACGTCGACAAGTACCCGTTGCGGTCGCGCGCGCCGGGACACACCGACTTTGCCCGTCTCAAGGCGGGCGGCGTGGGCGGGCAGTTCTGGTCGGTGTACATCCCGGGAGAAGCGAAAGACTCTGGCTACGCCCGGATGCAGCTCGAGCAGATCGACATCGCACGACGGATGATCGCGAAGTACCCTGACGAATTGCAGCTGGCGCTCTCGGCCGACGACGTGGTGGCGGCGCGCAAGGCGGGAAGGGTTGCGTCCTTGATCGGGATGGAAGGCGGCCACGCCATCGAGAATTCACTGGGCGCCCTGCGAATGTACTACGCGCTCGGAGCGCGCTACATGACGCTGACGCACAACGTCACGCTTGACTGGGCCGACGCCGCGCTCGATGAAGCAAAACATGACGGCCTCACCGACTTCGGTCGTGACGTTGTGCGTGAGATGAACCGTCTCGGCATGATGGTCGACTTGAGTCACGTCTCGCCAGCCACGATGAGTGATGCGCTCGACGTGACCGTCGCCCCGGTGATCTTTTCCCACTCGTCGGCTCGCGCCTTGATGGACGTTCCTCGCAATGTGCCGGACTCGATTCTCGCCCGGATGCCGAAGAACGGTGGCGTGGTGATGGTGACCTTTGTCGGCAGCTTCCTCACCGATCGCGGGATGCCGGAGTGGAATCGGCTCGAGCGCGCGGCGCTTGCCGGAATCGGCGATACGACGGCGCAGCGCGTCGCACGTGAGGCCTTCGAGAAGCAGCATCCCATGCCGCGGGCGACGGTGGCGGATGTCGCCAACCACATCGAGCATGTGCGCCAGGTCGCGGGGATCGATCACGTCGGGCTGGGCGGTGACTACGACGGCACGACCGAGTTGCCGGTGGGGATGGACGATGTCTCGACCTATCCGGTGCTCTTTGCCGAACTGATCCGGCGTGGCTGGCGCGATGCTGACTTGCTCAAGCTGGCCGGCGGGAACATCCTCAGGGTGCTGCGGGAGGTGGAACGGATCCGGGACGGTCTCGCCAGAGAAAGATGACTCCGAACACCAGGGCAGCCAGCGCGATGCCGAACCACTGGATGGCATAGCTCAGGTGCGGCCCGTTGGTGAGCTCGGGCGGCGATATCGGGACGAGCCGACCCGGGCCGAGGGAGTCACCCGCCAGCAGGAGTTCGATCGGCAGGGAACGCGGGGCGAGAGCGCGCATGGCCGCGGCGTCGAGCCGGGCCCACGTGGTCGTTCCTTCGCGGTGGAGCGGCTTGCCGCTGTCGCCGCGCTCCAGGGCGTCTAGGGCAATGCCGGTGACCGCGACGAGGCCGGTGTCCGGCGCCGGGATGCGGTCGGGTGGGGTGGCAGCGTCCGGCGACCGCACGAATCCACGGCGGACCCAAAGCACATCACCGCTGCTACTCAGTTCGAGCGGCGTGACGACCTCGAGCCCTGGCGCCTGATCCTGGACCCGGCCACGGATGAGAATCTGTCGGGTGGGGTCAAACACCCCCTTGGCCGCGACGCGCCGACCGGCCACTGTTCCCTCAAGCTGCCCTGTCCCGCCGAGGCTGAGTGCCGGGAGTTCCCTGGCGGCCAGCAAGACCACGTTCGAGGCTCGTCTTGCAGCGAGTCGACGCAGTTGCCAACGGCCCAGTGCAACGGCCGTGACGGCAACCGTCACCACGGTCAGGATGAGCAGCAGCCGAAGTGTTCGGGACACCAGTGACCCCGGGTCAGGACAGTCCGGGCAACGACGACCGCGGCGGTATTGCCGCAACGCGTTGCCACGTCGCAAGAGATCGCTGTGGCACGCCCCGTGCCGAACAAGGAACGTTGCACGCCGTCGGGTGCGGCGTCATCGCAGGCCACTTTGACCGAATCAGGAGCGTTTGTATGCGTCGCATCGCACTTCTTGCCATGGTCGCCGTTGGAGCTGGATTCCTTACTGGTGTCGACGCTCAGGCGCGGCCCGGCGGGGGCCGAGATCGCGGGCTGGTCGAGTTGGGCCAGCCGGGCGTGCGCGGCGGGTTCTACGCCGGCATAGGCTTCGGCGACGGGATGGAGCAGTACAAGTTCGCCGGAGACGCTTTTACCGACAGGATCGGTAAGCCGTCGCTCACGATCCGTCTCGGCGGGACGCCGAACGAGCAGGTCCGCCTCGGGGCCGAGTTGTTCGGTTCGTCCAACCCGATCAACGACGGCGGGACCGACTCGGAGAACTTCGGGATGGCGCTCATGAGCGTCCAGTTCTATCCCGCACCACAGTCAGGGTTCTACCTCAAGGCCGGTGCCGGCTTCGGCGTCAGCGGCGTGAGCTACCAGAATGGCTCCAGCACCAACGAGACAGGATTCGGTTTCGGCCTGGGGGCTGGCTATGAATTTCAGCTTTCGCGCGCGGTGAGCCTCGGGCCCACGGCCGACTGGTATCAGGGCAGCTTCACCAAGCGCGGCGATGCAACCTTGACCGAGCGCGTGCTCAACCTCGGGGTTGCGGTCACCTTCCAGGGTGGTGGTCGGCGGTAATGTCGCCACAGCAGTGTCCGACTCGTTGTCGAAGGTGCGACGAGCCAGATATCTCCGACCGATGCGTCGGAGATATGTGGCATTGGTACGCGTGACTCGGTACTGTTGGTTGGGTATGGGATTTGCTTCGCCTATGCCGTCTCGCAGCGTTGTCACCGCTGAGTTAGCGCGGACCTGATGCCGCGGCCAAAGCCGGGTGGAGCCATGCCTGCTGGGAAGCCTAGAATCCTGCTCATCTACCCTCCGTTCTATCGGCTCTTCAAGGACGGCTATTCTATGGTGAGCCATCCACTCGCCTTGGGCTATCTCGCCAGCGCCATCCTGAAGCAGGACGCCTGGGAGGTGCAGACCTACAACGCCGACTTCCATGCTGGCGGCGAGCGGATCAGTCACGAGTACATCGCCGATACGGGCTTCAAGAACTACCGGGCCCACTTGACCGACGCCGACAAACCGGTCTGGCGCGAGATCCGGCCGCCATCGCTGCCTGGCAGCCGACGGTGGTCGGCATCTGCTCGAAGTCACCTTTGTTCGGCTCCGTGCGCATGATCGCCAGGCTGGCAAAGGAGTTCAGTTCCGAGACCGTTGTCGTTGTGGGTGGGGCGCACACCTCCACGGTTGGCGGCGAGATCCTCGACTGTGAGAACATCGACATCGGAGCCATCGGCGAGGGTGACGAAACCATCGTGGAGCTGCTCGACGCGCTTGCATCTGGCGGGGATCTCGGCGCCGTCAAGGGGCTGGTGTACCGTCACGAAGGCAAGGTTGTGCAGACCCCGCCACGGGAGTACATCGAAGATCTCGATTCCCTGGGATTTCCCCACGAGACGGCTCCGGTCGCGCTGAAGGACTATCAGGCGTATCCCAAGTCGGCCTTTCAGTACATCTTCTCGACGCGCGGCTGTCCCTATGGCTGTTTCTTCTGTGGCTCGCGCAATGTGTGGACGCGGCGAGTCCGGTTCCGTTGGCCCGAGAGCATCACGGCCGAGATGAACTCGCTGCGGCGACAGGTTGGGCTGAAGCGGTTCTTCTTCTCTGACGACACGTTCGGATGAACCCGCAGTACATCAAGGCGCTCTGCGAGGCGTTGATTCGAGATTGTCCGGGCATCCGGTGGGGTTGCGAGACGCA